>AP027925.1:0-1276969 GCA_036322875.1 Candidatus Paraimprobicoccus trichonymphae
AATTTAGGAGGATAAAATATGGTTAAATTTGTTAACGAAATGAACACCAGTTTTCTTAGTAAATCTAATAATGAAAGCTTCGCAAGAGTTGTTGTTTCAGCCTTTATTGCTCAATTAGACCCTACTATAGATGAATTAACAGACATAAAAACAGCCGTTTCTGAGGCGGTAACTAATAGCATAGTTCATGGATATAAGTCTGAAATTGGTATCATTTACATAAATTCTAGAATATATGAAAACGGGAAAATTTTAGTAAAAATTAGAGATAAAGGCTGTGGCATAAAAGATATAAGTCAAGCCATGGAACCTTTATTTACAACGGGTGGCAGTGAGCGCTCTGGATTAGGTTTTGCAGTTATGCAAAGTTTTATGGATAAGATTAAAGTTAATTCTAAAATTAATAAAGGCACTGCAGTAATTCTTGAGAAATATATAATTCGAAGAAATATCTGTAAAAATGACTAATAAAAAAGTAGTAGAAGAAAATTTAAATTTGGTACACCTTTGTGCTAAGAGATTTAGGTCATCTGGATTTGAGTATGACGACATTTTTCAATGTGGTTGTATGGGACTAGTTAAAGCTGTAAATTCTTTTGACAAATCTAAAAATTTTAAACTTTCTAGTTATGCTGTTCCATATATTTTAGGCGAAATAAAACAGCTGTTTAGAAATAGTAATTATTTAAAAGTAAGTCGAGATGTAAAAAGTTTATCTTTCAAAATGAAAAAAGAAAGTGAAAGATTTTTTTCAATTAACGACAGAACACCGACAATTAAAGAGCTTTCTGAATTTTTAAACGTAACAGCTGAACAAGTTATAGAATCTTTGGAATTTTCCAAAAATTCAAATATTATTAGTAAAGAAAGTATAAGTTTAAATATATCTGTAAATTTTGAAGAAGAAAAAATTATTTCTAAGATATTAATCTCAAATTTGTTTAAAAATTTAGCAAAACAAGATAAAATTTTGATATACTTAAGGTTTTCTAAAAATTTAACCCAAAGCAAAATTGCTAAAATCATGAAAAAACCACAGACTTGGGTTTCCAGAAGAGAAAAAAGTTTAGTATCTGAACTGAAAAAAAACCCCTAACGTGTTTATTGAAAAACTCAAACGAAAACTATTCACTGATTGTTCGGCAAACATTTAAATAAGCATAAGAAGTTGCTCATAATTTAACAAAATCTATTTTTTACCAAATCTACTAGTTCACAAGAAACACCACATGACAATATATAATTTTCAAAATTTTTGTACTTTTCAAAAATATAGTCAATTGCAGGTGTTATATACTCAGGAAGAGACTGGTAAAGTTCCAATCTATATTTTTCAATACCTTCTTTAACATCCTCTTTGTTTTTTATGAGACCATAAGTTATTTTATAATCATTCACAATATCTTCTTTACTTACATTTACCAATCCTAATAAAATCATGGCCAAAAGTCCTGTTCTGTCTTTACCATTTGTACAATGAAATAAAACAGCACCACCACTCGAAGTAGCTACTTTTTCAAAAAGCTCTTTTATTATTTGTTTTTCTTCCAGCATTAATATATACAAAGTATGAAATTCAATTTTTCCTTTTATTAACTTTGCCATTTCGTCGTCAGGGATTGAAAAATGTATATTATAATATTTTATACCTTCAATTTCTGTTAATTTATCTGGTGCTTCTTCAATTTCCATAAGATTTCGTAAATCTATAACAGTTCTTAAGTTATGTTCTTCTCTTAATTTTTTTATATCGTAATCTGTTAACTTGTTTGTGTTATCTGAACGAAAAAATATATTGCGTTTTGTTATTTTTCCATCAAAAGTTTTATAGCCACCTAAGTCTCTTGTGTTTTTTGTACCACTTAATTCTATCATAATCCTCTTCCTTTCAATTAAATTTTGAATTCCAACCAAGCAAAAAAGCTTATCAAACAAGTGAGTCCCTCATGATTAAAGCCAAGAACAATCGCCCTTATAAATTTCCTGCTTCGCAAATTTCGTAACCCCACAACGCTTATTTCGATAGTCTGTACCGTGCTATTTTACGCCTTTAAGCTTTAAAATCACATTTTAACCTTTTTTCAGGATATTCTTTGTAGCACTATACATATTAACAAATTTATTTTATTTATACAAGCAAAAAAAATTTGCATTAAATTTTATCGTCACTAAACTCGTGACTGAATTCATAACACAGTGCGTTAACTTATTATTTAAAAGCGCTTTCCTTCCGTGAAATTATAGTATTCCTATTATTTACATAAGTTATATGAATTTTTGTATTAGACCTGTCCTAAAACTTTAAAATATGCTAAAATTTTAGAAAGGACAATAAAAATAGAATTGAAAAATTACCAGAAACAAAATATTTAGTAACATTCGGAATAAGAAAACCAACATTTGAAGCAATACACGCGATCCTCTAAAGCGCATACAAGGAGATGCGCAAAAAGGCAGTAGATCGCGAAAATTGAGTGTTTTGGATGTGCTAATTATTATGCTTGGATATTTACCACGATTATCGCACAATGGAAAATTTGGGCTTTGATTATGGTGTATCTAAAACAACGAATTTCCGAGGCTGTTGCATAGGTCGAACAAACTTTAATCAAAGATGGAACATTTTCATTGCCGTCAAAACGCGAATTAATCAAGGAAAACACCACGCGATAATTGATGTTATAGAATGCGAAACCGAACGTCCAAAATATGGACAAAAAGCTTCATATCTGGGTAAAAAAAAGACACACAATAAAATAACAAATAGTCATAAACGGCGACACAAAACGTATTTATGAAGAAAAAGGTTCTGTGCATGATTTGGAAATTTTTAAGCGCAGCAAATTTCATTTGTTGAAAGATATTTTATTTATTGGCGACAAAGGATATCAGGATTTAAAACTCTACCATTCAAACAGTTTGACGCCGTATAAAAAGCCGAAAAACGGCGAACTTACTGACGGTTTAATTCACAAATTTCAAGTTACAGAATTTGCATCTAACACGTAAATCGTCGTATTAAACTCTTCAAAATTCTTCAACAACGTTATCGCAACAAACAAAAAAACACTTATTAAAAATTTCTCTAATTTCGGCTATTTATAACTATGAATTGAGGTTTTAGGACAGATATATTGAAGCCGTTTTTTCAATTGCTTGTTTTTCGCGCCGAGATAAACTTTTATATACGTGAAGTTATTCCTGTTTTTAGCAAATTTATACCGATTTTTTGTCCATTTGTTCAATTTTGTATAAAAATTATTTGCAATTTTCCCCAAAATTTCGTTATTTGCCAATCGCAAGTACAAAAAATGTTCAAAACTTCTAAATTGTGCTTTCTTTTTAGATTAAAATATTTTGATACACAAAAATACTAGTTGTTTTAAAAAATTGCATAAAAAATTATGTTTGTTTTACTTTTACATACCAAAATTCAATTTCAAACTATTTTTTGACATAAATCCAAAAAAATATAAATATTGATAATTAAAATAAGTTATAGTACAATATTAAATTAGGAGGGTGATAAAATTGATACAACCACAAACTAAATTAAAAGTTGCTGATAACACTGGAGCAAAAGAAATGATGTGTATCAAGGTATTGGGAGGAACTAGGAAAAGATTTGCTAAAATTGGTGACATAATAGTTGCAGCTGTAAAAAAAGCAATACCTAATGGAACTATAAAAAAAAGTGATGTTGTAAAAGCTGTAGTTGTTAGAACTAAATCTGCAACTCGTAGGTCAGATGGTTCTTATATAAGATTTGATGAGAATGCTGCAGTAATTATAAAAAATGATAAAACACCGGTTGGCACGCGTATTTTTGGACCTGTAGCAAGAGAACTAAGAGACAAAAATTATTTAAAAATAGTAAGTCTTGCACCAGAAACTTTATAAAAAAAGGTGAGAAAACTGCTAAATTTTAATTTGATCATATGAGTCGCTCCAAAATACTAAAAAATTTTGACAAAAAAAATAAATTGCTAACATCAAATAAACACCACGGGACTCACGAAAATTAATGTTCGAAATGGAATGGAACTTGTGTAAAATAGGTAACCACAAAAAGTGCAAAACCGGAAGTATGTTTAGCATTTAGCCAGGTATAGTGATCAAAAGGAGTATATTTGTTAAAAACCAAAAAATTATTAGATTTATCAAAAACTATAGCATATGATCTGTTATTAAAAACTGAATATCCGTGGGAAATTCTTTATAGTATAAGAGATTTTATTTTAGAATTAGGACGATCTCTCAGTCCAAATGAGTATTTTAGTTTGGACAAAGATATTTGGATTTCAAAGGATGTTTATATCGAAAAAAGTGCTAAAATTCTTGGACCTGTTATTATACAAAAAAACACTGAAATTAGGAATTGTGCTTTTATTCGTGGTAATACGATTATAGGAGAAAATGTTGTTGTTGGAAATTCCACAGAAATAAAAAATTCAATTTTATTTAATGACACGCAGGTTCCTCATTTTAATTATATCGGAGATTCAGTTTTAGGTTATAAATCTCATTTAGGTGCCGGTGTGATAATTTCGAATATAAAATCTGATAAATCTGATATTAGTATTAATTTTTTGGACAAAAAAATAAACACTAAATTAAAAAAATTTGGTGCCATTATAGGGGATTATTCTGAAATAGGCTGTAATACTGTTTTAAATCCAGGAACTGTAATTTCAAAAAACTGTACTGTTTATCCTTTGAGCATGGTTCGTAAGTTTTTACCAGAAAATAGTATATTTAAATCTGAAAATAAAATATTTAAAAAAATAACTGTATATTGTTATGATTAATGTTTTGTGACGACTTTTTATCAATACAAAGAATAGATGATCAAACCAGATCAAATAAAAAATTTGTTTGACAATGATGCCTGAAGTATTCAATTTTATAATGTTCTTTTAAAAAATATATAAAATTTAGCAAAAATTTTTTCCACTAACATTTTAATCACACTTTTAAAAATTTTTGCGTTTTTTTCGAAATTTTTAATTTTTATGTAATTTTTCTCTAGATCCTGTTTACACTAGATAAAAAATCAAGTATAAATGCCAAATATATAAACTTTAATGAACATAATATCAAGTTTTTCATAACGAATAAAAAATACATTTAAATTGTTTAATCCTGAGAAAAATTCGTTCAATTTCGTTCCTGCTTTTATATAAAATTTTGTTATATTTCTAAGAATTTTTTCGATTCGATCTTGGTGGAATAATCTGTATGAAATTCAGTGTTTTATTCAATTCGCAAATTTCATCGCCTTCTTATGCTTTATCCATAAGTAAATATTTCATTTTACCGAGTGTTTTTAAAAGCGCCAGCTGCATACGAATGAACTTTTACGAACGTTGAATTCAAACCAAAAACTTTCTTTTTCATAGAAATCACTCCGGCTTTTTATGTGCACCGCCGTCGATTTACTCTCGTGTAGATCTTTTACCAATTATCTTCGGTGGATTTTTATTTACAGCACGCATGTAAAAACGTATTTAATACTTCTAAATTGCAGCGGTCGGGAATAAATATTTAACTTTTTTGTAAATTTTAATTGTTATTTCCATAATTATAATTATAACACATAATTATTTTGTGTGAATAGGCTCTAGCACATTTAAATCGTGTATCTGAATAACCAACTAATTATCTGAATAATACATTTTAGAAAGTTAATGTGTAAAACACCTTTTTAATATCTTTTCATTAAGAGAGAAACAAAAGAAAGAGTAACTATTTGATGTGTAGAGTGTAACTTAAGTTCATAGTTTTTTCAAAATTTCGTCACTTGTTTTTGCTTTATTGCAAACTAAAACTATTAATTGTACTATTCTAGAATAGTAAAGTGTACTGACCCCCTATCCTAAAACCCAAGCTCAAAGTTGTAAATACCTTAAATTAAAGAAATGTAAAGTAAATGTTTTTTTATTTATTACAATAGCGATATTGCAAAATTTTGAATCGTTCTATACGTTGATAAATTTGAATTTAGTATAAAAAAATTGGTAAACTAATATAATTTGTGTAATACTTTTCTTGAGGGGTTTTTTTAATGTCGAAAATTGAACATGTAATAACGAATCCAGATGGGATGCATGCAAGACCTGCAGGTATTTTAGCAGGTCTGTGTGTCAAGTACAAATCAGATATAAAAATAATAAAAGGCGAAAAATCTGTGAATGCAAAAAGTTTATTAGATATCATGGGTTTGTGCATAAAAAATGAAGATAAAATTATAATAGAAATAAGTGGAGATGATGAATTAAAAGCAAAAATTGAAATTCAAAAGTTATTAAATGAAAATGGGGATAAATTTTGAAAATATTTAAAGGCAAAAGTGTAGTAAAAGGAATAGCTTTTGGAAAAATTTTAATAAAAACTGAAAATATTAAAACTCCAAAAAAGTGCGAAATAAGTGATATAAATTCAGAAATAAAGAAATTTGAGGAATCACAAAATTTATCTGAAAAAAAACTTGAAGTTTTATACAAAACTACAATCGAAAAAATTGACGAAGAAAGTGCCATGATTTTTCAAATTCATAAAATGATTATAAGGGACGTTAGTTTTGTTGAAAATATTTTAAATATAATAAGAAAAGAAAAAATAAATTTTGAATATGCAGTTTTTTTGGTTTGTCAAAAATATATTAAAAAATTTTCTGAACTAGATGATGAGTGTATAGGAAGTAGAGTTTCTGACATAATAGATATTTATAATTTGATTATTAATAATTCGGAAAATATTTCGAGAGAACAAAAAAATCCAAATAAAGATTTTTTTGTGTTAGTTTCAGAAGAATTTACTCCTAGTGAGGTTGCCACTATAGATAGAAACATTGTTAGTGGTATTTTGATGTTTTCAGGTTCTGAAAATTCACATGCTTGCATTTTAGCAAAAGCTTTAAATATACCAACTATTATAGACTTAGGAGAAGTTTTAAAAGAAAGATATAATAATCACAAAATTGTTCTAGATGGTTTTTCTGGAAAAGTTTATATCAGCCCTGATATTACGAGCATAAGAAGATTAACAAGAAAACTTGAGTTATGCGATCAGCATACTGATTTGTTGAAAAATTTAAAAAACAAAGAAAATATAACTAAAGATGGGCAAAAAATAGAAATTTGCGCAAATATCGGAAGCGTAGCTGAATTAGGTTTAGTTATTGATAATGATGCAGATGGTATAGGTCTATTCAGAAGTGAATTTTTGTATTTAAAAAGAAAAAATTATCCTTCTGAAGAAGAACAATTTAAAACTTATAAAAAAGTTTTAGAAATTATTAAAAATAAAAGAGTAATTATAAGAACTTTGGATATCGGTGCTGACAAAAAAGTTGAATACTTTAATTTGCCAGTAGAAGAAAACCCAGCCATGGGTTATAGAGCTATAAGAATTTGTCTAGAAAACACCGAAGTTTTTAAAACTCAATTAAGAGCTATATACAGGGCATCTATTTTTGGTAAAATCTCTATTTTGATACCTATGATTATTTCGCTTGAAGAATTAATTCAAACTAAAAAAATAATACAAGAGGTAAAATTAGGTTTGAAAAATGAAAACATAGAATTTTCAGAAGATGTAGAACTTGGTGTAATGATAGAAACTCCAGCAGCAGTATTTATAAGTGATATTTTAGCTAAAGAAGTTGACTTTTTCAGCATAGGAACAAATGATCTAACTCAATATACTTTAGCAGTAGACAGGCAAAATAACAAAATAAGCAATATGTATAATACAAAACATAAAGCTATCTTAAGAATGATAAGATTGGTTGTAGAAAATGCCCATAAAAACAATATTTGGGTAGGAATTTGTGGTGAATTAGCTTCAGATGAAAATTTGACAGAATTCTTTTTAGCTTTAAATATAGATGAACTATCTATGTCTTCACCTTTCATACTTGAAATAAGAAAAAAAGTCAGAGAAATTAACATAAATAATTCAAGAAAGAGAATTTTGAATAAATTTTTGGATTAAAAATATTTCAAAATTGTTAAAAATGTGTAATTTATTTATATGTTCTATTCTGAAAACAACTGTAGAAATTTTGATATTACATCTATTAAATAACGTGTAACTCACGGGAATTAACTCTTTAAATGAAATGGAAAAATAACCATAGAGAGCGTATAATCAAAAACTTGATTGGTATTTAACCAAATAAATAGTCAAATATCAAAATAAAGATACGGAATTTAAAAATTTGTGCTACAATGTGAAAATTTGATATGTATTTTATACAATACTTTATGCAAGGTTTTCCTCCGAATGCAGTAAATGAAACGTTAGAAAAAAACTTCCTTAAATATAAGCATACTATGATACTAGACAAATTTGATAATGTAAAAATAATTTTTGAACGATTGCATAAATTGTCAACCAGCATGGTAGGGACTATCGGCATGCACCGTGGGTTACGAGGTCGTAAATTCGTGGGAGTAACCTATAAAGGCCCCATCGTGAAAGGTTCATGACAATAAAAAAATATGAAAATAATTTAAATGATATTAGTAAAAACACGAATAATGCTAATCAATGGTAAAATTTATAAAAACTCAGAAGTGTAAAATTGATAAAAAATCAAAGAAAAAAAGGTATGATATTATCTTATTTAAATATTTTATTAGGGACGCTTATAAATATAATAAGTGTTCCCATGTTTTTAAATTACATAAATATAAATGAATACGGTTTATACCAGATAATGGGTTCATTAATTGCTTACTTTGTTATTTTAGATTTTGGACTTCCTGCTACAGTAGTTTATTTTTATTCTAAATATAGTTCTGAAAACAATAATGGCCAAAAAGAGATATTTTTATCTATATGTTCTAAAATTTACATTTTTATAACTTTTATGATTTTTTTAGTAGGATTAATTTTATATTTTAAACTAAATTTTATATATAAAAATTATGAGATTCAAGAATTAAATAATTTAAAAAACATGTATTTGATATTATTAATCAACGTAATTATTACTCTTCCTTTTCAAATCTTCAATGCCATAATTACAGCCCACGAAAAATTTGTTTTTTTAAAATCTCTCTCTATTTTTATTAATGTATTTCAAGCCATTTCGATTTTTTTATTTATTAATAAGTTTCCATTTGCGATTACTATAGTAACAGTGCAAACTTTTTTTAATATAATTACAAGTTTTTTCAGAGCATTTTATTGCATAAAATTCTTAAAAATAAAAATAAGTTTTAGTCATTTTAATAAAGAACTATTTTTAAAAATAGTAAAATATTCAAGTGTTATATTTTTAAATGTCATAGTTGAACAATTTTTTTGGCGTTCTAATTTTATTATTTTAAGTATTTTAAACAATTCAGTCTCAGCCGCTGCATATTCTATAGTTTTTCAAATAACTTACAATTATATGATTTTGTCTACAGCGATAACTGGGGTTTTTCTGCCAAAAGTGATAGACTTAGTTACTAAAAAAAATGAAAAAAAGCTTTCAAATTTATTTATAGAAGTTGGAAAATTAGAAAGTTTGATTTTGGGATTGGTCTTAACTGGATTTATTTTATTTGGAAAGGAATTTATTTCCATATGGTCCTTAAAAGAGCCGGGTTTTGAAAATAGTTATATTATGACTCTACTAATTCTAATACCTTTGAGTATAGATTTAATTCAAGGTTTAGGACAGACAATTTTGCAAGCGGTAAATAAATTTTATTTTAGAGTAATTTTATTTTTGTTTATAGATTTTATAAATATATTTTTAAGTATTTTATTAATAAAAAAATACGGTGAAATCGCTTGTTCTGCGGTAAGTGGAACTACGCTAATTATATCAAATATCGTATTAAATATATATTATCAAAAAAATTTGAAATTAGATATAAAAGATTTTTGGCTCAAAATATTAAAAAATTTATTTTTTGCATTAATAAGTTTTACGATTGGTATTTTTATAAATTTAATAAATGCCAATTTAATAATTAAAATAATGCTATATTTTGTGGTTTATACTATTATTATGTATGTGTGCGTAATTAAAAAAAATTCGTTATTTTCAAATAATAATAAAAAAATTTTACGTTGACATTTTTGAATTTACGTTCTAAAATAAACGTGGAAGTTGTTATAATACACTCTAAAAATATAATATAAGGAGAATAAAAATGAAGAGGTTATTACATTTTAAGAGTATGATACTGTCGTCAATGTTACTGTTTGGTTGTGCGCTCAATTTTTTTGCTGAGAATAAACCTTATCTATTGATGAATGAAGAATTTGTTAGTTTAATTGTATCAGAAAATGGCGATAAAATACCACAAAATAGAATTTGGACTTTAACTAAAGATACTGTTAATATTTCTAAAGTATTTTATGGTTTGCTCGTAGATCCGTTATGGAAATTCAATGGTTTTGAACATGGTTTTGAACATTGTTGTAGTTGGGTAGGATTTAAAGGATACCATTTTGATTTAAGTTCAGCTATTTCAGTAGGTTTGGGTTTGCTTGATTGTTATTTTTTGTACGACGACTTAAAAGACATAAGGTTTGACCAAAAGCAAATAATTTCCACATTAAAAATTTGAGTTTTGGTATTGTCATAAAATTAAATTAATTAAATTATTTTTAATAAGGAGAAATAAATAAAATGAAAAAATTATTACGTTTTAAAAGTTTGGTATTATCAGTAGTTTTAGGAATTGCGCCTGGGTTTGCTGCAGAAGAAACTGTAGTTTCCAAATCTCTGGTGATAATTGACAATGGTAAAAACATACCAGCAAATAGAAATTGGACACTATTTAAAGATATATCACTCATAGTTCCATATGCAGCATTAAACATAATTTTTACTAGTGTGGCTATTTGGAGTTTTGTCGAGAATGAATATAATGGAGTAGCATTATTTTTTGGAGCTGATGCAGTGGTGGGTATTTTTACGTTAATTAGTACTTATAATTTATTGAGAGATATAAAAAAAGTAAGATTTTACAAAGTTTAGTAAAAATGTTTTGTTAGAATAAAAATTATACATTAAAATAGTTCAGTGTTCATATATTTAAAAGTAAACTGAGTGAGTTTTTGTTGTGATTTTGCTAAATTATTGATCAGTAAAAGCCGTGGATTTCGGTTGGTTATTTCTTCAGTTTGTTGATTTGGCGCTAATCTTAGATACAATTCAACAACTGAATTTTAGTTTCAGTTGAACCTTTGATGAAGGGATGTGATATAAATACGAAATTAGATATAATAATAAATTTTAACAGAATCGGACGATACTTTTTATGTAAAATAAACAAAAAAATGCCAAATTTTAGTTAGATAAATCGTAAAATAAAGATTGACAAAAAATAAACTTTCTTCGTATGTACAAAGTAACAAGATTTCAAAATCAAAGAAATTTTCAATAGAATGTTAAAGTTTTTTTGTCTTTACTATTGTTTTTTACAAAAAATTTTCATACAATGTAATTTATGGTTTTTTGCTGACATGGCTCAGTCGGTAGAGCACATCCTTGGTAAGGATGAGGTCGTGCGTTCGAATCGCATTGTCAGCTCCAAAAATAAAAGTTTCCATGCGTTCTTGTCACGGAGTTAATGGTAAAGAGTTTTGTATAAGTAAAATATTTTAATAAGTTACAATAATAATTGTTGCTGTTGAGAATATAAAATTAAAAATCGCGTTAAAGCAAAATTTTTAAATGCTTGTATAATTCTTATTTATATAAATTCGCGAGAAAACCGCTAAATATTTATATTAATGAAATTATCTGGTTGATTTAAAATATTCTTCTTCATTTAGTTTTTCTTAATTTATTTTGCTTTAAATGGATTAACCTTTTATCTATTTGCATTGAGTCATAAATTCTGTGATTATATATTTTAACTTTTGTAAATATGCTAATACCTTTTCTACACCCCTTTATATTTAAAAACTCAAGAAAATTAGCAAAATTTATAAATTTTCGTTTTTACTCACATTTTCCTAAATCACTTGATTTATAGTTGTTTTTTCTAACCGTATTAAACTTTTTTTTCTTTATTTTTTAAATATTTTTTGATATAACTTAGCAAATTGACATTTCCAATATTAGGGATTTTTGGGTGCGTTATGGAGGTGTGTTTTTGTTTCCCTTAAACCCGGGATAATGTTATTGCCCGTGTTTGTGTATACATAGCATTTTAGGCTTATTTCTGAAACCACAGATGCATTTATGATGTTTAAAGTATCGATACGATATTAAGATATTTACAAGATTTATAAGTATGCTTCCGCATGATTTATTTCATTACGATTTGGACAAATTTGACTATTATATTTTGGAACAGCATATTCAGTTTTTATTTCAACCATTTTAGATTTATATTCGATAAAATTGGCCAAGCAATAGAAAAATGTAAAACCAAAAAGTAAATTCATTACAATGAAAATTTTGTTTAATTTAATCGATTAATTAACATTTTAGTATGTTCATGAATAAAATTAAAATAAACATATTATTCGGTATTCAAAAATGCTAGTATAAGAAGGATACGAAAAAAATGTATGTGATTTTAGTATATAAATTAAATAGTGTGACTGAAAAAATATGAAAAAATTTGTTGTTTTAGTAATAATAGATGGTTTTGGAATAAGTAATTTAAAAGTTGGAAATGCTATATATTCAGCTAAAACTCCTATTTTAGATAATTTATTTGAAAATAATTCAACAAGTAAACTTCAAGCCTCAGGTGTATCAGTGGGACTTCCCGGTGGTCAAGTTGGAAATTCTGAAGTTGGTCACATGACTATAGGATCAGGTAGAATTTTAAATCAAGATTTGACTAAAATTAATAGTTCTATAGAAAACAAAAGTTTTTTTGAAAACTTCGAAATAAAAAAAATTATTAATTATGTTTTAAAAAATAATTCTGATCTGAATATCATGGGTTTGTTATCTAATGGTGGCATTCACAGCCATATAGAGCATTTATATAGTTTGTTAGAATTTTTAAAAAATTATGATATTAAGAACATCAATATTCACGTTTGGCTAGATGGAAGAGATACTTACTGCAAATCTGGAATAAATTTTGTAAAAAATCTTGAGAAAAAATTAAATGATTTAAATATAGGTGAGATTGCAAGTATTTCAGGTAGATATTATTCTATGGATAGAGACAACAGATTAGATAGAATTCAAAAAGCTTATGATGTTATTAATAATGATTGTAGCAATAAGTTTAAAAACTTAGTGGAATACATATTAAATTTTTATGAAAATGATATAACAGATGAATTTATAATTCCAGCTGTAAGTAAAAATTATACTGGATTTTCAAAAAAAGACGCTTTTATTTGTTTTAATTTTAGAGCTGATAGAGTCAGAGAAATTACTGATTTTATTTTAGAAAAAAATAAAGAAAATAAGTTCTTATTTTTCACAGAATATTTTAAAACAAATAACGAAAATGTTTCGATAGCCTTTAAGCCTGGAATAATAAAAAATAATTTAAGTGAATATATTTCTGATTTTGATTTAAAACAACTTAAAATTACTGAAACTGAAAAATATGCTCATGTAACGTTTTTTTTCAATTCAGGAGTAGAAAAAGCCTATAAAAATGAAGATAGAATTTTAGTTCCTTCGCCCAGAGAAGTGGATGTTTATGATTTAAAACCTGAGATGAGTGCGTTTGAAATTACAGATAAAGTTCTATATGAAATAGAAAAAAATAAATATGATTTAATTGTATTAAATTATGCAAATTGTGATATGGTAGGACACACGGGAAATTTTTTAGCAACCGTTAAAGCAATTGAATTTGTAGATTTATGTATAAAAAAATTACTCAATTCTATAACTAGAAATAAAGGTGTTTTGATAGTTACTTCAGATCACGGTAATGCTGAAAAGATGTTAACGGAATCAGGTGAAATTTTCACAGCTCACACCAACAATTTAGTACCATTTTGTGTCGCAAACTATCCTTGTAAATTGAAATCTTTTGGAAATTTATCAGATATTGCACCTACGATTTTAAATATATTAAATTTAAAAAAACCAGAAGAAATGTCTGGAAATTCTTTAATAACTTATCAGTGACTATTCTTCTAGTTATGTGCTTCTTGGTCAATAGATACATGGTTATTGCGGTGTCACTTTTGACTGTCATTTATTATTATGATGCAACTTGATACAATCGTTTTAGGTTAAATTATTGAAAAATTTTTTTATCATACAGATTTACACCATTCTTTAACACTATATCATCTTTTTTAATTGAATTTTTTAAGTTTTCCTCGCAAATTACGAAAGAATCACCATAAAAAATTGCGTTTATTTTTTTAAAAATTAACATATTTCCATATTTTATGTAAACACCTTTTATATTATCTTCATTTATATGTATAGATTTTTTTGAAATTTTTAATCCAGAGTAATTTGAAATCTTTAAACAGCCATTATCAAATCTCATATTATACAATTCTTTATCAATGTAATTTGTATTAATAAAAACAAAATTTTTATCTTTATTTATGTAAAAAATTTTCGAATCTACGTAATCATTCTTAAAAGAAAATTTTATTTTCATATTTTTATTCTCATTTATTTTACAAATTTTGTTTGAATCTATTTTGCAAATTAAAAATAAATCTGATGATATTATTATTTTTCCCAAAATGTTATTATTTTCTAGATTTTTTTTAATGTTTAAATCTTGAATATTTTTTATATTTTCAAAATCTATAGAATTTTCATAATTATCAACGTAACTCATAAAAATTCCATTTTTTTCAGAATAAATGTCATTTATAAATCCACTATTTATTTTTAAATCTTTTACTTTATTTCTTAATTCTTTAATTCTTTTGATAAAAGAATTTTCATTTTTTAAAATAAAATTATATTTCATTACTAAATTTAATATATTTATCTTATAATTTATAAAATTTTCGTACTTATATTCTTTCAAATTTTCTAAGTAAATACCTAATTTCTCAAACATCAGATCTGGATTAATAAAATCAAAATTTTTTAAATCCAAATATTCATTTTCTAAAAAATTTAATTCTTCCTCCAATTTTAAAAATTCTGTTTTATCATTTAGACTATCTAAATTTTTGTATATCTCAGCTATTTTACTTCCGGTGCCAACTTTTTCACCGTCTCTTACAAGATAATATACACAATTTTCAATACTATTTTTATATAATAATTTTTCATTTCTAATTATCAATGCATCAAAATTTATTATATCTTCATAATCTATA
Organism: Candidatus Paraimprobicoccus trichonymphae; assembly: GCA_036322875.1. GTDB lineage: Bacteria > Bacillota > Clostridia > Oscillospirales > Acutalibacteraceae > Paraimprobicoccus > Paraimprobicoccus trichonymphae. The sequence continues at coordinate 15,241 of AP027925.1, forward strand.
TATTCAACTATTTCGATTTCTCCGCCATCATAAATATTTTTATATAAAAAGTTAAAAATGAAGATTAAAAATAAAAAAACAAAAAATATCTCAAAAAACTTTCTTAAAAAATAAATATTCATTTAGCTATTTTACCATTACAATTCAAATTTTTGAGATTTCAGTAATAACTGCCATTCAATTGTAAGCTTTTAAGGAAACATTTTACTGTTTGTCCGACTAAATTTTAACGTTTTGCACACTTATTTTATATAAAATTTGTAAAAATATTGGACTTTGTTGCAGAAATTTAATCGAAATCTAATTAAAAAATATGATTTGAAAACTGTAATGATAATCAGTTTATTTCTTTTGCGATTTCTTTATTTTTTATCTTTATTGGTGGCTTCATAAATCCTTCCACAAGCTAAAGTTCGTGAAATTTCGGATATACGTCATTAAACTTTACCAATAATATATAATCCATTTAGTGGACTGGCGTTTTTCTTTACCATACGAGCAAAACTCAATATATAATAGCATCAAACTGATATATCCGAATTAAGCTTAATTAATGTAGACAAAGTGACACCACATAAGAAGAACTTTAACGGTAACCTTATCATCGCGAATTCGGATTTTAAAATTTCTTTTATGAAATATCTTGCATCGATATTATATGTTAAATTTCAACTGATTTCTTAAATTTTTTCCCATCATAATAGTTGTGTCCTTAGCAATTTTACTTGCTAATTTACAAGCAAGAACTGGGTTATTAGCAATTAGCTTTCTGAAAAGGAATCTTTAAGGTCTTTATCATTTGGTCAAGCAAATACAATAATTTACTAAATCTTCTGATGATTCTTAGGGAGTTCGATTCTTTTTCATAAATTCCATACCAGACACCAGCAATTATCTTTCCATTTTTGGAACACCAATGAAAGACGACTGATTTGAATGGTATCACCCGAAATCATTATCGCGATAGACAATGCGATTTTTCATAAAAATCAAAATTGGAACAAATAACATGTTTTTATAATTGCCATATTGTATGGATTACTCCCTTATTTATCCCAACAAAATTTAATCGAACATATTTGAGCCGATTTGAAACATTGGTTGCATCTTAAATTCTGAAAAATATTCTTATATTTCAAGAGAAACTGTACCGGATTATTTTAAAACACAATAGTTATACCTTAACACTCTGCTTGACTAAAAACCAAACAGATTCCTGATTCTACGCCTCCAGCGATTACTCGTTTTACGTAAGCTCCATTTCATTTCAAGTGTAAACTTCCGTGAGTTCCACGGTGTTTAATTTTCAATGCTTGAAGTTTCAACCTGGTTTTTGTTGAAACAGCATTTTTTATAATTTTAGCACACCATTATTTTTTGTCAATATTTTTACTATTCATTCGCTAAAATAAATATTTAGCGGTTATATATAAAAAAGTCAACAAAAAATAGTTATAAATATAGTAAATTAAAAAATCTTATTTAATTTTTAAAATGTTCTAATAACATGTCTCTTCTTTCAAAAATTCCAAATATTCTTTGTTTTATGCTGTGGCTAGCATTACCTTCGTTAACTCCGAAAATTTCAAAAAATTTTGATTTTTTTAAAGTTTCAAGTGTTTTTTTAATTTTTGCAGGTAAATAATTTGAATATAATAATTTTTTTACACACTCCACGTGTTCAGGATTATTATACTGAACCCAATATGAATTATCGTAAATTACAAAATTATTATCCTTCTTTGTTGGAGCGTATCCGTATTTTTTTCTATTTCTTTTCTTAAATAACTATCACAAAAACAGCTGTTATCAAAAGGGAAATTTTCATTTTTTATTATATCAATATATTCTTTTTCATTGAAAAAACAATCGTCAAAATAATGACATCTCACAAATGAGACTTCTCCATATTTCACTAATTGAACACTTTTAATTCCTTCATTATTTATTGAAATAGGATGAAGATAAATTCGATTTTTTTTATTATTTTTCGTTTCACTAATCAACATATTGTGCGGACCTACATCCCATTGACCAAAAATAAAGTTAAAAATTTTAAAATCAGCAAGTTCATTTTTGTCAATTTTACTCAAAACTTCATCAAAATCTTCATCATTAAGTTTTAATAAATCTATCTTTAATTCAATAAATAAGCTGAGAGAACCTGTTTTTAAACTTATTTTACCTTGTCCATCAAAATCATATTCTAAGCTTCTTTGTATAATCGGTGGAACGCTGCCGAGACCAGTTTCAACAGAAAGCTGATAGGCTATTAATTCTGCACTGCTCTATTCATCCAAATTTACTTTAAAAACACAATGCAATCCATTATCAAGTAAAACACTGTAAACTTGCCCATCAAAATCAGCAATTCTACTGTTTTCAGCAAGATATTCATGCATATTTTGGATTGCAAATACATTTTCTGTTAACAGTTCTGATTTTATTGATTCTCTATGAATTTTTCAGTTAGCTGGTTCTTGAATGTCAAATTTTTCTGAAATTGCTCTGCTAGAAGAAAGTGTTTTTTCTTCTAAAGCTATTATTGGTACAAAACTGCAAAAAATTATTACATTTAAACTTAGTAATATTTTCATCAATTTTTTCATAAATTAATCTCCAATTTTAATTATATCATAAAAATATAATTCTAAATACCAAATTATAAAAATAAATCTATTCAAAAACCGTTTTGTAGTATAGTATTAAAATATTTTTTATGGATTTGTTTTCGGTGGCTATCTGGGGTACAACATGATAAATGATCTATTAATTGGCGAAACGATATTAAAATTGCTTCATTATTTTATATTAGCAGGTTATTTTTGTTAATCTTTTTTTAAAAAGTGTTTTTTAAAATAAATTTATATTCTTCGATGTTTCTAGTAATTACAGTAAAATCTTTATATCTATGATTTTTTTTAAAAACCAATTTTTTTATTTCTCTCGCTATAAAATCACATTCATCATAAATATCAAAAGCTCTGTATATTTCTATATTATTCAAATTTTTAATATATTTAAATTTGATATTACTAAAGAAATTTTTCTCTAAAAAAACCAATTCTGAATTTTTAAACCTAATACTATTATTTAACAAAATTTCATTTATTTTTATATTATTTTTTTTAGATAATTTTATTAAATTATTTATATTTTTATAAACACTAGAAAATAAGTTTGTTGTTTCAGAATTTAAATAATTTGCATCAGAACAAAAAGTTATATACATATCTTTAGACTGAATTAAAAAAATTTCCAAAATATTTAATTGTTGCAGTGTAAAACCATGAAAAGAATCGACAAAAATTATTTCATCTGAATAAACTAAGGTTTAGTGATTTTTTCTATAAATTTAGAAAAATGGTTTTTTAGAGGGCAGATTGAAAGTTAAAATAACTGTTACGTGAAAACTTGTAAACTTAAATTATTTTGAACAAATATGTTCGATGGAACGCTGTATGCAGTGAAAAGTTGCATGTACGGTATGGCGTAGAGAAAAAATTGGAAATTATATCAAAAACTTACTTACATTTGTTATCGTATTTATTTGTTTTTTAGTTGGAAATATTTCAAATTTATTAATATTTTTTACTTCTATTAAATCTTTTTTTTCGCATCCGCAAATAGATTTATAACTACAAAAATCACAAGATTTTATTTTATTTTCGAAGTTTTTATCATTTAGAATCACAGGAGAAGAATTTATTTTACCATCTCTAAGTTCTGAAATCATATGAATTATTTTTTCTTTTACTTTTTCAAAAATATAATCAATATTTTCTTTACTTATCAAACTTTCGTTATCCATTTTTGAAGAAATAGGAATAAAAATATTTTGAACTAAACTTTCCATACCTCTTATAATTTCTAGATTATTTAAAATAATACCATCCATTTTCAAACATTTTTTTATTTTTAATTCTAATTTCGATTTATCTTTTATTTTTTCATTTTCAATACTAGGTCTAATAATTGACATATATAAAATGCCAGCTGGTTCCATATTTTTATATTTATTATCTTCAAGAATTGCCATTAAATATAAAAACATTTGCAAATTTAATCCATATAAAACACCAGATAATTTAAAATCTTTTTTACTAGTTTTGTAATCTATAATTCTTACATATTTTTTATCTTTTAGTTCCATAATATCTGCACGATCAATTTTACCTGAAATTTCTATAATAAAATTTTCAATTTCATTTATTTCTAAAGGTTCTATATCACCAGAATTACAAATTTTCAATTCTTGACCTATGGACTTAAATTTACTTTGAGACATTTCTTCTTTCAAGTATTTTATTATTATTTCTATAATATCTAGACATTTCAGAATTTGATGTTTGAATCTCTCAGATTTATTATCAAAACCTCCTAAATTTTTATCTATATATTCATCAGCAATATTTACAATTTCTTTTCTAATTTTTTCATTATCCAGTTTTAATATGTTATTCTTGTAGATTTTTTCAAGCAAAAAATGCATAAAATTACCATATTCTAATTTGTTAAATTTATCAGTTTTTCTCTCTTTTATATTTAATAAATATTTGCAGAAAAACTGAAATTTACATATATAAAATTTTTCTATTTGAGATGCAGATATATGCATTTTATTTCCGATCAATTTTTTAGCATTGTTTTTATCTTTGAATTCTAAATTTCGTTCTTTTGAAACTTCATTTAATGTTTCTAGTTTATTTTTATAATTTAAATTGTTATTAAAATAATATTTTAAATTATAGAAAAATTCAGAATTATTATTAAAATTTTTAGACAAAAACTCAAAGCTTGGAGATTCGGCCCAAACCAAATCTTCTAAATTTTGACTATAATAATCAACAGTATTTATATTAATAAAAATTTTTTTAATTTCTTTTATTAATTCAGAATTTAAATTTTCAGAGCCAGAAACATTTAAATTATGGTAAGTCAAATATAATTTTTCAGAGCAACTTGTCACAGCTAAATAAGCTAAAAATCTTTCAAAGACATCTTTTTCTTCTAAAGTATCATTCATATTTAAACCTAATTTAATTAATTTTTTTCTTTCTGAATCATTAAAAACTCCAGCTTGATCAAAAACTTTAGGAAATTTTTTGTCTATTAACCCTATTACAAATGAAATTTTAGGATTAGAAATTTTGCTTCTTTCTATAGAGCAAACTTTAACTTCATCTAAATTTTGTGGTACAAAAGAAATATCATTTGAATTTATGACTATGCTTAATAAATTTGAAAATTTCTTCAAAGAGATTTTTTTATCCTTTAAAATGCTCGACATTTCATCCAGCGAATTAATTAAGATGTTCCAGGTTTTGGATATTTCTTCAGCTGACAAATTATAGTTTTTGTTTAGCAAATCTTCGCAAAAATTTTGTATGTTTTTTTGAATATTTATTTCTTCTAAAAATTTATATAAATAAAAACAAATTTTATCATTGGTTTGATTAGTAATATTTTTTTTCAAATTTTCTAACGGTTTTATAATTTTTTCTCTTAAAATATTTAAATTTTCCAAAAATTCTTTATCTGAATTTTCAAATTTTTCAGAAAAGCCATTTGGATTCTGATAAAAATCTTTTAGCCAATCATTTCCATTAATATCCCAAAGTAAAATATAATTTTCTAAATTTGAAACTTCTTCTATACTTAAATTCACTAACCCAGTTTTTAAATATTTTAAAATATAACTAGAATCAAAATTAAATCTTATAATACTCAAAACAAAAAAAACTAGTTTTAATAAATTATTATTTGTTAATTTTTTAGGACTGTCTATAAAAAAATTTATATTATAATTTTCAAAAGTGTTTTTTAAAATAAATTTATATTCTTCGATGTTTCTAGTAATTACAGTAAAATCTTTATATCTATGATTTTTTTTAAAAACCAATTTTTTTATTTCTCTCGCTATAAAATCACATTCATCATAAATATCAAAAGCTCTGTATATTTCTATATTATTCAAATTTTTAATATATTTAAATTTGATATTACTAAAGAAATTTTTCTCTAAAAAAACCAATTCTGAATTTTTAAACCTAATACTATTATTTAACAAAATTTCATTTATTTTTATATTATTTTTTTTAGATAATTTTATTAAATTATTTATATTTTTATAAACACTAGAAAATAAGTTTGTTGTTTCAGAATTTAAATAATTTGCATCAGAACAAAAAGTTATATACATATCTTTAGACTGAATTAAAAAAATTTCCAAAATATTTAATTGTTGCAGTGTAAAACCATGAAAAGAATCGACAAAAATTATATAGTTTTTGAATAATTTATATTTATTTATTAATTCTGTTAAACTATTTAAATTTTCTAAAGGATCTGAAAATTTTTCTGAAACTAATTTTTCGTAACATTCTAAAATCAATTTTGTCTCTAAAATTTTCTGCTTAAAAATATCATTTTCTAATTTTTCGCAAATGTTTTCTATATTTTTAAAAGAAATTTTACAAGATTTAAATTCTTTCAAAATATCCACCATGGTATTTATGTTATCAATGTCATCGCTTTTAGAATAAACCATCAAATTGGACTTTAAATTGTCAATAGCAATACTCATAATCAAATTTCTAGAACTATCAGTGAGTTTATTTTTAAATAAATTTCCAACTTTTCTAAAAACACTTTCTAATAATCTTGTAAAACTTAAAACTTCTACAAATTTAAAATTGTTTTCTCCTAAAAAATACAATAGTTCTCTTTCAGTATCAAAAGATGTCTGTTCGGGAACTAAATAAATAACTTTTTTGTTATCTAAATTAATTTTTTCTTTTAAAATGCTTTTTATTTTATAGGTCTTTCCGTACCCAGATTTACCTAGTATTAAATTTAAAATTTTTAATCAAATCACTTTTATAATCTTGGACATTTAAATTATAACATTTTGGCTTTCAATAATACAGAAGTTTTATAAAAAATAGAAATCACAAAACAATTTAAGGACAAAATAGGCCAAATGAATCTATAATAATTTAAAAATTTTGATAAACAGATTTATCCTTTTTATATACATATTCTATAATAATTTTAATTAATTAATCAATAAAAAACGTTGATTTTTGTAAAAAACACACTATAATAATAGAATATCATTATTAGGAATTAATTTAAATTATGGTGAACAATAAAAAAAGCAGGAGAGGAAAGTATTGTTTAATATAAAAAATAAATAAAATTTTAGCAGGAAGTTTGGCTTTGGGTTTAAGTTTTGTAGGTCGCAATTTTAAAGCAGTGGAAACCAAATCACATGGGATTTCAGAGTGGGTAAAGCTTAACCTTGTGAAAAGTGTATTTACCGTTCTAGTACCGTTTGTGGCGGAAAGTTTAGTTTACGGTGGCCACAAATTTTGTAAGCATTTACAGAGTAAAAATAAAAACACAGATTAAATGCATCATATAAATGAATTACACGATGAAGATTTTTGTACAAAAATGAGTGTACATATTACAGAAAAGATCAATTAGGCAAGGTTATCGAAATTAGAACAAATGGTACCTAGACGTTATTATTATGAAAAAACATTTATATATGGTGCTGTGGGATGGCATTATGGTGATTTTTTTATAGAAGCAAAAGGAAGAGAAATGTTTTTTATGCAACAAGATTTTATCCTGAACCAAATTCAAATGTTGATTATATAAAAACTTACGAAAAATTTAATAATGTTTCCTTTGATTGTTATTATTTAAACAAAAAAATATAAAGAAATATCCAATTAAACTGGTAAAATAATCGTAAGATTTCCTTAGCTATTAAAATTAACAATTTTAAAAAAATTTTAATTAAAATAATAAATAACTGAAAATAAATAATTCTGATCTTTATTTTACTTTTATATATATATTCTATAATAATTTTAGTTAATTAATCAATAAGAAAACGTTGATATTTGTAAAAAAACATATTACAATACATAAAATATTATCATAAAAAATCAGTTTTAGGAAAGGGAGATATGTTTAATAAAAGAATAAATAAAATTTTAGCAGAAAGTTTATCTTGGAGTTTAAATTCTGTAGGTTGTAATTTTAGAGCAGTGGAGATACCAAACAACATGGAATTTCAGAGTGGTTAAAGCTTAATCTTGTGAAAAGTGTACTTACCGTGTTCTAGCACTGTTTGTGGGGGAAGTTTAATTTGCGGTGGTCACAAACTTCATAAGCATGTTGTACAGAGTAAAAAAAAGTAATAAAACTTCTAATTTAGAAAAAAAGAAGAAGCAGCATCCAAATATTTTTATAGCTTTGATGAAGCTAGTTCTAAAGAGGCTGATTCTTTGTATCTGATGCCGTCTGATTCGATAGATGTTTTTGTTGGAGAAATTATTGATATTAGTATTGATTACAAAGAAGCTAATTTAGCAGTTGATATCTACGACAACCGTAACCCTAAAAAACGGTGAAAAATTTGATATTTTGTTGCGTGCCTCTTTTTTTTACTTGAATATGATACTTTTTGTTTGTACTTCGGGGCTGTTCTTCAACCTCTAAGAGCAATATTTCAAAATTATTTTTTTCAATATTATCGGATTAAAACGTTCTTTAATCTCTTTTATCTTAAACTTTTTCGATTGTCTTAGCACATCTTCCACCCAAATTATATATTTGCATAGCGTTGATTTTGGTACTTCATAATCTAAAGCCATATAGCGCATACTTCTGTATTCTCGCCAATATTCAAGTGCCATTTTAATCTGAGTTCCAACTGAAAGTCCCTTTCTTCCACCTTTTTTGTGTGTTGATTGATAATCTTCCTTTAAGATTTTCAGCATTTTTTCGAATAATTTTTTTGTGACGCATGTGATTAATTTGAAATTTTGGTCTTCTTATTTTTGTAATTTTTCATACTTATTCATTTGTTTATTTTGCCATTTTTTTGTTTTTGGACAGGTCTAATATATAAAAGTTGCAAGATTACACGAAAAAATAATCAAGATTTCCTGCATAAAAAATCAAGTAAGATAGCAAATTTTTACGATGCAGCAGTTGTAGAAAATATTAATATGTAAAGATATATCAAAATCTTTGGTGAGTCTGTTTCTGAAAACGTTTAAAGGATAAGGGAAAAAATTTGTTAAAATTTACAACAAAAAATCAGAACTTCTACCATCCGAAAGAACTTATGTTTGTGATGAATGCAGTTTTGTTTTAGATGGAGATGTAGGTATAGCAGTCAAAAATTTTTTATTATATAATAAACTGTATTTTCATAAATATAATTAATAAAAGTGAGGTTTTAAATATTATTAGAATTGGTATCAATGGCTTTGGAAGAATTGGAAGATTAGTTACAAGGATAGCTTTAGGAAATAAAAATTTTAAAATTATAGGAATTAATGATCCATTTGTAAATTCAGAATATATGTCTTATATGCTTAAATATGATAGTGTACATGGTATTTTTAATAAAGATATAAAATTAGATGGTAATAAAATTATAGTGGAAAATGAATTAATAAATATTTATTCAGAAAAAAAACCTGGTGATATACCTTGGGGTAATACAGGTACTGATTATATAATAGAATCTACAGGTGTATTTTGTACAAGCGAACTAGCATATTCTCATATTAAATCTGGGGCAAAAAAAGTCATAATTTCAGCACCAGCTAAAGATGAAGAAACACCAACTTTTGTTTGTGGTGTAAATTTAAATAAATATGAAAAAAATATGAATATAGTTTCAAATGCTTCGTGTACTACAAATTGTTTAGCTCCATTGGCAAAAGTAATAAATGATAATTTTAAAATATCCGAAGGTTTAATGACGACTATTCACGCAGTTACAAATACTCAAAAAACTGTAGATGCTCCTTCAATGAAAGATTGGCGTGGTGGTAGATCAAGTTTTAATAATATAATACCAAGTTCCACGGGTGCAGCAAAAGCCTGTGCTTTAGTAATACCGGAACTAAAAAATAAACTAACTGGTATGTCTTTTAGAGTCCCTGTTTTGGACGTTTCGGTTGTGGATTTAACTTGCAAACTAGAAAAATTTACTAATTATGAAGAAATTTGTCAAGTAATAAAAAAAGCTTCAGAGAAAGATATGTTAGGAATATTAGGCTACACTGAAGACAATGTTGTTTCTTCAGACTTTTTTTCTGATCCTAGAACTTCAATTTTTGACTCCAAAGCTGGTATTATGTTGAATCCTAATTTTGTAAAATTAGTTTCCTGGTACGATAATGAATGGGGCTACAGCAATAAAATTTTAGATTTAATATACTATATGAATAAAATAGATAATATTTAATTTTTACTGTATTTCTAAGATTTTTGACAGTTAACGAATCATAAATTAATAACAAAATAAGTAAGTATTATTTTTTAAATAATAAATTGGTGCACAGTTTTATGAATTTAATCATGAATTAGCGGCAAAAAATTTTCATATAAAATTTTTTACTTGTACAAATAAAATTAAATTTGTTAATTATGAAGCTTGAGAAGCAAAAAATATTACAAAAATGAACTCTCTAGACATTGGTTGTGAGAGGACTATGTAAGTTTTGTGTTGAATGTCTTTGTTTTTATTTATTATTTATAGAGTTTATACCTTTTTCAATAGCACGATAAAAACTATTAATATCGTTTTTAGTATTTAAATTTAGCTGTTCTAGTTTTTTTTAGGCTTTAATTCTATCAAAAAATTTTATTTCCATAGAGCCATCTTTTGGTTTTTTTATCTCAGAAATATTAAATAAATCCATTTCTTTTAAAGTGTCGAAATTTATTTTTTCTAAATACAGCAATTTTATAGCATCAGTTATATTTCCAAAAGCTAATCTTTCGTAACCTATACATGCCTTATACAACAAATTTTTCTTTTTTTCATTATATAAATTTTCTATTTCTTTTTTTATTGACTCATTTGATAAAAATAAAATACCAAAATTGTTTCTATAACCAGCTAAATTGCAAGCTTCTTTTAAATTTTCAGTGTTGACAAAATGAAAACAAAAGTCTTTTTCCTTTTTAGAGAGCTCTTTTATAAAAAAATCTCCTTTTCATAATAAATCTTCTAAAATATATGATTCGAAAAAAAAAATATTATTTTAAATAATTTTTTGAAACGAACCATTCATTACAGCGCATACTATTATTTTTTATCAATATTTTTACGATTCATCCGCTAAAATAAATATTTAGCGGTTTTTTCGCGAATTTATATAAATATAATTAGCTTATTTATCTAAAAACACAGATTTTTGACTGGTTTTTTGTATATGTAATTTAATTTTTCAAGTTTTTTTGCAACAAATAAATCTTGATATTTTTATTTTTTCAATTATGCCATCCATTGACCTTAAATTTTATTATACTATTATTTTATTCATACTATCTGTGACAATTTTTATGCTCATAATTTAATAATAAATTTAATATTATTTTCTTGAAGTGTTTTTATTATATAATATTATTAAAATTAAATATATGTAAATTACTTAATTGTTTTGCGTATTTATCAATGTATAAAACATAATAATTTTAAATTTAATTTAAAATTTGATAGAATAATAATATGATAATTTTATCTATAGATTTTGGAACTTCAAGGACTGGATTGGCCATGTGCGATAATCAAGAGCTCTTAGCTTATCCATTGAGAACAATTTTCGAAAAAAATGAATTAACACTTTCTATAAAAATTTCAAAAATAATCAGTAAAAATTCTGTAGATTTAATAGTCGTGGGTTTGCCCAAAAATATGAACGGTTCTATTGGAAAAAGCGTTAACAAAATTTTAGAATTTTCTGAAATTTTAAAAAAATTTACTGATAAAAAAATTATTTTTTGGGACGAAAGAAATACTACCAATCTAGCCTTACATTATTTAAATAAAACTAATACCAGAAATAAAAAAAGAAAAAAAATCTTGGATACAGTAGTGGCAGTCATAATTTTGGAAGAATATTTAAGATTTAAAAATAAAGATAATTTATGATATAATAGTAAATTAAAAGGGGGTGAATTCTTGAGTTTATTATCTATTGTTGTTCCATGTTACAACGAACAGGAAATGATTTTGTTGTTTTACGAAAAAATTGTAGAAATTTTAAATCAAATAAAAAATTACATAAATTTTGAATTAATTTTTATTGATGATGGTTCAGAAGATAATACTTTGGAACTAATAAAAAATATAAGCAACAAAGATTCAAATGTAAAATATGTTTCTTTTTCTAGAAATTTTGGAAAAGAATCTGCTATTTATGCAGGATTAAAAAAATCTTTGGGAGACTATGTGGTTTTAATAGATGTAGATTTACAAGATCCCCCTGAATTGATAATAAAAATGTATGATTTAATAATCAACAGCAATTATGACTGTGTTGCTACAAGAAGAACTTCACGTAATGGTGAACCAGCTATAAGATCGTTTTTCGCAAGGTTGTTCTATAAAATAATCAATAAAATTTCAAAAGTTGGAATAATAGATGGTGCAAGAGATTATAGGTTTATGACCAGAAAAATGGTTGATTCTATTTTAAATTTAAAAGAATATAATCGGTTTTCAAAAGGCATTTTCAGCTGGGTTGGATTCAAAACAAAATGGCTAGACTATAAGAATATAAAAAGGGCATCTGGAACTAGCAAATGGTCTTTCTGGAAATTACTGGTTTATTCTCTCGATGGAATAACAGCTTTTTCAACAGTTCCTTTGGCAATTGCTTCGATTTTAGGAATAATTTTGTGCTTTATTGCTTTTATATTTATATGTGTTATTATCGTAAAAACTCTTGTATGGGGCGAAGTAGTTGGCGGTTATCCAACTTTGATTTGCACTATTATTTTTTTAGGTGGAATTCAACTGTTTTGTATAGGGATCTTAGGACAATACATTTCTAAAATTTATTTAGAAACAAAGAGTAGACCCATTTACATAGTAAAAGAGGAAGATTCAATAAAGTAAAAATTAGAGAAAAATTAAACAAAACAAGATGTAGCTTAATTTGATTTCAAAGTTAATTATCGAAATCTTCTTTTTCAGCTTCTTTTTCTACGCTTTTTGATGCTTTTTGATGCTTTTTCAAGCCTCATGTCATCTCTGTGTTGTTTTTCCATTATACGTTCACTATATGATTTCTTTCTTTTTTCGCATCTTTTGGTTTTAAACTTTCCATAAAATTTTCAATACTTTTATCTTTTTTTCTATTATTAATTGTTTTGTCCACATAATTTAATACATCTTGTGCAGCACTTTTGCGTCCCGAATTTTCTTTACCTGTTTTATTTTTATTAGAGGAATCAATATAACTATTAGTTGCTTTTTTCATATTATCTAAAAGCGGAGTTTGGGCCTTCATAGCTACATTATATTTTTCAAATGCAGTTTTTGCCTCATTTTTCTCTTGTTCACTAAAATCATCCCCGTTTTTCATTTTTTCTCTTATTTTATTTTTAAATTCATCCACTACACTTCTGTCTTGTTTTCTTCTATTATCAAATTTTTCAGCAGCTTCAAATACATCACTAAATTTGCTACCAAATTTGCCCAAAAATCCTCTAATTGTACCCTTCTTTTTTTATCTCTATTTTGTTTAGCTAAGCCAACATCTCTCATTATATCATTCCATTTCGTATATCCCATATAAAACACCTCACCAAAATTTTATGTTTATACATTATCATATTTATTTCTGTTGTCAAGATATTTTGTGAAATCTATACACATTTTTTAAATTATTTTTAATTGTCACAATTTATCATCGGATATTAAATTTGTTTTTAAACTTAATAAACTGTTTTTTCATGTTTAACTGTTTTAATTTTTTTCCAAAATAATTCAACAAAATATTAAATTTTAGATTTAAGATCTTTTTTAAAGATAACAGATTTGTAAGAATATTTCTGATCAATTTAAAAAATTTTTCTTCATTTTCTTTTCCCATATTTAAATAACTCTTTTTGAGTGTATTTTACCTAAGATATTAAGCAAACTATATAATAAGAAAATGAATTATTTGAAATTTTAGATAAAAAAACATCAAAAGCCGAATTATCCAATAAATATTCCATAAATATCAAATTCAATTTTAATTCTGTATTTTTCACCATATTCTTTTAAATATAATTTTAATTTTACGAAGATTTTTTTAAAAGATAACGCAAAATTTTATAATAAATAAAAATTTTTAAATTCTTCAGATATTATTCATATAAAAACCCCCATTTATTATAGAGCGGGAAAGTTATGTCACAAACAATCAAAACTGCTTTAATGAATATATCTTATCTGCAATTTCACTAAAAACAGGTCCGCATGTTTTGCCACCGCCACCTGATAATGTGTCTTCTGATAAAATTACTATATTATATTTTGGATTTTCGTATGGTATAGATCCTGCAAACCAAGACTGAATTACTTTTTCTCCATCCTTAATCATTCCTGTTTGAGCAGTAGAAGTTTTAGCTAACGCTGTAACCTTAGTTGGTTTTCCACGTTTGCTAGTACCAAATTCTATGGAACTGTTCATATATTTTTTTAATTTTTCTGCAGTTTGAGAACTTATGATTTGTTCTGATTCTTCATTTTCATTTTGTAAGACAAAATTTAACCCTGAGTCTACTAATCCTTTTACTAATTTAGGTACTGAATATTTGCCGTCTGAAGCTATTGAATTTATTAAACCTACAACTTGTATAGGTGACACAGATAATTTACCTTGACCAAAAGATATATTCGCTGTTAATTTTTTATTAGTTTTTTCTATATTTTCTGGTAAAATACCTTCTGCGGAATTTATACACGGCGCCAGATTTATAGATTTTCCTAGACCAAATTTTCTTGACATTTCTAATAACAAATTTGGATCTATATTTTCTGTTATTTTTATAAAATATCCATTACAAGAATAAGCAATAGCCTTCTCCATGTTTGTTACACCATGTGGTACACCATTGTAACATCTAAAATTATGATTTTCAACTTTATAAGCACCTTTACATTCAAAAGATACATTTCCGTTTATATTATTTTCTAATGCTGTAGCAGCTGTAACTAGTTTGAAAATAGAGCCTAAATCAAATTGACACAAACCTTTATTTAGCAGAGGAGATTTTTTGTCGCTTAAGTATTCAGCTACATTTTGAGGTTGAAAATTTGGTAAACTTGCCCAAGCCCGTATTTCACAATTTGGAACCTCTGAAATTATAACAACACCGTCTGAAATATATTTACCAGCTACTTCCTCCACTATATTCTGAATTTTACTGTCTATATTTAAAACCACACCTTTTGAATATTTATAATTTTTATTTTTTATATTGTTTTTCCCTCCCATTAATAATTTATTAGAAGCTGTTCTTATGTATTTAATATTTATATCATCATCTTTATCGTGCAAATATTCATCAAAAGACTTTTCTATTCCTGACACACCTTTTTGATCACCAGACAAATATCCTATAATATGTGAGGCTCTGGTAATTCCTGAATATCTAATTGGTATTTCAAAACATTCTATATCTTTACTTTTTACCTTTTTAGTTATTTCTAAAATAAACGGCATATTTCCAGAAAAAATTTCTAACAAATTAATATTTTTATTTTCTGGCATAACTTCAGAAATTTTATTAAGTGTTTCAATACTAGGGATAATAGAAGCTACAATTTTCTTTTTTTTATTCACCATAGATACAAAATTACAATCATAAATATTACCTCTTACATTCGCTATTTTTAAATTATAGCTTTGCTGAAAATTTGCCGCATTAGCAGTACTAGATAAATTAGAATTATTTTCAAGAGAAATAATTAAAAAACATATTATAAACATTAAAATACTGAAAAATATAATTATCTTTTTTTTCATATAAAAAAACCAACTTTATTTTAAGATTATAAAATTAGCATTTACATTTTTTAGTTTAAAAATTCAAAAAATGGAAAAAATAAAACACGAAAACAGACAATATGTATGTGACAATACTGATTGTAGCAGAAAAAATTTTATTTAAAACTATATTTACAAATCATATTAACCTAATATTCTAAAAAAAGTATTAAAAATGACAGCAAATAGCAACGAAATTTGGTTCGAATACAGTTGGTTTCAAAAAAATGCAGTAACAGCTAAAAACATATTCAGATCATGAACCATGACTATATATTTGAAAACAAAAAAACAGCGCCAAATCAAATATTTTGGCTCGAAATAATAACACTATGATTTATAGAATTTAATCTATTTTGAGTCACAATTAAATATTTTGCCAACAAAACTTTTTCTATGAATTTCACATAACCCATATTTTTTAATGTTTTCGATATGAAGTTTAGTTCCGTAACCTTTGTTATTTTCGAATCCATATTTAGGATATTTTTTAGACAGCTCAATCATCAATTTGTCACGAGTCACCTTAGCCAGGATAGAAGCACAAGCAATACTAATAGACAAAGTATCACCTTTTATAACAGTTTTTGTTTCCAAATTCAAATCTGGTGCAATATTTCCATCTATTAAAACAACATCTGGTGTTATTTTTAGAGAATTTACAGCTTTTTTCATTGCTAAAAGTGTTGCTTTTAAAATGTTTATGTTATCTATTTCTTTTTCAGATACAAATTCAATACTATAATCGATAGCTTTTTTAGATAAAATATCATAAAAGTATTCTCTTTTTTTAGGGCTTAATTTTTTAGAGTCTTTTATGCCTTCTATTAATAAATTATTAGGTAGAATTACTGCACATGCACAAACTGGTCCAGCCAGAGGGCCTCTGCCAACCTCATCTACACCACAAATATAATTATAATTTTTTTCAATATAATTTTTTTCTAATTTTAATAAATCAATAATTTAAATCATCTACACTTTCAAGTGAAATTTTTCCAAGTTTCCCAGAATTAAAATCATTTAAAATCATCCTAGAAACCCTTAATAAATCTATATTTTCACCTGACATAAAAATTTTTTTATTTTCGCCTATGTACTCTAAGAAATCATAAGAATCCAAAAAACTTTTTTCTAATTTTAAATCATATTTTTTAATTAGATTTTCAAAATATTTATTCTTTAACTTATCTAGTAATTTACAGGCTAAATTTTCAATATCCAAAAAACTATTTTTAATGCTACCACAAATAGCAAGATTTTCACCAATTTCATTTTCAAGTTTTGGCCATAAAACTCCAGGTGTGTCCAATATTTCAAAATTTTTTCCTAAAGCGAACCATTGATTTTTTTTTGTAACGCCTGGTTTGTTTTCAACTTTTGCTACATTTTTTTTGGTCAACCTATTAATAAAAAAAGATTTTCCAACATTTGGAATACCGACAACCATAATTTTTGCTTTTTTTTTAATACCTTTGATTTTCCAAAAATCTATTTTTTCTTTTAAAACTTCATTAATAAAATCAAAAAAATGATTAAAATTTTTATCAAAACAACTTATTTTTATTGGATTTAAATTTAATTTTTTGAAATGTTCAAACCATCTCTGAGTTTCTAAACTATCTGAAATATCATATTTATTTAAAACCAAAATTTTAATTTTATTATAAAAATCAATACCTAAATTTTTACTACTTATTGGAATTCTAGCATCTATTACTTCTAATACTAAATCTACTAATTTCAAATTTTCTTGAATTTTTCTTTTTGCTTTTGCCATGTGTCCAGGAAACCAATTTATATCACTCATACTAAAGACCTAATTTTTCCTATACTTCCCACAGGCCACAATCTGCCCTTAACTCTCCCAATTATATGCTCATTTTTTATTAAACTAATATACGGAAATCTACTATCATCAGAATTGTTTCTATTATCACCCATAACGAAATTATACCCTATTGGAACTATTATGTGAATATCTTCCATTAAAATTACTTTATAAACGCCATTTCTGTCTTTGGCAGTATATCTTGGCCGAATCATAGGCTCTTTTATATAAACTTCATTTAGTTTACTTCCATTAACTTTTACTTCTCCGATTGAAAAATTTATATCTAATTTTTGATTTTCAATAGCAATTACTCGTTTTGCTAACGGAAGTTTTAACTCTTTTCCTTCAGAAATAACTACCACATCACCGTTTTTCGGTGTATAATACCATTCCCAAATAAATAATTTATCGTGGTTTTGAAGCGTATTTTGCATAGATTCACCATCCACATTTACAATTCTAAACACATATATCAGAATAAAAATTACAAAAATTAGAGATCCGCATATAGTTTCTAGCCAGTCAAAACACATATCTAAAAATTTACTAGAATATTTGTTATTTTCATTTAAAATTTAAATACGCCTATCTTAAAATTTAATTAAATTAATTATCAAGCAAAATCAATATGTGTAAATTTTAAATAACTCTCACATGATAAGTAAATATAAAAAATGTTTATGTTAAAATCCATATAAATATTAATATATCTTAATTTTCGGTTGCATTGAGTTGAATTTGTACTATTTCGACAAAGAACATGCGGTTTATAATAAAAAAACCCCACTTTTTTTAATCGTGAGGGTATACCGAAAGCCTAAATGTTTATATATTTTCTTTTTTTATCCTAAAGATTTTTCTTAGCAAAAAACTCAAAAATTTTGATTTTTCTATGATAATTACTTTCATTCTACCCCCCAGATTTTATTATATATAAAGATAAAAATATTATCACCAAAGAAACTAAAATTAAAATAAATTTATCAGGAAGTATGAATGATAAAATAAGTCCTGACGCAAACATTATTGCTGAAATCTCAATCTGTTTACATTTCCAATACAAATTTATCACCTTTTTATTTAAAATTTATTTTTAGTTTCTAACCTAATATATTCCTAAAACTTAAAATATGTGAATTTTTTGGAAAATCGGTTTTCAAATATTGATTTGAGTCAAAAATTTTAAAAAAATTTAATAATTATTAATACACCTATTTTATTTACATTTAAATTAAAGTATGTTACTGTAACAATTATACTTAAGATTGTGTTACATAATAAAAAAAAGCATAGTAAAATATAAATCATGAAAAAAATTTATTTTTTTAAATAAAAAAGAGGGAATATGCTATTAATTAATAGAAAAAGAGTTAATAAAATTGTTGCTAAGGTATTATGTGGATCTTTATTAACCAGTACACCAATATTGGAGTACATAGGTTTTAAGAATAATTTTAATTGTTTTGCTTTTTTCGGTAAAAAAACTATACATTATAAACCACCATGGGAAGTTAAGTGGCCTGATACTTTAAAAAACAAAGTTGAAGAAATAAAAAATATTGGTAATAATGAAACAATTACTGACTGGAGAATACATTTTAACATATTTTCCGCAAGACAAAATCATAATGATCCGGACGAAAATTACGATAGAAAATTAGTTCTTTCAAGTTATATTGATATAACTGAAATGGATAATATGGATGATAATACAGCAGATATTGGAGTAATACATAAAGCTATTATGGAATATTTCTTTAAAGATGAACTTGCAAGATCCAATATTATAAACTGGTTTGGTAGGGTCGCCTTTATGGATGTTATAGGAAGATCTTTTGAAGAGATGGCAGAAATCAGAAGTAAGATTGCAATAAACAGTTTTACTGTTGGAATTATGCCTTTGGCATTATTAAGTGGATTCGCTATTAACATCGCTATCATAGGATTAGCTCGAAAATTCGCGGGAAAAACTTTTAATAGTTTCGTAGATTTTTTTGAAAAAGGTTTTATTAAAATTAAAAAAGTATTTTTATATGATAGGCGTAAGTTAGGAAACAATCCGATTTTAGTATTTGAAAATCTATCGAAATCTCTAAATTTGCAAATAATAGGTCAAGGCCGTGCAATTGAAAGTATAACTAGGTATATTTCTGGTAATATTTCACTTTGGAATGAAGGAGACCATTTAAAGAAATCCATAGTAAATTGCGCACTTATTTACCTTTATGGACCATCAGGAAATGGAAAATCTAGTACTATTGAAGCACTTTCTTGGGCTCTTTTTGGTCATGGGGTTTCTCCGGATAACATATTTACGCCTTCATTAATAGATAAGAATAGTAATCTTACAGCTGCAGACCAGGTGTTTTATGAGGGCAATCGATTTGGACATCAATTTCTTATGAATCCTGACTCTGTTTTTATCTTTGACGAAATAGACAAAATAGATGATCCTACACTTTTAGAAGCTGCGCGAGACGCAAGAGACTCAGGTACCATTAAAATTAGAATGCTTGATGGAAGTTACCGTGTGATTCGTATTCCAAAAAGTGTAATAGTTTTTATTTCTAATGAAGCAAGTGAGAGCTTATTTAAAGAAGGTCCAGCATCTAGACTTTTGATTCAAAGAGGAGAAGCATCAAATGAGGAAATGGCTATACAGATGATGCAGTACATGCCTAAAGAAAAAGTAGAAATGCTTATAGCAGAAGCTTATGGAGATAGTTCTATCACTTTTGTACCTGGCAGAAGTAAATCTTTAATAAATAGAATGCACATTGTAGAATTTGAAAAATTAAGTGTTGAGTCGTTAAATCAAATTTTAACTAAACTTGTTATAAATTTTGTAATTTATATGAAATTTACATACAATATTGACTTGAAATATGATGAAAATGATTTAATATTAGCATCTGAATCAATTTACAAAATGAACAAAGGTGCTAGAGGTGCAAATGATGTTATAGCTGAAATAAGCGGTGATTTTATAAAATTCATTTTAAACGATAAAATTAAGTACACAAACAAACTCATAGAAAAACATGTCTCTATGCAGTACAAACAAGAAAATATTAAATTTGAATTTGACGAAATTAAGGAGTCCAGTGTAGTTAACCATGATGATTTTGCTACAATACAAGACATAATAAATAGATTGCTTGATTTAACTAGAACAGATGTATCTTTATTAAATTTAAATCCTAATATTGCTTATAATATTTTTTTAAGAGATACAAATAGAAACGATGTAACTCAAAGTCAATTACAGCAATTCAGACATTTAGGAGAATTAATTGAATTTTTTGGAATTAACTATCAAAATTTCATTGGAGAAACACAAGTTACAGAAGAACAAGAATCAGATTTAAATTTAGACGTTCCTTTGAATGCATAAATATTAATTTTGAAGTAAATTTACTATAAAAATACTAAATAGATTAAAAACGCACTGCCAAAACAATTTATTTTAAAAAAGTATATGAAAAAATAGATTTGACATCTAATCAATAATTGTAGTAGCATGGAAAGAATAGTAAATTGTATGGTTGTGTGTGTTTTTGGAACTATGTAACTTGTTAGTTTAACTAAAAAATTTAGTAAGGAAAAAGAAAAATAAGTATTTTTTTAGTTGTGTTTTTAATAATAGTAGTTTTGATTTTTTTAGTACTTTTTTTACCTCTGGGTTTAATTATAGAGTATAAAAAAAGTTTGAGTGTAAAGTTAACTTTTTTAGGTTTTAGTGTCAACTTGATTTCAAAAAAGATAAAAATTGGTTCTAAATCCAAAAAACAAAAGACTGATAAAAAGAATAATATTATTTCTATTTCAGATATTATTAAAAAAAACGGTGTATTATATCTTTTTAAGTTTGCTCGAAAAGTATTGACTTTAATTTCTAAATTTACTAAGAAAATATTAAAAAAAACCAAGATAAAAGAATTTAAATTAGTTTTGTGTATTTCAGGAGAAGATGCTTTAGATATTTCTGTAAAATATGGGCAAGCATGTTCTGTCGTGTATCCAAGTGTATCACTTATAAATTCTATTTGTTATATAAAAAATATTAACATAGATATTTTTCCGGATTTTTTAAGCAAAAAAAATTATTTTGAGATTAAATTAGATATAAAAACAAAATTATTTTATGTTATTTATAGCGTAATATTATTTTCTTTAAAATATATTAAAATTTTAAAAAAAGGAAAAATTGCACCGAGTTCTGGCATTTAATTTTTGTGTTAAATTGTTGTTTTACAAAATTGTAACTAATCAACTTTGATTTTTGAAAAAACACCTAAAAGAGAGATAATATTAAAGAAACAAGAGAAAATAGACAAAATTTGAAAAGCTAATTCATATAATAAAATTAAATTTATTATAGTGAACTTTCTTGAAACGCTTAGTAACCAAAAATTTTTATACCATATTATAAAAATAATACCAAATGATTTCTAAAAAATATATTCAAAATACGATTTTGGCTATTAATTTAGTAATTATGATGATATTGGGTGTAAAGTTTTTCTAGAACCTGGTATACAATAATCTTTCACACAAGAAAATACTTTCTTAATTTTATTTATACTTTTTTCTGGGCCTTTAAGAGCGTCAAGAAGTCCTATTATTTTATCGAGCTGTTCTGTTTTAACTATTGGATTCGATCCTGCCTTCAACATTTCGACTAGTTTTTCTATTATCGACTTTAATGTCTTTGTTGAAGTTGTTTTTTCTTTATTTTCCAATTTTTCATTCCATATTTTGGTTTTAAAAGCCGCGGTTAGTTTATTATTGATATTAGCCTTAATAATCTTTAAAATTACGCCTTTTTCATTATCATCAGGATTATTTTTTGCAATTTCTGCAATTTTTTTTAATTCCGTTGCAAATTTTCTCTTAAAAACCTGAGAGCGACCTAACAAGTTTACCTCAAATATTCTTAGTCTTTTTAATTGCTTATTTAAATTTAAAACGCCGAATTGCTTATTTTCTATCTCTTTCTTAATTTTAACACATATTGAATAAAATTTTAATGCAGCACCATCTTCACGGTTTTTTGCTTTTATTGCACTCACAAGATTTTGGAAATGGTCCCTAACTGTTCCCACACGAAAAATTCCACTATAAAAATAATTATTATTTCCTTCATTTTCAAGCGCTTTCCATGCGAGTTCTACTGATGTTTCTTTTTTCCCCATAAAATTCACTCTCCTTGAGACATAAAATTTATACTCAATGATATAATAGTATCAAATAACAATATATTTGTCAAATTTATAGTTATATTTGTTAATAATATCCAAAAAAATCAAAAAATTTGTTATCTAACTATAATGTAAATCAGATATTTTTTCTAACTTTTTTTATTATACTGAATTTTATTTTAAGTGAACAAATTTTAATATTAAAATTAAAGCTGTATATTTCGATAATAGCTATAATTTTCATGATATTACTAAAAATTTAGAAATACAATTTTGTATTTTCTAAATAATGTAAAAAAGTTTGAATTATTTTTTTAAAAGCTCTAAAATAATATATATGGAAGAAAATAATTATTCAAAAATTATAGATGTAGACATAGACAAAGAAATGAAAAAATCGTTTTTAGACTATTCTATGTCAGTAATAGTTGCAAGAGCTTTACCTGACGTTCGTGATGGACTTAAGCCAGTGCATAGAAGAATTTTATATACTTTGTTTGAAAATAATTTAGGTCCAGATAAAGCTTATAGAAAATGTGCGGATACTGTTGGTTCGGTTTTAGGAAGATATCATCCACATGGTGATGCTTCTGTTTATGATGCTTTGGTTAGATTAGCACAGAATTTTTCAATGAGATATGTTTTGGTGGACGGTCATGGAAATTTCGGTTCTGTAGATGGTGATACAGCAGCTGCTTATAGATATACAGAATCTAGAATGAGCAAAATAGCCGTCGAAATGCTCACAGATATTGACAAAGACACTGTAGATTATATTCCAAATTATGATGACAGATTGAAAGAACCTATAGTTTTGCCATCTAGATATCCTAATTTATTAGTAAATGGCTCTACTGGTATAGCAGTTGGAATGGCAACTAATATCCCACCTCACAATTTAGAAGAAATAATAAATACAGTTTGTTATTTGATAGATAACCCTGAAGCTGAATTGATAGATTTAATGAAATATATAAAAGGCCCAGATTTTCCAACTGGTGGCATTATAATGGGAAAACTGGGCATAGAATCAGCTTACAACACAGGACGCGGGAAAATAATTTTAAGAGCTAAAGCTGAAATTATAGAAAAAAGTAACAGAAATTTCATAATAGTCACCGAGTTACCATATCAAGTAAATAAAGCAAAATTAATAGAAAATATTGCTGATTTAATAAAAGAAAAAAGAATAGAAGGTATTTCAAATATAGAAGATCATTCTGATAGAAATGGAATGCACATAGAAATATTATTAAAAAGAGATGCTTCTCCGAGTTTAATTTTAAATCAATTGTATAATTTTTCTCAATTGCAAGTAACTTTTGGTGTCATAATGCTGTCTATTGTAAATGGCGAACCTAAAATTTTAAATTTAAAACAAATTTTACAACATTACATAAATTTTCAAGTAGAAGTTTTAACTAGAAGAACCAAGTTTGAACTGAAAAAAGCGGAAGAAAGAGCTTATATTTTAAAAGGTTTAGAAGTAGCTTTGAATTCTATAGATAAAGTTATAGAAATATTGAAATCTGTGAATTCAAGCCATGAAGGAAAATTAAAATTATCTGAAGAGTTTGGTTTGAAAGACGTTCAAACTCAGGCTATTATTCAAATGCCTTTGAGTAAATTAACCAAAATAGAACAAGATAAAACAGAAAAAGAATTGATTTCATTATCTGAAAAAATAATTAATTTAAAAGATGTTTTGTTAGATAGACAAGAATTGTTAAATTTAATAAAAAAAGAAATGCTAGAAATAAAAGACAAATTTTTAGATGTTAGAAGAACTGAAATTGTAAACGCTGCTGGAGAAGTAAGTACAGAAGATTTGATTCCAGAAGAAGATTGTGTTTTGACTGTAACTACTTTGGGATATATTAAAAGACAAAAAATGGATTCTTACAAGATTCAGCACAGAGGTGGTAGAGGAATTTCAGGAATGACTCGTCGTGATGAAGATATAGTAAATGAAATGTTTATCACAAATACTCATGATTATTTAATGTTTTTTACGGATAAAGGTAGAGTTTATACTATAAAGGCTTACGAAGTTCCTGAATGTTCAAGAGCGTCACGTGGACTAAACATAGCAAATTTGTTACCGTTAATTTCTGAAGAAAAAATTACTTCTGTGCTAAAAATTACAGAATTTGAAAAAAATAAATATTTAGTGATGTTAACCAAATT
Source organism: Candidatus Paraimprobicoccus trichonymphae (assembly GCA_036322875.1). Classification (GTDB taxonomy): domain Bacteria; phylum Bacillota; class Clostridia; order Oscillospirales; family Acutalibacteraceae; genus Paraimprobicoccus; species Paraimprobicoccus trichonymphae. Next base: position 40,329 of record AP027925.1, read on the forward strand.
TGGAGTTATAAAACGCACAAGTTTAATAAATTTTTCTCATGTCAGGAAGACTGGAATTATAGCTTTAGACTTAGACGAAGGTGATGTATTAAATTGGGTGAGACTTACAAATGGTGAGCAAGAATTAATTTTAGCTACTAAAAAAGGTAAATCCATAAGATGTAAGGAGACAGATATAAGATGTGTAGGCAGAACCGCACGTGGTGTAAAAGCTATAACTCTTAAAAAGTCATGTGACTGCTTAGCTGGTTTGTTAGTAATAACTGAAAATACTAAGGTTTTGACAGTTTCAGAAACTGGTTATGGAAGAATTTCAGAAGTTGATAATTATAGAGTACAAGCGAGAGGCGGACAAGGAACTATAAACTATCATGTGGAAAAATATGGTGATGTTGCGTCTATAAATTCAGTAAATGTAGAGACTGATGACATAATAGTTATCTCTTCAGAAGGAATAATAATAAGAATTAAAGCAGATACTGTGAGAATTTGTGCGAGACCTTCCAAGGGAGTCAAAATAATGAGAACTTCAGAAGATAACAAAGTTGTAGCTGTTGCTTGTATACCAGAAGAAGATATCTTAGATTTAGAGTAAAATTGTGAGTGAAATAGTTTTAAATTTTAAAAAAATCAGTAAATTAAATTTTTGTATTGAGGTTTACGTGGTTTTTTATTCATACTTGATATTATTTACTTTTTTATATTAGACTCACATAATTGGAAGGAAACACTTAATTAGCTAAAAGATTTTTGGTACAAAAGAATATTCTGAGATATGATCAAATATTCTTTATTTAGAATATTTGAAAAAATCAAAACATAAAATTACATTATAAATAATTTTAGCGGTGAAAAAGTATTGTTATGCAGAATTGTAGATATGAAAAACAAAGAAGTTATAAATATAAAAGATGGTTCTAGAATAGGATGCGTAAACGATGTGGAATTAGATATTTTGTACGCGAAATTAGTAGCTATAGTAATACAAGGAAAATTAAAATTTTTTGGTTTATTTGGACGAGGAGATGATATTATCATTGACTGGAAAGACATAAGAGTAATCGGAGATGATACTATATTGGTAAACTACAATCCTATTTTTAAAAAAAGAAAAAAAACAAATTTTTTTAAAAATATATTTAAAAATTAATCAGGGGAATAATATGAAAATAATACAGTACATAAAAAAAAACACGGTTTTTTATTTTGTCACTATAATGTGCATAACCATAATTTTATTAATTTTAGTATATTTTATCTTTGCAAAAATGATAAAACATGTAAACTCTTCTAATATTGAAGATAAAAAAACTATAATAATCGATGCAGGTCATGGTGGCGAAGATGGTGGTGCAGTTGGCCATGATAATATAACTGAAAAAAATATAAACCTTTCTATTGCTTTAAAATTAAAAGACTTACTAAGTTTAATCGGATATGATGTTTTAATGATAAGAGAAAATGATAAAGCTATTTATGATAAAGATTCAACAACTTTAAAAAAAAAGAAAGCTTCAGATTTAAAAAACAGAAAAAAAATAATAAAAGAAAACACCGATTATAACAATATTTTTGTAAGCATACACCAAAATAAATTTCCAAACGAAAAATACCACGGGACTCAGGTTTTTCACTCTACAAAGAATGAAAAAAGTGAAAGTTTAGCAAGTAACATAAGAGAAAGTATAATTAAACGTTTACAACCAGAAAACTTTAGAGAGTTGAGAGCTACTGGTGAGAGTATTTTTATGCTAAGAAACAATGAAATTCCATCTGTAATAGTAGAATGTGGATTTTTGTCAAATCCAGAAGAAGCTAAAAAATTAAATACCGAAGAATATCAGTTACAAATGGCGTTTTGTATTTTCTGTGGCATCGATAAATTTTACATCGAAAACTTTTGATTAAATTTTGGATTTAGATGCTTTTATAATACCAGATTTTTTTATTTTCAATTCTTTAATTTCATCAAATTAAAACAATAAATAGCTGAAAATAAAAAACTCAAGCTGTTTATTTTGCTTTCCTTAAGTTATATATGCTTTAATAATAGCTTTAGTTAATAAATCAATAAAAAATGTTGACATTTGTAAAAAAAATACTATAATAATAAAATATCATCATAGAAATTAGTTTAAATTATGATGATCAATAAAAAAGTGGAGGAAGAAAATATTGTTTAACAAAAAAATAAATAAAATTTTGGCAGTAAATTTAGCTTTGGGTTTAAGTTTCGTAGGTTGTAATTTTAGAGCAGTGGATACCAAACCACATGGAATTTTAGAGTGGGTAAAGGTTAATTCTAAAAAAAGTGTACTTATTGGTTTAATATCGTTGCTAGGAGGAGCTGGAAGTTATTTAGGTTACAAAGGCTATCAGTACTCCCATGTTAAATTTTATGATAATGAGAAAGAAGCTGAAGAAGATCTGAAAAAAGTTAAATCAGAATATCAAAGCGCAGAATTTGAAATTCGTAAGGTTCATTCAACCAGTAAAGATACTGATCATAAGGATGGTGATAGATTTGCTATTAGTGCAAAATGTGGTGAGAGAAATATAATAATATCAAAAAATGGTCAAATATTTTATGCCGCACCTGATTTTTGTCCTAAAAAAAATCTAAATATTTATTATATAGTAGCTGATAATATTATATATATAAGAGAAGGAGATCTTGAAAAATATAATAAAAAAGAAACTCTTGAAAACAATTCTGAAAAAATTTCTGATGACATTGAATTTTATACTTTTGGTGAAATAGAGGATACTACCAAGCGTGTACTTGTTCTTGGTGGAGGAAGTTATAAATTAAAAGAAGAACTTTGTTATGCATTTTATGTAGACGATAACACAATAGAAACAAAAGATGGTAAAGTATTTGTTTTTGAAAAAAATTTTGATCCTTTAGTTAGCAAAAATGTCAAACATTTAAGGGCTTGTGGTCTACATGGTATATTTTTTGTTTTGAAAGAACAATCCTAAATTTAAGAAGCAGAACCATATAATAACTTTAGTTACTTAATAAATAAAAAATGTTGACATTTGTAAAAAAAATACTATAATAACAAAATATCGTCATAGAAATTAGTTTAAATTATGATGATCAGTAAAAAAGTGGAGGAGGAAAATATTGTTTAACAAAAAAATAAATAAAATTTTGGCAGTAAATTTAGCTTTGGGTTTAAGTTTCGTAGGTTGTAATTTTAGAGCAGTGGATACCAAACCACATGGAATTTTAGAGTGGGTAAAGGTTAATTCTAAAAAAAAGTGTACTTATTGGTTTAATATCGTTGCTAGGAGGAGCTGGAAGTTATTTAGGTTACAAAGGCTATCAGTACTCCCATGTTAAATTTTATGATAATGAGAAAGAAGCTGAAGAAGACCTGAAAAAAGTTAAATCAGAATATCAAGACGCAGAATTTGAAATTCGTAAGGTTCATTCAACCAGCAAAGATGATAATGACAAAAAATTAGCAGAGCCTAGATTTGTCATTGAGATGTCAGATATTTTATGTCTCGTATGGTTTTGATCCTAAAGCAAACCCAAATATTTACTATATATCAGTTTCATACGCTAATTATCCTATTCATTGTGTAAGAAAAGGAGATCTTAACAAAATCAGTAAAAAAGGGGGGACTTATTAAGACAATCATGAAAAAAATTCTCATTACATCGAATTTTTTGGTTATGGAGACAGTAATAAATAGTGGTAGCTATGCAGAGGTTTTGTCGGTATATGGTTTATTCTTACGAGTATATAAATACCTTAATTATGCGTTATGCCTATGTTTTATACAATGAAAAAATAAGAACAAAGGATGGTAAAATTTTTATTCATAAAGGAATAGTAAATGGCGATTATACGGAACTCTGTTATCTTAGAGCGAAAAATTCTAAATTGATATTTGCTCGGACTTTTAACCATGGAAAAGCAGGAAGTTGTGGTTATTTTGTTTTAGAAGAATCATCACAATTATAAAGATCTGGTTCTGAAAATTTTCTTAAATAGACCTGTTTCTAAACTCAAAGCCCAACCTATGATTATACAAACTAGCAATTAATTCGACCTTGAGTAAACCTATTTTTCCTTTGTTTCTGTGATACCCCTATCTACATAAATTTTAGCTTCTTTCCCGAGTATTTTAGTTAAAGAATTTTTAAATATTACGAAATCGTGTGTTTCGCCGATTGCATTAAAAACATAAAGTATTTCACGTGTTTTTGCATTGGCTAAAATTTGATATTTTGTTATGTGCCTCTTTTTTTACTTGAGTATGATACTTTTTGTTTGTACTTCGGCATCTCAATTAGCTGTTCTTCAATATCTAAGAGTAACATTTCAAAATTATTTTTTTCAGTATTATCGGGTTTAAAACGTTTTTTAAATTTTGAACTCTTCTGACCGTTTCAGCACATCTTTCACCCAAATTATATATTTGCATTTTGGTACTTCATAATCCAAAACCATATGACGCATACTTCTGTATCCTAGCCAATATTCAAGTGCCATTGTTAATCTGAATTCAACTGAAAGTCCCTTCCTCTCACCTTTTCTGTGTGTCGATTGATAATCTTCTTTTAAGATTTTCAGCATTTTTTCGAATACCGCTCTTGTGACGCCTGTGATTAATTTGAAATTTTGGTCTTCTTGTTTTTGTAATTTTTCATACTTATTTATTTGTTTATTTTATCATTTTTTTGTTTTTGGACGTTCTAATAATTGAACTGAAAATTATCATTCGAAAGGATAAATAGCTGAAAATGAAAAACTCAGCTGTTAATTAATAATTTAAGTAGGTGCAACTCTCCTAACACCCTCATTTGCCAAATTTAAAGTTTCTATTAATATTTCAGAACTATCAGCGTTTAAAGAACCAGCATCATAGTGTATCGGCCAGACATTCATAACTTCCCATTGAGCTGCTACAGCGGTACCTGCTGTATTATAAATTTTAATAGTAACTATTTCCGTCGGAGTGTTCATTTGTCCGTTCAAAAATTGTGTAAAATAATTATATAAATTTCCACTGTTGTACAAACCTTTTGTCAGAGTAATATCACTATAACTCGCAAGACCAGGAAGTTTCCTCATTGTTAATCTTCCAAAACATCCTTCTCTGTATGTCGTGTTTTCAAGGTCAATACTACTAAATCCTTCTACGCTCTTAAAAGAAGCTATCCCTAAGCCCTCAAAGTCTACAACATATCTAAAACCCCTAATAGGATATGCTAACTCTTCTCCTGTTCCTACAGGTCCACCAAAAGTTTCTAATGTATCACTCACACCAAGTCCTTTTCCAAAATCAGTATCAGTTCCAGCTTTCAATGTACCATCTACTGCCATAAACAATCAAATCCTTTTTATTTTTATTATTATATTTTGACTCTAAAATTATTCCCCGGTTTTTTGTGTAATTCTGAATATAACAAATTCGGCGGGCTTTACGGGTGCCACCCCAATTACACAAATTAATCTTCCGTTGTCTATGTCATCCTTAGTCATAGTATTTGGACCTATGTCTACAAAAAAACCTTCTCCTGGAGAGCCCCCAACCAATGCACCAGTTTTCCATATACCTTCTAAAAACAATTCAATAGTTCTTCCCACTCTAGCCCATAAAGCGGCGTCGTTGGGCTCAAAAACAACCCAATTAGTATTTGCTTTAATAGACTCTTCTAAAAATATAAACAGCCTTCTTACGTTTATATATTTCCATAAAGGCTTAGAACTAGCCGTTCTTGCACCCCAAACACGTATACCAGCTCCAGGGAATTTTCTTATTAAATTCACTCCCTTTGGATTTAATAATCCTTGTTCTGTAGAATTATAACCAACTGATAATCCAGTGCAATTTGAAACTATCTCATTAGCTGGAGCTTTGTGAACTCCTCTGGCACTATCGCACCTTGCATATATTCCAGCTACAGAACCTGAAGGCGGCATAAACATATCTGCTTTATCTAGCGGGTCATAAGTTCGTATCCAAGGGTGATATAAAGCGCAATAATCACTATCAATCATTTCTTTATGTGCTAATATATCAGAAATTATTTTATTTTTCAGAGGCATATCTAAAATTGCAAACCTGCTTCCTAAGTTTTCACAATGTTGAATTAAAGAAAGCTGAACATTTGGGCTAGTCACACCAGGAATTATCATTAAATTTACATCTGAATTATCCAAAAAAGCTTGTATACCGGTTCTAGCACCTGGACCCTCATCTTTTCCGATAAAATCCCCATCTGTTAAATTTGCAGATGACCCATTATTTCCGCCTTTCAGAGATATACATATTTTATTACCTTCACCACCAAAAATTTGTCTTACTACTTCTATTGGTGCAGTAACTGATTTTTCTATTTTCACATTTATATCAATAAATTCTGATCTAGATAATTTTTTTTCTAAAAAATTTGGAGAATCAGTATTGAAAGAAACATTTTCAAATTTTTCTACGTTTTCTCCATATGCTACCTCAATGTTTAGTTCACAAGTTTTTAAGAAAATTTTAGGGACTAAATTAGCATCAACAACTTCACCTTCAAAAGGTTTTTCGAAGTCAACAACGTTATCTTTAGAAATTAAAGTAACCATGTTATACTGGAGATTTCCAGCATTATCCAAAACTACTACATCTCCTACAGTGAATCCTATACTACTTTTTAATTTATATTTACCATTTTCTAAATTCTTTAAAATTGGGGTTTTAGTGTCACTAGTAGCTTCAAAATAAATATTTATATTATTTCCCCATTTTCCAGGATTTTTAGATTTAATGTCTATAATTTCTTCTTTACCCTCTAGACAGACACCTTTAGAAACAGTGGCATCTGACGGTAAAACCCTTATAACATATGCTTTAGTTCCACCATTTACAAAAAAGTTATTTACAGCATATGCTAAATATCTATAATCACCAAACTCATTTTTTTGTAAATATCCGCCAAATTTTCTAGTGAAATCAGCGAAACTTATTACTAATTTGGGTGTACCTACAGATGTGCCTTTTTCAGCAACTCCTATGAACCCTGCAGTGCTAGTTCCTACACCTTGCATTGGCATAGGGCCGCTATCAAACTCTTCAACATATACGCCGGGGGCTAAATATTCTGCCATGATTCTTAGATTCTAACTTAATATCTCAAGCCAGAATCTTACTCAACTCCTTTCATTTTCATATTTTATATATTTTATACACTAATTAAAATATATAAGTCGAGTATAATAATAGTTTTATACAATTTAAAAAAATTATTATATAAAAAATAAAGAGTATTTTTTGTTTATATCTACTTAATTTGTAAAAAATTTAAATTTACAAATTTTAAAAATGAAATGAAAATATAAAATTATTCATTTTTTAGATAAAGATTACAATTTTAAAAACTACGAATACATAGTATTTCAAAATACCTTGAAAGATGAAAATAAAAATATTTGTTGTAACAAAGTTATTATCGATGTTTTGATTTACTAATTCCAAAAATATTTTAAAATTTTTTTGAATAGTGTAAATTTTTTCTACTACATTTTTATATGATTTAACACTATTTTGATAATTATATAATTTTATTTGCGAATTGTGCACCTTCTCTAGAATTCAAAAATTTACGAATATGTTTGTTTCGGTCAAGCACAGTATTCATAACCACAGTAATCGCTTGATCATTTATTGGGAAACCTGGATATAACATAGCTCTAAATTATTAATTAGAATTTAATTTTAAGACACTTAAATTTCATCATTTATTAACCCAATTTTTAGGTATGGCTATATTCCTATTTTTAAAGTCACACTCTATTTTTTTTAATTCAGAGATTAAAAGAAATTTTAAATTTCCAAATTCTCCTTCATTATATTTACTTTTATAATCTTCAAAAACTTTTTCTATATCACACCGAATTTTTTCATATCTATCAATTAAGTCGTTATAGTAAGTTGATACCACATTGTATGCATAATTACCTTTATTTTCACGCCACCTATTATTAGCAAATATTCCCCCCATTAATAAGCAGCCCCCATTTGGCACGTTGAAAAATGCTGTTTACCGTACTATCATTTTGATGTATATAAATGCCGTTTTAGAAACTATATATTGGTCGAGGCTATCTACTAGCTTAGAATATTTTTCAAATGTTTGTACTTCAAATTCAGCACATTTATATTTTTTCATGAGATCATCTTTTGCTTTAGTTATCAAATCCAAAAATACTTTTTTAAATTTTACCCTTCTAACAGTCAAGTCATAAAAAAATTTTTTATTTGGTTTCTCTTCATACCTGTTTAATTTTTCCGAAATTTTATCTAAAATTTCAATAATTTTGTTTTTATTTTTGTTAAATTCGTTTGGAGGGCATGTTTTATAGTTACAATGTTTTAAGTTACATATATAATGTGCAATTTCTGGGTCTTTTTCAGTAGAAAAAAAACGTTCTTTTTTAATTCATTATATATTCTTCTAAAACTATTAAATGGACCACTTTCATTACTTAAATTTTTGAATTGGTTTAAACATTTGTTTATGCTGTGGTCTTCTAATAAATCCAAATTTTCTAAACCATTTATATTTTAGATAGTCACTTTACTCATATAAAATCACTTTCAGATAAAATTATTTACAATTTTAACTGCATTATATTTTTAAATTTTTATCAATAATTAACATAATTTTAAATTTAATATTAATTTATTCTAAATTTCACTTGACTTATTTATTTAAATTCAACAATATGATATTATAAATTGTTTATAAAAAATAATAAAAAACGTTAATAATACAAACATTTTTTACAAAAAACACAATTTTTAAAAGGTCCCATAAAAATTTGTACGCTAACAACATTCGTACTAAAAAAATAAGATTGTCCAAATTTAATAAAATCAACATGAAAAGCAGATTTTTTGGTGTGAAAACAGTTTGGTTTGTATAAGAGCTACCTGCAAAAGTTAATTTAAAGGCATATAAATAACAAAAAACACTTCTTTTAATACTACAAAAGTGGAATATACTTAGAAATATAAGAATTTATGCCATTTAAAGTAAATATATGCTTTTCATATTCTTTCTGTTTAACACAACATCAAATTTAAATTTGATTTTTTAGTCACAATAGTTTATCTAAATCAACTATTTTTTTAGTTACTTTGCTTTTTTCAATTTCTATTTTTGAATTTTATGCATATAATTTTTTATTAAATTTTATGACCTTTTTTAAATTTCGAATTAAATTAAAATTTGTTTTTTGTTTTATCATATTCAATCACTTCAAAATTTTAAAATTACTTGACACTGAGAATATTTTAATATACATTAAGTTTGTTCCTAAGAAACTACGATTTATTAAAATTTTGCTAAATCGAATTTTAAAAATGTAAATTTTTGTATTTTTGATAAGAGTTGGATTTTTAGTTTGTAGTCTTAGAACAAATTTAAACCTTATAGGATGTGATTAGCATGCATAAAAAAAATTCGGAGACGAAACTGAAATGTCAGAATTTATCGCAAGCAAACCTAATAATCTCCTTGATAAAGAGTTTTATCGTGAACTTGATTTTCGTTTGTGTGAACTCGACAATCGTAGAATATCTAGAGAAAAAATAAAAAATGGTGATCCCAACCGTCTTATGGATATTTATGAGTGTCTTATTACCAATAAAAAGCGTGGCAAGGATTTTGTTAAGTTTCCGTTTGAAATTGAAGTAAACAACGAGGCTTACGTTTTTTACTACGAAACAACTGAAACTTTAAAAAAAATCATAAAACACAATGAAATAACAGTAATAAAAGATCTTTGCGTAATAAATGGTATTGGTCTTAAAGCTGGAGAAAGTTTCACAATCATTTATGAATTAGAGTTTCCAACAGGGGGAATAAGCTTTTCGAAAACGTATTCAGGAAATAACGTTGAAATATTAACTGGGAAAAATAGCAAACCAAACATTTATTGGCACAGATCTCTCGGAAGCAATGAATTTGTTGAGTGTAAGATATGAGATTATATTCATGCACACCATCATCTTGAAATTGGCAGCCACATGACATAATCAGAATGAAAGTATTTGCGTGGAAAAAGCTGTATCTCATAACGAAATATCAAAGAAAATTCTTTTATGTTTGAAACAAAGCAGAAAGCATAGAACCAAGAATATGCGCCAAGCAAAGTGCCAAGCGAAGAATTGGTTTTAAAATTTCAAATGAACACAATAACTTTATTGTTAAAATTTTAACTAAAATTAATATTAAAAACCATAAAATGAAATACCGCGATGAATATGAGAATACTCTTTGCCTTGACTTTTTACGTAATTTTCAATCTGTTTTTCGTTTCTACGCTTTCCAACCGTACTAACGAAATGTTCTGCGCTCCACAAATTGCCGCCCCACAGTTTTTCCAGACATAGTTTAAAAATTTGCTTTGCCGTTATACTATTTATTACTTTTACTATGTGTGAGGGCGACAACATTGGCGCTGATTGTATCAGAAAATGTACATGATCACTATCTGTTCCTATTTCAAGTAAATTTATCTCATACCGCTTGAATATTTCTTCACAAGCACATCGTAGTGATACAATAATACAGAAACGTTATGATTTTTATGGACATATGTGCTCATAATTTTATATTCCCTCCCGTCGGAATGTTCTTGTATTATGTACCATTTTTTAAAATCGATACAGAGCATTGGGGAGTTTTGCTCGATGAGATTAAATAGGAATTTCATACATATTTAAAAAAGTCGGAAATTTATATTTTTGCATAAAATTTTAGATTTTTTTTAGAATATTTGACTATAATGCACAAAATTCACTAAATTTATTTTATATTGATAAAATATACTTAAATTTGTTAAATTAATTGGTATATTTTATAAAGCGAAATGCTAGTTTTAATATGGAAAAAATTAATAATTGAAGATATTCGCAAGTATCAGTGAGCAAAGTCCCCTTTTAGGTATGCCTTTGTCTGTTTCGTAAAATTTACCTTCTCCCTCCAGGCATTTAAAAATATTTTTATATACCGCAGAAAATCTTTGTCTTCTATTTCATGTTTCAGAAATTTTATCATCCAGTCTTAATTAACATTGTCAAAGAACCCATTTATATCAGCACTTAAGACCCATTTAGTTTTGTTAATTAACTTGTCATCTAAATATTTTATCACTTCTTCATACATTAATAAAAAATAGCCGTTGTTTCGTAATTTCCAAATACCCAAGAGATATTCCTAAACCTCAGGGTATATCTTTAGAATGTTTCACGTGAAGTTATTCTTTATTATTGGTATTAATTATCTAGGAAAGTGTTTTTTTGATAGAACTACATTTTAATATAATTTACAAAAGTTCAGAATTAATAATTTGAAAAATAGAAACTATATTATATAAAACGAAATATTAATTTTTCTGAAATTATAGATCAATCCAAACAAATATTAATCAATATCTATTTTTAGTTTTGAATTTTTGCAAGTTAATGATATATTTTTTATATTGAATCCACCAATTTTTACAATTTCTGAAGCGATAAAGTCTTCTACTTCTCGTCTTGTTAAATTTCTTAAATCTCTGGCACCGTTTTTATTGTCTTTTATCGCTTTTTCCGCCAAAAATTTTGTTGATTTGCTATCATATTCTAAGTTTATATTTCTTTCTTCAAGAATTTTTTTATATTCTTGTAGAATTAATTCAGCAATTTTTACAAAGTCTTTTTCCGTTAGTTTATTAAACACAACTATTTCATCTACACGACTTATAAATTCAGGTCTTAAAAATTCAGATATAGCTTTTAGAGCCTTTTCTTTTGTGAGTTCATTTTGATTTTTCCCAAATCCAACTAAATCTTTATTATTACTTCCAGCATTTGAAGTCATTATTATTATAGTATTTTCAAAATTTACAGTTCTTCCGTGAGAATCTGTAATTTTTCCTTCATCTAAGACTTGTAGTAAAATATTCATAACATCTGGGTGTGCTTTTTCTATCTCATCAAATAAAACCACGGAATATGGCTTTTGCCTTACTTTTTCTGTAATTTGTCCCGACTCGTCATAACCTACATAGCCGGGAGGTGTTCCTATTATTCTCGAAACAGAATGCTTTTCCATAAATTCAGACATATCAACTTTTATTAAAGTATCAGGATTATCAAACAATTCTGCTGATAATATTTTAACTAGTTCTGTTTTCCCGACACCAGTATAGCCTATAAATATAAAAGATGCTGGACACCTTCTTGGATTGATTTGAACTCTATTTCTCTTTATAGCAGTAACTATCTTTTTTATAACTTTGTCTTGACCGATAATTTTCGATTTTAAATTGTCTTCTAAATTTTCTAATTTTTTAAACTCATTTTCTTGAATTCTAGTAGCGGGGATACCAGTCCAAATTTCTATAACTTCTGAAACATCTTGTTCTGTTACATAATTATTAAGAACTGATTTTTTTAAATTGCTATATTTTTTTCCTAATTTGTTTAAATTATATTTTATTTCTGTCAAATATCTAAAATCTACATCTTTTTTTTCTTCTGGTGTAACCAGATTTTCTTGTTCGGATTTTAATTTTTCAATTTCTGAAGATAATCTGTCATATTCTTCTAATTTTTTATTTTTAAGGGCTGTATGAGCACAAGATTCGTCTAATAAATCTATAGCTTTGTCTGGTAAAAATCTCTCTGTTATATATCTTTCGGATAAAACTACTATTCTGTTCACAATATCATCAGAAACAAGTACTCTGTGATAATTTTCATAATAATTTTTTATACCTTTTAAAATATCTTTAGTTTTTTCTACATTTGGTTCCAAAACTTTGACTTGTTGAAATCTTCTTTCAAAAGCTGAATCTTTTTCTATATATTTTCTATACTCATTGAAAGTAGTAGCACCTATTACTTGAATTTTTCCTCTTGATAAAGCAGGTTTTAAAATATTAGCTGCGTTCATAGAGCCTTCGGAATCTCCTGCACCTACTAGACTGTGAATTTCATCTATAAATAAAATTATATTTCCATCTTTTTTTATTTCTTCTATTAGATTTTTTATTCTATTTTCAAATTGACCTCTAAATTGAGTTCCAGCTACTAAAGAAGTTAAATCCAGCAAATAAATTTCTTTATTTTTTAATTTAAAAGGCACTTGATTATTAACTATTCTTAAAGCCAAAGCCTCTGCAATAGCTGTTTTGCCAACGCCTGGTTCACCTACTAGACAAGGATTATTTTTTGTTCTTCTTGATAAAATTTGAATTATTCTTTCAATTTCAAATTCTCTGCCGACTACTAAATCTATTTCTTTATTTAAAGCATTTTTATTTAAATTTACACAGTATACATCTAAAAATTTTCTTTTTATTTTTTTAAAATTGTTGTTTATTTCCTTTTTATTATTTTCATAACTTTTACTTTTATTATTAGTAGTAGTTTCATCTTCGGCAGAACTTGAACCTAAAGAAGATCTTAATTCTGAAAAAAGATTTTTTACAAATGGAAAAGTAATCGCTCCACCATGTGATTCTACCTCTTCAGAACCGTTTTCTATCATTTCTTCTAGCTGTTCTTGTATAGAATTAAAATCTTCTTCTAATCCCATAGTTTTTAATATCTGATCTACAGGTTTAATGCCCAATTCTTGTGCACAAGTTAAACAATAACCTTGAGTTTTAGACATGTTCTTATCAGTAGAAACAAAAATTACAGCAGGTTTCTTTTTACATTTATGGCACAGCATAATATTCCCCCTTACTGATTATCATGACTTTTTATCCTATCATAAATTAATAAAAAATTTTTTGAATATTTATAAAAAGCATACATCATAAATATAACCGTAACAGACATAAGAATTATATTTAAATTTGGACTTTCTGTTTTAAATAATACTTTTAAAGCTATTATTAAAATCACAGAAAAATAGAAACTGGCAGTGGATAATTTCCCATACCATTTGGATTTTGGTGGAAATATATTTTTTTTTAATAAAAAAACACTTGCCAATATCATTATTACTTCTTTTAAGACTAGCAATATAACAAAAAATTTGATTTCACATATTTTAGATCCTATACATAATATAACTACAATTAGATTAAGTTTGTCAGCTACAGGGTCCAATATTTTACCCAATTTAGTAGTAGAATTAAGTTTTCGGGCTATAAAACCGTCTAACAAATCACTTATTCCAGAAATCAAAAAAATTACACCAGCTTTTACATAATTATTCTGTGATAAAAATATTATGAACGGTAAAAGCAAAATAATTCTAACTAAAGAAATTAAATTTGGTAAATTTAAAATTTCTTTTTTAAATGACAATTTCTCCTTCTCCATAGATTGATTCTGTTTTATGGTAAATTCTCCTAAATATAACACTTGAATTTATATTTTTTTCAGAAAATATATCTGAATTATTATTAATAATAGGTAATAAAAATCTAGTTAAAACTACTAAGAAAAAGATAATAAAATATGCTTTTACAAACCCAAATCCCGCACCTAAAATTCCGTCAACATAATATAAAAATGAAATTCTACAACTTCTAGATATGCTGTTCATTATTATACTCGATATTATCATAAATATCCAGAATAAAATAATTGTTAATATTCCTCTTATAAGATTTTTAACAGTCGGTTCAAATAATTTATTTATTTCATTAGAAATGTCAATATTTTTTTTACCTAAAATTTTTTCCAAATTATTAATTAAACTACTATTATTTTCTATAAATTCAATTGCAAACTCAGGCAGAATATCGATTATATTCTTAGTAGAAATATTCTTATCAGCAACAGAAATACTTACATTATTTTCTATTTTATCTTTTACTAAATTATCATAAATCACATTAGATGAAGAACTTGCAACGTATACAGACAAAAAAAATGAAATTGTAGTTCCTATTAGAGATAAAAGAGACTTTACAATTCCACTTTTAAATCCGAAAAATATAAAAATTAAAAATATAAATATAGTTATTGCATCTAATAAAATATCAATTTACCTCTTAAAAAATAACATCAAAAAACTTCTTTATTTAATATTATTATACATTTTTCACTTTTTATATTCCAAAATTTAGATAATAACTATAATTTTTGACCCGCTGTTTTGCGCAGATTCTTGATTTAACGTCCGTCACAGACCGACCCAACCATCCAAGTGTGAAGTTTCGTAAGTTTCACGGTATTTATTTAAATATTAACACTTTGATATTTTCGAATTAACATTTTTTTATGTTTTGGGGCGATTCACTCGGATAAACTAAAATTTAGCGGCCTTTGCCTTTTATTCCATAAATTAAATGATAAAACAATTCTATAATATTTTAGCAAAGATGTAAAAATTAATCAAGCGTGTATTAATTTATTTTTTAATAATGTAGATGGTACTTTTGATTTAGCTAAAAAACTTGATTTAAAACACCTAAATAGTGGTGCAATTTTTATAACAAAGAAATAACAAAAAACAATATATATTTATATTAAATCAAAATTAGATCAATGATAGTATAACAAACGTAGGGATAGAAATCTTTTTGAAACGATGTGCTTCTGGTATCGCCAAAATTTTTCAAGGACATGAGAAAATTATATGAGAAAACCAAGAAAAATCTGCCTTGAGAGGTAACAAAAGAGTAATAAAAACTATAATTTATAATTTAATGGCGCAACGAATATAAAAAAACTCGTTGCTAATATAATTTAGTTTTAATGCAATATAGGACACATAGGATTATTTCTCACTCACTCTAAAACTCCATGCTGTTGCATCCATTGCTCTAAAATCGCAACCTACAAAACTTAACCCCAAAGCTAAACTTTCTGCTAAAATTTTGTCTATTCTTTTGTTAAACAATGTTTTCCTCTCCTGTTTTTTTATCGATAACTATAAGTCAAAACTGGTTCCCATAGATGACACTTCATATATTATAATATATTTTTTTACAAATGTCAATATTTTTTTATTGATTCATTAGCTAAAATTATTGTAAAGCATACGTACATAAGAAATTAAAATAAATAACCGATTTTTTTGTTTTCAGCTATTTATAATAATTTTTATTACCATTAATCATATGATGATTCTTCCAAAACAAAATATCCAGTTTCATTACGACAAGTAGTAGCATATATCCATTTGACATTTGCATTTTCGTTAGTTGGAGGATTGAAATTTTCTCTAAAATAAATATTTTATTATTTTTTGTTTTTATTTTATTACCGTCTGTGAAAATGGCATAATAATCTCCTGAGAGTACATAACTTATATTTAAAGACATCTGCATAAGCATCAACATAAAAATTCAATGTTATTATAATCGTTTTCAGGAGTTTACATGTTATTAATTTTTTTAAAATCTCCTTTTCTTACGTAATGGTCATCATAACAACTGTAGGAACCTGGGGTTGTTAACGGTAAATATTTAGTTTTTTAAATAGGACGAAAATCAGACTCGGCATAAAACATCTGACCGTTTTTTGACATTATTATGTCAACGTTATTATCGCCACCATTAGATATCTTAATAACAAATCTAGATTTTGAGGTTTCTATATCATTACCTTCTCTAGTATAAAGAACCTTACAAACACTAACATTTTTTCTTTTATATTTTAATTTAACTTTTTCTATGTCTTTTTCAGCTTCTTCACTACTACCATAAAATTTAACAGGTGGGTACAGTTTCTTTTTAAAGTCCTTTAATAAAAGTGAAACTTCAAGTTTAAAAATTCCTTCAGGAAATTCGGTATCAATAATTCGAGACCAATAACCTGAAAGAATTGAAGTTTCGTTAATTTTACAAAAATTAATGAAATTTTCACTCTTTGAATATGAATTTACATTCTCATCAATCTCATCAATATCTTGAGAGAATCGGCAGCAATGTCTTTTACTCCAAGTTTTAAAATCATGAATCAAACTAATTACCAATGCTTCTGCTTCTGATTTTGCAAAACAACGTATTAATTCCTCAACATCTGTTAATGTTAAAAGAACCATAGGTATACAAGAAAGTAACATTTATTTAAGTCGTTTAGTTCTTTTTTAATAGTGGTATCATCCACTGCAAAACACCTTCCTTCAGTTAAACATAAAATTACACTCAATATACAACTTAAACTTTTATTAATCTTTTTCATATATACTAATCTCTTTTTTGATGTAAAACTTAATAATTTTAAAAATTAAAATCATTATACTATAATAATATTACAAAAAAATTAAAAGTCAAGCACTAAATTATTTAGTAGTTATTTTTTTAAAATTCTTACTATGTATTTTGAAAATTAAACAACGTCAATGTTTTCTCTAAAAAACATAAATTTTCATGTTTCCATTTCACTGCCATATCCATCACATAATTTTAAATTCTTTGTTACAAATAATATAAGTATAACAGCCAAAGCACAATTTATTGAGTCTTTGAGAACATTAAACATTATTACTGGAAATAATATCTTGTTTAAAGTTTCTTTTTGCATACCTAAAAAATTGATTATAAAAAAATTATTCAAAGGAACTTTTATAAGTACAGAAATTAAAATACCGGTTAAAATTAGAAAAATTTTTTGATTTAGTTTTTTTATTTTTTTTAAAATACCAAAAACTATCACTAGCACCACTGCGCATAAATGAACTACTAAACCTACAAGACCTAAAGTACTAAGTAACAAAAATCTAAGTATTTGGGTTACAAGCAAAACCAAAATTCCAGATTTTATTCCAAATAAGCCAGAAGCTAAAAAAATAACACAATCTGAAAATTCAAGCCTCAAAAATGGTAAACTTGGGATTACAGGAATTTTTATAAAAAAACTAAACATCAAAGAAACAGCAGACAATATAGAATTTATGGTTAAAGTTTTAATTTTTGAATTATTGATTTTCTCTCTCCTCGAAGTTCATTGTAGCACTTAATTTATTTTATTGTACAAAAAATATTAGACCTGTTCTAAAACTTTAAAATATGCTAAAATCTTAGAATGGACAATAAAAATAGAATTGAAAAATTACCAGAAATAAAACAATATAAGTATTATGGATCTTACAAAAATTCACGTTTGAACCAGAATTATTTTTAAAATAAATTTAGTTAATTCAAGATAATTTATTTTATTGCCAAAAACATTATTGTAAATTTCTTTATTTTGTATTTAACCTATTTATTGTATTACATTAATAATATTATGTTTTATTTAAAATGTAAATAAAAATTATTTTTCTCTGTTTTATTCACTTTTTATATTTTAGGGTGATTTATCTGACTAAACTAAAGTTTAGCGATTTTACCGCCTTTTTTTATAAAAGTTTATAATTCAAAATGGAACCGAAACTAATTGCACTACGCACAACAATTTTTTCTCAAGGCGTTGGTTTGTAAGGTTTAAAAAAAGACTAACATCGTGTTGTAAAATTTGCTTATGATTGGTTTATTTGCAATCTGTTTTGAAATTATCTCGATTTTTTTGCGATTTTTATACTGATATTACTTAGTTTTCCCACTTTCCATATTTGCCGCTGTTTTATCTATCATATTATTTTTTTCTTAAGCATTCCCTAATTTTTTGTATTTGAATTTATTTTTGATATTATTAATTAAATAAAATTATCAGGAAGTAAGAAAATGTACATATCTTGGGAAGAATTAAAAATTAACTGCTTAAAATGTTTAAAGTGTGATTTGAGTAAGACCAGAAGCAATGTTGTTTTTGGCGAAGGAAATGAGAAATCTAAAATATTTTTTATAGGAGAAGGTCCAGGAGAGCAAGAAGATTTAAAAGCAAAACCTTTTGTTGGTCGTTCAGGTAAATTACTTGATAAAATGCTAGAAAATATAAATTTAAGTAGAAAAAAAAATATTTATATCGCAAATATAGTTAAATGTAGACCTCCAGAAAACAGAGATCCAAAAGAAAACGAACAACATGCTTGCTTAGATTGGTTAAGAAATCAAGTTTTAATTATAAAACCTAAAATTATAGTTACTTTAGGAAGAATAGCATCTACTTGTTTAATAAAACCCGATTTTAAAATTACAAAAGAACATGGAAAATTTTTCAAAAAAAATAATTTTATAATAATGCCAACTTTTCATCCTGCTGCTATCTTAAGAGACCCAAATAAAAAAATACTTACCGAACAAGATTTTATGAAATTAAGAAATATTATGGATAAAATTCAGTTTGAATAAGTTTATTACTGTACTTGGGAGAGTACACAAATTTTTTAATATTATTTTTTTGATAAAAATATTTCGGAACTGAAACAATAGGTTTTGATTCAAAGGTATCTATTATTACAAGCTTTATTTTCATTTTTTCTGGAATAATATTTTTAATATATACACTTACTTGTTGACTTGGATAAATATTTTCTTTTATTTCTGAAAGTCCTGCTAAATTTGGAGTCAATTCTATAAAAGCGCCATATTCTTCCACTGAACGAATTATTCCTGGTACTGTTTCACCTATCGAAAATAAATCTGAATTTTCTTCCCAAGTTCCTAAAAGTTCTTTATGAGTGAGGTTTACTCTCGAATTTTCTATCGATTTTACTATTACTTTAATATCCATTCCTATTGAAAATCTTTCTTTCGGGTGGGAAATTCTAGAAATAGAAATTGAATCTATCGGCAAAAAAGAAATAATTCCGCATCCTATATCTAAAAACACGCCAAAAGGTTCTAAATGAGTAACTTTTGCCGGTATTATATCTCCAGGTGTTAGCTTTAAAATATAATTTTCTCTACAAATTTCTTGTGCTTTTTTTCTCGATAAAATAGCCAAATTTTCTTTAAGTTTTTTTATCACGAAACACACAGGTTTATTTACCTTTGAAATTACAGCTATATCTCTTACACTTCCATCTTCTATACCTAAATCACCTTCTAATCTTGGGATTTTTCCTTTCATACAACCTAAATTTACTATTAAATTATGCTCACTGTCGCACATAATGGCTTGTGCTTCTAATATTTTTTTATTATTAAAAGCTTCTAGTATACTTAAAGGACTTGACAATATTTTTTTGTTTTCTTCTGTCTTAACTAGTTGTCCTTCAGGATAGAATTCTAACATTTTAAATACCCTCCAGTTTTTGTCTACAGGGAATTTATATGATTTTATCAATAAAATTTATTCTAAAATGTTTTAGCAATATTTGGTACGTCTACAATTTTTAGTTTTTTAATCTAGTATACAAGAAATCCTCTTCTCTTTAAATAGAGGATGAATTATACATATGTGCGCTTGTTCGGCGAGAAGTGTAAAGTTGGTGGGAATCCAACATGAGAAGGTCTAGCCAAGCACTCATTACGTAAGTCTTGGAGCCAAAATGGTAACATTAGGTTTAAGCGTAGACTGGGGAGAAAGCGAGCCGCAAGCGAAAGCTGAAGTGATTGAGCCTCGTGAAAGTTGTCAAGTAGGAGCCGATGCCGTACATGTGGCAGCAGGCAATAAGAGTCATTCGAAAAGGCGAGAATGAGGAGAACCTACCGTGGTCAAAGAGCGTGGCGAAAACAAGGGGTAAAGCCCAAGAAAAGTCAAAGGATTTATAGGCAGTCGGAGCAATTCGTAGTACCGAAGAAATATATGAAAGTATGTGGAGGGAAGGGATTGCCACAATAGTCAATCTTTTCAAGGAAACATGAAAATTACACTGGATGTAAGCAATTCAATGATAACTGGATTGGAAAGAATAGAGCAACTCGTAGGAAAGTATCCAAACCGAAAAATTCAGACACTGATGCATCTAGTTAATGTGAACACAGTCAAGGAAATTCATATGGAGCAAGTGAGAGACAAAGCGGTCGGAATAGATAAAGTTTCAAAGGATAAATATGAAACGGATCTACAAGCCAACGCCGAGAAACTTATTATGCAGATGAGAAAATTCAGCTATAGACCAAAACCGGTAAGAAGAGTCTACATTGAAAAAGTGGGCAGTAGCGGGTTGAGACCGCTCGGAATACCAGCGTATGAAGACAGGTTCAGGGAGTATTTGCTGAAATATTAAACGCAATATACGAGCCAAAATTTTATGATTATTCATATGAATTTAGAAAGGGTCGGAACTGTCATCAAGCGGTAAAATATTTGGATGACAAGCTGATGGGAAAAACTAAATGGGTCGTAGATGCTGATATAAAAGGGCTCTTTGACAATGTGAATCATGACTGGATGATGAAATTTCTGAAACATGAAATAGAAGACAAAAATTTTCTGCGATATATAAAAAGATTTTTAAATGCCGGGATAATGGAAGAAAGCAAATTTTACGAGACAGACAAAGGTACTCCTCAAGGAGAATTTTGATCACCGATATTTGCGAATATATATCTTCACTATGTGATAGACATATGGTTCGACAAAGTAGTTACACGTACGAGTCGTGGTGTGGCATCGATGGTAAGATATGCTGATGATACCGTATTTTGTTTCCAATTTGAAAATGATGCAAGGAGGTTCTATAACGATTTGAAAGTGAGATTAGCAAAGTTTGGATTAGAACTATCTGAAAGTAAAAGCAAAGTAATTAAATTTGGACGATACGCCGGGAAAGAGGCAGAAACGTTTGATTTTCTAGGATTCACAATGGTGTTACAGGAAAAGGTCGAAACGGAAAATACTTAGTAAAATGTATTACAAGCCAGAGCAAGTTAAAGTCTAAGATGAACGCTGCAAAAGAGTGGATAAAAGAAAATGTGCACACTCCGGTAAGTGAACTTATTAAACGGCTTAACATCAAGCTAAGAGGACATTATAACTACTACGGGCTGTCCCACAATATGTATAAAATGCGGAGTTTTTTTAGATACGTAGGAAATACGTTATACAAAACACTAAAAAGACGTGGTCAACGGCACAAATTAAATTGGGAAAAGTTTGGGAAAATCATGTATTATAACCCATTACTACGACCAATGATAACGGTAAAACTGTGGGAATAGAAGTTTAACTGATTGTTGTGAAGAGCCGTATGCCTTAATAGGGTACGTACGGTTCCGTGAGGGACATAATCCACTCACAAACAAATTTTTATTTGAAAAGGGATTTGGATAACATGTCTACTCGACTGAGGGAACCCTGCGTTTCAAGCTAGATAACTCCCATGATTTTTTAAGAAAAGTACTTAATACTTCAGGAAAATTTTTTTATAAGAATTGTTGGCCATTCACCGGTAGATGCTACACAGTTAATTTCGAAATAGACAAATTGTTATTATGTGAATATACAAAAATAAGTAACATAAATCAGGCGGCTCAGATGTTTTATAGTATTCTTAGTAGTAATAACAAAATTTATATAAAAAATTTAACTATGATGATGATTAATGATTTTAATAAACGGGTTTGTTTAAATCATCGAAATACGTATCAATTTCAAGTCCTCAGAATATTTAATATAATAAAAATGGCAACTCTTGAAAATCCAAAAATTCCAGATACTATTATCACAAGTAATTTTCAAGATTTATTTCAGATAAACAACATTACTATTTCAGACACTTGCTATAAACATCTAAACAAATATTTTGTTTCATTAAATTACTGAACGTGATGTCAAAAACGACGTCATATATTCCTATAAAATGAGAAAAATAAGCTGATCAAAAATTTAATAAGAGCTTCATCGCTTAGTGAATTACCAAAAAACTGGAATATTCGGAAATAATAGAAAGCAATAACAACTGTTATACTAATTATTATGAAGTTTTATATAAAAACTCTATATTTTTTTATTATTTTATTAATTTAAATTTAAAAAATATGGCTCAATTCGTTTGAGATAAATTTGTCACTAAATAAAATTCTTTAGTTTCAGAATTTCTAATTACTGAAACTTTGTTTTTTTCCAATAATTTTGTTATTTCATAAAAATTTAGCCATATTTCATTGTCACACTCTTTTTGTGATTCATCAAAAACAAGTTGTAAGCCTATATGTAAATGAGGTTTATCTATGTTGTTAGTGTTTTCTTTATCGCTATAACCAGTTCTTCCTACATAACCAATTACTTGACCAGCTTGGACAGGTTGATTCTCTTTTAGATCTACATGATATGGTCGATTTTTTCTTAAATGTGCATAATAATAATATCTTTTTTTATCGAAACTCCTTATCCCTATTCTCCAGCCACCGTATCTATTCCAACCCATTATTTCTACATTCCCAGATTCTACGGCAATTACAGGAGTTCCAGTTAAAGCCATTAAATCGTGTCCTAAATGAGGTCTTTTAAATCCAAAAGTTCTGGAATTACCAAAATCATCACCATGAGTAAAATAATATCCATTAGGAATAGGAGAGTAAACTTTTAAACCATATTTTTCTTCATTGTTTTTATCTTTATATGTACCTAAAAATCCTGACAAAATTGCTGTATAGGCTTCTAAATAATAATCATAATTTTTTTTATTTTTAGCTAATTTTTCAGCTGTTTTCTTTTCATTTAAATTTTTAACTATATCAGTAATATCTGATTCTTTATATTTTTTAAATTCATCACCGTATTTTACAGCTAAAACAGATAATATTTCTATCCAATTTATCTTCACTTCTTTTCCATAAGAATTTATATCTTCTTTCATTGCTTTTTCTAAACATTCATAAGTTGGATTGAATTTAACATATTTTATTATACCCCCTGAGCAGTAATCTACAGATTTTTTCGTTTTAAAAAAATGAAAAATCAATAAAATTAAAGCTGAAATTATAGTGATGAATAATAATCTTTTTTTAATTTTTCTAATTATAAATCCCGCCTAGGAGAAATTTTTATATCTATTCAAAATATCAAAGAATTAATATTAACTATTTTAGTAA
Source organism: Candidatus Paraimprobicoccus trichonymphae (assembly GCA_036322875.1). Taxonomy (GTDB): domain Bacteria; phylum Bacillota; class Clostridia; order Oscillospirales; family Acutalibacteraceae; genus Paraimprobicoccus; species Paraimprobicoccus trichonymphae. Next base: position 64,163 of record AP027925.1, read on the forward strand.
TACTTGCATGTACAATATTATTAATGTTTCCAGAATTTTATTCTTTGGGTGTCTCAACTGGTATAAATTTTTGTATTAATATTTTAATTCCAAGTTTATTTCCATTTATGTTTTTAAGTTGTTTTATAGTAAATTCTGGAATTTCAGAAGAATTTGGGAAATTAATTTCTTTTTTATCAAAATTTTTATTTTATTTACCAAGTTGCACAGGATCAAGTATAATACTTAGTTTATTAGGTGGATATCCTGTAGGTGCAAAATTAGTAAGTTCTTTATATAAAAGGAAATTAATTTCTCAAGAACAAGCAAATAGAATGCTTTGTTTTGTAATAAATTCTGGTCCCGCTTTTGCTATTACCACTTTAGGTTTGAAATTGCTATCAAATAAAACTTTTGGATTAATAATTTATTTGTCTCAGATAATATCAAGTTTATTAATAGCTACAATTTTAGGAATTTTTGCAAGAATAAAAAATAAAAACTTAAAAATTCAAAATACTTATAGTATTAAAAAACCAGAAATTTTTTCAGCTTTTATAAATTCAAGTATTGAAACTATAGATTCTATAGTAAACATGTGTGCTTTTATAATTATTTTTAGTTGTATAATTTTTATAATAAATAAGCTAATTTGTCATAATTTATTTTTAATTTCAATTTTAGAAATAACTTCTGGTTGTGTGGAATTGGCTCGAGAAAAAATACCAATTTATTTAATATCTTTTTTTGTTGCTTGGTCAGGAATATGCATACATTTTCAGATTTTTTCAATAATGAACATAAAAAAATTTAATTTTAAACGTCTGAAATTCATATTATTTAGATTTATTCACGGTGTCTTATCTGGAATTACAACTTATATTTTATTAATTATTTTCAAAATTGATATTCAAGTTTTTTCTAACGGTATAAGTTTTAAATCTAATTTTATTTCAAATTCAACTTCAATCTATGGAAGTATCTTTTTATTATTAACTAGTGTTTTTTTCATAATTTCAAGTTTTGAGTCTGAAATTTTTAATCTTACCAGATAAATTTTATACTCTTCAGGACGAACAAAAAAGTTATTTTTTTCATTCAAAAAGTCAGCAAAACCGAATCTTTAAACACGTTACTTCGTTTTTGTGTCTTATTATAAATTTTAGTATTTAATTAACTTTAAAATTCTATATATTTGTATAAATATTTAACAATAAATCATTTTTTATATTAAAATTATAACATTGTTATAAATAGTTTTCTTCATCAGAAAAGCTCAACTCACTTATATTTTGTGATTATTACGTTATTGGTTCTTTTTAATCCGCCTTTCTTTGATGGTGCACAAAATACTGAAAAACAAGGAAAACTATTTAAAAGATTAACATAATTTTATATTATAACAAAACAAAATTATAGAATAACTTAAAATATATTTGAAGATATCTAAAAATTACGAATAAATTTAAAATGGTTGAAATTAAAACTGAACATGTGTACGCCTGTTCGGCGAGAAGTGTAAAGTTGGTGGGAATCCAACATGAGAAGGTCTAGCCAAGCACTCATTACGTAAGTCTTGGAGCCAAAATGGTAACATTAGGTTTAAGCGTAGACTGGGGAGAAAGCGAGCCGCAAGCGAAAGCTGAAGTGATTGAGCCTCGTGAAAGTTGTCAAGTAGGAGCCGATGCCGTACATGTGGCAGCAGGCAATAAGAGTCATTCGAAAAGGCGAGAATGAGGAGAACCTACCGTGGTCAAAGAGCGTGGCGAAAACAAGGGGTAAAGCCCAAGAAAAGTCAAAGGATTTATAGGCAGTCGGAGCAATTCGTAGTACCGAAGAAATATATGAAAGTATGTGGAGGGAAGGGATTGCCACAATAGTCAATCTTTTCAAGGAAACATGAAAATTACACTGGATGTAAGCAATTCAATGATAACTGGATTGGAAAGAATAGAGCAACTCGTAGGAAAGTATCCAAACCGAAAAATTCAGACACTGATACATCTAGTTAATGTGAACACAGTCAAGGAAATTCATATGGAGCAAGTGAGAGACAAAGCGGTCGGAATAGATAAAGTTTCAAAGGATAAATATGAAACGGATCTACAAGCCAACGCCGAGAAACTTATTATGCAGATGAGAAAATTCAGCTATAGACCAAAACCGGTAAGAAGAGTCTACATTGAAAAAGTGGGCAGTAGCGGGTTGAGACCGCTCGGAATACCAGCGTATGAAGACAGGTTCAGGGGGGAGTATTTGCTGAAATATTAAACGCAATATACGAGCCAAAATTTTATGATTATTCATATGAATTTAGAAAGGGTCGGAACTGTCATCAAGCGGTAAAATATTTGGATGACAAGCTGATGGGAAAAACTAAATGGGTCGTAGATGCTGATATAAAAGGGTTCTTTGACAATGTGAATCATGACTGGATGATGAAATTTCTGAAACATGAAATAGAAGACAAAAATTTTCTGCGGTATATAAAAAGATTTTTAAATGCCGGAATAATGGAAGAAAGCAAATTTTACGAGACAGACAAAGGTACTCCTCAAGGAGAATTTTGCTCACCGATATTTGCGAATATATATCTTCACTATGTGATAGACATATGGTTCGACAAAGTAGTTACACGTACGAGTCGTGGTGTGGCATCGATGGTAAGATATGCTGATGATACCGTATTTTGTTTCCAATTTGAAAATGATGCAAGGAGGTTCTATAACGATTTGAAAGTGAGATTAGCAAAGTTTGGATTAGAACTATCTGAAAGTAAAAGCAAAGTAATTAAATTTGGACGATACGCCGGGAAAGAGGCAGAAACGTTTGATTTTCTAGGATTCACAATGGTGTTACAGGAAAAGGTCGAAACGGAAAATACTTAGTAAAATGTATTACAAGCCAGAGCAAGTTAAAGTCTAAGATGAACGCTGCAAAAGAGTGGATAAAAGAAAATGTGCACACTCCGGTAAGTGAACTTATTAAACGGCTTAACATCAAGCTAAGAGGACATTATAACTACTACGGGCTGTCCCACAATATGTATAAAATGCGGAGTTTTTTTAGATACGTAGGAAATACGTTATACAAAACACTAAAAAGACGTGGTCAACGGCACAAATTAAATTGGGAAAAGTTTGGGAAAATCATGTATTATAACCCATTACTACGACCAATGATAACGGTAAAACTGTGGGAATAGAAGTTTAACTGATTGTTGTGAAGAGCCGTATGCCTTAATAGGGTACGTACGGTTCTGTGAGGGGCATAATCCACTCACAAACAAATTTTTATTTGAAAAGGGATTTGGATAACATGTCTACTCGACTGGCGGATAGTCAATGAATAAAAAAATTGTTAACTAAAATGCTTGTAACAAGAAAATAAAAGCAACTAATATGTAATTAAATAAAAAAGTGGACAAGCCTGTAAATAATTGTAAATTTATTCACTTTTTGGCAAAGAGAATTTACAAGTTATTAACTATATTTTTAAAATCATTTCCACGTTCTTCAAAATTTTTATACAAATCAAAACTGGCAAAAGCTGGGGATAATAATACGATATCTTGTTTTTCCGAATTTTTATAAGAGACTTCAACTGCTTCTTGCATATTATTAGTCTGTATAAAATTTATCATTTTTTTATTATTTATTTCAGAAATTTTTTTAATACTCTCTAAAATTTTTTCGGAAGTATTTCCTAATAAAATTAATAATTTAACTTTATCTAAAATTATGTAAGAGAGATCATCAAGAGGAATTTTTTTATCATATCCTCCTGCTATTAATATTACTTTTTGATCAAAAACCTTTAAAGCTGAAATTGTCCTAGTCGGAGAGCTTGCTATTGAATCATTATAAAAATAAACATTATTAAGATTTCTAACAAACTCTATTCTGTGCTTAACGCCATTAAAATTTCTAGCCACTTCTTTAATATATTTTATATCGACTTTGTCAAAAATAGCACATATAACAGCTAAATAATTTTCTAAATTATGAGTTCCTTTTAATTTTATATCTGTTACTTCCATTATTTGAGTTGTTTTTTCGTTTTCAGAAAAATATATTTTATTTTTACTAATCCAAGCACCATTCTGTAACTTTTTGTTTAAACTAAAAAATAAATTTTTTCCTCTAGTTTGATTTTTAAATTTTTTAGTTAATTTGTTATCATAATTTAAAACAATTTTAGAAAATGCATTTTGATGTAAAAAAATATTTTTTTTAGAATTAACGTATTCTACCATGTTTTTATGTATATCTAAATGGTTTGGTGACAAATTTGTAATTACAGAAATATCAGGGCTTTTTCTCATAGATATGAGCTGAAAACTTGATAATTCAACAATAACTATATCATTTTCATTTAGCTGATAAATCAATGGCAATAGCGGATCGCCAATATTTCCTCCTAGGTAAACTTTTTCCTTACTCGTTTTCAAAATTTCATATATTAAAGTACTCGTTGTAGTTTTTCCATCACTCCCTGTTACACCGATTATTTCACATGGACACAAGTCAAAAAAAATTTCAATTTCAGAAGTGACAATGATATTCTTTTTCCTAGCTTTTATTAAATTTTCTGAAAAATAATTCAATCCAGGTGTTCTGATTATAATGTCAACATCTAATTTTTCTAAATAATTCTCTCCTAATCTGTATTCTAAATTTTTGTGTTGAAAAATTTTCTTAGTTTTCTTATCATAATCACAAATAATTAAATAGGCATTAGCATCCAGCAGCATTTTTACCATGCATGAGTTACTTTTTCCAAATCCGCAAATCATTATTCTTTTATTTTTTAAAATGTTTAAAAATTTTTTTATTTTACTCATTTTTAATTATTCACCAAAAAATTTCTTACAAATAATTATTTATTAAATTGTATCAGACATTATAACTAAATTAAATTTTTTATATAAACCAAACAACAAAGCCGCTAAATTTTAATTTATTTGAATAAATCATAAAAATTGAGCGTTTACAAAAAATCACTATTTATTCATATAAATTATATAATATAACATGGGAGTGATTTTTATAAAATTTTTTGTGATTAATTCAGGTAGTTCGACTTTAAAATATAAAATTTTTGATGAAAATAAAAATTGTTTACTAAAAGGTACTTTCGATAATTTAAATTCAGATAAACTTGTTAATGTGACTCAAGAAAATTATAATAAAAAAATTTATAAAGAAAATTTCAGATCAGATGATTACCATCATATTTTTAATAAAGTTAAAGATTTAATTTTAGACTCAAATTTTGGTGTTATAAATAATTTAGAAGAAATATCAGCAGTTGGTCATAGGGTGGTCCATGGTGGAACTTTTTTCAAAAATTCTGTAATTATAACTAAAACTGTAGAAGGAGAAATAGAAAAACTTGTAGAATTAGCCCCTTTACACAACAGAGCAAATTTAAACGGTATTTTAGCTTGCGAGAAAATTTTTAAAAACATCCCTCAAATTGCAGTTTTTGATACTAATTTTTATTCAAAATTGCCAGAAATTTCGTATATACTAGGAATTCCTTACGAATATTATGAAAAATATAACATAAGGAAATATGGATTTCATGGAATTTCCCATAAATATGTGATAGAAAAGTATTCTGAGATGTCAGGTAAAGATACAAAAAATTTAAAAATAATCTCTTGTCATTTAGGAAATGGCTCTTCTATTACAGCTGTTAATAACAATAAAGTGGTAGATACCAGTATGGAATTTACTCCTCTTGGAGGTTTCATAATGGGTACTAGATCTGGTTCTATTGATCCATCTATAGTTACTTATTTAGCTAAAAAAGAAAATTTAGATTTTTCAGAAATAGAAAATATTTTAAATAAAAAATCTGGTTTATTAGGAATTTCAGGAATTTCAAGCGACAAAAGGTTAATAATGTCAAGTTTAGAAAGCAATAAAAGAGCAAAATTGGCATTTGATATTTTTATTTATCAAATTACTAAATATATAGGGGGTTATATTACTTTACTAAAAGGTTTGGATGTTTTAATATTTACAGGCGGAATTGGTGAAAATCAGTATTTACACAGAGAAAAAATTGGTGAAAATTTAGGTTTTTTAAATTTAAATTTAAATCAAAAATTAAATAAAATAACGGTACTCGGTAGAGAAGGAAAAATATCATCAGATAATTCGAAAATTGATGTTTTTGTAATTTCAACTAATGAAGAATTGGCTATTTTAAATGAAATTTTAAAATTAATTATATAATGAAATATTTAGACATAGATAAAACAAATAAGAAAATCGCTAAAATATTTATTATTTGGTATCAAATAATAATAGAGCTAAGTAAATAGAAAAATTTAAAATCAATGGAAATGTGACATTAGAGCCCGAAAAACTCTATAATTTAAGAAAATAAGATACTGTTTCGTTTCCTTGTTTTTCGTCCAATTCAGCAAAAATATCCTTAATTTTTCCCCTGAACCTTTTCTTAAAATTTTTAAACCGTTTGAAAATTTTTTCTCAAGTTTTATAATATAATATGTATTGGTGAAAAGAGGAAAAATATGAAAAACACAATAACTGCAAAAATCCAAATTTATGTCCCGAATGAACAAATTAACCTGTTAAGTACAACCCTCAAAGCCGCTTGCAACTATGTGTTTCCGATTTGATTTTTAAGAGTAAAAACTTAAGTGAATAAAGCGTGCAAGAAAGGACTTATAGTACATTGAGAAAAATTTTTTGTTTAAAATCTCAAATGGTTGTTTCAGTTGTCCGTGCCGTTATCACAAAATACAAATTCGCAAAATCTAATGGACACGAGTGGTCGTTAGTTAAATTCAAAACTCCCGAATTAGATTTAGTTTGGAATCGAGATTATTCTCTAAAAGAAAATCTTTTTTCCGTGAATACCTTGGAAAGACGTATTAAATTTCCGCATTTTACGAAAGATATGGAAAAATTTTTTGATAAATTTTGGAAGTTTGGAACTGCAAAACTTGTTAATAATAATAAAAAATGGTTCTTACATATATCGATGACCAAAAATTTTGATAAACCAAATCTTGATAAGATTCAAAATGTTGTCGAAATTGATTTAGGAATTAATTTTTTAGCTGCTGTTTTTGATAGCCAAAATGAAACGACATTCTTCACTGGTCACAAAATTAAATCAAAACGTGCTAAATACAAAAATACTCGCAAACAATTACAAAAAAGACAAACACTATCAGCTCGCCGTCGCTTAAAAACTATTGGTTCTCGAGAAAACCCGTTAGGTTACGGATATTAACCATTCTGTAACTAAGGCACTCATCGATAAATACGTTAAAAACACTCTGTTTGTTTTAGAAAATTTAACCGAAATTCGTTCTGATACTGAAAAAGTAAGACTTAAAAATCGATATGTTTTTGTGTGTTGGGCTTTTTACCAGTTCAGGCAAATGTTTGAGTACAAATCTCAATTAAACCGTAATCGTTGTTGACCCACATTATACTTCCTAAACTTGTCCAACGATGACCGTATCGGTGCAATGAACCTTCAACGCGTTGAAATTGAGTACATGGTTGAAGTGCAAAATAATTAAACTTGTTTTGTAAGGTAGCTCGTCAATCTGCCTATGATGTAACACCACTGCGCAAACTAAAAGTGGGAGATATAAAATCGTCCGAACCACCGGGTTGTTACAAACCCCGGCAAGGGGTAATCGACAATTTATTACTTAAGGATAATGATAAAAGTGCAAAAAATTAAAATTAAAAGACTTTATGGAAAATCTATGATTCCTACAAAGGGGAGCAGTTGTTCTGCTGGTTATGATTTATATGCTGCTGGAAGCTATTTAGTTAAAGCTAATTCTAATGTAAAGGTTGAAACTGGTATAATTTTAGAAATACCTATCAATTATTTTGGTGCTGTATTTGCAAGAAGTGGATTAGCCACTAATAATGGCATAATACCAGCAAATTGTGTCGGAATAATAGACAGCGACTACAGAGGAGAAATCATAGTGCCGATTCATAATAATTTTAAAAATGATTACTTAATTAAATATAATGACAGAATAGCGCAATTGATAATTATACCTTTTTTGAATGTAAATTTTGAAGAAAGTGAAGAGCTTTCAAATACGAGCAGAGGTAATTCAGGATTTGGAAGCACAAATTAGAATTGTTTTATAAGAAAATTGTAAAAAAAAAAGAAATATCGTATAATGCTAATAAGTTTATAATTAACAGTTGAGTTATGCAGTAAGTTAGTTGTCAGTGTTTTGTGAAAATGAAAAAAGTGTAATATTTGAGGAGATTTTAATTTATGAAAGTAATTTTGTTAGAGAATGTAGGATCTGAAAAAAAAGGAACTGTAAAAGAAGTTAAGCCAGGTTATGCAAGAAATTTTTTGCTTCGCAATAATTTAGCTAAGATTGCAACTAGTAAAAATTTAAAAGATTTAGAAAATTTGAAAAAAGCTGAAGAATACAAGAAAGAACTAGAGAAACAAGATTTTATAAAAATCTCTGAAGCTATAGATGGTAAAGAAATAGAGATTAAAACTAAGGTTGGAGAAACTGGAAAATTGTTTGGTTCTGTTACTTCAAAAGAAATAACGGAAAAAATTAATGAAATGTTTTTTTTAGATATAGACAAACGGAAAGTTTGTCTACCTGAGGATATAAATTCGACTGGTAGGCATAAAATCGAAATAAGATTTGCAAATGATATATCGTCTAAGATTTTTGTAAATGTAACAGAAGAATGAAATTTTATGATACAATCTATTTGTTTGTGTCTTGAAAAAAGGAGAAAATTTTATAAATCCGAACAATATTAATGTAAATGAATTATTGGATATTATTTCTGAAAGTTTAAAATTAAAAGATCTAGATATAAAAAGGACTAATGCAGGGATAATCGTTGGTGATTATTTGATCAAATATGAAAAATCTAGTAAAGTTGTGGACCTTATAAATAAGAACGGAGAACAAGTATCATCTTGGATGTTAAGTTTAGATAATTATATTCCTGATTATTTAGATCTAATTTCAAGAGATTTTCTGAATATCATCTTAAATGTTAAACCTGAAGCTAATAAAATTAGTAGAAAAATTTTCCAAAGCAGTAGCGAAAAAGATATAAATTTGGTTTTTTTTATAAATAGGATGATAACTATATTTCCAGAATTAAAGGAAAACTTGACAAAAATGAAATTAAAAGAATCTGAGAATTTTTATTTAATAGAATTTATAGAAAAAGGATTTTTACCTAAAATAAAGGAATTGTTTTTCAATGAGAAGGATAATCACAGCGAAATTGAAAAATTGTTCAAAACTTTTAATAACATATATTCAGAAGGAAATTTAGATACTAGAAGTGTAATTACTATGCTTATATTAAATAATTTATCAGAAAAAAACATAAATTTTTCTAGCAAATTTATGAGTAAAGAACTAAAAAAGGCTCAGAAAGCAGCTTTAAAATATAAAATTTAGCTAATTTTTTCATACGTTAAACCTAAACAGGACTACGTCTCCATCTTTGATTATATATTCTTTACCTTCAGATTTTACCAGACCCTTTTCTTTTGCTTTTTGAAAATTTCCATAACAAACTAAATTTTCAAACGAAACTATTTCAGCTCTTATAAATCCTTTTTCAAAGTCTGAATGAATTTTTCCTGCAGCTTGTGGCGCTTTTGTGTCAGATTTTATAGTCCATGCTTTAATTTCAGATTCACCAGCTGTTAAATACGAAATCAATCCTAATAACTCATAACTTAATTTTACTAATCTCTCAAGTCCAGATTCTTTTAAATTTAATTCTTTTAAAAATTCTTTTTTTTCGTTCAAATTCAACACTGAAACTTCAGATTCAAATTCAGCACATATAGGTAAAATTTTTGCTTTTTCTTTCTTTGCTGTTTCAAGTACTGCTTTATAATATTTATTACTTTCATAATTTTCAAAAAAATCATTTTCACTTAAATTTCCTACATAAATTACAGGTTTCTGAGTTAATAAATTAAAGTTTTTTGACAACAAAAATTCTTTTTTAGAGAAATTTATATTTCTAGCTGGAATATTTTTTTCTAGATTATCTAAAATTTTTTCCAACAAGTTCAGTTCTTCTTGAGAATTTTTAATATTTCTAGCTAATTTTTTTTCCAATATTTCTATATCTGAGAGCAATAATTCTAAATTTACTATTTCTATATCTTTTTGAGGATTTATATCATTATTTACGTGAATTATCTCTGGATTTTCAAAACATCGCACCATGTGAATAATAGCGTCAACTTCTCGAATATTAGATAAAAATTTATTTCCTAATCCTTCACCTTTTGAAGCACCTTTTACTAGTCCTGCTATATCTACAAATTCTACAGTAGCTGGAGTTATTTTCTTAGGATTGTAAATTTCAGCAAGTTTGTTTAATCTTTCGTCTGGTACAAAAACAACTCCTATATTTGGTTCTATAGTAGCAAACGGATAATTTGAATTATCTGCTTTCGAGTTTGTTATGGCGTTAAAAAGGGTGCTTTTTCCAACATTTGGTAGCCCTACTATTCCTATCTTCAATTAAATCTCTTCCTTTTTGAACAGTGAATTTTGATGGATACCTATTATTTTTAATTGTACTATAAAAAACAAATACAATTCAAATTTTAAAGATATATTAATATTAAATTTATGCAAAAATGATTGTACCCGACACTCTGCTTGACTAAAAAACAAGCAGATTCTTGGTTCTACACCTTCTGCAATTATTCGTCTTACGTAAGCTCCATTTCATTTCAAGCGTAAATTCCCGTGAGTCCCACGGTATTTAATTTTTAATACTTGAAGTTTCAACTTGGTTTTCGTTGAAACACCAACTCTTGTAATTTTAGCATACTATTATTTCTTGTCAATATTTTTACGATTCATACGCTAAACTAAATATTTAGCGGTTTTTTCGCAAATTTATATAACTATAATGTTGTTAAAAGTTCATCATAAAATTTTTCTTTATTAAGAATTTTGCAACGATTTTTTTAGATATAAATTTTGATATTTTTATAAAACAATGTATAATACTAAAGTGGTGTTATGATAAATTTTATACATAAAACTGTTTTATTAGAAGAAACAATAAATTATCTAGATATAAAACCAGATGGAATATATTTAGATGCTACAGTTGGTGGCGGTGGTTGTTCTGAAGAAATTATTTCAGGAATAATTCCTAGCAATGGTAAACTTATATGCATAGATCAAGATCCTGATGCCATACAATATTGTAAAAATAAATTTTCAAACTATAAAAAAAATGTTTTTTTATTTCAAAGCAATTTTTCTGTTATAAACAAGATTTTTTCAGATATAAAATTTGATGGGATTGTTTTGGATTTAGGAGTTTCTTCATATCAAATTGATACACAAGAAAGAGGTTTTTCTTATAAAAAAAATGCAATTTTAGATATGAGAATGAGTAAATCAGGAACTTCAGCTCGTGAATTTATAAATAAATTGGAACAAAAAGAATTGTCTAAAATAATAAAAAATTACGGGGAAGAAAAATATCATAAAATTATATCTAATAATATAATAAAATATAGGCGAAATAGAGAAATTAAATATACTTTGGAATTTTCTGAAATAGTGAAAAATTCTGTACCATTTTGTCATCAAAAAAAAGCTATAAAAACTACTTTTCAAGCATTTAGAATATACGTAAATTCAGAATTAGAAAATTTAAAGACTTTTTTGGATTTTGGATTCAAATTGTTAAAAAAAAGTGGTAGAATTTGCATTTTAACTTTTCACTCTCTTGAGGATAGAATTGTAAAACAGTTCTTTTTGGATTGTTCTAAAAATTGTAATTGTCCTAAAGAATTTCCTATATGCGTATGTGGCAAAAAACAATTAGTTAAAATTATAACAAAAAAGCCAATTATCCCTTCTCTTGAGGAAATAAATTTAAATCCAAGAAGTAAAAGTGCTAAATTAAGAGTTTATGAGAAAATATATTAAAAAAATTAGGAAGTGTAAAATTATTGTATTATAAAAACCTAGCATATGATATATATTCTAAAGAAAATAAAAAAATACATAAGAAAAGGCAAATATTAAAATTTCCATATAAAAGGCAGAGAAAAAAATTCAAAATAAATTTGTGTTTGAGATTTTCATTATTTATGATTGTTACAGGAATTTTAGGGATGTCTTACGTAAATGATCAGGTTAAAATTTCTGAACTTCACGAAAATTTACATAGTCTTCGTGAAGATATAAAAAAAAGTGAAAATTTAAACTCTAAATTAAGCTTGAAAAAAAATGTTCTAGAAAATAATTCTAAAGTAGATAGTAATAGAAGTAATTTTAAAATAGAAAAAGACGATAAAATAGAAATAAAAAATTAGTTTCTAATATATGTATACGATTTTTGGCAATGTAAGATATAAATAAGAAAATTTTTGTATATACTTTAGATTAGAAATTTTTTAAGTACCATAAAATAGTTATACATTAACTTTCTAAAATATATTTAATAAAAAATATATTGTTCAGATGGTTAGTTGGTTATTTAAATATACGATTTAAATGCGCTAGAGCTTGTTCACACAAAATAATTATGCGATATGGTAAAATTAATTTAAACTTACAAATTTCGCCGAAATATCACTATTTACACTATTTTCAAGTATACGTAATTTAATTCTTTTTCGTGTTACAAAAGATTTTCTAAAAAAATAAACGGAAATCTTGTAATCAAAATTATAGAGTTATAAAAAACTGATTCTAAAAATCTTAAAGGTATATCAAAAATTCCTAAAAAAACCAGAAATATTAAACTTAAAGTTATTAAATTATGATATTTAAAATATCTTACGTAGATTTTTTCTGGCAAAAAAGAAATAAAAATATTAAAACCATCCAAAGACGGTAATGGGATCAAATTCAAAACTGATATTCTAACATTAGTCATTATAAAATAAGACAAAAAAATATAAATTTTTTTCAAAAATATACTAGATATAGAGTAAAACTTGAAAGAGACTAAAATATTAACTATTAATCCAGATATTATAGAAACTGCTAAATTTGAAACAGGACCCGCTAAAGAAATTAACGTTAAGTTTTTTTTAGGATTTTGAAGATTTTTAGAATCAGTTGGAATTGGTCTTGCCCAACCAAAATTAAAAATCAAAACACTCACAGCACCAAGTGGATCAAAAGTATCTATAAAATTTATTTTTAACAAACCACGAATTTTGGCAGTATTATCTCCGAATTTATAAGCAACCCACGCATGCGCAAATTCATGAAAAGGTAAAGAAAAAAATATGACTGCTAATATAGCTAAAATTTGTATTAATGCACTTTCAAAAGTTATATCGTGTTGTAAAAACCAAAACATTTAAATTTAAATAATCCACCTTATTTGACGTTTTTCTCAATCTTTAAATTTAGTGCCTATTTATTACCAATTATCTTTGGCAAAAATTACAGACCTTATGTTCCATAAAAAACGTACTACAACCTTTAAAACGTCTTATATTTATTTCCAACGTTCACAAATTCTATCTACGTACTATACTTATATCACGTCAAATAAAATGATGTCAATAACTATTTACATTTCTAAGATGTAATCCCTCTCGCGACTAAAATCGCAAATTTTTTTACTATTTTTAAAGATTTAAAAATCTTAAACTTATATACCGTTAGCCAAAGTGGCTTACGCCTCCATACCTTCAAATCAAAAAGCATGGCTGCTTTAAGTGATATTACATTATAATGGAGCGGATCCGGTCACCCCTTTAACGCAACTGTACTTGACCCAACACGATACAGGTTTTGCTCCTATACGGCCATCCTGTTAGATTAAATTTTTCAGTACGTCTGAATAGCATTGACTTGTGCAACGAGGATTTGCTTTAATTACAGAAGATTGATTTTGCTTTGCTTTGTAATAAAGTTTTTGCTATAAGTCTTGACACTCTGCTTGGCACAAATTCTTGGTTCTACGCCCCCTACGATTACTCTTCTTACGTAAGATCCATTTCATTTCAAGCGTAAATTCTTGTGAACCCCACGATATTTAATTTTTAATGCTTGGAGTTCCAACTTGGTTTTCGTTAAAACAGTATTTCTTGTAATTTTAGCATACTATTATTTTTTGTCAATAATTTTACGATTCATCTGCTAAAATAAATATTCAGCGGTTTTCTCGCGGATTTATATAAAATGACCATGAGACTGATATTATAGCAGTATTTGGTTTTAACACATTAATAAACTAAAATTACAATTTTTACGACATTGAACTAAGATCTAAATTTTTATTTTTAAATCATTGTAGAATTTAACGTCTACCGACGAAGATTTTTCGGAAAATTATACAACCTTTGTATTATTGGCCCTACATATTTTTACTCACTTCACTATGCATAAATACTATACAATTCTATTTTGTATGTTCTAAATTATTTTTACCATTGGATATTTGTTCCTCTCAGCTTTGACTTTTTTTATCTTGTAAAATTTATTTTAAACCATACCTATTAAAATTAAAAAAGTTGATAATTTAAAGATAATTTTTAATATAATAATATTATAGGCAAGTATTATATAGGTGTTTGACTTAAAATTCGAAAATGTGGTGCAATACATTATAGAAATATAAATGCTGATAATAAACCTTAGTACCCTCGCAACGAGGGAAATTTTATAATTTATATTACAAAGTAAATAAAAATATCTAGGATTTTTTATAGCTAAAAAAATTAACTGAAAGAAAAGAATTATAAACATGAATGAAATATATTGGATATGGCTTCAACAAAGTTTAAATTATGGAAATAATAAGATTAGAACTGTAAAATTATTGTATAAAAATATACAAGATTTCTATAATGCTGGTGAACATGAGTGGAAATTGTGTGGTTGTTTTGCTAACAAGGAAATTTCCAGTTTGAAGTTTGAAAATTTAGAAAAAGCTAAAAGAATACTGGATAGATGTAGTGTTTTAAACTATAAAGTAATAACTATAGAAAACGAAAATTATCCTGAGTTGCTAAAAAATATAGTTAATCCACCTTGTGTTTTGTACGTAAAAGGCGATGTTAGTAATTTAAATAAAAAAATTTGTATCTCAATTGTAGGTACCAGAAATGCTACTAGTTATGGTACTGAAATAGCAAACGAATTAGCTTATAAGTTATCTAAACTTGGTGTTATAATAATAAGTGGTTGTGCAATTGGAATTGATAAATCTGCTCATTTCGGTGCTTTAGATGCAAAGGGTGAAACTATAGCCGTGTTGGCCTGTGGTTTGAACTATCCATATTTGATGGGGCATTACAATTTAAGAGAAAAAATATCCAGGAATGGAGCTCTCGTGTCGGAGTTTCCACCAGATTTTAGAGCAAGCGAACTTAATTTCGTTATTAGAAACAGAATAATATCTGGCTTATCTTTAGGAACTGTAGTAATTGAAGCTGGTGAAAAAAGTGGATCTTTAATAACTACTAGTTTTGCTGTAGATCAAAATAGAGACGTCTTTGTTGTTCCGGTAGATATGCGAAGTCCTGTTTCAAAAGGTAGTATTAATTTAATACGCGATGGCGCAAAAGTAATAACTTGTGCTGAAGATATTTTATATGAATATAAAAATATCTATAATTTTGAAAAAACAAAGAGAAATTTTTATTCAAATGAAAAAATAAATAACAATTTAAAAACTAAAAATATAAATTTGGAATCACTAGTTAATTTATCAGAAAATTCTAAAGTGGTCTACGAGGAAATAAAAAAGAAAAAAATACACATAAATGAGCTTTCTTTAAACACTAATATAAAAATTAGAGAACTACTAACTTCAATTACAGAGCTAGAGTTGTCTGGTTTAATACAATCATATCCAGGAAGATTTTATGATATTAAAAATGTTTTTTAGTATAAAAAATATCTAAATTAATTTAAAATTAATAATAATTTAAATAAATTGAATTTTTTTATGCAAGTTACATAATTTAGGTTAAAATTTTTATTGAGTGGCTTCACAAATTTTATATAATCTTTGAAAAATTCAGGGAACATAGGACTCACAAAAGTTTATGCTCTTTTTTATTTAAATCAGGGAACGCAGAACCAAAATTTGATTGGTATTTAACCAAACAGAGTATCAAAAAATCTAAATATAAAAATATTTAGAAAAATATATTTATTTTTTAAAGTTTCATTAAATATTTTTTCTCCGCTTTTTAAATAATGACGATATGAATGGTAGACACAAAATTATTGATTCGATACTCTGCTTGGCGCAGATTCTTGGTTCTATGTCCCCAGTAAATTACTTGTCTTAGGTAAGCTCCATTTTCGTTTCAAGCGCAAATTTTCGTGAGCCTCATGGTATTTAATTTTTAATGCTTGAAGCTTCAACTTGGTTTTCGTTGAAACAACATATCTTTATGATTCATCCGCTAAAATAAATATTTAGCGGTTTTTTCGTGGATTTATATAAATGATGACTTGTATTTATTTTACTAGTTTAGTTTTATCAGTATTATTAAAATATTTGTAAAAATGCCAAAATTATTAGAATATCATCTGCAACATCATGCATAATTAACAAATTTATTTTATTTGCACAAGCAGAAAATTTTTGTTCAAAAAAGAAAATGCCGAATAACAAGCGATTATTTAAAAATAAATTAAACTTAATTATATCGCAAAATTTTGAAAAAGTACAGTAAAACAAACAAGTAAAAAAATTTAAGATTATAATACAAGAATCATTACAAGCCAAATATACGAAAATTATCTGAAAGTACATCTATCAAATGGGAACTTCCACCGCCAAGTTAAATAAGCTTTGTGAAATGGTTCGCAATGAGATATTAGATAAAACATAGGAAAATAAAATAAAAAATGTTCACAAATATAAGTGCAAGCGTATTATATAGGGGGTGTATTATTTGTTAAAATTTCTGCTTTTATGGACATTTATTATAGTTTTAATAATATTATTTTCTGAATTTGTTAAATTTATAATGGCACGGTTTTTGTTTTCAGAAAAAACTATTGATGATTTAATTCATATTGTATCAATAAATAAAAAATCAGACAGCATAGAATACTTACTTAGATCTAAAATTTTTAAAGTAAAATGGTTACAAAAACATTCGGAAATCATTTGTTTAGATTGTGGTATGGATAAAAACACAAGGAAAATTTGTGAAATATTTTCAAGAAAACATGATTTTATAAGTTTATACAGCATAAAATGATTTTCTTGTTATTTAAAATTAAGCAGCATAAATAAAAAAATGCAGTTTTAGCTTTACTTTAAATCGAAATATTATAGTTTTATATTGATGATAATTCTTAACAGTGACATGTGAACACCGTTTAAGAATTCAATCTTGTCAAAAATGATTTTATTATTTATATTCTATTGTTTTAACAAATTTTTTTGTTATTCTATGTTTTCTTAATTAAATCACCTATTCTTATTATTGAAAAATTATTTCTAATATTCTTAAAAATTTTGAATCATTTTAAGTATTTACTATGAATTATTGCACATAATTAAAACTATAAACGAAACAAGGAAGTGGTGTAGCATGGTAAAAAAAGTGGAAGAATTAACATATTTTTCAATCGTAAAAAGTAGCATTGAAACATTTGAATTTATAACTATTCCTAACGAAATTTTGAGTTTCATTGAAGAACAATACGGTAAATTTAAAGACAAATTTTTAATTTTAAAAAAAAGTTTACCATTTGGTTTTGGATTTAAAACAAGAATTCATGTTAACAATTTTTGGAGAGAAGAAAATAATCAATTAAATGTAGAGAGAAATTTAACTGCAGTATTTGGGCCAATTTATAAAATTTTAGAAGAATTAATTATTTTAATAGATAAATTGTGTGCTAATAATATAGAATTTCCTAAATTTAGTAGAAGTTATTTAAAAATTAGAAATATAATTAAAGAAATTGATAATACTTTCAGGTCTGTTACAAATAGAGTACCTAATGATGAAGTTTTGGGAAAATTAAAAACAGAAAAACCTCAATTAAACTTTTTTTTTTCATTTAATATAAAAAAACACAATATTTTTGGTTGTAAAACAGATGCCGTAGAAAAAATAGAACAGCTTTGTGAAGGAATAAAAAAAAATTTTAAAATAAGTGATTATTGTCAAGATTCTAAATATTATTCTGCAAATATAAAAACTATAAAAGAAGGATTAAAAAAAGTTTTATCTAAATGTGAAAAAATTCAGCAAGATGTAATAGCTATAAAAGATAGTATAAAAACATCTATTGATGGTAATTTTAAACTTAGGTATACGCAACAAAAAAATTTCAAGGAAAATATTAATATAATCAAAAATTTAATTTCAAATAAAGAATTTTTTGAAAATTGGTTAAACTGCAAACATATGTTGGAAAAAACAAAACATATCCTTGACATTTCGAATTCAGAAAAAGAACTTCAAAAACATTCAGTTGCTATTAAAACTGTTTATATTCAAATTTTGAGAATGCGTAATGCGTATGAATTTGTTTATGGGGCAAGCACAGAATTAATTAAATATTTAAAATACGGTGATATTGAAGAGAAAACTGAAAATTTTTGGAAATCACACTCAGAATTTCAAAAAAATTTGTTTGAAATACATGATGCAATAAAAATGGGCTATGTTGAAGACATTAAATTAATAATTAAAATTTTCACAGCGAATGAGTTATCCTTCGCTGAATTTTACGAAAATGTGAAACATTTAAATGAGAATTTTGAAAATTTAACTTGTTTTTCAAAAACACAGTTAGGTCATAAAATTCTTGCTTTGCAGAAGTTGTCAAACTTAATTAACGAAAATAAAGAAGAAAAATTTTGCATAAATTTCAATAACTCCAGAATATTAGATATAACAAATAAATTAAATAATGCTGCAGACATATTAGATAATATAACTAAAAACAGAGCAAATTTAAAAAAAATAATCAAAATTTTTAAACATAAAGGAGTTGAAAGATTTTGGCTGCAACATGGGGTTAAAATAATTTTTGTGATTACAGGAATTATTGCAGCTATTGAACCAACAGGTATTTTAAAATCAATAATACAAATGTTATTTAGCATACAAAATGTTGTAAAACAGCTTGATAATCCTATAAAAACAATTTAATTTTTGGGTTATGACCCAAAATAGTTTGCCGACAATAAAAAATCATGTATAGTCAAAGATTAAAATTTTAAAAAATAAGATAATGTGATTGCGTATGGCTGGATTTGTTGAAGTATAATATGCCGTGAGGGGATAATAAATAAAAAAGCACCACTCGAGAGCAAACCTGATGTTTAGATAAAACAACTGAAAATTTTAACTATATAATTAAACAGATTATAAATACTAAGTAAGAAATTTTAATATAAAATATGTATTAGTGTTCAATATTTAAAAAAATTGTATTAAATATTTAGTAATTTGTATTTGTTTTGGTTTTCTTTATAGTTTTTGTACTTTGGGGAAAAAATTTTTAGTACGTTCCTTATTTCATGACTTTTAATTAATTGTTTTTAATCATTTTTTAAGCAAAATCTAAGTTAAAATTATTTGTTGACATTTACTTTGAATTATGTTAACATACAGAATGTCTTAGTTTTTGAAGTTAACCGAAAAAAGTAAATTTAAAAAAAACCTAAATGCTTTAAAATTAACAACACAAATTGTTAACCAGTACGGTAGAGACTAACGGAATACATATCATAAGTTAAGAAATTGAAAATTTGTAGGATGATCCATGAAGCTTCATTGTGAGGGGATCACAAATAATTAATAAAAAGGGTTGGAACATTAAATGAAAAAATATAAAAAAAAATTGTATGTAGTGTTAGCAATAACTACTTGTCTCGGGAACACTGCTAAGGTAGATTCAGCAGATTTTGAAGAAAAAACCTCAAATATTGTTCAAAAAATTAATTCATCACCAGTTATCAAAGGAATTCTTTGCACTGTAGGTTCAGTTGCAATAGTGGGAGGTACATATTTTGTACTCAATAAATTTTTAAATGAACCAACAAAAATAATTGATACAAGTTTTGCGTTTCGTCAGATTAATGCTGAAAATGTATGCTTAAAAATGAAATGTGTAATTGATAGTCTTAGTAAACCAATCTATAAAAGATCACTTATATGTTGTGATGATTTTAAACCCGAACTATTTAAAATTTTCAAAAATGTATATTCAGTTGATAATATAATTGATTTAAAAAATGGATCAGGTAACGAACGCCAAAAGAAAATATATAAAAACTCGGGAATTAAGTTTTGGAATTTTAATTGCACAAATGAAGAAAATTTTACAAATTTTCGTAATATTTTAAATGAAAATTATTTTACTGTAGTGAAAATCTTTAACTTATTTTGCGATACAAGTAATGATAAAAATGTGATTTTTAACTGTGGTAATAAACCTATAGGAATTATAATTTCTGCTATTTTACAAAAAATTTGTGATTACGAAAAAAATGATAAACCATCACTATGCAACCATGCTTTACATATCCAAAATATGCTTAAGTGGATGGAAACAAATTATAAGACAGGTGCTACAGATAATCCAGCTTTAAATTGTCTCATAGATTTTGGAGTGAACAAAGATAACCTTTTGACTTTTTTTGGAACAAAAAAAGTAAATGAATCAGAGCCAAAAAAGGAATATTCTACTGAACCAAAAACTACTGAACTAAAAACTTTAGGAGGATTTAAAAAAGCTCTTTATATGATTGAAGATAAAAATTTTATAATTCATTCTAAACATTTTGATAATATACATGATTTTTCATATTTAAAAAATCGCTATAATATTCAACAAGTAATTGATCTAAGAGTCAAAAGTAAAGCAGATAATCAGGAAAAAAAGTTTATGCAGGCAAATATTAAATTTAGTAATTTTTATATAAAGCGTTGTAACAAAATTAATGATTTTGACGAAAAAGAAGGGCCATATGTGAAACTTTTAAATAAATGTTCGGGATCTATAATAAATGTATTCGATTTAATTTCTAATTTAGATAAAGATAAAAATGGTAGTATAGTTATTTATTGTCATAAAGGTTTAAAACGTACAGGGCTGATTTCTATTCTCCTTCATATGCTTCTAAATTATGCTGAAAGTGAAATTTTTTTTAGAAATAATTTTTTTATTGATGATACAGATCAAAATTTAAAAGATAAGCATAAAAAAAATATGAAAAATATGGTCGAATGGGTAAAGCAAACACACAGTGATGGTGCTACAGCTAATTCAGCTGCAAATTGGTTATTGAAAAAAGAGTTTGGTTTGGATAAAATAAATAAGATAAGAGCGCTTTTTGAATTAGGGCCACTTGGAAATATTGAAGAAACAAATTCAAAACATTAAAGTTAAAATTGAACAAATACTCGTATACTTAATTTATAAAATTAAAAAAGTTATTGACAATTATATTTAAATACAATATAATATAATTAAGGTTTGAAGGTTTAAGTTTGAAAACAGGGTCTGAATGATTTAAAATTAACAATATAAATTGTCAACCAGTATGGTAGGGATTATTCGGAATACATACCATAGGTTACGAAGTCAAAATTTGTAGGGGGTTATCCATGAAACTCTATTTTGAGAAATTCAAAAATAAAAGGATGGTAAAAAAATATATGAAAAAATATAAAAAAGGTTTATACATACTATTAACAGCAATAATTTGTCATGAAAATGGAGTTAGTGCAGATTCAAATATGGGTTCATCGGCTAATAAACCTACTTCTTTTTATATTTTTAAAGAAAAAATTAAAAAATTATCAAAAAGCAGCAAGGTGGCTCTTGGTGTTGGTACAGGAACTGGAATTTCTGCAATTGCATTTGGTACATACTTTGTTATAAGAAATATCGTAAATCCAAAGGAACCTGGAAAAAAAAATATTAAACCTGATAATTTAACTAATTTCCCCCTATTAAATATAGATTTAACGTCCCACTCAAATGATGAAACTGAAGAACAACAAGAAGGAAGTTCGGAATTTGAGAGCATAGATTTAACATCCCACTCAAATGATGAAACTGAAGAACAACAAGAAGGAAGTTCGGAATTTGAGAGCATAGATTTAACATCCCACTCAAATGGTGAAACTGCTGGTACATCAGACCCGTTTGGAGGCCTTGGTATAAACAACATAGATTATGCAATTCCAAATACTGAAAGATTTATACGTTCTGCTAAGCTTTTTAATGAAGAAGGATCAATTAATGATGAGGCAGAAAGAAAAGTTAAAACTTTGAAAGAAAAATTTAAAGTTAATATAATAATTAATTTTAGTAGTTCTGAAATTGATGCAATAAAGAATTTATACATAAATAAAGGTATTGAATATTTTAACTTTATTTTAAATTCAAATTCTGAACTTGGTAAACAAGGAAAAATGTATTGTGATATTTTATCAAATTCAAAAAATATTGGAACGTTACAATTAATTTTTAAAAAATTTGCGGATAATAATGATTCGAATATACTTTTTCATTGTGACCAAGGCAAAGATCGTACAGGGGCTATTGCATTTGTTTTGCAAGTACTCGCAGGTATTAAAACCGATGACATTTTGAAAACAAATAAAAAATTCAATAATAATCATGACTCTCGAAATATGAAAGAACTTATAGAATGGTTTGAAAAAACGTATAAAACTGGACAAACAGATAATTATGCCGCAAATTATTTAAAAAATTCAGTTGGATTAAATTGGGATGAAATAAATGCTATAAGAGCAAAACTTAATGTTGGACCATTAACAATTCCACAATCAACTGGTGGATTTTTTTCGAGCTATAATCCGCTTAAATGGTTTGGATGGTAATAAACAAATTTAAAATGAATTTTGATATAATTGTAATAGGGGCAGGACACGCAGGAATTGAGGCAGGCCTTGTTTCTGCTCGGCTTGGATGCAAAACTGCCATATTCTCTGTTAATTTAGATTCTGTTGGTAACTGTCCGTGCAATCCATCTATCGGTGGTACAGCAAAAGGACATCTTGTGAGAGAAATTGATGCTCTTGGTGGAGAAATGGGTAAAACAACAGATGAATGCATGATTCAAAGTAGAATGTTAAATAAAAGTAAAGGTCCTGCTGTTAGATCTTTAAGAGCACAAATAGACAGAAATAAATACAAAATTGTAATGAAACACAAACTTGAACTTCAAGAAAATCTTGAATTAAAACAGGCTGAAATTATTGACTTAAAAAAAATAAATAACATTTGGATTATTAAAACCAGAAATAATGTTATTTATAGTTCTAAAGCTGTTATAATATGTACAGGAACTTATTTAAAAGGAAGAGTTCACATAGGAGAAATTTCTTATGATAGTGGACCGGATGGTATTTTTTCAGCCGATTTTTTAAGCAAAAGTTTATTAAATTTAAATATAAAATTAAAAAGATTTAAAACGGGAACACCAGCAAGAGTTTTAAAATCTAGTATTAATTTTTCAAACTTAGAAATACAAACTGGAGACAAAAAAATAGTTCCGTTTTCTTTTAGTACTAATGAAGAGAAATTTAATAAAATAAATTGCTATCTAACTTGGACTAACGAAAATACTAAAAAAGTCATTTTAAAAAATATTCATAGATCACCAATGTATAACGGAAAAATTTCAGGAATTGGGCCTAGATATTGTCCTAGCATAGAAGACAAAATTGTGAGATTCTCTTATAAAGAAAGACACTTGTTATTTATAGAGCCATGTGGCTTAGATACCGAAGAAATGTACTTGCAAGGAATGTCTTCATCTTTACCAGAAGAGGTTCAGTTTGAATTTTACAGAACCATACAAGGCTTAGAAAATGTAAAAATAATGCGACCTGCTTATGCTATAGAATACGATTGTGTAGATTCTACTCAAATGAATTTAAATTTAGAATTTAAAAATTTATCCGGTTTATATGGAGCGGGACAGTTTAACGGTAGTTCTGGTTATGAAGAGGCAGCAGCCCAGGGATTAGTAGCTGGAATAAATGCTGCCCTTAAAATTAAAAATAAAGAAAGTTTAATATTAGATCGAGCTAGTTCATATACTGGAACTTTGATAGATGATTTAGTTACAAAAGGTGTAAACGATCCATATAGAATTATGACTTCTCGTTCTGAATATAGATTGATTTTAAGGCAAGATAATGCCGATGAAAGACTTACACCCATAGGTAGAAAGATTGGTTTGATTTCTGATAATTCTTGGAATAAATTTGTCAAAAAACAAGAACTAAAAAAACAAGAATTAAATAGAATAAATGAAAGTTTTGTAATTTTAGAAAATAATAAAGTAAATTTAAAAGAAGTTTTAAAAAGGCCTGAATATAACTATGAAAATTTAAAAAAGTTTGATACAACAAGGCCTAAAAATTTGTCACAAGAAGTTTCAGAACTAGTGGAAATAGAAGTTAAATATGACGGATATATAAAACGGCAACAAGATCAAATTGAAAAGATGAGAAATTTAGAAAGCAAAATTATACCTGAAAATTTAAATTATAAATCAATGAAGAATTTGAGATTAGAAGCAATTGAAAAATTAAGCAAAATAAAGCCTAAAAATATAGGACAAGCCTCTAGAATTTCTGGTGTAAATCCTACTGATATAACTGTTTTGATAATTTATTTGAAATGATTAATTTACAAAATTTAAACTAAATTTAAACTAAATATCTTAATTAAAGTGTTCTATTTGTATTTTCTATTATTATTTAATATTTTTTAACTTATTTTCTATTTTCCCGAGTGGACCCAAATTAAAAAGTTCTCTTATTTTGTTTATATCATTTAAAGTTGTTTGTGTATTATTATTTTCTATATTTAATAACCAATTTGCAACTGGGTTGGTTGTTGGACCTTTATTATTTTCGTTACATAACAAATCAACCATGTCTCCCATATTATTACGACGCATTTTTCTACGTTTAAAATTTTTGATAAAAAAATCATTTTCATCAAGAATTTCATTTTTAGAATAATTTAAAAGTAACTGGAGAAGTGCGACAAACGTACCTGTACGATCCACGCCTCTTTCACAAAAAACAACTATACGATTGTCTTTATTTAAAGTAGAAATTAATTTAAAAGCTTTTACTATAGATTTTGAATGTTTATTTAAAATTTCTATATACATTTTAGAATCATGTTCTCCTTTTTTAATGGGAAAATTATTAAAATTAATTTTTTCTTTTTCAAATTTTTCTTTTATTGAAGACAAATTTTCGACTTCTGTATGTTCTCTAAAATCTATTACATGTGTAATACTGTATTTTTCTTTCAAATATTTAAGATCAACGTTATCGAGTTTTTTAGAACGTATAACTTGCTCACTACCTTTTAACACATGCATTGCTCTTTTGAAATCACCTTCACCTTTACCTAAAAATTCTAGTTTAGCAGGAATTTTTGGCAGTTTTTCTTCTACCGGGTTTTTTTTATCAAAACCAATAAAATTTAATAAATTTTGTTCATCTACTCCTATGCTTATTAAATAATTTGCAGTTGGATTAACTGTAGGCCCTTCTATATAATTTTTATCAATCCAACCAAGCATTGATACGATATTTGACTGTTTATCCGCTGGTATTCCATCTAGTGGTATTTTATCTGTCTTATCTCCTTGCATATTTAACATAAGAATATTTCTATAAAGAGCGAAAATTATTGCTTTTACATTTTCATCATTACAATTAAAAATCAAATTATCATTTAGACTGCAAAATATATTAAAAACTTCTTTTATTATTAAGTAATTTTTATTTAAAATTTCAATGAAATTATCACTTTTATTATATATTTTATTAAAACTATAAAATTCAATTCCAAATTTTTTACATTCAGACTGTACTCCTTCAAAAAATTTTTTGTCATTTCCGGCGCTTAAGCTAATTATTTTTCTAGGATTATAAGCATCGAAAAAAATTTTAATTAGATTGACTGGGAATTTGTTGCAACATATAAATCTGTGATCAAACGGATATATGCATTCCATTTTTAGATATTTATATTTTTCATTAATTTGAGTAAATTGAAAACTTCCGTCACATATCTTTAACGGTTGCTCATTTATAAATTTGTTAAGTACAAAATATAAAGATCCTACTGTGACAATTGCACCTAAAAAACGAGAACCTTCTTTGAGATATGGTGTTGAATTAATTTTTTGAAAAAATTTTAAAAAGTTTTCTTTAGCAGTTCCTATGTTGATAGGATCTGCTTTAACAACACTACCAAAGTATACTATCGTAGCCATCAACATACAAATCTTTCTTTTGTGTTTTTTCATGTAATATCAATTTCCTTTACCAGCTATTTTTTCAATTTATTTTTCTATGTAGTTTAAAACTGAATTTTAATATATAGTAACATAATTTAAATTAAATGTCAATAAATAAAATTAGTCGTATAATTTATAGAAAAAAAGTGAGAAAATCGCTAAACTTTAGTCAGATAAATCGCCTCAAAATATTAAAAAAGTTGACAAAATAAAATAAATTGCTAGCAGTATAATAAGTTTTGTGAAATTCACGTAAGCTAACGCCTAAAATGAAATTGAGTTTAAAAAATAATTAATAAATAAACTACAAATAGATTAAAATCAAGAATTTGTGTAATTTTTTATCAAATAGGTGGCATTCTAAAGATAAGAAAACAGGAAACGAGTTGTAATAATGCTTGACAAAGAAAATTTGAGTTGGAGTGAAATAAAAGAAGATTTTGACGAAATTTTTGAAGAATTTTATGATGACATAAAAATAAGTAATTTTAGAAATTATAAGAAAAATAAAAAAATAACCACTACCACTACATGAAGACTATTTAACACAAAATACTTTATTTGGAGAAAGTTAATCATGTAGCAGTTGTATTTTTATTATCATTGTACTAAAAAATAAAATAAATTATGGTAGAATAAAAACATTAACAGAGTTAGTAAACTTAATACATAGTTTAAGTGTAGGAGATTTTTTAATATTAATATAAAAAGACAAGAAAAGACTTTAGACGGCAATTCAGCTGTTTCATATATTTCATATGCTTTTACTGAAGTGGCTTTTATTTACCCTATTACTCCGTCTTCAGAGATGGCAAATCAAGTAGATAAATTTACTTATTTAGAAAAGAAAAATATATTTGATAACACTGTTGTTGTAAGACAAATGCAATCCGAAGGCGGTGTAGCAGGTGCGATGCACGGGGCTTTGAGTTCAGGTGTTTTGAGCAACACTTATACAGCATCTCAAGGTCTATTGTTAATGATACCGAATATGTATAAAATAGCTGGCGAATTATTACCTAATGTGATTCATGTTTCTTCTAGGACTATTGGTACACATGCTTTATCAATTTTCGGAGATCATTCAGATATTTATGCTTGTAGGCAAACTGGGTATGCTATGATTTGTTCTAATAATCCGCAAGAGGCTTTAGATTTAGGCTTGGTTTCTCATTTAAGTAGTATAAAATCTCGAATTCCTATTTTGCATTTTTTTGACGGCTTTAGGACTTCTCATGAAATTCAGAAAATAAAACTTTGGGATTATTCAGAATTAAAAGATCTATTAGATTTTGAATCTGTAAAAGAATTTAAGAAAAGAGCTTTGAGCCCTGAAAATCCTGTTATTAGAGGTACCGCTCAAAATGATGATGTTTTCTTCCAAGCAAGAGAAGCTTGTAATAAATATTATGCTAATTTTCCAAAAGTTGTTAAAAATTATATGAATAAAATTAACAAAAAATCTGGCTGTAAATATGATTTGTTTAATTATTATGGAAATTTTCAAGCTGAGAGAATAATAGTGGCGATGGGTTCAGTTTGCAACACTATCGAGGAAGTAATCAATTATTTAATAAAAAAAGATCAAAAAGTTGGTTTAATAAAAGTAAGACTATATAGACCTTTTGTTTCTAATTATTTGAAAAAAGTTTTACCTGAAAGTGTCAAAAAAATTACTGTTTTAGATAGGACTAAAGAATGTGGTTCTATAGGTGAGCCGCTATTTTTAGATGTTTTAGGGGCTTTAAATGAATTAAATTTAAAAAATATAAAAGTATATTCTGGAAGATACGGTTTAAGTTCTAAAGATACTACTCCAAGCCAGATATTAGCAGTTTTTGACAATATGAGAAATAAAAATTTAAAAAAAAGATTTACTATAGGCATAAAAGATGACGTCACTAATTTATCATTAAGTGCAAAAAAGAAAGTAGATACTACTCCAAAAGATATATTTTGTTGTAAACTTTGGGGATTAGGTGCTGATGGGACTGTCGGTGCAAATAAAAACACTATAAAAATAATCGGCAACAATACAAATTTGCAAGTTCAAGGGTACTTTTCTTATGACTCAAAAAAGTCTGGTGGTGTTACTGTTTCTAATTTGAGATTTGGAAGAAGTAAAATAAAGTCAAGTTATCTTATTAATAAAGCCGATTTTGTAGCTTGTCATAATATGTCTTACATTTTTAAATACGATATTGTCCAAGATGTTAAAAAAAATGGAAGTTTTTTACTAAATACTACATGGTCTGAAAACGAATTAGAAAAAAAGTTGCCTGATGAAATTAAATTATATTTATATAAAAATAAAATTAATTTGTACATTATAAATGCTTTTGAAATATCTAAAAATTTAGGTTTAAATAACAAAATTAATACTGTTTTACAAGCTAGTTTTTTTAAAATTACTGATATTATAGATATAAATCTTGCTGAAAAATTGGTGAAAAAATATATTTATAAATCTTACATAAAAAAAGGTGAAGAAATAGTAAATTTAAACTATAAAGCTGTTGAAGCGGGTATAGAAAAATTAATCAAAATAAATATTCCAAAATCTTGGGGAAATATAAAATTAAAAAAAAATATCAAAAATAAAGCTGAAATGAAAAACGGCTTAGAAAAATATGTAAATAATATTTTGGTTCCTGTTAGTAATTTAAAAGGCAATGATTTACATGTTTCTAAATTTCTAGACTATGTAGATGGAACTTTTCCAACCGGTAGCACTAAATATGAAAAAAGAACTATAAGCTTAGAAATTCCAGAATGGATTCCACAAAATTGTATACAGTGTAATATATGTTCTTTTGTGTGTCCTCATGCAGTTATAAGACCTGTTGTTTTAGATAGTCAAGAAAATATTCCAGAAAATTTTAAATACAAAAATTTAACAGGTTTCGATAATTTAAATTATTCGGTAGTAGTTTCTAGTTTCGATTGTACGGGTTGCGGAATATGTGAACAGGTTTGTCCTAATAAAGCTATTAAAATAAAAACTTTTTCAGATTTAGAATATTCTCAAAGTCAGAATAATTTTAATTTTGGCATAAATTTGCCAGAAAAATCCGAAATATTTGAAAAATTTAAAATAAACACGGTAAAAGGAAGTCAATTTAAACAACCTTTATTAGAATTTTCTGGTGCTTGTGCAGGTTGTGGCGAAACTCCTTATGCAAAATTAGTCACTCAATTATTTGGCGAAAGACTATATATTTCTAATTCTACAGGGTGCTCTTCTATATGGGGAGGGTCTTTCCCTTCTTGCCCTTATACTGTTAATAAAAATAATAAAGGTCCAGCATGGCAAAATTCTCTTTTTGAAGATAATGCAGAATTTGGTTACGGCATTTGTCTTGCAAACAAAACTTTAAGGAAAAATTTAATATATTATATAAATATAATTAATAATATTACTGAAGATAAAAACTTAAAAATTTTGTGTGCAGATTATCTAAAAAGCATAAATAACGGAAATTTAAACTATGTTATTTCTGAAGATTTAATTAATTATTTAAGTGAAAATTTGGAACTTTTAGAAAATAAAACAAAAAATCTAGCTGAAAAAATACTAGAAAATAAAAAATACTTATCAAAAAAATCTTTTTGGATATTTGGTGGTGATGGATGGGCATATGATATAGGTTTTGGCGGTTTAGATCATGTAATAGCTTCAGGTGAAGATATAAACATATTGGTCCTTGATACGGAAGTTTATTCTAACACAGGTGGCCAGGCTTCTAAGGCAACTCAAATTGGGGCTATTGCACAATTTAGCTGTTTTGGAAAATCTACTTTTAAAAAAGACTTATCTAAAATATTTATGACTTATGAAAATGTTTATGTAGCCCAAGTTTCCATGGGCGCAAACTACAATCAATGTGTAAAAGCTTTTACAGAAGCTGAAAATTTCAATGGTCCTTCTTTGATAGTAGCTTATTCTACATGTATTGCTCACGGAATAAAATTTGGTATGAAATCGGCAAAATTAGAAGAAAAAAAAGCTGTGGAGTCAGGATATTTTAATTTGTTTAGGTATAACTCTAAATTGAAAGAATTTAATTTAGACAGTAAGAACATAAATTTAGAAAAATATAAAGGATTTTTAAAAAATGAAACTAGATATAATTATTTGGAAAAAATATTTCCAAAAAGAGCAAAAGAATTATATGAAAAGTCTCAAAATTTTGCAGAACAAAAATATTTAGACTTAAAAAAACTGTAAAAAAAAATTCTGTATTTTATAACTAATAAATACAAATTCAAAATATTCACTATTTCTATTTGAGTTAACCAATCTATAAACATACTTTAAACTAAAAAAATCAGCATATAAAAAACCCAAAATAACTACTGTCAATCCTACGGTTTAACGCTAGAACTTCTTTTTTTATTTTGAGGTTTAAATTTACCAACAGGAACGGTATTTCCCTTTTTTGGTTTAACTTTGCAAATTACTAAAAAAATTTCTTATTTCCACGTTTTTTTCTTTCGTTATTTTAGAACATTCGTCTTTAAATTTTTTAGACATAATACTTCTGTTTCCATTGATTTTTGCAAAATTTTCAATAAAACTTAAGATTACTCCGAGTAACTCCGGATCTTTTTTTATTGCTTCTTTTTTTTCATCCATACATTCTCCTAAAGTTTCGATCATATAATATTTTTGGCACTTAAGTTCATTTATTAATTTTTTTATTTCAGTTTCATTATAATCTTTATAATCTTTAATTTTTTCTACCATTTTAGTTATATTAGTTATATTTGATTCTTGAATCGCAGCAGCACGCTCTTTTATCGTCAACCCTTTGCTATTTTTTAACGACTCAAGTTCTTCCATCTCCGATTTTGCTCTTTTAGCGAGTGCCTTGGCTTTTTCTACCGCTTCTGTTTCTATTTTTTTTAGTATTCCTAAGCTTGAACTACCTGAATTTTCTTTTATTATTTTTATTAGTGTTTCTACGCTTGAACTATCTAAATTTTCTTCTATACTCTTAAAATTTTTTTCAAATTCAGGTAAACAATTTTCATCGTTTTTTTTACTACAACGTTCAATTAATTTATCAAAGTTACTTTTAAAAGCCGTAACTTCTTTCTTAAGCTCATTAAAAGAAACAACCTTAGATTCGTTGCCATTCAACGATTTACCAATAAAAATATTAAATATAGAACCTATCGCTTCTTCTTTAAATGAAGGATTGCATGCCATAACTATAAGATTATACGGTTCTTTAAATTGATTAAACGCACTCATGGTATCTTTTCTATTGGCAGATTTTTTGTCTACCTTTAGAACATTAAATATTTCTTATAATTTCTCTATTGATTTAACTAAATTTGGTTCTAATTTGAGTTTTTTCGATTTTTCTTTGTTGTAATAGATTTCATAAAACTTATCTAGCCCTTCAGAATTTTTTGCTATTTTTCTACCAAATATGTTTAATCTTTTTCTTATATCATTCAATTTGTAGCTACATCCATCTTTGTTTTCAGTATCAATATTGGTAATTATTTCATTTTTTATATAATTATAAACTTCAATTAAATCGTTTAAATCCTTCTTTTGTTCTCCATTTGTTTGTAATTTTGATTTTTTCTAAAGATAAAACAGTATTATTATCATTTGGCACAGCTGATCACCTCATAATTTAAGCACTATATTTATTCTTTGAAAATTATTTCTAAATATACATAATTTTGCAACAGTAGTTATTTTTAAGAAAAAACTTGCGAAATCTTATAAACAACATAAATATAATGGCTCTAAAAATCAACTACTTATATTGTAAAATAAATAATACACTAATGCGAAATTTGTCAACAATTGGCCAATGAATAGCTTTTTAAATTTTTTAAAATTATCACTATTTTCACTGTATTTTATTATTTTTTTCTATTGCTTCTTTACTTATTAGATTAGCTATTTTTGTATCACAAAGGAAAAATCAATAATAAAAACAATAAAAACAAATGCCAAAAAATTAGAACAAAGAATAGTTATTACATTTTTAAAAGATACATAAAATAGCGAAAGAAACAAGTTATATAAAGGCAGCTAATTTAACTATATCCGTAACATTTGTTTAATTAAAAAGATTCACCTTATACCCTAAAAACACCGTTTGGGGGACCGTACGTGTTGAAATAAGTAAACCAGGTGACATGTAGATTTTTCCGAAAAGTAAAATTGTAGCACCCACATACGACTTTATCGCTCTTAAAATTTACTCCTTGTTTAGTGAAGAAAATATAGATTTTGAAAACATCAGTTCAAATTTTGTAGATAAAATTATAGACTATTTAAAATTTAAAATTGCAAAAATTAAACCTAGAAAAAAATTCAAGAAATTGATAATAAAAGCCAAATTACAAAACAAACTTTTTATGTATATCCGAATGGGCAAGAATTTCTCGACCGAATTTCACCTGCTAAATGTGAATATTCATTAACACCTAGTCAGCATGAAACAGCAGCGACTTTATGTGGTATATATTAATGCTATCTGAGTCGCATCAGTACCGCAATCCTACCTTTGAAGGGCTGGAACGAAGCAGTATGAAAAGAGTCAAACAGTTAACACTAAAACAATGTGTGAATCCTTTCGGTAAGGCGTTTGCAAATAAGACAGGAGAATATATTTCGCTCATGATAGCACCAGTGATTTTAGTGTACATTTTTCAAATGCTGGTGGAGCAGGGCAGACTACTGTTTTGTTAAAATGTAAAATAGCAAACGACAAAATTGCTCTAAAAATAGGCTCATTACCCCAAGATATTAGAAAAAAAATTTTCAAAAAAAATTCTACAAGATATAGTGTCAATATAATAAGGATTATGAGCCAGTTATAGGTGGAGAAAAAGTTTCAATAAAAAGTTTTATAGGCGACCAAGTGTATAAAAATTTAAAGAAAATGCACAAAATGCAAAGCGGGACACCTATTTTAGAAAAATAAATTTATAAAATTTTATGTATATACTTTTGTGGATAATTTTAAGTTTATTATATCACAGATTATTTTAAAACGCAAAAGCTATAATCCAAAAATGGAGTTATTGAAAAAAATTAACAATATGATAATATTAATAATAAAATGAAAAATTCTAAAATTTATAAATTTAAAATAAGTTTAATTGTTCCAGTTTATAATCAAGAAAGATTTATCGAAAGAACTTTAAAATCGATAGAAAAGCAAATTTTAAAAAATTTTGAAGTTATAATTATAAATGACTGTTCTACTGACCATAGTTTTGAAATTATTGAAAAATTCATTAATAAAAATGAAAATTTTATCTTAATAAATTCAGAAATTAATAGAGGGGTTTCTGAATCTAGAAATTTAGGGATAAAAACAGCCAAGGGGGAATATTTAGCTTTTTTAGATGGAGATGATTTTATATCTCCTTATTTTTTAAAAAAAATGTATGATTTAATTGTAAAGAATAATTCTGATATTTCTTGTTGTAATTATTGGTTTTATTATAGCAAAATAAATTTATATTTTTTTAACATTCTAAGTATGTTTTCTGGAACTTACTTAAGTAATGAAATGCTAAAAAAATTAGTCAGTGATGTTGTCGTGCATTCATATGTTTGGAACAAATTATTTAAAAAATCTTTATTTACAGAAAATAATATTGAATTTCCAGATATGGATATTTGTGAAGATGTTATAGTGGTTTTAAAAACATTTTATTTTTCAAAAAAGATATCTGTTACATATCTACCATTGTACTTTTATAATAAACATAAAGAAAGTTGTGTTAGTTCAATGAACCTAAACAAAATATTTTGCTATGCAGATAGTTATAGAAAAGTTAAATATTTTTTAAAATCAAAATCCAACTACAAAAAATATAAGTGTTATCATAAATTTTTAGGATTTAGGATAGTACTGTCAGTATTTTTTATAATGTTAT
The DNA here is from genome assembly GCA_036322875.1 of Candidatus Paraimprobicoccus trichonymphae. Taxonomy (GTDB): domain Bacteria; phylum Bacillota; class Clostridia; order Oscillospirales; family Acutalibacteraceae; genus Paraimprobicoccus; species Paraimprobicoccus trichonymphae. The sequence continues at coordinate 98,389 of AP027925.1, forward strand.
TCAACAAAAATAAAGAAAAATTGAAATTTAAAGAACTCTGTGCAAATTTCAAAAATGTTATAAAAATAGTGACATCTTAGAACCTTTTTTATAAATTTATATCTATAAAAAATAAATTATTTTTTTATATTTTTAAAGTATTTCAAAATCATAATTTTAGTGGTTTTTGGGTTTATTGCGTTAATGTATCGACTTGTCAGTCAGTCTTCAAATTTCATAATTATAAAAATCAGCACAGCTACTATACTATGCTGATTTCAAAATTATTTTACCAATTTTTTATTATCCATTATAATTTACCAAATGTGGCGCAAAGCCCCGCTATGTGGATATAAGCTACAAGATATTGTAATTTTTTTCTTTTTTTAAAAAAAAATACTTGTATTATAATTATTAGGTTAGAAGAGTTGACAAACATTCGCCAAACGGCAAGAACAAGCCGTAAAAACGCTAAAAATTTGCATAAATGGTCTTTCTATCGCTTGGCAAATTTTATTGAGTATAAATCTAAAATGGTTGGAATTAAAATCGAATACGTCGATCCAAAGTATACCAGTCAAGATTGTCCAAATCGTAACGAAAGAAACCACGCGGGAGCATGCTTGTAAATTCTGTGGGTATATCTTTCATCGGGGTCGAGTTGGTGCTTTAAACATTATAAACGCACCTGTGGTTTCTGATAAAAGAAAATCAGCCTAAACTGCTATATGCACGGATGAGGCAATAGCATACCGGACTTAAAGATGGTAGAAATATACTTCTGTATTCACCCAAGAATCCCCTGCTTTTTCATGGTAGGGTTGTTGATTTTATTAAATCTTTCATATTGTAAAATCCCAAATTTTTATTTTTCATAAATTTTATGGCTTGAATTACACCAAAACTATACAACTCTCTAGATTTGGCTTCATGAGATATTTTAATTATTTCATCGTTTCCAGCAAAAATAATTTCATGATCACCTACTATGTTACCAGCTCTAATGGAATGAATTCCAATTTCTGATTTTTTACGTTTTTTCTTTAAAAAATGTCTATCATATACACAAGCATAATTTTTAATTTTTGATATCACATCGAAAATCATTATGGCAGTCCCGCTAGGAGCATCTATTTTTTTGTTATGATGCTTTTCTATAATTTCTATATCAAAATCATCTTTTATTAATTTTAAAGTTTTATTTATGAGTTCCAACAAAATATTTATACCTATAGACATATTTCTAGAAGCAAATATAGGAATTTTTTCAGAAATTTTTTTTATTTTTTCTATTTGTTTTTTAGAAAAACCTGTAGTGCATAATATCAATTTTACATTATTTTTTAAAGAATACTCTAATAAGCTGTCGAGGACAATTGGCTGCGAAAAGTCTACTATAAAATCTGGTTTCTTAGGTAATTTAAAAATTGAATTGTATATTTCAAATTTGTAATCATTAAAATTTTCAGTATTTAAATCTATTCCATAAGTTATTTCATAGTCTTTAGTTTCTAACATTAACTTTACTAAATTGTTTCCCATTTGGCCATTACAACCACAAACTACTATATTTAACATTTAATTCATTTGCATCTCCAAAAATCCATTAAAATTTTCATATTTGTACTACAAAATATTGTGTAAATGGTTACGAATCACACATTGTATCAATTACCCCAAGCTGGGGTTTGTAATGGCCAAATGGTTCAGGTGATTTGTATCTTCCACTTTTAATTGTGTTACATCGTAGGCAGACTTGATATACTAGCGTTTAATTATTTTGCACCTCAACTATGTACCCCAAATTCCAATATGTTGAAGATTTGTTGTACTGATAAAATTATAGACGGTCATCGTTAGATGTGTATCCATAATAATTTATATTATATTCAATTTTGGAATTAAAGAATATTTTTTACTTAAATTTCTTATAAAATATCTAAATATTCCAGCATACTTAAATCTAAATACAAAATCTACTCATTACAACCGATATGTTATCATGCACATTGTCGTCACTATTACATAAAACCATACTTCCAATAGTTTTGTTTATATAGTGTCTTCAACAATCTGCAACACACCTATTTCTTGTTTTATAAGATAATCTTCATAATAATTACTAACGTCATCTTTGGAAGAAGTAACAATGAATTCGCTTTGAAAAATCTCTTAAAGTTGCAAAATTCTGTGAACAATTAGTCGAAGCACTACCTTTGCGATCACTTTTACTGCCAACTATAACAATTTTACCATCAAAAAAAGATATAAATAAAAATTCAAATATATCGGTAAAATCATTGTTTCGGTGGATTGAGCTAAATATTGTCATTCGAAAGAATAAATAGTTGAAAGCGAATAATTCAACTATTTATTTTGTTTTCTTAATATGTGTGCTTTAATAATAACTTTAGTTAATGAATCAATAAAAAAATGTTGACATTAGTAAAAAAATATACTATAATAATAAAGTATTATCATAGAAATTAGTTTAAATTATGATAAGCAATAAAAAAAGCAAGAAGGGAAAATATTGTTTAATAAAAAAATAAATAAAATTTTAGCAGGAAGTTTGGCTTTGGGCTTGAGTTTTGTAGGTTGCAATTTTAAAGCATTGGATACCAAACCACACGAAGTTTTTGAGTGGGCAAAGGTTAATCCTGTGAAAAGTGTACTTATCAGTCTAGCACCGTTTGTGGGGGCAGGGTTAATTTGCGGTGGCCACAAATTTTGTAAGTATTTACAGAGTAAAAATGAAGAAATCGTAAGAAATCATAATTTAGAGGAACATAATAGTGAAGAAAAAATAGATCAAATAAATGACGTAAATTTTACAGATTTTTATACAGAAGATGAGCGTGGATCTTACGCAGAAAATGTATTCGGCAAGATTATTAAAATTAGTAAAAATAGTAAAGTCGATGATTATTCTTCTGAAAAAACACCTAGATATTGTATTATGAAAATTAACAAGAGTGATAAGTTTTTTATAGAAGCAAAAGGAGGACAAAAATTTTTCTATGCAGAAGATTTTGATCCTAAATCAAATAAAACTATTGATTATATAAAAATTTATGATCTATGTTGTTATTTTTATTATTTAAACAAAAATGATATAGATAACTATACAAAACTGGAATCATAATTATCCTTAAATTTATCATTTGATTAAGTATTTTAACAACTTTAAAAAAATTTAATTAAAACAATAAATAGTTGAAAGCAAATAATTAAACTATTTATTTTGTTTTCTTAGTATGTGTGCTTTAATAATAACTTTAGTTAATGAGAATCAATCAGATAGCATAAAACCAAGAATCCGCTTGATTTTTAGCTAAGTATAAAATCAAAAATAGCAAATCTAGTTTTTTTGATTATTAAAAAATTAAAAAAACTCGGTTATTTAGGTTATTTTGTTTATCAGGTTTTTTGTGACCAAGAGAATTATCCTGAATTTCTTTCGATTTTCTCAGCTCTTGCATTAGATAATCTGGCATTTGCAATTTGTAATTTATCTTTTAAATTTAATTTATTCCAAGTGATTTCGTAATCACAATATAAGCCATTTAATTTTAAGTAAATATCACAAATTTTTTTGATGACTGGATTTAATAATCTTCTGTAACCTTCAAGTTCATTGTTTAAAATATCAGCTTGTTGATTAGACATGGTTTCAGTGGTTGACCACGATAAAATGGAGGTATAGACAATTTACTTATAATTTGTTCCAACATTTGTCTAACAGGCACTTGGCTATCTAAAATTTGATTCTCAGCACCTATGACTTTTATATTTACATCACCAATAGCTATAAAATCACTCGGGTAATTAGAATTTCTCATAGTTTTACTCCATTCCTGAGCTATTTGGTTAGCTCTTTCCCTTGCGAAAGAATTGTCGCTAGAATTTATATTTGGTTTATATGTAACTGCAAATCTTATATTTCCTAGTCTTTCCCAATTAATTCCGATGGTATTATAAATTTTCAGTAAAATGTTACTTATAAAAGGTAGACCTTTCATTATGGAGTTTCCATAAGTACTGTTTGGTTCTGGATTTAGAGCTGAAACTAAAATTAATTCAGGGTATTTTATAAGTGTGGATTTATCTGTGTTCAAGTTTTTTTATAAATTAACAATTTAAGTGGATTATTATCATCAGTTTTTAGTTCCACATCTTCTAAATTGGCATTATATAAAGCTACTATATTTTAAGCCGTGTTATTTAAAATTACTTCGCCAATCGCTGTACCATAAGTCAATAGCTGATTTAAATAAATATTAATAAAACTATCTATATTACTACTATAAGCATTAACTTGAATATTGTTTAAAAATTTATTTAAAAGATTTTCTATATTTTCATTTTCAAATGATATTTTAAAAATTCCTACTAGTCTTATTATCTTAGAAATAGCAGCATCTATGACAGGAACAGATTCTTTTAGCTTTGAATAGAGTTTTAGTTCTGTAATTGAAATAGGACTATATTTTTCTAACAAGCCAAATGGTTCGAAATTATTTAATCTGCTTGAAACAGTTTGAACTAAATTTTCATTTTTATTTCTTTTAGCTTTTTTAAAAAAAATCATTTTATTATTTTTATTTATATTTTCTTTTAGATATTACTAAAAAAGTAATGATGTTATGGAAATTATATGTCCAATAATAATTCAATTAACAACTCCACTACTACAATATCGTTTGTCGGCGTTTTAAATTTTCATATGTTATGCCCTGTTTCTTAATATATTCTATTTTTGAGTTAAGCACACTTCTACTATATGAATCGTAAATAAGATTAACAAAAAACAATCAGCAATAACAAGTTTAATTCCTACAATTTCTATAGTTTGTTCGACTAATACCTAAAATTTTACTTTAATGTCTCTTCCGCCGTGAAAATGCATTTTCACAATCACAAATTTGCGAAGTATAGTCTTTTTTGCTCACAATAAAAGTAGTTTTGTTTGAGGGGGAGACTATAATGCTTATTCTTCTAAAGCAAAATATCCATCCAACAAATATTTTTCCACCGAATTTCTTACTAACTCTTTTATTGCTGCTTTATCAAAAATTTGAGCATATATCAATTTGTGATCTTTCTTCGCAATAGAATTGATTTCTGCATAATCGCCATCTACTACTTTTTTATGAGTAAAGATTTTACCATCTTTTGTTTTTATTTTTCCATTGTCTAAAACATTGGCATAACGAATGGTTAAGTCAGTACTTGTAAACCTACTCGAAGCACATACCGCTATAACCTTTGCATATCTACCACTATCTGCTACATCTTCATGATCAAAAAATTTAATTTCATCAGAATTTTCTTCATGATTGTCTTGATGAACTCCATCTTTGCTGGTCGAACAAACTGCACAAATTTCACGGTTTTTTTTGTTATATTTTGGTTCAATTTTTTCCAGGTTTTTTTCAGCTTCTGATTTACTATCATAAAATTTAATATGGAAGTACTGATAACTTTTGCAACCTAAGTAACATCCAACTCCTCCTAGCAACGGTAATAAACCAATAAGTACACTTTTAACAGGATTAAGCTTTACCCACTCTGCAATTCCATGTGGTTTGGTATTCACTGCTCTAAAATTACAACTTACAAAACTTAAACCCAAAGCTAAATTTATTGCTAAAATTTTATTTACTTTTTTATTAAACAATACTTCCCTCTCCAGGTTTTTTTATTGCTTATCATAATTTAAACTAATTTCTATGATAATACTTTATTATTATAGTATATTTTTTTACTAATATCAACATTTTTTTATTGATTCATTAACTAAAGTTATTATTAAAGCACACATATTAAGAAAACAAAATAAATAGTTGAATTTTTTGTTTTCAATTATTTATTGTTTTAATTAAATTTTTTTAAAGTTGTTAAAATACTGAATCAAGTGATGAATTTGAGAATAATTATATAAATATGATACCAGTTTTATATAGTTATCTAGATTATTTTCGCTTAAACAATATTTTTTCCTCTTTTTTTTATCAAAATCGACTCTAAATATTAATTTTTTTATTATAGAAATAAAAATAAAGAATGTCAAGTAATTTAATTTTTTTTAGCAATAAAATTTACATTTACAACTGTACCAAAAGAAACTTCTGTTTTTTCAGGTATACTTTGAGCAACTGAGATAAGTAAGTTACTTTCTGGATCATTAGTCAATATTTTTAAGTTTAATTTACAATCAGAAGCTAATTTATTAGCTTGAGCAGGTGTTATTCCCACAAAATTTGGGACTTTTGTTTTGTTATTGTTTTTATCTAAATTTTCAGTATATAAAACGATAGTTCCTTGTTTTGGAATTAAATTTTTAGGTTCTGGCATTTGAGATAATACAGTATCTCCATTTCCGATTATTAAAAATTTTAAATTGTTTTTAGTTATTAAGTTTTTGGCGTCTGAGACTTTTTTATCCTTTAAATTTGGGGTTTCTGCTCCAAATTTTTCTATTTCTTCTTGTGTAAACTTTCTTTCTATTCCTAAATATGGAAGTGTTTCTTGCATAATTTTAGCGAAAACTGGTGCAGCTACAGCACTTCCATAGTAAAAATCTCCTTCCGGAGTATCAAAAAACACTAAAAGAGCGATCTTAGGGTTATCAGCTGGTGCAATCCCCCCAAATGAAGAAATGTAATCTTTATGACCTTTTCGACTTAAGCCAATTTTTTGAGAAGTTCCAGTTTTTCCAGCGATTCTATAACCTGGTACATAAGCACTTTTAGCGGCACCAGATATGGCATTTTCTTGTAACATATTCATTACTCTTCTGGAATTTGTTTTGGATATGACAGCTTTTTTTATTTTTGTATTAAAAGTTTGGACTATATTTCCATATTGATCTGTAATTTCTTTTACAATATGTGGTGAAACTAAATTTCCACCATTTGCGATAGCTGCCATGCCTTTTATCATTTGTATTGGTGTAATACCGAAATTTTGTCCCATAGAAGCAACTGCTAGCTCCATTTGAGTCATGCTGCCATCTTCATGAAAAAACAAATCTCCTGTTTCACCTGGCAAATCTATACCAGTTTTTTCGTGAAAACCAAAAGACTTATAGAATTCAAAAAACTTTTCTGCTCCTATTTTTTGCCCAGTCATAATAAAAGCAGGATTACAAGAGTTACAAAGAGCTTTTACAAAAGTCTGGCTGCCATGACCCGATGTTTTATGACATTTTATAAATGGCGCACTGTCATAAGGTTTTGTTCTTCCATTACAAAAAAACGGTGTATTTTCATCTACTACATTTAATTCAAAAGCCATAGCCGCTACAAACATTTTAAAAACAGAACCAGGATAATATGTGTCGCTTATTGCTTTATTTCTCCATTGTTTTTGTAAAACTTGATTTTTAAACTTATTTTTTTCCTCTTCATTAAGCAAATTGTTAAAATGCTCTATATCTGATTTTTCAGTCATGCTAAAAGGTTCATTTGGATCAAAATCTCCTTTTACAGCCATTGCTAATATTTCTCCTGTATTTACTTCAATTGCTATAGCTGTTGCTCGATTTAACACTTTGTTATTTTTTATTCCTTCTTCTAAATTTTTTTCTACAATATGTTGAATATTTTTATCGATACATAATACTAGATTATTTCCATTTTTAGCTGGAATCCTTTGTTCATAATCATACGGCATATCTGTTAAACGAGCATTTCTAGCCGTTAATATTCTGCCTTGTTCTCCACTTAAAGTCTTGTCATAACGGGCTTCAAGCCCACCTAAACCTTTAGGGTCATTACCTACAAAACCCATGACTACAGACAAAAAAGATCCGTATGGATAATATCTTTTATAGTCCTCTATTAATTTGATTCCATCAGAAATATTGTTATTTTTTTTAAATTCCAAAACTTTATCTTTCAATTCATCTTCTATTTTCCTTTTAATTATTACATGATAAGATTTTTTTTTAGATAATTTCATAATTGTTTCTCTATCTAAATTTAAAATTTCACTTAAATTTTTCGATACTAATTCTCTTTTATTTTCAGAATTTAGATAAGCAGGTTCTAAAGCTACTGACCATACAGTAGCACTTTGAGCTAAAACTTTCATGTTTCTATCATAAATAGTTCCTCTTTGGGCATTAATTTTTGTATTAGCCAACTGCTGTTCTAAAGCAAGTCTTTGTAAATAGTCTTTTTGTAAAATTTGAAGGTTAATAAGTCTATATATTAACATAGCAAACCCAAAAACCACTAAAATCACAAGAACCACGATAGAACGTCGCCACATTCTTATAGTTGTACCTTTTGTCAATTTCAGGCCACCAATATATGTATTTTAAAATATTTATTTATTTTATTCTCAATTTATGATTTTTAAAATATGATTTTTAAAATATGATACTTTAATATTATACTATACCAATTCTATTTTGTTTATATTTGTTAAAATTTTTCTTTTTCTAAAGAAATAATTGAATATTTTAATATAATTTTGAAATAATAAGAGTGTGCAGAAAATAATTTGCTATATTTAATCAAATTTATATGAATTATTTGTATGTGCGTATATTTATAAAAATAAGGAGATGTTGTTTATGGAAAATAAAAAAATTGAAAATAATAGATTAGATGACAAGTTGATAAATAAGGTTTCTGGCGGTAATTTGGAATGGGGAATTGCTGAATTTAAAGATATGGATGCTGAAAAATGTCCTGTGGGTTCTTTCGCTATCACTACAGGTAATTGGTGGTACCAATGTAAAGAAAAAGACGAAACTCATGAAAAAAGATATTGGAAATGTACTAGATTTGAAGAAACGCCTCAAATTATTCATGCTAGACCACGAAATTCAAACGAGTAAATATAAACAATAGTATACTGACAATTTTTTAAATGTTTAATATAATTTTAATAAAACAATTTGAAAGGATGAAACTATCTTTGACATTCTCCATGCCTAAAGGTAGGGGATTCTTAGGTGCATACAGAAGTATATTTCTACCATCTTTAAGTCCCGGCATGCCATTGCCTCGTCCGTGCATATAGCAGTTTAGGCTGATTTTCTTTTACCATAAACCGCAGGTGCGTTTATAATGTTTAAAGCACCAACTCGACCCCGATGAGAGATATACCCACAGAATTTACAAGCATACTTTCACGTGATTTTTTTCGTTACAATTTGGACAATTTTGACTGGTATATTTTGGATCGACGTATTCGATTTTAATTCCAACCATTTTAGATTTATAATCAATGTATGCAGATTTTTAACGTTTTTACAGCTTGTTTTTGCCGTCTGACGAATGTTCGTCAACTGCTCCCTAACCTATAATGATTGAAACGTTGTTTTTGACTGCAAAATTGACTGTTTTCCTGCTAATTTTGTGATCTTGATCAGTCATCCACCGTTGCTATTTGTTATTTAATTTTCTAATCTCTTTTTGCTTTTTTAACTTGCCTAATTTTCTGCGTTTTGATTTGAAACATCTTTTTTTTGCTTATTTTGTCTACCGTTTCCAAAAAAATTAGTTTTTTGAGTTTCGATAATAGCAACCGCAGGAATTTTCAGACCTGAATCTACGCCCATTATTTTTTCGCGATTACAAATAACAGTTTCCTCTTGAACCGCAACTTGAGCGATTCACTTTTTATTTTTTTGAGTTATTCGCAATGAACCAAGTTTGTTAGAATTTAATTTTGAAAACATTTTTTCAAAAATTATTGCTTTAACTTTGACTCGTTTACTTTTTTCGTCGACAATCATCGGAAACTCAATATGACATTCATGAATTTTATAATTTTGATTGTTCCAAATACAGACAGGTCTTTTTAAAACCGCAATGTTTTGTGTTGTACCTTTTTCATGTTTTTTAAAAAAATGTTTTTGACCGTGTTTACAACTTCATTTTTAACACAACTTGGCAGTTTCGCACGAAATTTCGTTGAAGAAAGTTTAGGAAAAATTGATTGTGCAATAACATAATCGACCAAATCATTCACTGAATTTATGTATTCATAAGTTGTTTTGGAAAGCAATTTTTGTTGTTCAGCTGTTAATAACAATTTAAATTGAACCGTTATCATTTGTTTTTCCTTTCAGATGTTTTTTGGTTTTCTATATACTGTTTTATAGCACTGAATGGCGCACCACCGGCAGTAGAAACAAAATACAAATTTGTCCAAAGCGTAGGCAATCTCGTAGTTAAAGACTTGAATTTTTTCTTAAATATTACGAACTCCTGCCTTTTATGAGTTTTATTGCTTTATGAATCCCATATTGCGGATCTATTTCAATTAGCAAATGCACATGATCTGGCATTATTTCCATCTCAATTATGTCTGCTTTTATTTCCGCACATGTTACTGTTATCAACTCTTTTAACCGAGTTTCAATCTCTCCAACCAAAACTTTTCGTCGATATTTTGGACACCACACCACGTGATATTTACATGAGTATACAACATTATTATTTGATTTATATCTCATAGATTACATTATATCATATGCTTTAATATAATACAAGTTTTTTTTTTAAAAAAAGAAAAAAACATTACAACATTTTGTGGCTTATATCCCCATAGCGGGGCTTTATGCCACATTTGGTAAAAATAGTTACCAACATTAATTGTTAATGATTTATTTTGAAACTTAAAAATTTTTAATTTCTATAAATGCATTAATCTCACTACCTATCAATAAAAGCTGTGACATCATATCAAGCCAAACTAAAAGTACAAAAACACTTCCAATACTGCCATATATTTTTGAATAATCCGGAAATTTTTCAATATATATAGTATAAAGTTTTGAAGATATAATCCATAGTATTACCGTAAATGATACACCAGGAAAAATATTTTTAAATTTAACTTTCTTACAACAAGAAAATTTGTAAATAAGAGTTACTGTAAAAAATAAAATTATTGATAAAGTAGCATATTTCAAAATTCTAAAAATACTGTCAAAGTGAAAATCAAAAATCTGGCTGCTTTTCAAAATACTTATTAAAAATTCACTAGAAATTGACAAAATTAATGAAAAAATAATTACAATAGTAAACAAAAAAACTAGTCCAACACTTATCAAAGATGTAACAAAAAAACCCCTTTTTTCTTTTTGTCTATGAGCTTTGTTAATACCTTTCATGATAGCTCTAAATCCCGATGAAGCGCTGTAAATACTGAGTAACAAGCTTATTGACATTATTTCTACGTGTTTTTCATAAAAAACCTCCTGCACAAAAGTGTTAAATATTCCTAAAAGTTGCTGTGGCACTGTGTTTGAAAATTCTAGTATAAGATTATCAATTTTAATGTTTATGAATCCCAATAAAGACATTAAAAATATAAGAAAAGGGAAAATAGACAGTACTATTTTGTAAGTCAATTCGTTAGATAAGCCAAAAACATTATCTTTGTTGATTTTTTTATTAAACTTTATCATAAAATCCACAAATTTATTCATATTTTTTCCTACTTTTACCTTATTTTTTCTTGGTTTAATTTTTATTAAACTTTCAACTATAACAAAAGTTTCATTTTTAACATATTGAAATATCAAACATTACATATTTGCTTTACAAAAAACACACTTGGTAAACATATTGTTTTTTCCTTTTTACTTTCCTGTGTTTACTTATTTTAATTGCAGATAAATTATCTTTTTTTCAATTTTTATTATATATACATTCACGAAATTCATATATATCCTAAACATGTCATCACTACGGGCTCTTTTATTGACTTTAAAATATCAAAATATAATCTATATACTCTTAAAAATACATTCAATTAGTTCAAAAATCTTTATAATTGCTACCAACATGCAAAGCCGAACACACACTTCATCTCATAATCATCATACAATATAATTTGAAATAATAAAATGTTTACCATTTTAAAAAAATATTGACAAAGTTTAAAATAATTTTTCTGGTGAGTCGCTGAACCCTTTTCAGCATTAGAGCAAAATAATCAACACCGCGCCGCTACAACATCATTTATTAGATCTTGTGAAATTTCATGAAAGTAACTTTTGAATTTATCCTTTTTGTCTAAAAATTAATATTCCAACATCAGAACCGCGTAAAATCAAGACTTGAGGCTTGATTTTTATACGATTTGATGATTTCATAGCTTCAGCACGGTTTGTTAACTTGACACTTCCTGTGCCTAAAGGCAGGGGATTCTTAGGTGCATACAGAAGTATATTTCTACCATCTTTAAGCCCGGCATGCCATTGCCTTATTTACATTTCCATCAATGTACTTGCAAGCAATTTTTAAATTTTCAATGTTTTCTATATTCCCTACATTATTTTTTATTTCTTTCATAATATCAATAGTTGTATTGGATAAGCTAATATTTTTCTCATCTAAAATTGCTTCCAAGCCTGTTTTGACCACAGCTTTATTTGATGAATTTTTACATAAATTTAAGCCTGAATCTACAATTTTTAAGTTTACAAAGTTTGATACTAATGATATTGTTTTCGAAGATATTAATTTAGACAAAGTTTCTTTATTTTGGCCTAACTTTTGAAAAAGTTCATACTGCAATTTTTTTACACTTGAAACAGTTATAGCTTTCATAGAACAAATTTTGTATATTTTATATAATTTCATTTGGTTGTTAGTATTTTTAAAATTTCCGCAAAGCACATTTTGAGTTTGTCAGTTAGGGAAATGTGAAATCGTTCATTTTTTTTATAACCTAAATATTCCTTTGCCTCACGATTGCAAAAATTACAAAAATCAGTCAATGATTTTATTTGTTCTGCAATGTTTTCTGGTATTATTCGCTCATTTTTTACAAGTTTTTTAATTGTACAATATTTTTTATTGATTTCATTAAACAAATTTTTTTCTTCCTCTAAAAAGATCAATTTTTTTATTTTGAAATTTGTATGTTTCCTCAGTGGCTTGTGCGCTCATTTTATCCCAAAGATTCGTATTACCTCCAATATTAATATTAATATTAAAATTATTTTTATTGGCATGTGGTTGATTTTGGTAATTATTAGCTCTTTGTTTACATACAGCAGCTCTATGTTTAGAGGAACTTATTTTGTTATTAAGAGATAATATTTCCTTTTTTATTTCTTTGCACCTCCCTACAAAAAATTCTAAATCACTATATAGATCACTTGAAAATTCTTTTGATTTCAATTTTTCATTATTTGAATTTTCAATTTTACTTATACAAGCCTCGATTTTTAAGCTTGAATATGCAATTTTCAACCCCTTTGCGAATGCATCAAACATACTGATTTCGTTTTTTGTGTGCCAACTTGATAATAATAAATCTACAACACCTTCTTTCCCGAAGAACACTTTCAGTATTTTTGAATCTGCTAAAACAATATTATCGGCTACTGTACAAATAATTTCCAATTTAGAATTAATTAATTTATTTTTTAGCATAAAATTTTTAGCCTTTGACGAACAAAATCACCCTTTAGCTTTTGTATTAGTAGTCTCTTTGCTCATAAAAATCACTCCTATGAAAAATACTTTCAACCATATTTACTATTTTGTGAATAACGACAGTTAATATTCATAAAAAATAGCTATTTTTTGTTTTTTATATATGTTTAAAAATTTTCAATACCACAATAAAAACCAATAAAATTATTAAAATTGTTAAAATTAAGTTTGAAAAAATTAAATCTAACAAACTGAAAATTAAACTAAAATTTATTTTTTCTCTAGATATTAAATTTACTTCTGAAATAAATTCATTTTTATATGAAACTCTAATTGATCCGATCCTTTGATTCATTTTTACAGGTGCTACAATTTTTTTCGGCAAGTAAAAATCTAACTTTAAATCTTCTTTATTGAAATTTTTTGGCAGCATAATATTTGCGTTTTTTTCTGGATATACTAATAAGCTATCTTTTTTCCAAGCAGCTTTCAATTTTATTTCTTTCAAAGGTTCTTGTTCTAGTAAAATATCTTGATTTTTCAAATTATTGAAAACAAAATTATATAATTTTGTTGTTTCTAACATTGCTAGGTTTTTTTCTGGATTTATAGGTGCACCTAAAATTACACATAAATAACTTAAGTTGTCGTTAATAGCATAAGTAGATAAACATTTTCCTGATTCAATTAAAGTCCCAGTTTTTATACCTTTTATATAAGGACAATAATATTCAGGGTCATTTGGGTTGACTAACTTATTGGTATTAACTAATGCTTTTCTACCGTCTTTAAATATATCTATTTTAGGTGTATTAATAATTTCTTTAAAATATGGTAAACTTAGAGCATATTCTGAAATTTTAAGTATGTCTAAAGCTGTACTATAGTTTTCTTTATCATATAAACCATGTGGATTTGCAAAATGAGTATTTTCGCATTTTAAATCTGAAGCTTTTTTATTCATTAACTTAGAGAAACCTTTATTCATTTCTTCAATTTGTAATTTATTAGAATTATTCAACGAAACAACATAGTCAGCCAAAACCATAGCAACGTCATTACCAGACGGCAAAAGCATACCATATAGTAAATCTAAAACACTTAGATTATCGTCTTCCTTAAGGCCAGCTACAGTACTATTTGTTCCATCAAAAATTTTTATAAGTTCTTTTTTTACCTTAATTTTAGTAAATTGTAAATTTAGAACATTTTCTGAGACTATTATAAAAGTCATTATTTTAGTTAAAGAGGCTGGACTTCTTTTTTTATCTATATTTTTTTCAACTAATATTTCGTTATTCTCTATATTTTTTAATATAACAGAATCAGAAAATAAACTTTCATTATAAAAATTAAAAGAACTCAAATTCCGACAAAACACAAAAAATGAAAAAACTGATGACTTAAAAAATTTTTTACTCATAATACTGTATTTATTATAAAGGTTTATTTCACAATAGTTTACTACATTTGGGCAGCACAAAAAGTATATAAGAAATAAAAAAAGTGCATTTTATAATTCAGAGGTGAAGAATTATGAAATGCTCAAAATGCGGAATTGTTAAAAAAAACGAAAATATAGCTGCAAAAAATGCCGCTATAATTAGTAATAAATATTACAAGTATTACTTAGATAGTGTCGTCAATAAAGATTAGCCCAAAGAGCGATGCAACGGATGTGGACTGTGGCGAAGCTGTGTAACGAGTAGCAATTTCGCGCCAACGTTTTAAGTGCAAAAAGCATTTTAAACGAAGAGGCGAAGTTTGTATAAATACTTATCATAAGGTCTTTGAATTTTTCGATTTTTCTTTGGCAGAATCACAACTTACATATTTTTTGAATTTACGAATTCAACAATTTCATTGGTATCGTAGCCTTTATCGATTAGCAAAAAGCCAGCGTTTATTCCGGTTACAAGCTTTTCTCCAAACTTGCAATCCGCGACGGTACCTGCTGTAACAAACATTCTGATCGGCCACACCATGCGCATTCGGTGAATTTTGAAATTGAGCCCCCTTTTGTACGCTCCATGTATTGATTTTCGCCCTTTGCGCCGGCTGCGTGTGGGTGAACTTTTACATGGGCCGCATCTATCATTAACCTCCGGTTCATCTATTAAAATTTCCAACAATCTTTCCCATTCGCCTTTTTCTCTCCAACGGCAAAATCTTCTGTAATTATTTTTCCAATCTCCATATTTTGCTGGCAAATTTTGCCACAGCGCACCCGTTCGCAAATTCCAAAAAACTGCTTTTATAAATCTTCTGTTGTCCTGCGTGTGCCTTTTCCGCCCTTCAAGTTTGGTTCTAATAATTTCCCAACTCTGTCCGTTATATCGTGCCTTCTATACATTTTTATTACTGTTTTTATTATATCACTTTTTTATTGACGACACTATCTAAATCGTAGACTGAACCTTTCTCCTTGTTAACGCTGATAATTAAACCCGTTTCTCCAGCTGATCTTTTATGCATTAAAAATTATAAATATCGTGGTGTTCACGGAAATTTACGCTTAAAATGAAATAGAGCTTACGTAAGACGAGTAATCACTGAGAGCATAGAACCAAGAATCCACTTGATCTTTAGCCAAGCAGAGCGCGAATTATTATAAAATTAGGTTTTTTTCACTGGCTTTAAATTTTTTAAGCTCGTTCTCTATTTTACTATTAACGTAAAATTTATTTAGTTTTGAACCTATAAACATACCAACAGAAATTAGTGTGCTGACAGGCGGTAGCAAAATTTTTTCGATTTCACCAATAACATCTGGAATAAGCGCTCTAAGCTGAGCAACTAAACTAATATAATCGCCACTTTTTTTATTGCCAAATGCAAGATTAAAACATTCGTATGTTTTAGCTTGGCTTTCAAAAAATTTGAGTAAATTAATCAATGCAGCCATAATAAAACTTTCTTGATTTTGTATTACACATATCTGATATAATCCTACTAGAAATTTTTTTTCATGAGTTAATGAAAATCTTTTCTCAGGTGCCTCTGCATAAAAACCTGTAGATTCAATTTCTTTTTCAGCTCTATTAATTAAATTTTTAGAAACTGCATCTGAAGAAACAACTTGTTCGCCTTCCGTTTTTGGCATTACTAAAGAATTTGTTTTTAGCATAATTACATTAGCAGTTCTTAAAATCAATTCGACTAATTGGCTGTTTCTTGATGAATTTATACCAGCATAAGCATGTTAGCAAGTGTTTTTAGTGTTTCTGAATTAAAGATTACACCTCCTGAAGCTTTTTTACCCTTAACATAAGTAGCTATATAGTTTTGTATTTCTTTTATAGTGTTATTTAAATTTGAAAAAAAGCTAACTAAATTATATTCTGTAAATCCAGCACCAATTTTTAACATATTTCTTTTACATTTTTCAACCACCGATTCATAAAATTTTAATTCTTCTTTTACAGCATTCACATAAGAATCATAAGTTACATCTAGTAAACTATCTCTAAAGTTTTTGTCAAGTTCTCGGCGTAGAATATTTTTTAAATCAGTTCCAGCAAAATTCGTACCTTTGTCATAATAAATATCTCCAAGATTAATTTTAAGTTTAGCACTTTCACTATTAACCCTTCCTAACATCTCAACTACTTTTAGTGCTTTTTCTTCAATTTTTTCTATTAATTTTTCAGCATTTTTAATTTTTTCAATTATTCTACTAGCATCATTTTCCACATTTTCTGTTTTTTTTCCAATTCCTATATATTCATGTAATTGATTTAAATTTTTTCTGCATTTTTTAAGAGTATTTATAATTTTGTGTATTTCATCGACTTCACCTTCAATCTTAGTAAAATTAATATTATTTTTTTTCATTTCAAATTTCAAAATCTTTTATATTGTATCTCATAATGTCCATATAACTTTTCCAAATTTTTTTAATTTCAAATAATTTACTTTTATCTTTTTCTAGTGAATAATATTTATAAGAAATAACAACATTTTTATAAATAACATTGTGATCTTGTTTATAATTCCTATATCCAAACTTTTCGCATGGTTACCTGCTTCTAGCGCTTTGTTATAGTTATTTGTGATTTTTCTTAAATTTTCAAGTTCACCATTAGCTATTTTTTATGCGTCTTTGTTTTCAATACTAAAAATACCCTTATTTAAAGGATCTTTTACAAATTTTAATGCTTCTTCCATAAGAGTTTTTAAACTTAAGTTTGTTTTTATCATAATAATATCACCATCCAACTAATTTAATAATTTCAAATGCAACTAACACACTTAAAAATATTTTAGGTTTTCTCTTGTAAATATAATTTTGAAAATAAAAGTTTTCTCAAATAAGTATGCTGCATTTTTACCGAAAATATCATATAAAACAAAGACTAGTGAATATTTTTTTTAATTTTTGTATATATACATATATATTATTGCACATATTTGTTAAGAATAACTATAAAATTTATATTTAATTTACAAAACATAACCATTTTGAAATTAAAATGGTTAATTTAGTAAAAAAACAAACTACGATTAAAATTATAAAATCACTGTTAATTTCAAAAAATTAAATAATCTGGTACGTTTAAATTATTT
Source organism: Candidatus Paraimprobicoccus trichonymphae (assembly GCA_036322875.1). Taxonomy (GTDB): domain Bacteria; phylum Bacillota; class Clostridia; order Oscillospirales; family Acutalibacteraceae; genus Paraimprobicoccus; species Paraimprobicoccus trichonymphae. Next base: position 116,349 of record AP027925.1, read on the forward strand.
ACAATCACTTGGCTACATCCGATAATATAAATTCATATTCGCCTAATGTTATTAAAAATTCCTTATAAAATCAGTTAATAATATTGAGTTTGATATTAGTGTTATTTTATTGTAAATAAAATAGTATAATTATATAAAATGAGTAAAGAGAATAAAATACAAGAAAAAGAAATTTCTCAATCTTTTGCTAAAAGTGCTTTTATTATGACTATTTCTATTTTCATAGTCAAAATTTTGGGGGCACTTTACAAAATACCGTTATTAAGTGTTTTAGGCGGAGAAGGCTATGGTTATTATGGCTCGGCGTATAACTTGTACAACCCCATATATGCACTTTCGACTGCAGGATTACCTATAGCTTTTTCTAGAATAATTTCGGCAGAAATAGTTAAAAAAAATTTTAAAAATGTAAAAAAATTATATAAATTATCTATACCTATTTTTTTAATTACAGGAATTTCGGGTATTTTGTTGATGATTGCAGGTGCTTTTACTTTTTCTTTGGTAGCCAAATCGCCAATGGTAATTTATTCTATATTAGCATTAGCACCGACTACTTTGTTTTGCTGTTTGATGTCTATATATAGAGGTTATTACGAAGGTTTAAGAAACATGACGCCTACAGCAGTTTCAGAAATAGTAGAATCAGTAGGAAAAGTTGTTTTTGGATTGGGTTTTGCTTTTTTGATAATAAAATACGGAAATCAAGTATTAAATTTACTTGGTATGAGTTTTCAGACAAAAGAACTTGAAAATGGTGCAATTACAGCTTTGGCATCTTCCGGGGCAGTTTTAGGAATTACAGTTTCTTCAGCTGTTGGATTTATATATTTGGTAATAAAATATAAAAGACTTGGTGACGGAATAAATCAATCTGATTTAGATAGTTCACCAAAACCTGAAAGTTCTAAAAAATTAATAAAAAATATATTAAATTTATCTATTCCTATAGGTTTAGGTGCTATAGTTATGAATTTATCGGGAGTTATAGACTCTTTATTAATACAAAAAAGACTTTTTGATATAATTTCATTCACTCCAGAGATTTTGATAAGCAAATATCCTAATTTAATTCCTTTGGAAATTATAGAAAGAAATACCGTGCATGTGTTTTTATGGGGCTGTTTCAGTACAATGACAAACTTTACCATGCTAGTTTCTTCTGTAACTCAAGGAATTTCTATCAGTGCTTTGCCGTCAGTAACAGCCTCTTGGATTTCTAAAGATATATTAAAATTGAAAAATGATATAAAATCTATATTTAAAATAACAGCTTTGATTTCTATCCCCTGTGGTTTAGGTCTGTCGGCCTTGTCTTACCCGATATTAAATCTAATTTACGGAAATAAAAGTGAAACTTACATATCATCAAAATTTATGATAATTTCTGGGATTGCAGCGATTTTTTCAGCTATGTGTATACCTTTATTCAGTATGTTACAAGCAGTTGGTAGAGCAGATATCCCTGTTAAACTAATAACTATAGGAGTATTAATAAAAATTATATTAAATTATACATTGGTAGGTATTCCAGATATAAATATCGAGGGTGCAAATATAGGAACATTTGTCTGCTATCTTTTAATATTTGTATTAGCTATTTATTATTTGCTCAAAGAAACAAAAGTAAATATAAATATAAAAAATATATTACTAAAATTAGGTTTTTCAGGAATTTGTTGCTCAACATTTGCTTACATTTCACAAGAACTATTATCAAAATTCATTTCAAACAAAATCTCTACAGTTTTAGCAATATGCATAGCTGTTTTTACTTATTTACTAGCTTTATTTTCAACAAAAGCTGTAAGTTCTGAAGATTTTAAAAATTTACCTAAAATATACAATTTGTTGAAAAAATTTAAAATAAAATAAAAAAGCTATAAAACGCGACAATTATAAAATTTTACAATCACGTTCAAAGCTTTTTTTTGTGAAATAAAGCACTATCCATAACAAAAACACTTTTTGCCTTATATTTCTCCATACATAACGTAATAAAACAAGAAAAATGTTTAAAGAATTCTTTAATAATTTTAACAGTTTTAATTTTAATTTTGACTGTTTTACAGTTTGCTAATATATTTAATTTACCAGTACTAGAACAATCATATCACTATATTAAATCACAACCTAACTTTTTTGATAGATATTATAGCTGTTCCAATTTAAAAAAATCTTTGATATGATTAAACAATGTCATATTCAAAATACACGCGAGAATTGGTCTTAAAATATTCTTGCATTCGCAAATTCAAAAAATATGTAAGTTGTAATTCTGCCAAAGAAAAATCGAAAAATTCAAAAACCTTATGATAAGTATTTATAAAAATTTTGCTATTTCGTTGAAAATGCTTTTTTGCACTTAAAACGTTGGCGTGGAACTGCCACTCGTTACGCCGCTTCGCCGCAATTCACATCCGCTGCATAGCTTTTTGGGCTGGTCTTTATTGACGACACTATTTAGAGATTTTTAAAAGGAGCAAATATCATTTTTTGAAAAATATTTTGCTCATTAACGACAAAAGCTATCAAGGTCTAAAATTGTATCACTCAAGAAATTTGACTCCTTGAAAAAAACTTAAAAACGGCAAACTTACTAAATATCAAAAGTGATTTAATTCTCAAATTTGAAGCTACAGAATTCATATTGAGCACGCATAAAACGATTCAAAATTTTGCAATATCGCTATCGTAATAAACAAAAAAACATTTACTTCGCATTTCTTTAATTTAAAGTATTTATAACTTTGAGTTATAGTTTTAGGATAAATTTATTACAAATAGAAATTAAAAACTTATTTTCAAATTTTGTTATATCAGATTTTTTTACTCCTGCATATTATATAATAAAAAATGTTAAAAACGAGGAAAAATCATGATATATTTAGATAACGCAGCAACAACATATCCTAAGCCCAACCAAGTTTATAACAGAATGTCATATGCTATTAAAAAATTCGGAGCTAATCCTGGAAGAAGCGGTCATGATATGTCTATTGAATCAGGTAAAGAAGTAGAAAGTTGTAGAGAAATTATAAAAAGCCTATTTAACGCTAAAAATGTAAAAGATGTAGTTTTTACTTTAAATTGTACGTATGCTATAAATTTAATTTTAAAAGGTTTGTTAAAACCAGGTGATCATGTAGTAGTTTCTTGTTTAGAACACAACGCTGTGATGAGACCTTTAAAAAAATTAGAATCGCTTGACATAACAAGTTCAGTAGTGAAAATTTATCCAGAAGACAATAATAGAACTTTAGATTCTTTTAGAAGAAATATAAATTCTAAAACTGCTTTAATAGTCTGTATGCATGCATCTAATGTGTGGGGAATTAAATTGCCTATAGAAAGAATTTCAGCTTTAGCCAAAATATACAAAATACCTATTTTAATAGATGCTGCTCAAACAGCTGGCGTAATACCGATAGATATACAAAAATTAGGTATAGATTATTTATGCATGGCAGGTCACAAAGGGTTATACGGACCAATGGGAACAGGAATTTTAATAACTTCTAACGCTGATAAATTAGACACTATAATAGAAGGTGGTACAGGTACAAGTTCTATGGAATTTTGTCAACCTAAAGAAATGCCTAAAAAATTAGAAAGTGGCACTCCAAATGTAGTGGGCATTTCAGGTTTGAAAGCTGGTGTAGAATTTGTAAAGAAACTAGGAATAAGAAATATTTTAAATCACGAAATGAGTTTAATAAATTATTTATATTATAATTTAAAAAAAATGAGCAAAATAATTTTATACACTTCTAAACCAAATGCAGATAAGTTTGTTCCTGTTTTAAGTTTTAATATAAGAGGCTATATAAGCGATGAAATAGGAGATATTTTAAATAAATACAATATAGCTGCAAGAACTGGATTGCATTGTAGCCCAGCAGCTCACAATTTTTTCGGAACTCTAAGCATAGGCGCTGTCAGAGTAGCACCTTCTATATTTACTCAGAAATCAGACATAGACAAATTATTAAATGTAATAAATTTAATAAGAATTAAATCATAAAAATTTTTTCATTAAAAAACGTCGGATTCATTGGTCAGCAAAAATAACCACACTAAACATACTCAAACTTGACATTATAGCAACCCAAAATTTTTTACTGTTATTAAACGCAAGTTATGTAAAATTAAATTCAAATAACTTAATTATTAACTAATATTTCTGAGAATCAAGCGATTTATACGTAGTTTTTCTCGCTACGATAAATAATTTATTTTTTTGGCTTTAATTTTCGAATTTTTGCTTCGTGTGAATCGGATCTAAAATAGGATTCAATGTAAAAATTAACATAATTCTATTTTTTTAACATTATTAGTATTTTTTGACTTCTTGAGTAAATCAAATTGTTTTTTTATTATTTGTAAAAATATTGCTAATTAAAAATATGAGTACAAAGATAATTAGAATAAAAATAATAAATTTAAGGCCTTGAAAAATGCCTATATTAAGTACATAGCCAAATAACATTGGACCTACTATTTCACCAAAATTTTCTACGATTTTTCTCGCTTTTTCAGAGTGTTTATATCCATATTGTTCAATTTGCGGTTGTTCATCATAATAGGCATAATACATATTTATCCCGAAAGCATCGGCAAATCCTAATAAAACAAGTGAAATTAATAAAGAAGTTACATTTTGAAAAATTATAAAAATTGCGAATGATAATACATATGTGGTAATCCAAAGGCACAGAGATACATATCTAGGTAATTTTTTATAGAAAAAGTTAGTGAAGAACGTACCAAATAATAAGATCACTAAACTGTTTAATAAAAAGGAGTAACCAATATTGTTCTCTGAAATTCCCATATCAAAACCTACAACTGGAAATAAATAATATAAATAATAGCTGCAAGAAACCATAGGCAAAATTAAAATCCCAAGTGTAATAAAAATTTTAGGTGAAAAAACGAATCTGAAAGTACTAATTTTAGGTTTTTCTGAAATTTCTTGTTTCACTGCTTCAGATATTTCCATTTTTGAAATGTAGCAAATAGCAAATACCGCTAATAAAAAAGCTACAATTACCGAAAAACCTATTACCATTTGTTTAGGCAACCAATTTAAGAAAAAGGACCCAAATACTATTCCGCTATTTGTACCTGAAGTTAGACTTACAGTGTAACTAACCCAACCCCTTTCTACTTCTTCTTCGTCTTCACCATTGTCTAGAATCAAATTTACTATCATTAAAAATAGTCCAGCACTAAAACCACATAATGCATTACCTATTATCAAAGCTAAAATATCATGTATAGAAAATTGTATTAAATATCCAATTACAAACAAGATAGCACCTGAAAAGACACTTTTTAATATTCCAATTTTTTTACAAAAACGTGTTCCAAATATAGACATCACAGCCATAAACAAAGTGTAAATAGATAGCGGCAACGCCATAAGTAATTCAGATGAAAGTCCAAATAAATCACCCGATTTTTCTATTACTTCTTTAGCATACAAAGTTAAAAAACCAGATGATATATTCGATGCAAAAAACACCAAAAAAACTGCCATTCGTGTTATTTCTAGCGGTATATGTGGCTTTTTCTTTTTTTCTTGAATTTTGCTACGATATTTAGCTCTTAAATTTATAAATTCAATTATCTCTACAGCTATCATAATCAAAGAAACGCTCATTGCAGTAATATTTATAAAAATATTTACTAGAAGTTTAGTGTTGTTTTTTTGTAAAGTAGTTAAGTCTATTCCTATTTCTATAAGCCCCAAATGTTCCCCGTTTTCTCCATATATTGGTCCCAAAGAAAATAAACAATCGCCGTCTGCCCATCCGTCGTAACTTATGGATTTTGTTTCTCCAGTTTCTAAAATTTCTTGCTCTAAAGATCCTTCATATTTCCACTCATGTGGGAAATTTACAATTATAGAATCTCCAAGATAATTTATAGTGGAATAAACCTCAGAAATTGAACCATTTAAAACTTTGTATATAACACAGTACATATTATCATACGACTCATTAGAACTAAATATGTTTTTTATTAACTTGTCTAGAGAGGTATAATCATTATTTTGATAATCGTCTATGCTGTCTAAATTACTAATAGCATCTTTAGGTAACAATTTTGAAGTCAATTGTGATACAGATATTATTCTATTCAAAGTTTCATTGGTAGAATGAGAACTTATATTTGGAACAACAATTAATCCAAATATAACTGTAATAATGATAACTCCACTCATAACAATTACACTAAGATTAATTACAAAACTTTTTTGGCTCAGCAAAAATTTAAAAAGCCAAATAAAAAATATAATAATTCCGATTGCAAGTAAAAATACATCAATCCATATAAGAATACGCATAATTACTATCCCTGTAGAAAGTTTATAATTATTATTTTTTATTATAGATTCGCCATTTAAAATAATATCAGATTCGCTAACAGCAGCAATATTATTATTTTTGGCTGAAATAGAATAATAAATTTTTTTATCTTGTAATTCACCTTCATCAGTGTATACAGTTTCAATTTTTTTGTCTTTTAAAATTCCAATTCTTCTGTTCCCGAGATCAGTGATATATATATTTCCATCTTCGCCTACGGAAATTCCCCAAGGTACTACACCATCTTCGCCTTTTTGAGAATCACCAGATTTATAAATTAAATCAAAATTATTTTTATTCTCAGCTCGATATAATTCTCCTTTTCGAGTTAAAACTAATATTTTATTTTCTTTGTCTATATCAAAATGCATTAATATTTCTTTTGCGTTTTGAAATTCGTAAACTTCTTCTTTACTAGAACTTAAATTATGAACAATAAAACTATTATCTTTTAAAATAATGTAAGAGACTGTATCGTCGGGATTTGTAATTATTTGTGAAATTAATCTTATAACTGATTTATTTTCTCTTTCAATAGTATATGCTTCTTCCATTAATTTACCACTAGGGGAATATTTTTGAATTGACTCAAAACTTAGGTAAATACCAAGAGCGTCGCTTGCATTGTTTAAAACATATATATTTCCTTCATCGTCTATGCTTAAATCTAAAACCTGACTAAAACGTTTGTCTGAAGATTTCAAAACTAAATCTACTTCATCGTCTTTATTAATTCTTAAAATTCTCTCACGGGAAGAATCGACGATATACGTATTTCCTTTATTGTCCAATGTAACATATTCTGGTGATGTAATTTCAAACGTACCTGGAATTTCAAGTAGTAAGTAGTCCTCTCTATAAGTCCAGAAAAAAACTATTGTTAGTAAAACGCCAAATGCAAACAGCAATTTTTTAAAACTTGACAAGATATTTCACCTGCTTTTAATTGTAATTTCAAAAAAACTTTGAAAAACAAATTTTATATCTAAGTTATTATTTTTACACTTAGTAAAGATAGTTATACTAAGAAATTTAGACGTTATTATTTAGAGAAAAATTTTGGGTTTCAAAATTAAAAAAAGTAGCTGAAAACCATAAAAAAATTCTGAAATTAAACGTTTTTAAACTTGGCTAAGTGTGCATAAATTTCAAAAACGAAAACCAAGTGGTGAAAAAATAGAAAATAAAAACGTTTGTTGGTTATTACACTGATATTCGTGAAATAAAAATTTTCTAAAAAAATTTCTATACCAAAGATGGATAAGACTCAACAATTTGATATTAATTTATCAAGATATATCAAAATTATCTCGTTAGATCTCAAATAAGGATATATTAGGTTTCAAAAAACGGATTACTTAAAATTTTTAAATTTTATTATTTTTTGATAATTATTTGTGATATTCTGAAAATTTATACTTTATTAAATGCTGGAATGTACAGGAAACATATTTACAATTTCCAATATTTTTTGTATAATTACCAGATAATGAATTTCTTCATAATTACTTTAGGATGTAAAGTAAATCAATGTGAATCTGATTCTATTGCACAGGTTTTAATTAATAACAATTATAATATATCTGAAAATTTAGCAAATTCGGATATTGTTATATTGAATTCTTGTACTGTTACATCAGAATCTGATAGGAAAACTAAGCAGATAATTAGAAAAATAAAAAGATTAAATCAAGATTGCATTTTAGTTTTAACGGGCTGTATGACTACAACTGAAAATATTTCAGATTTTGTAGATGTTTTAGTTGATAATCGAGATAAAAAAAATATACACGAAAAAATTTTAAAATTTTTAATTAGTGGTGAAAAAAATTTTGTTTTGAAAAATGAATTTAACGTTGATATTTTTGATTATTTGCCTATTTGCAGCAGTATAAAAACTCATACTAGAGCTTTTTTAAAAATTCAAGATGGATGTAATAAATTTTGCAGTTATTGTATTGTTCCTTATGTACGTGCAAAATCTAGATCTAAAAATTTAGACTCAGTATATCAGGATAGTTTAAAATTAGCTAAGTTAAATTACAAAGAAATAGTTTTAACAGGAGTAAATTTAGCAGCTTATGGTTTGGATATAAATACAAATTTGATAGAAGTTATAAAAAAAATTTCTAATATTGATCAAATTAAAAGGTTAAGATTGAGTTCTTTAGGTCCTGAGTTTTTTACAAAAAATAATATAGAAAAATTATCTGAATTTGAAAAATTATGTCCACATTTTCATATTTCTTTACAAAGTGGTTCAAATAAGATTTTAAAATTAATGAATAGAAGTTATACAAAAGAATTTTATCTGAAAGCTGTAGAGGAAATATACAAAAAAATTCCAAACTCTACTTTAACTACAGATATGATAGTGGGTTTTCCAAATGAAACGAATGAGGATTTTTTAGAGTCTTTAAAGACAATTCAGGAAGCTGGATTCTTGAAAGTGCATATTTTCCAGTATTCGCAAAGAAAAGGAACTAGAGCTTCAAATTTTAAAAATCAAATATCAAAAGAAATAAAATCCGAAAGAACCAAAAAAATGTTTGAAGTTTCTAGATTTGAAAGAGAAAAAATTATGAAATTATATAAAAATAAAGAAATGCTAGTTCTATTTGAAAAGAAAAGCGATGAAGAAATTTATGAAGGTTATTCTGAAAATTATATCCCAACTAAAATAAAAAGTAAAAAAGACATCTGCGGAAAGATAATAAAAACCAAACTATAATATATCCTTTCCTCACACCCGTAACAATTGCCTACGGTAATATAACACGAGTTTAGTAGAAAATAACATATAAAAAATCTGTCACGAATCTGAATAAAATGGTGATTATAGAAAATCAAAGTAGCAGATTTTTTATGCAAGAAGAGTTATTAATAGCAATATTTTGTGATGTGGATGAATTTTGTAAAGCATTTTAAAAATATTGTAGAGAAAGATGTTTTCAGGAGAAAGAGAATTTTTTTCAAAGTTAAGCTTATCGTTATCAGAAATAATGACAATTACAATTTAGTTTCGTCTATTCTATTGCAGATAGTTTAAGTGATTTTGCAAAAACCAAAAGATTATTTTACAAATTCTGTGAGCTACAATTGTAGGGTTCAACGACCGTAAAGGTTTACAATATTTTAAGAGAAAAATTGTATAAGGTATTTCACGGTAAAAGAGTTGGCTTTATGAATTTAAACTTCATCATCAAACTCACTTTGTTTGCTGATTCGAGAGATTTAGTTAAGCTAAAAAGTGAAAAAAATACAAGCTCTTAATAAAAAAAGATAAAAATTATTATAAACCCACATTTGATGATTTAGTTGATAAAATAACAGAAAAATGTTAATCTAACTTTTTTTCAGATTTTCTGAGATTTTAATTCCTAATTTGTTTATAACTTCACTGTTTAAAACTAATTTTGCATCCTCTAGATATTTTATAGGCATTTCTTGTGTTGAATTTTTTTCTTCTAAAATTTCTATTGCTTGCTCAGCTGTTAGTTTTCCTAATTTGTAATAATCCATACCGTAAGTTCCTATTGAACCTTTTGATACTACATTAGTTTCTCCACAAACTACAAATTTTTTGTTTTCTAAAGCTATTTTAGAAATAGTCGGCATATTTGCAGTAACTAAATTATCTGTAGGAGTGTAAATAGTATCCACAATTTTTATAGCCGCTTCAGTTATTTGTGCAACTTCCGAAGATTGTGAAAAAGTAAAAACTTGAGTTTCTAAATCTAATTTTCTTGCCTCTTGTATTGCTATATCTGCTTGATATTTTGAATTGTCTTCGTTCGAACAATATAAAATTCCGATTCTTTTAATATTGCTGTCCAATTGTTTTATTAAATTTATCTGTTTGTAAACAGGAGCCAAATCTGAAGTTCCGGTAACATTTTTTCCAGGTTTTTCGTTAGATTTAACTAAATTTGCCGATGCTGGATCAGTAACCGCAGTAACTAAAATAGGAACTTTACTAGTCAAGTTGACTACTGATTGAGCAGCTGGGGTAGAAATAGCAAGAATCAAATCACTATTTTTTACCAGCTTACTAGCTATTAAATTACAATTTGAATTATCACCTTGAGCATTTTGATAGTCTATTTTTATATTTTCATTATCTACATAACCATTTTCTTTTAGTTTGTCTATAAACCCGTTTCTAGCACTATCTAAAGCCTCATGTTCAGCCAATTGAATTATGCCGATTCTTATTAAATTACTTTTATATTTAGTGTTAAATAAAAAAATAACACCTATAATTAGTAAAACTATTATAGATAATATTAGGAATTTTGATTTAGTTTTCATTGTATTACCTCGGCTTGTGATTTCAATTCTTCAGGTATTTTAATATTTAGTTTTTCAATTGTATTTTTATTCAAAAATAATTTTGTGTTTTCTATATATCTTATAGGCATATTTTCTGGGAAATTTTTCTTTTCTATGATTTCTACAGCTTGATCTGCTGTTATTTTTCCAAGCTCATAATAATCTATTCCATAAGTTGCCAAAGCACCATTCTTTACACTATTAACTTCACTAGAAATGATTGGTATATTTAAACTAGTAGCAGTTTTATAGACCAGCGGCATAGAAGAAACTATTAAATTATCATTTGGTACGTAAATCACTTCTACTTTTTTATTTGACATTGAACTAACAACAGACTGTATATCGGTGGCTTGCGAAACTGTAAAAATTTCAGTTTGTAAATTTAATTTTTCCGCTTCTTTTAAAGTATTATCAATTTGATCCTTTGAATTTTGTTCACTAGAACAATATAATATACCAATTTTGGGTTTATTCTCAAATAATTTATCTATCAAATTCATATATTTCTCAGGTGAAACAAAATCTGAGGTTCCAGTCACATTTTTACCAGGTTTTGAATTTTTATTTACAAGTCCAGCTTTTTCAGGATCAGTAACTGCAGTAACTAAAATAGGAATTTCATTAGTTAAATTACTTACAGATTGAGCAGCTGGAGTAGAAATAGCAAGAATCAAACTACTGTTTTTTACCAGTTTATTAGCAATCAAATTGCAATTTGAAATATCACCTTGAGCATTTTGATAATCAATTTCTATATTTTTTTTGTCTATATAACCTAATTTCGCAAGCCTATCGATGAAACCACCTCTAGATTGATCAAGGGAATCATGATCTATTATCTGAATTAATCCTATTTTAACTAAATTGTTTTTCTTTTTATTAAAAGTAAAAATTAATAATATTACTGACAAAATTATTAATGATATTATAAATATTTTAGATTTAGATTTCATACCTTAAACTCCATTTTTTTAAGTTTTAAAAAAATCACTTCCATAACAAGTATACACAGAATTTGATTTTCTTTATGATTTTTATTTTAGTAATTTTGAAAAAAATGTGAAAAGCACTGAAATACATTTTTTTAAATTAATCATATTTTTTTATAATTTCTAAATTATTTTATATTCATTTTAAAATAAAAACACGTACCAAACAAAAATTAAGAAGGTATTTTTAAAAAACAGAACTATTTTCAAACTGTTTTTCTAAGTTAACTAGAGACTGTTCACATAAAATAAGAAATCAAATGTAAACTTAAGATAGATAAAATTTATAAATATGATATTGAATTTTTCTTGACGAGTAAAAATACGTTTAAATTTCTTTGATTCCCAGAGAAATAAGTTTAATTTTTTTTTTACTTTTATATAAAATTTAGTATAATTTCATGATTTTTTTCGGTTTTTTAGGTGATTTTAAAAGCTTTCTACTTTATGAAGTATTGCTACTTTGACCCGAAGAAAGCAAAAATATTACAAGATTCCTTTCACTATAACCAGATCATATTAATTGTTTTGTCCAACTTTTTTTAAAACACAAGTTTCGTCCAGACGAACAGTTAAATCTAAACAAAAAATTCGTTTTTTTACGTAAAGTACTCCAATTTTTTTGTAAATACACAAAAATATTCTAAACATTTTTTTATGACAATCTTCGAATTGCGAAACAGTAATATATTTTAATTCAAATTTTTTATTAATCAAAACATCCTCAATTTTATCTTGTCTTCTTAAGTTTTTACCAAATTGGAGATTCCTTTTTTCGAGTAGCTCTCGTTCTTTATAAGTTAGTCTGAAACCTTGAGGGCTTTTTTAAAATATTTCACTAATAATTTTAATAACTTTCTCTTCTTCTAAAACCTGATAATACGGAACGATGTTCCAAATTTATTCTGCAAGAATAATCACCTCTTTCAGATTACCGTGTAGTTCTCCATAATTGTTAGACTCTATATCACAACCAAAGTACTTAAATGCGTGATTCCTAAAAAATATGAAAAAAAATTAAGAAAAATCAACAACAACATAAGTTCGGCATAATAAGGAAGTGAGTACAGAAATAGTACAAATTTTTTGCAAAACTAGCAATTTATATTTATTTTCACCTTATTATTTATATTTTTATTCAATTGCAATATTTTTGGATCATCGATTTACTCTTATATAAAACATATACCAATTTTTTCTAACAGCCATTCATTTATAGCCGTTTTCAAAAACATGCAACACTCCTCTCTAAATAGGAAAAGAAAAATCTAATTTATCGTATATTATTAAAATACAGTGAAATCATTATGATTTTTTGAAAAAACCATTTAACAAAATATCGCTCTTTGTAAGTGTGTTTATAATATTCTCTTTTTTTTAATTGGTATCATAAGTTCTGCTGGTGATTATGTTTCTTTCTGGTATATTCAAATTTTGAAAGTGGTATACAATCATTATCCATTTTCTTAAGAAATTAAAGTGCTTATGGGGCTTTCTGGGTCTGTGTGAGTCGCTCTATTTTTTTTCAATTTTTAGTCCACGTTCACAATTTAATGAACTTTGATGGATGCAGATAAAGGCATCCAAGATGATAACCAACTTTTTATGATTTTTAAAGATAAATTTGATTTTCAAATATAGTATAATATAAAAAGTTATTTTTTATATTTAGGTAGTGATAAAAAAATTATGATTATAAATGGGAAGCTATTATCTGAAACCATATTGAAACAAGTAAAAAAGAATGTTTTAACTTTAAAAAATGAAAAAAATATAACTCCGGGTTTAGCTGTTGTTATAGTAGGAGATAATTTGGCTTCCACAATATATGTAAATAATAAACAAAAAGTTTGTGAAAAAGTAGGCATACATTCCGAAAAATATAATTTACCTAAGAATTTTTCTCAAATAGAATTGATAAATTTAATAGAAGAATTAAATAACAATCATAAAATTAATGGCATTTTATTGCAGCTGCCTTTGCCAAAACACATAAACGAACGGACTGTGATTGAGTACATAAATAAAAATAAAGACGTTGATTGTTTTAGTTCATATAATGTTGGAAATTTAATTTTAGGAGGTCAAAAAGTGTTGCCCTGCACCCCAAGTGGTATAATAGAATTAATTAAATCTACAAATACTGAAATTTCAGGCAAACATTGTGTGATAGTTGGTAGAAGTAACATAGTTGGGAAGCCTTTAGCACTTATGTTATTGCAAGAAAATGCTACTGTTTCGATATGTCATAGTAAAACTGTAAATTTGGAAAATTTAACTAAACAAGCTGATATTTTGATAAGTGCAGTTGGGAAACCAAAATTTATAAAAAAAAATATGGTAAAAAATAATTCAATAATAATAGATGTTGGAATTAACAGATTAAGTAATGAAAAAATTTGTGGAGATGTAGATTTTGAAGGTGTTTTTGATAAGGTGTCTTATATAACACCAGTTCCGGGTGGAGTTGGACCTATGACTATTGCAATGCTTATGAAAAATACTTTAAACTTAACATTAATTTAAAAATATAACAGTATTAGCTATGATATTATTTTGGAATATAATCATGTGAGATGAAATTTTGGTATAATAAAAACATAAAAATAGTAAATGAGATTTTCGAAACAAAAAAATCTCAAAGTGCATTGAGTATATAGTTAAATAACAAGATAAATCGAATATTCAAAAAATTAATCATTAAAAAGAACACGACAAAGAACATCCATGTATTGACCTTTCAATTAGCTGAAGGTCCCAAGTATGTTCTTAATTTTGCACTATTTGAGGTTTCCTATAATCTCTATTTTTACGTGTTATACAGCAACATTATGATTCCATATTTTAGCGGTTTTTGCATTTGTTAAAATAAATTTAATTTAAAAGCAATAACATATAATTATTTTCTTTAACATATATTTTAGAAATAGCTAAAAAGAAAATAAAAATAAGGAGTTTATGTATGTTGAAAAAAGTCACAAATAAAATTATATTACCATTTGTAATAGCACTAGGTGTAGTGCCAAATTATTTCCCTGTTCTTGTTGATGTGAGAGAATCTAATGGAGAAACAATTTATATTATGGATACAGATCATAATGAAATTCGCAGAGGCAAAGATATTTGGGATATATATAAGGAAACTCATAAAAATGAATTTACCATAATTCATGAGAAGAGAGTAACTATTTACAAGCGAGGAAATCAAAATAAAGAATGTTGCCTAGTTACGCCAAAAAAGATTAGCTTTGGAGACATATTTGATACTTTCTTTTTTAAAAAGTTGAAAGCTTTTTGGAACAGTCTATTTGAAGACAAAATGTTTAAATTTGAAATGCCTGTACCAAATTCAGCTCTACCATTTAAACTTATTTTTAATGATAACAATTGCATCGCTGCTGAAAAATGGTTAAATTTAAGAGAATTTATGTCATTAGGCAATTCCATAGGGGGAGAACATTGGAATTTTATGTGGTCAAATGGAAAAAATGTAAGAAAATTTATAGAAGATAATTCATATTTTCATATTGATAGTGAACACGGTAAAATTTATTATTGTGAATCAAGTACAAGAATGTACTTTCTAAAGTTTAACTATGAAAATAACGGTATAACAACCTTGGATACTAACAGGAAGATAGAAGCAGATTTACCTAGTCCAAAATTAAAATTAATTTTAATGTGGCAACCCTGTGGAACAGAAATACCGCTGGCTGCTAAATTATTCATGGCAATTAACTATTTAAACCCAATCTTATTCGAAGAATTTTCTGAGTATAACAAAATCATACAAAAAAATCAAGCAAAGTCTTAGAAAAAATAAATATAAAAAAATTATAAAAATGAATAGATAAAAAACGTGGTAGCAACCAAACAGAAATAATAGAAAAAATTAATAATAAAAGCGAATAAATAGTAAAGCGGAAGATTAAAGTCTTAATGGCGATAAAAAACTTATCATAAATATTGAGTTGTTGCTACTGATAATGTTCCAAAACAAAATTTTAAAATTTTTAAATCAAATCGTGGATAAAATCTAAATGCCTTAGTATTTTCAATATTAATTATATTAATTTTTTTAAATTTAACGTATTGTATCAATTATTATATCATTGATTACTTGTCATTGTCTTATTTTTTAAGTCTATTCACATGAAACAAAAACCAAAAAAACAAACCGCTTGATTTTCAAAAATAAACGATTTACCAAAGTTGCACTATTTTTACCTTTAGTTTTTATAAGTCAAATAAGCTGTGGCTAAAGGCACAGGATTGGCACTTTTACAAAAATTGTGTTCTAACTCATAATACTTTACGCCATCTCTGCACCCGTAAATCTCTGGAGACACAACATTTATATATCTATTTATAACAGTACAATTTTTAGCGATTTATATACGCTTTTCAAACTATGGTCTAACAACTATAAGATATATTTCAATAATGTTAAATTTTTTTGCCTTATATTTTTCCACACACCACGTAATAAAACAAGAAAAATGTTTAAAAAATTCTTTAACAATTTTAACAGTTTTAATTTTAATTTTGACTGTTTTACCGTTTGCTAATATATTTGATTTACCAGCGCTAGAACAATCATATCGCTATACTAAATCATAACCTAATTATTTTAATAGATGTTACCAGTAAATTTTTCAAATTTTAAATTACACTAAGAAATTTTCTAAACTATCTTATTCTCTGGAAAGTTTGTATCAAATCTAGTTCACCGTAACCCCATAAATCACTGGGGTAAATTATACCACTTCTTTGTTTTAAGCCTAATAATAAATAAGATCTTAATTTTAAAGTATTCATAGCTTTATCATGATTATGAACTATTCCCCACTGCATCATTAAAGCACAAGCGCCAGCTGCTACAGCTGTTGATACGCTGGTACCTGTCATTGTACCTATCTGACCAGTAGGAAATATTCCTTCTACATTCACCCCTGGCGCAACCATATCTGGAGAAATTTTTTCGGATATAGAAGGTCCTCGGCTTGTAGAAATATAAATACTGCCGTTAGTAGAATCGTATGCTCCTATATTTATTAAATTATAAGCTGTTGATGGTATAATTATAGTATCTTCAGGACTTGATTGTAAAAAAATTGTATTTGGACTTATAAAAGGTTTTAAAGGCAACCAACCATGAACTCTACCATCTAAAATTAAGTCGCCGTAAATATTTATAAACCATAATCCAGGTGTTGGATTTTTGAAATATATTAATATTTCTTGAGCACCATTTTTTTGACTTGGAAATATATATTCTATTCTTATTTCCGTTCCTTCTAAAATAAAATTATAATCTTGAGTCTCATTTGTAGTAAAAGGTGTTTTTTCTACACTTGATCCTAGAGGAGTAGTTAAAGAAACTGAAATTCTATCTGGAGCATATGCCCATATATTAATCATGAAGCCTAATTCTTTTTGATCTACGTTTAATTCTATTTTAGCTGAATTTTTGTTTGATAAGTTGACGAAAAAATGGTGCGACATATTGCCTTCATTTCCGACGCCACTGACAATTCCAACCCCGTTTTTTAAAGACAGCTCAGATAAGTATCTTTCAAAATAAGACAAACTATCATGTGCACCATTGTTACTTCCTAGACCTAAACAAATTACAAGAGGTCTTGACAATTCTACAGACTTTCTGAAAGCATATTCTATTCCGTTCATTACATCTGCTGAAGAATATGAAGGAACATCATTATCATATATAGCTTCAATAGCTTTGGAAATATTTTTAGCCGGTTTTAATTTTACTGATATAATTTCAGAATCTGGAGCAGCCCCAGAATAAGTATTACTTTCATTGGTTCTTGCTGATATTAGAGACGCTAAAAAAGTTCCATGACCTATTTCATCTCGAGATTTTACTATATCATATGGATTTTCTGAACTATTTGCTATATTTATTTTCTCTCTATCATATTCTGTTCCATATAAAAAACCTTCGGGGTTTTCTCCAGAATTGTCAGATTGATCCCAAAGATATAATATTTTACTGTTATCATTTTCATATTTAAAAGCCTGACTTGCATAATCTATACCTGTATCTATTATTCCTATTAATACACCTTTGCCTGTTAGTTCCAAAAAAGCCTGATTTTTGACATCGGTAATTCCAGAATCTATTAGTGCTTGAGTATCAGATAGCAAACCACAAATCACAGGTCTTTCAGAAAGAATCATAGTAGATACAAAATTTATATACTGATAAGCCTCTTCAATAGGAAAATGCACAATTGCGTACCCACCTTGCAATACAGAAGAAACTAAAATGCCTTGCATATCTTTTAACATTTCTGCAATTTTTTTATCGTAAACTGTTATTATATCTATATAGTATTCGCTTAGTACTGGATTCACACCTTCTGGTATTGGTGGAAAAAGATTTTTAAATTCAATCATTTCTTCGTTAGTTATATTAACATTAGAAGGGCTACCAGATAAATTAATTTCTTTTATACCAGGCACAGGCACATCAGGTTCAGCATAAAAATTTGATAAAGACCCAGAATTATACATATAGTAAGAGATAATATCTAAAGTTTTTTCTATACATAATTTGCCATATCCCCATGTTTCATTAGGATATTCGATATTTGAATCTCTTTTAGCTCCAGCTCTTAAAAAACTTTTCAGCCTTTGACCATACAAATAAATATCGTTTTTTTGTACAATCCCCCATTGCATCAATAAAGCACAAGCGCCTGCAACATGCGGAGAGGCGAAACTTGTACCTGTAAAATTTCCGTAACTTGAATTTAATCCTGTAGATATTATATTTTGAGACGGTGCAACTATATCAGGTTTTACATTGTCTAATTTTCCACTGAAACCTCGTCCTGAAAAATTTGAAATATTACCATTTTGAGAATCATATCCGCCAACTGAAATGACTTTTTCAGCAGTAGAAGGTATAGTAAAACTGCCCTCTGTACTTGAATTTATAAATTCTGTATTTGAACCAGATATTTCAGTAACTGGTAACCAAGAATTAAATCTACCGTCCACTATTTCTATTCCTTCTACTCTTATGGTCCATAAATTTTCTGGAATAGCAAAATTATTTAACCCTCTGAATAAAAAAATTACATTTTGATCTTGACTATACGGTGTAGGTTGTGTAACATTGATTACTATTTCTACAGAATTTAATAAAACTACTTGTTCATTTTGTCTTAAACTTATTGCTTGAGTTATGTCACCTGAAGAGGACAAAATTTGAAATTCTAAAATATCAGAAGAATTTTTACAAAAATAAATAGGCAAATCAGTAAGTCCAGCTTGGGTACTAAATTGCATATCTACTTGAGAATTATTATCAACTTTGCCTCTAAAATGATGTTTTGAAATTCCTTCATTTCCAGTAGGAATTACTATATTAGTTTCCCATAAATTTGACATTTCATTTAAATACTGTTCAAATAAACTTCTATTGTTATGAGCGCCTTGATTATTTCCGTAACTTATATTTATAACAACTGGCATGTTTAATTCTATAGCTTTATCTATAGAATACTTAACTCCACGCATCAAACTAGTAGTACTAGTAAAATAATGTGTTTCATTGTAAGCTAATTTTACTATTAATAAACTTGCTTCAGGAGCGATACCCAAATAATCACCTTTTGAATTTCTTCCATTTCCCGCAGCAATACCAGCTACAGCTGTCCCATGACCATTAAAATCAAATTGTGCGACTATCTTATCTCTGTTTTCTCTTGGAGTATTTAAAGCCTGATTTATAATTTCTTGAGTATATTCTGTCCCGGATTTAAAATTTTTAGGTGGATTATATATATTATAATTATTGGAGTTTTGGTCCCAAATGCTTATTATCCTTGTAGTACCATCTGGATTAATAAAATCATTATTTTGATAATCTATCCCTGAATCGATTATGGCAATTAAAACGCCCGAACCGTTTAAATTATATTTAATTCCTGTTCTTATATTATTTATACAACTATTTTCTATACTTGGAGTCTCTAATAAAGCTAATTTTGTAGAAGCCTCTATATATTCTATTTCCCTATGCTCGGATAGTCCTTTAATTTGTTCAAGTTCGACTTCCATAATAGCATAAGAAAAATTTAATATTTCTGTTTCTATATTTAGTTCATTAGCTAAACCTATTATATCTCCGTTATACTTCACTATAATTTCAATAATACATACCAATCTCCTTATTTAAATAATAAATATGAATTTGAAATTACTTTATATTACTTAAAAATAAAAAACTGACTTTGGAATATTACTTGAGCTTGTTATCTAAATAGAAATCATAAAGGAAAATTTAGAAATAAGGTGTATGTAAACCCAAACATACAAAGAGTTAGCCAACATTTCAGTGTTTTGAAAAACTGAATAAAATTTTCTAACAAAACGAGCACAACAGTGCCTTAAACACCGATTTAAACGCTCAGCCATATAAGTCTGTGAATTTATTATTTTATAATATGCCATAATCATCATATTCAGTTATTTATGAAATTTTGTTCAAAACTTTTAAGCGGTCTCTATCTCGCCCTTCATTGCTTGTTTGTTGTGTTCAACTGCGAGCTAAATGTCGTTTTTTGACAACTTATCTATTTATAAAACATCGCATTTTCAGTTGATTTACAAATTCTTTTATTTGGGTATATATCTGTTTTCTTTACTTCACTAAATGTGGTGTAAAGCCCCACCATGGGAATATAAATCAATGATAATACTAAATTTTTAAAAAGTGACAATCTTTCCATTTTTTTTGATATAATTTTAGCAATTTATTATTTTTTGCTAGCATTTTTTATTTTGTAGAGATCCATCCGATTAAACTAAAACTTAGCGGTTTTTTTCTATAAATTCGAAGATCAAGTTTAAGACTAAATTAGCAGAAAACCCAATATAACAGTTATTAATTTTCATTTTATGGAACGATTATTTAATTGATTTATTAATAGACCTGTTTCTAAATTCAAAAACCCAACCTATGATTATACAAACTTGCAATTAATTTGACCCTGAGTAAACCTCTTTTTCCTTTGTTTCTGTAAATTTCTTTGCAAATTCTAAATATTTTTATTTCCCTATTAATGTGTTCAATTAATTGTGATTCTTTTTTGTGCTAAAAGCTTATTTTCAATGATTTCTTCTTCAGTGAGAGGATGATTTTTTGTAGCTTTTTTTGGTATTTTAGCATTCGGAAAAAATTTTTGAATTCCTTGATACCCCTTATCTGCATAAATTTTAATTTCTTTCCCAAGTATTTTGGCTAAAGAGTTTTTAAACATTATAAAATCGTGTGTTGCGCCGATCGTATTAAAAACATCAAGTATTTCACGTGTTTTTGCATTGGCTAAAATTTGATATTTTATTGTATGCCGTTTTTTTACCAGAATATGACGCTTTTTGTTTATATTTTGGACGTTCGATTTCGCACTCTATTACGTAGATATTTGACTAACTTGCATTTTGAAGGCAATGAAAACGTTCCATCCTTAATTAAAATTTGCTCTACCCAAGCAATATCCTTACAAATACGCTGTGCATGGACTCCATATTCAAATCCAATATTTTCTATCGTTCGATAATCATGATAATACCCCAGTGTGTTATTATCAGCATATCTAAAACACTGAATTTTCGCGATCTTCCTCCTATTTTCGCATTCTTTCATATACTTTTTCAAGAATCTCAGTCATCGCATTAAATGTTGGTTTCATTATTCCAAATGTTGCTAAATATTTTTTCTCTGGAAAGTTTGTATCAAATCTAGTTCACCGTAACCCATAAATCGCTCGGGTAGATTATACCACTTCTTTGTTTTAAGCCTAGCAATAAATAAGATCTTAATTTTAAAGTATCGAGTTTTATCAAAAAAGTTCCAACCAAGCCCAAACCGAAAGAATACATGTGATTTTATAACTTGCAACGAAATTGAGCGAAAATTCCGCGATTTAGGCGTATTTTTCTTATCATGAAAAGTTGTTTAACTTATTGATTCTCATTTTTGACTTTTTATTTCATGTGAACGGGTTCTGGAAAGATTTAAACGTGCAATCTCCTTTTGAAAAATGTGTAAAATTGGTCGTTATTTGCTTAATTTCTACTGCCTGTTTTTTTATAAATTACGAATTTCAGACTGAACTCTTAAGAGTTCTGAAAACCATTTAGATTTTTCTTCGTAAGTTATTTTATCTTCAAATTCAAAAGCTTTTGTTCCTTTTCTAGGTGAAAATATAAAGGTGAAAAGTTTTTTAAATTTTACTTTTCTAACCAAACTTAAAGTGTCAAGAAATTTTTCATAAGTTTCACCTGGGAATCCTACTATTACATCACTTGTTAATTTTAAATTTTTAATTTTAATCTTTGCATAATTTACTATTTCTAGATAACTTTCTCGAGTATAATTTCTATTCATTTTAAATAATATTTCATTATTTCCAGATTGAAAAGGTAAATGCAAAGTCCTAGATATATGTTTACTATCTGCTATGGTATTTATCAACTTTTTGGTTGCATCTTTGGGATGAGAAGTCATAAAATTTAAGTTAAATTCACCTTTTAAATTGTCTAATTTAACTAGTAAATCTGAAAAATCTATTTTGTTAAGCAAATTTTTTCCGTATGAATTCACATTTTGCCCTAAAAGAGTTATTTCTTTGTAACCTTTTTTTATTAAACCTTCTACTTCTGCCACAATATCTTCTGAATTTTTGCTTTTTTCGCGACCTCTTACATATGGAACTATACAATAAGAACAGAAGTTATCACATCCGTTTGTAATTGAAACCCAGGCTTTCGTGTTATCATCCCTTCTTGTCACGATATGTTTACAAAAATCTTCATTTAAATTATTCAAATTAAACATATTGCATAAAATCTTAGGTAAAATTTTAAAATAATTAACGCCTAAAACCAAATCTACAAAAACACAACTTTGCTTTATTTGATCTTTTATATAATTTTGTTCAGACATACAACCACAAATTATTATTTTTAAATTAGGTTTCTCTTTTTTTAATTTTTTTAAAATACCTATATTGCCCAAAATCCTATTTTGCGCATGTTCTCTAACTGCACATGTATTAAAAATTATCAAGTCCGCTTCTTTCTCCGCACTTACGAATTTGAATCCTAATTTCTCTAGCATTCCTTTAATTTTTTCACTATCAGAAACATTTTGCTGACAACCAAAAGTTCTAACAAAAACTTTATACATTATAAATTTTTTACTCCTTTATTTTAATTTTATATATATGACAATTTTTCTTGTATTTGTGATTCTTAAAACTTCAATTTTGATCTATTTGATTTCATCTATCAATTATACTACAATTATACAATTCGTGAATTGTTTGCTTTATTTGATATCTTTCACGTATAATACCGTAAAATTGCTGGATGCTGTATGCAATTAACAGACTCTTCTTATGTAACTAAGTAATGATACTAAGATTATAGATTTCAGAAATAAGATTAAACCTAAGAGCAAAACGTTTTTTTGATTTCGACACTTGCTTGAAATTTGTTTTTCTTCTAAAGTCAATCTTAAAAATACTGTTCATCATTTGAATTATTTTACAGTTTACTTTTAAATCTTTCCTATGAATTTTTATTTGAACAGACCTTAGTGTGTAAATGTTTTTTTAAGGCTATTCTTAATTTTTTTAGAATTTTAGAAACTGTATTTTGAATTTTTTAGCCAATTTTTGCATCTAAATACGGATTTATCCTAAAAAAAATTCATTCGAGATCATTTGGTAGAAAACATCTAACATTTTTTTATTTTCAGATCGTACACAAAAATTTTATTCAATTTATGTTATTAAAGTGCGAGTGTTAAATTATTTTTATTCATGACCTCTTTTTTGCTAACTATTATTTTTAAAGTGCATTCGATTTTTCTGATTTATTAAAAATAGATTTTTTTTATGAAATTTTTAATATTATAAATAAAAGTAATTTAAATTAGCATAATACCTATAATTTGGCGATAAATATAGTTATTGTGCCGAAATATAATAAAAAACACATAATTTAATTGACAATATTTTTTTATAAAATATATAATATGTACATAATTAGTTTTAGGAGTGTGATGTATTATGACGAATGATAATTTAGAGTTTGAAAATATAGAAATAGAAGATATTGTTAATAAAGAAGAGGAAGTAGAAATAAGTGAAGTTGCTAGAGAATTTCATAGTAAATTTGTAAGCTCTACGAAAAAAGGAACCAAGGCTTCCCTTGAAGATATGGAGAAACTTTTGGGTGATATTCTCCCGTATGATTCAAGTTTGGCATCAGATATTAAAGTTCTTGCTTATATCTGCCAAACAGATAAAAGTGGTATGAGAAATACACTGAGAAAGTTTTTTAACAGTAAACCGTACAAGAAATTTTTAAGAAATTTTAACACTATTGTACCCAAAATCAAAGATTTAGAAGATAAAAAAGATAAAATTAATTCGAATGACCAAAAAGAGCTTGAAGAAATTAATGAAAAAATGAAAGAGAAAGTGGAAGAAATCGAGGTTGAAGTAAGAGAGTTCTTGGTGATATTATTACTTTGGTATCATTTTAATATTACTGAAACAGACGGCGATATTGATAGTTTTAACCCGATGTATGTGCTCGACAAAATTAAAATTGCTTCCAGAAATAAAGTCAGATTAAGCGAAGAAACGAAAAAGTTTTTGAAAAGCATTAAAATGAAAAAACTTACTAGACTTCTAGGAAAACTTCCAGACAACCGGGGACCAGAAAAAGATTAAAAATAATTTTTAGGATTTAAAACACCTCTTGGAGGTGTTTTTTATAAACAAAATATTATTATAATGTATTTGAAATTAAGAAAATTTTGTAAATAATATCAAATTTAGTTTTAACCCCAAAATTTTTTCACATTAATGTAATATGTCAAAACAAAGATATTAAGAAAATATTTGATTTTTATTGCAATATACTTTTAGTGAAGAAAGATTAGCTTAAATTACATATGTACTGATTTAAAATTAGGTAATAGTATGCTGAAGTTAAAGTTAGCAGAAATTATTTGTGTACTCAAAAAATTCCCTGAATTTATCCATGAAATTGATCAGAAACAGTTAATAAAAACCTGAATAACGTCCAGAAATAATCGGAAATTTGGAAAAATAAAAATTTACATTGTTTGTACAAAATATCATAATTTTTATATTTTTTTATCAGAAAAAGTATGATTTTTTAAATTATTTTAAATCAAAATAAAAACTTGAAAAATTAAGTAGAAAATGTTTAAATTTGGTATTATATATTTATGGAGGTAATATCATCTGTTAGATAAAATTAATTTTGAAAGTAAAACGAAAGTAACTGATAAAATAAATAAATGCTTAAAAAAATATGAAATTGATAGTTTAGAACATGCAAGAAAAATTTGTCTGGAAAAAAGTATAGATGTTTTCAAAATAGTAAAAAAAATTCAGGTTTTAGCTTTTGAAAACGCGTGTTGGGCTTACATCCTAGGAAGTGCTATTGCTATTAAAAAAAATGTAAAAACAGCATATTTGGCAACTGAGTTCATCGGGGAAGCCTTAGAAGCTTTTTGTGTGCCTGGTTCAGTAGCTGAACAAAGAAATTTGGGAATTGGGCATGGAAAGCTCGCTTCTAGATTATTAAAAGAAGAAACTAATTGCTTTGCATTTATAGCAGGGCATGAATCTTTTGCAGCAGCGGAAGGAGCTATAGGAATAGCAAAATTTGCAAACAAGGTAAGAAAGAAAAAATTAAGAGTAATTTTAAACGGTTTAGGAAAGGATGCTGCTTACATAATTTCAAGAATAAACGGTTTTACTTATGTAAAAACAGATTTTGATTTTTTTAATAATAAACTTATTATATTATCTGAAAAAACTTTTGGAAACTCAGATAAAACTGATATAAAATGTTACGGAGCAAATGATTCTCGTGAAGGGGTAGAGATATTAAAATATGAAAAAGTGGATATTTCTATAACTGGAAATTCTACAAACCCATTAAGGTTTCAACATTTAGTAGCAGGTATTTATAAAAAATGGGCTTTAGATAACAATGAAAAATTTTTTTCTGTTGCTTCAGGTGGAGGAACAGGTAGAACTTTACATCCTGATAATGTTGCTGCTGGACCGGCGTCTTATGGCATCACGGATTCTATAGGTAGAATACATGGAGATGCACAGTTTGCTGGTTCTTCTTCCGTACCAGCTCATGTGAACATGATGGGGTTTATTGGAATGGGTAATAATCCAATGGTGGGCGCAACTGTAGCTTGTGCGGTAGCCGTCGTTACAAGTTAATTTTTGTATGTGTTTACCATTTAAAATGTTTTAGTAAAACACTATCGGTAGAAATTGTTTTTTTTCAGTAAGTTTAACATTTTTATTGATAATAAAAATTTTTAAATTCGATAATTTTGTGTTTGTTTTAAGTGTTTTTATTAAAAACATATACTAATTTTTTTGAAAAAGCAATTAAATTTGTTTATAATAAATTAAATAAAATAATTGAAAATTACTTAATTTCATTTGCAAAATAAAAAAAAGGATTTTTTCATAATTTGAGGAAGTGGACAGCCATATATTTAACAATACCTAACGAAATGTCCCATAAAAACATTTTTCCTATAAATATAAAAATAATTATATAATAGATTATTTAAATAAAAATACAAAAAAATAACACTCTACAATTTTAGGCAAAATTAAAATTATTTCAAAAAAACTTATAACCAAATGTGGCGTAAAGCCCTACTATAGGGATATAAATAACAAGATATTGTAATGTTTTTTTCTTTTTTTTAAAAAAAAGACTTACATTATATTATAGCATAACAAAAAATGAAAAACACCATATATCTAAGTGCGGCATGGTTTCACAATGTTTTTTGTAGCATAGATTGGTTTACATTCTTTTATTACTCCGTTTATGCTAAATTAATCGTTAATTAACTTAGCGTACGGTCTATCTGGATCGATTGGACGATTTGTTGGGGCGGTCTTTTTTAAAATAACTAAAAATTTTATAAAAAAACTTGGACCGCTATTTACGTTTCTAAAAAGGGTATTTAAATTACAAAATCTACCATTGTAAGTATCTTGAAAAATAAATTTCATTGTATTATCTTTAATATCCTCATATATTATACGTATATTGTTAAAATTTTTATCTGAAGTGTCTAATGGAACCATACAAAAAACACGGCCGCTCGTCTCAATATCAACAACAATTTTTCAAAAAAATTTACATTACCAAAGTAGTGTTTCAAGCGTATTAGACTCATTATTATAGAAATGCTTTTCAATTGAATTTTTCATTATCTCTTGCACTAAACAATCAAATTTCTTTCTGTATCCTCCTATTGAAAGATATATTATTTGATCCTCTTCTGAATTTAGCAAATCTTTCAACTCACTAATATTTCTGAACATAATTAGATTATGTTCTTTGAAATAATTAACCACCGGCTCACGTGAAAATTCATATTCAATATTTCCCGTACAGTTTACGAAAAAATCAAAAATTTGTTGTCTGCTACATGAATTCTTTATTCTCAATTCAAAAGTTATGCTGCCAATAATATCACCTTTTTTGTTAACAAAAGGTACTACATTGAGTATTCTAGAATTGCTATCTTCACAGAATAAGAGAATAGTTTTATTAATTTTTGTTAAGCTGCTAGAAATCTTATTACATTTAATACCTTTCAAAAATCCGCATCTATAAAACTACCATTTTTAATATATATAGCTTTGGTTTAACTTTAATTTTGCAGTTAATTTATTAAGGTCTTTCGAGCTGACACCTTTTTCAAGATTTAGAATAAATAAAGTTCCTAACCAAGTTATGAAATTTGAATTACTAGCATCTGTTAAATTTTTTTACATTAAGACCTTTATCTAAAAACTTTTCTTTAACTGTATCTACTGACATGAGTATGGCTAAAAAACTAGCTAACTGACACCAACTAGCATTTCTTTGACCTATTCTATTATCTTTACCAACAGCTTTACACATAAGTCACTCACTCCACATATTATTTTAATAGCTAAAATAATAGAAAATTTTATTTTTTGTTTCAAATATTAATATTTATTCTTTATTTTTTAATAAAAAATTAGCAAATTGAGGTGGTGTTAGATAAATTAGGAGTTGAATCACAAATTGTAAGGGTGGTGAAGGGTGGCAGAAGTACAACAAAGAAAGTTAGAAGTTTGGTTTTATATTTACTTTATAATAAATAACTTATACTATGCTTTTGTTTTTGAGCAGGTAACAAACGTATAAATACTATTTCCTATCAATGTTAATCCACTTGCCAAAAATGCAACAGATGCCACACTGCCTATAAACACTTCTGGTATGCCCTTAACTGGAGGATCATATTCAAATAAGTATCTTTCATTATGCGCATTATATCCCAAAAATAAACTAAAAGCAATTGCTGGAATACCCGTTGTTAAACTTACAATGCCTCCTGTTTTATTCGAAGAGTTTTTTAAATACAATTCGGTAAATTCCGTTTCCAAGTGCTACAGCACTTATTGACCCAGGAATTGATGAAATAATAACAAAATGTGGGTACTTAATAATTTTAGACAACAAGGCCACCAATTAATGAAGAAGTACCAATTACTCCTAAACCCGCACCAACTGTTTGCACAACAGGAGGAACTAAACTTTTTTTATCTTTCTCGTCACTTCCAGCTGACAAACCAAGACTAGAACCAACTAACAACAATGAAGCTAAAATACTTTTTAAACGTAAATTTTTTTCATTTTTAAATCCATCCTTTTTTCTTAAGCTAATGTATGTAAAACAAATCACAAATATAATATTACGATAATTTTTCTAAAAAATCAATAGAAAAATTTATTATTCAAAAAAAGTTCAACTTTGATTTTATATTTATAAAAGATCTGTCATTGTATTTTATTATTTTTTTCTATTGCTTCTTTACTTAGTAGATTAGCCATTTTTATATCATCAAAGCTAATTTAACGTGTTTTACAATAAACAGAAGTGCTATAATTACCAATTTTTCGGACAATGATCTACATTTGCATTTGTAAATAAAACATCTCTTTAAACTTCTGCTGGTTTTTGAAAAACATAGTTTTATATTTTTATACGTTTCTTTTGTTATTTTAAACCTATATTATTTTATCTGTACAGATCTTGAAAAAATTATTTAATAACGATTAATTTTAAAATCAGTTTATATTTAAATACAAAAAAATTAATAATTTATCTGAAAAAGTTTTCCAAAAAATTGAATAGGTTTTAAATTTTTAGGGGAAACTTAATTACATGGTGAGTAATTTTTGATAATTTCCATAATAAGAACGATTTTGCTTTATATAACCATAATGATATCCATAAAAATAATGGGAAAAAGACAAATAAGTGATTTACAGACATCAGAATTGGTTGTAACACTATTAATTTCAAATATAATATCTGTACCTATGCAAAACATGGCACAACCATTGTTAAGTGGTATTTTGCCAGTGTTGAGTTTAGTTTGCTGTGAAATTTTCATATCTGCAATAATGCTAAAAAGCACTACATTTAGACGAGCTATTTGTGGTAAGCCAGTGATAGTGGTAAATAATGGTGAAATTGATCAAAATGAATTAAAAAAGCTTAGAATGTCTGTAGAAGATTTATATCAACAACTCAGACAAATGAATGTTTTCTCCATTCAAGATGTATCATTTGCAATAATAGAAACAAATGGAAAAATAAGTGTTTTAAAAAAGCCAGAAAAGGCCCCGCCCACTGCTTCAGATTTAGGCATTATAGTACCAAATAGAGGTTTAGAGACTATAATAGTAAGTGATGGGGTTATTTCTAGTTTCTCGCTTAAATTATGCAATATTTCAGAAGCATGGCTATATGAAACTTTACAAAAAGAAAATTTGAATCTTAAAGAAATTTTTTTGATGACATCTGATAAAACAAAAAAATACTATATAGTAAAGAAGATGGCGAAATAATTGAAAAAAATACTTTTTTTTAGTTCGTTTTTATTTTTAATTGTAATATTAGTTTCATGGTTTAACTTTTACTACACTAATAAAACAGCTAACATTGCTAATCTCAAAACTTCTCAAATACAAAAATCAGCTAAACAGTGTGATTACAATAAAGCGTTAAATCAAGCAAGAGAATTAGAAGAATATTGGATATCCAGTCACACCATAATGGAAATTTTTATCCATCACGACGTAATAGAAAATATAGATCAAAGCATTTCAGTGATAATCATATCTCTTAGCATTTTCCTCGAAGGAGGAAATATGAGTGATTTATCAATCTTTTGGTACGAGATGGCTAAATTAATTCCTGAATTTAATAATTTAAAAGACATTGAAACACCAAGTATAGGGAATATATTATGAAAAAACACTTTTTTTAAAACAAAAAATTATGAAAAAAGTAGATTTAAAATTTTTTTCTTGACAACAAAAATTAAAACTGGCACTATCAATAATGGTTAGTGCTTAAGATGTTGAGGAACAACCTGTTACCATCCCGAACACAGAAGTTAAACTCAACGATGCCGAAGATACTTTACTAGTGATGGTACTGGAAAATAGGAAGGTGCTAATTTTTTTTTCCCAGAAGGCAGCATTAGTTTTATTGTATAGTAGTAACCTATAGGTTCGTATTTTTTTTAGGAGAGGTGTCCGAGTGGTCTAAGGAGCACGACTGGAAATCGTGTAGGCTATTTAAAGTGGTCTCTGGGGTTCGAATCCCCATCTCTCTGCCAAACTCTGTCTGTGTTTATAGTAAAATTTTTTGTTAAAAAAATCATCCATATCGGTGCGGATATAGTCTATTACCGTGGAGCTCATGGAAATTTACGTTTAAAACGAAATAAAGCTTACGTAAGACGAGTAATCGCTGAGGGCGTAGAACCAAGAGTTTGCACCAAGCAGAGTGTCAAAAATATTAGAGTGTGTTGTTAAATTACATTGTTTTTTGGTTGTATTAAATTTAGAAGCAGGAGTATTATATTGGTTATTTTTTTTGGTTTGTCGTCATTGATTTCGCTAGTCACTCTCTATAGATCTAGGAACATCACTAAGGAGCTTTCTTATTCAAAGTATATTTTAATAGTGTCAAAAGAAAAAGAGAAATTTGATGCCAATCTTGAAAAAATATTACAATTTGACATTGACATTAAAAGCAAGAACTTTAAATTGTTTTTCCAGAGCATGAAAAAACAAATTGAAATCATTGAAGGACTTAGAATACCTAATTATCTGAAGGAACACCATATGAAACTAGTGAAATCATTCAAAACATGTCTGGAATCGGTGTCAAGTGGAAATAAAAGTAAATTTGCAGAATCAAGATTAATTATGGCTTGTCTAGAGTAGCTTGTTATTTTTGAATTTACTCGATACATATTCATTTTGCCTTAATTTTTTAGTTTTAGTGGTATTAAATTCTATAAGCCTTATTTTTGTTAAAACAGTGAATAATAACTTTTTTGATAACTCAAAAAAAATTTATACTGTATTCAAATGGGAACAAAGATTTTACAGTAGGTTTCTGAAGATTAATTTTTGGAAAGATAAGCTACCACAACATATCGGTAAAAATGGTTTCTCAAAAAAAAATATAGCTAGCTTGAATAAAAATTATTTGAAAGCTTTTGTGGTTGAAACCTGTAGAGCAGAATGGTTTCATTTGTTTTTCATTATATCTTCTTTTTTTTGTCTTTTTTTTAATAAAGTATTTTGGCCTGTTGTACTTTGCATGTTTGTAAATTTACCTTTTGTATTTATTCAAAGATATAACAGAATTAGGATTTCTAAATTGATTATTAGAAAAACGAAAATCAAAACTTGATGAAATAAACTATTTTGAAAATAGCATTATTTTCTCTCGTTTGATTTTCAACACATTCGCGAATCATATATTGTGTAGCTGCTCCGGAAGTTCTGCAAAAATATTCAACAGCTCAAAGATGCTGCCCCCAATATTTTTTCTTAGGTTCAGAGAATTTTAAATTACAATAGTTTTGAACTTCGTCCTTTAAGATATTAAATTGTCTTAACTTACCGATAAAATTGGCAAACAAGACGCAATAATACATACGTTTGATCCTTTTCCTTCTTATAACACCCTCTTTTTTATGCATTATTGTTAGTCCTTTCCCCCCTTCTTGCCCTTCACAACCGTAAGTTGTAATGGCTGAATACAATAAAAAGGAAGTCATACAATGTACGATATAGAGTATCACATAGCTTAAGCAACAAAATATTTGTATAAAGTTTGGCAAAACAAATACCCAGAAGCTAAGAAAGCTGCTGATGCAAGGGGAATTAGATGATAACAACAACAAAACTGTCAGAGTTTAAAAACTAAAATTGGTAATTTCTAAGTCAGGAAACAAAAAACAAACCGTTTCTAAAATCAACGCTTAGTTAACTTTAGAACACTAGAAGATAATGGCGTTTTTAATTTGATGTTTCTTTTTTTTACCTCTGAATAACTCAAAGTTGGAAATTTAATTGATCCGGTTTCTACTAGTTCATCATAAAAATAACCAAATTGTTTATATTCATGATAGTATTCAGGATAAAGTCTTAAGCAGATTTCGCCTACTTCTATTAATGCTTGTGGTACATCGTATAATGCTGCTAAAATCGGACACAACATAGCTGCAGTAGTATCAGTGTCTCCACCAAATGAAATAATTTTGCGCAAACCATCTTCAAAACTTTTGATATCAGGATCAAGAGCAACTATTAAGACTACAGGTACTGTTGTTGGGCATGTTTCATCTTGCATACTATCCGTTTTTATAAGTTTATATTTATCTATATTATCAAGATCATAACCAAATTTACTTTGTATTTGGGTTTTTATTTTATTTTTTGGAACACCTTTTCGAGCCAAAAATATACATAATGCGATGGCTTGAGTTCCTTTTATCCCCTCTTCATCGTTATGTGAAGGCAAAGCTGATAATTTGGAATATTCCATGACCTCTTCTTCAGTATTAAACAAAAAAGGAATAGAGGAGACTCGCATTGGTCCACCATTACCGAAGCTGTCAGTCTGAGGATGTACCATATCTTTTCCATATCCGTCCACTCCACCATAAAATTTATTAAAAAATCTCCCTCCATAAAATCCCCCGTTTTTAAAGCGATAAGCTTTATGATTATTACGATCGTAGTATTTCATCCTTATATTTATTCCACGTACTAAATGTCTTCTAAAAGATTTTTTAATATCGATTGTGCTATTTTTTAGATTAAATTTTCTTTCTATACACTCTCTAAGAGCGGTTGCCATTACAACTGTTAAAGAACTGTCATCAGTTATGCCAGTTTTTTCATTAATCATTTTAAAATCTAATGAAACAGTCGTTTTGCTGAATTCATATCCTGCGCCTATTGCATCACCAATTATCGCAAATATTAAAGGGTTTACATATTTCATTGGTGTTTCCAGTCATACACCTTCAAAGGATACTCAAATTGATCCACCTCAGCCAATGGTGCAGAAGCAGATTGTTTCAATCTGACACCTATATCTACAATAACACCTACAAATAATAATCCGAATGTTGTAGCTGTAGCAAATAACGTATATTTTAATGTTTTTTGATTCACTGAATTTTATTTCTCCCCTTGTTTTGAAAAATCATATATTTCTCTAATTTAAATTATTATAGTAAAAATATTTTTATTTGTCAATATAAATTTTATATAAAATAAATTAAATATAATGTTTTTTCAAAAAATATTTTTTATAAAAATAAAAAATGTTATAATAATTTGAAAGTTCAAAATATTTATATTACAGAGGTTATTGTTTAATTAATGAGTGATTTTTTGAAAGAAATAAATGAAAAAATGCAGAAAGCTGTTGATAATTTAAATTCTGAATATACTTTAATAAAGGCTGGTAGAGCTAATCCCGCAATTTTAGACAAAATAAAAATAGATTATTATGGGACAGAAACTCCTATAAATCAAGTTGCTGCAATTTCAGTTTCAGAAGCTAGAGTTTTAACTGTACAACCATGGGACATGTCGGCAATTTCTAAAATAGAAAAAGCTATTCAAAAATCTGATTTAGATTTAAACCCACAGTCTGATGGTAAGGTTATAAGAATAACCTTTCCTCAGTTAACAGAGGACAGAAGAAAAGAAATTTCTAAAGAAGTATCTAAATTGACAGAAAATTCTAAGATTTCTATTAGAAATATAAGAAAAACTTTTTTAGAAAAACTAAGAGCTGAAAAGAAGAGTTCTGAAATATCAGAAGACGAATTGAAAAAATATGAAAAAATAGTTCAAGATCAAACTAATAAATTTTGTGACCAAATAGAAAATCTGTGCAAAAATAAAACTAAACAAATAATGGAGTTATAAAATTTATGAAAAAAACCATGTTCAGCGCAGTACAGCCCAGTGGAGCTATAACACTTGGTAATTATATAGGTTATATAAAAAATGCAGTTAGTTTTCAAAATGATTATAACTGTATTTTTGCTCTTGCTGATTTGCATGCTATCACTGTTCGGCAAGATTCAAAAGTTTTCTCAAAAAATATTTTAGAAGCATATGCAATCTTTTTGGCCAGTGGAATAAATTTGGAAAAAAGTATATTTTTTTTGCAAAGTCAAGTGTATACTCACGCTGAGTTAGCTTGGATTTTAAGTTGTTTTACACAATTTGGAGAATTATCCAGAATGACACAATTTAAAGATAAATCTAGTAAAAAAGCTCATGAAGAAATAAATTCTGGTTTATTTTGTTATCCAACTTTAATGGCTGCTGACATATTACTATACAGAACTGACTTTGTGCCAGTCGGTATAGACCAAAAACAGCATGTGGAGCTAACTAGAAACATTGCTAAAAGATTTAACCAAATATATGGGGATATTTTTACTATTCCAGAACCTATAATTTCAAAAACCGGCGAGAAAATAATGTCTTTGCAAGAACCAACAAAAAAGATGTCAAAATCTGATTTAAATAAATATTCTTATATTTCAGTCTTAAACTCTCCAGATGAAATAATAAAAAAAATAAACAAATCTGTTACTGACTCAAATAATGAAATCAAATTTTCAAAAAGTAATCAAACAGGAATAAATAATTTAATTAACATTTATCTAAGTTTAACCGACAAAAATATAAAACAAATAGAATTGGAGTTTGAAAATAAAAATTATGGTATTTTTAAAAAAGCTGTTTCGGAAGCAATAATAGAAGAATTAATTCCTATTCAAAATAAATTTAAAGATTATATTAGAAATTTGGATTATTTGAATTCCTGTTTTATTGACAATTCAAAAAAAGCCTATGATATTTCATCTAATATCTTAGAAACCGTAAAAAAAAATGTTGGATTCATTTAAAAAATTTTTTGTATAAACATATTCGCTTAAAAAAAGGCATACTATCACCACCTTCAAATTTAATTTCTTACATTTCAAGTTTTTTGCGTTTATCATAAGATTTAAAAGCTCTGACACATCATTGTATTTTTCTCAAACTTTTTTATAATCAGAATTTTTCTGCTTATTTTGGACATTTAATGTTTTATAAAATGGAACAACATATTCCCTAAAAAATAGTCAAGCACAACTATTATTCCTAATACTGTATACATTTATTGATTCATTACTTAGTCAAAATTTTTTTAATTTCACCCACAAAAACCCTATGATAATCTTTATTTAAATAATTTTTATCTAGATGAATATCTGAAAAATTTTCAGGTGTAATATCTTGAAAATACAGCTTTTTACATATAAATACCAAATTGGCTTGTTCAAAATATGGACATTCACTGTCTTTTACAACTTTTAAATTTAAGTGTTTTATTTTATCCTTATCTCTACCGGAATTTCCACCACAATATTCTAAAATATTCCTATGTTCGTTACTAAAAAAGCATAAACTGTAAAAATTACTGTTATTCAAAAATTCAAAAGTGTATCTTTGAGGTCTTACGAAAATAAAACTTACATTTTTTCCCCAAAGAACACCAAACCCGCCCCAACTCGCAGTCATAGTGTTGACTTTTTCAGCGTTTTCAGCAGTTATAAGCATCCATTCTTTACTTAGCAAATCGAAAAAATTTACTTCCAAATCACTAACATTTATCGTTTTAAAATTTGAAATAACTAATCACCTGGCTCTTTTTATTATTTGACATAATTCAAAATATTATTCATGTCAATTTCCTTTTCTTCTCCGGAAACCATATTTCTAAATTTTACAAAATTATTTTCTAGTTCTCTATCTCCTAAAAATAAGCAATACTTAGCTTTTGCCTTGTCGGCATATTTTACCTGAGATTTTAGACTGTTATTTAAAATATCTATTTCAGTTGAGATATTATTATTCCTAAAATTTTCAGCTAATTCTACAGCTTTAAATCTAGCTTTTTCACCAATAATAGAAATATAAACTTTAGGATAAATTTCCAGATCATAATCTTTTACTAATGATAAAAGCCTTTCTATGCCTAAACCGAAACCTACAGACGGCAAATCAGGTCCGCCAATCTCTTCAGATAGATTATCATACCTTCCTCCACCACAAACTGTAATTTCAGATTTATTATCTATAAATTCAAAAACTGTCTTGGTGTAGTAGTCAAGACCACGAACTATTCTAGGATTTACTATATAATTTACTTTTTCTAAATCTAAAATTTTTTTCAAATCGTCAAAATGATTTTTACATCTTAGACACAAATAATCCAAAACAATGGGAGCATTTTTCAAATTTTTCTTACAATTTTCATTCTTACAATCAAAAACTCGCATTGGATTTCTATACATTCTCTCTTTACAAATTCCACAAAAATTGTCAAAATTCTTTTCTAGATATTTTTTCATATCATTATTAAATTTTTTCTTACATTCCGAACAACCTAAAGAATTAATTTCAAGTTTTAAATTTTGTACCTTTAATTTTTTGAAAATAGAATAAACTAAAAATATAATTTCAGAATCAGCAAGACAAGACTTACTTCCAAAAGTTTCAACACCAAACTGAAAAAACTCTCTGTATCTACTATTTTGAGGTTTTTCATACCTATAGCAAGAAGTAATATACATAACTTTAACAGGTAAATTATTATGCAAACCATTTTCTAAAATAGCCCTTAAAGTTCCTGCAGTACCTTCGGGCCGTAAAGTTACAGATCTACCGGATTTATCTAAAAAAGTATACATTTCTTTTGAAACCACATCTGAATTTTCGCCCACAGATCTTTCAAATAAAACAGTATGCTCTATAACTGGAGTCCTAACTAATCTAAAACCATATAGTTTAGCTTGATTTTTTAAAACACTCTCAACATACTCAAATTTATCACTTTTATCTGGTAATAAATCCTGAGTACCTTTTATCCTTTTGGTTATTAAATTCACAAAATTAAGCTCCTTGAATAATATTCACACTTTTCCAATCTACAGTTTCAATATTATCATCATTAATATTTACGAAAGGAGCACCTAAATTACTTCTCCATTCTAAATCTCCCCTTTTTAGGCCATGAATCAAAACTTCTGCTGTAGCAACATTAGTTGCATATGGAATCATATGTACATCACAAAGCCTCAACATTTCATTTTCTATGTTCTCAAATCCAGAATTCATACCATCTCTAAAAAAAAGCAATAAATCTAACTCACCGCATGACACTCTAGCAGAAATCTGCTGAATCCCACCATAAAGTATAGAAATTCTCAAACCAGTAGATTGAGATACTAAATTTCCAACCCCCACAGTACTGTATAACCTGTGCCTATTTAAAACACTCTGATAAGCCATACATAACCTCATTAACAATTTTTTTTTCGTATCTTGGGCAACAACTGCAATATTCAAATTAAGAAATCTCCTTTTCAATTAATAATATAAAAATAAACTATTACTATACTAACATAAAAATTTAAAACAATCAATTTTATATAAATCTGTGAGGAAACCGCTAAACATTTATTTTTACGGATAAATCGTAAAAATATTGACAAAAAATAATAGTATGCTAAAACTATAAAAAATATTGTTTAAACGAAAACCAAGTTGAAGCTTCAAGTGTTAAAAATTAAATACCGTGGGGTTCAACGGAAATTTGCGCTTGAAATGAAATGGAACTTACGTAAGACGAGTAATCGTTGGGAGCGTAGAACCGAGAATCTGCTTGCTTTTTAGCCAAGTAAAATGTCAAAATATAAATTACAGCCTAATAATTCAAGGTATTTTTATGTTTAAAAATTATATAAATTCAGATTTATCATCTTTTCACACTCCAGGACACAAAAATAAAAATTTTCTAAAATTTGATATTTTAAAAAATGATTTAACTGAATTGGAGTTAACAGATGAATTATACAATTGTAAAAAAGGTATATTAAAAGCTGAAATAAAATTTTCAAATTTGTATAATACTAAAAGGACTATTTTTTCAGCCGGTGGAAATACTTTATGTATTCAAACTATGATAGGATTAGTCCATAAAAAGTCTAAAAAAATTCTTTGTGTAAGAAATATTCACAAATCTGTGATTAATACTTTTGGATTGCTTGATATAGATCCTGTTTTTGCAAGTCCGAATTTGAAAAACATTAAAAAAAAAATCAAAAAATATCGTAATGATATTAATTCTGTTTTTTTAACTAGTCCAAATTACTACGGTGAAATTTTTGATATAAAATCTATATCTGAGATATGTAAAAAATACAATATTAGTTTGCTGGTGGACAATGCTCACGGATCACATTTGAGATTTTTAAAAGAAAATTTACATCCGATTAATCTAGGTGCTGACTTAGTAGCAGATTCTTTACATAAAACTTTACCTGTTCTTACTGGCGGAGCGGTTTTACACATTAATAACACAAAATTTATTGACAATTCAAAAAATGTTATGAGTATTTTTGGATCTACAAGTCCAAATTTTTCTATTTTAAATTCTATAAACTTATGTAGAAAATGGTTAGAAAATAACGGTTCAAATAATTTTCAGATTTTAGAAAATAAAGTTAATGGAATTAAAGAAATATTAAAAAATAAAAATATAAAATTTCTTCACGATAATTGTGATCCTGTTAGAATTGTTATAAATGTAAATTCTGCAGGTTTCAACGGAAAAGAATTCGTAAATTATTTGCATAAGCACAAAATAGAACCCGAATTTTATGATAATAAGTACGTCGTTTTAATTCCGTCAAATTTTAACATAAAAAAAGATTGGGATAGACTTGAAAAAGCGTTAATGAATATAAAAATAAAAAATAAGAAAGTTATAATCGACCATTTTGAATTTAATTTACCAAAAGTTTCGTTGAGTATAAGAGAAGCAATGTTTTCAAAGTCTGAAATGGTATTTTTAAAAAATTCCAAACATAGAGTGATATCCGAATTAATAGCACCTTGCCCACCTGGAACTCCAATTTTGATACCTGGAGAACTTATAAGAAATGAAGAACAGCAATTATTAAAATATTATGGCATTCACATTCTGAATGTTGTAAAATAAATCGATGTCAACAAGTTAATACACGTAATTTTTACTATTTTGAATATTCATGATATGCCTAATTATGGTAAGATTATCGTTAAAATTTTTCTTTATAGTACCGGGATCACTCGCACATTGTCTACATTAATTAATCTTAATGCTGTTGTATGTTGAATTTTGTTCATATGGTAGTGAGTGATTCTAATCCACTAATTTGTAAAGCATGTCTAAAGCTTACAAACTTTAGCTTGTGGAAAGATTATTATATATCAAGTATGTATGTCCTTATTTAAAAATAGGCAGTGCAAAAAGTATATAAGTAAAAAAAAGCATTTTTTAATTCGTGAGTGAAGAAACCAAAAAAAGTGAGATTGTTAAAAAAAAACAAATGTATTATAGATAAGAAATGTGATATGAGTTATATAAGGAAAAAAATTGGTATAGTCCTTTCAATATTTTAATTTGTTACCGTATTTTACAGTTTTACAAAATATTACACTTGCACCTGTAACTTTAGGTTTAAAAACTAAACAGGAAGCTGATATTTTAGCTGATAATTTATTAAAAACAGTAAACTTATCTGAAAAGGTTAATGAGTATCCGGTAAAACTTTCGGGCGGGCAAAAACAACGTGTGACAATAGTCAGAACTTTAGCAATGGAGCCAAAAGCTATTTTATTTGATGAACCAACTTCTGCGTTAGATTCAGAGATGATTGGCGAAGTTTTGTCAGTAATTAAGAGAGCTTGATATTACAACGCTTGTAGTAACTCATGAAATCAATTTTGCGAAAAAATTTTCAAATAGAGTTTTATTCATGGATTGCGGAAAAATAATAGCTGGCGATTCCCAACTAAAATTTTTAATAACTATAAAAATTTAAGAATAGAAGAGTTTTTTTCAAAAATTTTATAAAAATAAAAAATACGATATTTAAAGTACATTTTTACATAATTAAGATATTTAAATTAATTTAAAGTTTTGTTAATCCTTTCAAAAAATTTAAAAGATCTTGCATTCTCTTTATGACAGTAATATAATTTGGGCTAAAATTTTCTCTAAGTGGCGTTACATATTCTATAGAATCTTTAAAAAAATTTTTCGTCATATTAACTTTCATAATTAACGTATTAAATTTCAAAATCTCTTCTTTCAAAATAACCTTCATCTTTTGATTTGGTAAACCTGATTTTGTCATTAACATATCATTTATTTTTTTATCTAAGATCTTAAATTTATTGTAATTTTCAATAAACTGAGATACCTTTGTATAAGCTAAGTCTTTTTTACTGGAATTTCTGATCCTGTCTAACGCAGCAGTGACTAAATTATAAATTGGTGCAGAAAATTCTTTTGTAATTTTTTTTTCTATATCTTGAATTATTTTTTTTTCTAAAGATTTACTATCAATTCTTACTATGATATTATTTTTAACCATGAATCTTTTATAAAATTCTGCTAGCCCCCTCAGTTTTGCCATTGGATGAACAGCATTTGTTTCAAAAATTTCAGCTGTGTTTAAGTTTCCAGTTTCACTATTTACAGCATCAAGAAAAATTTGCTCAATTTCGTTAAACCAGGATTCGAATTCTACCATTTCTTGGGGTTCTGCGTTTGTTATGCTATAATTAAAAATAACTTTTGAGTGTAATTTATTTAAAAAATTTAAAAAATCTCGCATTTGTTCTATGTGAACAGGATAATTTGGATTAAAAGTTTTATCATTATCTAATATAGGTTCACAATATCTTACAGCATCCTCAAAAAACAATTTGGTAGAATTGACTTTGACGATTAATTTTTCAAAATCCGATTTTGTTTTTATATCTGACTCTAGTAATTTAACTATTTCAGGAATCGGTTTGCCGTTTATTATTAACTTTCCTCTTATTTTTATATCTAAATCATTAAAAATTTTATAATTTTCAACAAATTCAGTTACAGTTATATATACATTTTCTTTTTTAGCATTTATTTTGATTTCTTCGAGATCATCAGCTATATCTTTTATTGCATTTTTTTCGTCGTTTATGATCTTCGCAGAGTTTTCTCTTTTTTTCTGTAATAAAATTTTTTTTGGAAGGTCTCTAATGCCAACATTAAGTATACCTGTTCCCGTATTCCCGTCTAAAATAGAATGTTCAAATTTATATAACGCTAATATTTTGGACATTGGTTGTACGCATTTTGTTTTATAATCTTGATCTATAAAAAAAATATTTCTAATTGTTGTAAACCACTCATTACATTTAATATGATATTTTTTTTCTTTTTTGTTTATTTTATATTCGACTCCTGGCATAAAACATCACTCCTATTTATTTTTTTGTATTATATACAAAATCATAATACTTAGTTATTTTGTCCAAATAATTATTTTCTATTCATGAAATCAATTTTTTCATCTTTTTTATTTTCTTTAAATTTTTTTTAGTTTCCTCGAGCAAATCACACCATTTTAATTTATTTAACTTCATACACACAAACCTCTACATTGAAATTTTATATATATTACCATCCTTACTTTTTATTATTAATATTTTTTATAAAATTTATATATTTTTCTATATAATATTTTAAATTATTTTATTGCTTAAATCATCGCTTCTACAATTTTATCAGGTGTTATCTCTTTGGCTTTGAACTTTTTTTCAAAATACTCAAGATCCTCAGGAGGATTTGTCCTCTTCACTATTCTTGTATGTGCGTAAGCTAATAATTCATTGATTACTTCAGTGGCAGAACTAATATTAGACTTATAGTTTTTTAGTACTTTTCCATTCCTAACAATTGAAACTCTATCTATATTAAGAAGATAGCCATCTATAGATTTAATTATTTCTTTTAAAGGTTTAATTTCCTCACTCAGATCTCCATTAATTCTTTTAATGATAGAATTAACCCCACCAGGCACAGAGATTTTTTACCATTAAAAATCTTTTCTAGTGCTATTTTAGATATTTTCACTACGTTTTTTGTCGAAATTTTTATATCATCATAATGTTCAGCTTTTCTTAATATATCGGAAAGCATCTTGTTTTTTTTAGTATTGAGTTTTTTTATTTTTTTATACAATTCGACCCATTTTGATTCTTTTTCTTGATTTGGCATATAAACTTCACTTCTTTTTGATATTATTTTCTACTGGTTGCGATTTGACACAAATATCAATAAGCTTATCAATTTCTAGCTTTTTTTTAAAATGTTCGAGATTTTTAGAATTGTTTTTTCTCTTATTTATAGTTTTTGTTGCATAATTAATTGCAAACTCGGCAAGTTGGTTTCTATCGTAAAGCATGTCAAGTTCTAGTTTATTAATTTTCCCAGATTTCTTACACCTGTTTTCATAATATTTTTTATATTTGCTTGCTTCATTATTTAATTTTTCTAAAAATTCAATCTGATTTTTTAAAAATAAATTTAAAACATCAAAATTTCTTTTTGAAGCATCATCATCATTTGTTTCGTTTTGGATTTTACGCTCCAAATTTTTTTTAAACGCCTGTATTATTAATTTGCTTTTATTACGTTCATATTCATAGTTATCTACAGCAAGTTTAAATCTTTTAAAAATTTCATTATTTTCATCTTCCTTAAAATTTGATATAATTTTTCCATATAAAGTTTTCCATACACCCTTTGACATAAAACCTCACCTCATTAAATTTTATATATATATACTACTATCATTGTTTTTTTATTGTCAATTTTTTATAAAATTTATATATTTTTGTAAAATTTTTTGAACTATTGAAGCGTTTTTTTGAATTCGCCAACAAGCTTCTTTCTTTCTTTATCATTTAAGTTTCCATAATCGGTGGCCTTTGTCGCCTACGAGCAAAATATTTTTCAAAAAATGATATTTGCTCCTTTTAAAAATCTCTAAATCGCGGACTGAACCTTTCTCCTCGTGAATGCCGATAATTAAGCCCATTTCTCCAACCGAAAACGTCCAAAATATAAACAAAAAGCGTCATATTTTGGTAAAAAAACGGCACAAAATATATGATAGGTCTATTGTCTATTTTTTAACAAAAAGTTTTTATTTTATTATTTTGTGAAAATTCAGCAGAAAATTTTTTCATTTTTTTTATTAGAAGTAAAATTGCAATTAAAGCCGCTGCATCAATAATGAAACATAGAATGGCTCCAATAATTGGAACCCCCTTCAAAACAAAATTAGCTAAAAGTGCACCAGTAAAAATCAGCATACAAATAATTACTGTAAAAAACCATAAAATACCAATTATTAAATTTTTTATAAATTTAAAAAATCTTTCACTTATATCGTTAAACCAATCTTTAATTTTTTTATTAATATTTTCAAAATAATTACCTAATGATTTGTACCTTTT
Organism: Candidatus Paraimprobicoccus trichonymphae; assembly: GCA_036322875.1. Taxonomy (GTDB): domain Bacteria; phylum Bacillota; class Clostridia; order Oscillospirales; family Acutalibacteraceae; genus Paraimprobicoccus; species Paraimprobicoccus trichonymphae. Next base: position 159,949 of record AP027925.1, read on the forward strand.
TTTTACATCTAAATTATTTTTATTAGGTTCTTTTACTGAAAATTCACTTATTTGTTTTTCTGAAAATTGATTTTTTAAAATCGACTCTATTTGACGACATGCAATTCTAGCAGCTGAAGAAGTAAATTTATAAAGTTTAGTAAAAAAGCTAACGATTCCCGCGAGATACAGTAATTCTCTATGATTAACTAAATTATGATTCATATTTAACAAAAGTTCTATATTATTTTTTATTTTATTACTAACATTATTTGCAACATCTTCAACTTTCTTAGCGTCCATTTGTTCATGTTTTTTAGGCAAATATTTTAACTCAGATAATTTTTCTCCATATAATAACATTTTTTCTATGCCTTGCTCTAGATGTTTTGTACTGGCTTTTCTATTTATAGCATTACCTATTTTTTCATAATTGTATAAAAAAGTTTTAGTTTTGTTATCTCCATTTTCCACAAATTGTAATAAATCATTAGATTTTATTTTACCTAATAAAAAACTGTCTATTTGCTTTTTTATTTTGTTTAAATGATTAATCATATTCGTAAGCGAATTCAACATCGTTTTTTCAGTAATTATTCCAAATTTCCCGGCTAAATCTTTCACATTTTTTTTATTATATTTTAATTCATTAACTAAATTATCAGTCTTTTCATATATTTGCTTCATTATTTCATAAACTTCTTTCGATTTCTTTATTTGTTCCTTTAATTCAACCGATTTATCACCAGTTTTATCGACAATATATGATTCTAAAAGCTCTATTTTTGAATGAAATTTATTAAGTTGTGCTCTAATAATTGACATTGACTCTTTCATATTTTCTTGTTCTTCTTGCATTTTTGAAATTTTCAATTGTATTGATTTTTCACTTTTTGAAAGTTTTAAAGCAGAAATCCGACTGCATTCTTGAAAAAAAACTGGAGTCATTAAACCAATCCAAATGTTATATTTTCTAATAACCGCTTGTAACATAATTTTTTCACTTTGAGATAATTTGTCCATCTGTGTAATATCAACTTCACACTTATCCATACATAATCCCACCTTTTATACTAAGTGATATATACAGTATTATTCACAAAAAGTTAATAAAATATTCCGAACAAGAAAAAAATTATTTTTTAGTTTTTCTATTTCTTAAATTTTTATCTAAAACGACTTTTCTTAATCTTATACTTTTCGGAGTAACTTCCACTAATTCATCATCTGTGATAAATTCTATAGATTGTTCTAAACTTAAGATGCTCGGTGGAACTAATTTTAAAGCATCGTCAGTACCAGAAGCACGCATATTAGAAATATGTTTCTTCTTGCAAACATTCACTACTATGTCATCAGGTTTTGGACTTACTCCAACTACCATACCTTCATAAACAGATAAACCAGCGTTTATAAACAATCTTCCACGTTCTTGAGCTGAATACAAACCATAACCTGTTGACACTCCAGTTTCATGTGCTATTATAGAACCTTGTTGTCTCTGAGTAATGTCGCCTTTATAAGGTTCGTACTTATCAAATATGTGATTCATAATCCCATTTCCGTTAGTATCAGTTAAAAATTCAGATCTGTAACCCATCAAACCCCTAGCAGGTATTTTAAATTCTAAATTAGTAATACCAGTGTTTTTAGAAACCATATTTATCATTTCAGCTTTTCTAGGACCTAATTTTTCTATTACAATACCTACATAATTATCTGGGACCTCAACAGAAAGCAATTCCATAGGTTCATATTTTTTATTATCTATAATTTTTAAAATAGCTTTAGGTCTTGAAACTTGAAATTCGTAATTTTGTCTTCTCATAGTTTCTATTAATATAGATAAATGTAATTCACCACGCCCTGAAACTTTAAAAGTGTCAGCTGAATCCGTTTCTTCGACTTTCAAAGCAACATTTGTTTCAATTTCTTTAAATAGTCTGTCTCTTAAATTTCTAGAAGTAACAAACTTACCTTCTTTACCGGCGAAAGGGCTATTATTTACCATAAATAACATAGAAACAGTCGGTTCATCTATTTTTATAAAATCCAAAGGTTCAATATTATTTACGTCACAAGCGGTTTCACCTATGTTTAAATCAGTCATTCCCGAAACTGAAACTAGGTCCCCTAAACTAGCACTTGTTACTTCTACTCTTTTTAAGCCCTCAAATTGGTATAATTTAGTAATTTTTGAATTTTTAATTTTTCCGTCTTGACTACAAAGAGCGATAGTCTGACCAGTTTGGACTTTCCCTCTTTCAACTCTTCCTATGCCGATCCTTCCCAAATAATCATCGTAATCTATATTAGAAAATAATATTTGTAAACTTCCGTCAACATCACCTGTAGGTGCTGGGATTTCATTTATTATAGTTTCAAATAACGGTATTAAATTGCCAGATTTCACATTGTAATCCAAACTTGCATAACCATTTCTACCAGAAGCATAAACTACTGGAAATTCTATCTGGCTGTCATCTGCTCCCAGCTCTATAAATAAATCAAAAACTTCGTCTACAACCTGTTCAGGTCTAGCATTTTCTCTGTCTATTTTATTTACGACTACAATAGGTTTTTTCTTTAAATTAAAAGCTTTTTTTAATACAAATCTAGTCTGAGGCATACAACCTTCAAATGCATCTATTAATAAAACCACTCCGTCTACCATCATTAAAATTCTTTCGACTTCACCACCGAAATCGGCATGTCCAGGAGTATCCACTATATTTATCTTAATATCTTTGTACATGACAGAAGTATTTTTAGATAATATGGTAATACCTCTTTCTCTTTCTAGATCATTTGAGTCCATAACTCTCTCCATAACCGCCTCATTCGACCTAAAAACTCCGCTCTGTTTTAACATTTGATCTACAAGAGTAGTTTTCCCGTGATCAACGTGAGCAATTATGGCTATATTCCTTAAATCAGTTCTAATTCCCATACTTATTTTTCTCGCTTTCATAAAAATTCTAATATTATTATTCTAAACATTTTAATATAAAATACAAGCATTTATTTTATATTTTGCACCAAAAACACTAAATTTATATTTCAATTCATAAATTTTTGTTTTCAATTTTGCTACTTTCATACAAGTTTTGTAGTTCAAACATGTTTAGTTCTTAGTTGTAACATGTTTTTAACTTAATACAAAAACAATACGTATTAGTATCTGTATATCATAATAAAAACTTTTAATTTTCTAATATTATATCATTATACAATAATATGTTAATAAATGTGTATAAAATAAAATTTTGTCGTAAAATCATGATTTTTTTCAATTAGATTTCGGTGAAAAAATTGTAACAAAAACCAATATTTTTACCAATTTTTGTATATTACACAAAATTTGAATTAAAACAACAAACTTTTCCCTTAAAATGCACTTACTTAAAAATTTATCACGATTTTTTACAATATTCAACTTTATAAATTAATATCATATTTTTATCACTATACTTATTTATTTATATTTTGTCAAAAAATTATAAAAAATCAAATCAAAATTATCTAACGTATAAACACTGTGGATTTTTAGTAAATATATTCACAAAATTTTGATCTAAGAAAAAAATTTTTAGTTTACATAAAAAACTAGTATTATGATTATTAATAAAAAATGATAATAAAAAAATTTAAAATAAAAACATCTTGTAATGATACGAATACAAATTGGAAAGAATTACATGATGAATTTTTGTATAAAAATCTTAAAGAAATGAAAATGAATAAAAGTATAATTGAGAAAACTTTAGTTGCATGTGAAGAAATTTTTGTAAACATTTCAAATTACGCTTATAAAAATGAAAAAGGTTCTATTTTAGTAAAAATGGTTTATGAGAATAATAAACTAAAAGTTATTTTTGTCGATAAAGGAATTAAATTCGATCCAACTAAATATGATGATACTGATATAAATAAAAATTTTAAAGAAAAAAAAATAGGAGGTTTAGGAATTTATATAGTAAAAAATGTAATGGATAATGTAAAATATAAATATTGTTCTGGAAATAATATACTTATTTTAACAAAAAAGGTGATTATATAGAATATGGAAGTAAATGTAGATAAAAAAGGAAATAATGGAATCGTAATATTTAATATAAAAGGAAGATTAGATACAAAAACTTCTCCTGAATTTCAGAAGATTATAGAAAAAAATTTAAAAGGCGAAGAAAAAAATTTCATTTTTAATTTTGATGAGGTAGAATATTTAAGTAGCGCTGGTTTAAGAGTCATACTTTCCGTAAAAAAAATGTTAAATAACATAGAAGGCTCAAGTTTGTCGATAAGAAACGTAAATGACAATATAATGGAAATTTTTGATATGACAGGGTTTACAGAGTTTTTGAATATATATTAAAATAATGAGAGGTGTAAATATAATAATGATTTCAGAAAAAGTTTTTGAAAAAGTAAAGTCTATATTAAGCGAACAGTTTGACGTGGAAGAGGATAATATTACTTTAGAGACCGAGTTAGTAAAAAATTTGGGAGCAGATTCTTTGGATATAGCAGACTTGATTGTAACTATAGAAAACGAATTTGATTTAGAGATTAAAGACTATTCTATGAACGATATACACATAGTTGGCGATATAGTAGACTACGTAAGTGATTTATTAAATAATGATTTTGATAAGTAGAGATTTTTTTGAATCTTAACAAAATATTAGACTTAAGCATTTTCAGGATATTATATTTAGTATCTTTGTCTTTAGAGATGATTGCAATAGTATGTGATTTTGCAAGTATTTTTAAAGTGTTAATATTGAGTTTTGGTTTGTTCGTTTTTGTGTATAATTACATAATTAAATTTAAATTGTTAAAAATTAAATTTAATTTTTTGATTTTAGGTTTTATTTTTGTTAGTATTTTAACATCATTTTGGAATATGTCGGAGGATTTTCTTGCAAATTTGGTTTTTGTTTATCATTTTTGTCTATGTTTTTTTATATTTTTTGGAATGTATTTGGAAAAAAATGGAGAAAAATTAAAGTTAGAGTTTTTAATAGTATTATGTTATTTAGTTGGTTTTGCAACGATTTTTTCCATTATTTCATTAATAATTTCCGTTCCTCAATTTAATATTATTTTAAAAAATCATCATACAGGAATTGTTAATAATAGGCTAGTTGGAATTTTTACAAACGCAAATCTGTTAGCTTTTTCTATGGTGATTTCAATTGTTTCTTGTGATATTTTGCAAGACAGTTATATGAAAAATAAATTTTATTTTTTAAAAAAATTAGATATTTTTTTTATTTTGATCAAAATTATAAATATATTTGAAATTTTCCTTTCGGACTCAAATGATGCATTTTTATTTGTTGTACTTTATTTTATTATTAAAATTTCTTATAATATATTCTCTAAATATGAGAAATTCAGTATTTCAAGATTAATAAAAGGTAGTTTGATTTTAGTAATAGCTAGCAGTGCATTGTTTTCGGTATGTTTTGTTTTTAGAAACATGTGTCAAAATATTATTAAAGATTATTTATATAAGTATGTGTATTCTAATATAAATTTAAATAATAGTAATATTTTAAATAATAATGAAGATATGAAATTAGGACGTGAAAATTATGATATAAGTAGTGGAAGAGTTACCCTAATGTTACAGGGTATAGAATTATTTAAGATAAATAAGTATATAGGAATTGGCAGGGCAAATTTAGTAAATTATGGAAATAAATACTTAACCCCAAAGTTGATATTTTCAGATTTGCACAACTCTTACCTAACTATTTTAGTATCTTACGGAATATTGGGATTTACAATTTTTATTATTTTTTCAGTTTTAGTTGCTGTCGACTTATGTAAATCTCTATTTCAGAGCAATTCTAGCATATTTGTAAAATTATTTTCTTTGGTATTTTCATACTGTATATATGCAATATTTGAGAAAGGAATATTATCAGAAATAAGTTTTATAGTTGTTGTTTTTTGGTATTTCTTAGGAGTCACATGTTATAAAGTTTATTACAAACCAATAAAATAACAATAAAATTTTTAAACAATTTTAAAAGATTTTATTCAAAAAGGTTTGGATTTAAAATTCAACTTGGTAAAACAGAATTTTCAAATCTGCTCATCTCTATAACATCCAGTTGACCTCGCTAGAGCTTGCTTACATATAATAAAAAATTGAGTAGATTCGATTTTCATAAAAGTTTACACAGATAGTGCTGATTAACACGGCAGTTTTGTTACTTTTAGTGAATAAACACCATTCTCCTATTCAAAAATTAAAAATATTCCCTATTCTTTATTTTTTGAATGTCTCTTTTTACATTTTTCTCTTCTCGACTTTATTTCAGATTCCCACTTTTCAGCTTCCTCTTTTGTGTCAAATTCTTTTACAAAATCAGGAACAGCCATAAATTTACCATCTTTTGTTTCTATAATTTTTCCACCTGAAACTGCTCCAAGTTCACTTTCCTCAATATTCATATATATTACCTCCAATAATTTTTTTGACATTCTGCTTGGCTAAAGATCAAGCAAATTCTTGGTTCTATGCTCTCAGCGATTACTCGTCTCACGTAAACTCCCAAAGCGTAAATTTCTGTGAGCCCTACGGCATATAGACTAAAAAACAAAAACTACCCTGTCTGTTTATGATATTAAAATTCCTCGTTGATGTCAATGATTTTTTTCAAAAATTGCTGACATTTAGATCATTTTGGATTAAACTTTTTTAAATTGAAAATTTTAATATAAATAAAAAGTTTAAATCAACCAATCACTAATCAATATTATTTTGAATTTTTGCAAACTTAAAGTTTTAAAATGTTAATAATGCTCAATAAATAGTCGCAATTAAGATATTTATAAGTCATTAAAATGTGATAATGAACAAAATGTGCATATACAAAATCGCAAAAAGAATTAATAAATATGCTTAACCCAGTGACAGATGATTGATGTGAATATTATCTAAAATAAATAACAGGAAAATATTTAATAAATTGAAACACCAAATCTTTAAAATGACTTTGAGATAAGGTATGTAGAAGACATCCGAAAAAAGTAAAAAGTAGGATTGTGCGCAAGTATTATAGGGAGATTAATGGTTTTAAATGTAAAATCAAACGTACAACTAAAGAGAGCGTCTTGAAATTACACGGCAATGTTAAGATAATAGGTCAATAAATTGAGATAAAGCATGTCGGAAGAAAATAAGCGCACATACCAACATAAAATTTTTGACATTTCAAGAATTCAAGATAATTAATATCTAAGGTTTTTATAAATTTTTGCGTTATTATTAAATATCTTTTAAATCCTCAAATCTCAATTCTGCACTATTCTCCAAATCAAATTTTACTATTTTTTTCAAAAATCTATCATAACGAAACTTTACAGCTCATTTCTCTTGTAACCATATTAAACAATAAATCAACTGTTCAAGTTAGGCTTTACATCCTCTTTCTGGATGATTACATTAATAATTTTATATCCACCCTGTTCAGGCAATTTTGGGACGCACTTTTAGATATTAGTCACTATTATCCCATGTTAGAATACCATTTTCGCAATTTATGCCACTAAAAGTTAAATTTTTGCTGGAAAAGTCTATAGAAACATATATCCAAGCTTCCATAGAAAAATTCAAATTTTCTCGATATACTTTCAAATAATTTCCTGAATCGCTATTTTTAAAAACTTTGTCAAGATAATCGGCATCTTTTAAACAAAATTTATCTTTGTTTATCGTATATTTGGATATTAATTTAAATAAATTTTCGCAGCTATCAACAAACACAAGTGTACCTTCAGCTTCCATCTGATAACAATTAACGCCACCAGCTTGGTTATAATAAATAAATCCTGTTGGACTTAGCAATATCAAAGCTAATTGTTTTAACCCATACAGGCAAATTCGTTTTTCGATTTTTTCCATAGAAAACTTCGCTTTCGATTTTATAATATATTTGACCCTCCGTTTTGCGCAGATTCTTGATTCAATGCCCATCGCAGACCAACCGATTCTATTCCATTTAGAGCGTAAATTCCCGTAAGCCCTACGGTATCTTTTTTTCATGCTTTAAGTTTCAACTTGGTTTTCGTTGAAGCACCTTTGAGATTCTAGCATACCATTATTTTTTTGCAATATTTTTGCGATTCTTTCGCTAAAATAAATACTTAGCGATTTTCTCGCAGTTTTATATAATAGACCTGTTTCTAAACTTAAAAACCCAACCTATGATTATACAAACTTGCAATTAATTTGACTCTGAGCAAACCTCTTTTTCCTTTGTTTTTTTAAATTTCTTTGCAAATTCTAAATATTTTTATTTCTCTATTAATGTATTCAATTGTGATTCTTTTTTATGCCAAAAGCTTATTTTCAATGATTTCTTCTTCGGTGAGAGGGTGATTTTTTGTGACTTTTTTTGGTATTTCAGCATTTTTTTAAATACCACTTTTGTGACGCCTATGATTAATTTGAAATTTTGGTCTCCTTGTTTTTGTATTTTTTCATACTTATTCATTTGTTTATTTTACCATTTTTTTGTTTATGGATAGGTCTAATATATATGTAAAATAAATTTTGGGGTAAGTCCGACATTTTACTTGACTAAAAGCTAAACAATTTTTTGATTTTGCACTCTCTGCGGTTACCTGACTTCCTTGCGTAAATTTCATTTCAAGTGTAAATTCCTACAAATCCCACGATACTCGTTCAATACTAGCAATTTATTATTTTTTTTGTCAACGTTTTTTATACTTTGAAACGATTTACCTATCTAAACTAAAGCTCAGCAGTTTTTCCGCTTTTTTCTATAAAAGTGTGCTTAAAAATAAAACAATATGTAAACCTCTCACAGTTGAAGCTGAAAGTTTTCATATGTCAACCTACAAAATTCCTGTTTCTTACATATTTTATTTTTACAAACAAAAATTTTATATTAAAGTTTGTTGCCGCTAACTTTCGACTAAATTAAAAAAATGCGCGGTAACCCATTATTTAATTTGTCGAAAAAACATCAATATTATTCGGTTCTCCAATGTAAAATATACATATCCTAGAGTTTTTTTTAATTTAAAGTAAAGTCAATTAAGATGGTTATATTGTCATGATGTTTTATAAAAAATAATAATCAAGTGTTAAATTTTATGCATAGATCAGAGATGAAAGTGTTCTTTATCTATCACTATACAAGCTATTAAAATTAAATCAATCAAATTATTTAAATTCAAATAAATTTTATTTTTAAAGTCTGAAAATTTTAGGAATACTAATAAAATTATTGACAAATAAAAAAACAAAACGATACAATAAATAAGAGTTTATAAATCATTAAAATTTATTTACTCAAGATTTTTTTGTTTAGGAGGTGTTTAAATGAAAAAAAGATTGTTAAGTTTTTCACTAGCATTGTCATTATCTTTTGTTGGTGTATTTTCTTCAGTCCTTTCTGCAGATCCAGTTGAACAAAGTAACCAAATAATTACATCAGATTATGTTGGTGTAAAAGAAAATGCTTCGATTTCTAACGTAAATGCAAAACGCAAAAAAATAAAAAAATTGCAACTTGAAAATCAAGAACTGAAACTAAAAAATGATGTTTTAACAAAAAGTAATAATGTTTTAATAGAAACTGTTGTTGTGTCGCAAAAGGTATGCAAAGAACATAAGTGTAAGTCGGCTCTTGCTTGGGTGCTTCATCTCATTACAGTTCCAGTCGGTTTTATTCTTGGAATAATGTCAGTTAGCCAGGTAATGAGTTAGTCAATTCTTTAGTATATACATGTATATTTAAAAATTTTTGTTGTTAAATAAAAATTAAATTAAATCAAAGTCATAGAAGCAACCATGTTGCCTTTTTTGCCTTTTGTTGCTCTATGAGAAAATAACAGTCCACTATTACACTTTGTGCACAAGTCAGAAATAAAGATATTTTTTTCTAAAATGCCACAATTTATTAAAATTAGTTTACTTAGAGTGTCTAAATCTAAATAAATTTTATTTTTAAAGTCTGAAAATTCAATAAACTTGTTAATATCTAAATTTATTTTTTCAAATTTTGTGATCATAGATATATCCATTTCATAGCAACACTTTTTTATACCAGGTCCAATGCAACAAATTATATCTTGGACTTTAGAATCAAATTTATTTGTTAATATGTTAATCATATTTTTTGATATTTTTTTTACAGTTCCGCGCCAACCAGAATGAACTAAACCTATGATTTTTTTTGTAGGATCTAAAAAATAAACAGGTAAACAATCAGCATGAAAAGTGACAAGATTTATGTTTTTTTCATTCGTAACAAAGCCGTCTATGTCTTGATTTTCTTTATCATTCCAAAATTCGGGTTTTAAATTTTTTTCAGTCACTATTTTTATATTATTAGTATGATTCTGGTTAGGTAAAATTAATCTATTGTAGTCAATTTTTGTCGCTTCACAAAAAATTTTATAATTTTCAATCACATTTTCTTTTAAATCAGAATTTGAAAAACTAAAATTCATAGATTTAAATTCATTTTTACTTACGCCGCCTAATCTGGTGGAAAAAGAGTGCTTTAAAAAATCAAATTTTTCTAATTCTTTAAAAGTTAAATAACAAACCGCATTCGAAAAATTTATATTCATAATTTCACTTAAAAAAATAATTTTAATCCCCTCTTTAATCTATAGTATAATAAATAAAAATTTATGGGAGGTAAAAAATATTTATGATTTATGTATTTTTAGCTGATGGGTTTGAAGATATGGAAGCAATTGTTCCGATAGATGTTTTAAGAAGAACAGGTTTGGAAGTTCAAACTGTCGGTGTGTCGGGAGAATATATTAAAAGTTGCGGAAAAATAGAATTAAAAACAGATATTTCTATTTCAAATATAAGAACAGAAAATATTGAAGCAATGATTTTGCCCGGTGGAATGACCGGGGTAACTAATTTGGATTCAAATTATAAAGTCCATGAATTTGTAAATTATTGTGTTGAAAAAAATATTTTAATAGGTGCGATTTGTGCCGCTCCTACAATATTAGGAAATTTAGGAGCTTTAGAAAACAAAGAAGCTTGTTGTTTCCCTGGATTTGAAAGAAAATTAAAAGGAGCTATTTTGAGTAATAAACCTGTTTGTGTTTTTGAAAACATAATAACAGCAAAAGGACCAGGTGTGGCTTTAGAATTTGCTCTTGAATTAGTGAAATATCTAAAAGGGGAAACTTTTAAAAACAGAATTAAATCTTATATTCAGTGTCAGATTTAGTGTGATTTTAATTTGAAAATAATATTTGAAAATGTAAATTTTTGTTACGGAAAAGAAAAAATAATTGATGATTTAAGTTTTGAAATAAAAAATAATGAATTTATAGTGATATTAGGGCAAAATGGCTCAGGGAAGTCTACGCTTTGTAAATTATTTAATGGAATTTTAATTCCGAGCTCAGGAAATATTTTAATAGATGATTTAAACACTAGAGAAGAAAAAAATTCTTTAAAAATACATAAAAAAATCGGTTTGGTGCTACAAAATCCCGACAATCAAATTATTTATAGCATAGTAGAAGAAGATATTGCTTTCGGTTTAGAAAGTTTAGGTGTGAAATCTGAAATAATCAGAAATCAGATTGATAAGGCTTTAAAATTAGTAAAAATGTACGAATATAAAAATCATGTTACAAGCATGTTGTCTGGGGGACAGAAACAAAGAGTGGCAATAGCCGGAATTTTGGCTATGAATCCTGAATGCATAATATTTGATGAACCTACTTCAATGTTAGATCCAGTAGGTAGGAAAGAAGTTTTAGATATTATTTTAGATTTAAATAAAAATCAAAAAGTTTCTATAGTTTTAATAACACACAACATGGAAGAAGCAATTTTAGCAGACAAAATATTAATTCTGCATAAAGGAAAAATAATAAACCAAAACACCCCGGAAGAAATTTTTTCTCAAATCGAATTTTTGAAATCTAAAAGCTTATCAGTTCCTCAAACCACAGAATTACTTTATGGTTTAAAATCTAAAATCAAAAATAATAACATATCTCTTAAAGCACTTACTGTAGATGCTTGTACAAAAGAAATTTTAAGGCTGTTTAGCTAAAGCTAAAAAATCTTTATTTAAACCAATCATCCATTTTAGGATTTAAAACATCAAGTTCTTCGAATTTATATATATAATTTCTTTTAAATACTTTATTTTTTAATTCATTTATAATAAAATATCGTTATTTTTAAAAAATATTTTTTTGTGTTATTACATAAATTGCTATTTTTGGTCAATTAGCACCGACTTTTTTTGGCCTGTTCATACTTATGGTCAACATACAAACGTTTTTCATTATCACTTTTAAAAATCATATTTGGATTGATTAAATAAATATTAATTTAAATTTTAGTTATATGTAGAATTAATTGAGACATTTTAGGTAAAAATATTTAATGCATAAAAATTGTGAGCAAAGTGAGAAAGCAGGAAACATAAGATGTTTGAGAATAATTTAGAAAAAAGCAAACAAGAGTTAATCGAAGATATTGATAGGCGAGTTAAAGATAAAATCATTGAGCAGACTAACGCCAATTTGTTAAAAAAGTTGATAATCAGTGTAAAAACTTTGACTGAAGCAGTGGCTATTGCTGAACTTGGAACAACATATAAGAGAACTGGGTTACATTTTGATAAACGCATTGAAAAATTTGGCGATACAATTAAATATTTCAAGAAAAATGAAGAACTTTCTTTCGAAACTGATAAAAACAAAATAACACACAAACTAATTATTGGCGATAATTATGACGCATTGCTTAACTTGCTTATAGAATATAGATGTAGAATCGATGTAATTTATATAGATCCGCCATACGGTAAAGAGATAGTATGGGCAAATTTGCACAAACTAATTATGAGAATGCCATAACTAGAGACAATTTGTTGTCTATGCTTTATCCTAGTCTTGTACTGGCTCGCCAACTTCTAAGTGATAGTGGCATGATTTTTTGTAGCATAGACGATAAAAACCAAGCGTATGTTAAATGCTTGTTTGATGAGGTTTTTGGTGAGAATAGTTTTGTTACAAATATTAGTGTTCAATTGAGTACGACGCAAGGTATGAAAGTAAAGGCAGCACAGAATGGAAATATAGTAAAAAATGCTGAATATTATATATTATGCTTTTCAAAAGATGGTCATAAAAATATAGCAAAACAACTACTTTATGATTTACGTCCAAAATATGACGAGCATTACTGCTTATATCTAAAAAACGACGGCAGAATAGGGCAATTAATAGAATTGTATGATTATCGTTTCCCAAAAGATTGTGATAATAAAACTCCTATGAAATTATCCGAATCATATGAAAAAAGTAAAGAATTTGCAGAGATTGTTCGCTCACACCTTGCAGAGATAGTCCGCTCAGATAAGGTCGGAGATTTTATAAAAATTGAAGAATTAAAGAATGGTTATTGGAAAAAAGTAATTAAAAATGGCAAAGAATACTTGTTAACATTAAACTCAAAAGGAAATATTCGTCAATTGTTAAAATTAAAAGACTCTTGGGGAAAAACTGATGGATATTATCAGGAAGAGGGATTAAGAAAAATAAGGGGCAATTGGTGGGACGGTTTTTATATTGATATGGGAAATGTTGCGAAAGAAGGCGGTGTTGATTTTAAGAATAGCAAAAAACCAATAAGACTAATACGACAAATAATAAAAATGTCATCAAATAAAGATAGTGTTGTTCTTGACTTCTTCGCTGGTAGTGGAACGACAGGTCAAGCAGTTTTAGAATTAAATAAGCAAGACGGTGGAAAACGACAATTTATTTTAGCAACAAGCAACGAAATAACTGATACAACACCAAATGGGATTGTAAAATACGTCACAAGCAAACGCTTTAAGCGAGTGATGACCTGGAGAATGTTATGAAAGTGATAAAAGTTGCTAACGGTACTAAAAACTTTAACTGGTTAGAAAAAAATCAACCGTTAGGAGATAATCTGGATGTTTACGATATAAAAACTGTGTCTTCTTGCGAAGCGACAAAAGACAAAACACCATTCGATGTGATTGATGAAACTTTATACGATAAAGAGAAGTTGAGTGTAACCGACAAGATAAAATGGGTGTGCGAAAACTTTGATGGAACACAAAAACTTGTTGAAGATGACGAAAATTATAAAAAGCGGGTGAACAAATAATGCTTCAAGAAGCAAAAAATCTCCAAAATGAGGCTGTTAGTAAACTTGTAGAACTTGCAGGTTCAAAAAACGAGATAACTTTTCAAAGCTCCAACTGGAAGTGGTAAAACTTATATGATGGCGGATATGATGAACCGCATTTTGAAACAAGACGCAAATACATTTTTTCTTGTGTCTTCTCTTTCAAAGGGGGATTTAGCGGAACAAAACTACAATAAGTTTTTAGAGTATTCTGCAAAAGGCAATTTTAGTAATCTTAACCCATACTTAATATCAAGCCAAGTTGTAGGTGAAGAAAGATTATTTGTACCAACTGGCTATAATGTTTACTTATTGCCACGAGACTTGTACAAAAAAGGAGGACGACTTATGCAGGAAGCGATGGAAAGCTTTTTGAAAAATATGACACTAAAAAAATGGTTGGGGGGTTTAGAAAAAAAGATTTATTTAATCAAGGACGAGTACCATATTGTTACTAAAAATCTTGATGACTTGCCTAAGAGTTTTTTTGATATGGTTTATAACTTTTCGGCTACTCCGAAATTATCACAAGGGCAGCATCCTGATGTTGAAATTAAGAATTATGACGCGGTAAACGTAAAGCTTGTTAAAGATGTTGAACTGATAGATGATGAAAATGTAAAAGTTGCGGATGCCATAAATAAGTTTGAAGAAGTAAAAGCGGGTTATCGTAATTTATTAGGTGTTGATCCCTGCTTGATTATCCAAATATCGAACAAAGATAAGGCGGATGATGAGCTAAAAGAGATATTTAGAGAGTTAGAAAAATCTGAGCATATAGATTTGAAATGGATGTTGATTGTTAATAATGATAAAGAATGCGATACTAATGATACCTTTAAGGCAAAAAAGTTACCAGTAGATAAATGGAAAAATTATGCCAAAGAAAACTTATCAATAATAGATATTATCATTTTCAAGATGGTTATTACAGAGGGCTGGGATATTCCGAGAGCTTGTATGCTTTATCAGATGAGATATAGCAAAAGCAAGCAGTTAGACGAGCAAGTTATGGGACGAGTTCGTCGCAATCCCCGCTTGCTTGATTTTGAAAATTTATCAGAGCAAGCACAAAATTTAGCGATAACTTCTTGGATATGGGGTATTGTCCCAAATGAGTTAAAAAAGAGTTTTGGTGTAAAGCTATGGCAAGATAGTGATATTATTACGAACGAAATTAAGATAAAAACCACAAAATTAAAATCATTATCAATGAAAAAGACATTTAATCTTGAAACATTTTTAGACGTACAGCCTATTATTTCTGCTCCATCAAGCATATTTAAATTGTACAATGATTTTAAAAAATCTGAAAATACCATACAGGAATTCAGAAATAGCTATGCGATAGATTATGAAAAATGTCGAAAATTTGCAGAAAACATTGAAAATGTATTTGCTGAAAGTAGTAAATATATTAACGATTATGCGAAAAGTATGGAAGTAGTGAAAGATAAAAACGTGAATGAGCTTGAAGTATCTTTTGCTCTTGCTTCACACTATACGGACAACGGAAATTATATTAACATAACTGATTGGGTCTGGAAAAGAAGCGATGGTAAAGATGAATTTTCATTTGATAGCGAAGCCGAGCGAGAATGGACGGAGATATTAAAAGACTTATCGAAAAATGATAACAATACTGGCGAAAGGATTAGCAAAAAATTAATTGTCGGTAAGAAAAATCCAAACGCAGGGCAAAAAAGCCTATTAAATGAAATTAAACCCAATTTTATCGGTAATGCAAATCCTGTTTATATGTGGGGCAAAAACTATGTATCAAATTCTCAAATAAAGTTTGAGTATTATCTTGGGGCATTGCATACTTCCTACCCCGATTTTGTGATGAAAGATAGTTATGATCGCATTCATATTTTTGAGGTAAAAAGCGTCAATATTTCACCAAATATGGTTTGCGGTTTAGACAATAACATTTATAAAGCAAAGCTGGAAGAATTGAAAAAAGCATATAAGCAGGCTTCTAAATTAACAAAACAAATTTTTTATTTGCCTATTTTAAAAGAAAACAACTGGCATATTTTTCAGTGTATTGGTGGTAACGAAAAAATTATAACGAAAGACGAGTTTTTAAGCTTTTGCAAGAGGGCTTAAGGGTTAGCAGAGTATGAAAGATAAATATATTAAAATTTATTCAAATATTTTTGGAACTCGTTTTTTAAATTTTCAGTATAATAACGTGCTGAACGTGTAAATCATTTTCACCAACCAATAATATGAATAACCATATGTAAGCTTTTTTTGTGAACAAACATCAAACTAAAACAACGCCAAAGTTCATACTGAAAAACAAATTGAACAAAAAATCAATTCAAAAATTCAGAAACAATGGCCTATAGCAGTTGATTAAAACATATAAATAAAAAATTATCTAAAAAAAGCGTTTAATGGTTCTTTATCTTATCTTGTATTTCTCCATAACATCGAGTTATTTTTATAGAAAAAAGACGAAAAAACCGCTAAACTTTAGTTTAGTCGGATGAATCGCCCCCTCAAAAAATTAAGTAATTTTTAAAATTAAAACGCAACCAATCTTTTAAACTTGTCCATAATTTTTCAATTTTATTTTTGTCCGGAGAATATGGCGAAAGCCAAACGATGTGACATTTATATAAGCGTGCAATTTTTTCGAGTTCCGATTTTTTGTGAATACCAGCGTTGTCCATTACAATTATACCATTTTGACGTAAAACTGGGCAGAGTTCATACTTAACTCAAATTTGAAAAAATACCACAGTCGCCGACCATTTGTACATTTTGACTGCGATCGGTTTTTCGTTAATTTGACCCACAACGATATTTATACGCTTGAATTTTCGTCCGGGTTCAGGAATAAAAACTCTTTTTCCAATTTTCGAACGGCCGTAATGTCTTGCCATAAACGTATTAACACCGCGTTCGTCAATATAGGCAACGCGGCTATCGGTTTAGACATTTTTTCATCGAATTTTTGACGTTTTATTTCGTCCCTTTCGATGTAAAAATACTATTTTTTTTAAAGTGATTCCTATTCGTTCCAAAGCATCGAATGCACTGGATGGCAAACCACCAAATTTTTCTGCTATTTCTGAAAGCATTGCGCCGGGACGTCCTTCGATGTAAGATTCAAGTTCTTTGGTGAAAAATTTCGTTGCAGTTCTCCTTTTTAATCGCTTTTCTAAACTTCCTGTTTCATTTAAAAGTTTTTTTAACGCTTTTTTCAAACTTACGCTTGCACCTAGTTCCTTACGTGCTTCTTCATAAGTGGTGTCCCTTTGCGAGATATTTTTAAGACCATTTTTCGCGTACCTTTTGGATATGACACCGTTTAATTATATCACAGATTGTTTTAAATCGGAACAGCTATACCACAACGGATGTCCGTTAAACGGCGGAAATATAGATTTAACGATTTTCTTGCTCATTTATATAAAACCAGTTTATGTTAGGGAATAATCCTAATTAAAGACATTTTTTCTTATGATTTTATTATATATTTAGGGATCGAAATAATTATATACTTTTTTAGATAGAAAAAACTGGTTCTTTTCAGTACGTACTTAAAAAATATAAGCAAAAATAAAACTGAAAAGAAAAATTTTTCTAAAATTCTAAGCTAATTGTTTGTTGGGTTTTTTTAAATGAAGTGTTCTTTTCATAAATTTTTCTAACTCTGAAATGAAAAACGTGGAGAATGAAAAGAAAATTACTAATAACCATTGTGTAAAATTTAAAACTGTAGTTTTGAATATATCATTAAAACATGGGACCAAAACCACTAAGACTTGCAAAAAAGCACAGAGCACGAAAGAATAAAACAATTTCATGTTTTGAAAAATTCCAGTTTTAAAAATTGATCTTTTACTTCTGACATTAAAAGCATGTACAAGTTGACTTAATCCCAAGGTTACAAAACCCATTGTTCTACCTATTATTGGATTTGAATAATCAACATCAAAATAAATTCTTCCTATAGTGTAAACCAAAAGTCCTATAGATCCGATAAACAAACCTTCTATAACAATGTTATACCAAATTGAATTAGAAAATAAATTATTTTTATTTTTTGATGGTTTTCTTTTCATTATTTTATCATCCACAGGATCTACTCCAAGTGCAAGAGCTGGGAAAGCATCTGTAACAAGGTTTATCCATAAAAGTTGAATTGCATACAAAGGAGCAGGTAGTCTTAATAGATAAGCCATTAAAACCACTACAATTTCTCCTATATTAGTAGAAAGAAGAAAATGTACAGTTTTTTTGATATTTTCAAACATTCCACGACCTTGCTTTATAGATTCTACTATAGTTGAAAAATTGTCATCAGTTAAAATTATGTCTGAAGCAGCTTTTGCGACATCTGTACCAGATAACCCCATAGCACAACCAATATCTGCTGCTTTAAGTGCTGGTGCATCATTTACACCATCGCCTGTCATTGCAACTACAGCACCATTTGATTTAAACGCTTTGACTATTCTCATTTTATGAATTGGTGAAACTCTTGCAAATACAGAATAATTAAAAATTTCTTTTTCAAATTTTTCTTGACTTAATTTATCAATTTCAGCTCCTGTAATTGCTTTTGAATTTCCTTTTAAAATACCTAGTTCTTTTGCGATATTTACAGCGGTTGAAATATAGTCTCCAGTTATCATAACAGGTTTAATTCCAGCATTTATACATTCTTGAACAGCTGTTTTAACTTCCGGTCTAGGAGGATCTAATAATCCAATTAAACCCGAAAAAACCAAATTGTTTTCTAATTCATGTTTTTGTAAAGTAATATTAGAATCTTTATAAGCTATAGCTAAAACTCTAAGTGAATTTGAAGCCATATTATTATAATTTCTTTTTATTTTTTCTATAATATCATTATTTAATTCGGAAATATTTCCATTTTCATCTTGATAATACTTGCAAATATCTAATAAAATATCCGGTGCACCTTTGGTTATCACTTTGTAAATATTATCTAATTTATATAAAACTGACATCAGCTTTCTATCAGAATCAAAAGGAATTTCGGAAATTCTTTTAAAATTTATATTTAAATTTTCTTTATTTTTATTATTTTTCACGGCAGCTACTAAAAGAGCTTTTTCAGTGGGTTCACCTTGAACAGAATTTCCGTTAATTTTTGAGTTGTTACATAAACTCCCATAATTCAAAACAGAGCTTCCAATATTAGAATTAAAATTAACTTTTCCGTTATAACCTCTTATTTCAGTTACAGTCATTTTATTTTGAGTTAAAGTTCCAGTCTTATCAGAACAAATTACAGTTGCACTGCCTAAAGTTTCTACAGCTGGTAATGTTCTTACTATAGCGTTTTTTTTTGCAAGATTTTTAACGCCACTAGCTAAAACTATAGTAACTACAGCTGGTAAACCTTCTGGTATAGCTGCAACTGCTAAACCAACAGCTATCATAAAAGTTTCTAATATATCATTTTTTTGCAATAATCCTAAAATAAATATTACTAAACTTATAGCTACAATAGATATTCCTAAAATTTTACTTGTGTTTTCTAATTTTTTTTGCAAAGGCGTTTGTTTATTGTCTTCTTCATTTAGTAAACTTGCTATTTTTCCAATTTCCGTATTCATACCAGTTTCTACAACTACAGCAGTAGCATTTCCGTAAACTATAGAGCTCGAAGAAAATAACATATTTTTTTGATCTGCAAACATAGTATCTTTGTCAAGTATACCGTTACAATTTTTTTCTACTAAACAAGACTCTCCTGTCAGAGCCGATTCTTTTACTTGTAAATTGCAAGAATCTATAATTCTAGCATCAGCGCATACCAAATCTCCCGTACTTAAAGTTAAAATATCCCCTGGAACTATATTTTCAAGATTTACACTTTTATATTTTCTGTTTCTTAAAACTTTAACTTTAGGAGAGGACAATTTTTTTAGTGAATTTAAAGCATGTTCAGCATGACTTTCTTGAATTATCCCAATAATAGCATTAATAATAACTATCATCAGAATAATAATAGAATCTATATAATCATTATTTTTATTAACTACAGAAAGAAAAAAAGAAACTCCAGCGGAAATTAATAAAATAATTACCATAAAATCTGAAAATTGTTCTATAAGTTTTTTAAATAAACTTTTAGGCTTTTTTTCTGTTATCTCATTCTTACCATATCTGTTTTCTCTCTTTATAACTTGACTAACAGTTAAGCCAGATTTTGCAGATACATCTAGTTTTTTTAAAACTTCAGAAACATTTAAATTGTGCCAATATATATTATATCATCCTCTCTTTTTATATAATTAAATATATAAAATTTTAAAAATATATATTACTGTTATAAAAATAAAGTATTTGATCATAATAAAACAGTGATACAAGATTTGTGTCATAAGTTTATATTGGAGATGACGTATATGAAAATAGCAGAACTTAACAAAAAGATTTTGGAAATAATTCACATGAGAGTAGAAATTAAAAAAGCCGAACGTCAAAAGATAGAACAATCTAAAACTAATTTCCTTTTAATTTTTCCAATTCAAACTCGACCAATAGATATGAAAGTTTACAATGAATATTCAGATATACCTTTACAACTGCTGGAGTATTTCAGCAAAAAAATTAAAGAATGCTTGTAAATATGCAAAAAGTAGCTCAAATAAAGATAAAGAAAAATGGAATTATATTGTTGATGCTATACAATCTGAAAACTCTAAATGCAGCGAAAAACAAATTAAAGGATTAATTAATGGTACTATGAAAGAAATGGACAAAGAAATTGTCAATGCCAAAAAAGAACTAAATAAAAAAGAAATTCAATCCCAAAATTCGACAATGGACGTTGATGATATGCTCGGAACATTAAGAAAGTGTACAAATGAAGGAGAATTTGAAAATACTTTAAGAAAATAGATAGTTGACCAACGAGATGTTAATAATTTTCTTAGATATCCACTTAATACGCCAATTGTTAAATTCCCAGGTTTAAAAAAAATACCACCAAAACTTCCAGTGATAAACGCAGAAGATTATATTAATTTTTTGAGAAAAGTTAAAGTATTGTATAAGGGAATATCAAGTTCAGAAATTCACGAGAGTGGTGAAGTAGTTTATAGAGGAGAACGTACACTTCATTCATTGTACCAATCAATAACTGAGAAGAAATTTAGAGATTTATTAGAAATATCGGTTATAGACTTGAATAATGTTGCAAAATATTTAGATTCAGAAAAGCCAACTGTTATTCAAAACTCAGTTTTGAGCACGTCGACTGAACTGTCTTCAACAAATGAATTTAGCTGTGGTGGTGGTTTGGTATGGACAAATTATGTTGACAAAAGATACTAACGCACAAATAGGCTGCAAAGATGAGGAAGAACTCATATTTTCACGTAAAACAAAATTAAAAATAAATAGTGCAGTTGTTAAAAATAACCACATATGTATTGAAGCAGATATGTTATAGTTGTGCAAATAAAAAAATGATTTGCTTTTTTACATCAACAAAACAATGTTAAAAAATCCACTCATTTAATAATAGATGATTTGTACCGGTTGTTTGTCTTTGCCTCAAAAGATTAAGCAAAGCCCGGGGTTGGAGACTTTTTTTACTACTTCTCTAACAGTTGCTTTATTGTCATGCTTGTTCATATCACTGCTTGTCAAATTCATATTCCCAATAGTTTTATTGATGTAATCTTCGATAATTTACGATACACTCCGATTTACTCCATCATCATGATAATATATTTCCCAACATTATCTTTAGAAGATGTAATAATAAACTCACAATCCATAGACTCTAAAAAATCTCTTAAGAATCCAAAATTTTGAGTATATTTAGATGAACTAAGATTTCTTTGATCACTTTTACTCCCAACAAAAACTATTTTACCATCAGGTGCAATTTCACAAGAAGCATCATCATATATTTCCGTAATATAATTTCCACTATAATCATAATATTCCGTAGATAAGTCATGTACGATAAAAACATAATTTGCTCTCTGTAAAAAATCAACGACTTCACTATAATATTTTTCCATGCCAGGTGTGTCATGAACTTTCATGTTTACATCAGTGTTTCCAAGTCCTTTTTGAAAATATCTAAAGTCATCTGACATACCTGTATGCGCGTTAAAATTTTCGTTTTTCATTCTACTCCAAATTCCGGTCTTTCCATCACTAAAATTACCAACAATTACTACTTTTAAATAACGAAGAGCCGAAACTTGTGCAAACAAACAGAAAAATGCAAAAACAAATACAATTAACTTTTTAAATTTCATAAAATTCCCCTAAAATTTGTAATCATTTAATTCTTATTATTTTTGTGAATCACTGCCAGTATTATCTCCCGTTGCTAAAACAGCTGCTAAACATACTAACAACACACCCCCCCTTTCTCTGTTTTTTTCACCACTAGTTATAGTGGTGGATTCTAAAGGTGATTCTTCTGTAGTTACAATTAGTTTTCCTGAACAACTGATACTATTTTCAAAACCTACACTATCTCCAAAAGTGCCTTTATTGTACGCCTTTACAATACTTTCAAGTAAAAGTCCAGGTGATCCACAATGTGTACGATCCCATCTGTTGTTATGACCTCTACAAGATGCACGAACATATGCTCTTGTTCGTTCTAAACTTCCTCTGTACATAGATACCCTTTCATTACGTTCGTCGCATTTCTCGAATTCTGAAATTTCATTCCTGCTAGAACAATAATTCGCAAAATTTACACAATTGTTCCAATCGAAACCAAGAAGAAATTCTACTTCTTCATTTATTGGCCCTTTTGTTTTTTCATTAAGCGTATCCAGACGACTATCTTCAAGGTCATAAAAAATTATTACTTGAGCACTTTTTTTACTTGTGATATCGTTTTTGACCACATCTTCAGTTCACTTAACTCAAAAAATATGAAATACTATATTTAAAGTACCACCACCAGTAGATCCCTCGTGACCAATTGCAATAAGTTTATCACCTTTAAATATTCCTTTACTATATTGGCAATTTGCATATACCCTCTATGATCTTCTTAGCTTTTTCACGATGACTATTGTCACAAATCAAAACAACATTAGTTTGCCAAATACAAAATTTTATAGCACCAACTTTTGTATCCATCACAGGCAAAACTAAAAATACCAACACTAGCGAAAACATTCATTTCAATAACGCAATACCAATCTCACATTTATATATAAAGACCAATAATATTATTTATAACTACACGACAAACACACTATTTTACAAGCTCTAAATTTAAAATTTTCTATGTTCGCTATAAAATATATCTAAAAATTCTTAAATCCATTTTTTCGGCATCTACACTTAACGTCCGTAATAGGTCGATCCGTTTTGCTTAGACACCATTTCATTTCAAGTGTGAATTCTCGTGAGCACCACGATAATTATTTAATAGCGGTTTTTTCGCCTTCTTTTCTATAAAAATATAATTTGCATTCTGTAAAAAATCGACAACAATATCATAATATTTTTCCACACCATGTGTATTTCAGACTTTCAATACAACATTAGCATTTTTCAATCTAGTCTGAAAGAATCAAAAATCATTTGATTTTCTTTATTGAAACCATAGTCTTTATCATTTAGCCTGGTTCAAAATCAGTCTTTCTGACACCGTAGTCGCCAATAATACTACTTTCGCAAAATGAATAGAAAAAAACGATATTGATGGACAAAAAAACATAAAAATCCACGAAACTAATTTTTTAAATTTCATCAAAATTCTCCTAAAGCTTAATATTTAAATCATAAGGTAGCACAAAAAGTTAAAAAATGACATCAAAACACCAACATACCAACACAAATAAATGCATAGTACTCACGATTAAGCCGATGTTCACATAATCGAAAATATCAACTCGGATTTGTGGTATTATATCCAAATATTTGTCATCGATGTTTTGCATAAAACTTGAAACTTTGAAAGCTTTTTTATTGCTGTTTGTAAATATGCACAACAAGTTTTGTGTCAATTACTCCCTGTCGGGGCTTGTAACAACCCAGTGGTTCGGACGATTTTATATCTCCCACTTTTAGCTTGTGCAGTGGTGTTACATCATAAGCAGATTGACAGGCTACCTTACAAAACAAGTTTACTTATTTTGCACTTCAACCATGTACTCAATTTCAATGCGTTGAAGGTTCATTGCACCGATACGGTCGTTGTTAGATGTGTATCCGTAAGATTTTTACACTTGAAAAGATGTTGTTTCTTATCCCTGTTAGCTCTTTCTGTATGACCATATTTTGGACAAGTTTAGAAAGTATAATGTGTGGGTCAACAACGATTACGGTTTAATTGAGATTTGTACTCAAGCATTTGCCTGAACTGGTAAAAATCCCAACATACAAAAACATATCGATTTTTAAGTCTTACTTTTTCAGTATCAGAACGAATTTCGGTTAAATTTTCTAAAACAAACAAAGTGTTTTTACCGTATTTATCGATGAGTGCCTTAGTTACAGAATGGTTAATGTCCGTAACCCAACGGTTTTTTCTAGAACCAATAGCTTTTAAGCGATGGCGAGCTGATGGTGTTTGTCTTTTTTGTAATTGTTTGCGAGTGTTTTTGTATTTAGCACGTTTTGATTTGATTTGGTGACCATTGAAGAATATCGTTTCATTTTGGCTATAAAAAACAGCAGCTAAAAAATTAATTCCTAAATCAATTCCGACAACATTTTGAATCTTATCAAAATTTTTAGTCATCGATATATGTGAAAAAAACAAAGATTTAAAAAACATTATAATAAGAAAAAATTATATTTTTTATTACTGGATTGTTTTTAAAACTCATTTTCTTACTCATTTTTTGTTATACTATTGATTTTACATCTAAA
The DNA here is from genome assembly GCA_036322875.1 of Candidatus Paraimprobicoccus trichonymphae. GTDB lineage: Bacteria > Bacillota > Clostridia > Oscillospirales > Acutalibacteraceae > Paraimprobicoccus > Paraimprobicoccus trichonymphae. Next base: position 184,997 of record AP027925.1, read on the forward strand.
TAACTGATATTATATTATAATGAAAAAAGGGGTATAGCTCAGTTGGTAGAGCAATGGTCTCCAAAACCATGTGTCGAGGGTTCGAGTCCTTCTACCCCTGCCATATAAGAATCAAGTTTTGATACAATGAAAATGTCCAGTAATACTGGGCGTTTTGGCATATCAGGGTTCATTCGGTTAGTTAAAAATTATCTAAAAAACTGCTAATTTTGAAACTTTCGTTAAAAAATATGAACACACCTCACTAAACCGTCAAAAGGTATGCACGCACCTGAAAAATGCCTTAGATACGTCGTTTTTAATCACTACCCATTCTGACTATGATTTCTACGCCATTTTTAAACGCCACAATTATCGTGTTATCAGCTTTTACGGTAATATTTTTTACAAGCTAAAACCACAACTCTGCATCAAATTCAGTTAAAAAGTTATCGCTTTTATCAACCTTTTTTAAAAATTTTTCAATTTGGCATTGATTTGTGATTTACTTTGCTTTTTGAAATTCTGCGACTTTGATGTTTCGCTTTTCATTGTAAATTTCCTGTTTTTGTGCAATTTTCGGTTTGCTCTGCTCGATGAATTCGTGCTTTTGCTTGCTCGAAATTGATATTTGACAAAATTAATCGAATTTTGTTTAATTGAAAACATAGGAGAGTTTATGATTGAAGAAATTTATAAAATGTTTTTTTGTTAAATTTTTTAAGGAGTGAAAAATTTATGACAAACAAAGAAATCTTAGATATTGCAATGACACAATCGGCGATTGATTCTAACTGTGACAAATCTGACTTTTTAAAATCAGAAAATGTTATTGCGATTTCTGAGCCCAACTCCAAGGCAAAAAAATATTTAAATTTGCCGTTTTACTGCGGTCTAACTTCTTACGGAGGTAACATTATTGTTTCGGTAAACCCTGAAATTGCAGACTTTGTAAAAAAATATTTAAATAATTCAGAGAAAGGATACAGTCCTTTTGATCGTTTTGAATCTCCATATTTTTTTGAATTAAATAAAGAATTAAACAAACATGATATGCAAATTCAATTTATGGCGGAGTATTTTTTACCAGACGTCAATTTATTAATTCCCAGAATGTGTGATTACAAACTCAAAATATTAGAACAAAAAGACTTTGCAGAGTTGTATAGGCCTGAGTGGAGCAATGCTTTTTGTGAAAAACGCAAACATCTAGACGTTCTCGGTATTGGTGCCTACCATAGCGATAAATTAATCGGTTTGGCTGGATGTTGTTCCGCTGACTGCGAAACAATTTGCCAAATTGGCGTTGATTTTTTACCTGAATATCGAAGACTTGGCATTGCATCAACACTAACAACGAATCTTTCGATTGAAATTTTAAATCGTGGCAAAGTACCATTTTATTGTTGTGCGTGGTCGAATATTAAATCGGTTAAAAACGCCATTAAGTCAGGATTTTCGCTTACTTGGGTTCAGATGACCGCGAGAGGAATTTAAAATTGCAGATTAATGAAAAATTTTGGGTCGGACTTTCTGGTTAAATTCAAAAATTTATATTGCGAAAAAGCATCTATAGCTTTATTTGTGATTAAAGTGCCGGTTAAAATCAGCCTGTAACTCGTTCTTAAACTGTGAAGAGATTTTGAAGTCATAATATTGTGTGACTTAATTTTGTGAGATTCATCGCACAGGATGAAATCAGGACTCCACTTTGCAATTTCTTTTTCCAATCGCCACACAGATTCATAATTCACAACTGCAACTTGAAGAGCCACACCATTTAACGATTTTAGCGTTTGAATTTTGCGTTTTGCTCCGCCTTTTAGAACCTTTCAATTCATAGTTAAACTCAGCAAATTTCAAAAATTTTTCTTCCCATACACCACAGACTGAAAGCGAGCAAACAATAAGCATTTTTTTAACTTTTTGCTCTCGAAATAAAGCACCGGATATCGCCATTGAAATAAGACTTTTTCCACACCCTATTTCTGCCAATAAAGCGACTCCATTTGATTTTTCGAATGTTTTTTAAGAGTAAGTTCGGATGCCTCTTTTTGATGTTTATACGGTTTCACTTTGATTGGCATTCTGCTTTGCATTTTCAGATTTCACCTCCTTAATTTCGATACTTTGTACGCTGTCTTCCGCCACAATTACCATGATTTTTTGCAATCCACCAAACCATCTCGACATGAATCTCTCTTTCAAAGAAAGTTTTTTGAATTCAGCTATGCTAATTGGTGCTTAATTTGGTCTTCGAATTGTAATTTTCATTTGATGTTTCATCATTTTTTCAACCCTCTTCCGAAGCTTGAAAAATATCTCTTATATACAAGCCACGGAAAAAACAAAATCCGTCTAAAAATTTTCAAGTTCTACTTTTTGCATAAAAATACACATGGCAAAATGAAATATCGTATGTGTTTTGTTCAATTAATTTTAAAGCATTGACTTTAATTTCTTTTTTACTTTTGCAAGACACAACTGGACAGCATTTTCTGTAATTCCTAAAACTTTCGCATAAGAAGCTTGTGTCATTGGCGATTGTTTTAAATATAAATTGTATAGAAGTTCTTGCTCTGCTGGTTTCAACTTTGCAATTGCCCGTACAGCTTGTCCTTGTCTAAGTTTTTCAAAATTTGACTATAAATGTCCATTTTTAAATCAGCATTTTTCGGGTCTTTATCAAATTTGTTTAAACTTTCGTGTCGACGTGTTTCGGTTCGATTATTTTTTTTCAGCTCCTTTGAGTTCTAAAATAATGTCACCGAGTTCGCCGTCAACCTCTATGAATACTTTGTTTTCTGTAACAAACGAATATTTAATTATCAATTTGTATTCCTCCAAAATTTGAAATTTTTTAAATTCAAAAATTGAAGGAATTTGGAGGTGATCTAATTAAGCAAAATTTAAACATCCATATTGCTAACATGCTATTTCCGATTCCTCCTTTTGCTGAGCAACATCGCATTGTTGCCGCGACTGAATCAGCATTTGCTGTGATTGATGAAATTGAAGCAGCAAAAATCGATTCATCAAATTGACTTAAACGCAGTATTTTTGCTGATTTCACCTTTAAAATTTCTTCGAGATTTGTTTTGACGAACACTCATTTTTTTCCATTTTGATTATATGTTGAGCAAATCCACACCGCTTTTTCGTATTTCGTCCCTGTGTTGCTGACTTTTCTTCGATAATTTTTGCCACAGATTTCGTATTTTATCTTGCTTGTAAACGGATATTTTAAATCGGATTTTTTCTTATTTTTGAATCTATTTGAACGGTTTTTAATTTCCTGTTGCACTTTCTCAAAAGTTTCTTTATTGGTTATCGATTCGTGGCTGTTTTGAACCAGAAACAACGGTAATTTCTGATTTGCTTTTTCGTAATTTTTATAATACAATTTAAGTAAATTAAATTTTGCATTAAAAATAAAATTTGATTCGTGTATAAAATAAAAGATTAATTTATCGGAGAGAATGGCTGTGAAAAACAATGAAATCATAGATAACATCATAAAATAAATTTTAAATTCTAAAACCTTATTTGAAAAACTTGAAAAGATCGATGACGAAGCGGAAGTTTACGAGTTTTATAAAAATATTGAAAATAGGTTGGTCAAAAGAAGAATTTGCAGAACATTTGTCAAATATAATTAAGCTATTTGAAAATTTCAAAGAAATAGATGAAACAGAATTAAGCAAAATTGTGGGAGGAAAAATGAATGATCTAAACAAAACAGTTGCTTTAATGTTAGGTACATTAACTTTAGCAACATCAGCTAATTTGAGAATAAGTGCAACCGATACCACACAGCAATCCACGAAGGCAACCGTTACTCAAATCGCAACAAAGGAAAACTCAAAACATATCACCTTAAATGAAGTCGCAAAGGGCGTTGGATATACAGTCGCGGTACTTTTGGCGGTTGTGTTAAAAATCGGGTATGATGCATTGTCTGGTAAATGATATGGCGGCAGTTGTTGTACCGGATAATGTTTTATTTGAGGGTGGTGCGGGAGAAACCGTTCGTAAAAAGCTACTTGAAACTACTGATTTGCATACAATTTTGAGACTTCCTACAGGTATTTTTTATACGAAAGGTGTTAAGGCAAATGTTATTTTTTTTGATAATCGTACAGCTTCGCCGATGCATCAAACAAAAGAAATTTGGATTTATGATTATCGTACAAAAATACATCATACTTTGAAGAAGAAACCACTACGTGAGAGTGATCTTGATGATTTTGTGAAATGCTATAATCCGAAAAATTGTCATATACGAAAAGAAACGTATAGCTCTGAAAATTTAGACGGACGTTGGCGTAAATTTACCTACGATGAAATAATTTTACCAGAGATGAGAAGAACCTTGACATTACTTGGATCAAATCTGCCGACTCAGATAATTGTACACTCGAAGAACTCCTTTAATTGGTAAAAGAAAAATCGGCGGCAATCGTAGCAGCGGTGGTGGAACTCGAAGAACTTATCGGCGAGGTGGACGAATGAACATGAAACAGTTGCGCCAAAAAATACTTGATCTCGCCATAAGAGGCAAACTTGTGCCGCAAGGCCCAAACGATGAACCTGCTTCTGTTTTGCTCGAAAAAATTCGTACCGAAAAGAAAAAGCTTATCAAAAAAGGTAAAATTAAGAAAAACAAAAATGATTCTTTTATTTTTCGTAGTGATGATAACTCTTATTATGAGAAGATAAATCTTGGTGCAATTTGCAAATTAATTAATCCGCCTAAAAATGAACACGGAAAACTACCATATTTAGATGTTCGTTACTTGCGAACGTCAAACGCCCTTGAATATAGAATTACTGGACGATATATCAAATGTGGAACATCTATCATACTGGTTGATGGTGAAAATTCTGGCGAGGTGTTCCGTATCTGAGAAAGTGGATATATGGGTAGTACATTCCGCGAATTACTGATACTTGATATGTTTGACGAAAAATTTGTCTTAATGTTTATCAAACACTATCAGAAGCAACTTCGCGAGAGCAAAACGGGTTCAGCTATTCCACATCTGAACAAAAAGATGCTTGCTGAACTTTTAATCCCACTTATATCCTTAAAGTTACAAGGCAAATCATTAAAATTGTTGAACAACAGTTTAGCCTACTTGATTCAATCGCAAGGAACCTTAATTGAGATTATCCAATATTGAATTTAGCATTTGCTGTTGTGCTGTTATTGCGTCAGCAATGCGTTTTTGTTCAACAAGAGGGGGGGGGCATCGATACTACAAGTGATTTTAATTTATTAACACTTACTCCGCCGATAATCCCGTTAATATTACTACAGAATGCAGACGAAAAAGCTCTACTGTTAATGTAATAAAAAGATATTCGCTGTTCAACAAATGTGGCGAGAAGCAGCACAGCTTGTTTCCAAAACAAACTTCACGCTCCGTTAAAGCTATTTTTTTTCCAGCGTTACCACCCTCGATACATATAAACACAGAATGTGCAGGAGCGATTTTGAATTTATCATAGTCTGAAATCTTAATACCGTTATCGTAGTCAATACGGCTATTCATATTAATACCTTTTGTACCAATATACGATAATAATCCAATAGGTTGTCCTAAATACTTTATTCTCTTTTCGGTTTAGTTAATACTGTTTCCTGTGTAGCATTCGCAAACATCGCCTAAACGAGCTAATGCCCACCCTTCAGGCAACTTCTCATAATAAGAGTTATCATCACTTCTAAAAATAACGCTTTCGTTTTTATTACGTTTGATTTTACCTTTTTTAATAAGCTGTTCTCGCTCAGCTTTGATGCGTTCAAGCAAGACGCTTGCTGGCTCATCGGTAGGATCTTGCGGTACAAGTTTGCCGTGAATTGCCAGTGATAAAATTTTTTGTTTGGCGTTTTTTACAGCAGTTTGCAAATCGATTTTTGCTGCTTCGATTTCATCGATCACGGCAAATGCCAATTCAATCACGGCAACAATGCGATGCTGCTCTGACAGAGGTGGTAATAATACTACAACATCACGGATTGCTTGGGTGGAAATACTCTCCTGTGCCGTTGCTTTTTTTGTTTTAGTCAATTCAAGATGGCCTATGTCACTTCTTATGTAAGCAACAATATATGTTCTTCTAAAACTTCGCCATATAATTCAATTTTTCAGACATTTGAACCTAAATGATAACGCCCGCCTTTGTTATGAATACCGACATTACCGATTGTCCCGACATATGGGGTTAAAATACATTTTCTGTGTATTTGGCTACGTGGCAATGATTCTGAAATATTTTTTGGTATATATGATTCAAATTTATATATAATTTTACCGTTTTGAACATTTTGATCTTTGAAAAGCGGAATACCATTTTTTGATAAATTTGGAAATATATCTTTTGTATATTCAAATCCCGCAAGTTTAGTGACAAATGCTATTTCACCGATAGTACAATTAGCCCACCTATTTGGCAACTGTTCATAGTGTAATTTATCATCACTACGAAAAATAAAAGAATCATTTTTGTTTTTCTTAATTTTACCTTTTTTGATAAGCTTTTTCTTTTCGGTACGAATTTTTTCGAGCAAAACAGAAGCAGGTTCATCGTTTGGGCCTTGCGGCACAAGTTTGCCTCTTATGGCGAGATCAAGTATTTTTTGGCGCAACTGTTTCATGTTCATTCGTCCACCTCGCCGATAAGTTCTTCGAGTTCCACCACCGCTGCTACGATTGCCGCCGATTTTTCTTTTATCAATTCAAAAGGAAGTGTTCTTAGATAAAATTAAAATACTACATTTAATGCTTTAATAAGTCAGATATAATATTATATATTTTGTAATTTACTTCTTCACTGGTGGAGATTTTGAGTTTTTCAAAATTTTTACGGATTTTGTTTATGTTTTTTAACAAGTACTCTACTTTCTTCATTAAAACCTCATATGCAAGATCTTTTTCTAATATCATTTCTGAAATTTTTGAATTATTCATTTCTAAAGCATTATAATACTGGTGGTTTTCCGCGACATTTGGGGAAGGTATCAGTATAGAAGGTTTTTTACAGATTTTTAGTTCACTAAGAGTTATAGCGCCAGCGCGACATATTACTAAATCTGCAGCTGATAAGTATAATGATATGTTGTTTATATATTCTTTTAAAATTAAATTTGATTTATTTAATTCTTTTTTTATTACAAAACTTTCTAACCATTTGCCATATTTACCATATCCGTGTATTAAATTGTAATTTTTAGTTTTATTATTATTTAAAATAAATTCAGCCATTACATTATTAATAGCACTAGAACCTAAACTTCCACCAAAAGATAATATAACTGGTTTGTCATTATTAAAATTTAGTTCTTTTTTTGCTGTTAAACTATCAATTTTACCTATGTTACTTCTAACTGGATTTCCTACTACTATAGATTTTACATTTTTATTTAAGTAATTTTTCGCCATATGAGTAGATAACATCACAATATCAGCTTTTTTAGAAAGTAATTTTGTTGTTATTCCAGGATATGAATTTTGTTCATGCAATATAAATTTTATCTTTTTTTTATAAGCTTCTCTTAAAAAAGGGCCGCACACATATCCACCAGTTCCAATGCAAATATCAGGTTTAAAATCTTCAATAATTTTTTGTGACTCTTTACTTGCAATAATAATGTTTTTTAAAGTAATTAAGTTTTTTTTTATGAAGTTAAAATCTAATTTTCTATAAAATCCTGATATATTTATAGTTTTAATATCAAAATTTTCTTTTGGAACTAAAACTTCTTCCATACTATTTTTGGCACCAATATATAATATGTCAATATTAGGTTTTCTTTCTCTTAAATAACATGCAATAGCTAAAGCTGGATTTATATGGCCAGCTGTTCCACCACCAACAAATATTATTTTCACTTTATAAAATCACTCTCACAGTTATTATATAAAAAAAAACTATTTTTGTGCATAATTTCGAATTAACTTAAATTAATTTTGTTAAAATATTTTATGATTTTTAAATCGTGATTTTTTTATATCCGAGAACTCCAAAATCGATTTACTAAACCGTTAGAAAAGCTGATTTTAGAGGCAATCACAAAATAAACCACCTCTTTAATTAAATTTAAAATCTATTCATAAAACCATGAATAGATATTACTGAATTATATTAGTTATATTAATAGAATTCAAATAAAATAATTATTTTTAATAATTTTTTGTTTTTTATTATGTATAAAACTAAAAAATTATAAATCAACCAAAAGATATATAAAAATTACTGCGCTTTAATAGTTTTATATAAATCCGCAAGAAAACCGCTAAATATTTATTTTAGCGGATAAATTGTAAAAATATTGACAAAAAATAATGGTATGCTAAAACTACAAAAGATGCTGTTTCAACGAAAACCAAGTTGAAACTTCAAACAAATGTATGTAAAACAAATTACAAATACAGTATTACGACAATTTTTCTAAAAAGTCAATAGAAATATTTATTATTCAAAAAAAGTTCAAGTTTGGTTTTATATTTATAAAAAACCTATCATTGCTACAAATCTTTTTATAATTATTTTTTATTTACTTGATAATAAATAACTTATACTATGCTTTTGTTTTTGGACAGGTGGCAAACGTATAAATACTACTTCCTATCAATGTTAATCCACTTGCTAAAAATGCAAAAGGTGCTACACCGAATGAAAATATGTGTGGTATATCTTTATATTTAAATGATTTATCAAACATATGAGATGCCCACAACAAACTACAAGCAGTGGATAAAATACCCGTTGTTAAACTTACAATGCCTCCTGTTTTAACCGAAGCGTTTTTAGACACTATTCGGTAAATTCCGCTTCCAAGTGCTACGGCACTTATTGCCCCAGGAACCGATGAACAACCAGCTACTATTAGTACACTTGGATTTGAACTGCTTAACAAGCCCCCACTTAAAAACGAGAAAGTCCCAACTAATCCTAAACCTGCACCAACTGTTTGCACAACGGGAGAAACTAAATTTTTTTTATCTTTCTCATCGTTTTCAGCTGCCAAACCAAAACTGGAGCTAATTAACAACAACGAAGCTAAAATATTTTTTAAACGCAAATTTTTTTTCATTTTTTAAACTCTTTCTTTAAAATTAATGTAATATTACAACAATTTTTTTGTAAAAAGTCAATATAAAATTTTGTTCTTGAAAATAATTTTAATTTATTATTGTGTTATAAAAAAGTTTACTAACAGCGTATATTAATTTGTCTTGGTTATCATCGTAAAGATAAATTTCGGGAAGTGATAAACTATAAAATGCAGAATATTTCGTCAGTATAGCTGGGGGAAAACATAGCAACTAAAAACCCAAGGATAAAAACATTTCTGTATTTACCACTTAAATTTTTTGGTTACTAATTTGATATTGATGCCGCGTTTGATAAAGTAAAATCCTAGTTGATTACACTAGCTGCTTAGAAAAAAAATACAGATTTGAGTCACAATTTTGTGTTAACTATAATACTTTTTTATTTCAATAAACTAGAAACCTCGTCAGCAAAATTACTATCAATTTTTCCTATTCCTTCACCTCTTTCAAATCTCACAAACTCCAATATCTGTATCTCCGAAGCTATTTTCTTACTAGTTAAATTTAAATACTCTTTCACATTTATAGAACTGTCTTTTACAAAAACTTGCTCTATTAAACAAATTTCTTTGAAAAACTTGTTAATCTTCCCTGAAACTATTTTTTCCGCTATGTTTTCTGGCTTTCCAGAACTTAAAATTTGATCTTTTAAAATTTCTTTTTCGTGAAAAACTATGTTATCTGGAACAGAATCTTTATTTAAATACAAAGGTTTAGCAGCTGCTATTTGCATAGCAATATCTTTTGAAAATGTTTTAAATTTTTCATCTTTTGATTTTTCTGAGTCTACACCAAATTTCAGCAACACAGCGATTTTACCGTTGGCATGATTATAATTAGAAATTATACCTTCTAATTTTTTAAATCTTCGGATTATTAAATTTTCGCCTATTATCATTATTTTTTCTTTTAATATATCTTCTATTGTCTTTTCTTGAACTTTTATTTTTAACAGATCTTCTACTGTTTTTAAGTCATTTTTCATAATAATTTCAGAACATAACTCAACAAAAGATTTGAATTCAGAATTTCCTGATACAAAATCGGTTTCAGAATTTACTTCTATTGCTACACCTATGTTATTTTCCAAGTTCACATAAGACATAGCTAAACCTTCTGACGCCACTCTGCTTGATTTTTTATTTGCAGCAGCTAAACCTTTTTTTCTTAAAATATCTATTGCTAGTTCTATATTACCATTAGATTCTAATAGAGCTCTTTTACACTCCATCATTCCACAACCTGTTTTTTCTCTTAAATCTTTAACATCTTGTGCTATAAATGACACAAATAAACCTCCCAATATTTTTGAATTATTTTTGTATAGTTAATATAATTTTAAATGAAAGTTACGAATATTTTGTTAATAAAACTTTGACACTCTGCTTGGCTAAAGACCAAGCAAATTCTCGGTTCTATGTCCTCAGCGATTACTCGTCTTAACGTAAGCTCCATTTCATTTCAAACGTAAATTTCCGTGAGCTTCACGGCAATTAAAATTTTTAATGCTTTGAAGTTTCGGCTTGGTTTTTGTTGAAACAGCATCTCTTGTAATTTTAGCATACTATTATTTTTTGTCAATATTTTTACGATTCATCCGCTAAAACAAACATTCAGCGGTTTTCTCGCGAATTTATATAAACATTATTATATTATTATACAACATTTTTCTATGTGAATTCATATTTATAATATTCATTCCTGAATTTTACGTACTAATAAATTTATGCAGGCACAAAATTAAATTTTGGTTCTCTAACTTGGCTAAAAATCAAGCAATTTTTTTGATTCTGCGCTTGTCTGCAAGTTTCTATTGTTTTATTGTTCAGATTCCAGTTTTAAATCCTCAGTTACTTTTATATTTAATTTATTTATAACATCCCAATTTAAAACCAATTTTGAGTTATCAATAGAATACTCTATGGGCATATTTTGAGGTGTACTTTCCTTTTTCAAAATTTTTACTGCTTGTCTTGCTGTCATTTTTCCAAGTTCATCGTAAACGACACCGTAAGTACCAATGGCTCCCTTATTAACTATAGTGATCTCACTACAAACTATAAAAATATTGTTTTTCATAGTAGTTTGATAAATTGTAGGCATACAAGAATTTGTTAAATTATCAGTAGGAAGATATACTGCTTCAAAATTTTTAGAAATATTTTCCGTTATCTGTTGCATATCATTAGAGTTTGAAGCGGTAAAAATTTGCGCTTGCAAACCTAATTTTTCCGCTTCTTTTAAAGCAATATCTGCCTGATATTTAGAACTAACTTCACTAGAACCGTATAAAATAGCTATTTTCTTTATTTTGTTATTCAACCTAGTTATTAATTTTATTTGTTTCTCTATGGGTACAAGATCCGAAGTTCCGGTTACATTTTTATAAGGTCTCTGATTAGATTTTACTAAATTTGCAGACTCTGGATCAGTCACTGCAGTTATTAAAATTGGGATATCTTTAGTTAAATTACTAACAGCTTGAGCGCACGGGGTACTTATAGCAAAAATTAAATCACTATTATCTCTTATCAATTTATTAGCTATTAAGTTACAAACAGATTGATCTCCTTGTGCATTTTGGTAATTAATTTTTATATTTTCGTTGTCTTTGTAACCTAATTTTCCCAACTCTTCTATAAAACCACATCTAGCATCGTCTAATGCTTCATGTTCCACTAATTGAATTATTCCTATTTTTATTAGTTTATCAATTGGAACCTTTTTAAAAACTTTAAAAATAAAAAATAATACTATTAACAGAAAGAAAAAACCCACTAGAGCAAAAACTTTTGTCTTATGTCTCATTCATTTAATCACCAATTTAATTTTATAATTTTCTAAGTAATATTATTATGATAACCAACAAATGTCAAAAATTTCATTTAAAATATTTCTTGATTATATATTTTTTACAATTTGGACTTTTTCAGATCCTAACATATAAATCTTTGATTTCGTTATTTTGATATCAACATACGTTACAGAGTTTGTTACTAAAATAAAAGGTGTTTATTTGGCAAAATAAACTTCCATTTTTAATGGATTTGTACGAAAGTTCATTGTCAAAATCTGGTATAAAATCTGTGCGCGATTAAATCGATAGACCAATTAAAAAAATATTTGTTGTCGCTAAAATTTATAAAAATGTGCATCAAATTATTATTCAAAAATTGAAATTTTTTAAAAATATTATATAATTTATTAATAATGAGAAGTGAATTTTTTAAATTTTGATTTTGTTGGTGGTATAAATTAATAAAGTAGACGTCATAATTTTAGTATTAGTTTCAATTTTAATTTTAAAGGTAATTTTTAATCAATTCAAAAATATTAAAAATAAGAAACATTGTAAATGCTGTAAAAATCATTGCTGTGACAAAAATAATAGTCGGATGTTATGAATAACTTTTTATCTGTTTTTTATGCTTCAGAAACATCTGAATTAATATTTATGAATTTTAAATTTATTTGATTTTTTATTGAAATTACACCGATATACAAATATTTTTTTAATTGGTCTATTGATTTAGTCGCGCACAGATTGTATGCCAAATTTTGACAATGAACTTTCGTACAAATCCATTAAAAATAGAAGTTTGTTTTGCTAAATAAACACCTTTTTTTCTATAACTAAAACATTATGTATGAGTTTCATCCAGGCAATTAAATTTAAAGATACAACTCAAATAAAAAGTAGATAAAGATAAACTTGCTAAAAATAAAAACTTTCCATACTTACTGCATTTTTTAATAAACAAAAAATCTACCTCCAAAAATTATTCAAGTCTTAATGTAAACCTACGTAGGCTAAAGCCAACAGCTTCTTGCATAGTGCCCTGACTTATTGCCGCAAAAAATATTTACAGCAACCGACAAATTCAGCAAGTTATCACCGCAGTGCCTGCGATTAGAATGTTCGAGTATCATCCAAAAAAACCACCCGCTCTCTCTTGACAATATATTGAGTGTAATACCTTTTTGTGAATAGCAAATCAATATTTATTTTTTTTATTTCTGAATTTTTCACAACAAGTCCAAATAAAATTAAAATTTTAGAAAATATTATTTAAAATTAATGGTAATAATAATTTCGGAGGCAAAAATTTGGTTTATAACAACTTTAAAGTTAAATTTATAACAGTTTTATCTAGTATTTCGATTATTGTATATATAGTTTGGCGGTATCTAAATACGATTCCCGTAGGACATGGATGGCTTTCTACGACATGTGCTATAATTTTGTTGACGATAGAAACTATAGGGATATTTGAAACTTTTGTTTATTATTATGGTGCCAATAACCCTATTTATCCAGAATTACCGAAAATAGATGAAGAATTTTTTCCAGAAATAGACATATTTGTTACTACTTATAATGAGTCGGCAAATTTGCTTAAAAACACAATTTTAGGATGTTTAAATTTAGAGTACCCAGATAAAAATAAAGTTCATATTTATTTATGTGACGATGGAAATAGAAAAGAAATAAAGGCTCTCGCTAAAGACTTAAAAGTGAAATACTTAGCTAGGGAAGAAAGATTATTTGCAAAAGCTGGAAATTTAAATAACGCCCTCAAAAAAACAAAATCTCCATTAATAGCCAATTTCGATGCTGATATGATTCCAGACAGTAAATTTTTAATGAAAACGGTACCATACTTTTTGAAAAGTGAAGAAAAAATTGGTTTTATACAAACTCCTCAAGGGTTTTATGAGCCTGATTTGTTTCAATATTACCTATGTTTAGAAAACAAAATACCTAACGAACAAGATTATTTTTATAAAAATGTTCAGATTACAAAAAATAAATCAAATTCTGTTATTTATGGCGGAACTAACGCGGTACTTTCAAGAGAGGCTTTAAAAAAAATAAATGGCTTTTCTACAGTTTCCATAACTGAAGATTTTGCAACAGGAATTTTAATTCAAAGTCGAGGATATACTTGTTATGCTATAAACGAAGTTCTCTCTTCTGGAGTACCACCACATAATTTAAAAAGTTTAGTAAAACAAAGACAACGTTGGGCTCGTGGATGTATTCAAACTGGTCGTAGATTAAATATATTATCTCGAGAAGATTTGTCTATTCAACAAAAATTAAATTATATTTCTTCTGTTTCTTATTGGTTTTTTTGTTTAAAAAGATTAATTTATATTATTTTTCCTATATTATTTTCAGTTTTTAATATAGTAGTTGCAAAATGTGATATAAAACAAGCTTTAATTTTTTGGGGGCCAATGTATGTTTTGACAAATTTAGCATTAAGAATTCTTTCAAATAAAATTAGAACTTCAAAATGGACAAGTATTTATGAAACGGTGTTAGCTCCTTTTCTATTTTTTCCTGTAATTCTAGAATCTATGGGTTTTTCAAAAAAAGAATTTATAGTCACTAAAAAAGACAATAAAAATGGTAAATCTTCTAAAATTTGGTTCATATTTTTCTATAGCTTATACGCAATATTTACAATAATAGGTTTAATCAAGAGTTTTTACTGGGTATATTTATATAAAGAAAAAAACCAATTATTAACTTTATTTTGGTTAAGTATTAATTTATTTTATCTATTTGCAGCTATATTTTTCGCTCTTGGCAGAAAAAGAGAATTTTATTCAAGTTCGAAAGGCTCTAATGAATTTAGTGGTGTGTCTGAAGCACCAGAAAAGTTAAATAAAACCAGGTCAAAGAGTCAACGAACAAAATTGACGTTTAAAAAATCTTTTATTTTATTAATTTTTTTATCTGTAAGTGTGATTGCATTTAATAAATTTTGTATTAATAATTTAGAAAAGTTAATTTTCCCCAAAATGAATTGTGGCATAAATATAGGTAATGCTTTAGAATCTCCTAAAGATGTAGATTGGGGGATGGATTTAAAAAATAGATATTTAAAAGAAATTCAAGAAGCTGGTTTTGACCACGTCAGAATACCGGTAAGATTCTCAGATTATACAGATAAAGAAGATAATTATAGAATAGACAGAGCACTTTTAAGTAGACTAGATAAACATATTTTGTATGCTTTAGAACTTGGTTTAACAGTAATTTTGGATTTACATCATTTTAATGAAATTATGGATGAACCTCAAAAATATGAAGAAGAATTTTACAACATTTGGGAACAACTTTCTGTTCATTACAAAAATTATCCAAAAGAACTCATTTTTGAATTATTAAACGAGCCAGTTAGAAATTTATACCCTGAATTATGGAATACTTATATAAAAAATTCAATTCAGATCATAAGAGAAGATAATCCTTATAGATTAGTGATATTTGGACCATATTATTATTACAATATAGATAATATAGAAAGATTAGAATTGCCTTATGAAGACCCGTATATTATGGTTGCTTTTCATTATTATGAACCTAATGATTTCGCTTTTCAAGGTAATAAATATCATCCTGGATTTGAAGATTTAAAAGATATTCCTTGGAAAGGTTCAAGTGCAGATTTAGATTTTTTATCTAATCGTTTTGAAAGAGTAGAAAATTTTGCAAAAGAACATAAAGTTAAAGTAACTTTAAATGAATTTGGCGTAACAAAAGAAGCTCCTAGACATTTTAGAAGACTTTGGACTGAAGAAGTGAGAAAAGAAGCTGAAAGACGTAATTTTTCAGTATGTTATTGGGAATTTGGGTCTGGATTTGGAATTTATAACATTGAGAGAGATGTTTGGGATCATGATATGTTAGAGGCTTTAATTCCTTTACCAAATAAAAGTGAAACTCTTAAAAAAGTACAAATGAGCAAAAGTAGATTCAAATAGTTAGTATTTAGTGATTTTGATATATAAAATTTAATATTTTAGGCAAAATATATAAAATAAATATTTGCATGTAAATTCTTATGTTTATTATTAAAATTAGAATATAAAAATTAAGAGATGATTTACATGGCTTGGAAAAAAATAAAAAGTAATTTTGATTCATTTTTTAATAAACTCAGTAATGAGTCAAAAGGAAACTTGTTAGATTTAAAAAATGATTTAAATCAAATAAGTTTTTTATATTTTTTGATAAGATTAGAGGGTCAATTACCCCCTGCCGGGGCTTTTGACAACTCAGTGGTTCGGACGATTTATATATACCACTTTTAGCTTTCGCAGTGGTGTTACATCATAGGCAGATTGACATGCTGCCTTACAAAACAAGTTTACTTATTTTGTACTTCAACTATGTACTCAATTTCAATGCGTTGAAGATTCATTGCGCCAATACGGTCATCGTTAGATGTGTATCCACAAGATTTAAACTTGAAAAGATGGCGTTTCTTATCCCTATTATTTCTGTTCTATATGGCCACATTTTGAACAAATTTGGGAAGTATAATGTGGGTCCAACAACGATTACGGTTTAATTGAAATTTGTACTCGAGCATTTGCCTGAACTGGTAAAAAGCCCAACATACAAAAACATATCGATTTTTAAGTCTTACTTTTTCAGTATCAGAACGAATTCCGGTTAAATCTTCTAAAACAAACAGAGTGTTTTTACCGTATTTATCGACGAGTGCCTTAGTTACGATAAATAACACGCCCTTAGTCGCCGTGATCATGGCATTAATGAAAATTTTGAGGTAATCATAAGATTACCTATCGTTATCTTTTAGATATTCATTGAACTCTTGGAGTTATTGCTCGTAAAAAGTGGAACATTGTTGAGTCAAGGAAAAATTATTGATATGATTTTTTTATAAAATTTACTACTCTATCCATTTTTATGCCCCTGGAACCTTTAACCAAAATTTTATCTCCGTAAGAAATTTTATTTAAAATAGTATTATTTATTTCTTCTACAGAGTTAAAGTATATGGTTTCTAAGTCGTTTTTTCTAGTTTCTTCAATTCCATTAATTAAATGTTTTGAGTTTTCTCCAGTTGCTATTACTAAATCTATTTCTTCTAGAGCTATATATTTACCTAAATCATAATGTATTTTTGAAGATTTTTCACCTAATTCTAAAATGTCACCAAAAATTATAATATTTTTTCCTATGGATTTTAAATTTCTTAATACATTAATAGAACTTTTTACAGATTCTGGACTTGAATTATAAGAGTCATCTATTAAAACAATATTATTTTTTAAATTTGTTATTTCTTGTCTCATAGGTACACCAGTATATTTTTTTAATCCAGACTTTATGTCTTCGATGTGCATACCAAAATCACTTGCAACTGCAATAGCAATAAGTGAATTATAAACATTATGTACTCCAATACATGGAATAGTAATATTTTCTCTGTAATTTTCAGTGATTAAAGTAAATTTTGTATAAACGTTATTTATAAATATATCTTCAGCTCTGTATGCATAATTTCCGTTTAAACCAAAATATATTACATTCTCAAGATCGATATTTTCCGATAAACCAGGAATATCACCATTTAAATAATATCTTCCAGATTTATTTTTTAAAATTTTAAGTTTTTCGTTTTTAGTGTTTTCAACATTTTCAAAATTTTCTATGTGTGAAAGACCGATATTAGTCACAACTGCACAATTAGCGTCTACTATTTCAGCTAGTCTTTCCATTTCACCTATTTCACTTACACCCATCTCTAATACTGCAACTTGATGTTCTAAATTTATTTTAAAAATACTTAAAGCTACGCCAACTTGGCTGTTATTATTTAATTTTGATTTTAAAACTTTTAAATTTTCAGACAAAACGCTTGCGATCATTTCTTTAGTAGTAGTTTTACCGACGCTTCCAGTTACACCTACTATAGGAATATCAAATTTTTTCCTATAAAATTTAGCTATATCTTGTAGAGCTTTTTCAGTGTTCTCTACTTCTATCAAAATTTTGTTTTCGAAATCGAAATTAAATTCTTGTCCTTTTTGAAATAAACTTGCGGCAAAATTTATTTTATTTATAAATTTATGCGGATTTACTTTTTCTCCTACAATAGGCACAAATAAAGAATTTTTGGTTACTTCTCTGCTATCTATACAAATATTTTTTATACAAATATCTGCATCAAGATTATTTAGATTTATCAAATTTCCATTTGTATATAAAATTATTTCCTTTAAATTTAATTCTTCCAAAATTATTTACTCCCAATAATATTTTTTACTACAACTCTCTCATCAAAGTCATATTTAACACCATTTATTTCCTGATAAGTTTCGTGGCCTTTTCCAGCTAAAACTACAATATCTCCTTCTTTAGCATTTTCTATACAATATCTTATGGCTTCTTTTCTATCAGGTATTACAATATATTTTCCATTAGTTTTGTTAATACCTATTTTTATATCCTCTATTATATTCGAAATATTTTCAAATCTAGGGTTGTCTGTAGTAATTATAGATAAATCAGCTAAATTTCCTGAAATTTCACCCATTTCATATCTTCTTACCTTTGGTCTATTACCACCTGAACCAAACATATTCACTAATCTTTTAGGTTTATATTCTCGTAAAGTCTCTAATATGTTTTTCATACTCAAAGCATTATGAGCGTAATCTATTAACAAAACAAATTTATCAGAAACATCTAAAATTTCAACTCTTCCTTTTACTTTAGTATTTTTTATCCCGAAAATTATATGTTTTTTCATTATTTTAATATCACAACAAACAGAAACAGCAGCAAGAGCATTATAAACACTAAACTTGCCGGGAATAAATATTTCTAAATTTATGTTTGTATTTCCTAAAAAATCACTTTTAATTCCAATATTTCCATTTTTAGAAATCAAATCTGTATTTTTGCAATATATATCACAATTATCAGAAAATCCAAAAGTTTTTATTTTACAAATGTGATTTTTAATAATATTTGTAAAATTTTCATCATCTTGATTAAAAAAACCAATTTTACATTTTTTAAACAACAAACTTTTAGATTCCAAATAATCTTGCATATTTTCATGCTCGTTTTCTCCAATATGGTCACTGGAAAAATTAGTAAAAATTCCATAATCAAAAACAAAACCATCTAATCTGTGATTTTTCAATCCAAGTGAAGAGGCTTCTATAACAGCATATCGACATTTTTTATCTAGCATATATTTTAAATATTTTTGAACCTCATAAGACTCAGGAGTAGTGTTTTTTAACTCTATAATTTCATTTTTTATACATGCTCCCAAAGTACCAATTGTACCTACTTTTTCACTACTAGCTTCTAGTATATTTTTTATCATACAAGTAACAGTTGTTTTGCCTTTTGTACCTGTAACACCTATAGTGACCAATTTACTAGCTGGATTTTCAAAAAAGTTGCAAGACATAATAGCAAGTGCTTTTCTAGTATTTTTCACTATAACCAAATTTTTAACATTTAGATTTTTCTCTTCAGCAACTATAACAACACAATTTTTATTTAAAGCTTCCTGAATATATTTATGACCATCTGATTTTTTTCCTCTTAAACATACAAATATACAGTCTTTTTTTACTTTCCAAGATTCATAAACAATATCTGAAATTTCAATATTTTTAAAATCATCAAAATTATTTATAAAATCTACATTTTTTAAAATATCATAAAGTTTCAAAAAATTATCCCTCAAAACACTATTTTATTAAAATTTTCTTATAATTATTCAAATTATACTGTATAAAAATTTAAAAACAAATATCCAACTAATTTATATTTTGGGCAATTTTAAAATTTTTAATTCGAAAAAAATACAAGTAATCCCTGAATATAAAGCAGTAATTAAAAAAAGACTGACAATAAAATTGTTTCAATTATTAATTCAAACAAAAAAACATCTCTGATAAAATCAAAGAAATTTTCAAATTTAAAATTTTAATGAATTTAAAGTAAATTAATTTTTATATAATTGTAAATTTATAATATAAAAAAATTAAAAAATACTCTAATTTAAATTATTTAATATGAAGCAGTAAATTCTAAAAAAATTGGTGATTCTATTGCTATATTTGTTTAAAAATCGTAAAAATTAATCATAAATATGATGAAATTAAGTTTGATTATTTATAATTTAAATGTGACCGATAGATATTTCGGAAAACACCTGATAAAAATCATGTAGTTCTACACGAAAAACTGCTTTTTCGCTGCTACTTTTTCTCGTTATTTGGTTTTCATTCCACTCGTACCATGGACATGGTAAATTACGTTTTGAATAATTTATATCAAATTTGTTTATATCAACACTATCATTATTTTCAATCATTTTTAAAAAATCTGAAAGGTTTGGTATTGCCACTGACACAGAACCGGCTGTTCCTTCTTGTGCTCTGCCTTGATATGGATCTGCAATATATATAAATTTAATTCCTCCTTCTTCCGCAGTATGGTCTAAAGCATATTCATGACCACTTACTATATTGATATTATTTTCTTGAAAATTAACAGTTGTAATTTTTGACGAATTCAGTTTGTAAAATAATGAATTTTCTTGTAAAGAATAAGGCAAATTAAGCTTATTTTCAAAAAGTGTATTACCTTCTTTATTTTCAATATTCTCACATATGTTTCCGGTGAAAATTGCTAATGTAGTTCCAGCAAACCCCCTGTGTATATCTGATATGCTAGCATTTTCTTTGTTGTCATATTTTTTAACTCTTTTAATATTATCACCAAATTTTTCTTTTGTCTTTTTATCTGATTTAAGATATTTGATTTTATACGACAAACAATTCAATTTTGAAGCTGCATAAGCAATTTCTAAAACGTTTACCCAGTTCGCACATTTACTGCTATTTAAACGAATTTTATTAACTTTTATGTATACACGTTTTAGAGATATTATATTTCCAAAATTATCTATTTTTGGTGAAAACAGTCTTACTATAACATATTCTCCAAAATCTTTCATCATATTATATATAAATTCAGGATTTTTATTTAAAATACTAATGAGTATACTTAATATATAACAATCTTCTAAATCGTCGCCGCGTCCTACTTGGTGTATATCATCTTTGCTTGGAGGTTTTTCAAATATACGACTGGAAAATCGAGTAGTATTTGAGGCTGTTATGCCATTAATTTCGCCACAATCAGTAATTTCAGCATTAAACGGAATAATAAGGTTTCCCGCACTACTGTTTGTTAAATCATAATCAGGGCTAGTGTCAGAAATTGGGTCTGTTATATTAGTAATTTCGTCACAATCAATAATTCTATCATTAGACGGAATAATAGGATTTTCTTCAGGCACATTACTATTTGTTAAATCATAATCAGGGCTAGTGTCAGAAATTGGGTCTGTTATATTAGTAATTTCGTCACAATCAATAATTCTATCATTAGACGGAATAATAGGATTTTTTTCAGCATAAGCAGAATTTGCATCAGGCATATTTGGATGCTTGTTAGATAAAATTTTATGTGTAAAATACAAAAACCCCAAAGTAACAGCTGACATAACTGTCGCACTAAATACTACAGGCTTTACTACAGGTTTTGCAGAATAATTAAAGATGTTAAAACTAGAGACTAAAGACATTAATCCACAATATAATTTTCTCTTAATTTTTTTGTTTTTCATTTTCTAAAATACTCCTTACAATTTTTTAAATTATAAATACATTATATCTAAAATAAAATACTATCACATTAATATTTAAATGTCAATATATAATTTTGAAAAACATTACATTGAAAAAAATTAAAAAATAAACAATTCTATATTAATCATGAATCTTTTTTTATTCAAATTTAAAAAAATGGTAAATTTATGCTGGCAATAATTGTGGCACATTTTTAGTTTGAATATATCTAATAAACTGACAAAATTACACAGTTTTAGATGAAAATCGATCGTCACATATTTTTGTTATTTGCTTCCGATAGTTTCATGTTATGTATATATTAGACATAATTTGTAAAAAATAGATACCATAGTATACTTCTTTATACTATAAATTTTAAATATATGTAATTAGTTTTCGGTTGGATATAAAATTAATAATGAGGTGGTAAATGTGAAATTTAAAGGATCTATAAAAAAAATAAACATAAATGAACTTAATAAAGAAATAGACAATGAAATTGAAAAAATTTTAAATAAGAACGATAAAATGGCTGTAGAAAAGGCTGTCAAACTAATTATAACAAATATTAATGGAATAGGTGGTATGCAGATTAAAAATGATGATCTTGGAAAAATAAAAATTATAATTAATAATTTATTATTTGAAAATTACAAATTATTTACCCGCGAGGATCCTCATTTTATAATTATTAAGAGTCACTTTAATAGAATAGTTGAATATTATGAAGATAACAATGGTATAAGTATATCGGATGTTAATAAATACAAACAAAATTTAATTTTATATACACAAAAATATATTCGTAAACAAATTAAAACTCCTAATAATGACAAAATTGATTATAAAGTTGCTTTGCATTTGCTTTACGCAATAACAGAGATCATAATAAGTATATTAGACATAATTGGACGTGCTAAAATTGAGTTTAAAGATGAAAACTTTGTTGTTAAAGGATTTGAGTTTGTTAACATTTTTGATGATATTTCAGATCCAGAAATTTTCAAAAAAAATTTCTTGTTTCCAAATAACGGACCACATTTTTTTGACATCAGACAAAATGAATTCGAAGACTGTTTTTTAGAATCAATAATTTCTAGTGCATCAAAATTTAATGCAAAAGCTATATCTGATTGTTTTGGAAAGATAAATATGAAAAATAAAAAGATAACTATGAAATTTTTTAGAGTTGACATTCAATATGAAAGCGAAAAAAGGACATATCATTGTATACCTGGAGTTCCAATGATTATAAAATTCGATATTAGTGTTTATGTTAAAGATATTGGACATGGTTATATAATACCTGGAAGTTTTAATGGAAATAAAAACAGCCAGGCATGGTGGCCTTTTTTTATAGAAAAAGGAATTGCAATTTTTTTAAAATCCGGTGGAGTTGAAAGTGAAATTCCAGGAATAGCAGCAGAATATAGTAGAAGTTCATTGTCCACTATGGAAGAACTTCTTCGCGGTGGACGTGGAGCTGCAATAATTACTGCAATAACTGGGAAAAAATGCAAAACTATATTTAATAAAAACAAAATAAGATTGTCAGGGATAGTAGGACAGGACAGTGATGGAAACGATATAACAAAAATCACATCGGTTATTAGAACCAAAGATATTGATACTGGTGAAGATATTCAAAAAAAATTTCCTGATCCAGACAAATATTCAGATTATGCGATAAAAATTTATAATAAAATAGAAAAATGTATAAAAAATAACGGTGCAGCAAGCGTAGACTTTGTAAAAGGAGGCAAAACTGGTAGTAAACGAAATAACTTAATTATCGAACATTCATATTCAATTTTGGGGACTTTTGAAGATAGCGATAAACATAAATATATAATACTCAGAAATCCTCACGCGAAAGATGAAACAATGCAATATGAATTTAATAAAAAAAGCTTAACATGGAAAAGATCCAAATTAATTAAGTTATCTAAAGATGAAGATTATGGTATATTTAATATGGAACTGGCTGACTTTATCAGGCATTTTGGAGGTATTGATTATCAAACAAAAAACTAATATTAAATTTGTTAACATGCTTGTATATATTTGGAGTTTAAAAAAATAAATTTTGAAATTTTATAACAAATGTGATAAGAATTAAAATAATAATCGATAAATCAGTAAATTTTAAGAAGCGAGGACATGTTGTTATATTTATTTAAAAATTGCGGAAATTAACTATATTAAATATAATGAAACTAAAGTTGATTATTTTTAATTTAAATGCAACTAAGAGATATTTCGGAAAACATTTGATAAAAATCATGTAGTTCCATATGAAAAACTATGCTATTTGTCCGCGTTTCTAGTTTCTATTTCACTCGTACAACGTACATCCCCAAAATTACGTTTTGAATAATTTCTGTTAATTAACATTGTTTAAAAAATACGGAAAATGTCTTCTATAACACAATAAATGTTATCTATTTTTCGTGTTTTACCAATATATATATGCTGAATTTAATTTATTCTAAACTTAAAGCATATTATCTTGTGTTACATTGATATTATTTTTTTGAAAATTAACAGTTGTAATTTTTAATAAATATCATAAAATTAGAATTTGGGGAAAATTGAAATATTAACGTTTTTTTCGGTTTTTATTTTTTATTTTCTTTAAATATATTATATATATAATAAAATAAAAATTTTTTCATTTGTTTAGTATAATTATATTGACGTACATTTTTACCAACATCATGAATTTTTGAGATATTAATTTGAATTAAATAATTTATTATTGACAAAAAATTTCTTTAATTGTATAATAAAAAACAAGATCGTATAATATTTAAGTAACGATACTAAAATGATAATTAAAAATTTTTTTTCAATAAAGGAGAATAATTATATGGATTTAAAGAGCATTATTGTAAATAATTTGACGGCTGTGTCATTAGGCGTCGGAGTATTTGGAACATTTTTAGGTACAGGGTCATTTATTTATAGTCTAGTACATAATCATGATAATTTTAGCCCATTAACCTTTACAAAAATAACCATCGGTGATAAAGAAATAAATACTAACTGCATGGGCAGAAATGAAACAGACGTAAATATTTCGCTTAGTGGTGAAAATATTAAAATTGATAAATTTTCAAAATTTTTAATAGTAAATTTTAACGGATCTAATCCGAGCATTCAAATTTTGGATATTAATAATAAATTAATAGTAACAGCACTTCATAATAAAGAAAAAAATAAATTTTACATACTTTCAGGTGCTAAATTTAAAAACGTTATTGTTAAAGAAAAAATTGAAATTGTTGTTACGGGGGTAGGTAGTATTGAAAAACCACCTGTTTGTGATCATAATAGTATCAATGAAAGCATAAGTTCGCTGAAAAACCAAATTAAAGAGATGAGTACAAGTTTAAAAACAGAGATTACAGAGATTAGTAAAGAAAACATGCAAGAACAATTAACCAAATTTCAAACTGAATTTGATAAAAAAATTGAAAAAATAAGTCTGCTAAAAAAGCAAGTTGAAGAGATGAGTACAAGTTTAAAAACAGAGATTACAGAGATTAGTAAAGAAAACATGCAAGAACAATTAACCAAATTTCAAACTGAATTTGATAAAAAAATTGAAAAAATAAGTCTGCTAAAAAAGCAAGTTGAAGAGATGAGTACAAGTTTAAAAACAGAGATTACAGAGATTAGTAAAGAAAACATGCAAGAACAATTAACCAAATTTCAAACTGAATTTGATAAAAAAATTGAAAAAATAAGTCTGCTAGAAAAGCAAGTTGAAGAGATGAGTACAAGTTTAAAAACAGAGATTACAGAGATTAGTAAAGAAAACATGCAAGAACAATTAACCAAATTTCAAACTGAATTTGATAAAAAAATTGAAAAAATAAGTCTGCTAGAAAACCAATTGAAAAGTATTAGTAGTGGCATGTCATTATTAGAAAAATTTGATTTTGTTAAGCTAAGTGATGAAAATATTATTTTAAACAATAGTATTGGATTTGTTATTAGTAATAATAGAGTTCTACTATCAAAAGAAAAGCCAAAAGCAACAAGTATTTATTTTTTTTACAATAAAACAAAGATAGTACCTAATGAGTATATATTTAATGATTTTGAATATGAAATATTACAAAACAACAAAGGTGTTTTTATGCGGAATAAAGCAGATTGTGAAAATTTTTTCTATTTACCAAGTATTATAAATTTTGAAAAAATTGAGAAAGGTAATATTAGTATAAAGCTTGGTTCTGATAAATTAGAATTTATTATTAAAGCTTCTGTTGGAAAAAATTTGGTAAGTCCGGAATTATTACATGATATTTTGAATTTTAATAGCTAATAATTGATATTAGTAATAGCGTTTTTTTGAACAGATTTTTTAAATATAGGCCTGTTCTTTGCAATAATACAAAAAATTGTCCAAAAAGAAAATTTATAAATTTTAAATAAAAACGTATCATCCAAAATTCTATATAGTATTTTACTAAAATAGAATTTTTTTGGATTTGTGATTTATTTGCCATATTTAAATACTATAAAACTTTTTAAAATAATTTTAACATCATAAAAAAAGTTCATTTTTTTTATGTATTTTAGATTTATTTTCATTTTTTCAGGTAAAATATCATTTAAATATAAATTTTCTAGATTTATATTTTCTGTTTTTTTTAAATTTTTCTCCTCGTGTTGAAACTCTAAACTTGCTTCAGAAGTAGCGCCTGCTGGTAAAAGTAAAGTTGCTAACATTTCATTTGTGTAATAATTTATATATTTTTCAACTTCGGGTCTTGTACCTACAAATGTCATATTTCCTGAAAATATATTAAAAATTTGAGGAATTTCATCTAATTTATATTTTCTTAAAAATTTACCTATTTTTGTGATTCTTGGATCATTATAGCAAGTAATTTGAATTTTTTCTGAATTCGTTTTCATAGTCCTAAATTTTAAAATTTTAAATGTTTTTTTATATTGAGTTATTCTTTCTTGTTTGAATATAACTTTTTCTTTTGGAGAATCTAATTTTATTATTAAATAAATAACAAAAAAAACTGGCAAAAATACTATGATTGAAATTCCTGAACAAAAAATGTCAAATAACCTTTTTATAATTAAATTAATTTTTTTATTTTTTAAAATATTATAATAATAAAGTACTTCTTGATTTTTAAATTGATCTGGTAGTTCATCCCAGTTTTTCAAAATCAAAATTAACAAACCCCGTTACTTTTTTATTACATATATTCTGGACTAGATACTTTTAAAATATTTAAAATTTTATTTATAATTATTTTAACACATTCACACAAATATAATCTAGAATACATTAAGTCTTTATTTTTTGAAATTACAATTTTTTTCTCATTATAAAATCTGTGAAAAATTTTAGTTAAGTTTATAACATATCTGGTAATTCGCGTTGGATCCAAATCTCTGGAAATTTTTATTATTTCAAGAGTGTACAAACTTGTATAGTAAATCAATTCTGATTCTATATTTGAATTTAAATTTTTTAAGTTTATATCAGAATTTTCGTATTCTTTTAAAATTTCATCATTCAGAGATTTGAAAATATTACAAATTCTCGCATGTGCATATTGAACATAATAAACAGGATTTTGAAAATCTTGTTTTACTGCTAGCCCCAAATCAAAATCCATTTTTAGATTTGGTTCTTTTAAGTTAAACATAAATCTTATAGAATCTAAATTTACCTCTTGTATCAAGTCTATTAATTGTATTGACTTCCCGGTTCTTTTGCTCATTTTAATAAGTTCATTATCTTTTATTAATCTTACAAACTGTACTAACACTATCTTTAAATTTCCATCATTAATTCCTAGAGACTTAATAGCGTTTTTTAGTCTAGAAATGTGACCATGATGATCCGATCCCCAAACATTTATACAAATATCAAAATTTCTAGTTTTAAACTTATCGTAGTGGTAAGCTATATCAGCTGCAAAATATGTGTCTATACCATTTTGCCGAGTTAAAACTTCGTTTTTTTCAGATCCAAATTTTTTTGCGTTATACCAAACAGCATTTTCAGATTCATAAACTAAATCTTTATCTTTCAATTTTTGTATTATTTCTTTAACTTTATTATCTTTATATAAATCATTTTCTGAAAACCAATTATCAAAAACAATTTTGTATTTTTCAACATCGGATTTAATTTTATTTATATTTTTATTTAATCCAAAATTTACTAAAATTTTTTTTCGAGTTTTTAAATCCGAATTTATATATTTATTTTCATAAATTTCAGAGAATTCTTGTGCTAATTCTTTTACATTCTCACCATGATAACAGTCTTCTGGAAATTCAATATTTTCTTCAGAATAAATTTGCCTATATTTAATGTCAAGAGATTTAAAAAATTTTTCTATTTGGTTTCCAGCATCATTAATATAATACTCTCGAAAAACCTCATAACCAGCTAATTCCAAGCAAGAAGCTAAACAATCACCTAATATTCCTATCCTAGCGTTTCCTATATGCATAGGGCCAGTGGGGTTTGCAGACATAAATTCTAATAAAATTTTCTTATTTTCCCCTATATTAATTTTGCCGTAATCTTGTTTTTTTAATTTAATTTCTTTTAAAACTTCAGAATAAAATTTTTGAGACATATAAAAATTTATAAATCCAACTCCAGCAATTTCAGTTTTTTCAATAAAATCGCAAAAATTAGAGTTATTTAAAATTATTTTAGCTATTTGTTTTGGACTTTTTTTGAAAATTTTAGCTGTATTTAAAGCAATATTACAAGACAATTCTCCGTTATTTTTGTTAGCAGGAATTTCTATGTTTATATCAAAATTTTTTTCATAACTTATTAGTAAATTTTTTTTTATAGAATTATTTATACTTAAATTTATCTCTTTTTTTATATTTTCTATGATATCAATCAATATTTTTGACATTATTTTCTCTCACTTTTATGCAAATTTCATTCAATCCACTTATAATATGATTTATATCCAAAAAATATTTTATTTTTAAACTTCCACCTGAAGAATTTAAATCAAGCTCTATTTGGTCTGTAAATAAACCTATTCTAACAAAACCATATTCGGTACTATAAAAACAATGATGCCTTTTGTTTTTTTCTAGTACTAGTTTTGGTTTGCCTCTACCACTTCTTGTAATAATAATCTTTTGAGAATTTTCTATTTTTAAGACTAAAACTTTAAATTTTTTTAAATTATTTTTCTCGTATTCTCTATAAATTATATACTTATTATAACCAATTTCAACATAATTTCCTACTGTTTCAACTTTTATTTTCTTACAGTCCATTTGATTTCCAATAATAGAAATTAAATAATTCTCTTGCAATTCTTAAACCTCCACCTGCCCGATAATTATACGGTCTTAAATTACAAAAGTCAAATAAATTTTTGAAAATTTAAATTACACAAATTTTATTTAAATATTAAGCATTTATAGACTTGTCTCTAATAAAACCAGAGTCTGTCAAGATAAACTAAAGCATCAAAAATTTTCATGTTCCATTGTAAGATTTTAGCTAAACCAAACCCAATATTTCGAATAGTTTCACCACTTCCATATACAAATCAATTTTAGATAAAATTAATTTAAAAATAAATAAATTTTGCAAGAATATGGTTAAAGCTTTGTTTGAATACTTGTTTTTTATATTTTTAAAATATAAAATTTATCTCGAATCATATATTTTTTCTTAAATATCTGGATACCAAATTTATTTTATTTATATCTAAAGACTCTATAATCACTCTCAAAACTGGTTCGGTGCCTGACTTTCTTATTAAAATTCTTCCAGAATTATCTAATATTTTTTCAGCTTCGAATTTTATCTTTTCGATGTTTAAATTTTTATTTTTTAAGTCAAAATTCAAGTTTTCTATAGGATATTTCTTTACTAATTTATTTAATTCAGAAGGTTTTTGGTCTGATTTTATTAAAACTTCTAATAATTTCAAAGCTGTTATATGACCATCGCCAGTTATAGAATTATCTAGAAAAATGGTATGGCCAGACTGCTCGCCACCCAAATTATAATCATTTTTTAACATATTTTCTAAAATATGTCTGTCACCTACGTCAGTAGAAATAAAACTTATATCATTTTCTTTACAAAAATCTCGAAAACCCATACTTGTAGCTATAGTGCCCACAACAGTATTTTTATTTAATTTACCATCTTTTTTTAAGTTTTTTGCACATAAAGCAAGTATAACGTCACCATCCATGATATTTCCTAATTCATCAACCATGATGCACCTATCAGCGTCGCCATCAAAAGCTATTCCCAAATCAAAATTTTCCTCTACTACCATTTTAGACAAATTTCCTAAATCTGTAGAACCGCAGTATTTATTTATATTCATACCGTCAGGCTTATCATTAGTAATAACAAAATTAAAATTCAAATTAAGAAATAACTTTTCAGCCGTATAACTAGCAGAACCATTTGCACAGTCCAGTAACACCCTAAATTTGTTAAAATGATTAATTTTAAGAATGTCCTTTAAATATTCTAAATAATCTGTTGTAGACTTTTTTTCAAAGCTTATATTTCCTATCTTACCAAATTTGTTAATTAAAAAATCTTGATTTTCTAAATAATATTCTATCTTGTCCTCTAATTCATCTGAAAATTTATAACCATTTTTATCAAAAATTTTTATACCGTTGAATTCGTAAGAATTATGAGAAGCGGAAATCATTATACCAATGTCAGCATTATATTTTTTAGTCAAATAAGCAACTCCAGGAGTTGGAATATATCCTAAATTTACACAATCAACCCCCATGCAACAAATCCCAGCTTGTAGCGAACATGACAACATATCAGAAGAAACTCTAGTATCTTTTCCAACTAATATCTTATATTTAACATTAGGATTATTGTTTATCAAAAATGCAATAACCCTCCCGACATTCAAAGCCAATTCACAAGTTACTTTATCGCTTACCAATCCACGAATACCATCTGTACCAAAATATTTTTTCATAATTTATATTTTCTAATAGTCTCCTATAATTTATTCGGTGATTTTGAATTTAAATAATCATAAGCTAACTTTGTAGCACAACGACCTCTTGGAGTCCTACTTATATAACCATTTTGCAATAAATATGGTTCGTAAACATCTTCAATAGTAACAGCTTCTTCGCCAATAGAAGATGCCAAAGTCTCTAAACCAACAGGTCCACCATCATAAAATTTTATCAAAGTTTCCAATATTTTTTTATCATTAAAATCTAAACCTGTTTCATCTATGCCCAGTTTGTTTAGAGAATCTCTCACTATCTCATAAGTAATTTCTCCATTATTTATAACTTGAGCAAAATCTCTAACTCTTTTTAACATTCTATTAGCAATTCTAGGTGTTCCTCTAGATCTCTTAGCTAGTTCCGTAGCTCCCTCGTCATCTATTTTAATATTAAGAATCTTTGCACTTCTTTTTATTATTATAAATAACTCCTCAAAATTATACAATTCTAACTTTAGAATTACACCAAATCTGTCTCTTAACGGTGCAGAAAGTTGGCCAGCACGTGTGGTAGCTCCTATTAAAGTGAACCTTTCCAAACTTAAGTGATAAGAATTTGCCATTTGACCTTTTCCGGTGACTATATCTATTTTGAAATCCTCCATTGCTGGATATAAAATTTCTTCAACGTTTCTTGATAATCTGTGAATTTCATCAATAAATAATACATCATTTTTATTTAAATTGCTTAAAATAGCCGCTAATTCCCCAGGCTTTTCGATAGCTGGCCCAGAAGTAATTTTTATATTAACACCTAATTCTTTAGAAACAATCATAGAAAGAGTAGTTTTCCCCAAACCAGGAGAACCATATAACAAGACATGATCCAAATTTTCTTTTCTTAATTTAGCTGCTTTTATAAACACACTCAAATTTTCTTTTATTTTTTCTTGACCTGTATATTCGTTCAAATTACTGGGTCTGAGACAATTTTCAAAAGCAGAACTATCATGGACATTTTCTTCAGGATTTAAAAATCTATTCTCACCTTCCAAGTTTAAAATAACCTCACTGCTTCACCATGAATTTTTAAAAATTAACGATACTAACCATACTATCCGAACCTCTGCTTGGCTAAATTTCAAACAAATCCTCGATTATATTCCTTTTTGGAATTACTTTATTATAAGAGTTTCATTTTATTTCAAACGTTAACTCCTGTAAGCTCTATGGTACTCATTTAATATTAACAATTCATAGTTTTTTGTCAACATTTTTTTAGTATTTTCGGACGATTTATCTGACTAAACTAAAATTTAGTGATTTTCTCGCCTTTTTTCTATAATTTATGATACAAAAAATAGTATTTTTTGTGGCCAAATATACTTGGCATTAATTCATCTTTAATACTAAAAGTGGAACATAAACCATTTACAAATATATTGGGGATCGAACAATATTGAATGTTGAGAGTGTTGCATTTAGAATTATAGTGTGATATAAAATAAACAATGGGAAATGTGGAAGCGATCACAGTGTAAAAGCAAGGTTCAAACACAGGAAGTAACGTTATAAATGCAAGTTTTGCGCGAATGTTTGGGGGCTTAGCCAACAACTGTTTTATATTAGGTTAGAACATTTTACTTTAAAGACTTATGAAAAACTGATACCCTTATTGTCATTAAGTCGGACAAAATTTTATGCTTTTTAGGATTAGTTTGAATCTGAGGGATATATTTGCCGCACTGTCAGTCAATTAGCTGGCGAGGACCGAAGCCGTATCTACCTTGAAAAAACGCTCGACAGGCTTAAAAGGTGCTGTGTTTTTTGCTGATTATTGGGAAACCTATGCAAAATTAATCTCGTCAGAATTTCTGATTCAAAACAAAGCCGAAACTTATGGCATTAAGCTTAACAATTTTCGCTAACGTCATTGGGCGGGAGATCTAGAAGGAAAGCTAATATTGTGTCGCGAAGTTTACCAATAACTGATTTAACTGTTTGTAGTCCTTTTTAAAAACACTCTCATTTTAAGATATTTACCATCTAAACTCCAAAAAAGTTCTTTAAGCATTTTTATTATTTGTAATATGTTAATTATACGTCAAAAATATAAATAAAGTTTCATACTCTTTGACACTCTGTTTGGCTAAAGATCAAACAGATTCTTGGTTTTGTGTCCTCAGCAATTACTCGTCTTACGTAAGCTTCTCAAACGTAAATTTCCGTTAGCCCCACAATATTTAATTTTTATTGAAACACCATCTTTTGTAATTTTAGCATACTATTATTTTTTGTCAATATTTTTACGATTCACCCGCTAAAATAAATATTTGGTGATTTTCTCGCGAATTTATATAAATTCGCCTCTATCAAAAAAACATTTGTAACCTTATTTTATTGACAACATCACTTTTGCTAGACCAATAATACACTTGGTGATGATTTACAAACAAATTTAAAATTAAATAATTTCATGACATTGCCACCAGGTCAATTGTAATACTATTCAATTTTATTTGTTGTCTATATTGTATGGTGCAACAAATAATATAAAAATTTGCCTATCATAACTAATCCCATTGTGTCTCCGCCTACTGTTTGCAGAAATGGGAGCTGATTTTTCATAATTCTTTTTAACCGTCGGAATAAAAATATTATTTTAATATTTATTAAATATCTTTACTTAAAGTTTTTATACAGTGCGTACAAATATTTTTTTTACCATGTTTCTCATTAACCAAAAACTTTGTTTTTTTAATATTAGCTTTAAATTTTCTGTTTGATCTTACATGAGAATGAGATAATTTTATACCAAACTTTGTAGATTTATCACAAACACTACATCTAGCCATTTTTAAGTACCTCCTTAATAATTTATACTTTCTTGTATTGTAACATAATCATTATTTATTTTATATCTCTTTTATTAAAACTGTAAATTCCTATTAAAGTAAATAAAACCAAATAAACACAAGACACCAGTATCCCTCTTGTTATCGCTTCCTGTGTAACATCCATTTTAGTAATTTCATCTATTATACTACCTACCCAATATTTTTCTGGATTAAAATTTTCTATTTTAAACGTTTTTGTAAAAAAAACTTTTACAAAATTAATAACAATAGGTAAGACTATTACAATACCAAGGCTGGTAGAAACTGTACCGCCTGTATGCCTCACTAAAAATCCTATCATAACAAACATTGATTGAAATGCCATTGCAGATAATAGATATAATCCTAACATTCTAAAAATACCCAAAACAACATTTTGAGCTGAAAAATCGCCAACCCCCCAGTAATATGCGCCAAGTGAAAAAGCTGCCATAGCAGATAAAATCGAATAAAATAGCACTAAAAACCATGAAATTAATAATTTCGAAATATATATTTTTGTTCTGCTTATTCCTCTTGATACAATATTTTTTATAGTTCCAAAACTAAATTCACTAGGAACAAACATAGATGCTAAAATTATAAAAAAAATGTTAACAGCAATTAGTCCTGGAGCTATAGAGCCTATGCCATTAAAACCGAAAAACTCGCCTATTTCACTAATTGAAAAGTTATATGAAGCTCCAATGGTTATTAACCCAAATATTGAAATCATTCCACTTAATACGCTCAAAACTGCACAAAAATAGAAAGACTTTCTCTTAAACAATTTATAAAAGTCCGAAGATAACATATTAAACATCTTGATCTCCTCCTTTCGACTCCATTAATGATATAAAATATTCCTCTAAATCTTTACTTTCTTTAGAAATAGACTCTATAATAATATCATTTTCAGCTAGCAAACTATTAATTTTTCCTGTATTTACATTTTCATCTGATATGAAAATAGTACCATCTTCTGAAGTCTCATAATTATTTATATTCAATTCTTTAGATAACAACTCATAAGTTTTTTCTGGATTATTCACTCTTAATTTCACTTTTCGTTTTATTAGTTCATCTAATTCACTCGTGTGAAATTGTTTTACAAGCTTTCCTTTATTTATAACCCCATACCTATTAGCGATTTTAGAAAGCTCGCCCAAAATATGACTAGAAATTAAAACAGTGATCTTTTTTTCTTTATTTAATTTTAATATTAAATTTCTTATTTCTTTAATTCCTGTAGGATCAAGACCATTAGTAGGTTCATCTAAAAATAAAAATTCCGGGTCACCCATTAAAGCTAGACCAATCGCTAACCTTTGTTTCATGCCCAGTGAGAAATTTTTAGCTTTTTTTCTGCCTGCATCTTCAAGCCCTACTGTGGTTAGAATTTCGTTAATCCTATTCTTATCTTCAATTCCTAGCAACCTTCTTTGAGTTTCCAAATTTTCTTTTGCTGACATATATGGATACAAAGCTGGATATTCTATAACAGTACCAAGTTTTAAGTGTCCTTTATTTAAATTATCATTTCCAAATAATTGTACTTTCCCTTTTGTTGGTTCAGAAAGCCCTACAATCATTTTTATAGTGGTAGTTTTACCAGCACCGTTTTTCCCTATAAAACCGTAAATATCTCCCTTTTGAATTTCAATATTTACGTCGTCTACTACATCTGTTTTATAAAATGTTTTAGTAAGGCCTTGAGTTTTTAGCACATACTCACCAGAGGACATAAACTATCCCTCCCTTTCTTGATTTTCTATATTTTCGTTAAAACATAAACATTGGAACATTTTTTTATTTAACTCAAATATTACCATTTTTAGTTCTATTTTAGAACTATTTTCTGATTTGATAAATTATTATTAACTTGACAGTTTGAATTTTTTGAGTTAAGTTTCTAAAGCTGAAATATAACAATATTAAGTTCATGTTCAAGCTATTTTTACAAAAATATCACCACTAACTCTTAGGAATTATTTTATGAATAACTTTTTAAGAACATAAAAGAGCATATTCAATAATTTAATATTCCACAAATACATTATACATTAATATCGACTATAATATAATTTTTTTGTCAAATTAAACTTTTTTGTGTGTAACACATAGATTTTGTACTCTAAAAAATTATTGATATATTTTCATAAAATTGATAAAACAAATACGAAAAAAATTTCACAACAAGTTTGCTAAATGACTCACTAACATCTGTTTCTTATTTTTTGCATAAAATAAACGAGAAAATCGTTAAACTTTAGTTCGTTCGGTTAAATCGTAAAAAAAAAGATTGACAAAAAAAAATAATCTGCTAATATCGAATAAGTACCGTGTGGATCATGGGAATTAGCGCTTAAAATGAAATGGGGCTTACGGATAATCACGGAAAAACACAGAATCATAAGTCTGTTTACTCTTTGGTCAAGTGGAGGTTTGGTGGTTATTTGCGTGAAACTAGAAGTTTTGTTGTATTGTTTTTTTTAAGTTAAATTATTTTTATTTTTGAAAAAAGTTGGTGAATGATTGTGAAATTTGCAATTATAGAAGCTGGTGGCAAACAGTATAAAGTGCAGAAGAATGATTATATATATACTGAAAAGTTAGATCATGAACAGAATTCTGATATAGAATGTAAAGTCCTTAGTTATTGTGATGTCGAAGGTAATGTTTTTTTGGTTGGGAAACCTTATTTGGATTCAGTGAAAGTTTTAGCTAAAGTAATAAAAAGTGGAAAACAAAAAAAATTAACTGTTTTTACTTATAAACCAAAAAAACATCGCAAAAGAAAAATAGGACATAGAAAAAGATATACTCAATTGAGAGTAGAAAATATTCTCAAAATTTAATATGATTAACATAGGAATATTTGTAACTTCTATTGGGGACATTTTAGGTTTTGAAATTTCTGGTCATTCTGGGTATTCTGATTCGGGTTCCGATATAGTATGTGCTTCGGTTTCTTCGGTTGTTTATTTGATAATAAATACTTTGATGGATATTTTGAAAATTTCTTTAGTTGTAAATGTAAGTAAAAAAAAGTCGTATTTGAGATTTGTTTTGGATAACGAGCGTGATTGTGGTGTTTGTAAAAATTTTTTGTTAGGATTAAAAAATCATTTGATTAGTTTGAAAGATAGTTATCCTAAATATATAAAAATAAATTATTCAGAGGTGTGAAAAATGTTAAAAATAAATGTGCAATTATTTGCACACAAAAAAGGGATGGGGTCTACAAAAAATGGTAGAGATTCAAAATCTAAAAGATTAGGTGTAAAACGCGCAGATGGTCAGTTCGTTTTGGCAGGAAATATTTTGGTGAAGCAACGTGGAACAAAAATTCATCCAGGATTAAATGTTGGAAAAGGTTCCGATGATACTTTGTTCTCTTTAATATCAGGAAAAGTAAAGTTTAAACGTTATGGAAAAAATAAGAAAAGTGTAAGTATTTTCCCCATAGTTAATTGAATTTTTGTAAAAATGGAAAATTATATTGGCATAGAAAAAATACGATATATATGCAAAGTAATGGGTTTACAATGGACAAAACATTCGCTTGAAAAATTGCGAAACCGAAAGATTAATTGTAATGACATAAAAAATGCTATAATCACAGGAGATATTGTTGAGGAATTTCAGGGACATTTTTCTTCTCCAATTTTTCATGTAATTGGTTCATCTGAAGGTGGCAAGTTTTTGCGTGTGGTTTGCACAGCCAATAAAAATTCAGTTGTAGTGATAACTGCTTATTATTTGTAATAGTGAAAAAGTAATTTGTCGTAAATTGAACATAATTAGTACTAAAATTTTAGAGAGTTTTATATAAATATGTTCTTTTTAATACTAAAGTTACGTTATAAAATATATATTTTATCGAAATTTTTTAACTTAAAATTTATATTTTTTTATGTTAAAAAAATATAAGTCTTTAGCTTTGAGAAAATATATATTAATTTAAATAAAAAGGACCAACAAAATTTGAAATTGTTTAGTAAAATTTACAAAATTTTTATTTTTGCTTTTTTATATTTGCCTGTTTTTATATTAGTATTTTTCTCATTTAATAATTCAAAAAGTAGAATAGTTTGGTCAGGTTTTACTTTCGCATGGTATATAAAATTATTTAGCAATAAATACATTTTAAGTGCTTTTTTAAATACCGTGGAAATAGCAACAATATCTTCAATTGTTTCAACTATTTTTGGGACAGTTTCAGCTTTTGGCATTTTTAGTTGTAAAAGTAAAACTAAAAAACTAATTTTGAATATAACTAATTTGCCTATGTTAAATCCTGAAATAGTTACCGGTATTTCTCTTATGATTTTATTTGTATACTTTCGTAACACATTAGGATTTTTAAAATTTGGAATGCTTACTGTAACGATAGCACATATAACTTTTTGCTTACCTTACGTAATTTTGTCTATACTTCAAAAACTTAATCAGTTAGATCCAAATTTTTATGAAGCTGCTTTAGATTTAGGTTGCACACCTTCTAAAGCGATTTTTTACACAATACTACCTGAAATTCTGCCAAATATTTCATCTGGGATTTTGCTTTGTTTTACTATGTCTATTGATGATTTTTTAATAAGTTATTTTACTAACGGAAATGTACAAACATTACCAATTTTAATTTATTCAATGACCCAAAAATTAGTAAGTCCTGAAATAAATGCTCTTTCTAGTGTAATGTTTTTAATTATTATAACTTTAATTTTTGTTAATAAAAAAAAAAAATCATAAAATGACTAATTTTTAAATTGTTTAATAACTTTTTATTTTGAATTTTATCAAATTAATTAACATATCTATTTTAATGATATTTTTTTGGGAGCTAAAATTTGAAAAAATTTAAAATTATAATTTTATTTATTTTAAGTATAATTTTTATTTATATAGTTTATGTTTTGTTAAATAATTCAAATAATTATACGCCTGATTCAAATATTGAATATACCAACACAGAAGAGTTTATAGAAAATAATGCAAAAGAAGACATAAATTTAAAATACGTACCGATAGTTATATCAACTGATAACAATTATACTTATCCGGCTGTTGTTTCCATGACATCTTTACTGGAAAATTCAGATAAAAATGTATTTTATAAAATACATGTTCTTATATCTAATGAATTCTCGAAAGAAAGCAAAAATAAATTATTATGGTTAGAAACAAAATACGATAATTGTTGTATAAAATTTGTTAATATGAAAAATATTTTTGAAGATGCTTTTGTGAGCGGTTATATTACAAAAGAAACTTATTTTAAACTGAAAATACCAAGTATTTTAAAAGAAGAAAAAAAATGCATTTATTTGGATACAGATACAATTATTTTGGAAGATTTGTATCAATTGTATAATTTGAACATAAAAAACTGCTATGTAGCTGGTGTTGCAGACACAATTAGAAGTTCGGATAATAAAAAACTACTAGAAAATTTAAAAATTTCAAATTTAAACAAGTATATAAATTGTGGAGTTTTATTACTTAATTTAGAAAAATGTAGAGCTTCTAACATAGAAATGCAGTTTAAAAAATTTATAAGTGAAAGAAAAGAAATTTTTCATCATGACCAAGACACAATAAATACAATATGTTATGACGGAATATTTGAGTTACCGTTTAAATTTAATGTTCAAACTTATTATAATTTAAATGATAAAAGTCCAAAAGAATTTAGCAAAAAAGAGTGGGACGAAGGAGTAGAAAAACCAGTAATAATACATTATCCTGGTAAAAAACCTTGGAATACCCTAACGTGGTATGCTGAAAAATTCTGGTTATATGCGAAACACACTCCTTATATTGAAGAAATTAGAATAAAATATAAACAAAGTTAATAGTATTTTTGGGGAGCTAAAACTTGAAAAAAATTAAAGATCTCAAAAACATAGTTTTGCTTGTTTTAAGTATATTTTTTGTTTTTATAATTTATATTTTGATAGCTAGGTGCAATAATGCCAAACCAAATGAAAATACTAAACATGTCTTAAATGAAAACACAAAAAAAACTACAGAAGAAGATATAAATTTAAAATATGTACCAATAGTTATATCTACAAATAATAATTACATATATCCTGCTGTTGTCTCTATGACATCATTATTAGAAAATTCAGATAAAAGTGTTTTTTATAAAATACATGTTTTCGTTTCTAATGAATTTTCAGAAAAAAACAAAGATAAATTATTATGGTTAGAAACGAAATATAAAAATTGCTGTTTAGAATTTGTTGATATGAAGAATATGTTTAACGATGCCTTCGTAAGCGGTCATGTCACAAAAGAAACTTATTTTAGATTAAAAATACCTAGCATTTTAAGTGAGGAAAAAAAGTGTATTTATTTGGATGTAGATACAATAATCTCAAAAGATTTATACGAATTGTACAGTTTTAATATTGAAAAATATTATATCGCTGGTGTACCGGATCGTATTAGAGGAATAAAAGACAAAGAAAGAGAAAATAATTTAGGAGTACCTTTAAATAGATATATAAATGCTGGGGTTTTATTATTTAATTTAGAAAAATGTAGAGTTTCCAATATAGAAATGCAGTTTGAAAAATTTATAAATGAAAGAAAAGAAATTAGTCTTCATGATCAAGATACTATAAATGCAGTATGCTATGATGGGATATTTGATTTGCCGTTTAAATTTAACGTTCAATTATGTTGTGATTTGAGTAATGAAAGTCCTAAAGGTGTTATCAAAAAAGAATGGGATGAAGGAATAGAAAATCCAGTAATAATACACTATCCTGGTACAAAACCTTGGAATAGCTTAACATGGTATGCAACAAAATGGTGGGTATACGCAAAACACACCCCTTATATTGAAGAAATTAGATTAAAATATAAGCATTCTCATTGACACTCTGCTTGGCGCAGATTCTTGGTTCTACACCCTCAGCGATTACTCGTCTTACGTAAACTCCATTTCATTTCAAGCGCAAATTTCAATGAGCCTCACGGCATCTTTTTTCATGCTTTAAGTTTAAATTTGGTTTTCGTTGAAGCATTCTTAAGATTTTGGCATACCATTATTTTTTGTCAATATTTTTGCGATTCTTTCGCTAATAATAAATATTTAGCGGTTTTTTCGCAGTTTTATATAAATAAAGGTTTCGTTTTTCAAATGACAACTATACCTGTCATGATTTGATTTCAAAAAATTCTATATCAGACAAACGAAACACACAGAAAATAGAGCGTTCTCATTGTTAGACCTGTCCATAAACAAAAAAATGGTAAAATAAACAAATGAATAAGTATGAAAAATTACAAAAACAATAAGACCAAAATTTCAAATTAATCACAGGCGTCAAAAAAGAGCGGTATTCAAAAAATGCTGAAAATCTTAAAAAAAGATTATCAATCAACACACAGAAAAAGTGGAAGGAAGGGACTTTCAGTTGAACTCAGACGCACTTGAATATTGGCGAGAATACAGAAATATGCGTCATATGGCTTTGGATTATGAAGTACCAAAATCAACGCTATGCAAATATATAATTTGGGTGGAAGATGTGCTAAGATGGTCGGAAGAGTTCAAAATCAAAGATATTAAAAAACGTTTTAAATCCGATAATACTGAAAAAATAATTTTGAAATGTTACTCTTAGATGTTGAAGAACATCCGATTGAGATGCCGAAGTACAAACAAAAAGTATCATATTCAGGTAAAAAAAGAGGCACACAACAAAATATCAAATTTCAGCCAATACAAAAACACGTGAAATATCTGATGTTTTTAATGCAATCGGCGCAACACATGATTTTGTAATATTTAAAAATTCTTTAGCCAAAATACTCGGGAAAGAAGCTAAAATTTATGCAGATAAGGGATATCAAGGAATTCAAAAATTTTTTCCGAATGATGAAATACTAAAAAAAGCTACAAAAAATCATCCTCTCACTGAAGAAAAAATCATTGAAAATAAGCTTTTAGCACAAAAAAGAATCACAATTGAACACATTAATAGGGAAATAAAAATATTTAGAATTTGTAAATAAACTTACAGAAACAAAGGGAAAAGAGGTTTACTCCGGGCCAAATTAATTGCAAGTTTGTATAACCATAGGTTGGCTTTTTGAGCTTTAGAAACATGTCTACTATTGTTTTGTAATATTTATTACTTCGATAATTACGGCGGCAATCTTTGTAAATATACCTTTGTTTTCCTTTAACAATCCCACTTTTTTTGATTTTTTTAATACACACACTCCGGGCATTTCATAATTCTTTACCTCTGAATTACAAAAATGCCATTTTTTATTTCTTATATACTTTTTGCGCTGCCGATTTTGTCTTATTATTGTAATTAAATAAATGTTTTCTCTTATCTCTGTTTTTTCGCTCAACAAACCAAATTGATTTTATTTTTCTCGCATTTATGATTTTACTACTTTAAATATCTTTTGTCTGTTTATACAAAAAAGATATAAGAAAGTCAGAATAGAAACAGAATAGATTTTAAGAAAAGAGTTAAAAAATTTAAACTTTTGGTAATGTCAAATAAAAGATGAAGCTGATACAATTGATGGAAATAATATTTTGGCAACTATGTTGCTGTGGCATTCAAAATGCTTTTTTCGCTATTTCAGTACAGTATGAAAGTTTTTTTGTTTACATTAATAATAAAAAATATCGAAGAGCTAAAAAACAATAAATTAGTTTCATATACTTCCATAGACAAAAAAATGACTCCTATTAGGAGTCCTAAAAATTATCTGTAACTTAGTTATTTTTATAGTTTTGATTATTACTATAATTGTTTCTACTATAACTATCATTATTTTCAGCTCTTTTTTTTTGAAAACATTCACTACAATAAACATCCTTATTACCAACAGGAACAAAAGGAACTTTTGCTGGTCCATGGCATAAAGCACAAGTTGTATCATAGAGTTTACGCTGTTTGTAACCACTAGAGTTATTGTTATTCTTTGCTTTATCTGCTTCGCGGCATTCTCTACATTTTTTAGGTTCATTCTCAAAACCCCTTTCAGCGTAGAAACTTTGTTCGCCAGCAGAAAAAACAAAATCTTCACCACAAACAACACATCTTAAAACCTTATCTTCGTAATCATTATTTGCTTCTGACATAATTTTACTCACCTCTCTTTAAAAATATACTTCAATAAACGCCCTAGGACGGGTTTGCACCGACATCTCTGTGAATTATAACAACGCTCTACTATCAACTAAGCTACTTGGGCACAAAAAACTTACTGAGATTATAATTACATTATAGATTTAAATCAGAATAAAGTCAATAAATATTTTTTTTGTTAATTTCACTAAAAAATATCGAAAAATCATACATATGAAACAGAGCGAAAAGCCAATTCTTAATAATGTTAGTAGATAAAACTGTATTTTGAAACAAATATAGTTAAAAAATTTAGTGAATAACAAAAATAATTATCAATTAATAAATATTCAAAAAATATACATAAAAAAATTATAAAAATTTAAGAAATTTTCACTTGATATTTAACTGTAAACCATAGTAAAACAACGCAAATAAACATAAAAAATTTGTCTCAAAGCTTATAAAATGGTGATTGTAGAAAATCCAATTAGCAGATTTTTTATGCAAAAAAAATTATTAATAGCAATACTTTATTGCATTGCCAAGAGTAATAACAAAAAATCATAGATTAATCAAAAAAATAAGTATTATAGCTATTCCGATTTAAAATAAGCTGCGATAGATTCCTGAATTGTTAAGTAATTTTTAGAATTAAAGCGCAACCAATCTTTTAAATTCGCCCA
Source organism: Candidatus Paraimprobicoccus trichonymphae (assembly GCA_036322875.1). GTDB lineage: Bacteria > Bacillota > Clostridia > Oscillospirales > Acutalibacteraceae > Paraimprobicoccus > Paraimprobicoccus trichonymphae. The sequence goes on from AP027925.1 coordinate 228,246, forward strand.
TAATTTTTCAATTTTATTTTTGTTCGGAGAATATAGCGGAAGCCAAACGATGTGGCATTTATATAAGCATGCAATTTTTTCGAGTTCTAATTTTTTGTGAAAATTAGCGTTGTCCGTCACAATTATGCTGTTTTGACGTAAAACTGGGCAGAGTTCATGCTTAAACCAAATTTGAAAAAATGCCGCAGACATTGACCATTTGTACATTCTGGCTGCAATCAGTTTTTCGTTAATTTGACTCGCAACGATATTTATACGCTTGAATTTTCGTCCGGGCTCAGGAATAAAAACTCTTTTTCCAGTTTCCGAACAGCCATAATGTTTTGCCATAAACGTACTAACACCGCATTCTTCAATATAGGCAATGTCGGCATCAGCTTAGACGTTTTTTCATCGAATTCTTAACATTTTGTTTTGCCCCTTTCGATGTAAAAATATTCTTTTTTTTAAAGTGATCCCTATTCGTTCCAAAGCATCGAATGTCGAACCACCAAATTTTTTTGCTATTTCTGAAAGCATTGCGCCGGGATGTCCTTCGATGTAAGATTCAAGTTCTTCGGTGGAAAGTTTCGTCACAGTCCTCCTTTTTAACCGATTTTCTAAACTTCCTGTTTCGTTTAAAAGTTTTTCCCACGCTTTTTTTGAACTTACGCTTACATCCAATTCTCGAGTGTTTTTTTAATATGACATCGTTTGATTATACCACAGATTGTTTTTAATCGGAACAGCTATAATCTAGGTAACAAAAAACCTGAAATAGAAATTTTTAGAGAAATTTTCATGACAGATACCTATTTTATCAACACAACATTCGTTAAAATAGACAATATCAATTTGGAGAGAATTCCATTATAGTTCCACCGCCTATTACAATATCATTTTGGTAAATAACGACAGCTTGTCCGGGGGTAATTGCTTTTTGCAATTTTTCAAACTCTACATGCAGTTTGTCTCCTTCCACCTGTTCAACTAAACATGGTTGTTCCTCTTGATTGTACCTAATTTTAGCTTTTGCTTTAATTTTAGTTTTTAAATTTTCACAAGATATTAAATTTATATTTGTTGCTTCTAAGCTTTTAGAAAACAATTCTTCGAAAATTCCTAAAGTTATGGTATTATTAAAATATTTTTTTGAAACTACATAAAGTGGCTCTTTAAAAGATATTCCTAATCCTTTTCGTTGACCTATAGTGTAACAAATATGATTTTTGTGTTTTCCCAGAATACAATTGTTTTTGTCTATAAAATTTCCGTTTTTATAAGATTTTTTAGTATTATTTTTAATAAAATCAAAATATTTTTTATTTTGGACAAAACAAATATCTTGGCTATCTTTTTTTTTGTAATTTAAAAAATTATTTTTTCTGGCTATTTCTTTAACATAAGTTTTTTCTAAATTTTCCAGAGGAAAAATAGTTTTAGAGAGCTGTTTTTGTGTCATAGAATACAAAAAATAGCTTTGATCTTTTGTTTTATCTATGGCTTTTTTTAACAAGTATCTATTACTACAAATATCATATTCTATGCGTGCATAATGACCAGTAGCAATGTAATTAAAATCTAGTTCTTGGGTTTTTTCTAGCAATTTTCCAAATTTAATATATCTATTACAATCTATACACGGATTAGGAGTTAGACCTATTTCGTAATCATTTATAAATTTTTTTATTACTTTTTGTTTAAATTCATTTTTAAAATTAAATACATAATATGGAATATCTAACAAGTTTGCCACATTCCTTGCATCTTCTACATCAGAAATAGAACAACAAGTTTTTTGAGAGTTCGAAAAATTATCTTCATCTTCAAACAGTTTCATGGTTACACCTGTACATTGATATCCTAAATTTTTTATTAAATACGCACTTACTGAGCTATCCAAGCCGCCACTCATTGCAATTAAAATTTTTTTCTGTTTTGACATAATCTTTAAGATTATACTTTAAAAAATCTATTTTTCATCAAATAAATCAATATTTTAAGTTTATATTTTTAAAAAATTTTCATTTTTTTAATATATTTTAGTTTAAATAGTGATTATTCGCGAGAGCAAATAATAAAAAGAATTGTTAAATTTTTTAGATATTATCATGTGATTTAAGAGGATAAATCCATATGCCGAAGATTAAGTTCCAAATTGTAAATTACGTTTATTTCTTTAGCTGTTTCTTCAACAATTTTTTTACTTCTTCAAGTTTATCGCTTGCAAAAAATGAAACAATATATGTCATATGAGTTGATTGAGATGCACCTATGTTTAATAATAAAATTTTTTTGTCGATATTACTTGAAAATTTATTTGCGTTATTTGATTTTTCGAGGTTCACTTTACCACTTGGATTACAAATACTCAATTTATAGCCTTTACCTTTAGCCCTACCGTCCCATAACACAATGTATATATTAAAATCTGCGTTTGAAATTTTTTCTTTTTTTGTATTATTTTTAGCCAATTTTTCTAAATTATATATTTCTTTTTCTATATCATTTATATTTGAGATTAAAATTTTAGCATTTGCATTTTTTTATATTTCATATATTAAATTTTTGATTTTTGAAAAGATAACATTCTTAGTACTGGTACAAAGTCCAATTTTTCCGAATGTTTCACATGACATACTAACACATTCGTTTATTAATTTTAGTAAATACTCTGCTATTTTAATTAAATTATTATAAATTCCCATTGATAAAATATTTTTTAATTCAGCAATTATTAAGATTAAGTACATTACAAATTATTTTTCTACTAATTTTGATGGTATCTATTGAATTTATATTATTTAAATAAGTATCTATAACGTTAATTTGTTTAGTGATTGTAAAAATCAATTTTGTTATCTTACATTTTTTGAGCTCGCTATATTTTAACATTTCATTGTGAAGATTTTTGAATTTTTCATTTTTATATAAAAGTAATATTTCAAGATGATACTTAAGTTACTTTAAAGTTATGTTATTTATTTTATATATTTCTTCTAATGTTATGGATTTGTTTAATTTTTCTAATAGTTCAGTATAAATATTTTTTAAAATTTCTCCAAAAACTTCAATTTTTTGATCATTAAGAGGTTTAAATGCACATTTTAATCTACTAATATTTAATCCAATCGCTTTTAATATATCAAAATCTATAGAAGCGTACATGTTTACAAAATTTTCAGCTTTTTCAATTATATCAGTATCGACATTTTTAATTTTTGCACTAATATTATTTTCGTTAACTTTTTTTACAAAAGCAAATTTAATATTTTTTTCATCGTTTGCAATTCTTTGATTTAATGAACTAAAAAATGTACGAAATTTTGTATTATTTGTATCAGATGAAGTAGCTATTTTAATTTCTTTTTTTATTTTTTCTACTAATTTTTTTATTTCACTATTAAATTCTTTAATTAATTTATTAATATTTATAGTATAATCAAAATATTTTGTAAACTCATATCTATTGTTTTAGTAATTTGTTAAGCTATTGTTTTTTTTAAGTTGTTTATACAATTTTCACAGGTTTTTATAATTTCTTCATAAAAGAATTTGTAAATCTACTGAAAAATGCGATGTTTTAGAAACAGATTAGTTGTTGTAAAAAAACAATATTTGAATTCGATGAAAAAATGTCTAAGCCGATGCCGACGTTGCCTATATTATTGAAAAATTATGGGCAAATTTAAAAAATTGGTTGCGTTTTAATTTTAAAAATTACTTAACAGTTTAAGAATCTATCGCAGCTTATTTTAAATCGGAATAGCTATAGTGACTTATTTAAAAACCAGATGTTCAAATTTAGATGAACTATTTGTTAATGTATTTGACTTTTTAGAAAAAAACTGAAAAAATATAATGGGTGTTGATTTTGGCATTTGAGAGTTTATCGGAAAAATTATCACAAGTTTTTAAAAAATTAACTTCTAAAGGCAAACTTACTGAAAAATATGTGACAGATTCTATGAGAGAAGTAAGAATGGCTTTGTTAGAGGCTGATGTCAGTTTTAAAGTAGCAAAGGAATTTACTAATAAAATTACTGAACGTGCGATTGGTTCGAAAATTTTAGAGAGTCTTACGCCGTCTCAAATGGTAATTAAATTGGTAAATGAGGAATTAGCTTTTTTAATGGGTGATGATAAGTCTAGTAGGATAATTTTAGGCTCTAAACCTCCTAGTATAATAATGATGTGTGGTCTGCAAGGGTCCGGAAAAACAACTCATTCTGCAAAACTTGCAAAATTATTTAAAAAACAGGGGCACAGACCTTTGCTAGTTGCGTGTGATATTTATAGACCTGCGGCTATTAAACAATTGCAAGTTTTAGGAAATAGTATAAAAGTTAATGTTTTTGAGTTTGGAGAAATTTCTCCAGTTGAAATTGCAAAAAAATCTGTTTCTTATTCAAAAGATTACGGAAATGATATAATCATTTTGGACACTGCTGGTAGACTTCATATAGATAAAAATTTAATGGATGAACTTGAAAATATAAAGGAAGCTGTAAAGCCCAATGAAATTTTATTAGTTTTGGACTCTATGACTGGTCAAGATGCTGTTAAAGTTGCAGAAAATTTTAATAGTAAATTAGATATAACAGGAATTATTTTAACAAAACTTGATGGAGATGCACGTGGGGGTGCAGCACTTTCTGTAAAATCAGTCACTGGAAAATCTGTCAAATTTGTAGGTACAGGAGAAAAATTAGATGATTTAGAGACTTTTCATCCCGATAGAATGGCTTCAAGAATACTTGGTATGGGAGATATACTAACTTTAATAGAAGAAGCTGAAAGTAAATTTGATAAAAAACAAGCTGAAAAATTAGCTGAAAAATTAGAAAAAAATAATTTTGATTTAAATGACTTGAGAAATCAAATTATACAAATGAAAAAAATGGGTTCTATAAAATCAATAATTAGTAAATTACCCGGAGTAAATGATTACTTGAAAAATGTAGATTTAGATGATAAGATACTAGATAGAACTTGTGCGATTATTCTTTCTATGACAGAAAAAGAAAAAAAAAGACCTGAGATCATAACCCCATCTAGAAAAAAAAGGATTGCTTTGGGAAGCGGTATGAAAGTAGAAGATGTGAATAAATTACTTAGGCAATTTGAGCAAATGCATAAAGTTATGAAACAATTTGGAAGTAAAAAATTTTCAAAATTCAGATTTACAGGTTTTTAAAATATAAAAAATAATTTTTAGGAGTGTATTCAAATATGGTAAAAATAAGACTTAAAAGAATGGGTAAAAAGAAAATGCCATTTTACAGAGTTGTGGTAGCAGATTCTAGATCACCGAGAGATGGCAAATTTATAGAAGAAATAGGTTATTATAACCCTTTAAAAAATCCAGAGGAAATAAAAATTAATATGGAAAAGGTAAATTCTTGGGTTTCAAAAGGTGCACAGTCTACAGACAGAGTTAAGTATTTATTAAATAAAATTAAAAGTTAATAAGAAAACAACTAAAATATTTTACAATTAATAAAATTTAAATAAATTGATAACATCAGTTTCTAAAAGGTAGAAGGTTAAGTTGTGTTATTTTCGGTATCTGAATGAAGTGTTTTGTGCACTTTTAATAGGGAATGTTTTTAAATTTCAAAAGTTGGATCTACAATTTTCGAGTCGATAATTAGGAAACGATAAAAAATACTACTCAGAGCTGATGAGGCAAAAATTCTACTAATCAAATTCGAAAATCAATAATTCAAATTTAGCCTAAATCTTTTTGTCTTCTTCAGATTTTGATTTTTTATTCTTTCTATTTTTTAGCATGTTAGCTATTTTATCAGATATATCTGGAACCATTGCAATTATTCTATCCAAAGTACTATTAAACGACTCTATTTGTAATAATTTAACATCATCGTTGCTTATTACTAAAAATGCAACAGGCAAAATAGTTACACCAGCGCCACTTCCTCCACCGAATAGGTCTTTCTTTTCATCTTTTTTAGAGACAAAGTCAGAACCCCCAGATGCAAGACCATAACTCACTTTTGAAACAGGAATTATAGTTATTCCATTCTCTGAAGTTATAGGCTTACCTATTATACTATCTACATCTATGATTTTTTTCATTTTATCTATAGTAGTAGCCATTATATTTTCGACTTTATTACTATTACCGTTATCATTTTCAACTTTTTCCAAAATTTCATTACCTCTTTCTCACTAGAAATTTCAATATATTTTATAAAAGACAATATCATACCTATTATATTATACAGGATAATTTTATTTTTATAATAAATTTTAATCTCTATTACGTATTCCTGATAAATCATAATATTTTGTTTTATTAATTTATTAAATTTTGGAATTACTGCTATTTCAACATTTGTCCGATTGCAACCATCGAATTCATAATAAACATTAAATTTTATTTGTTTAGCTAAATTTGATGAAACTGGATGTTAACTCCTAACTATATCTAAATTTTTAAACGTTTTTTACCGAAATAGCCTGAAATAAAACTCTTAAAAAAACTCTAATGAATTTTGGGTTTATATCTTAAATATTTTACAAAAATAAGAAATCATACAAAATTAAGGATTAGAATGATAAAAATAGAAATAGAAATAATATACATATATTAGAAAAGCTAAAAATTGAATAAAGAAAAATTTTTCTATTTTAGAAAATGTTCACATAAAATAAAATTTTTGCACAAACAAAGGAACGATATACAACAACTGGCAAATTCAATTTCTTATTTTGTGTAAGCAGAATTTAAGAAAAAGTAACACCCAAAAAACACAAACAACTAATATCATTTCTTTTGCCAGTTTACTGATACTCCTGAATTCACCGGTTCATCATCAAAATGTAATTGCCCAGTTCAAGCACCAATTTCTGTGAGTTTTACAACATTTACTTGATATCGACAGGCTGTTTTTTTGTCAATTTTTTTACGATCTATCTGATTAAACTAAAGCTTATCGTTTTTTCATTTGTTTTATATAAAAATCTTATTAGTCAAACTGCAATTAGTTTATTGTGATTAATTTTTATGCCAACGCCCATTGTGGAAGAAATAACGCATGATTTTACATATTGACCTTTTGATGACTCTGGCTTTGATCTCAAAACAGCATTTAATAAAACATCTGAATTTTCAAATAATTTATCTACTCCAAAAGAAACTTTCCCGACGGGACAATGAATAATATTAGTTTTGTCAAGTCTATATTCTATTTTTCCAGCTTTTGTATCTTTTATTGCTCTAGAAATGTCTGTTGAAACAGTTCCAGCTTTTGGATTTGGCATTAAACCACGTGGACCTAAAATCTTTCCTAGTTTGCCAACCAACGGCATCATATCAGGGGTTGTTATCATAACATCAAAATCCAACCAGTTTTGGTTTTGAATTTTACTTATTATATCTTCTGAACCAATAAAATTTGCCCCGGCACTTCTTGCTAATTCCTCATTTTCACCTTTACATACAGCTAAAATTCTTATTTTTTTACCAGTTCCATGCGGTAAAATCACAGCCCCTCTAACTTGCTGATCTGCATGTCTAGAATCTACACCCAGCTTTATATGCATTTCTACTGTTTCATCAAATTTGGCTTTAGCCGATTTTATGCACAAGCCCAAAGCTTCTTTCATTTCAAATAAATCCAATTTATTATATAATTTAGCACTTTCTAAATACTTTTTGCCATGTTTCACTTTTAATTTTCCTCCGAATATCTAAAATTATTCTCGTACAAGTGGAGAAGTTGAAAAATATTAATTTGCTACTTCTATGCCCATACTTCTAGCGGTTCCACAGATCATACTTATAGCTGTTTCTAAATTTGCAGCTGTCAAATCAGGCATTTTTAATTCTGCTATTTCCTTAATTTGTTTCCTTGTGATTTTTGCAACTTTTGTCTTATTAGGAATTCCTGAACCTTTTTCAATATTACAAGCTTTTCTTATTAAAACAGGAGCTGGTGGGGTTTTTGTAATGAATTCAAAACTTCTATCTTTATAGATACTAATAACTACAGGAATTATCATCCCCTCATTATTCTTAGTTCTTTCATTAAATTCTCTAGTAAAATTCATAATATTTACACCATGAGGACCCAACGCTGAACCCACAGGTGGAGCTGGAGTTGCCTTACCAGCTGGTATTTGCAATTTAACCATTGCAGATATTTCTTTTTTTGCCAATTTTTTCACTCCTAAATCTTGTTTTAATTTTATAACTTTAACTTATTTTCTCAACCTGATCAAGTTTTAACTCAACAGGTGTTTCTCTACCAAACATAGAAACTATAACTTTCACACAATTTTTATCTGTGTCTATGCTTTCAACAATCCCAACATTGGATTCCAAGGGACCATATAATATGCTAACATTGTCACCAATAGAATAAAAAACTTCTATTTTTTTCTTTTCACTTATTCCAAATCTTTGCATTTCTTCTTCGGTTAGCGGAAAAGCTTCTGCTGGACCACCTAAAAAGCCTGTACAACCATTTGTATTTCTTACCAGGTCCCACGTTTTTTCTGTTATCTCCATTTTCAACAACACATAACTCGGAAAAATCTTTTTTTCTAAAGTTATTTTTTTACTATTTTTTATTTCTGTAACTGTTTCAGTAGGAACCCTAACTTCTTTTATTAAATCTTCAAATCCTCTACTAATAACTGCTTTTTCTATGTTAGACGCTACTTTATTTTCATGCCCTGAATAAGTATGAATAACATACCATCTCGCATTTTCACCCAAAATTAAAACACTCCTAAGTATTATTTCGTGAAACTTCCATAATTAATCCAAGCAACTGCATCAAAGTGACATCTAGTATAAAAACAAAAATTCCCACGATAGTAATCATTAAAAGTACAATCCAAGTATTTTTAAAAGTCAACCTCGCAGTTGGCCATATAATTTTTTTCATTTCTCTATTTAAATCTTTAAAAAATTCTATACTTCTTTTTATCAGACCAACTTTTTCATCTTCCATCTTTCAAGCGTACATCTCCTTGATTATTTGGTTTCTTTATGTGCAACATGTTCTCTACAAAAATTACAATACTTATTCATCTCGAGCCTATCAGGATCATTTCTCTTGTTTTTTTGAGTGTCATAATTTCTGTGATTGCATTTCGTACATGCAAGGGTTATTTTTATTCTACTTGATGTTGCCATTTTATCTGACACCCCCTTTGAAAAATCTTAAAACTTCCCAAAAATCATTTGAGATAAAATAAATCTATCACATTACTAATCTATTGTCAAATATTTTCTAATTCTAAATAGAAATTTAAAAATAAAGTTTACACTATTTTTGAAATAAATAAATATTGGTAAATCTTGCTCACATCCAGAAACTTTAAGACTATCCGATTTTGACATAAGTTTACATTCTGCAATAAAACAGAACATTATAGTAAACGTCGTTATATGCTTCAATGCGTGAAAAAATTGCGAATGTAGTAAGATATTTAAATTTAAAACTTAATTTTCAAGAAGCTACCAAAAAAGTGACTTTGATCATAGACAGTTAATATAATATATAGCGTTCAATTGATTTTTTTTGATTTGTGTAATGTGTTCCTGGGGGATGTAATTTTGCGTTATTTTCGTACGGCTTTATTTTATCTATGCCGATTTAATCTATTTTCGTTTACTTAACTCCAAAAAAAAATTGTATAAAAAAATTGCTGTCGGTGTGAATATATGCCCCCCATAGTTGGTAGCGAAAAAATTTTAAATCTATTTTTTTAGCTTAGTAGGGGGGATAGCAAAATAAAAATTCCTTAGCTTAATTTAGCCAAGAGATTTTTAAAAATAAATTTTATTGGTTAAACAGTTGATTTTTAATTACATTTGATTCAACAATTCTAAAGCTTGCTCAGATGTAGCTCTTTCTGCCGGATCCCTAGTTAAACATTCGCTAAAGAATTTAAATAAATCTTCTCCAACAACGTTATTAAATCTATCTATTGTAGATTTTGTTAGGGAGGGTTTCCCATTTTCTAAAACGTGATTTACAACCGTCAGCATTTCCTCTGCTGTTATGTTAAACAGCAGACGATAGACTACTGCTGCTGCTGAGTAAACATCGAATTTCGCACCATCATACTTACTTTCGGCTTTTTGACGAAACAAAAAATAACGCTGAACTTCTGGTGCCATCATTCCTTGTGTTCCACATACAGTTATCGTTAAATCTGAACGTTTTGCCAATCCAAAGTCACATATTTTTATTTTTCCATTTTTATACAATAAAATATTTTCAAGTCTAATATCTCTGTGTGCTATACCTTTTTTGTGTAGTGCTTGTAAACCAGAAAAAATTTGCTTTGCCCAATTTATAACTTGATGTCTGTCTTCTGGCAAAACTTTAGAGAGTTTTATCGCGCCATCAATATATTCCATAGAAAAGCAAGATATTCCATTTTTACTAAATTTACTTTTGTATTTCACTACATTTTCACTTTCTATATCTCTAACTTGCTTCCATACACTTTGTTCGTTTTTAACAGATATTTTAGAATTAAGTCCACCATTTTCTGGTACGGACTTTAACTGCAACTTTTTGGCCTTCCTTATCGGTACATAAATAAACTTCACCAGATTGTCCGCTACCTAACAAACTACAAATAGTTAAATTGTGTTTTTTTAATATTTCTTGATTTAATTCTTGTAATCTAGCTGAAATTATTGACATAATTTCACCATTTCATTCGTTTAACGTACGGTCATTCAATTTAGGTATCTTTTTTAAAATTAAATCAAATTCATCTCCATCTAACTCCAAAAACGGCAACTTACCCGTAGATGTTTGTTTCATTTCATTTATAGTATCCAAATTTAAGTCTGTTTCTAATTGTAAAAGTTGGGATAATTGGAACAATTGAGTTCTATCTAATGAAGTTATTTTGTCTTCTATTGCTTGTTTAGAACTTAACTGTAATAATTCAACTTGGGTTAAACAAGTTTCGAACGAATGACCAATCATCAAACATTGTATCATAAACACTAACAAAGCTGTTATCATCTTGTCTAAATCATCACGACATGCTTTGTTTTTAAATTCTTCGCGTTTAACATTTAATTTCATAATTCCAATTATGGCATCAACACTTGGCTTTAAATGTTCAACATAAAAAATGCGACCACCAATTATAACAGGAATAGAAAATAATGCTATTCCACCGAATACTTTTATCGGCTTAGGTGTTTTTGTCCAGTACCCCCCCCCCGATTTTTTCTTTACTGCTTGCCATGTAAATTTCTCTTCTTTGTCGGTCAATTTTTGACTTTCTACAACCGTGCTATTCTGAGAACCAGCAGTTGGTGAATTTGCTCCCGCTATTGTTTCCGTAAGTATAAGCATTGCTGCCATACCTGCGCTTGTGAGTTTTTTAACAGTATCTATCATTTAGCTTCTTTCTGCAACTGCTAATAACATATCTTCTTCAAACTTTGTATCCGAATGCATGGTATCAATTATTTCATCAACGACATATGTTAATTCTTCAGGAATCATTGATTTTGCTGTCTCATCAACCAGATATTTTAAATCTTTCCAAGTTAATGTATATGCTTCCTCTAAACTTTTAAGATTAAAAAAAGCTTCTGCCAATTTTGGATTTGCTATAACTTTTCCTATAACTTCAACCAAGTTTTTGTTCATTGCAGTTGTCTCCTCCCTTATAATAAAATTGACTTAATCTCCTTTATGGACAAATTTTCTATACTTGACACTCGCTTTGCTAAATATCAAGCATATCCTTGATTTTACGCCCTTCAGCAATTACTCGTCTTATGTATAGGCTTCCCAAGGCGTAAATTCCCATGAGCTCAACGGTATTTAATTTTTGATATTTAAATTTTCAACTTGGTTTTCGTTGAAACAAAATTATTTATAATTTTAGCATACTATTATTTTTTGTCAATAGTTTTTACGATCCATTCGCTAAAATAAATATTTAGCGGTTTTCTCACAGATTTATATAAAAACCTGTCATACAAAACTATTTATTATTCTAAGTTACATATATTTTATTTTATAAAGATATCTATTTTTGTATTTATTTTGGATATATATTTGTAACCTAAGACGATTAATCAACTTTTCTAATATACAGCTTAAGACTAAACATTTTTATTTTAAATTGGTGGACGTTAACGGACTTGAACCGCTGACCCTTCACATGTGAAGCGAATGCTCTACCGGCTGAGCTAAACGTCCATTTTCTGGTACATGTTCTTTACCAACTTTAATATGTTGCTTAGACAATCTGATTTGTCAAAATTTTCACAAGAATACTTCATTGATTCTAATTTTACTTTATTTTTCAATAAATTTTCTATAATATTGGTGGTTTCTTCAGGTTTTAGTCTTATTGCCATATTTTTGCTTAATAAAAATTCTGCGTTTTCCTCTTCTTGACCTGGTATCGCCTGAAAAACTGCCATCGGCAAATTCATTGCCAATGCTTCCGATATAGTAAGTCCCCCTGGCTTTGTTATTATTAAATCTGACACACACATATATTTATCGACTTCATCGGTAAAATAAATAATTCTTGTTTCTTTTTTTATTAACTCGGAACTGTCTTTTTCACCAAATTTCAAAACTCTTTTTATTTCATCAAACTTTTTTTCATATTTCTCAAATTGGTTTCTTAACAACTCATAATTTCTAGGTGTTCTTTTATTGTAAACCAAATTTTCTATATTTTCATATAATTTTTTATTTTTTCCAGTTATTATAATAATCTGAAATTCATAATTTATTTTCAATAAATTTCTATATATTTTAAACATATTTTTAAATCCAAATGTGCCGCCCATAATTAAAATAGTATGAAGTTTGTCATTTAACCCCATCTCTTTTAAAATTATGTTTTTATCTCTTTTAGCATAAAAATTACCATCTATCGGTATGCCGTAAGAGTGAATTATGTTTTTATCTACTCCTAGCTTTATCATAGTATTTTTCATGTCTTCATTGGCAACAATATAAGCATTTATATTATTGTTAATCCAAGTTTTATGCGGGGCATAATCTGTCATTACACATATAATAGGTGTACTTATTTTATTTTTAGATTTTAACTTAGATACCATTTCGGTTGAAAAAGGATGCGTAGTTATGATTATATCAGGTTTATAACTTTCAATTAACGGTAAAAGTTTACTACTTATTAAACTATTTATTTTATATACCACCTTAAACAATGGACTTTTGTTGTTTGTATTTTTGTACATAAATTTATATAAACTTGGAAATTTAGTACAAGAATATCTGTAACCTTCTGTTACAGTTTTGTTCAGAATGTGATTTACATATTCTAATGTATCTACCGCGTAAGCTGAAACATCATTTTTTTCAAAAAATGTCTTTATAGTATTTGATACTTTCATATGACCACCACCGGTAGATGCAGATAAAATTATAACTTTCAAGCTTTATATCCTTTTACAAAATAATAATTTAACAAAAATTTACAAAAAATTAATTTGAAGCATATCCAAAAAATACATGATAATATTTATATACAAGTGATGTGTTTAATTAGGTAAATTATGCAATTTTTATTAAATTCACACTCTATAAGTTTATTATATGTCATATAAAAATGTAGTGCAAATTTTTTTCAGTATTGGATAAAGCAAGGTTTTACAAATTTGTAAAAAGAAAATGTTTTTTTAGTTGACTTTAAATTTTTTATATGCTAGAATATAATATATACTAAAAATTTCATTTTATTAATTTAAAAAAGTGAGGATAAAAAATGAAAATTTCAAAAACAAAAAAATTGTTTTGCATTACTACAGCTAATTTACTTATGGTATTTCCTGCATTTGGACCAAATTTGTTGAAAGCTGATAATAATAATACTGAAAAAGTTATTGTGAGAAAAAATTCAGTAAAACGTCAAAAAAGAATAAATTGGGGAGGCTTGATTTTGCCTAGCTGTGTAACTCTTGCTGGTGTATATGGCGCATTTGCACAGAATATATATAAAAAAAATCAACATCACGATTATTTACTTAAAATTATAAAAATTTATAAAGATGGTAACTATACTGTTTCTGTTACAGCAGATGGAAAACTTACACTAAACGTTGGTAATGATTACTTTAGTTTGAAGGGTGATAGTATAGTTGATATCGATATCGAAAAATTAAAAAAATTTAGACAAGTGAGTGGGTTTTTTGCTCAATGTTCTTATGATGATTTATCAGAGTTTAAAAAATTTGAAGATGAAATAGAAAAAATCGGGGATGGCTGGTGGAATCATACCGTTAGTTGGTTTACTTTTGGTAAACTTGGAGCTCCAAAATCCTAATTAAAATAATAATTAAGTGGTTTTTAAACTGAGTTTTGTAGTTTCAAAAAAATTTTGTTCGTCGGCAATTCTAAAGAAAATAAGTTTTTACATTCCTTGGAAAAGTTATCTAAGATAGGAAAGTCACCTCTCCTATTTCGACTCCAGAACCGGACTTGACACTTTCACGTCATCCGGCTCCTCAGCTGTATGGCACTTGTCATGCGCACCTCGAATTTCTTTCCTTACTTTTCTCCCAATATACTTTATCTCCATCGAACGACGACCTATCACCTTGTGTTTTAACATGTCTCGTTATTTTAACGTTACTGTGTAATTTCAAGATGTTTGCTTTGTCGTGCGTTACGAGCCTCCATTTGCAACCATTAATCTCCCTGTAATATTTGCGCATTACCCATTTTTTACCTTTTTTTCGGGTGCCTTTTACACGCCCATCTCCAAGTCATTTTAAAGACTTGATGTTTCATTTTGTTAAAAATTTTTCCAGCAACCGATTTCAGATAATATTCACACCATCCGGTTATTACTGGGTTAAGCATACCTATCAATTCTTTTTGTTTCTTCGCATATGCACTTCTTATTCTTTTTCGTATAACCTCAATATGTCTGGATTGCGCCTCTTTACTGGGCATTATTAGCGTTTTGAAACCTTGTCTACTTCGCCAGTCCTTAAACTGCCTCATATGAAAACCCAGGAAATTAAATCCAATCAGGTTATCATTCACCTTTTTAAGCGTGTGTGCAATGCGAGTTTTGGTTTCGCTTAATTGCAATCCTATCTCTTTTAGCCATTCGACAATGTAATTCTTAGCTTTATTAACGATTTCTCGACTTTCACGAGTAACAACAAATTCATCCGCATATCTTGTGTTTCTGTACCATTTCATGGTTCTTCCAGTCTTACCTTTGCTTTTTTCGTACTTCATGATGTCTTTCATTAATGCTGTTTTTACATCGAATTCAAGTCCGTGCAATACTATGTTTGCTAACAGTGGTGACACCACGCCCCTTTGAGGACACGACCGACTTGGTCTAAATCCGTAACTGTTAGGTTCGAATTTTGCTTCCCATTCCGGCTTTAATGCCAGTTTCACTAGAGCTTGCCTTGCTCTGTCAACCATTACTGGTATCCCTAGTGGACGCTTCTCTAACTTTCCTGGCTTTGGAATCCATACCCTTCTTACAGGTTTGCTTTTAGTTCCTAACTTTAATTAATTTTCGTTCTTTGGTTAGTGTTTTTACCCCATCGATTCCGGCAGTATTTCTGCCTTTATTGACCTGTAAAACACGTTTGACTGCTAGGAGTTTTGCGTTTCTAGAGTTTATTAACAGTCTTTGCAATTGGTGTACTTTTTTCGTATCGTTTCTTTTCGAAGCTTGGTAAATTCGTTTTTGAATCTTAAAGACGGCTCTTTCTAGCGTGTGCCAATTTATGCTGTCCCATTCGTACCTTGTCGTAATAGACTGTTTCATAATATTTTCTCCTCTAATCACAACTTTATCCTCCATATAACTCACGTCAGCATATTACGGGCATTACCCCGCACATTTGCTTCTTGAGTCATCCCACTGTCTAGTGTTTACGGTTGACTACCTGCTTGATTCCTCAAGAACCTCTAGACAGTTACCCCATTCCGTGAATGTATTTCAAGTTTAACTTAGGCATGTGCTATTTACCAGAAACTTCAGAACACCGAGATACCCTTTAAACCTGATATCCCCTTACTTCGTTTCATTCTGCTCGTATCAGTTTTGTTTCGAACATCTCTCATAACGATACTTCACAGCATATTTTCGTCGTTGCTATATTAAACTGAGCTTGGGCGGGATCAACTATCCAAACTAAGCCTTTCGCCCTTTTCTCACATGCTTGCACCCATAGTTGTGTCATTTCCTATAAGTGTGCGGGTCCAATGTCGGGAATAGTGAAATTTAACCACCTACAATCACAGTTTCAGACACCAGTTAGGCGGCTTCGGGGCGCACTTTAAAAACTGAATCAGCAATAGCTTTACTTAAAAAAGCCATTCATAATCAAATTCAAAGTAAACTTCTTATTTTTCTTTTATTATTTACACCCTGATCGACCAAAAATCAAGCAGATTCTTGGTTTTAAGTTCTCAGCAATTACTCGTCTTACGTAAGCTCCATTTCATTTCAAGTATAAATTCCTGTGATTCCTATGGTATTTAATTTTTAATACATAAAAAATTTTTTGAATGTTTACAAAGCTATACGACATTACCTACAAAAATACATAAGTTTTGATGGTCCTATTGCGCCAATTATCACTGATGTTAGAGAATAAACGGAATATACATATGTTTTTTCAATCAATTATAATAAACAATCTAACTATTAAGCGTGGAATTGTTGGTTTTTTTATTTAATATATTAAGTATAGCATGTCTATACAGTTTCGGGGTTATAAACATAGTATTTGTAAGTATATTCATAACTAACTTTTATCCATAGAATATCTTCTTTTTCAAAAGGTATAAAACTTTCTGCAAGATTTAGTACCTTTTTGTCTTTTGTAATTATTGTTTTTTTGTCTTTTCCCACTAAGAAATATCCATATCCATATTCTTTTTTTGATCCCCGATTTTTATAATCTTCTTCGCTTATTTCTAAAACTCTAGAATATTCAAGATTTTCTTCAAATTCGTCTACACTAAAAAATTAAAAACTAATTTCATAATTAACAGATTCTAAATCAGTATCGAGTATGAAATATTTTTGTTTACCATTTTCCTCAACTAATATCCATTTAACATTAAGGTTATTTTCAGGTCTAAAGAATATAAAAGATTTTTCTTTTTTTGTGCCTACCATATCACCAAATTTAACGACGTAAAGTTCTTTTTCTGTTTTAGTACACATATAGGTTGAAATAACACGAAATTTTTTGAAATCTGTCTCTTCTTTTAAAAATTTTTCAACTTCATTTTCACTAAAAAAATCATCGCGGAAGCAATATTTACAAACAGAAATTTCCGCTATTGTTGTTAAAACAGTGTCTACACCAACACCTATACATGTTTTAGAATTTCTTTGGAATAAATTCCCTTTTTCATTTCTAGCACCAAAATTACATCTCACGATGCATAAATTCAAAGCTAAACTTCTTGATAAAATTTTAAATTAAATATTATTTTTATGATTTTAGAAAAGTATCAATACAAAAAACAGCTGATACTATCTCAACTGTTTATGTAAATTTAATTTATTTAATATAAAAAACAATGATCAATCCGGATAAAAAGACACATTACCATTTGTCACACCATACATAACTCCACTTTGGATGTTAATTCTTGGGTTAATAATGTCTCCATGGATTTGCTCCATATAGTCACGATTGTCATTCGGATTAAATTTTAAACTTAAGTCTTCAAAATTATTGCTATATAAATCATGTTTACGTGCGTTCCAAAACTCTGATCTACAAATATCACATATCATAGCATAAGTATTAAGTTTTAATCTATCTATTTCTGCATCATTAAGACCGCTTTCTCTACCTAATTGTGCTACTTTTATTAATATTTGATTTATTAATATTGCTCTAAAATTATGTGATCCATGGAACTCTTCATCATCTTTAGATTCTATCCCAATACCTTTCAAAGAAATTGATCTTGTGAGTTCTCTTAGCTCTCGCTTCTCTGCTTCTGGTATGAAAACTCTTAAAACTTCTTTCGTATAAGCACTATTATTAATGTCTTCATTATTAGTGTTGTTAGAAGTTAAATTATTTTCAGAATTAATAACTACAGTCTCTGATTTTAATTCCACACCAGTCATATGAGTAAAACCATATCCTGCTCCGCTTAATAACCCCATTGCTCCCAAAAAAGAAATTATTTCTATTATTGCCATATTGTTTTAATTCTCCTTGATTTTTTAATCACAATAGAATAAATTTTAACGTGTAATTAGTATATTACCATTTATTTTATAAAATGTCAAGTATTTTTTTATTAAAAAATTTAGGATTTTAAATTTGAAAATCAGCACTGTTTATATATACAGTTTAATAATATTTATATATTTAAAAATTAATTTAATTACACTTACATTAATTTTATTTGATATCTAAATAAGAGTATGACTCGACATTAATTTTAACATCATTTTGTTTTTTTTCTCGCATATGCATTTTTTTAAAATCTTTTATATATACATAATATTGTTGTATATTACTATTTTCTTCTTTTATTAGTATCCAATCGACATCTGAATTATTTTTGGGATTGAATCCATCTTTTGCAAGACAAAATACTTTATTTTTTGCAATTACACTGTTAATAATGCTATGAATTTTAATTATTTCTTTGATGACGTAGACACTTGTTTCCATTAATTCAAATTCGCGACATCTGCTGGTAGAGATAACTCTACATTTGATATATTTTATATCTGAGCTCCCAAATTTTCTCATAACCTCATCATTTTCTTTTATACATTTTTCAGCTTCCTCATCACTGTAAAGTTTTATACTCATGCTGTTAGAAATTAAAATTTTTGTTATTATTCCGAGTAAACCAGCTGTACTTACGCTTGCGATTATCTTGGGATATTTTATATCTATTGCTTTGAAATTGCATCCTATAAAACACAAATTTAAAATTAAACACCATGTTAAAATTTTAATTTTATTGAACATTGTTTTATCTTTTCACCCTTTAATTAAATTTTTATAATAATTATATTATAACATTAATTTTTATAAAATGTCAAGTATTTTTTAGTCAGAAAATTTAAAATTTTAAATTAATTAAATGTTATTTTCATGATTTCAGAAAAATATCAATATAAAAAACAGCTGATATTATTTCAACTGCTTTTAATAAAATTTTTTTCTTGACATTTATTTTTTCTTTATGATAAACTTAATTATATTATATGTAATTAATTATAAGATTTAATGAAAATTAAAGGAGAATTTGTATTTTGAAATCAAAAAACTTAAATAAATTTTTAGCTTTCTCGTTGAATACTGTTATGTTATACCAAGTTGGTGTATTTCAACCACTTAGTGCGGTGAACCTTAAGAAAGCAGGTCAAGTTTTTACATCTACAGTGGTGCCTGCCGCTCTATTGACTCTGGTGGGTGTGGTTGATGCTGTTTTTAATAGAAATCAACAAAAAAATAATCCAAAATTAGCAATAACTGATGCTGAAAAAAATTCTGATAACGATAACACAGAAATAAAATCGAATGAAATTTATGCATTTAAACATGACATAGAAGATATTTTAAAAGGAAAATATATTATGAAACAAAATATGGAGTTAGAAAAAATTAAAGCTCTTTGTGAAAAATCAATAGATATTTTTAAAACCGAACAAAATGTTCTTGAAATTGAAGAGGAAGGTGAAGTTATTTTTGTTGGGGATTTGCATGGCAACGTTGAAGAAACTATATTTTGTATTAATTTTTTCTTAGATAAGATAATAAACGATGAGTCTTCATGTACTATTGTTTTCTTAGGGGACTACGTTGACAGAGGAAAAAATAGTTTAGCTGTTGTAAATTTAGTCCTTAGACTCAAACTTTTATACCCAGAGAAAGTTTTTGTTTTGCGTGGAAACCACGAAGATAGAAATTATAACTATTTTAGAAGCTATCAAGACATCAGTGATTTAAATGGATCTACTTTTTTAAGTGAATGCCTTGATATTTATGGAGGGAACCAAGATGAATGCTCTTTGATTAGTTACATTATGGGTAACTTAATTAATGTTCAAAATTATCAAAATTTAATGAACTATTTCACTGGAGAAGTGAAAGTAACTAAGTTTAAATATAACGACAAATGCGTTGATTGTGCGGGCTACGAAATTTGGGATCTTTATAACCAAGTTTTTGAATATTTGCCATTTGCTGCTGTTGTTAATAGGAATAGTAATAAAATTTTTGCTGCCCATGCTGGTATTCCTACATCTGATGGTTTTCGTATTTATGATTTAAATAATTTAAAAAAGCCGGTTCGAGAACCACAAAAAACTTGTGAGCTTAATGATTTAATTTGGTCTGATCCTTCTGATGATTCCGAATGCAATGTAGAGCCAAATAAGCTTAGAGGTAAAGAATATCGGTGTTTTGGTGAAAACGTATATAAAAAATTTATGCATAATAATAATTTAAATGTAGGTATTTTTGGACATCGGAAAATCGATTATGGTTTTTATAAACCGCAATTTAATAGTAAACTAGTCACTGTTTTTTCAGCATCAAATTATGAAAATAATAATAATACAGCAGGTATATTAGTTTTTGACATAAAAAGCGCTGGTTGTCGTCCAGTTGGTATTGATGGACTTGGAATTATAAAAAACAATGATAGGATAAGTGTAAAATAATATATTGGGTAATAGTAGTTCATGATTGTCAAAAATTAGGTTGCTAGTATATACTATAATAAACAACTTTGGGAGGAAATATGAACTGTTGTTGCCTTGTATTAGCAGCTGGCGAAGGAACTAGAATGAAATTTGATAAACCTAAGGTTTTGTCAGAAATTTTGTTTGAACCAATGATAAGTTGGATTTTAGACACTGTAAAATCTTGTAAAATAGAAGAAACCTGTGTGGTAACTGGCTATAAAAGTGAAATTTTAGAAAATTATTTAGAAAATTCTGACTATACGGTTCAAACTGTTTTTCAAAAAGAAAGAAGAGGAACCGCTCATGCAGTTATTACTGCTTTTGATTTTCTAGAAAAAAATTTAGAAAAAAATGTACTAATTTTAGGTGGAGATTCTCCATTTATGGACAAATATTCTATAATTGAATCTTATAAATTTCATGTTAAAAATAACAATTCAGCTACTATTATAAGTTCGAATATAGAAAATCCTTATGGTTACGGCAGAATATTAAGAGACAAAAACAATATAATTTCTTCCATAACAGAAGAAAAGCATTTAAATAGAAAACAAAAAAAAATAAAAGAAGTAAATTCTGGTGTTTATTGGTTTAAGTCTAAAGATTTAATTTTTACACTAAAAAATATTTTTAAATATAATTTAAATAAAGAATATTATTTAACTTCAGCAATAGAAGATTTAATAAAAAACAAGTTAAAAGTAGGTATATTTAAAACTAATTCTGATGTAGTCTTAGGTGCGAATGATCCTTTTCAATTGAGAGAATTGAATGAATTAGCAAGAAGAAAAATAATAGAAAAACATGTTTTAAATGGTGTAAATATTCCTTTTTCTGATAGTGTAATCATCACTAGAAAAGTAATTATAAATAAAAATTGTAAAATAATGCCTTGCAGTATAATTTCAGGAGAAAGCATTATAGGAGATAATTGCACAATTGGACCAAACGCTCAAATTGAAAATTGCAATATTCAAAATAATATAAAAATTAAATTTAGTTACTATAAAGATAGTAATATAGAAAATTCTAAAAAAACTTTTGAATTGATTATAAATGAAAATAAAATTATAAATATCTGAATATAAACTAATTTTTTATAAATTATCTATTAAATTTTCCCATTTTTTTATTATAATATTTTTATCAAATTTTTCTATATCAACATAAGAATTTTCAGAAAATTTTTTTCTGAGAATCTTGTTTTCTACTAAAGTATTAATTTTATCTGCCATTTCATTTTTGTCATAGCAATTTATTAAAAACCCATTTATATCATTTTTTACTATTTCAGCTGGACCAGTTAGACAATTAAAACTGACAATAGGCAACTTATTCGCTTTTGCTTCTAGCAAAACCATTGGTAAACCTTCTCTATAAGAAGTTAGTACAAATAGGCTATAATTTTTATAAATTTTATTTAAATCATCAACTTTAAATTTTAAAATTAAATTTTTTTCCAGTTTATACTTTAAAATTTTATTTTGTATACTTTCAAATTCTGGACCATCACCAAATATATGCCATTGCCAATTTTTATGTATTTTAAAAACTTTGTTAGCCACTTCAACTAACATGTTAAAACCTTTTTCAACAGAAAATCTGCCAGCTGAGATAATAAATCTAGATTCTAAATTATAATTGTAAACACATTTATAAGTATTTTCGTCTATAAAATTATAAATAAAATCGATTTTTTCACTTTTCACTTTAAAAATTTTAATATAATCTTTTAAATTTCTTTTAGTTAAAACAATAATTTTATCGCTCATTTTACAAGCAATTTTTCTAAAAAGTTTAGTTTTTTTGTCTTCAATTTGATTTATTAAAGATCCGTGATCACAAAAAACTATTTTAGATTTTATGAAAAATTTAACTAAAAATACAAAAATTGGTATATAGTGTCCTACCATAAACAAAATATCTATTTTATTTTCATTCACATATTTTTTTATGTAAAAAAATGATCTAAAAATTAGATATCTTAATCTTTTATTAGAGTCTAAATTAAAACTATCAATTTTAATTCTATTACTTATTTTTTTTTTTCAACTTTACACATCGAAACCAAATATATTTCATACTTATCAGAAAGATTTTCACATAAAGAAATAATTATTTTCCTTATTCCCCCGTAATTTGACAAATCAAAACACAGAAAACATAATTTTTTTTTCAAAATCAAAACTCATTAATACACAAAATTTAAATTTACTACGCATAAAGATTCTATTATAAAATCATAAAAGTGTCAAAACAAAAAAAATTTCTTTCCAAATGAAGAAATAAAAAATTTAATATAGAAAAACAACGCTAAGCATTGATGTTCTAAAATAACAAGAATGTCTATTTTTATAGATATAAGATAAACATAACATGGTTAAACTTAAGATTGGAGAAAAATCACTATTAAATTAAGAGGGAATACAAAAACTAAAAATGAAAAAATTTATTTTTGAAATTTTAAATTGTAAAAAAAGTTGACATACGAAAAAATATCTTGTAATTTTAGAATCAAAATAAGAAAATCTATGAATATTTTCCAAAAAAGGAGTTTTTTTAGTTATGAAGTTAAATAAAAAATTTTTAAGTTATTCAACAATAAGTATTATATTACATTGTTCATTAGTGGGCAACTTGAATGCTGTAAAAAAATACAGTTATTGTGCAAATTCATCGCAAGAATTTTATTTTAAATTTAAAGAAAACAGGGCTGAACTTTCTTTATTTTTTATTGTAGAGTATAGAGATGAAAAGACCAGAGAAGTAAAAATTATAATTGGAGAAAAAAATAAAACTTATTTAAGAAAAGAGTTGAAAATTGAACACAACGTTGATATTATAATAAGCAAAAGTCAAAATAGAAAATATATAGAACTTTTTTCTGTCAAGACATATTTTAAAAATATAAAAAATTATAGAAATTCTTGTTTTATTAGTTGTTTTAAAGTTGACGGCGAAATTCCCTTAGGAGAAGAATGGAAAAAGGAGTTTGATAATTTTACTGAAAAAATTAAATGCGCAGTTATTGCTATCGACTAAAATACTAAGAATGCGGAAAAATTTTCAAGAAAAATATACCAACAATAGAGCAAAACCTGAGATAAAAAAACTAATTATTAAGTTCTCTATTCTCGCAAACCATTTTTTTAATTGATTTTTTGGCATACCTTAACTATGACCTCACCGCCAAGGGATATTTTTGCATTGTATTCACCATATTAAGCGTAAAAGTGTGATGGATTATGCTTATTTTTGCTAAACATTCTTATTATTATACCATAAAACATTGATAATACTGGCATTTTTACTCAATTTCATTAATCTTAATTTATAGTTGCTACTATTTTCTATAATTTATATTGTGTCATAAACCTTTAAAAAAGTCAATTTAGTACTAATTTTATATCCTCAAAAATATGGAAATTAAAGGTCTAGGATTAATAGACATAAAAAAAGTTTTTGTCTGGTAACTATAGAAAATTCAAAAAATAGACGTTGTAATAAACTTGAAAAAATGGAAGAACTATGAAATAAAACATAGAACCAGCTATTTTGCACAGTCAAAAATCGAAATATGATAACAATTATTTTATGTATCCAAAAGTGTGAAATTCTCTTATCAAATCGACTTTTATTTGGCTAGGATAAGTTAATTCAGATTCTACTCTTTTACAAATTGTCCTTGTTAAAATAGGCATTCTTTTGTCTGTTATTATTTTTGGTTTTACCATTACTCTTAATTCTCTTCCAGCTTGCACAGCATAACATCTTTGGACACCCTCAAAAGATGAAACTATTCTTTCTAGGTTTTCTAATCTTTTTATATATTTTTCTATATTTTCTCTTCTAGCTCCCGGTCTAGAAGCAGAAATCGCATCGGCAGTTTGCAATATCATAGCTATTTCTGTTTCAGGTTCTACATCATTGTGATGAGATCTTATAGCGTTAACCACTTCTTCACTTTCACCATATTTTTTTGCTATATCTGCACCTATTTCTACATGTGAACCTTCTATTTGATAATCTAAAGCTTTTCCTATATCATGCAGCAATCCAATTTTTCTTGCTAGAGTTATATTCAATTTTAATTCAGCAGCTATCATACCGCATAAATAAGCGACTTCTAAAGAATGTTTTAAAACATTCTGACTGTAACTAGTTCTAAATTTTAAAGTTCCTAGTAGTCTTATTAATTCAGGATGAATAACACTAATTTTTGTTTCTAAAACAGCTCTTTCACCATGATATTTAATTTCTCTAGTCATTTCGCTTTGTACTTTATTAACTACTTCTTCTATCTTTGTTGGGTGAATTCTTCCGTCTAAAATCAATCTTTCTATAGAAATTTTTGCAACTTCTCTTCTTACAGGATCAAAACAAGACAAAGTTATTGCTTCTGGTGTGTCGTCTATTACTAAATCAACACCTGTTAATTTTTCTATACATTTTATATTTCTACCTTCACGACCAATTATCCTACCCTTCATCTCATCATTGGGTAAAGAAACCACAGAAATCATTGATTCCGAGCTGTGAATCCAAGTACATCTCTGAATAGCAATAGATAATATTTCTTGAGCTTTTATTTCGCTTTCTTCTTTTAATTCTTCTTCATATTTAGAAATTTTCATAGATTTTTCATCATCTAATTCTTTTTGTAAACTGTCTAATATATGATTTTTCGCTTGAACTGCAGTAAACCCAGAAATTTTTTCTAATAATTCTAATTGAGTTTTTTTTATGCTATCAAGTTCTATACTTTTGCTTTTGATATTTTCCAATTTTTCATTTATTATCTCTTCTTTAGACTCTATATTGGTGAGCTTTTTTTCTATAATTTCTTCTCTTTGAAATAACCTGTTTTCTTGTTGTTGGATCTTTTCTTTTTGTTTACTAATCTCGTTTTCTTCTTTTTCTCTAAGTTTATGTACAATTTCTTTCCCCTCTAAAATTAGTTCTTTTTTTTCAGTTTCAGCTAATTCTTTAGATTTTTCTAAAATTTTCTTAGATTCATACTCAGCCGAAAGCATTATTTTTTCAGATTTTTTTTTTCTGTATATAAAACCTAAAATAAAAAACAATATCGAGTTTAATATTAAAATAACTACATTTATAATTTCCAAAATCAAATTACACTCATTTCAAAATTTTGTGTATACTACGAATTTATTCATTAAAAAACAAAACAAAAAGCTTTTTTAAATTGTTCAAAAACTTCACATAAGTTATTGTCTAGAAAAGAATATTCATAAATTCATTTTATACTATAATATCCTTTTTTTTAATCAAAGACAAACTTTTGAACCTATCGAATAAATTTCGAAAATTTTTACGAATGTATGTAAAAATTTGTTTTTAATAAGTTCTGTTCACACAAAATAAAGAGTAAAAAATTAAAGCAATGTACAAAAAATAGTCCACAATGAGAAAAAATACGTATAAATCTCAGGATGTTTGTTCAACTTAACTATGTTTTAGATTATGAAGTTATGGGTTTTTCTGGATAGAATCAAGTAAAATAGGATTGGAACAAAAACCTGATATTTTTTATATTTATCGTACAAAAAAAGAACTTTTTTTAAATTGAATGCAGCGAAAAAAATATCGAAATTTTGATTCAATCAATATCTTTTAGATCATCTTTGTTTAGATAATAACTACGGTATCGATCATCATTATTATCATTAAAACTAGCATTACCGTAGTTATTATCTAAATAAACTTCTATATAGTCAATATTTGGATTTAAATCAGGCTCAAAACCTATTTTATTAAAAAATGCTTTTCCGTTTTTTGTTTTAATAATTTGACGGATTTCTTCGTCCCACAACTGAATAAAATATTTAGGTGTTTCTTTAGGAATATTAACGGTTTGACCATTTTTCCTAAATTGGTAAATCTTATATACAACCTCCATAGGCATTTTTTTGATTTATAATCCTCTTCTGTCCAAATAGCTTTTTTCACTTATATGATCTGTTGATAATACTTTAGGAACCTTTGAACTACTTGTGGAAAGTCTAAAATGTGATTTTTTCTGTAAGTATTGATAAAATCTATAGCCACCGTAATCCAATGCTTTTAAATTACAACCTACGAAACTTAAACCCAAAGCCAAATTTACTGCCAAAACTTTATTTATTTTTTTATTAAACAATGTTTTCTTCTTTTATAAAATTGTAACAAGTTTTTTTACAAATGTCAACATTTTTTTATTGATTAATTAACTAAAATTATTATAGAATATATATACAAAAAAGCAAAATGAGTAGCTGAATTTTTTGCTTTCAACTATTTATTCTTTTGAATGATAGTTTTCAAATCAATTCATCAGAACAATGATTATACTTCTTCTTCCAAAACAAAATATCTTATTATTCCCTATTTTCCTCAGGATCGAAATCTTCTTTAAAAACAAGTATTTTACCACATTTTGTTTTTATTGTGTTCATAAATGAAATAAAGCATTGGTTTCATATCGCATAGATTTTACTAATATATCCAAGCCTAATACTCTCCGACATATCATTTATGCCTTTAAAATTAAAAAATTCAATGTCATTATATTTTTTTTCTTATCAAAACTAAACTTTTCAGGATTTCCATAGGTTTTTTCAGAATCTTTATTCTGAAGATTAGGTTTACATGGATTTTTTAAAGATCTCGTTTTTTTACATAATATTCTGTGTCTCCTGTACCATTAACAATTGCTATATAGAAAATATTTTTTTTGGGAGGACTACTAATTTCTTTATTCTGACAAAATGTTTTGCCATCTTTTGTTACTAGTGTTTTATCATGATTGTCAACATCATTATTTAACTTAATAACATATTTTTTTAATACTGTTATTAAATCTGTGGCTTTTTTTTTACATTTACTGGTTTCAGTAACATTACAAACGGTAGCATTTTCTTTTTTATATTCTGATTTAATTTTCTCAAGGTCTTTCTCAGCGTCCTCTCGAGTATTATAAAATTCAACGTGGAAATATTGATAGCCTTTGTAAGCACCGCAACTTCCCCCTGCCGCTACGAACGGTGCTAGAACAATAAGTACACTTTTCACAGGATTATTTCTCATACACTCTAAAATCCCATGTTGTTTGGCATCCACTGCTTTTAAATTATAACCTACGAAACTTAAACCCAAAGCTAAATTTACTGCCAAAACTTTATTTATTTTTTTATTAAACAATATTTTCCTCTCCTGCTTTTTTATTGATCACCATAATTTAAATTAATTCCTATGGTAATGCTTTATTATTGTAGTATATTTTTTTATAAATGTCAATGTTTTTTTATTAATTAATTAACTAAAGTTATTATTAAAGTATACATACTAAAAAGGCAAACTAAATAGCTGAATTATTCGTTTTCAATTATTTACTCTTTTGAATGATAGTTTTCAGATCAATTCATCAGAACAGTGATTATACTTCTTCTTCCAAAACAAAATATTTCGGAATATATTAAACAATTTTTGCTTGAAATTTGCAAAAGTCATAGTATAGTTATAAAATACATAGAAACCGATAAAGACCATATACATTATATAATATAAACTAACCCCACCATTGTTTTATCAAATCTTGTTAAAATGATGCAAGATTTTACAGCTTATCATATATGGTGTAATTATGCAAATTTTTTAAGAAACCATTTTTGGAAAGAACAGACTTTTTGGACTGATGGCTATTTTGTATGTTACGTTAAGAATATTATTGAAGCTGCTCTAAAAAACTATATTGAGAATAAAGGATAACTTCTGTTGCCTTAATCCATCAGCTAAAACGATTATTGCGGCGACATTTTCTCAAAATTTGTATTGGCAAAACTTTCTAAGCTATCCTACGAATAACTTATATAAACTGTATAAAATTTTATCCACCTCACTAAAATCCCACATATTTTGTTAAATTTTACAACTAAAAATTAATACTTGATTTTTCAAATTTTTTAATAACTCTAAAGTTGATTTCAATCTTTTATTATCATATTGAATAAGAACATCGTCCATTATAATTGGTAAATTTTTACCTTCAGAAATTAAATCTGAAATTGCTATTCTCATTGAAAGGTATGCCTGATCTATGGTTCCGCTACTTAATTTTTCGCACGAAATATTTTTATTCACTAAAATACCATAATTTTCTGTAATTTTAAGACTTTTATATTTATCGTTAGTGAAAATTCTGAATATCGCAGAAGCTTTTTGATCTAATTTTGGCACAATTTTTTCTCGTATATTTTTCCCTGATATTTCTATTGTAAGCTTTGCTTTTTCCAAACTTTTTAAATATTTTTCCATATTTTTTAAATTTTGCTCTTGTTTTTGAATCTCTTTATCAACTTGGTTTAAAGTTTTTTCTGGAATCTTAATTTTAGATTTTATATCAAAACATTTTTGATTTAAATTCATTTTTTCCAAATTTAATATTTTTTGTTCTACTTCATCAATTTTAAAATTGAAATCATTTGATAAATCAATTTTTAAACTTAAATTTTCAAATTCATTTTTCAGATCTTCAAAATTTTTAATTTCAAGCAAATTTAAACTATTTATTAATTCTTTTTCTAACAAAAATATTTTTTTAAGCAAATTTTTTATTTCATAAAATTTATTTTTACAGTCATCGTAACTATTTATAATTAAATTTAAATTTTTAAACTTTTCAATAAATTCAAATTTTAAAATATTTATTTTAAAATCCATACTTGATATTTGCTCAATAATTTTCAGCTTTTCTGAACTTTCTTTATACTTTCTTTCAAAATCCAATTCATTAATGCAACCAAAATTTTTCAAAATATTATTTATTTCAAAATCATATTTGTTTACTTTCCCATTTAAAAAAATTATATTTTCGTTGGCATTATCTAAATCCATACTTTCCAGTTCAAAAACATCTTGTGAAATTTTATCCATTCTACATCTAATATTTCTTTTTTGGTTGTACAATTTTTGAGAACTTAAATCAAAATCATGTTTATTCTTTTCAAGTATATCAGTGTTTTTTTTTATGCTGGATTTAATAAAATAAAAATACAATAAACTTAAAATTATATTAAATATTATAAAATAATAATTATATTTTATAATAAAAATTAAACTTATTATAAAATATATTGAAAAAATATAGTTAAAAATTTTAATTTTATTGTAGAATTTTTCAAATATTTGTTCAGCTTCTTCTTTGTTGGATTTAGATATTTCAAAAATTTTTTCTTGAGACTTCAAACTATCTAAATCCAAAACATCTATAAATTTTAAAGCATTTACATATTCATTCTTTTTTGAAATTTTTCTTTTAAAATCGATAAACTCTTCTTCTGAAATTATTAAAATATCTTTTAAATCATTCGCTTCTTTTAAATTTTTCAAGTTTTCCAGATTTTTTTCTATTTTGTTTTCAATTAAAATTAATTTATTTAGTAAATCTTTAATATTTTCAAAGCTCAAATTATAGTTTTTTAAATTTTTATTTAAATCATTAAGGTCTTTGAACTTTTTCAGAACTTTTTCCAGTTGAGCTAATTTATTTTTAGATTGAATATTAAATAAAGTTTTTTTTAATTTATCTTTTTCATTTAGTAAATTTTCTAATTTTTTTAGTTCTTCTTGATACCTTTCTTGATTTTGAATTTCTATTTCTAATTCTCGCATCTGTATTTTTAAATCATAAATTTCATTTCGTAATTTAGGAATTTTTCCTGTATATTTCAAAGCTTTGGGATTATTCAAATCAAGTATAGCTTTTTCTAGTCTGTTTAAGACTTCTTTCTCAGAAAATTTTTCACTTTCAGTTCCAGTAACTATTTTTAAAATCCTATCAGAAATCATGTCTTTTTTTGTTTTTTCTTGAAATTCTGCTCTACCTAAATTTTTAATAAAGCAACTTCTTTCAAAACTTTTCAAATCTAAACCTAAAAATTTTTCACCGATTTCTAAATTTTTTTCCATATCAATATTTTCGAAAGTATTTAATTTAATTACGGAAACCAGATCTCTATTAGAGTCAACAGAAAATTTCTTAATAACTCTAAATTTATTATATTTTTGGTCTAAAAATTCAATAGTTCCAAATAAATTTCTACTATTCCAAGGCAAATATTTTTGTCTTATAGCTTTATCTTTAGAACTAAAATTCAAATTTTCTGACATTTTACTGTAAAACATCATTTTAATAAAATCTACTATCGTAGACTTTCCAAATTCATTTTCCCCGTATATTATTTGAAAATTTTTATCAAATTCTATTATAAAATCTTTAAATTTGCCGAAACTTGTCAATTCAAGTTTGCTAATTATCATAAAAGACTTCCTGTCGAAATGCCCTAATTCCTATTTTTAAAGCATTTTTTAATATTAATATATCGTTTTCAGATGTTGAATTATTAATTTTTTCTTTAATGCTTTTAATAAAAATATTTTTTAAATCAAAATCATCACAAATTTTATTAAAATTGGCTTCCACTTCTGTGCTATCTGATATTTCAACATAAAATAAATTTTCTAATTTTAATTCCAAATCTCTTATATTTATAAAAAACTCCTCGGGTACTTCGCCAACTAAAATTATTTTATAAGAATTATATTCGTAATTTTGTCCATATAAATCAGATAATTTTTTATTAATTTTTTCACAAACTTCGATATTATTGCGTAGATTAGTTATATCTATCTTTATTTCTATATACATTCTCTTGCAAAACTTTTTAAATTTCAAATTAACACAATTTTTGGAAATTTCGCCGATATAAAAACCTTTTTCACCCAACTCATCAAAACCTCGACCCTCTAAACAGCCAGAATAAGCATAAAAAACATCTCCAATTTTTTTAATCTCAGTTCTATTATGTATATGCCCAAGAGCTAAATATTCAAAACCAGTACTTTCAATTTCACTTAGTAAAATCGAATTATAACAATTATTTTTATTAGACCAAATATCTCCATGAACTAATCCAATATTTATAATTTTACTGTTTAAATTATCTACTTTTAATTTAAAATTTTGTGAATAAACATTAGTAAAACTACATCCCCAAACGCGAGTATTTAAACTTTTAAAGTCAAAAAATTCTAATTTATTTTTTTTAAAAACAAAAACATTCTCAGACCAATTTTCATATACATCTGAAACATAAAAATCATGATTTCCTGGCGAAATTATCACCTTAAAATTGACACTTTTAACTAGATACTTTATTTCCTCTAAAACTTCTTTAGAAACATTAATGCTATCAAATAAATCACCAGCTATTAAAAATAAATCTATTTTTGAATCACAATATTTTAACAAATTTAAAAAACTATTTTTTATTTCAGAATTCCTCAAATTAGCTTTAGAAACACTAAATTTTCTAAATTTACTACACATATGTATATCAGCACAGTGAGCAATTTTTACACTTTCCAATTTATTTTACCTTAATTCATGATTTTATTATTATATTATATAAGTTTTTAAAAAAATTAAAATAGCTAAGTGTTTTAATTGTGATTTATGATTCAGGTGTTTTTCTGAAATTTTATTTTCAGTGCTATTTTAAATGATATCAAAAAAATGCTAACAAAAAATAATAAATTGCCAACACTATCAATAATTCTTTGAATATCAAAATACAACAACATTTGAACCATAAGAGAAAAATTTATAAAATGTCGGAAATTCAAGATATCACATGGATTTCTCACTACTTTTTGAAATAATTATAAAATATTTTGATTTAAATTAAAACTTTTACTTGTGTTATTTATTTCAATTGTAGAATATTACATAGTGACCTCTAGAATTTCTTTGTTTGACATTTTTTTTATATTAATCATATATTATTTCTTAAAATTTTCAGCTTGTCTTTGTTTTATGAAATTTATTTAGTATAACGCACTACGTAAATCTTTTAGTTTATCATTTACAAAAGGTTGAACATCAGTCGTCATGTTTGCAGTTAGTTTTCCAACGGCCTTTACGAACGAAATTTGCAGTTCTTCCTTTTCATTGGGATTTTCTTTAACTTTAATTGTTGAACACTTTTTTATTGCATAATTTAAAAATACATAAACTGTACCTGTATCAAATTTTTTTTCAATTTCATTAACATATTTAACAATTTCATTATATTGTGTTTTCAAATCCATTAAATCTTGAATTTTATATTTGCCTAACTTTAAATACCAAAGATCCCAACGATCAACTTCACTTATTGCTAACTCGTTACTATTCTTATTTCTATTATATTCTTTGGTACTGGAATTTTCTTTCGCATAATAAATAAGATTAGTATATGAGAGAAAAGGTTTATTACTGTTAAAAGATTTTTTTATATGTTTATTTTTATATCGTTTTCTATTTAAATTCTTATTTTCTATCTCTTCTAATATAGGCTTTATTTTTGAAGCTAAATCGTTATATTCATTTTTATAGTCAATATATTCAAAAAATTCATTAATTTTAGTATCAATTTTCATTTCCTTATATTTCTTTATTATAGACATTGTAGTCGAATGAAATGAAGAATCAAAAAAAGAACGAAACCAATGCACTGTATCTGATTCTAATGAATCAATTTTACGCATTATACCATTTTTACCAAAAAGATATTCTACAGTACTTTTATTTTTGTTATTAATTTTTAATTTATTGCTTGGCGAAAAGGGATTACTATAATGCTCTTTCTGTATATTCATAAGCATACTTTTTATTTCATTAATTACTTTTTTTTGTTCCATATCTTGTCCCATATATTAATCACCACCATTTAAATTTATGATTGGTATAATATTTTTACTGAAGTACCCCAATCCGATACTTTATTTATTTTGTGATAATTAAATAAAAAATATTCAATAAAGTTTATTTTTTTAGTAAATTTTAAAACAATACCTAAAAAATCTTTCAATATTGACTGTTTGACGGCAAAATCTACTTTTCAGAGCCAAATTTTTTCTTTTTTTAGTTTTGTCAAATCACTTGAACAAAAATTATAATTCATCATTGATTTTTTAAGTTTATATTTTTTAATTAATTTATCAAAATAATAATAAATCCATATAAAACAAAAACACCCGAACGTTTAACGTGAAACTCGTGAAAATTTTGATTTATAGTAGTATTAATTATAGTTATTTTAGTTTCTTGACACTCTACTTGGCTAAATATCAAGCAAATTTTTGATTCTAAGCCCACAGCGATTACTCCCATCTTACGTAAGCTCCATTTCATTTCAAATGTAAATTCCCGTAAGCTCCATGGTATTTAATTTTTAACGCTTGAAATTTCAACTTGGTTTTCATTGAAACGGCATTTGTTGTAATTTTAGCATACTATATTTTTACGATTCATCCGCTAAAATAAATGTTTAGCGGCTTTCTCGCAGTTTATATACACATAGTGGCGAAATTTTTGGTTACTTTTAAACAATTAAAACTGGTATCTCATTAATTATACTTTCTAAAACATATACACAGAAATTAGATATTATATAATTATTTCCAATTTTGCTTTTATATAAATCAATATTGTCACAACACAAATCATATTTTTCATTGTATGTATCTAACTCCCAAGAAATAAATTTATGTTTTTTTTCATCGAAGTTAGTCGCAGTATCAAGTTTACTTAAAATATACTTTTTATTATCGTACCAAATTTTATTTAAATCTTTATCATAACTATATACTACTATTGATTCGCCATATTTTGTAAAACTGTTATCTTTTTTTACAATTAATTCTTTTATGTAACATGATAACTTTAATTCCAATGGTATGCCTTTATCCAGTGGTATACGGTATGGCGATGAATCAAACACGCCCATAGTATAAAGAAAAAAGCCACACACATATCGTACCTATTGTTCCCCCAACTGTGCCAAAAACAATTTTGCTTTTATTTGTGATAACAAACACCTTCATTCATTTTTTTTATAAATATTAATTGAAATTTCCCTGTTTAACATTTTAACATTGAAACTTCAACTAAATATACAAATAATTATACAATAGTAAAAAATTAAAGTCAATACTATAACTTAAGAAAAAATATTTTTAGCGAGAGGTAATTTTCTGATATTATCACTAATATGCTGCAATAAAAATAAAAGAAAAGTTTTACAAAATGTCAGAAATTCAAGATATTACCTGGATTTCTCAATACTTTTTGAAATAATTATAAAATGTTTTGATTTAAATTAAAACTTTTACTTATATTATTCATTTTAATTGTAGATTGTTGCATAGTGATCTCTAAAATTTCCTTATTTATCACTTTTTATATTAATTATTATTTCTTGAAATTTTCAGCTTGTTTTTATTTTATTAAATTTATAATTTTTGTAAATTACGTAAATTGTATAGTTGTATAACGTTTTCTTTATCAAGAGATTGAATATTAGACGGTTCTTTTATCTCTAGGAGTAAAACAATATTTGCAAACTGCATTTCTACAGCATCCTTATCATTAATTTTAAAATTTATCTTTTTTTTTATAAGATTTTCACACTCTTTTTGTGCGTAAAATAAAAAACTAGAAATTGTAGACATATCAAATTTATTGTCTTTATTTTTATTTTTGGGAATGGCTTTAATATATCTATTAGTAAAAGCAACAAATAAATTATATTCACTTTTCGATTTTATTAAATCTCCAATTGAATATTTACCTAAATTTAAATCGTAACTCTTACGCTCAAATAATTTATTTATCTTCAAAGTATGTTTTTGTTTATTTGCATTATCTTCTTCGGTAAGAGGATTTTCTATCGCTTGATACATAAGATTATAATATGAGGTTAAAGGTCTATTTTCATCTAAATAACGGCCTATAATTCAGGAGCATTTTTATTTTTATTTAAATTTTTTATATAAATTAATATAATTTTTATTTCTGAAATTAACGCATTATATTTATTTTCAAGAGAAATATATTATTTCGTTGATTCTGATTTTGATTTTCTTGAAAAATCTACAATTTGACTATCAATCTTCATTCCCTTATATTTCTTTTTTATCGACATTGTGATCGAATGAAATGAAATATGAAAAGAAAAACATTCCCTAAATTCGTTCAAAAAATGTCTCATATCTGATTCTAATGAATCAATTGTGCGTGTTATACCATTTCTACCCAAAAGATATTCTAGAATATTTTTATCTTTTCCATCAATTTTAAATTGTTCTTTTCTTTCAAAGTCGATTATAAGATCTGTTTTTTTATAGTATTAAGCATAACTTTTATTTTATTAATTACTTCTTTTTGTTCCATATATTAACCACCACCATTTAAATTTATGATTTGTATAATATTTTTACTGGAGTATCCAAATCCGATGCTTTATTTATTTTGTGATAATTAAATAAAAAATATTCAATAAAATTTATTTTTTCAGTAAATTTTAAAAACAGTACCTGAATTACTTAAACAAAAATTATATTTTATCGTTGATTTCTCAAGTTTATATTCTTTAATTCGTTTACTAAGATAATAAATCCATACAAAACAGCAATGTCTGAACGTTTTATTGTATTGTTTTATTTGTTTTTATTATTTAGGTATATTCTAAAATTAAACGTATTTTTATTTTCGCTTCCTTGATATTATATGTAATTATAGCAATGTTTCTAACAACATTTCGACAATAGAAATTTAGCTATTTTTAATTTATATTAATTTATTATTTTTTTTAATTTTATAGTCCATCTAATTTAAATGCGACTTATCCGGATAAACTAAAGTTTACCGGATTTCTCGCTTATTTTAATATAAAATTTATTAAATTGATATTTCGGATTGAAAATTTGTCAATTTTAAATTAGCATTTTTTAAACTTTTTTGATATTCAATATTAAAGTTATTGAAATCTATATTAAATTTTGAAATGCGCCTAAAACATCATTTGTAACATCAATTCTGTTTGTTCTGATTTTTGCTTGATATTGAGAAAAATTTATATTAAACATTCCTAAAAATTTTTCTATGGTATTAGTATCTTGTAAATTGTCAATATTATCTATATCAAAATTACTTAAATTATCTTGACCTACCAAATTAATAAATATATCCCCATCTGCAGACAACTGATTTTCATTTGTAAAGCTATGTAATTTGTTCAAAATAATGCTTGTAGGATCAGTGATTACCTGAAATTCGTCATTGTTATAATTATATGAGAGAATAACTCTTTTATTATCAAATTTATCATTATTTTTATTGAATTCTATATAATCAAGTAATGCAGCACCTGCTCTTTCAACATATTCGTGAGCTCTTCTTGCTCCGCTATTGACTTTAGTTAAGTTTTCGGATAATTGAACCAAAGATTTTGAATCAATTTTTACTGGTATCTTATAAATTTGGTAGAAATTGTTAACTGTAATTTCAAGTGAACTTTTTAATAAATCAATATAATCGGTTGCATTTAAATTTTCAAATTCTATTATTTTTATACGATTTCTAAATATTGTATCGAATTTATCAATTGAATTACAAGTAAATAATACTAAAGTAGTGCTTAGATCTAATTTTTCACCATCTATAGTGGTATATCCATAATCTAATATATCCCAAACTAACTCCTGAATACTTGAGTCAAATTTTTCAAATTCATCAATAAGTAAAACTATTTTAGGATTTTTTTTCAATTGAACAAAAAGCTTACTTGGCTCAAAAATTTCAACTTGACCAAATTTTTGCTTTTTTTCTTTAAATATTGCTTGTTTATCACAAATTTTATCATTATGGCTAACATTAGCATAATTTACACTTATCCAAGGTGTTTGAAATAGTTTAGATGTTTGTAAAGTGAAAAAAGTTTTTCCGCAACCAGATGGTCCACACAATCCTATAACTTTGCCACCTTTAGAGGTCCCTAGAGTTTTTGATGCCACCCAACTTTCAGTTTCTTTTTTAAACTCTAATTTTGCTCTTCTTTGTCCTTTTATTACAGAAAAAGTCTTATCAAACTTGTCAAAAATATTTGAGTATTGCATATTAGCTTTTTTGTGAGAAATTGAAAAGTTCATTTTTATGTTGTTTATAATTTTTGGCCCAAAACCCAATCCTAAAGTAATGAGTCCAGTAAATAATATATTCCCAAAAATTAAAATTATAGTCCCAGTGTCCATTTTAACTGCACCATCCTTTATAATTTAAAATTTCCAATATTATATTTTTATTTTACCAAACTTTTTTTTAATTGTCAATAGTTTTTTATAGATTTAAAATATTAAAAATTCATTTATATGTTTTATGTAGACAGAAATTTTTAACGGAGAACGCAAAATTCTTCAAAAAATAACGATTATTCGCGAGAGCAAATAATAAATAAAAAATCGCAACACAAAAAAGTATATAAATTATGTAAATTGTTACTTTTTTATTCTGTTATTTTTTTAAAAAACTCTTTCTTATTTATAAACTCCAATTCATAAAATCCTTTGCTATCACAACGATCACCATAAACCCAATTTACAGTTCTCATAGGTATAATGAGCGTTTAACTTTGTAATGAACCAAAAGTCTTTTTGTTTTGTTCAGAGCCTATCAATGCGAACCCCTATAGGAACGGGTGGCTAGATAACATCAACAATAGTACGCTCAAATGAACACATATTATAATTATAATAAATCACTTTTTGCCATATAAGAACGTTCTATTATTTTTTTGATGCAAGAATCAAATCTTGCATGTAAAATAGTCATGTATTCAAGTAGTTTGTCATTTTTTTATGCTTTAAAAAACCCTAAACAATCGAAACTACCCTCATGAAACACCAAGGTACTGTCAACAATGCTGTCGGTAATTTTCGTTTATAAAAAATATTACATTTTTTATCTTTAAGTTTAGTTGATAGTTCCTTTTTAATAAAATCCACCAACTTAGGAAAATCTTCTGATGAAATATAACGTCTTTTTACGCCATAATGCTTCAGGTATAATTATTCAACAAAATATGCAAAAATTCACTTTTTTGCTTAAATTTTAACGAATGTTATCTTATTTTCTGAAAAATTTGTATCAAATCTAGTTTACCGTAACCCCATAAATCTCTAGGTTAAATTACACTACTTCTTTGTTTTAAGCCTAATAATAAATAAGATCTTAATTTTAAAGTATCGAGTTTTATCACAAAAGTTCCAACTAAGCCAAAACCGAAAGAATACATATGGCTTTATGACTTGCAATAAAATTGAGCGAATATTCCGCGATTTAGATGTATTTTTTCTTATCATTAAAAGTTGTTTAACTTATTGATTCTCATTTTTGGCTTTTTATTTTATGTAAAAAGACTCTAATAAAATATAAAAAATTTCATTACCTAAACATCGCAAAAGTCTCTAAACAAAAAATTTTAAATTATTTTACAAGATTTATAAATTTCTTTTACTGCATTTTTATATCTTTTGGATGTCGCTATCCACACGTTTTACATGTTCGCAAGATGAGCACTTAAACCAATTTGGCACACAAAACTATTTGCTACTCCAATTTACTAAAAATACACAAAATTATGTTTTATTTACTTTTGGATATACGAAATAAACTAATTTAAAGCACAACTAAAAATTTTTTCTTACTGACTAATTTTACTTTTTTTAAAATTCGGCATAACTAAAGCTACAGAAACAATAACGGCAGTAATTAATTTTAAATCACTTGGATTTAATCCTAATTCTAAAATAAAAGCTATTACTATTCTGTAAAAAATAGATCCTAAAGCTACAGATATAAGTTTTAAATAAAAATTTTTATTTTTTGCTTTAAATATAGCTTCTCCTATTACTATGGAAGCAAGACCTATTACAACAGCTCCTGTACCTGTATTTATATCAGAATATCCTTGGTTTTGTGAAATTAATGCTCCAGAAAATGCACATAATCCATTGCTTATAACCAAACCTAAAATTTTCATAAAATCTGTATTTATTCCTAAAGAACTTGCCATACTAGAATTGTTTCCAGTGGCTCTGAGTGCTGCACCTAATTCTGTACCAAAAAACCAATATAATAATAAAATTAAAATAATACAAGTTATAAATCCAAATATTAAAACAGCATTAGTATTATCAAGATTTCTTATAAAATTAAAAATTGTATTTTTATTCAAAAGAGAAATATTTGCTTTTCCCATTATTCTTATATTTACAGAATATAAAGCTATCATAACTAAAATTCCTGATAATATAGCTTGAATTTTTAATTTAGTGTGTAAGATGCCTGTAGTCAAACCAGCTAACATACCAGCAATAACCGAAATTATCAAACTTAAAAACGGATTTATCCCAGCATAAATAGAAACTGCACTGACACTTCCGCCCAGAGTTATCGTTCCATCAACTGTCATGTCAGCAAAATCCAGTATTCTAAAAGTTATATACAATCCTAAAGCCATTACAGCCCAAATTAACCCTTGAGAACATGCACTTAATATTATTCCCATTTTTTCAAATATCACCTCTTACAATTTTACGACTTTTACTCCGAAAATTCTAACAAAATAATACAAAAAAACAATTTAGATGCTATTTACAAATGCTATTGATTTTTTTTATTTAAAACAAAAAAATATGTATAATAGAGAATTGAGTGTACTGAATAGTCGCGCATAAAAAAATTATGTGAGGAAAGTCCGAACTCCGTAGAGCATGGTAGCAGTTAACGACTGCCGAGAGTGATCTTAGGGAAAGTGCAACAGAAAGTATACCGCATTTAGCAAGGTTGAAAAAGTGAGGTAAGAGCTCACTAATCGTTTAGGCAACTAAATGATTTTGTAAACCCTACCTGGAGCAACACCATTGGTTTCGTAAATATTTTTACACCTGCTCGGTATGATATTTGCTTAAGGGTGGCAAAAAGCCATGTTGGCGACATATGGCTCAGATAGATGACTATTTAAGACAGAATTCGGCTTATATGTACACTCAGTTTGGAAAAAAGCTTGTTATTGCATAATCTTTTTTGTATAATTATTATAGATAATTTGTGTTATATACAGAAAGGATGTTTTTATGCCATATTTAAATAAAAAATCTATAGAAAATGTAGACTTGGAAAATAAAAAAGTATTAGTCAGATGTGATTTGAATGTTCCGTTTGACCAGGCTGGTGATATTTTTGACACAAAAAGAATAACAGAATCTCTTGAAACTATAAATTATTTGATAAATAATAACTCTAAAATTATTATTTGTTCTCATTTGGGTAGACCAAAGAATAATGTTTACGATGAGAAACTTTCTCTTAGACCTGTTGCCAAAAAATTGTCAGATCTATTAAATAAAGAAGTAAAATTTTCTAAATATACGATAGGAGAAGAGGCAAAAAAAACAACTTCGGAATTAAAATCTGGAGAGGTTTGTTTGCTTGAAAATTTGAGATTTTTTCCGGAAGAAGAACAAAACGACTTAAATTTTGCTGAAAAATTGGCTTCTTTGGCTGAAATCTATGTGAATGACGCATTTGGAACTTCGCATAGAGCACATGCTTCTACAGTGGGAGTAACAAAATTTTTGCCGTCGGTATGCGGATTTTTAATAAAAAAAGAAATATCTATTATGAGTAAAATTTTAGAAAATCCAGAAAGACCTTTTGTTTCTGTTTTAGGAGGTTCTAAAGTATCAGATAAAATTGGAGTTATTAATAGTTTATTAGAAAAAGTTGATATTCTCATCATTGGTGGTGGGATGGCGTACACTTTCATGAATGCTTTGGGATACTCTGTTGGAACTTCAATTTGTGAATATGATAAAATAGAATTAGCAAAAGATATTATGACTAAGGCAAAGGAAAAAAATATAAAATTATTTTTACCTGTAGATAATAAAGTTGGTACTGAGTATAAACCAGATACGGAATTTAAAACTGTGGATGCAGATAAAATCCCAGATGGTTGGATGGGTTTAGATATAGGTGAAAAAACAGCTAAATTTTTTTCAGACATAATAAAAAAAGCTAAAACAATAATTTGGAATGGCACATTGGGAGTATCAGAATGGGAAAACTTCTCATATGGTACTTTTTCGGTTGCAAAAACAATTGCTGAGTCTGATGCTGTCGCTATAATTGGCGGAGGAGATTCTGCGGCAGCTGTAGAAAAATTAGGATTTTCAGACAAGATGACTCATATTTCAACTGGGGGCGGAGCTTCTCTAAGATTTTTAGAAGGAAAAGAATTACCGGCACTAATGGCATTAGATAATAAATAATAAAAAGTGAAGGATATATGCCATTTGAAATTTTATTGCAAGATAGATTTGTTAAAAAAATAAAAATTAGAGAAATTATGATAAAAAATCCTGATTTTATCAGGATTTTTAAGTTTTAAGAAATCACTACTAGTTAGAAAAACATGAGCAGCTGTTTCCGTTGTTGCCAATCAAATTAGCATCATAAACACTTACTGGAAGACTTGCTAAAGGATTTGAGTATCCTACTGGGTTAGCATAAGGGGAAATTGGGTTAGCATAAGGAGCAACTGGACTAATTGGACCAATCGGATTTCCTGTATTTACTGAACTATCTATACTGTAAGAAAATGTTAACGGAATATATTCAGTAAAAGTACCCGTAGTGACATCATTGTTGCATCTTCCTACATTATTATTACAATTACATCTACAAGACATATATTATCATTCCTTTTTTTTTAATATACTGTGAAAACGTTTCACAATATAATATATGTTAAATATCATAAATGTGTTACTGAAAAATTATTTATCTCAATTTTCATTATATTAGACCTGTCCTAAAACTTTAAAATATGCTAAAATTTTAGAAAGGACAATAAAAATAGAATTGAAAAATTACCAGAAACAAAATATTTAGTAACATTCGGAATAAGAAAACCAACATTTGAAGCAATACACGCGATCCTCTAAAGCGCATACAAGGAGATGCGCAAAAAGGCAGTAGATCGCGAAAATTGAGTGTTTTGGATGTGCTAATTATTATGCTTGGATATTTACCACGATTATCGCACAATGGAAAATTTGGGCTTTGATTATGGTGTATCTAAAACAACGAATTTCCGAGGCTGTTGCATAGGTCGAACAAACTTTAATCAAAGATGGAACATTTTCATTGCCGTCAAAACGCGAATTAATCAAGGAAAACACCACGCGATAATTGATGTTATAGAATGCGAAACCGAACGTCCAAAACATGGACAAAAAGCTTCATATTCAGGTAAAAAAAGCACACAATAAAATAACAAATAGTCATAAACAGCGACACAAAACAAATTATAAGTATTTATGAAAAAAAGGTTCCATGCATGATTTGGAGATTTTTAAGCGCAGCAAATTTCATT
The DNA here is from genome assembly GCA_036322875.1 of Candidatus Paraimprobicoccus trichonymphae. GTDB lineage: Bacteria > Bacillota > Clostridia > Oscillospirales > Acutalibacteraceae > Paraimprobicoccus > Paraimprobicoccus trichonymphae. Next base: position 271,262 of record AP027925.1, read on the forward strand.
TGTTGAAAGATATTTTATTTATTGGCGACAAAGGATATCAGGATTTAAAACTCTACCATTCAAACAGTTTGACGCCGTATAAAAAGCCGAAAAACGGCGAACTTACTGACAGTTTAATTCACAAATTTCAAGTTACAGAATTTGCATCTAACACGTAAATCGTCGTATTAAACTCTTCAAAATTCTTCAACAACGTTATCGCAACAAACAGAAAAAGCAATTAATTCTCTTAAAGAATATTTTAAAACAAAAAATAAAACAGACTGCGACAAGAAATATCAAACTTCACTAGATGATCGTACAAGATTATTTGAACAAGTTCTTAAAGCCCTATGCAACTCAAAACCTATTAATGAAGAAATTTTAACTAATTTTGGTGAAATACAAACTGAATTTATTAATGGAATAAAGGCTAATGTGTTTTTTGAAAAAATCGAAAAAAGTGAAAAATCTAATAAAATATGATTTAAATAATGCAAAAATTACACTAAGAGACAGTTCTAAAAGTAAAAAGTTTGTTTTGGATGGTTTCGCTAACCTTAATATTTTTATTGAAGAATTTTTATTCATTATGAAAAAGAAAAAAATATTAAAAATTTGGTTGATGATTATATAGAACTTTTGTGCAATATACGTAAACATATTGAAGTATTTGGAGAAATTTACAATACAGAAATTAAAAAGTTTCTAAATGAAACAGGAGAAGTTAGAATGTTGTTAAAAAATCAAAATGTAAATTTTGGTTTAAAAGAAAAAGAATACTTGGAATTATTAAAAAATAAAAAAAATACGAGTAACACTCAAGGCATTGTTGAACTTTTTTATAAATTAAAAAAATTTGAGACAATTTTAAAAAATTTCATGTATTCTGAAATTAAAAAAATCGAAAAAAAAATATCATATGAAATAGAATTTTACACACTTGGCATCGACAATGGTGATAATGCAGTCAGATATGCACTGTTAAAAATCGACGAATATAAATCACTAAAATCAAATAATGATGATAACAAATATAAAAAATTTGTTAATTTATTAAAATGGATAAAAGTATTACGCGAAAAAAAGCAACCATATATAAAAAAATAAATGATGATTGTGATAATTTACTTCCAAATTTGTCTGATAGTATTCATAATAAAAATTTTTTATCTGCGTTAGAAGACTTGAAAAATGAAGTAAAAATTGAAGTTCCAACTCTGAGATGGTTTAAGCTCGATAGCCAACTAGTTGCTATTATAAAACTTACATTGAAAAATAAAAAAGATAAAAATGAAAACTTAAAAAAAGATATTAAGAGTAAAATGGAAAAACTTTATAAATATTATTTTGGTGTTGGAACAACCAATAAAGAATTTAACGATTGGACTTGTCAATCTATAGATTTAATTAAAAGCATTGAGCGGCAAATAAACCGTTCAAAAACAAAAAAATGATAAAATAAACAAATGAATAAGTATGAAAAAATACAAAAACAAGAAGACCAAAATTTCAAATTAATCACAGGCGTCACAAAAAAGTATTCGAAAAAATGCTTAAAATCTTAAAAAAAGATTATCAATCAACACACAGAAAAGGTGGAAGGAAGGGACTCTTTCAGTTGAACTCAGATTAACAATGGCACTTGAATACTGGCGAGAATACAGAAGTATGAGTCATATGTCTTTGGGTTATGAGTACCAAAATCAACGCTATGCAAATATATAATTTGGGTGAAAGGATGTATATTAAGACGGTCGGAAAAGTTCAAAATCAAAGAAACTAAATAACGTTTTAAATCCGATAATACTGAAAAAATAATTTTGAAATTTTGCTCTTAGATGTTGAAGAACAGCCAATCGAAATGCCGAATTACAAACAAAAATTATCATACTCAGGTAAAAAAAAGAGGCACACAACAAAATATCAAATTTTAGCCAATGCAAAAACACGTGAGATACTTGATGTTTTTAATGCAATCAGCGCGACACACAATTTTGTAACATTTAAAAACTCTTTAGCCAAAATACTCGGGGAAAGAAGTTAAAATTTATTCAGATAAGGGGTATCAAGGAATTCAAAAATTTTTTCCGAATACTAAAATACCAAAAAAAGCTACAAAAAATCATCCTCTCAATGAAGAAGAAATCATTGAAAATAAGCTTTTGGCACAAAAAAATCGCAATTGAACATATTAATAGAGAAATAAAAATATTTAGAATTTGTAAAGAAATTTACAAAAACAAAGGAAAAAGAGGTTCGCTCAGGGTCAAATTAATTGCAAATTTGTATAATCATAGGTTGGGTTTTTGAGTTTAGAAACAGGTCTAATATAAGAATATTGGTTTTTTGTACAATTTTCAATCGCTATTTTTTCCGGCTATTATTGATAAAGTATTCCGCACATTATAGGTTGTCATCCTATAGTTTAGGACATGATTTAAAAATTTGTTTTGCTTTAAAAATTTATGAAAAGAATTGTCTAGAAAGATCAAATAGTATTATAATACTTGGAATGAGTACCATTGCAGCTATTTGTACATCTCAAGGGATTGGTGGAATCGGCGTAGTTAGAATTTCAGGAGAGAATTCTATAAAAATTGCTGATTCTGTTTTTAAATCTAATTCAAAATTAGATAAATTAAAAGGTTATACAGCGAAATTTGGTAAAATTATAGAAAATGGAGAATTTATAGACGAAGCAATTGCTTTGGTTTTTAGAGCTCCCCATAGCTATACTGGCGAAAATGTAGTAGAGATTTCTTGCCATGGCGGTTTGTTTTTAGTGAGAAGACTTTTAAGAGCCGTTTTAAATGCTGGTGCTGAACTTGCCAAGGCTGGTGAATTTACTAAAAGAGCTTTTTTGAACGGAAAATTAGATTTAACACAAGCTGAATCTGTTATAGATTTGATTAATTCTAAGACTGAAAAATCTAATAGATTAGCTTTTGATGTAAAACAAGGTGTAACTTACAAGAAAATTTTAAGTATAAAAGAAAAAATTTTAGATATTATATCCAGCTTAGATGCTTGGATAGACTATCCTGAGGAAGATATTCCGGAAATTAAAGAACGAAATTTAATAGAAAATTTATCTGTAATTTGTGAAAAAATAAATAAATTAATAAATACTTATGACTATGGAAAAATTATAAAGTCAGGAATTAAAACTGTAATTTTAGGAAAACCAAATGTAGGAAAGTCTACTCTTATGAATTTACTATCTGGAACTCAAAAATCAATAGTTACCGACATTCCAGGAACGACTAGAGATGTTATAGAAGAAACTATACTTTTAGGAGATATTCAATTATCACTTTTAGATACTGCAGGAATAAGAAAAACAGATAACTTAATAGAAAAAATAGGAGTAGAAAAGTCAAAAGATGAGCTTAAAACAGCTGATTTGGTTTTTGTATTGTTAGACAATTCAAGAGAATTATCACAAGAAGATATTGAAATTTTAGATTTTACTAAAAACAAAAAAAGAATAGTAATAATAAATAAAACAGACTTAGAAAAAAAATTAAATTTAAATTTTGAGCTAGAAAATATAGTTAACTTTTCAGCTAAAAATGAACAGGGACTAAATGATTTAAAAAATATGCTATATAAAATCATTAATATCGAAAATTCAGATGAAAATGAAGTCATAATCTCAAATGAAAGACAATTAGATTGCTTAAAACGGTCTCTAAAATTACTGAATTTTTGTATAAATGATTTAAAAAATAATGTCACTTTAGATGTAATTACCATTTTATTGCAAGAAGTTTTGGATGTTTTAAATGAATTAACTGGTGAAAATACTAACGAAGAACTAATAAACAAAATATTTTCAAAATTTTGTGTTGGTAAATAATTTGAATTTAATCTAATTTACTAATTTCAATAGTAAACTGTTTTTTTACGAGCTAAAAAATAATTTTAACATCTTTTTAGCATGTTTAAAAATTTATAGATTTGAAGAAGTTTAAATGAAATTAGTAGAAATACAAAAATAAAGTTTTAATATTTGTGACGTATCACAAAATATCTTAATAAAAAGCCAAGATGACTTATTAAAAGCTGTAGACTTTTTAAAGCAGATAAAACACCATAAAGAGCAACTTATTACTAAAATTAATTTATAAGAAAAAAGCGAGAAAACCACCAAACTTTAGTTTAGTTGGATAAATTTCCCTAAAATATAAAAAAATGTTGACAAAAAAATAATAAATTGTTAGTATCAAATAAGTACCATGGGACTTACAGGAATTCACATTTGAAATGACATGGAGCTTAACAAATCGCAAAACCAAAAGTCTGCGCCAGGCAAAATATCAATTATAATAACATTGCTGATTAGCGGATTTTTTTACATTATATATGAGGATGTAAATAATTCATAATTATGTAATAGGTGTAGAACTAACGTCTTGTGTGAGGTGCATTAATACATAGCATGTCTCTAGTTTAAGTAATTTATTTAAGAGAGTTTGATATTGAAAAAAACAAATTAAATTTTAGTGTGCAATGATAACAGGCTTGTGAAGAATCATTAAAAATTAAGATAATTATATAGAAAATTTTTAATTCCAATGAGGTGTTTTCCTTAGATTTAGTGTTTGTTTAGTATTTGTTTAAATTTTAAATTATGGAAGTGGCTTAAAAATTTTAAAAAAAGAAAAAATATTTAATTTTTGGACGAATTTTTTTCCAGAAGAAAATTTGGATGAGTTCAGGTTGGAAAAGTTGTTAAGAAATATTTCCAATCTTGAATTCAAAAGAATTTTAGAAAAAAGATTACAAAATAATTCAAACACCGATGATTACGAGAAATTTTTTAAAAATAACCTAGAACCTGATTTAGAATTGTATTTGAATGAGTTGTTAAATAAAATATCTAATAGCGTAAAATGGATAAAATTCAGTACCCCTATTCTTAAATATTATTTTAATCAAATTTATAAAAATATTTTCAATTCTAAAATTATAGCGGATTATCGGATTTTTTTGGAACATCTGATGTTCTCATTATCTACTAAAATGTTTAATATTTATTTCAGAACATTGGTTTTGGAATTAAATATTGCTAAAGAATCTTTCGAATTGAAAGAAAAAAACACAAGTGATTATTTCAATTTTATGTCAGAATCGGATTTAAAATCACTTTATTTTTTATACCCTGAATTAGTAAGATTGCTGGATTTGTGTGTTTTTAATTTTGTAAGGTACGCTTGTGAGATTATTGAAAATACTGAAAAAGAATTAATTAATATTGAAAATGTTTTTGGAAAATTAAAAAAGTTAAAAGAGATAGGATTCGGTGGTGGAGATTCTCACAATGGTTCAAGAACAGTAGTAAAGTTGATTTTTGAGAATAAAAATATTATGTACAAACCCAGAAAACTAAGTGCAGAATTAGCATACTATAAATTTCTAGATTGGTTAAATGATCAAGATGTGCCAAATGCGTTTTCATTAAAAGCAAGTAAGGTGTATTTTTCAAAAAACTGTGGTTGGATGGAATATATAGAGAACGTTCCGTGTGGTACTAAAAATGATATTCATAAATTTTATACAAGAATGGGACAAATATTATGTGTAATTTATACATTGTGTGCCAATGATTTTCATTTTGAAAATTTGATAGCAGAAGGTAACCAGCCAGTACTGATAGATCTAGAAACGATCTTGGGAAACAGTTTAGATTATAACATGGAGTCTCAGGAATTTGAAAATAAATCAGAAATTAAAGCTTTAAAACTTTTTAAAGAGTCCGTGCTTAGTACCTGTATTTTACCGTTAAAAATAATTAACTTTAAAAATAAAAAATCTATAGATATAGGTGGACTGAGCTTTTCTAAGCCCCAAGAATTCCCCTTTAGTTTTCCAATTATTGAAGATATTGAAACAGACAAAGTTAAAATTGTTAAAAAATTTGTGAAATCAGGAATTTATTCAAATAATCCTATTATAAATAAAAAAGTAGTTTCTTCAAAAAAATATATAAATGATGTAAAATTTGGATTTGAGTTAATGTACAATTGGATAAATAAGAACAAAAAAATATATGAAAAATCAATTATGAAAATTTTTTCTAATTGTGTATATAGATCAGTTTTGAAACCTACAAACTTTTATTTTCAGATGCTGACTATTTCGCATCATCCAGATTTACTGCAAAATAGTACTGATAGATTGGTGTTTTTGCACAGAACTGCTTTGGTCCATGACACTAATATTTTAGTACAAAATAAAATTTCTTTTGAAGAAATCAAGCAATTATTTAATGGTGATATTCCGTATTTCACTTCTAAGCCAAACAGCCATTTTGTAACCACTCCTGATAAAAAGAAAATTAAATATCATAAAAATACTGCTTTTAAAAGTATTAAAGACAAAATAAATAATATGTCTAAAGAAGATTTAGAATATCAATTATTTTTTATAGATTCAAGTTTTCAATTATCGAGTGAAAATATTTTTAAATCAATTGTAGAAAAATTAAATATCAAAAAAGGAGAAGCTATATGAAAAAAATTTTCGTTTATGTTGGAAGTAGAAAAGGAGAATTTTCAAATACTGTTATTTACATAGGTAAAATTCTTTCAAAGATAAAAAAAACATCAAACTCGAAGGTAAGCATAAGATTTTTTCATCCTCAAAATACCAAGATTGAAAATTGTATGGGATGTTCAAACTGTTTTTTTTATGGGAAATGTAATCTTGATGAAATAGATGACATGGCTTTAATAAAAGAAGAAATGTTATCTTCAGATATAATTATTTTTGGTTCACCTATCTATGGAGCAAATGTCAGTGGGGATATGAAAACGTTTTTTGATAGAATCAGCTACTGGTATCATTTGTTTGCTTTGAGGGGCAAGTTTGCCTTATTCGTTTTTACGTCTTGTGGTAATGGTGTACATTTTGCTCTTAATTTTTCTAATTCTGTTATGCATTTTTTAGGATTAAATATTATTGATTTATATAATGTTATAATTTTTAGTCCTAAGCAAATTGACAAGGATAGAGATATAATTGATAAGATAATTAAAACTTCAAACTTACTTTTAGAGTATTTAAATGATACAAAGCATCCTGAAAGTAATGAGAGTTTTGAAATGATATTTTCAGCAGAAAAGAAATATATCGAAACACTTGAAAATTTAAAGACATCTGAGTATATTTATTGGCGAGAAAACAAATTACTAAAATGTCAAACCTTTTCAGAAGTTTTGAATTTAGAAAATGTCTACAAATAAAAATCTTGGTTATAAAAAAAATATGTCATATTTTTTAGTTTTTTATTGCAAAATTATGTTATTAAACTATGTAAAGGTCCAACTCAATCAAAAACTAATACAACTTCCTAAAGTTTTTTTTGTTAAAATTTCTTTGTTTCAGCTAGTACCCTGGAGCTATTGATCGGATTCGAACCGACTACCTGCTGATTACGAATCAGCTGCTCTACCTATTGAGCTACAATAGCATTTATTTAATTATACTAAATCAAATTCTATTTCTTAACTACTAAATTTCATTTTAACAAACTAATTTCTGGTGGCAAACTACACAAGTTTACCGTACTGTGAACCTCCGGAGGCTAAAGCTCGCGGTTTCTTGCGTAGTGCCCTGACTTAGCGCGTATGGGGTATCTGTCCGGCTAGAGGTTAGGCAAATTTAGCAAGCTATCCCCACAGTTCTTGCGGTTAGAATGTTTATAGCGGCATTATACTCAAGCATTGTGGTGAATTGCTGCCAACCTTGCCGCGAGATTGCTCTTGCTAGCTTGTGATTTTTAAGTAGATTCTTTGTTGCTAAGTCCTCAATCACGGTTCTCGTCTGTGATTCGCTTTGACAATTTGTGATGAAGGTTTTTGCGCGCATTGCTAACGGCTTTGTATGATTTTGCCAGTTTTTTTGCGTTGTTTGGTGCAGTTGTTGCTCCCCTTGATTTTGCGTGATAACTTTCTTTGCTCTCGAATTGCCTTAGTTTCCTTTTTCTTTAAATCGGGCAACTTGATTTTATTGCCGTTTGACGTTATACAAAAGGTTTCTATTCCTACATCAATTCCGATTTTCTTATCGGTGTAAAGAAAAACTCGCGAAATATTTTCCATCTGGTTCCTTGCTAACAAATACCTCTTTAAGAACGCCTATCGCTTTGCAAATCTTAACTGCTTTCTTTTGCTTTGGTAGATATAGTTTGTTACCTTTCAACCACGCTTCTCTTTGGCAAAAAAGAGTGAAAGACTGTTTTCCATTTCGGCTATAAAATACTGGAGGTTTTGTATGTGTTTTTGTGTTTTTTCACGCTTGCGAAAAGTTCATCCGCGTATTCGAAAGCACAATAGTTGGTATCTCTCCCAACCACTTATATCCATTCTTTTTGAGTTTCGCGTAGCTTTTGCGTCGTACTTTGTTCTTTCCGAAAACCACAAGATAGTTTCCAATATCAACGTGTATGTCCAAAGCATTTAGCAAAAAACTGTTGTTGTTCGATTGTAGGATAGATTCTCGCTTAATACAATTTATAATTACACGCCTCCTTTTGGTTTTCTACGTATTGTTTGATTTGTGCTATCGTTACGCCGCCGCAACTACTTACAAAATACGAATTAGTCCAAAACGACGGCATACGACTTTTGAGTTTCGGATATTCTAGCCTTAGTATGCGGCTCACATATCCTTTGAGACGCTCTATCTGCGTTCCAATCTATTTAGTAGATACTAACTCCAACAACAAATGAACATGGTCTGGCATTACCTCTATATCGAAAATTTGAATGTCTAACTCTACGGCTTTTTCCGCAAACAGCACTTTTAACCTAACATCTATGCTATCTACTAAACACTTCCGCCTGTATTTTGCACAAAATACAACGTGGTACTTACACGAATACTTACAATGCTCCAACAAGTTAAATGTTCTAACCACTTACTCATTACCTTATAGATATATTATATCATATCTATATTGCAGTGTCAAGCATTATTTTTTTAAAACCAACGCTGAAGTGCTTCCATCCGCAACCTAAAGGATGCGGTTTTACCGCACTCGGAGATAAATCAAAGAACTTGTCAAGCATGATTTTATTTTTAAAGTGTGAACCCGAAGTCGTCTGAATAGGCGGTTACAACTGCAATTGTAGGTGGTTAAATTCCATTATTTCCGGCACCAGAGTAAAGTTGGTTCTACATACTATGGGACAAGCATGTTGAGAGAAGGGCGTAAGGCTTAGTTGAAATTTTTGTGATAAAACTCGACACTTTTAATGGTTCTTGTATTTTATTTCATTTGTTAGCTCTAGTTATAAGCAAAAATTTTTTATTTTTTATTTTACCAATTTTCTTATAAGTTAATTGATTGCACGGCCGTAAACTTTTTAAAAAAGGTGGTTATAATCAAATTAAAAAATAAAAAATACTTATGTGCGTTATTATGCTTTTTGATCACAAAACAGTTAAATGTGTATTCACTTCCAATTCACATTAGCAACGTGAGTATAAATGAGTTTTGTGCTAGTATTTTTGGTGTTCATAGTTTACCGCCATCTTCATATACTAATAATTTTAATTTAACGCAATTGATATGTATGGATTCATATAATTTTTTACTTCAAAGTATATTAAACTGCGAAATGAACTTAATAGACGTTCCAATGAGGTAAAATGAAAATTTTCATGAAAATAAATGCTATAATATTGTGGGTATCTTTCCGGCAGAAATAGTCGATGAAATTATTAAAGATTCGATAAATATTTTAATAAATGAAAGTCCATTGGTTGAAATCAATTCGTCTCCTGTTATTATAGTAGGGGATCTGCATGGTAACTTCAATGCATTGAGACATGTTATTGTAGATTTTTTAAGTTTAAAATATCTTGAATCCACTACATGTATTTTGTTTTTGAGTGATTATGTTGGCAGAGGTACTTGTAGTGTTGAAGTTGTTATTTTATTGCTATTGTTAAAAATGACGTTTCCTAGCGATGTATATCTATTACGTGGAAACCATATTTTAAACATTCAGATTTAATTAAAGCATTACGACTTTCTTCACCTTCATTAGATTTGAATACAAGTAGACTAAAATTGATATGTCTTAACTTTTAGAAAATTAAAACAAAATTATTGTTGTTATTAATTGGTGGCGATAGAGGAATTATAATACAATTTTTTTCAGGAGTAAGTTCTAGAAGCCGATAAGGTAGTATCAACTATTCCGATTGCATTTTTCAATGAAATTTTTAGTTTTTATTGCTAAAATTGGCAAAATAGTAACAGGCATAATTTTTTAGATTTTTGAATCCTAAAAATTTATAACTTTAATTTAGTAAATTTTCAAATGGAAATTATATTATTTATGATATAATATAAAATAAAAATAGTATAATTTATGTTGCTGTATTAAACTTTTAGATGATAGATTGTCATTCTAGGTAAATTTTTTTCAATTAGTTTAAATAATTGCTTGTATAGAACTTTTTATACTATTAATAGAAGATATATTAGATATCTCTGAAGTTTGCAAAAAAATTAAATAAAGTCTGGTCATAAAAATACTATTTAAAATTGGTAATTTGAGAATTAATTTAAATTTTTATTTTTTAGCTTTTATTTCTCTGACGGTAATACTAAATCAATCTTATATTTTTGTGTTAAGTTTTGTTTCGAGTATGATACATGAACTTGGACATATGTTAGTGATTTTATACCAAAAAAGAACGATAAACTTAATTAATGTAAATTTTTTTAATGTAGACATAGTAGATAAAGACAGAAATAACTTAAATCACAAAGAAGATTTAGCAGTTTTACTAGGTGGACCTTTATTAAATTTTGTGATTTCGTTTGTGACATTTATTTTGAATTTAATTTTAAAAAATAACTTAATATATGAAATTATGTATATAAATTTTTTCATAGGAATTTTGAATTTGCTTCCTATTTCCAGCTTAGATGGGGGACAGATTTTTTCTATAGTTTTGAGTAGTAAATTAGATTTGAATTTGTCTAATACCATTTTGAATGCTATTTCTTTAATTATTTTGATTCCTGTTTTGATTTTGGGATTTATTATATTAATTAAATCTAAATATAATTTTTCGCTTTTATTTTTAGGTTTGTATTTAATATATTTTTTATTACTAGAAAAAACAAGCTAATAAATTTTAATTGTTTTTTATTGACAAACGTATATAACTATACTAGAATATATAAAGTGAAATTATAAAATAACGCTCATATGTGTTTTTATGTGTGTATGGTCTACGAGGGGTTGACCTAATTTTTTAGTTTATACATAAATTTATGAAAAAATATAGTCAGGGGGAATTTTATAATGAGCAAAGAAATTTTTGAATCTCTTAAACTTTTGGAAAGAACTAGTGGCATACAAGCAGATTTCATGTTTGAGAAAATAAAAAAAGCTATTGTTACTGCATGTAAAGGCAATTATGACGGTAACGATGATGTTGAAGTAAAAATAAATCAAGAAAGCAATGAATTTGTAGTAATTTTGAAGAAAACTGTTGTTGAAAATGTTAAATTCCTAGGAAAAGAAATTAGTTTAGAAGATGCTAAAGAAATAGATAAAAATGCAGAATTAAATTGTAAAGTTGACATTAAACTAGAAACAAAAGACTTTGGGAGAATAGCTGTCCAAACTGTTAGAAATATGATTAGGCAAGGAATTAAAGACGGAGAAAAAAATTTGTTAAAACAAGAATTTACAGAAAAAAAAGGTGAAATAGTTACAGCTTTAATCGAAAAAATTGATGATGAATATGGAAATTTAACTCTTAGAATTGGAAAAGCTGAAGTTGTGTTACCTAGAAATTTGCAAACTGGGACTGAAGTTCTAGAAGAAGGAAAGCATATAAAAGTTTATATAACAGATGTTATAGATACTGATAGAGGTCCGAAAATTATGATTTCTAGAACTAGTCCGGAGTTTGTTAAAAAGTTATTTGAAAATGAAATTCCTGAAATTAATAATGGAATTGTAGTTATAAAATCCATATCTCGAGAAGCAGGTTCGAGAACTAAAATAGCAGTTTATAGTAATAATGAAGATGTTGAAGCTATTGGGTCTTGTATAGGTGCTAATAGTTCAAGAGTTAATGCTATTTTAGATGAATTAAATGGTGAAAAAATAGATATTATAGAATATGTCGAAAATTTAGAAGACTTTATTGCAGCATCGTTAGCTCCAGCGAAAGTATTGCGGATAAAAGATTTAAATTCTGAGGATCACACTTGCAAAGCTTTAGTTCCAAATAACCAAATATCTCTTGCTATAGGAGCTAAAGGACAGAATGTGAGGCTTGCAGCTAAGCTAACAAATTGGAAAATAGATATAATAGGGGAAAATTTTTAATTTGATAAACATTAGAAAGTGTATATCCTGTGGGTTAAGAGCTGAAAAAAATAGTTTCATTAGAGTATATAAAAATTTAAAAAAAAATATTTTTGTAGACTGTGAAAAAAACAAAGATGGCAGAGGAGCCTATATTTGTAATAATATAAATTGTTTTAAAAACGCCAAAAAGAAAAAAAAATTAGAAAGAGCTTTTAAAAATACAAAAATTAATTTTAGTGAGGTTTATCTAGAAATAGAAAAAAATATAAAATAAATAATGACAAATTTATATTTTAATCAGAATATAACATTTATAAATTGTATAAAGGGTACTTAGAATTTCTAAAATTATAAAATAACTAAAAAAATGTCATCCAAACGAATTTTAAAAACATCTTCTTCTCTAAAATAACTCTGCGATATGTACACCTTGAATTTATGTTTAGAATTTTTAACACATTCTTCTGTTATTTGATCATACGCGCTACACTAAAGGCGTGCCTGTCACTTTTGTAATATGTTGATTACGTGGCAAACATATAAACAAAGTTTTACATTTTATATGATTCCTTACAAACAAAAATTTTATTTTCAGGTATATATTTTACACTTGAACTTAGGAAGATGAATATAATGAATTACCAACATTATTATAATGCAACAGATAATGTAAAAATTTGTCTAACACAGTCATACTATAACACCCTGCGAATAAATTCGGGAGATTTTTGGGTATACACAAACATGAGGTAGTCATTACTTCATTTTAACAACAGTACGAGCAACAATTTAGGCTAATTCTCGAAATCACAGGTACGTTTATAATATCTGAAGTACCGATTTTTATCTCCATAAGTATGACACGCAATTTCGCATGATTAAATTTGCTACAATTAGGACAAATTTGGCTAGTGTGTATTTTGGATTTATATATTCAAGTTTGATACCCTCAGCCATTTTTACTTTAATAGTTTATATAGACAGAAATATCAACTATATGGGATGTTTTGGCATTTTTAGGATAACAAACAACATGACAATTACATGAATAAACTACATTATCTAATATTTTCTTCAAAATATTGTCGACTTATATCCTTAATTTCAAAAACTAATTATACTTTTTTCTCATTATCCAAACTACAATTCCAATTATTATTATCAAAATTGGAACTGCTATAGCAAATACCACACCTATAATCATACCTGTTTGCTCATTCATACCAAGCTCTTGACCACTCATAGATTTAGGTTCTATAGTTATACCGTTGTCTTCCCTTTGCGTAATTTTATTAATATAATTATTAAAATAGGCAGAGTTGTTTAAAGATGATCTTGATAAAAGTTGAGAATTAACAGCAGTCACGGAAGCAACGAGAGTTATACTAGATTCATCTTCTGGTTTTTCTTTTTTGTTTTTAGACAAAACCATAGCAGGTAATGGACCTTTAATTTCAGATTTTTCAGCGTTCCAATCTTTATCAGCATTTTCTGGCATAATAACAGAAGACTTAGAAAACTGTAATAAAGTTTTTATCCTTTCTTCTTCAGGTTCTTTTTCTCCGCTCTCATTTTCATTACTTTCTCCAATTTTGTTCTCTTGTTTTATTATTTTTATATATCTAGCAACTGGCATTGCTACCGGTATTTTTGGATTTTTCAAGCCTTGTGTATAACTGTAATCTGCGTAATCAACTAATGTATTAAGTATACTCCCAGAATTTCCTGACATTAAGATCTTTGAAGAATCTTTTTCTACAACAAAACCTGAAGAAACTTCTAATCCCCAATCAGATAAAAATTTGTTTAAATTCGTAATTTCAGCTTGTGCGTAATGTAAAAAAATTATTAAATGTTTATTAGGCTTTTCTAAATAATCACGTAACTTTTGTAATGCTTCTATATCTAAATCTCTCTTTGGAGCATGAAAAATACTAACTAAAGAATCTGAACTTAGATTTTCATTTAGTAAATTTACTGGGGTTACTTCATAATTATTAGTGTCTAACATCCTCGAAAAAGAACTTGAATCTTCTTCATCAAAGCCAGATAAAAAATTAATTTTTAATTTTTTTTCGCTTATTACATTTAAAATAGCTGATGTCATAGCTTGTTCAGCTTTTGAAGACGTCGGTGTTGAACCGTAGTAACTTTGTTGAATGTTGAGCAAATCACTTGTGTATAAAACTTTGTATTTATCATTATCCAAATTTTTTACTATAACATTGCTTTCGGATAGTTTTTCATTTGGATAAGAATTTACAAATCCCGGGTTCCCTTCTAGGTCTATATATTTGACTTCTATATTTCCATTGTATTTGGCATATTCATTTATAACACTATTAGCTTGTGCATAATAATTGTCACCTGAAACAAATTTTTCCTTAGAATTTAAAATTGTTATTTCTATTTTTTTATCTATTTTAGATATATAATCTACACTTTCTTGAGTTAAACTAAATATTTTATTTCTGGTTAAATCAAAATTCCAAGAAAATTTTTCTGTACAAATCTTAGCTGCAATATTTAAAACAATTACCGCTAATATTGCAAGTATAGTTATAAGATTATATAAACTCCCATAAATCACCCTGGGATCTTTTAATTTTTTTAAAAAATCATTATCTTTTAACATATTTTTCTAAATCCTCCTAATTCCACTTTTTTCTTTCTAAAGTTCTGGTTGTTAAAAATAAAAACAAACCACATACGCTTAAGAAAAACACGATATCAGCTAAATTTAACAATCCTGTAGTAAAACTCTTATAATGCTTATAAAAAGACAAGTATGAGACTATTTCGTAAGCCAAATCTTTCCCTGCAAAGATTCCTTGTGCTATTCCGTCGGTAATTAAAATCAAAAAAGAAGCTACATAACTAGTTATAGCTGAAATTACTTGACTTTCAGTAAGTGAAGATAAAAATAAACCAATCGCTATTAAAGCAGCCCCAGTTATGAATAAACCTATAAAGTTTCCTATAATTTCTACCCAGTTTGGTGTAGCATAAAAAGCTATTATTATACTGTAAATTAAAGTGACAGAAATTCCCATTGTATAAATTGCAAGTGCTGAAAAATACTTTCCTAAAACTATAGACCATGGGCCTATAGGTGCCGTTAAAAGCGCTTGATCTGTCTTCATCCTTTTTTCTTCGCTTAATAATCTCATAGTTAGAATAGGTATTAAAAAAATCACGAAGAAAAACAAAATTTCGAAAACCATATTTAAATCGGCTTTATTCTGCATGATAGTTCCTTGAAAAAAAAACATACCACTAAAAAAATAAATTACAGCTATAAATATATATCCAGATATAGAATTAAAATAAGAACCCAGTTCTCTTTTAAATATTGCTGTCATTTTTGCCACTCCCGTTGTTATTTTCAGAATCTTTTATATAATTTAAAGAATCGTCATTATTATTATTTTCTACATAATTTGCACTGGTTAATTTTATAAAAACGTCCTCTAAACTAGGTTTTACAATATCAAATTTTAAAATAGTAAAATCTTTTTCAGATAAAATTTTAAATATATTTCTTCTGACATCTATATTAGTATCAAATTCTATAATATACTCGTAGACATTTTTTTCTTTGAAAAAAATATCTTTAATTTTTTTAATTCCTTCTACAGTTTTTAATACATTTTCAACTTCTTCTTGATCACCATCAATTTGCAACACAATATTACTGTCTCGGCTTGACATTTTTTCAATTCCCTCTACAGTATTATCAGCAACGATTTTTCCTTTACTTATAACTACAACTCTATCGCTGACTGCCTGTATTTCAGATAAAATATGTGAAGAGATAATTACAGTGTGTTTTTTTCCTAAACTTTTTATTAATTTTCTAACGCTTATAATTTGGTTTGGGTCGAGCCCTACCGTAGGTTCGTCTAAAATTATTACTGGCGGATAACCAAGCAAAGCCTGAGCTATACCGACTCTTTGTTTATAACCTTTAGACAATTTTTTTATTATTTTATTATAAACATCTTGAATTTCTACTGATTTACAAACCTCTTCAATATGATTTTGTCTGCTAAATTTAATTTTTTTCAAATTATACATAAAATCTAAATAACTTTTTACAGTCATATCAATGTATAAAGGTGGAATCTCTGGCAAATATCCGATTTTTAATTTTGCTTTTTTTGGATTTTTCATTATGTCAACATCATCTATTACGACAGTGCCATTAGTAGGCGCTATATAACCTGTTATAATGTTCATAGTAGTGGACTTACCAGCACCATTCGGACCTAAAAAACCCAAAATTTCACCTTCACTGACTGTAAAGTTTATTTTATTTAAAACAGTTTTATTAGAATATTTTTTTACTAGATTTTTTATTTCAATCAAATTTTTTGACTCCTTTCTTTTTAATTATACATGATTTTTTTTATGTTTATCAACAAATTTTTTTAAAAAATATTAATAAAATTATCAATTTGTTGTTTCCATTACAAAATTAAAATGTAGTAACACTAAATAAAACTTATTGTGATAAAAGTTTTAAAAATATTACCGATAAGAAACTCAAATATTTCAATATTTAAGTTGGGATTTTATATAAAATTGAGTATAATTTATTTATAGAAAATTAGTCGTATGAAAAAAAGTTGACAAAAAAATAACAAATCGCTAGCATTAAATTATGTGCCGTGGGACTTACGTAAATTCGATCTTAATATGAATTGCGCAGAATAGCGGATCAAAACCTAAAGTTTTATATATATCTATTATGGTTTGGTTTTGATAAATATTTTTGAAAATCAAGCTGTTTTTTTAGATATATTTTTATTGTGTATAGTCTTTTTATTTTTATTATTTTTTAAAAAAAGTAGTTGACAATATATTTAATATTGTGTATAAACAGAATAGAGTTTTATATTACTCAAGATAAAGTGAAACCAGTGTTTTACCGTGGTGGGTTTTGTTTTTTTTCTTAAGACAGTAAGTGCAAAAGCTTAAATGATTGCTTACCGAGGAAAGTGTTATTATAGTATTTTATTATATTAATCAGTTTTCTTATGTAAACTGGTTTTTGTGTATTATATCTTTAAAAAAAATAGTTTACGTTTTTTGCCATTATTTTTGTAAAAGGGAGGAAAATTTATTTGCCAAGTGAAAAAATATTAAAAATTAAAAGAAAAAAAGTTTCTGAATTATCAGAGAAATTAAAGAGTTCTTGTGCCGGTGTCTTGGTCAGCTATAAAGGAATAACTGTTGAAAAAGATACTGCTTTAAGAAAAGAACTTCGAGAATCAAAAGTTGATTATTTTGTAATTAAAAATAGTGTTTTAAAAAGGGCCTCTGAGGATTGTGGATTATTTGGATTGTCTGTTTGTTTAAAACAGACAACAGCAATTGCTATAAGTGAAAATGACACGGTGTTGCCCGCCAAAATATTGTATAATTTTTCTAAGAATAATGGTTTTTTTGAGATAAAGATGGGTTTTCTGGAAAAAAAAGTTATTAATAAAATACAAATAGAAAATCTTGCAAAATTGCCATCAAAAGAAATTCTTGTTTCACAAGTTTTGTCAGGTTTTAATGCGCCGATTGTTGGATTTGTTTCGATTCTTAGTAACACAATTAAGTCTTTGCTTTATGTTTTAAATGCCATTTCTGAAAATAAAAATGTTTAAAATTTTTAAGAAAATAGGTTTGCAAAAGTTGTTCGTAAAACAACATTACCGTAAGAACAGCGGGAAGGTTTTCGCCTCACAAAAAAGCCATAGCCAATTAGTTAAATCTTATTAATTTTATTTAGAAAATTGAAAAACTATTGGAAATTGTTCATTTTATAGAAAATAAAATTTTATGGAGGATTTTACAAAATGTCAGAAAAAATAGAAAAATTGATTGAAGAGGTAGAAACTTTAACAGTTCTAGAATTGAGCGAACTAGTGAAGGCTTTAGAAGAAAAATTTGGAGTTTCGGCTTCTGTCCCCACAATGGCAATATCACCGTCAATTTCAACGGCAGGAACAGTGGTTGAAGAAAAAACTGAATTTGATGTAGTATTAAAATCTGCCGGAGACAATAAAATAAAAGTTATAAAAGTTGTAAAAGATGTAACTGGTTTAGGTTTAAAAGAAGCAAAAGAATTAGTTGACAATGTACCAAAAAACATTAAAGAAAAAATCTCCAAAGAGATGGCAGAAGATTTAAAAAAGAAACTTGAAGAAGTTGGGGCGCAAGTAGAAATTAAGTAGAAAATCCTAAATTAAAATCCTCTACATGAGGATTTTATGTTGATTTTATTATGGTTATATTAATTCAAATGCGTATTTAGCGGATATGGCGAAATTTGGTATACGCGCTAGGTTTAGGTCCTAGTAGAGAGTTCTGTGCAGGTTCAAGTCCTGTTATCCGCACCAAATTTTATTTAAAAAAGACTTTAATCAGAAAAAATGATTATGAAAATTCTAAGTGGTTACAGTGATAAAAATATCGACTTTTACCAAATGTAGCGTAAAGCCCCGCTATGGGGATATAAGACACAAGATATTGTGACGTTTTTTTCTTTTTTTTTAAAAAAAAGACTTGTATTATAATTATTAGGTTAGAACATTTGACGAACATTCGTCAAATGACAAGAACAAGACGTAAAAATGCCAAAAATCTGCATACATGGTCTTTCTATCGCTTGGCAAATTTTATTGAATATAAATCTAAAATGGTTGGAATTAAAATTGAATACGTCGATCCAAAATATACCAGTCAAGATTGTCCAAATCGTAACGAAAAAAACCACGCGGAAGTATGCTTGTAAATTCTGTGGGTATATCTCTCACCGAGATCGAGTCGGTGCTTTAAACATCATAAAAGCATCTGTGGTTTCTGATAAAAGGAAATCAGCCTAAACTGCTATATGCACGGACATAATCCGTTAAATTTTGAAATACTATTTTCTCTATAGATCTTGGAAAATAAAATTTTCGCCGAAAAATCTTCTAAAATCACAAAATTGGTTAACAAATATGTTTTATAATTCATATTATATTTCTAAGGAGATTAGTCAAAATGAGTGTCAAAAAAATTGGAATTATATATAATAACGAACAAAATTGCTACTTGGCAAATATGTTATCGGACAATAATGTAGTTAGAATTTGTGGCTCGGGAAACAACAATTTTAATCTTAAAAAAAATGTGATTTTTGACAGTTTAGAAAATACTATAATAAATAGTAAATATATAATATTTTCAATTTCTGTTCCAGATGAAGTATTAGAAACCATAAGAAAGAAACACGTAGATTTATTAAAAGACAAAATAGTTTTTTCAAGAAAAATGGATTTTTTAAATAATAAAAAAATAATATTAAAAGACTATTTTAATGATGCAAATTTTAAAATTTTAAACGGTTTGACAACGTCAGAAGCTGCTATAAGTATAGTTATAAAAGAGACTATAAAGATTTTAAGCAAATCAAAATGCTTAGTTATTGGATTCGGAAATATAGGAAAAATTTTGTCTAGTTTATTAAAAAAACTAGGTGCTGAAGTTGCTGTCAGTGCCAGAAAAAATACAGACTTCGCATGGGCAGAAGCATTTAATTATGAAATTTTAAATACCGAAAATTTACCAAATTTAAATAAATTTGATGCTATTTTTAATACAGTTCCAAAATTAATATTAAATAAAGAGAAATTATCTAGTATAAATAAAAATTCATTAATAATAGATTTAGCTTCTAAACCAGGCGGTACAGATTTTGAATTCGCTAAAAATATAAATTTGAAAGTTATACACGCTTTGAGATTGCCAGGCAAATTTTCTCCTTATACAGCTGCTGAAATAATGAAAAAAGTAATCTTAAATATTATAAAAGAGGAGAATTTATGAAAAAAATAAATTTAGGATATGCAATTTGTGGCTCTTTTTGTAATTTTGAAAATTCTATTAAGCAATTAGAAATTTTGTCTAAAAAGAATTACGAAATTTTCCCGATAATGTCTTTTAACGCTTTTGGCTTAGACACTAAATTTGGAAAAGCAAAAGATTTTAATGACAGAATAGAAAGTATTTGTAATAAAAAAATTATAAATACTATAGTTATGGCTGAACCAATAGGACCCAAAAAATTATTAGATATTATAACAATAAGCCCGTGTACAGGAAATACTCTAAGCAAAATTTGTAATGCAATAATAGATACACCTGTAACTATGGCAGTAAAATCACACTTAAGAATTCAAAGACCAGTTGTAATAGTATTGGCAACAAATGACGCACTTGGAACCTCTGGGCAAAATTTGGGAAAGGCTTTAAATATGAAAAATATTTATTTTGTACCATTAGAACAAGATGACTACATCAAAAAACCTAACTCTTTAGTTTCAAATTTTGAATTGTTAGATGAAACTATAAAGTTAGCATTAGAAAAAATACAAATACAACCAATTTTTCTATAAAGTTTCATAACTCATTATAATACTTTTACCGACCTCTACTTTTCCGATGTTAATGTTAATTTTTAAATTTTTTATTTTATCCATGTTTGTTATTATAACAGGAGAACATATTTCAAATTTATTTTCTCTTAAAATATTCAAATCAACTTCAGCTATTATCTCACCGGTTTTTATTTTTTGGTTTTTTTTAACAAAACATTTAAAACCTTGAGATTTCAATTTTACAGTATCTATTCCTATATGAACCAATACATCAATATTATCTTCAGTACGAATTCCGAATGCATGTAAAGTACCTGTAATGTTAACTATAACACCATCAACTGGAGATGCTACCAAGTTACTTTCAGGAATTATACCTATTCCATTACCAAGCATTTTTTGTGAAAAAGCTTCATCCGGAATTTTTTCGATGTTAATTAAATTTCCACTTATAGGTGCAAAAATATTTTTGAACTTAGAATTTTTAAAAATTTTTGAAAAACTAAACATATATAATATATATTATATTATTTATGAAAAAAAAATAAAATGCCAAAATATTGTTTTTTCAAAAATTTTAATCTAATTTATAAAAAATACCATAGAAAGCGAATTATATTTATTTTTGCAACCCTAATTGCTGTTTTTATGAGTCCGTTATCTATTATGGTTCGCACAGGTTCTTGGTTTTGCGCTCTCTATGGTTACCCCGCAAGCTACACATTTCATTTCAAACACAAATTTCCACGAAGCCCTATGGTATTTCATTTGGTATTAGCGATTTATTATTTTTTTGTCAACATTTTTTATATTTTGGGGCGATTCATCTGACTAAACTAAAATTTATCGATTTTTTCGCCTTTTCTCTATAAATTTTTATTCTTTTGCCTGGATAATACTTATACACAAATCGTGCATGACCAGGTGTTTTTCGTATAAGTTAAATTTGATTATTTTTTTAAGTATATTCTAAATTTAAAACATTATTCGTACTTACCTTCTTTTATTTTAGAAAAATTTATTCCAAATTTTTTCTTAATTTTTAAAAATTTTTCATAAAAGTATTCTTCAAGTATAGGTTATATAGACTCAGCAGCAATCTTATCCATAAATTTATCGTTTTTAATTTTAGAAATCGAATTCCTTAATGTGGAGGGTTCTATGTCAGTTAAAAATCCTATAACTTCTTCTTTTTCTGTTTCTTTCACAGGAATTCCTTTTTTTCAATGTTCGCCAAATTTTGTTGCAATTTTTTTCCCAAAGTTAAAATTCCCAATCTAATATTAGTATCTTTTACATAGATTAACTCTTTACAGATTGCCTTTTTTTACCCAGTATAATCCATCATCTAATTTATCAATTTTGCCTGGACTAAATATTTTATTCTTAAATTCATATTTCCTTTTTTTTCATCATTTTTAAATTTTTTCGCTAAATTTTGTTTTACATTATCCGTATTGAACGAATTTACCTCATTAAGTAGCTTTTCAAAAACACCGCCTTTTGTATCTGTTTCTATTTCATTAATTATTTTACTATTTGCTTTACCTATTCTTGGCATATACTCATCACTCCCTAAATCAAATTTAGAGATTATTCATAAAATTCTAAATATATAATACTAAATTGTACTAATTATGTCAATAAAATAGTTGTTTTTAATAATTTCACTAATATTTTTTATTATAATATATAGAATTAATTCCTAACGGTTTTTATTATTTTCTAAATTTAGTAAAATATGATTCTAATTTTGCTACAGCTATATAAATTAAAGATGCTATAACTGCGAGTATGAATATTCCAGTCACAACCAGATCTAACTTAAAGACTTGGCCGCCGTATATTATTAAATAACCTATACCTTTTGTAGCCACTAAAAACTCTCCTGTAATTACACCTATTAATGACATTCCAACGTTTATTTTTAAAGTTGAAATTATATTTGAAAAATTTGTAGGTAAAATTATTTTTTGTAAAATTTGAAATTTACTTGCTCCGAAAGACCTCATTAATAGTAATTTATTTTCGTCTACATTTTTAAATCCTGACAGGATATTAATAACTGTTACTACGACTGAAATTAATAAAGACATAGTAATTATCGCACCTGTTCCAGAACCCATCCAGACTATTATAATTGGTCCTAAAGCTACTTTCGGTAATGCATTTAGTATAATTAAATAAGGTTCGCTTATTTTTTCTACAGTGTCAAACCACCAGAGTATTATTGAAATTAAAACTCCTAATATAGTTCCAAATATAAACCCTATGGTTGTTTCGATTACTGTAACTAGTATGTTACTCCAAAATTCACCGTTATTATTTAAATTTATTAGAGTTTTTAAAACCCTAGACGGTGAGCTTACTAAAAAAGAGTCTATAAATTTATATCGTGCAGCTAATTCCCACAAAATTAAAAATATTAAAAATGCACTTATTCTCCAAAAAACTATTTTTAATTTATTTCTTCTTTGAGATTTTAAAAACATTAGATGTTCTTTTGAACAATAATTTTCTTTTTTATTCATTTTCTGTTAGCTCCTTCCAAGTCATTTCAAAATATTCATTAAAACATTTGCATTTCCTTTTTTCACTCTGAGTAAGATTTTTTTCAGGATATTCTACGTTTATTATTTTTTTTACTTTGCTTGGCCTATTTGAAAAAACTACTACTCTATCAGATAAACTTATCGCTTCAGAAATATCATGAGTTATTAATATTGCCGTCTTTTTTTCTTTTTTTATTATTTCACGTATTTCTTCAGAAATGCTCAATCTTGTCTGATAATCTAAAGCTGAAAAGGGTTCATCTAAAAGCAAAATTTCTGGTTTTATAGCTAAAGTTCTAATAAGTGCAACTTTTTGACGCATTCCACCAGATAGCTGATTAGGATGGTGATTTAAAAATTTACCCAAGCCATATATTTTAAGCAAATTTTTAGTGTATTCGCTAGTTTCTGAAGACAATGTTTTTTTTACTTCTAGGCCTAAGACTACATTTTGTTCTACAGTCCGCCAATCTAGTAAATAATCTTGTTGCAGCATATAAGCAACTAATGGATTTTGTGTTCTTCCGTTTATATATATTTTCCCATAAGACGGTTTAATTAGTCCGGAAATTAATGAAAAAACAGTACTTTTGCCACAACCGCTGGGACCAATTATAGTTAAAAATTCTCTTTCATATATATCAAAACTTACATCATCTACTGCTAAAGTTTCTTTTTCAAGAGTATGAAATCTTTTTGAAATATTTTTTAATTCTACAATTTTTTTTCTTTTATTCATTTTTGGATCCCTCAAATTTTTGTACAGAATTTTTAGCAAACTCTGTATTTAAAATAGAACTCAAATCTAATTTATTGTCTAGTTCGCCTGAATTTATTAATATATCTTGCAACAAATCAAAGGATTTTTTATTTAGAACAGGATTTTCTTTCCAAACTCCAACTTCTGAATAATTTTTAATAGATTTTAATAAAATTTCACGATCGGAATCCGGAAAATAAGAACTGACTAATTCTAAAATTTCATCTGGTGAATGATTTTTTACGTAATTTTGACCTTTATAAATAGAATTTGTAAATTTTTGAATAGCATCTGGATTATTATTTAAATAATTTTTCGTGCAACAATAGCAAGTATAAGGAATTTCATCATTTTCTAAACCAATTGATTTCAAAATTTTGCCTTTGTTATTATATTCCAACATAGAAGCAGTAGGCTCAAATAAATTTACATAATCTCCAATTTCACTGGCAAAAGCCGAACCCATTAAATCAAATTGAATATTATTAATAATTTCAGCATCATTTATATTTTTATTTTTAAGAGTATATCTAAAAGTCATTTCAGGAAGGCCTCCTTTACGACCAGCTATTATTTTTTTATTATTTAAATTTTCCCAAAAAAATGTGTCTTCGCGACCAATAATAAAACTTCCATCTCTTTTAGTCATTTGAGCAAATAAAATAGGATAATTTTCTAGATCTTCCTTTGAAACATAGATACAAGTTTCGGGTCCTAACAATACAATATCTGATTGATTAGAAACCAAAGAAGTCATAGTTTTATCAGAACCACCACCAGCTGAAATTTCTAAATCTATTCCTTCTTCTTCAAAGTATCCTAATTTCATAGCTACGTATTGTGGACTATAAAAAACAGATCTAGTAACTTCATTTAATTTAACCTTACATAATGATTTATTATTTCTTTTTGGATAAAAATAAAAAATTGCAAATAAACTTAACAATAAAAGCATCAAATACAAAAACAGTCTAAACTTTCTCATTCTTTCACCTTGCTACAGTCTATTCATGAAAAACCAGGAAAGTTCATAAAACTTAAATAAATAATTTTCTATTGACCTTTTAGAAAAATTGTCATAGAATCACAGTCATGATTTATTTTACATACATTAATTTAAAGAGTAGATTCAAAAAATGAAAAAAAAATTTACGTTTAAAAAGCATTTTAGTACAAACTATTTTAATCGTATCTAACTTTGGTATACAAGCAACTAAAGATAATATTAAGAATAAAAACGTGATTTCCATTGTGCAAATATCTTCTGGATGGACGATTTTACTTGGTGGAGGTATAATGTTTGGTGGTGTGTTGGATTATGATAAGTGTGGTACTGGTGTAGATAAAGTCTTTCCTCGCTTTATACTTGCTGGTATTCCAACATTAGTGAGTTTGCCACCAATTATAAACAATATTCACAATTTATTGTCTAAAAGCGGTTCCAGTATAGACTCTTTTATAATGTCAAATTTAATAACTGGTGCAGGAGTATCTTTTAACGCAGCGGCTTGGCTTAGCTCCTATGGTAAAATAATTAAAATAAAAAAAGATCTAATAGCTGATGAACCATTTTTTAACGTAGCTACTGGTGTAACAATTACGGGAGGAATATCGGCGCTCATTAATGGTTTTTATACTTTATCCACTAATAACTGGGATAAAATTTCAGTAAAACAACGTTTTAATGAAAAAAATTAATTTTTATACTGATATTTTTTGAATAATAGCGCATATGAAAACTAAGGTTATATTGAGTAATTTAGCTTTTTATTTGACACTCTGTTTGGCTAAAATCAGAGTGTCAACAAGTTCGGAGTAAAACATTAGGTTTTAGCCTGCTGTATATGTCTGTAATTTCCAAAATATAAAATAATTCTTGACAAATATCAGTAGTTGTAATATAGTAAAAAACAAGTATTTTTTAAATTTTTAGAGTTTTGGTATAGTTTGCTCAATACTAAAGCACAAAAAGCAGAAATACCAGTTTCTTTAGTTGAGCCCATGAACATTGAAGGGGGAGTGTTGGAGACGAAAAAAATAAAAGTTTTTAATTATCTGGAACGTATTTTAATATGGTTAAATTTTCAAGATACTTACTGCGATTTCCCTTATAGAGGTAAAGGAGTGACTGAATGGATTTGATGTTTCTAGTTGTGAGAGAGTCAAGGTTTAGTTTTTGTTGTCTTTGATAATTTTAATGTTAGGTGTAACAGTATTAGCCTTGAAATTAATATTTTTTCCATTAGAAATTGAATCAGAAAATAAAAAAAGGAGTACACAATGAAATGCGAAGTGAAGCTTTATTATTACTAAAAGCGACGATTTTAATGAGTATGATGGCATATGTTATAAAAATGTTGCCACTGTTAATTTGTAGTAAAAAATTACAAATTAAATTAATAAAATCTTTTTCGACTTACATAACTTACGTAATTTTTATTTGTATAACAAATTTTAAAGTTTTTTTTTCAACTTTAAGCGTAGAATTTGCTGCTTTAGGTATTATAATATCTTATGTTTTAGCATATTTTAAGCAGAGTTTGTTAACTATCTTCAGTAACTTCAGTTTATTAATAAAATGAGTTTTCCAGAAGAGTTTATTAAAGAATTAAAATATAAAAATAATATAGCCGATGTAGTTTCTGGTTTTGTGGACTTAAGACAAAGCGGTAAATATTTGATTGGTATTTGTCCCTTTCATATTGAAAAAACAGCTTCATTTTTTGTCTATCCAAATAACGATTCTTTTTATTGTTTTGGATGTAGCACTGGTGGAGACGTGATTGCTTTTATAAAATTAATAGAAAAACTAGATTATGTTGAGTCAGTTAAGTTTTTAGCTCAAAAATCAAATTTAAGTGTGCCAGAAAATGAATTTTCAAATGAAATATATAAAAATAAATGTATAATATATGAAATAAATAGGGAAAGTGCGAAATTTTTTCATGAAAAATTGAAAAAATCTAGAGTTGCTTTGGAATATTTAAAAAATAGAAACCTAAATGTTAATATTATTAAAAAGTTTGGTATTGGATATTCCCCGAACTCTAAATTCGAATTATTAAATCATTTAAAACATAAAGATTATTTAGAAAAAGATATAATTTTGGCTAATTTAGCAAAAAAAACTAATAGTGGTGAAATTGTGGACAGATTTAATAATAGAATTATGTTTCCTATAATTGATTTGAAAAGTAGTATAATAGGTTTCGGTGGTAGGAGATTAGATAACAATAAAAATTACGCTAAATATTTAAATACTTCTGATACTTTAGTTTTTAAAAAAAGTGGAAATTTGTTTGCTTTTAATTTTGCAAGAAAATCTGAAAAAGACTTTTTTATTCTAACTGAAGGATATATGGATGTTATAAGTTTGTTTCAAGCTGGTTTTGAAAATTCTGTAGCTACTTTAGGGACAAGTCTAACGCAAGAACAAACAAAATTAATTTCTAGAAATACAGATAAAGTAACTTTATGTTACGATTCTGATTCAGCTGGTAAAAGTGCGACTCTTAGAGCAATAGATTTGTTAAAATCATCAGGAATTCAAGTAAAAATTTTACCTCTTGTAAATTCAAAAGATCCAGATGAATTTATAAAAACATTTGGAGTTTTAAGATTTAAAAATTTAATAGGAAATTCAATTCCAGACATAGATTATAAATTATCTAATTTAAAATTAAATTTTAATTTACAAAAGCCAGAAGATAAAATAAAATATACTTTAGAGGCTTGTAAGATTTTGTCTAGCATTAAAAATGCTATAGAATTAGATTTGTATTCTAGCAGATTAAGCGAAGAAGTGAATATCGAAAAATCTTCTATAAAGATCCAAATTGATAAAAATAAAAAAAGTTACATAAAAAATATCGAATTAAAAAGATCAGAAAATAATTTAATTAAATTAAAAAAACCGAAATTAGAAGAAACTGTTTTAAATTTTATTGTGAAAAATAATATTTTTATAGATCTTCCAGAAGATATTTTTAAAAGTGATTTTAATAAAAAATTATATAAAGCATTAAAAGATTTGATACTAGAAAATAGAGATTTAACTCTAGATAACATTTTATCAAAGAAATTTTCATCTGATGATATAAGTAAAATTACTAATATAATTTGTAATTTTGAAGATAATAATAATATTGAGATTATAAAAGAATATGTAATTAAATTAGAACAAGAAAATGAAAGGGAAAAAATTAAAAATAATAAGAATGTCACAAAAATAGAGTTAAAAAGATATATAGAAAAATTGAAAAAACTGAAAAAATAAAAACAAGGACGGAAAAATGGATATTTCTCAGGAAAAAATAATTTCAAAAATAGTAGATATCGGCAAGGCTGGAGGTAAAATTACTACAGACGATATATTAGATGCCATGGGTGAAACAGATTTTGAGCCAGAACAAATTGAGGTTTTATATGATTTAATAGAATCTTTAGGAATTGAAATAACAGAATCTAATCCAGAAGATATGATCAATGAAATAAATGATGTTTTATTAGATCAAAAGCAAGAAATTAGTACAAAAAAAATTTTTGGAAATATTGTTCTCACAGATGATCCTGTTAGATCTTATTTAAAAGAAATAGGTGGAATAACTTTATTAAAACCTCAAGAAGAATTGGAATTAGCTAAAAGAGTTTCAGAAGGTGATGACTGGGCCAAAAAAAGATTATCTGAGTGTAATTTAAGGCTAGTAGTAAGTATAGCAAAAAGATATTTAGGTCGAGGGCTACAATTTTTAGACTTGATTCAAGAAGGTAACTTGGGCTTAATGAAATCAGTCGAAAAATTTGATTATACAAAAGGATTTAAATTTTCAACTTATGCTACATGGTGGATAAGACAAGCTATCACTAGAGCAATCTCCGATCAAGCTAGAACTATAAGAATACCTGTTCATATGGTAGAGACTATAAATAAAGTTAAAAGAGTAGCAACTCAATTAATGCATCACACG
The DNA here is from genome assembly GCA_036322875.1 of Candidatus Paraimprobicoccus trichonymphae. Taxonomy (GTDB): domain Bacteria; phylum Bacillota; class Clostridia; order Oscillospirales; family Acutalibacteraceae; genus Paraimprobicoccus; species Paraimprobicoccus trichonymphae. Next base: position 300,287 of record AP027925.1, read on the forward strand.
GGAAAAGAACCATCTCCTGAAGACATAGCAAAAGAGTTAAATTTAACAGTCGCTAAAGTAAAAGATGTTTTAATGGCTGCACATGATCCTATTTCTCTTGAATCTCCTATTGGTGAAGAAGAAGACAGCTGTAGAGGTAATTTTATACCAGATGAAAAAGTTCAAAAACCAATTGATAAAGCGTCGCAAGCTCTGCTTAAAGAACATATTATACAAGTTTTAGACACTTTAGCTCCTAGAGAAAGAAAAGTTTTGATTATGAGATTTGGAATAAACAACGGTAGAACAAGTACTCTAGAAGAAGTAGGTCAGGCTTTTAATGTCACCAGAGAAAGGATAAGACAAATAGAAGCAAAAGCTTTAAGGAAACTAAAACATCCAAGCAGAAGCAGAAGACTTAGAGAATATTTAGAATAAACTATCATAAATTAATTATTAAGTAATTTTTGTAAAAAAGTTTTTTATATTTTAATTTTAAGATATTTAAAAATTTGTGATATATTAAATACATGAGAAAAAATTTAAAATATTCATTACGTATCATTTTTCGCGGAAGTGAAATTTGAGCTCTCACAGATAAAATTATTGGTACTAACTTAGGAAAAAGTATTATCTAAATGTAGAAAAATGAGCAGACAAAAACATTTTCATCATGATCTCAGTAATTTTCTTATAAAAAATTGACACTATTGCTGTTGAAGATTTGGCGGTAAGCAATACTATAAAAAGTCATAAATTTACAAAATCCATATCTTGTGACCGGTTAATTAACTTACATGGAAAAACGTTACGAAAAAAGTTAATAACTGTTTATATAGCGCCCTCACATGAAAATGATTAATAACATTGTTATGATCTAGTAAAGATGGCATATAGTAAAGATTTTAGAGAACGAGTTCTCAAATACATCGCAAAAGGGCAAGAGCACAAACAAGCATGCGCAATTTTTGAAGTAGAAATGGCGACAATAACGAGGTGAAAAAATTAAAATCAGAAACAGGATTGCTTGACAATAAAAAACTCAACCGTCAACTGATTCTAAAAAATTAATTTCCTACATAAACGAAAACCCGTCCGCATACTTGAAAGACATTGCAGAAAGCGTTGGCAGCACAACTTCGGGAGTTTCTGCAGCGCTAGTGCGTTTAAAAATACGTTTAAAAACAAGTAGTTACGTATTCAGAGCGTGACAAAAAATTGGCATAAATTCTCGAAAACACGCCAATTATTTATATTGATGAAGTCGGCATATATGTTTCGCGAACATGCGTGGAGTATAAAAGGCACAAAAATACTTGGATTTCGTTCCAGGAGACGTTTTAAACGCATAAGCGTCGTTGTTGGACAAATAAAAAATGTTCCGAAGCTCGAAAATAAAATAATTGCGCCATTTGTCTACAATTGGAACACAAATTTCGAATAGTTTAAAATTTGGTTCGAATGGCATTTGTGTATGAAAATTTAGCCAAAAAGTGTTTTTGTTATGGATAATGCTTCATTTCATGAAAAAAAGGCTTTAGAACGCGATTGCAAAATTTTATCATTGTCGCATTTCATGGTTTTCACCATATTCTCCGGTTAAAAATCCAATCGAACACAAAGGTGCTAACCTTAAAAAATGGTTAAGGAGAAATCGTAAATTTTTCAATTCTGTTCTTGACGTGATAACTAATCATTTTAAATTGCGATGATTATAAGTACTTTCCGCCGTTGCAAATTTGTTTAGATTTTGGAACGAAAGATGGGAAATAAATCATTTAAACATAAATAAGGCGTAAGATGTTCTGACTTAGAATCCAATTTTGGCATAAATATCAAGCCATTGATTTTAGTCGTAACTAGTCAATATAGTTATAATTTCTATATTTTTTTCAGGTATGGAAATTTTTTCTATATTTTTATTATCAAGTGTTACTTCAAAATTTCCAAAATCTGATTTTAAAATCATAATGGTCTTATTGTTTATTTTGGAGCTATTAATTAAAAAATCTTTAGGATTTCTTAAAATATTAAAAATTTGAAATATACAGTTGACAAAAGATAATTTATCTAAATTTTTATTTTCCATTTCATAATCCAGCTTATCTTTTGAAATTTTTATTTTGTTGTCTTCAAAAGTGAAAATAAGATTTTTTAAATTTTTAGGTTCTAAAAATTTTATAAAGCTTATAATGTCGATATTAGTTTCGAGTTTATATTTGTTTTTTCCCTGAATCACTGTCAAATTTTTCATATCTTCTTGATTAAAGTTTGGAATATCAAAATCAGATCTATTTTTATTAATGAAGAAAAATATTAAAAAAATAGATAAAATAATTAAAAGTATGAATAGATAAACATATATTTTTTTCATTTTAAAAATTTTATGAAAAAAAAAAAAAAGATATTACAAAAAATGTTAATAACTATTTCCTTGAAAATATAAAAGTAATGAAAAAAATACATGAGGAAATCAAAGCTATGGTAGCGCCAGTTGAAATCCCTAGATAAAAAGAAACAATAATGCCAATTATTCCTGATAAAATTGAAAAAGATATAGAAAAAATATGATAACTGAAAGTGTTTTCGGCTATATTTTTTGCTGATGCAGCTGGAAATATTAAAAGTGAATTTATAACTAACATCCCAACAGACTTGAGAGAAACTGCCACTACTAATGCTATTAAAATTGAAAATACATTTTTATAGAATTTTGCATTTATTTGTTTGCTTACAGCTAACTCTGAATTTAAACTTGAAATTACTAATTTATTAAAAAATATCAACCACAAAAAAATAACCAATATTAGAACTAAAAAGAGTATTTTTATTTCGCTACGAGTTATAGATAAAATGTCACCAATTAAATAACTGGAATATTTTGAAAAATTTCCCTTTGCAGATAACAAAATTATTCCTATTGACATGCCAACAGATGAAAAAATACTTATTATAGTATCAGAAGAAGAAATTTCTGAATTTATCACATGTGATATTAGAAGAGCAAAAAACACAGAAAAAATAATTATAGAAACCATATTATTTCCTATACCCAAAAGCACACCTATAGCTATCCCTGCTAATGCTGAGTGACCTAAAGCATCAGAAAAAAAAGATAACTTATTGTTAACTATCATTGTACTTACAATTCCGAATAACGGGGTAATTAAAATCATTGCCGAAAGAGCATTTTTCATGAAAATAAACCCAGTCAAACCAAAAAAGAAATTTTCTAACATTTTAAATTTTCAATTAATATCATCAAATAAGATAATACAATAAAATAATATAATATACCACAAAAGCACATAGTACAAATTAATATGAAATTTTGAAAAAATTGTACAAAACAAGCGTTTAAATCAAAATTTAGATTTAAAGTAATTTTCAAGATCTAATGCAATCATGTATTTTTTTCTCAAACTTATACTAAGACATTCAATATCTAAATAATTTTAATGAATTTAAATCCAGCTTTTTTAAAACGTAATTGCCATATTAATATCAAAAACTGACTTAATGAATATTTAAAAATAAAGTCTTTTGTATAAATATATTGTAACTTTTTCGTCTATATATCTTGCAAACTCTAATCCTATCTAAATATTTTAGGGAAACTTAAAACGCCATTCAAAAAATTTACAACCCCGGTATTTTCAATTACCTCTTTGGTATTATCAACAAAAAACATTTGATTTAGAAAAAATTTTCCAAAGGTATAAAAATATTTTTGGCACCCCAATCAATAGAACTTCCATTGAAGAAGATACAACCACTTGGTGCATTAAGTTTATTAAATTTTTTTGTTAATTTTGCATTTGCAATTTCATCGATACCGTTAGCAAGTTCACCAAAAACATTGGTAACCCCTTCAACTACAGATCCACGTTTCGTAATTTGCTTATATCTTAAATAAGAATCATGTAAGTAAATAGACCCAACTGCCACAACTGCTAAGGTTCCAATAACTTTCATTGTGGTCCCCAAATAGCCACCACCAACAATTTTTTCCATCTCATTGATGTCTAATTCTTTTAATTTCATTTTATAAAACAACTCCTTTGAATTTCTATCTTTTCCAATTGACTCTAAATATTTATCATTTATATTCATAATGCATTACTCCTTTTTTATCTGATAATATAATATTATCATAAATCAAAACAAATTTCAAGACTAAAATTTTTTTATTTTTATTTAGATCTCTAAAAAAAGAAAAGTTTATAGACAAATCACTATTTGATGATACCAAATTTTTCTTTTCGTTGTCCCTGAAGGAGTTCTTAACAAAAAGTTAAATTTAAAATTTAATAATTTTATTTTAAAAAATATTTACCAAAAGTAGCGTGAAGCCCCGCTATGGGGATATAAGGCACAAGATATTGTAATGTTTTTTTATCTTTTTTTTAAAAAGACTTGTATTATATTACAAGCATATGATATAATACGATCTATAAAATACAAATCAAATAATAATGTTGTATACTCGTGTAAATATCACGTGGTGTGGTGTCCAAAATGTCGACGAAAAGTTTTGGTCGGAGAGATTGAAGCTCGGTTAAAAAGTTGATAACAGTAACATGTGTGGAAATACAAGTATACATAATTGAGATGGAAATAATGCCAGATCACGTGCATTTGCTAATTGAAATAGATTCACAATATAGGATTCATAAATCAAAAAACATCTGAAAGGAAAAACAAATGATAACGTTTCAATTTAAATTGTTATTAACAGTTGAACAACAGAAATTGCTTTCCAAAACAACTTATGAATACATAAATTCAGTGAATGATTTGGTCGATTATGTTATTGTACAATCAATTTTCCTAAACTTTCTTCAGCAAAATTTTGTGCAAAACTGTCAAGTTGTGTTAAGAATGAAGTTGTAAACGCGGTCAAATTTAAAAGATTAGTTGTGTTTTAATTCTAAAAATTATTTAACAATTTAAGAATCTATCGCAGCTTATTTTAAATCAGAATATCTATATAAATTGGTATTTATTTTTTTTTATCTACTTCATCGCTCCATTTTTTGAAAGGTCCTTTTTCTATACACACACGTAATCCAATGTAAGTTCCACACAAACCAATAATAGAAACCAAAACACCACTTAAAAATACTGTTATATAATATGGGTTTGACCTTTCAGGAACTTCCGCAACAGTTATAATTATGATTACTAAAACTAAAAAGGCTAAAATTAATGTTTATGCCACCACTTATAATATTTGATAAACTATTGTCATTTAAAGGTTTCAAGTTTTTCATTGGTTATCTTTCTCCTTAAACTTAAAAATATTCACAAGTTAATTATGTATCTATTTTATAAAAATTCAATAGTTTATTTTACTAAATTTCAGGATTATAATATAAAAAAGCAGGAGTATTAAAAAGTGTGGAAAATTTATATAATCTATTCAATTTTAGTATTATATTCAGTTTAATAAAAACTTTTAGTTTTTCTGATTTCTTCGATGTTTTAATAGTTTCATTTTTTATATATCAATTTATAAAATTCATCAGAGAAACTCAAGTAGAACAATTCATAAAAGGTATTTTTGTATTTATATTAATTTATATTTTATCTTACAACTTTAAGTTTAAAATGCTAATTACTATGTTAAACAATTTTTCTCAATTCGGTGTTCTTGCTATTTTGGTATTATTTCAACCTGAGTTGAGAAAAGTACTAGAAAAAATAGGGCGAAGCAATTTAGGGAGTTATTGGGATATAAATAACATCTTAAAAAAAAATTATTCTAAAATAAAAATTTACAAAAAAATAATTAATATAACCATAAATTTAACTGAAGTTTTTCAAAAATCTAAAACAGGTGCTTTGATAGTTTTTGAAAGAAAGACTAAATTAGGAGATTTTGTTTCTACAGGAATTATTTTAAAAGCTCAATATTCTTTTGAATTATTAGCTAATATTTTCTATAACAAAGCACCATTGCATGATGGAGCTGTCATTGTGAAAGATAATTTTATATATTCAGCTAGCTGTATTTTGCCTTTGAGCAAAAACTTAGATTTAAATAATGAATTTGGAACAAGACACAGAGCCGCGTTAGGAATAAGCGAAATTTCAGATTGTGTTGTTTTGACAGTTTCAGAAGAAACTGGAAATATTCATATAGTTCAGAATGGAGTTTTAACTAAAGTAGAAAACAAAGAAATTTTAAAGAAAAAATTAGAAAAAATATTAATACGAGAAAAAGAGCATAGAATTAATTTTATAATGAAAAATTTAAGAAAAGAGAATAAAAATGATAGGGATAAGAAAGATATTTAATCTAGATTTTAGAAAATTATTTTACAATAAAAAATTTATAGTTGTATTTTCAGTTATTTTGTCTTTTATTATCTGGATAGTAGTTTCTATAAATGACACTGAAAGTCATCCTATAACAATATATGATATACCTGTTAATATTAGCTTATCTAATTTTGCAGTAGAAAACGGACTTAGAATATTCAGTGGTCAAGATGTAAAAACTCAAGTTGATGTAACCGGGAATAGATTAATAGTTGGTAAAATTACAAAGAATGATATATTAGTTGCAGCATCTCAAATTATAAATGATATTATAAAACCTGGAAGTTATACTTTGGAATTAACAGCCAAAAAATCAAGTCTATTGACAGATTATAAATTTGCATCGGAAGTAAAACCAAATTTTATAATTATTATGGTAGACAGATATATAGAAGCAGAATTTGAAATAGAAAAAGAAATAAATTTTAAGACTAATTCTGAGTATTTCACTGGAAATCAGATATTATCCCAGGAAAAAGTTATTCTTTCTGGTCCAGAAACTGAGATGTCCAGAGTAAAAAAAGTATTAATCAAAGAAAATATAAATAAAGAATTAAAAAACTATTATAAATTCAAAACACCTATTTTATTGCTTGATAGTTACAATGAAGTTATTTCAACTAAAAATATCAATTGTTCTGTTTCTGAAATAGAAGTTACTATTCCAGTGTTTGTCAAAAAAACTGTCAAAATAAATCCTAATTTTGAAAATGTTCCTGAAAATCTAAATATTAAAAATATAACAAAAATTAATCCTGAACATGTTGAAATAATTGGTCCTGAAGAGATAGTTAAAGATTTAAATCAAATAAATCTAGATTATATAGATTTAGAAAAAGTGAATTTAAATAAAACTAATTTTGAATTAAGAATGAATTTGCCAGAAAATTGTAAGGTTTTAAATAATAACTATACGGTTAAACTTAGTTTTTTATTAAATAATTTTAAAGAAAAGACACTTTGGATAACAGACTTTGAATTTTTAAATGTTCCCGAAAATAAATCCGTAAAGCTATATAACGAAGGATTATTTGTAAAGTTTATTGGTCCTGAGTCAAAAATAACTCAATTGAAATCTCAAGATGTCTATGGAGAGGCTGATTTAGAAGAAAACTCAGATTTAAGCCAATTAGAAATTCCTATAAGTGTCAAATTTAGAAGTTTATCTGATATTTGGATATATGGTAATTATTTTGTTAATATTTCAGTTAAATAGAATTTCCCAATCGCTATCAAAAATCTGTGTTTTTTATCGTTAAAATAAGTTTTTATAGAATTTAGAATTAAAAAGTGTAAAATCATAATACACTAGATAAGTATCATTTACATTTGTGATAATAGTTATATTAAACTTTAAATGAAAGAAATGGAAATTAATAAAGAGGTTGATAAAAATAAGCAAAAGTTATTTTACTTCTGAATCAGTAACCGAAGGTCACCCAGATAAGATTTGTGACCAAATATCGGATGCTATTTTGGATACTATTTTGGAGAAAGACCCATATGCACATGTGGCATGTGAGGTAACTGCAACTACTGGTTTAATTCATATTATGGGTGAAATTTCTACTAAGTGCTACGTGGATATTGCAACAGAAGCTAGAAAAGTTATAAAAGAAATTGGTTATGATAATCCAAAATATGGTTTTGATGGCAATACTTGTGCAATAATAACTTCAATTAATGCGCAGTCAAAGGATATCGCTCAAGGAGTTAATTGCTCACTTGAAATGAAAGTTGGAAAAGAAGAGTCGGAAAACAAAATTGGTGCCGGAGATCAAGGTGTAATGTTTGGTTTTGCATGTGATGAAACTCCAGAATTTATGCCAATTTCAATATCTTTGGCACATAAGTTAGCAAAGAGATTGGCGCAGGTTCGTAAAGAAAAGATTTTAAATTATCTTTATCCAGATGGTAAAACGCAGGTTACGTTTGAGTATGAAAATGGTAACCCAATTCGTATTGATACGATTGTGGTTTCTGCTCAACATGAGGAAAGAGTGAAATTAAAAACGATTCAAAAAGGGATACTTGAGCATGTAATTAAATGGATAATTCCAGAGAATATGTTGGACAGAAATACAAAAATTTTGGTGAATTCAACAGGTAGATTTGTGATCGGTGGTCCAGTTGGAGACTCAGGGTTAACAGGTCGGAAAATTATTGTTGATACATATGGTGGATATTCTCGGCACGGCGGTGGCGCTTTTTCAGGAAAAGATCCTACAAAAGTTGATCGCAGTGCAGCTTATGCGGCAAGATATGTAGCAAAAAATATTGTTTGTGCGAGTTTAGCAAAAAAATGTGAAGTACAAATCGCGTATGCTATTGGTGTTGCACATCCAGTTTCTTTTATGATTGAAACTTTTGGTACATCAAAATATTCTGGTAAATCACTTGAAAAAATAGTTCAAGAGGTTTTTGATTTACGTCCTGCTGCTATTATTAAAAATTTAGATTTGAGAAAACCAATTTATAAAAAATTAGCTGCTTATGGTCATATGGGTAGAGAAGATTTGGATGTAAGTTGGGAGAAAACTGATATGGTTGAAAAATTAAAAAATTTTTTAAATGTAGTAAAAGTGTAAAATTTCTGGGGAAAATCACTGTAAGTCATATAACAAGAAAATAATTGGTAAATCAAAAATATAATTTTATTTGTATGATAACTTTATGTTGAAAAGTGTATATGCGTGAAGTTTTTATTCATAAGAATATTTTCATTTGTAGAGCAAACCGAGAAATAAAAAACAAAGAATCCCAAAATTTCGTTTTCACAAAAAATATAATAAATAAAAAAACCGTCTCTAAATAAACACAAAAAGATTGCTTTACTTTGTAAATTCTATAAAGTATGCATTTTTTCTTATTATATCATGAAAAATTTTTATAAAATTAAATTATATATAATTTTAATTTAACTCTGAAATATACTCATCTACTTCTGTTTTTATAACTGAAACTTTTGGACCATATATGATTTGTATAGATTTTCCATTTTTTAATATTCCCGAATAATTAGTTTGTTTCAAAATTTCATCATTTACTTTTAATTCATCTGCAACTGCTATTCTTAATCTAGTTGCACAACAATCTAAATCTAGTATATTTTCTACCCCGCCTAAACCTAAAACTATAATTTCCGACATATTATTTTTATTTTTTAAATTTACAATATCTTTTTTAGTGTATAATTTCGTTTTTACTGTATCTTCTTCTCTACCTGGAGTTATAAAATTAAATTTCTTAATTAAATACTTAAATAGAAAATAATACAAAATAAAGTACAAAATTCCTACAGGGATCATTCTCAACCAATTTGTTTTATCGTTTCCTTGAAGTATTCCAAACAATAAAAAATCTATTAATCCACCAGAAAAAGTTTGACCAATAGGAATGTTAAACATGTGCATAATCATAAATGACAATCCAGCAAGAACACAATGTATTACGTACAAAACTGGAGCAACAAACAAAAAAGTAAATTCTATAGGTTCGGTTATTCCTGTCAATAGAGCAGTCAAGGCGGCAGATAATAATAATCCTTTTACAATAGTTTTTTTATTAGCTTTAGCAACAGAATACATTGCTAAAGCTGCAGCTGGTAATCCAAACATCATAAAAGGAAATTTTCCGGCCATAAATCTAGCCGCATTTATGTCAAAACGTATTGTATTTGGTGAAGCTAATTCAGCAAAAAATATGTTTTGAGCACCAGAAATATAACTTCCGTCTATCATTGCTGTTCCGCCAACTCCAGTTTGCCAAAAAGGCATATAAAAAACAGGATGCAATCCAAAAGGAATTAAAGAACGTTCTATTATTCCATAAACAAAAGTTCCTATGTAACCCGTGTTTGACACTAAATTTCCAAGTAAATAAATCCCTGTTTGAATATGTGGCCAAATAAAAAACATCAAAATTCCTATAAAAATATGAAAAAAACAAGAAACTATCGGAACAAATCTGATTCCACCAAAAAAAGATAACATGTCTGGCAATTTTATCTTATAAAATTTATTATGTAATAAAGCAACTGCAAATCCTACTAATATTCCTCCGAATACTCCCATTTGCAAAGTTTGTATACCACACGTAGTTCCAATAGCCCCTTCTAAAATTTTGTCAGAATTCAATTTACCGGTCAATTTTAACAAAGAAGAGATAGTCTGATTAAAAACTAAATAAGCAATCGCTGATGATAGAGTAGCTGCTGCTTTTTCTTTTTTGGCAAATCCTAATGCAATTCCCATCGCAAAAAATATGGGCAAATTTGCAAAAATAATACTGCCAGTATCTTTTAATATTATTAATATAAAATACAAAAAACTGCTTTCATTTAAAAGCCAATCTAAATGAAACGAATTAATCATTTGAGGATTAGTGAAAGACGCACCCAGACCTAGTAATAAACCAGCAACTGGTAAAAGTGCAATGGGAAACATAAAAGCCTTTCCAATTTTTTGTAATATACCAAATAAGTCTATTTTTTTATTCATTTAAATTTTCCTTTGTGTACTAAAATAGCAGTGCATTAAGTAAATTATACTCTTTTCATCTTAAATTGATAACTAAAAATAAAAAGTGTTATTTTAGTATGAATTAGAGGAAAAAAAGTTAAAACAAAAGTATAGTTGTAGAATTTTGCTTGTCTATTTTATCTAGCGGCATTTAATATAAAAAGTTTGGGTTTTACGCTGATAGTAAATAGTTACTTCTAAAATTAAATAAATCAGCAAAAACTATCGGAATACACATCGTGGTTTAAAATGGCTGGAAACTTGGAAGAACTCCTCAACTTCAGTTGTAGAGAGAAATTATCATCCTGTTTTTTTGCTTGAACCATTTCTAAAAATTTATAAATCACTTTACAATTTTTTATCCAGTTTTATAACACAGCGTGTAATGGATCGGACAGTTAAAAAAGGGAAGAGTGAAAAACACAATAACTGCAAAATTCAAATTTATGTTTTGATTGAACAAATTAAACGTACAATCCTCAAGGCTATTTGAAACTATGTTTCTAATTTAATTTTAAGAGTAAAAATTTAAATAAACATGGCACAGGAAAAACGGATTATTGAAAATTTAGAAGAATTTCTTGTTTAAAATCCAAATGGCTGTTTCCGCTGTCCGTTTTTGATAGTCAAAATAAAACAATGTTTTTTAAGGGTTGCCAAATTAAACGCTAAATACAAAAACAATAACAAAGGTATTCGTTGATAAACATAGTAAAAATTCTCTGTTTGTTTTATTTGTGTTTTGGGATTTTAACTAGTGTTTATGCAAATTTTTGAATACAAATTTTAGTAAAACCGTAATCATATAGAAAGATCGAATAAAGATAAAAAATATCATTTTTTCAAGTGTAAATTACATATGACGATGACCGTTTACACTTTATTGGCGAAGTGAATCTTTAAAACATATTATTTAGATCATTACAAAACCTTGGCATAGAGAAATTGACAAGATTATGCAAATACAACACTTTATTTTTTGAAAAAAATTCATTTAATGATATTATTATGAACAAGATTACGGTTTTTGTTTTTGTGTATTTCGTAAAAAATTGATTTTCATTTGATGAAATTTTAGAATTTATAAATACTTTTTTGATATAATTTAGTTGGATTTCTTTTGAAACTAAATTGATTATCAAAATTTTAGGTGTCAATTCAAATCGAGAATCAAAGTTTTTTTATTGTTTTTTGATTATATTTGATTAGTTTTTAGTGATCATTTACTATGAAAAAATTTATTTATACATAAAAGATTATTTTTTTGTATAACGTATATAAAATTTTATATTAGCGAATATAGGCTTGATTTGTTTATAACTAAGTAGTACAATAACAAAATGTCGAGTTATTTTATATAAAAAATAGAGAAAGTAGGCGAATTATTGTTGTATAAATCATTAAAAATATTTAATAATGTGATAAATAACAAAAAAAATTATGAAAAATTAATTAAATGTAAAAATCTTGAAGAAATTTACGCTGTTTTTTTGTTAGAGGATAGTAGTCTAGGAGAAAAGGAATTTTACGAATTTGCAAATGAGGCATTAGAATCTTTTGAAAAAATTATTAAATCAAAAGAAAATTCTGTTGAAAAAATGAAGAATTTAAAAAACAAGGAATTGGATAATGTGGTAGGCGGCAAGTATCAGGATTTTAAAAAAAAGAGTTTAGCAGTTGTTTTAGCTTCTCTTACAGCAATGGTAAATGTTGGCTTTTCTTCCTCTGTATATGCAAAATCAGGTGAAGGTGTACTTGATCGGTACAAACAAAGCACCGGGAGCACTGCTGCAAAAGAGGAAGATCCTAGTAAAGCCAAAGAAACTGTTATTAAAGTTCTCAAGATTATAGGAATTATAGCATCTACTTTCGCTATCGTAGTTGGTGGTAAGTATCTTTATGATAACTACACGCCTTGGGGACAAGAAACAGAAAACACCAAGGTGAAAATTAAAGATATTGACACGAAAATAGCTGATTTGCGAAAAAAATTTCAAGAAGAGGGCGCTGAAATTGATACTTTAGGTAAACAAATCGTGCAACATAACAATGAAAGAACTGAGCTGATAGCAAAATCAAAAGAAAATCTTTTATCAAAAACACTTCTAGCTACTGCCCCTATCCAAGCAATAGCAGGTGTTGTTGCATCAGGAAAATTTTTGTACGGAAAATTTGTTGATTTACTAGATCTTGCAAAAAAAGTAAATGTTATACCTCAGCTTAAATATACTGTTCGAGAAATTGGCGAATCTCTTCAAGATGTTCTTGTTCCGGACACAATCCCTTTAGATGTAACAACTTCTATAAAAAATTTAAATGATGTTTTTGGATACATTAGTGGCCAAATAAAGGCAAAAGCATTAATAAGAAGTCAGATGATTCAATATGCTTTTAGCAGAGATAGTGATCATCCTCAACCTACTGTATTATATTTCTATGGACCATCTGGTGTAGGAAAAACTCAGATAGCTAGCTTATTGCCTTTTGCAGTATCTGAAGACCCAAATCCTTTTGTTATATCTGCATCGGATATTGATCTTACACAAAAAAATATTTCATATCAGCTTTTCTTTGGTGTAGGTTCTAGTTCGGGACGTATGAATAGTCAAAATATGCGTGGTGGCGGTTTGTGTGATTATATACAAAGTGGTGGAAAATTTGTAATAATAAATGAATATGATAAGATGTGGTCACCACAACTTGACGAGATTTTTAGAAAAATTTTAGATGAAGGACAGTTTACTGTCGGCGGACAAAAAGTGTTATGTGGTGGAGTTATGTTTATTATAACTTCTAATGAATATATACTAAGAGATGGTGTGCAACTTGAAGACAAGACAAAATCTATAACTGGTGTTATACCACATGATCAATCATTCATGAATAGACTTACATTTATAGAGTTCGAAAATCTTACAGCTGCGGAATATGAACCAATAGTAATGAGATCATTTGAAACTTTAAGGGTTAGTTTCAAAGAAAAGTTCGGTATAAAGATTAAAATTTCAAATGAAGTAGTCAGTTCAATAGCACAAATGGTTGAACTTTTTAACCAAGGTGCAAGACACATAGACAAAACTTTTATAAGTCTCATAAGATCTAAATTGTTGCAAAAAATTGATACACATCCCGAAAATATGGAATTTTATAAAGACAAAACTTTAGAAATTAACTATTTCAATCCTGGATCGGATAATCCTGATGATTTCTTTGGAGTTATTTGTCCGGAAGAAGGAGAAGTTGAAGTATCAATTCCTGAGCTCAAAGAAATTTCCGAAGAAGAACAACAAAAAATTGCCATTGCTGACCAAATTTTGGGATTATTCAGAAATTTAATAACAGGAAATTATCATTACAACAGATTGAATGTTAACAGTGCTATGATAGTATTCGATGAAATGGTTGGGAGAACAAATCTTATGAATTTTAATACTAATAATATGGAAAGATTGGAAAAAATTAAAACAATAATTGAATTTTTGGACGAATTTGAAATAGATTTTGATAATTATTTACAAGCCTATAATAATTATACTGGTGAGAATTTTACGGCAGATCAGATAATTTCTGAAGAGGGAGATATATCAATGAAAATTTTACCAGAAACTGAAGATCTAGGGACAACACCAGAACCAATTGTTCCTTCGGAAGAATCTACATCAATTGAAGAGGTTGATCCTAACGAATCTTTAACACCTCTTGAGCTCAAAGAAATTTCCGAAGAAGAACAACAAAAAATTGCCATTGCTGACCAAATTTTGGGATTATTCAGAAATTTAATAACAGGAAATTATCATTACAACAGATTGAATGTTAACGGTGCTATGATAGTATTCGATGAAATGGTTGGGAGAACAAATCTTATGAATTTTAATACTAATAATATGGAAAGATTGGAAAAAATTAAAACAATAATTGAATTTTTGGACGAATTTGAAATAGATTTTGATAATTATTTACAAGCCTATAATAATTATACTGGTGAGAATTTTACGGCAGATCAGATAATTTCTGAAGAGGGAGATATATCAATGAAAATTTTACCAGAAACTGAAGATCTAGGGACAACACCAGAACCAATTGTTCCTTCGGAAGAATCTACATCAATTGAAGAGGTTGATCCTAACGAATCTTTAACACCTCTTGAGCTCAAAGAAATTTCCGAAGAAGAACAACAAAAAATTGCCATTGCTGACCAAATTTTGGGATTATTCAGAAATTTAATAACAGGAAATTATCATTACAACAGATTGAATGTTAACGGTGCTATGATAGTATTCGATGAAATGGTTGGGAGAACAAATCTTATGAATTTTAATACTAATAATATGGAAAGATTGGAAAAAATTAAAACAATAATTGAATTTTTGGACGAATTTGAAATAGATTTTGATAATTATTTACAAGCCTATAATAATTATACCGGTGAGAATTTTACGGCAGATCAGATAATTTCTGAAGAGGGAGATATATCAATGAAAATTTTACCAAAAACTGAAGATCTAAGGACAACACCAGAACCAATTGTTCCTTCGGAAGAATCTACACCAATTGAAGAGGTTGATCCTAACGAATCTTTAACACCATCTTGGGACGAAGAAATTGAAGAACAAACTATAACAGACACTGCAACTGAAATTTTACCAAGAACTGAAGATCCAAAGCCAACGCCAGAAGAATTTCACACCAAATAACGAAAAATACCATGAAACTCTAAAGATACCAGAAACAAAACAAAAATAAGCACAGCTACAATGGATGTAGCCGGCTTTTTATTTTAAAATAGCATCAACCTATCTTCTCATCATATCAGAAGTATTTTTTTCATGTAAATATGAAGATTCTAAATCAGCTGAATGTAATTTAACAGCTAAAGGGTATTTATAATATGACTGGCTTATAGAAAAACCTCCCGTTCTAACAGAATCATCAAACCCTCCCATATGCCATCTTATAGAAATAGCTTCTACTGACTTTAACTTCATGAAGCGTTCTATTAAGAATACAGATTTTTCTCCATGGCCATATGGAAAAGTATCATCTACCGAATAATAAGACTGTTTCTCCCAAGATCCAGTAATTTCATTTTTTACGTTTCTCATTGACAATTTATAAAAATTTATTTTACATACATCATGTAAAAGACCACATATCGCGAATGTCTCTTTTTCATCTATATTTTTTTCAAAAAATCTATTTATTAAAACATTATACACACTTATACTGTGTGTGACCAACCCTCCTTCACAAGCTCCATGATATCTTGTACTTGCAGGTGCTCTGAAAAAATCTGTATTTTCTAACCAGTTTAGTAATTCTGTGGATCCTTCTCTAGTTATGTTTTCTTTATATATTTTCATAAAATTTAATTTTTGATTTATATCTATCACTATAAAAACTCTCTTCCATTTTAGACTTTATGACTAATTTTAACCATTATTTATTATAATACTACTTATTCAAAAAATAATCAACTTAAAGTTAATTTCCACAAATTTTTTCAGATTTAAAATGTTCTGCGGATAAGCGTATATTTTAGGTATAATAATATTTATGGTGAGTTTTTTAATTGAATAAAATTATTATTAGTTTAAAAAACATTAGCTTATATTTTGGAAGCGAAAAAATATTAGATAGCTTAAATTTGGATATTTCAGATGGTGAATTTGTTACTTTATTAGGACCATCTGGTTGTGGAAAAACTACCATTTTGAGAATAATTGGGGGTTTCTTAAGTCCAAATGAAGGAAATGTTTTTTTTTATGAAAAAAATATAACTAATTTTCCTCCTTACAAAAGGAAGATGAATACTATATTTCAAAAATATGCTTTGTTTCCTCATCTCAATGTATATGAAAATATAGCGTTTGGTTTGAGAATACAAAAAAAATCCGAAACTGAAATAAAAAAAACTGTTTTAAAGATGTTAGAAATGGTAAATTTATCCAAATTTATGAATAGAAAAATAGATTCCCTGTCTGGTGGGCAACAACAAAGAGTGGCTATAGCTAGAGCTCTTGCTAATAAGCCCAATATTTTATTACTTGATGAACCCTTAGGAGCTTTGGATTTAAAATTAAGAAAAGATATGCAAAAAGAATTAAAAATTATTCAGGAAAAAACTAAAATTACTTTCATTTTTGTTACTCATGATCAAGAAGAAGCTCTATCTATGTCTGACACAGTAATCGTTTTGAACAAAGGAAAAATTCAGCAAATTGGAACTCCTGAAGATATATACAATGAACCCAAAAATGCCTTTGTAGCAGATTTCATAGGAGAAAGCAATATATTAGATGGTACAATGCTAAGAGATTGTTATGTGAAATTGGTAGGAAAAGAATTTGAATGTTTAGATAAAAATTTTCAAAAAAACGAGTCAGTAGATGTTGTCATTAGACCCGAAGATATACAAGTTGTGAACTATGAAGACAGCCAACTTTCAGGTATTGTCACTTCTATTAATTTTAAAGGTGTTCACAATGAGATAATAGTTGACATAAACAATTTTAAATGGATGATACAAACTACGAAGCACATAAATATTGGTGAAAAAATCGGATTATTATTTTATCCTAATGACATTCATATTATGAAGAAGTCAGAATATTCGGATGAAATTGGAGATTATAGTGCATTTAGTGATGAATTTTATGATGAATTTTATCAAAGTACAAAACAGCCAAAATTTTAGCAAAATTAACTGTTGTTGACTAGTCAAAAGAATGCGCTACATTTTTACTTGAATTTTAAAAAATCACATTTTAATCAAAAAGATTATCCGACCTTTTTTATTGTGGCATAAAGAATTTTATAATTTTACTTTATTGCATTTCAAACTTATTAGTCGCTTAATCAAAATACGCCAATACTGTCAGATTCATAAATCCAATCAAAAGTGAAATTAAACGGCGGGTTCCATTAGTTTTGGGATTTTTGCATTTTTTAGATAAGATTTAACTTTAGATCAAAAAAGTTCTACTAAGATTCAAATCTGGTGAGTAAAGAGGTAAAAAGGTCTACACTCTTCAAAAATTTTTAAAACCAAATTTGATTTGTGAACAGAACAACCATCTAATAATCAAAATATCATCGTGTAGGCTCCAATTCTGTTTTGGTATATTCAGCAAAAAGATGCGTAACATCAAAAATTAAAGAACATTTTTATTTATATCTAAGTACTGGTTGTAAATTTTGCCGGTCACTTTGTTTTTTTTTTACATTAGTTCCATCGGATATGTGCTTTTTTTAAAAACTGTAATCGTTTTTTAGAAAAACTACTTTAAGTTCAAATTTTTCTATTATTTAGTTTAATATATTGTTAGGTGTTTTCTTGTTTATTTAAATATTTTGATTATTCTTTCAATGCATATTCTTAATCATTTGCCTATTATTTCTTTAAGTTTCCCTGTATGAGCATGATGAATTATATTTTCTTGTTTTTTCTTCTGATATTACTTTTGGCGAAGTAACCACCTCTAGTTTACATTTTAACCTATCAACCGACTGATATTTTTCAAAACGCTATATTTTGTTATTTTATTTTATCATTTCTTTATTTAATTCCTACAAGTTGGAAATACCAAAAATAATAAAAAAATTTTTTAATAATTAAAGTTTAAGATTCAGATTTTACCGGTAAAACGACAACCGAATTTTTTCCCATTTCTAGAAATCTTTGTTCTACTAATTTTTTTTCGTACTTTGTTAAAATATCTTCATTTAGCGAATCATTAAAATAATAATACTCCTCATCATAACCAACTAAAACCAAACAATGTTCACATCGATACCAAGTATATTCATCTCCCTCTTTATACGGTGAATTTTCATCTGTAAAATTTATAATCCAACTTTTTCCTTCAGAAGATTTTTTCATTCCCATTGTGGCCCAAAATATAACCGGTTTGCCTTTATCAATATAATTTGTTATTAAATCTTTCAAACTCATGCCTGTAGTATTTTTTGCGATGTGCAATTTTTCATTTTTATCAAAAAATTTATTAAGAGAAGCAGTTAACCCTGACCCAAAAATACCAAACCCTTGATTTAATCCTGTATCCTTATAAGAATTTCCAGGATATGCATAATTCGGATCAGATCCTTCACATATTCTACTGTCATCCGAATACGAAAAATCTCTTTGAATTAAATAATTGTCTGTAAAATCAAACTCATCTATATAATAACCATAAAAACGCAAAACCATAGTAGCGCTTACAGCTTCACAACCAAAAACAATTCCATCTTGATTTGTATTATAAGGAATTGAAATTATTCGTGGATTACTGCTATTAGTTTCCAACGAGTTACTCTCCTTGTTTGAAAAAAAACTAGATTGGATCATCATACAAGACACCACTAAAAAAAATTTTTTAAAATTAACCTTCATACTATTATTTAAGTTCCCCTATCAAATAAAAATTTTAATAAATTATAAAAAATTGACTTTCTAATTGGCGTAAAAATCAAAAAAATTTTTAATTCAACGTCTATCGCAGAACGAACTTATTCTAATATTACATAAGGTTTCACTTTATTTCGAGCGTAAATTTCAAGAAGTCCTATGACATTTATTTTAATGATAGTAATTTATTATTTATTTGTCAACATTTTTTTAATATTTTTTGGTAATTTATTTAGTTAAATTAAGATTTAGTAATTTTTCCGCTTTTTTTTATAAAATTTAATTGAACTTTTTCAAATATTCTATGTTATAATGATATATGTATCAAACGTATTTTAATATAAAGATTGATAAATTTGAAAAAAACAAAAAATAGATTCAATAAAAGTATAGCATTAATATTAGTGATTTTAACTACGTTACCTTTCTTTGTGGAGGCTGATGGTACTGCTACCGCAAAAGTTGCAAACAAAGTTTGTTTAGATACATTTAAAAAAATGGTGCTGGCCTGTAATCACAGCGGTTAGTTTAGGAAGCGTTGCGGGTTTTGGTGCTAAAAATTTAAAACTAAAAAAAGATTTAACAAAACAACAATCACAAAACAAAATTGATATTGAAGAAAAGAACAAAAAATTAAGTGAATTTGAAGAAAAAAACGAAAGATTTAGAACCGCTATTGAAGAAAAGCAAAATTTATTGGATAAAGTATATCTAAGGCATGACAATGTCATACTTGAAAAAGATGATTTACGTCGTGAAATGAGTGATTTAAAAAAAGAAAGAGATACTTTAAATGAAAAAATTGTTAGATTACAAAAAGAACTAAAGTTTGATAAACAGCCAACTGGAAAAGATAGAGAATTTAAATCAACAGAACAAAAAAAGACAACGCAGCAAAAGTTGATCCATCAATCCCCTCTACTAATGGAATAAAAGAATACAAGGAATCTTTTGATCCCCCAAAAACAATAAAAGGTCAGTTGCTTGTAAAAGAAGATTGTTTTTTTAAAAATTTAGAAGAAGCAATAAAAAGTAAAGAAATAGCACAAATAAACGAATTTGATGTCAGCGTTTCAAAAAAATTTAAAGAAACAAGAATTGCATATATTTTCTCAGCTGAAATCATAGATGAAATAGCAGGACTTTTTAAAAAAAATAATTTTGATGACCCTGAAGCTAAGTATAAAGTTGCAATTATAATTATTACAGAAACGAGAAAAGTAAATTTTTTTGAGTATGATAGAGCAGTTGCCGATGCTTACACAAAAGATGATGATAAAAATTACAGAACTTTTAAGCAAATTTGCGAACAGGACTTTAAATCATTGCTTGAAGGCGGCGCAGGGGTGTGCAGAAATTATGCTGGATTTGTTTACATATTGTTTTCAAAATTTGGATTTAATAATGATAGTAATGTTATTATACACCGAGGACCATGCTCTGGTTCTGTTGAAGGGCATGCATTTAATGTGATAGTAGTAAATAAAATAGTATATTTGATAGACCTAACTCAATTCGGTCAAATAGGTATCATGACGTTAAATGATTATATAAATGCTCTTCCTAAAAATTTAATAAATGAAGAGTTGGCTCACGCATTCAAGGCGATTATTCCTGGTGAAAATAAAATATTAGATTTTTTTGACGAATTTGTCCCTAAACACATTAAAGATTTCAAAAATCCTTTTGTTGCAAATAATTATTACACTATAAATAATAACAAAAAAATTATTATGTTATACAAACGTTTTACAGTACAGCACGGTTTTTCAGAACTTCGTATGGGTGAATATTTTGAAATGATTATTGGCATTGATCTCTGCAAATATAAAATTGTCACCACTGATATTTTTGATACTTTGGAAGGATATGATTTTGATAATAGTCATCATCTAACATATGTAGATTTTAGCAAATCAACCAAATTAAAAAAAATACCAACGTTTTGTTTCAAAGATTGTTGGAATTTAAACACTGTAGTGTTTCCAGATAGTGTTGAGGAAATTGAACATGGTGCATTTCAAGATGTACTTAATAGTAAAAATTTGAACATAAGTATGACAGGAAAACCCGTTTTTCTTTCGAAAAATAATTATAAAAACATGGAAGAGTTTTTTGAACAACAAGTTAAACTGATTATAACGAACCCAGGTGCTGGAATATTTGGTGGGCAATTTGAAATAATTAAAATTGCTGGTTCGCCTATGTATGTTTCACCTTTATATCAAAAACTTTTTGATAACATATCTATTTTAGAGGATGGAACATTACTAATCGATGATCATATATACATGCTTACAGAACTGGAACTTAAGATCTTAGCACAAAGTGGTTTTTTAAATAGTAAAAAAATGAAATTAGTAGGAGAGCATATAATTACAAATTTTTCATTTAAAAACTTCAATATAAAATTAGAATGCGTAGACATTTCAGGAGCAGAACTTGATGATTTTGCTAATAAAAATTTTTTTCTTTCTCTAAACTCTAAAGAATTAATAGTTTCTGAAAAAAAACTTCTTTATTTTAAACCTAATAGTTGTCCGCATGTATAAAAAATTACAATTAAAGATGTTAAATATATTCAGGATTTTTTCGGATTGAGAGATGAAAAAATTATTTTTTGGAATAATGATTTATCTTCTCGTTTTAATAAGAATATTGAAAATTACATGTATATTCTTAGTAAGGCTTTAGAACCAGAAGAATTTCAAAAAATAGATACTTTTAAAATTTGCATTGAAGATCAAAGTTTTTATGTTGGTAACTTAAGTTTCTATGAAATTTATAAAATATATCGACATAACTGATATTAATATTAAATTCCTAAATTCTAAAATACTACTGGTGTTATGTGTTTAAAAGAAGGACAACAATTAATAATCACTGAAGAACAATTGAGGTGTATTACTGATACATCATTCGTGTCTATTACTTATATGTTAAAACACAAATTTGAATTCGAAAGAAACGCTAAAATCTTAGTAAGCAATAAAGATAAAATATTAGAAACAAAAGACATAGAAAAATTATTGAAAGAAATTTTTGGAGTGAATTTTGATATTAATGGTAATATAACAATTAATTCTAAATATTACAATGAAAAATTTTTGGATTTTATGAATATGTTAGTAAATTTAAAAAAAGTTTCATTTGAGTCTCCTGGTGAATCTGAAGAATCAGCTAATCGCAAAAAAAGTACGACTTTTTGTAAATTTTTAGAACCTTTCTGTATGCCAGTAAAAACTATTGATCTTAGAAATACTTTATTATGTTTTGAAGATAATTATTGTGTTAAACCGTTTGGTAATAAATCTTTTTGTCATTCAGATATATTTATTATTATTGATGATAATTTCTTCACTAACAAACAGTTTGAATTATTTCATAAATTTTTGAGTACATATGCATATAGTTCTCATGTAAATATAGAGTTTTATGTCGGCTAAAAAATTGTTTGATTTCATAACTGAATTTCCAAAATTAAACTTATATTTATACGAAAATGGTTATGTTTATAAAAATTTATGTGACAAATTAAAAATTAATACTCGTTTCAAATTAATACCAACTCTTAAATATAATGCGCAATCTATAAAGGATTATGGATTTGAAGCCGTAGACAACTTATACAATTTAGGACAAAATTTAGGAGTAAAACTCTTTAATATATGACAAAGAAGTTTAAATAAATACAAATAATAAAACTATAAAGGAACTTACAAAAGCATTTGAATATCATGATTTAGCGATTATAGAAAAGCTTAGAAATTAAACTAAAATCTTACTGTACCCGATAAAAAAACATTCAAGTTTCGTTACAAAAACTGCGAAAAATTAAAATAAATAAGATTAAAAAGGTAACGAGTCAGCATTTTTGACCAAAACGGGTACGTATCATACAACATCTCCAAGTGATTATAAAAGAAATCGATTATAATCAAATGAAAATAGCAAAAATTTGTTTTGTATATCAAAACACAATCTGAGAATAAAGTTCCTAATTATAAATTTAATTTTTACATTGACGTGCGAAACGAAATAATAGTTTGTTTTTTGTCACCATGAACAAATCACTCTCTTATTTTAATATGAACTTCTTTAAGTTGTTGTTCTGATACTTCAGACGGAGAATTTAACATTAAATCCTGAGCATTACTACTCATCGGAAATGCTATAACTTCACGAATGTTTTCTTCTTGAGTTAACAACATTATAATCCTGTCTATTCCTGGTGCCATTCCAGCGTGAGGAGGAGCCCCATACTTAAAGGAATTATACAAAGCTGAAAACTTATCAATTATGTTTTGTTCTGTGTATCCAGCTATTTCAAAGGCTTTTAACATAATTTTTGGATCATGATTTCTAACAGCACCTGAGGAAAGTTCTATTCCATTACATACTATATCATACTGATAAGCTAAAATATCTAAAGGATTTTCATTTAATAAACTATATAATCCTCCTTGTGGCATAGAAAAAGGATTGTGGGTAAAAACAATTTTATTAATTTCTTCGTCAAGTTCATACATTGGATAATCTAAAATATAGCAAAACTCAAATTTATTTTTATTTATCAAATTCAATTTTTCTGCAAGTTCAGTCCTGATTTGACTTGAAAAATTATAAATATTTTCTTTTTTATCAGAAATAAAAAACAATACAGAATTAGGTTTTAAATTAGTTTTATTTATTAGATCTTGTTTTTTGTTTTTAGGTAAAAATTTGCTAATAGGACCTGAAAATTCTAAATTTTCAGAAATTTTGATATATCCAAGACCAGACATTCCAATTTTTAAAGCAAAACTTAGCATATTATCAAAAAATTTTCTCGGCTGGTTAAAAATATTTTCAATACATATGGATTTTACTACTTTATTTTCAAAAATTTTACAGTTTGTGCTTTCAAAAATTTCTGTTATATCGATTATTTCTAGCGGATTTCTCAAATCTGGTTTATCAGTTCCATATTTAGACATAGTTTCCTTATATGTTAATCTTTTAAATGGTCTTTCTGAAATTTCCTTATCTGAGAATTTTTTAAACAAGTCATACAAAATTTCTTCCCCTACTTTAAACACATCTTCTTGAGTTACAAAAGACATTTCAAAATCCAACTGATAAAATTCGCCAGGTGATCTATCAGTTCGCGAATCTTCATCTCTAAAACAAGGTGCGATTTGGTAATATTTATCAAATCCTGATACCATTAATAACTGTTTAAAAATTTGTGGTGCTTGTGGTAAAGCGTAAAATTTTGACTTATATTTTCTACTTGGAATTAAATAATCCCTAGCACCTTCAGGTGAAGAAGCTGACAAAATTGGAGTTTGAACTTCTATAAATCCTAAATTTTCCATTTTATTTCTTAAAAAACTTAAAATTTTAGATCTTAAAATTATGTTATTCTTTACTTTGATATTTCTCAAATCCAGAAATCTATATTTTAATCTAAGTTCTTCTTTAGTTTCTTTAGAGCTATCAATTTCAAATGGCAAAACATTTTTACATTTACCTAGTAATTCTAAATTTTCAGATTTTATTTCCCAAAATCCAGTTTTTAACTTTGGATTTATATTAATTTCGTCTCTTTTAGTGACAAAACCTGTCAAACATATAGCACTTTCCCTACTGATATTTTTTAGTAATTTAAAATCATTAACTACAATTTGAACTATACCGGAAATATCTCTTAAATCTAAAAAAGTAACACCACCATGATCTCTTATACTTTCAACCCAACCAGATACTTTTATTTCCTGATTTATATTTTTTTCAGAAACTTCCCCGCAATAGCAGGTCCTATAAATACTTTTTATACTCATAAAAATCTTTAAACCTCTACAAATTATTGTGAACCTCTCACGATGGAGTTTCATAGGTCGCCCAATGAATTTCCTGCTCCACAGGCTTGTATTCCGATAGTTCCTACCGTACTTTATATATTTTAGCAAAATTATTTTATTTGAACAAGTTAAAATTTCATATAAAATTTGTTGTTGGTAACTCTACAACAAGAATGCACTACAATTTTTCTTTTACTCATTTTTAATATATTTTTTGAATATGTTGATTTAAAAAGTATAAAAATAGTTTCCGCTAGTTTTTGTATACTCACTGTTGATCACTTATGTATCTAAAAAAAACACACTCTCACACGAATATTATTTTCACTACGTATTTTTAGATAGGTAAAGGATAAAGAAACTCTTAAATTGTAGTATGAAATTTTTTACCAAATTTAATGACCTAAAATATGCAAAACAGGAAGACCAATTTTTTAGAAAAGAACGGATATACTGTATTTCTAAAAAAGTACATAATTTGATATCTAACTAAGTCTTAATTTTTGAGAGATTTTGTATAGCTGAGTATATATATAATGTGTGAAAAATATATTATTTATCTAGGGATTTATCATATTCAACGACAACAAGTAAGATGAAATTAGTAGTTAGGAATGAAACGTTTTTCGGATAATCGTAGGTAGAAGAACGGTTGTAATGGTGAAGTTTGCAGACCATAAATATATATAGAAATATTTTAAGATAATTACTTGACTTTTTCAAATAATTTGTGATAGTATTAAATACAAGTCATTTTGTTTGAGAATAGCTTATATGATAAAATTAAAAGAGATATAAATAAATGATACGTAAAGGGATTTTAGAAGTGTTTAACGGTATTGGGCTTGGTGTTGTTTTCATTCTATTAGCATCGCTTGCAGGGTCCAAAGCGCCTACTAGGGCTAATGTTGACTCTGACGTAGCAGATAGTGTAGAATCAAATGAACAAACA
The DNA here is from genome assembly GCA_036322875.1 of Candidatus Paraimprobicoccus trichonymphae. Taxonomy (GTDB): domain Bacteria; phylum Bacillota; class Clostridia; order Oscillospirales; family Acutalibacteraceae; genus Paraimprobicoccus; species Paraimprobicoccus trichonymphae. Next base: position 326,312 of record AP027925.1, read on the forward strand.
GGAAATTTTGTAAAATCAGAAAAAGTAGAACCAAATGAACAAGTAAATCCAGTTGATTCTGACTCTCTTCGTTACGAAAGTTCTGATTCAACATTCAATCAATCAGAATGTTCTGACTTTTTTTTAGAAGTAGAACCAGAATGTCAAGTTGATGCAGAAAATGAACAAACTGTTCAAGTTGATTCTGACTCTTTTCGTTATGAAAGTCTTAGTTCAGAATCCGATGAATTAAAACTTAAAGATATACGTGAAAGTAAAAAGGACTTAGAAAGAAAATATGTTATTTCAAAAAAAATATATAATTTAGGTGTTAAGTTAAGATATGACCAAGAGAGAGTTTGTAACGATGAATACACAATGCATGAAAGTTACATTTATTTAGTATGTCATCGTATTAATATTCATAAAAATAATCTTAAAAATACATGCAAGAAAACAATTTCCGAAAAAGACTTAGAAAATATTTTTGGTATTTTTGAGAAAATGATAAAAATTAAGAATGACAAACAATTTGAAATTAGTAATTTGGCATGGAATTTTTTGGAAATGGTTATAACAGATGAAATAACTATATCAGGCGATTTAATACATTTAATGAATGTGTTAGATAATAAATTTTTTAATGCAAAAGATTCTTTTAAAATTAAAGTTTTACATCGTGCGAAAGAATGCAAATTTATAAGTCACGAAAATTATAATGATCTTAAGAAGAAATTTGATGTAAATTTGACTACAGTATTGGAGTAAGGTTAATGAATACTACTTATTAAAACTTAAATTGTAAAAAAAATTTCACGATTCCTTAAGCTTTGATGTATAATAATCAGTAAAATAAGGAGTCATGTTTTATGGTGAAAATATCTTCAAAAGAAATAATAGATAAATTTTTATTATTTTTTCAGGAAAATAAACATTTATTAATTAAAAATTCTTCTATAATTCCGGAAAATGATCCTACGCTTTTGTATATTAATTCGGGAATGGCACCTATAAAAAATTTTTTTACAGGTGAAGAAAAACCTTTAGTTAATAAACTATGCAATATTCAAACTTGTATAAGAACTGTAGATATAGACTCCATTGGTGATAGACATCATTTAACAAGTTTTTCTATGCTAGGAAGTTGGTCGATAAATGATTACTTTAAAGAGAAAGCTATAAGTCTAGCTTTTGAATTTTTAACCAAATGTTTAAATATCGATAAAAAAAAATTATATATTACTGTTTTTTTCGGTAATGAAGAATTAAATTTGTTGCCAGATGAAGAAAGCATAATTTATTGGAAAAAGGTTGGTGTGGATGAAAATCATATTATAAAGTGTGGTATAAAAGATAATTTTTGGGGGCCTAATTCCGAAGTCGGTGTTTGTGGCCCTTGCACTGAAGTTTTTTATGATACTGGTGTTGGAGAAAAATATGATATTAATAAAAATAATTTTGACACTAAAAACAGATATATAGAAATTTGGAATGCTGGCGTATTTATGCAATTTTATAAAAATTCAGATAAAAAATTTAGTAGATTAAATTTCAAAAGTGTAGATACAGGCGCAGGTTTAGAAAGACTGTCTATGGTTTTAAATGAGTGCAAATCTGTTTATGATACTGATTTATTAAATCCAATTAAAGAATTTATAGAAGAGCTTTCTGAAAATAAACTGCCTGAGAAAGAAAAATTAATAATTACAGATCATATGAGAACTGTGGTTATGATTCTTTCCGAAAAGGTTAGTATTTCCAATGAAGGTCGAGAATATATACCGAGAAAATTAATTAGAAAGTGTATTATGTTCCTTTTTAAATATAATTTAAAAAATATTGATTTGTGTGAAATTGCAGAATTTATTATAGATAAATATTCAAATTTATTTTTTAATTTTAAATTAAATAAAAATTATATAATTTATAGCTTAAAAAAAGAACAAGAAAAATTTAAAAAAGTTTTAGATTTAGGATTAGAAAAATTAAAATATGTTAAATGTGAAAATATTTCAGGAGATTACATTTTTGAATTAGTTACTAGTTTTGGATTGCCATTTGAGATTATACAAGAATTTGCTTTAGATCATAATTTGATTTTAAATGAAGAAAATTATTTAAAAAGACTTAAAGAGCATAAAAAAATATCTAAAAAAGTTTTAATTTCTGAAAATGAAACTTTAAATTTTTCTGAGGAACTAAAAAATTTTAAACCTACAAAATTTTCAGGGTATGAAAATTTATATTGTGAAGCTAAAATTTTAAAGGTTTTTAATATTGAAAAAAAATTAGTTTTAATTTTAGACGAAACTTGTTTTTATGCTGAGTCGGGGGGCCAACTTTCTGATATTGGGTATATTTTTAATGATGATATTAAAATAAAAATTGAGAAAGTAAAAAAAGATGAGAATAACGTTTTTTTGCATATAGGTGTTTTGGCATCAGGAAATTTAGACAATTTTAGTAAAATTGTTAGTTTAGAAGTGGACTTTGAAAAACGGAGAAATTTGAGAAATAATCACAGCAGTATTCATATTTTACAAGCTATTTTGAAAAAAAAATATGGAAATAATTTAAATCAAGCTGGTTCTAAGATTGAAGAAGACAAGTCTAGGTTTGATTTTAATTATGAAAATACGATTTCTCAAGATGAAATTTTTGAAATAGAAAAAAGAGTCAATTTTTATATTCGAGAAAATTTAAAAATCATTACTAATATAGAAAATCTGTCAAATGCTGTTAAATCTGGTGCTACAGCTTTATTTGAAAAAAAATATTCAGATAAAGTTAGAGTTGTTAAAATAGGTGACATTTCTAAAGAATTATGCGGTGGAACTCATGCAAATATGACAGGAGAAATAGGATTATTTAAAATCTTATCTGTTAAAAGTATAAGCAAGGGTGTAAAAAGAATTATAATTTCAACTAGTGAAAATGCTCTCGAGTATACCCAAGAAATATTTAAAAATAATTTAGAACTTTTAAAAAATAGGAAAAAATTAAGTGAAGGTTGTCAAAATAAAAAAATTAATTTTAACAATACAAGTTATTTTGAAAAAAATAATGTTAATTTTGGATTTGTAATGACTGAAAAAAACTACAAAAATTTAAAAGAAGATTTGAAAAATTTTTCAGACAAAAAAAATATTGTTTTGTTATGTATTATAGAAAATGAAGATAAAAATCAGATTATTATAACTGTTGGTAATATTTATAAAAATAAAATTTTTGCTAATGAACTGTTAAATAAATTATTTGAAAATTTAAGCGGAAAAGGTGGCGGAAATCCTAGAATAGCATCAGGAATTGTTGAAGCTAAAGCGGAAACAACTATTAACAATTTTAAAAGCAATATATAGAGCCTTTAATACTTAATTAATGGTTTTGTGATTTGATTTGTTTCTCTACAAACAAGTACCGTGTGGCTTACTGAAATTAACGCTTGAAATGGAGCGCGAATAATAGCAGAATCAAAAAATGTTTGATCTTTAGCCAAGCGGGAGATGGGGCATATGTGCGCTTGTTCGGCGAGAAGTGTAAAGTTGGTGGGAATCCAACATGAGAAGGTCTAGCCAACCACTCATTACGTAAGTCTTGGAGCCAAAATGGTAACATTAGGTTTAAGCGTAGACTGGGGAGAAAGCGAGCCGCAAGCGAAAGCTGAAGTGATTGAGCCTCGTGAAAGTTGTCAAGTAGGAGCCGATGCCGTACATGTGGCAGCAGGCAATAAGAGTCATTCGAAAAGGCGAGAATGAGGGAACCTACCGTGGTCAAAGAGCGTGGCGAGAACAAGGGGTAAAGCCCAAGAAAAGTCAAAGGATTTATAGGCAGTCGGAGCAATTCGTAGTACCGAAGAAATATATGAAAGTATGTGGAGGGAAGGGATTGCCACAATAGTCAATCTTTTCAAGGAAACATGAAAATTACACTGGATGTAAGCAATTCAATGATAACTGGATTGGAAAGAATAGAGCAACTCGTAGGAAAGTATCCAAACCGAAAAATTCAGACACTGATGCATCTAGTTAATGTGAACACAGTCAAGGAAATTCATATGGAGCAAGTGAGAGACAAAGCGGTCGGAATAGATAAAGTTTCAAAGGATAAATATGAAACGGATCTACAAGCCAACGCCGAGAAACTTATTATGCAGATGAGAAAATTCAGCTATAGACCAAAACCGGTAAGAAGAGTCTACATTGAAAAAGTGGGCAGTAGCGGGTTGAGACCGCTCGGAATACCAGCGTATGAAGACAGGTTCAGGGAGTATTTGCTGAAATATTAAACGCAATATACGAGCCAAAATTTTATGATTATTCATATGAATTTAGAAAGGGTCGGAACTGTCATCAAGCGGTAAAATATTTGGATGACAAGCTGATGGGAAAAACTAAATGGGTCGTAGATGCTGATATAAAAGGGCTCTTTGACAATGTGAATCATGACTGGATGATGAAATTTCTGAAACATGAAATAGAAGACAAAAATTTTCTGCGATATATAAAAAGATTTTTAAATGCCGGGATAATGGAAGAAAGCAAATTTTACGAGACAGACAAAGGTACTCCTCAAGGAGAATTTTGATCACCGATATTTGCGAATATATATCTTCACTATGTGATAGACATATGGTTCGACAAAGTAGTTACACGTACGAGTCGTGGTGTGGCATCGATGGTAAGATATGCTGATGATACCGTATTTTGTTTCCAATTTGAAAATGATGCAAGGAGGTTCTATAACGATTTGAAAGTGAGATTAGCAAAGTTTGGATTAGAACTATCTGAAAGTAAAAGCAAAGTAATTAAATTTGGACGATACGCCGGGAAAGAGGCAGAAACGTTTGATTTTCTAGGATTCACAATGGTGTTACAGGAAAAGGTCGAAACGGAAAATACTTAGTAAAATGTATTACAAGCCAGAGCAAGTTAAAGTCTAAGATGAACGCTGCAAAAGAGTGGATAAAAGAAAATGTGCACACTCCGGTAAGTGAACTTATTAAACGGCTTAACATCAAGCTAAGAGGACATTATAACTACTACGGGCTGTCCCACAATATGTATAAAATGCGGAGTTTTTTTAGATACGTAGGAAATACGTTATACAAAACACTAAAAAGACGTGGTCAACGGCACAAATTAAATTGGGAAAATTTTGGGAAAATCATGTATTATAACCCATTACTACGACCAATGATAACGGTAAAACTGTGGGAATAGAAGTTTAACTGATTGTTGTGAAGAGCCGTATGCCTTAATAGGGTACGTACGGTTCCGTGAGGGACATAATCCACTCACAAACAAATTTTTATTTGAAAAGGGATTTGGATAACATGTCTACTCGAATAAAAACGTTAAAATAACAAACGAAACTTAAAAAAAATTGAAAATCTATTCACTAAAACATGTCACAGATTACTCGCTTATTACAAAAAACTATTGCCCGAAGATTTAATCATTTACATTATACCCTTTTGAAGTTAAAAAAACAAACTGAAATTTTATATCCTTAATATAAAATTAAGCATTTTGAGATTGATTTCATATCTAAAATTTCAATACAAATGATATTGGCTGTCTGTACCAATTTTTGATCAAAACATAGAAAGACAATACTTCGCCTACAAGAAATTTAAACTTCATTCCATAGGTGTATCTTGACAGAAATTCCAATGGTACGCTAGGAGGGATTCGAACCCCCGACCTCTTGGTTCGTAGCCAAACACTCTATCCAATTGAGCTACTAGCGTGAAAGATAAAGAAGCAATCAAAAACACATCTCTAGATTAACAATAACACTTATGATACCAAATGTAAACGAACTTTTTGAAATATTTCACTCAACAAACCACAGAATTTCTAAAGCAATAACTTATTGCAATTTGAACATTTATTAATACATAAGCATTATTGTCATGTATCCTGAAAATCTTGAAACTTAGGTAACACAATAATAATCGTTATCAAACCCAACACATTACCATCTCATACCATACATAGCTGAAACAGTATCCACCGATTTACATCTTAAAATTATTATATTTTCAAATTTGTTTTATGTCAACCGCTCGGTACAGGTTTGATGTTTTTGCAAAAATTATATTTTAAACTCATAACGTCTTTTCGTGACTAAAGTCATAAAATCTTTTGCTTCTAAGGTTAAAACCCTACGATAAATAATATTTTGCCACAACAACCATTCATCCACCAATAGAACAAGTTTGGTTGGTATATCACCAAAAATTTATTTTAAACATAACAATGGTCGAGGTGGTAGGACTTGAACCCACGGCTTCTTGGTCCCAAACCAAGCACTCTACCAAACTGAGTTACACCTCGAAAAAAACACACCTAGTATTATGATATTAATAAAGATTATTAATGTCAATACTTTTTTTAAAATTTAAACAAAAAGTATAAAATTAACAAAAAATATATATAAACATATGAATAAATTTTAAAATTTATTAGGAGTCTTAAATATCCAACTAAAAGTATAGGAAAAATTAAAAAAGTGTTCGAAAGATTCATAAGATTTCTTGTTCAAGTACGGGTTTTCATTTAGGTGTTTTGAATACTCAGGTAAAAATTTTATAATAGCCAAAATTGCGATTTAAATATATTTTTTAGAAATTATTTAGCATTATTTTTTTAGTATGTTATTTGGAAAAACATTACAAAATAGATGATATTTTATTCTGAAAAAATAATTTATCAAGTAATTTTCACAGATGATTTTTTATTTAATATCTATAATTTTCTTTAAGATCTCTTTGAATGTCTCTTTGCGCTGATCTTTCAGCTAAAACACGTCTTTTGTCATAAATTTTTTTACCTTTACACAATCCAACTTGAATTTTTACGTTAGAATTTTTAAAATACAAAGATAACGGAATTAACGAAAAACCTTTTTGTTTTGTTGAATCAAATAATTTTAAAATTTCTTTTTTGTGTGCCAAAAGTTTCCTAACCCTTAGAGGTTCTTTATTAAATATATTACCTTGTTCATATATACCAATATGCATATTATTTACAAACAATTCTGATTTTACCACAGAACACCAAGCATCTTTAAGATTGACACTGTATTTTCTTAAAGATTTAACTTCCGTTCCAAACAAAACTATACCTGTCTCAAGAGATTCCAAAACAAAATACTCATGGTACGCTTTTCTATTGTTTGAAATCGTTATTATACTGTTACGATCACTCAATTTTGCTCACCTAATTTTTTAATTCCCAATTTTCATAACATTTGCTATTCTTTATTTCTTCTATTATATCGTAACTTATTATTTTCAAATTGACTAGAATAAACACTAATCAGTTTTAATTATACATCTTTTGCGGTTATCTGTTCTGTATAAGTTTAATTTCATTTCAAGCATTAATTCCTTTGACACTCCCCGTGCCTAAAGACATAGGATTCTTAGGTGCATATAGAAGTATATTTCTACCATCTTTAAGCCCAGCATGCCATTGCCTCGTCAATGCATATAGCAGTTTAGGCTAACTTCCTTTTACCGGAAACCACAGGTGTGTTTATAATGTTTAAATCATCAACTTGATCCTGATGAGAGATATATCCACAGAATTCACAATCATACTTCCGCGTGGTTTTTTTCGTTACAATTTGGACAATCTTGACTGGTATATTTTGGATCGACGTATTCGATTTTAATTCCAACCATTTTATTATACTCAATAAAATTTGCCAAGCGATAGAAAAACCATGTATGCAGATTTTTAGCGTTTTTACGGCTTGTTTTTGCCGTTTGGCGAATGTTCGTCAACTTTTCTAACCTGATAATTATAATACAAGTCCTTTTAAAAAAAAAAATTACAATATCTCGTGGCTTATATCCCCATAGCGGGGCTTTACGCCACATTTGGTAAGCCTTGTGATAATTATTTGATGTTAGCAATTTATTATTTTTCATCAATATTTTTCTTAGCATTTTGGAGTGCTTTATTCAATTAAACTAAAGCTTAGTGATTTTTTCGACTTTTTTCTATAAAAAACTTTGTGTGACAATAACTCTAATTTTTATATTTTAATAAATTAAAAACCAAAAATCGTTTTCACAAAATACATTAAAAATCTTTATTTAATTTTTCCAAATCGGCGACATATTTCTTAGTCTCTGTACAATTTTAGGCAAAATATCTAAAACATAATCAACTTCTTGTTCTGTATTTTCTTCACTTAAAGTTAGTCTTAAAGATCCATGCGCAATTTCGTGTGGTAGACCTAAAGCTAATAAAACATGACTCGGATCCAATGAACCCGATGTACATGCCGAACCCGATGAGGCACAAATTCCATTTTGATCTAACAATAGCAAAATGGATTCACCTTCTATACCTTCAAAACACATATTTACATTATTGGCAAGTCGCTTTTTTAAATCCCCATTTAATCTGGACTTCTCTATTTTTAATAAATTATAAATCAATTTATTTCTTAATTCAGTTAAATATTCTATTTTAGAGTCCATACTGGAATATGACATTTCTAATGCTTTTGATAAACCTACAATTCCTGCAACATTTTCTGTCCCGGCCCTTAAATTTCTTTCTTGAGCACCGCCATCTATGAGATTTTGAATCCTAATATTTTTCTTTTTAAATAAAATTCCAACACCCTTAGGACCATGAATTTTATGTCCACTCATAGATAATAAATCTACATCATTAAAATTTATTTTTGTGTTTCCAACTGCTTGAACAGCATCTGTATGAAATATAACATTCTTTTTTTTACAAATTTCACCTATTTCTGAAATATTTTGTATAGTTCCAATTTCATTATTAGCATACATAATACTAACAATCCCTGTTCTTTCGGTAATACTTTTTTCAAGCTCCTCTGTATTAATTAATCCGTTTTTATCCACAGTCAAATAAGTAACATAAAAACCATTTTTGCTTAATTTTTCAACTGTGTGTAAAATTGCGTGGTGTTCTATTTTAGATGTAACTACATGATTTTTATTATTTTTCAGCTGTTCAGACATTACGCCTTTTATAGCCCAATTATCAGATTCGCTTCCACCAGAAGTGAAAAATATCTCTTTATAATCACAATTTAATATTTCAGACACTTTAACTCTAGCGTTTTCAAGAGCTTTTCTAGCATCTCTTCCTATGCTGTAAATACCAGAGGCATTTCCGTAATTTTCACTGTAATATGGCATCATTTCCTCTAAAACTTCTTTATAAACTTTGGTAGTTGCAGCATTATCCATGTATATAATTTTTTTTTCCATAGTTTTTATTATAAATCCTTTTGCTTATAAATTTTAATTCACATTTTTAACATATTATTTTATAAAAACAAAAAGTGCAAGTTTTATGCTAATATTTTAAGTTAGAATTTAATTTGAATTTGCAATATATACCAACATGCTATTTACATATTTATCGTTAATATAACAACTTATTAAAGAAATAAACCGATTAATATATTTAGCATATAAAATTATTTGTTGTTTTAAAGTCGCTCAAAATACAAAAAAATTTTTTAGTTTATTTTTGAAAGCACGATCTTAAATTATTTTGATTTCCAAAATAAATTTTGTATTTAAAAAAATGATAATTTTTGCACGTATAAAAATAATACGAATTTTATAAGATTTAATATTGTAAAATATTTTTAGGAATGATGTTTTATTTATAATGTTTTAAAAAAAGTAGCTTTAAAAAATAATTGTAAAATTTTTGAAAATGAGAACCTCTCAAAATACACTAGCTTTAAAATTGGCGGTCCAGCCGATTTCTTAATAAAAGTTAAAGATTTAGAATCTTTGAAGAGATTAATTCATGTTATAAAAAAATATGATATAAATTTTTTTGTTATAGGAAAAGGTACAAATTTATTAGTATCTGACAGTGGTTTCCGAGGTGTAATTTTAAAATTAGAAGGTGATTTTTATAAAACAAAAAAGATTACAGGCAATATTTTAAAATGTGGAGCTAGTGTATCTCTTAGTAATATTTGTTTCCATGCACTTGAAAATAGTTTGTCAGGTTTAGAATTTGCTTTTGGGATTCCTGGAAGCTGCGGTGGAGCTGTTTATATGAATGCAGGTGCTTATAACTCTAGTATTTCTAATGTTATAATACAAACTGTAAATTTAAATTTAGAAAATAATAAAATAGAAATTTTAGGTTTAAAAAATTTAGATTTCTCTTACAGAAGTAGCATTTATTTTAGAAAAAAATACATAATTTTGTACAGTTTGTTTGAATTAAAGACAGATAACCGAGAAAATATTGAATCTAGAATGACAAAATATATATTAAAAAGAAAAAAAAGTCAGCCTTTGGATTTTCCAAATGCTGGTAGCATTTTTAAAAAGCCTAGAAATAATTTTGCTGGTGCTTTGATAGAACAAAGTGGATTAAAAAATTTAAAAATAGGAGATGCTATTGTCAGCGATAAACATGCAGGTTTTATAGTAAACTTAGGAAATGCAAAAGCTAAAGATGTAAATAAATTAATAAATATTATAACAAAAATTGTATTTGAAAAAACGGGAATTAAACTCGAAAAAGAGATCTTATTTTTATAAAGTTTGAAAAAATATAAAAAATATACTTTATTGTATAAACTATATATAATAAATTTATTTATTATATATAGTTTTTGGGGGTTGGTTTTTATGATTAATGTAAAAGTGAGAGCAAAGGAAGACTTAATAAAAGCTAAAAATAAGAGCAAATTGATAGAGATTTGCACTGGAGGACAGTTTGTTAAATTACATCCATATGAAAAAATATCTGAACTTTTTAAAGATAATGGAACTTTATTTTTAGAGAAATATAACGATCCATCTGCTAATTCTTACGATAAAGTCAAAGTAGAAAAAGATATGATACCTGAATTTGACAAAAAAAGTGATGAAATTGTGTATGACAAAGAATTATATGAAATTTCAGAAAGTTCTGACCAAATTAAATCACATTATGATACTTTAGTTCAGGTATTTAATGATGACTTACAACTTATAGAAAATAAAAATAAAGAAACCATTTCTATTGAGGAAAAATCTGAAGGTCAAAAAATAGATTATGGAAAAATATTTTCATCTTTTGTTAAGAATAAAGTAAAACAATCTTTGAAGGAACTTTGGAATCCTATTGGGAAAATTTGGAATCCTATTGAAAAAATAGGAAAAGGAGTTAAAAATTTTCTTAAAGATAGTGAAAAATATAATCTTGACGAAGATGATGATGATAATTCCAGTGAAGGATCTGACAAAAGTATTAATTATTTCGATGAAGAAGAAAATACAGAGGATTTATTTGACAATGATGAAGAAAAACGTGAACCTATAACAAAAAGAAGAAAAGAGGGTTCTGAACTTACAAAAGAAGAAAAAGGTAAATATGCTAAAAAAGAAGGTAAATATGCTAAAAAAGAAGTTTTCGAAGGTGAAGAGATTCAATTTGATGAGGCACAAAGAAATTTTAAAGGTGATAAAGAATATGATTTAGGGAAAAAAATAACTGATATAAAAATTCTAAATAAAATAGTTGAAGAAGACACAAATAACGTAGATATGACAAAAGTAACAAATGACTTAATAAATAAAATTTTGGACTATAATAGAGAAATTATAAGAATAGTTTACAAAGCTAATCCAAGTTATGCAAAATTTTTAATAAAGTTCGATATTTTACCTTCAAAAACAAAGTTAATATTTAGTAGTAGCGACAAAGAAAAGATAAAAGAATCTAAAATAAAATGGATAAAAGATATAAGTGAGGGACTTAGTAAACTTGCTGAAAAACTTCATACTAAAGTTCAAAATTTATTTAAATATTACGGTGATTATGAGGCTTTTGTTAAACATATATTTGGAAAAACAAATTTTCTACCTAAAACTTTCCCTGAAAATCTTGCTCAAAAATATAATTCGAAAAAAAATAAAGAAGAATTTAATTTGGAAGAAATGTTTAGAGATTTTCTAAATGTTAAAGAAAATAATAATTTAAAATTAGAAAACTTAGAAAAAGAAAAACCAGATGATGTAAAAAAAATAAAGAAACGTAGTGATAAATTAAAATCATTGGAAAAATTTGAGCAAAAAAAGAATATTTTAAATACTTTGTATTTTCTTCAAAAACAATATGGAAAAGAAAATGAAGAATCAATTGAAAATAAGATAAAAAAAATAAAAGCTATTTATAAGATTTCAGAACTAAGTAATTTATTAAATAATGTAAAAAAACTTTTTGAATATTTAAAAAAAGATAAAGATTTGACAAGTAAAATGGCTGAGAATAAAGATTATGTAAAGTTGAAAGAATATGTTGAAGAGAATGATTGGGAAAATTTTACACAAAAGTGTGGAAAATGGGATCCTGAACATAATAAATTTGTTGAAACTATAAATGGGAAACGTAAAAAAATATCTGAAAACAAATGTATAAAATACGCACAAGATAAATTTGATATTCTAATTAAACGCTTTAAAATTGACGGGGCTGATTTTTTTAAATTTTTTGGAACTTTTAGTGGACTTATTTATTTTCTATGTGATCTATCACCTGGGTTGCAAGCGGCGATAGATGAAAGTGCAAAATTTGACGTAAAACCAGATGAAGAGTTTGATATGGAAGAATTATTCTTGGTTTTTTTTGACTGTCGTGATTTAAGTGAATTAGAAAAAAATTTTTTGAATGATAATAATAACATAAAAATGATAAAAGAAGCAAGCGATGATTTATGTAGTGATAATAAGTTAGCAAAACTTTCAAAAAAAATGAATGTTATAAGAGCAATATATTTTGCAAAACAGTTATATAGCGAAGCAAAAGAAGACTTAATTGATTTTAATAGAAAAGAATTTTTTGAAGATTTACCAAATGAATTAATGGACTTTTATGAAAGCTCTGCAAATTTAAACGCTAAAATTGATAGTGCCGAAAAAAATATGGAAACTTTGAAAAAAAAATTTGAATTAGTAAATAAATTAAAAGAAGTTAATTATTTTAATGTGCAAGATCATGGTAAATTGGATATTATTGATGATAATTTCTTTGATTTATTTGAAAATTTTGATCCAAATCTTACTTTAGATCAAATTAAGAATTCAAGAAAAGTTGTAATTAATATGTTTGTTACTACACCAATTATTCAATGGAAAAAAGACATGTCAGAAAAACTTGGTGATTTCTTCAATTATTTAGGTATTGAACTTGGAACTTTATTTGAAAAATATGCAAGCTATGATACTTTGGCAAATTTTTTATTTGAAGGTGTTGATATACCACTTTTAATTCATAGCACTGAATATGTAAGCCAAAATGAAAATAATAATTTTAATCTTGAAAGCTTTATCGAGTATTATCTTGGTAATGTTGAATTGATTAAAGAAAATCAAGATAAAATTTTAGATAATAGTACAAAATTATCTAAAAATACGGAAAATTTCAAATGTAAGATGAATGTTTTAACTTCTTTAGATTTCTTATTTAAGTTATATAATGAGAGTGAAATTAAAATTGAAGAGAATAAATTATCAAAAGATATAATAAAAGAATATGATCCAGAAAAATTAGGCTATGGATCAAACATATATAATGAAGTTGTAATGTTAATATTACGTTTGTATAAAGATAATAGCTTAAAAACCAGAATTGAAAACAAAAAATTAAGACCACCATATGATAAATTATTTTCAAATTTACTGGGTGGTGCATATTTTAGTCCTAATAAATTTTTTGATATTTTTAAAAATTTGCCAAAGTTAAATAATTATATTCAGGCTTTATTTAATGAGGGTTAGATGGAATCAAATGCAAGCTAAAAGTGTCACATTTTTTGTAAATCCAAATGAATTTGTTTTGCCGATTGCATTCCAAATTTTATAGCAGAAACAACAGTAGATGGGCCGGTTACAACATCTCCACCAGCATAAACTCCTTTTTGTGAGGTTTGAGAATTTTTTGTGATTATTAAATTGTTTTCAGTCCTTTCTATAGTTTTTATTAAATCATTTGGTTTACTTCCAATGGCAAATACAACACAATCTGTTTGTAATTTATATACTTGTTTATTATTTTTTAAATATTCTATAAATTCCACTTTATTATTTCCGAGTATTTTAGTTGGTATACTTTCGAATATAAAGTCGATATTTTCTTTTTTTGCGTTTAAAATTTCAGATCTATTAGCACATAAATTTTGTTCAGATTTTCTATACATGATGGTTACATGATTATTTCCGAGTTTTTTAGCACATCTAGCTGAATCTATAGCTACGTTTCCACCTCCGATTATTACGTAAATTTTAAAATTAAAACAATTTTTTTCTATATTTATTTTTCTAAGAAAAACATTAGCTGGATATACTTCTGAAAAATTTTCGCCCGGTATATTTAAAAGTTTAGACTGTTCAGCACCTGTCGATATGTAAACAGCGTTATTTCCTAATTTAAATAAATCTTTCAAAGATAGATCTTTTCCAATTTCTATATTAGTGTTAAACCTGACACCTAAGTTTCTTACTTTCTCTATTTCTTTATTCAAAATATCTTTCGGAAGTCTAAATTCTGGTATACCGTAGGCCAAAACACCACCTAAAAAATCAAATTTTTCATATAAATTTACTTCATAATTATATTGAGCGAGTTTTAAAGCACATGCTAACCCCGATGGACCCGAACCGACTACACAAATTTTTTTATTTAATTTATTATCGATTTTATTTATATTATTGTTTAAAAAAAGATCAGCAACATATTTTTCCAATCTACTTATACTAACAGGATTACTTAATTTATTTTTAATACACATACTTTCACATTGTTTTTCTACTGGGCAAACTCTGCTGCAAATGCTAGGAAATAAATTTTTTTCTTTTATAATTTCATGAGCTAATTCTAAATTATTATTTTTGATATGAGCAATAAATTTTGGAATATCTATTTCAATTGGACATCCAAAAACACAATATTTCTTTTTGCAGTTTAAACATTTAAAAGATTCTTTTAAAATTTCTTCTTTTTTATTTACTTTTTCAAAACAATTTGATAAAATTTCAGACATTTAATATTCCTTTTTATTTTAATTATAATTATAAAAAAAATCAGGTGGGCTTGTTTGAACTTTTTTAGAATAAAAAAAATTAACTTTGTATTAATAATGTTGCCATATATACTTTGGATTTTACTGTTCATAGTAATACCAATGTTATTAATAGTATATTATTCTTTTACGAATCCGGAACACAAATTTACGTTAGAAAATATTTTAAAGACTGGAAAATTTTATATAGTGTTTCTAAAATCTATTTGGTTAAGCATGATTTCTACAGTAATTTGCTTTATATTAGGATATCCAATGGCTTATTTTATATCTAAAACAGATGAAAAAACTCAAAATATAACTATTATATTTTTAATGATTCCAACTTGGATGAGCTTTTTACTAAGAACTTTTGCATGGATGACAATTCTAGAAAACAACGGATTATTAAATTCTTTTTTAAATTTTCTTCATTTACCAAAACTATATTTGATAAATACTACAAGTGCTGTAATAATCGGTATGGTCTATAATTTTTTACCATACATGATAATACCTATAACTACTGTTTTATCTAAAATAAGTAAAAACTTAATAGAAGCGGCACAAGATTTAGGAGCAAATAAGTTCCAAATTTTGTTAAAAATAATATTTCCTCTAAGTTTGCCGGGTATAATTTCAGGTGTAACTATGGTTTTTGCACCAGCTGTAAGTACTTTTGTCATATCTAAAATGCTAGGTGGTGGTTCCAATTTACTAATCGGTGACTTAATAGAAATGCAATTTTTAGGTAATTTTTATAATCCTTATTTTGGCTCAGCAATTTCTTTAATATTAATAATAATAATTTTCGCTTGTTTGAGCATTATGAATAAATTCGGTAACAAAGGTGGTAAAAACATTATTGTTTAAAGAGTTGAAACTTTATTTTAAAAACCATCGATAATATATAGTTACACCTTAGCATATATAATAAATAAAGTACAAAATATATTTAAGAATTTATATTTTTTTAGATATAGTAGGTACGTATTCTTTAATAATGATTTTAGCTAATTAATTAATAAAAAAACATTGACATTTATAAAAAAATATACTACAATAATAAAGCATTACTATAGAAATTAATTTAAATTATAGTGATCAATAAAAAAAGCAGGAGAGGAAAATATTGTTTAATAAAAAAACGAATAAAATTTTGGCAGTAAATTTAGCTTTGGGTTTAAGTTTTGCAGGTTGTAATTTTAAAGCAGTGGACACCAAACTACATGGAATTACAGAGTGGGTAAAGCTTAATCCTGTGAAAAGTGTACTTGTCAGTTTAGCACCGTTCGTGGCGGCAGTGGGAGGTTACGGTGGTTACAAATTTTGTAAATATTTACAAAATAAAGATGGAAAAAACGGAGAAATTTCTGGTATAATCGATTTTGGTTTAAGTCAAACCAGTGGTGAAAAAATAAGTAATACAAATAAATTAGGCAATAAAGGTAATTTAACATCAGAAGAAACCAGTGATGAAAAAGCAGATTATATAAGTGAATTAGAAGATGAAGATTTTTATAAAGAAAAAAATGATGACAAATACACCAAAATTGTTGAAATTAGTATAAATGGAAAAATCGTTTATTATTTTTCTGAAAATAACCCTAGATATGGTAATTTGATCGAAGAAATCTATGAATATAATAAGGTGTATAGTATAGAAATAGGGAAAGGAAAAAAATTTTCTTATGCAGGAGATGATTTTATTCCTAAACAACATTCAAATATTGATTATATAAAAACTTTTGAGAAATTTAATAATGGCTTCTGGCGTGATTGCTATTATTTAAACGAAAGTGAATGTATTTAAAAGTAGAACATAATTTACCATAAAAATAGGATTTATCCCTTGATCAAGAAAATTAACAACTTTAAAAAAAATTTAATTAAAACAATAAATAGTCGAAAATAAATAATTTGGCTGTTTATTTTACTTTTATATGTATATATTTTATAACAATTTTAGTTAATTAATTAATAAAAAAACATTGACATTTATAAAAAAATATACTACAATAATAAAGCATTACCATAGGAATTAATTTAAATTATGGTGATCAATAAAAAAGCAGGAGAGAAAAATATTGTTTAATAAAAAAATAAATAAAATTTTGGCAGTAAATTTAGCTTTGGGTTTAAGTTTTGCAGGTTGTAATTTTAAAGCAGTGGATACCAAACCACATGGAATTGCAGAGTGGATAAAGCTTAACCCTGTGAAAAGTGTGTACTTATCAGTTTAGTAGCACCGTTCGTAGTGGCAGTGGGAGGTTACGGTGGCTACAAATTTTGTAAGTATGTACAAAGTAAAAATGAAAAAAGCGGAGAAATTTATATTACAGGCAGTTTTGATTCAATATACATTTTTTCTAGAAAATGTTATTGAGTTATATGGTGAAGATTTCTTTAGTTCAAGCGGAAATGATCTATAGGATACATAACCGGAATTATTATCATCCTCAAATTTATTCTTTGATCAAGAAAATTAACAACTTTAAAAAAATTTTAATCAAAACAATAAATAATTGAAAGCGAAAAATTCAGCTATTTATTTTTATATGTATATATTCTATAACAATTTTAGCTAATTAATTAATAAAAAAACATTGACATTTATAAAAAAATATACTACAACAGCAAAGCATTATCACAGGAATTAGTTTGAATTATGGTGATCAATAAAAAAAGCAGGAGAGGAAAATATTGTTTAATAAAAGAATAAATAAAATTTTGGCAGTAAATTTAGCTTTGGGTTTAAGTTTTGCAGGTTGTAATTTTAAAGCAGTGGACACCAAACCACATGGAATTACAAGGTGGATAAAGCTTAACCCTGTGAAAAGTGTACTTATCAGTTTAGCACCGTTCGTGGCGGCAGTGGGAGGTTACAGTGGTTACAAATTTTGTAAATATTTACAAAATAAAGATGGAAAAAGCGGAGAAATTCCTGGTATAATCGATTTTGGTTTAAGTCAAACCAATGGTGAAAAAATAAGTAATACAAATAAATTAGGCAATAAAGGTAATTTAACATCAGAAAAAACCAGTGATGAAAAAACATATCACATAAGTGAATTAAAAGATGAAGATTTTTATAAAAAAAATAAAGTCAGATACATCAAAATTACTGAAATTAGGATAAGTAGAGAGATCGCTTATTCTTTTTCTGAAGAAAACCCTAGATATGGTATTCTGAAAAATAAAAATGTCAAGGGTAAGGAGCTTCGTATAAAAATAAGTAAAGGAAAAAATTTTCTTTATAAACCAAATTTTAATCCTGAAAAATATTCAGATATTGATTATATAAAAACCAGGGAGAAGTATTATGAGGCTGGACTAGATTATTGCTATTATTTAAACGAAGATGATTTTAATAAGATTAAAACCATATGATGAAGAAACACATGGTACAAAAAGTTCAAACAGTGTAAAGTTTTAATACAAAAAATGAGTGTGAATCTTACGATGCAAGACAATTAGCCCAGGTTACCGAAATTAGGATAAATGGTACTATCGATTTTTGTTCTAAAGGAATACCTATATTCAAATACTGATTATGTAAAAATTTTTGAAAAAGATGGTGATCAATTCTATAAAAGGATACATAACCGAAATTATTATCATCCTCAAATTTATTCTTTGATCAAGAAAATTAACAACTTTAAAAAAAATTTAATTAAAACAACAAATAGTTGAAAATAAATAATTTGGCTGTTTATTTTACTTTTATATGTATATATTCTATAACAATTTTAGCTAATTAATTAATAAAAAAACATTGACATTTATAAAAAAATATACTACAATGATAAAACATTACCATTAGGAATTAATTTAAATTATGGTGATCAATAAAAAAGCAGAAGAAAAAATATTGTTTAATAAAAGAATAAATAAAATTTTGGCAGGAAGTTTGGCTACGACTTTAAAAGTTTACAACTTATCAATATTAAAGCAAAAAATTGTCTCAAAATTCAAACTAAATTGTGTATAATAAGAGCATTGTATATTTTTTGAAAATGAGGGAACTGATAATTTGAGCAGTATAATTAAAAAAATTAACAATTTATTATTAAATAAAGAAATATCATGCAAAGAACTTACAGAAAAGTATTTCTCAGAGATAAAAAAAAGTAAATTAAACTCTTATGTAAGATTATGCGAATATGAAGCTTTTAAAGTTGCCGAAACAGTAGACAAAAAAATAAATTCAGGAAAGCAAATATCTCTTTTAGAGGGGATTCCTATGACTTTAAAAGATAATATTTCTACTAAAAATATAGAAACTACTTGTTGTTCTAGAATTTTGAAAGGCTATATTCCCACTTATGATGCTTTCGTCTGGGAAATTTTAAAAAATGAAAATGCTATTTTGCTTGGAAAAAGCAATTCTGACGAGTTTGCAATGGGTTCTACTTGTGAAACTTCTTGTTATGGTCCTACTTTTAATCCGTATGATTTGCGTAGAACACCAGGTGGCAGTTCTGGAGGGACTGCGGCTGCTGTGGCTGGAAACTTAGCTACCTATGGCTTGGGCTCGGATACTGGTGGTTCTGTAAGGCAACCATCAGGTTTGTGTGGGGTTGTAGGATTGAAATCAACTTATGGAAGTATTTCTAGATACGGTTTAATACCGTTAGCTTCAAGTTTTGACCAAGTTGGGCCAATTGCACAAACCGTTGAAGACTGTGCTATAATTTTTAAACATATTTCAAAATATGATTCAAGAGATGAAACTTGCGATAATGAAAATTTAAAATTTAAATTGAAAAATTTAAATAACGATATAAAAAATAGGAAAATTGGTGTACCAAAAGAATATTTTGAGAATTTAGATCCAGAGATTTTTAATTCTATAAAAAATAGTATAGAAATCTATAAATCCTTAGGTGCAGAAGTAGAATATTTTAGTATACCAGAAGTAAAATACGCAGTACCTATTTATTACATTTTATGCTGTGCTGAAGCATCTTCTAATTTAGGTAGGTTCGACGGAATAAGATATGGTAGTAAAACTGAAAATTATAAAAATGTTGAAGAACTCATAAAAAAAACCAGATCTAAGGGTTTTGGAAAAGAAGTGCGAAGAAGAATATTATTAGGAACTTATGTTTTAAGTGCTGGTTTTTATGATTCTTATTACGGTAAAGCTCAGTTATTAAGAGAAAAGATAAGATTAAGCTTTAAAAAAGCTTTCGAAAAATATGATATTTTACTAACTCCAACCTTTCCAAGTACAGCATTTAAATTAGATATGGAGTTTGATGACCCAGTTCAGACGTATTTGTTAGATATTTGCACTGTTTTAGCAAATGTAGTAGGAGTTCCTGCAATTTCTGTTCCATGTGGTTATGATTCAAAAAATTTGCCTATAGGAATTCAACTGACAGGAAATTATTTTCAAGAAGAAAAATTATTTAACATAGCTTATAAGTTAGAAGAAGTTTTAAAATGCTTCAATTTTGATAAGATTACATCTGGAGTTAGGTTTTGATAACCTTTTATGTACGCTTATACGCCGTCGTTTTAAAAATCGTCAAAAAGTGCTTATCTTTGAGAAACGTCTTAGACACGATTCTGAATAGTTTAAATCTTTTCACCTCTTCTGATTCGACAATATACCGAAATTTTCATGTTTTCTATTTTTTGTTTTTTCAAAGAAAACAACAATTTCAATATTTTTGTTATAAATTTCAAATCTTTTTCATCTTATGAAACCTTTATAAACCCTGATATTATCAAATAAATCTATAAAAAAAAATAATAAAATTTTACTATTATTTTTTTATAGTAATAGTAAATTTAGTGAATAATTTTTTGCACATTAACTATATTGCTCTTTATCGGGGGTAATTAAATACCGAGCAATACCTTATTAATATTAGCAAATACACAATACAATGATTTTAATGATGATTTATAAATTTAAATGTAAATATATATTTAAATTTTGTTTAATTTAACAAATAGGTAAAAAAATATTTTTTTGTTGACTTTCCAAAAAAATTATTATAGAATTATAATGGTATTTATATACCACACATATAATATTAATTTAAGGAGTTTAAAAAATGAAAAAGAATTTTAGAAAGTATTTTGGCTTTAATTTTTTTGTTAAGTTTAGGTGGTTTGGAGGCTGACGGTAATTCAAAAATTAAGAATATAATCAAAACTGATGCTATTGTAGATACTGTAACTGGTTCTGTAGCAGCATTTGGTGTTTTTACGGCTAAAATTGTAATGAATACTATGCAAATAAATACTTATATAGAAAATACATTTTGGGATAATTTTTGTGATTTTGGTGGAAAAGATAATCCTGGAATTTTAATTTCTAATTGGGTAATGTCAGGTATACCGATTATTACAAGGGCGATGATGTTTACTAAAGGTATTTACGGATTAGTTACTAAGTCGTAAAATATATGTTGAAGTCCTATTTAATTTAATAATAAATTTACCTGTTGACTTTCTGAAAAAATTATCATAAAATTAAACTCGTAGTTAATTTTATGTGTCTCAATATTAATTTAAGGAGTTTTAAAAAATGAAAAAAAATTTACGTTTAAAAAGCGTGTTAATTTCAATGGTATTGTTAGGTTCAAGTTTAGGATTGAAAGCTAATAAAGTTAAGAATATAACAAATGTGGTGGCAAGTTCCGTAATAGTAGCAGGTACGGTGGGGTTTAAAATTGTGGGAAGTATTTTAAATACAAATGCAAATTCTAGTAATACATTTATCAAATGCTTTTTGGCACATAGTGGTCCTTCTGATTGGATTGGTCACATAATAGCTCCTAGTGTGATATTGTTGTCAGGATTAACAATTCTTGGTAATAGTATTCATAGCCTAGTTACCGAATAATTAGTATAATAAAATAAATTTACCTGTTGACTTTCTGAAAAAATTATCATAAAATTAAACTCATAGTTGATTTTATGTGTCTCAATATTAATTTAAGGAGTTTTAAAAAATGAAAAAAAATTTACGTTTAAAAAGCGTGTTAATTTCAATGGTATTGTTAGGTTCAAGTTTAGGATTGAAAGCTAACAAAGTTAAAAATATAACAAATGTGGTGGCAAGTTCCGTAATAGTAGCAGGTACGGTAGGGCTTAAAATTGCAGCAAATGCTATGTATGTTTCAACAAGTGGTGGAAATAATAATTATAACACATTTAGCAAATGCTTTTTGGCACATAATACTGCTTTTGAGTGGGTTGCAAACATAGTAGCTCCTATTGTGATATTGTTACCAGGATTAACATTTCTTGGTAATAGTATACGTAGCTTAATTACCGAGCAATAAAACAAATATTAAAGTTTAAATGAATTTTACAAAACATTATCAAATGTGGCGTAAAGCCCCGCTGTGGGAATATAAGCCACAAGATATTTAGGTTAGAACAGTTTACGAACATTCGCCAAACGGCAAAAACAAGCCGTAAAAACGCTAAAAATCTGCATACATGGTCTTTCTTATCGCCTGGCAAATTTTATTGAGTATAAATCTAAAATTGTTGGAATTAAAATCGAATACGTCGATCCAAAATATACCAGTCAAGATTGTCCAAATTGTAACGAAAAAACCATGCGGAAGTATGATTGTAAATTCTGTGGGTATATCTCTCATCAGAATCGAGTTGGTGCTTTAAACATTATAAACGCACGTGGTTTTTCTGGTAAAAGGAAATCAGCCCAAACTGCTATATGCACGGACGAGGCAATAGCATACCGGGCTTAAAGATGGTAGAAATATACTTTTCTGTATGTACCCAAGAATCCCCTGCATTTAGGAATGGAGTAGTGTCAAAAACAAACATTGAAATATATGTTTGTTTTTATTTTGTGAAATATTTCTATATAAAATTACTTTATATTTTTAAAATATTTTATTATATAATAATAAAGTGCACCATTAGCTCAGTTGGTAGAGCACCTGACTCTTAATCAGGGTGTCCCGGGTTCGAATCCCTGATGGTGCACCAGCTTTGGCTCGTTGGTCAAGCGGTTAAGACACCGGCCTCTCACGTCGGTATCATGGGTTCGAATCCCGTACGAGTCACCAAGGAGAGTTTATGAAAATAAGAAAAGCAGTAATTCCTGCAGCTGGTTTTGGAACAAGAGTTTTACCTGCTACGAAAGCAATTCCAAAAGAAATGTTTCCTATAGTAGATAAACCGGCTATTCAATACATAGTCGAAGAAGCAATAAATTCAGGAATAAGAGAAATTTTAATAATAACTACTCGTGGAAAAGAGTGTATTGAAAACCATTTTGACAAGTCACCAGAACTAGAAAGCGTTTTGCTAACAAAGAATAAAACTGATCTATTAATTAATATAAAAAGTATTTCTAATTTAGCTGATATTCATTTTATAAGACAAAAAGAGCCTAAGGGTCTAGGACATGCTATTTTATGTGCGAATTCATTTGTTGGAAATGACTCTTTTGCTGTTTTATATGCCGATGATATAATAATAAATAAAAAACCTGTTTGTAAACAACTAACAGAAGTATACGAAAATTATAATTTAGGTGTAGTTGCAGCTCATAAAGTTAGATTAGAAAACATTGGTAAATATAGCTCTTTGAAATTAGAAAAACTCGAAAGTAATATATTTAAATGTTATGATATGGTAGAAAAGCCTAGCAAAAACCAAATTATGTCAGATTATTCTATTTTAGGAAGATGTGTTTTACCAGCTGAAATTTTTGAAATTTTAAAAAAAATAAAACCTGGTGCTGGAAATGAAATACAACTTACAGATGCTATGAAAATTCTTGCTCAAACTGTTGGAATGTTAGCTGTAGATTTTGAAGGTAAAAGATATGACATCGGGAATAAACTAGGAATAATGGAAGCTTGTGTAGATGTTGCCTTGTCTCATCCAGAAATTGGGGCAAGATTTAAAAAATATTTAATTGAAGTTTTAAATTATGACAATATATAAAATGAAAAATCAACAAAGTAAAATAGTTCATCAAAATTATTATTTTTCAGTGTATAAAACAACATAATAAAAACTAAGAAAAGAGAAATTATAGAATTTTATAGGTTTCTACAAAATTTTGTCTATTGTGATGTAAAGCCTACGCAGTGGGAATATAATTTATCCTAAAACTTTTGTTAAAATGTTTGACAGCATATAAATTTTTATTGTATAATGTTAATATGATTAAACAATACAAACCAAACAAACACATTGTTTACTCTGGTTGATACTGTGTCGCTTAGTTTCCGATGTAAAATTCTAACAGGTGTTATGTGTGCGGTTAAAATAGATAATAAAGCTAAAATTAAGGTTGCAAAGCAGTATGAGAGAATTGCTAATAACAAATACAATTTTTTCCAAAAACTTTCTACTTCTCTTGCAAAAAAGTTTGATACGATAAGTATTGAGGATTCAGTTGTATCTAAGTATGATGAAAAACTATCGTTTGTCAAAACCTGTTGTTGATGTTAGTTTGAGTGAATTCATTCGACAATTTTTTAGAATATAAATGTCGTTGGCAGCTTAAATAGTTAATTAAATTAGACAGGTTTTTCGCTTCCGGCCAAATTTGCAGTGTTTGTGGTTTCCGAAAACTCTCTTGCCGTTAGAGATTTGTCTTCAATATGGAATCCAACATGACAGAGATGTCAATGCGAGCTCAGAAAATAAATACAGCAGGGCTTGCGGAAATTTACGCTTGGAGACCTGCTTGAGTCAGTTCGCTTGGATTTTGTTAGGCAAATTGGGCAGTAACCTTTGAATCGAAAATCGCCCACCTTTAGCGCATAGTTAGAAGTCAGGTGTAATTGCTGATGAATAATGACTTTGAAGTGACGGTTTTTAAAAATGGGTAAAATTTATATTCTCACAAATGATGCGATGCCAAATATTATTAAAATTGGTTCAACGGAGAAAAATATTGAAGATCGCATAAAAGAATTTGATACTACCGGTGTCCCTTTGCCTTTCAGATGTCACTATGCAATCGAAATCGAAAATCAATTAGAAAAAGAGAAATATATTCATGATGCTTTTTCTGACCATCGTTTGAGAAAAAATAGAGAATTTTTTGAACTAGCTCCTGAAAGAGCAGTTTCAATTTTAAAAGCTATTGGTGGGCGTGAAATTTCAATCGAAGGAAATGTTATGATTGGTGAAGAGGGAAGTACTATTAGTGATGGTTCTATACCAATAATAATTAAAAAATCTCCGATTAATCTTTTTTTATTGGGTATAAAACCCGGCGATAAGCTTATTTTCACAAGAGACGAAAACAAGTATTGTAAAGTATTATCTGAAAGAAAAGTTGAATACGAAAAAAAGGAATATTCTCTAAGCGCGTTAGCTGCAAGGTTGTTAAAAGAAAATAATTCAATAAATTATAATAATAGAAGTGTTCAAGGAACATTATATTTCAAATTTAAAAATGAAATTTTGACAGAATTCAGAGAAAAACTTGAACAAGAATTTGAATAATTAATTATTTTATAAAACAAAATTGTTGAATTAGTTTTATCGATAAATATAAATAAAATTAATATAAAGTTAAGACAAAATTTTATAAAAAAAGAAAATAAACAAATAATAATTTTACCATGTTAATAAATATAAATTTAGTTTGCTCATTTTTTAATTAGATATATGTTAAATATATAATTTAAAGAATAACATAAAGCTTTTTTTATAATTTTGATTTTAAACGATAAAAAATAAATCAGTGGATAAAATTAAACTTTCAAAAATATGAACTTAAAATAGAAAACTTGTGTAAAAATTTTATTATCGAAAACAAATATAATATAAATATTATAGTATGAAATAAAACAGCACTATAGATTTTGGATGATATAATTTAACCGTTAAGAGCAGAGAACAATTGGCCATAAAATGTGTTGTTAACTGTAAAGTCCCATGATATAATGGAACAAAAATAAATATAAAGGAAAAGGAAAAAACTATGGGATAAGTGTTACATAGATATACCCAAACAAAAGAGGCAACTAGTATAACAACACAAAATAGTCAAAAAAGTTTGATAATCCTTGCGTCAAAATATGGAATTAATCTAAAAACTATATCAAAATGGAAAAAGCGAGTGTCAATTAGCGATGGATACAAAAAAATAAAGTCTACAGTTTTAACCATAAACGAGAAACCATGATAGTTGCATTTCGCAAATGTACACTTATTACCATTGGTTGATGCACTTTAAAAGAGGCAATACCTAATATCGACGAAAAAAAGCCAAAAATAATACTCAATTGAATTTTTCCATATTGATATTACTGGAGTCAAAACAGAAGAAGAAAAACTACATCTATTTGTTGCAATTTGTCGCACTTAAAAATTTGTATTATCAAAGCTGTATCTAAAGAGCCACAACAGAAAGTTCTAAAAACTTTCTTGAAATTTTGATTAAAGCTGTTCCTTACAAGATTCATACTGTTTTGACTGATAATTGTATCCAATTTGTTGATTTAACAAAAATTGAGACGGTATAACAGCTTTTCTTAAAAATTTTTACATTTAATTTTTACTTGATTAAAACTTTAAACAGTACTATGGATAATTGCATAACGAAACCAAAATGAAAATTATTTACATATCGAATTTGTTTTTTAGTCTTTCTTCTAGAAGAGAATATCTAACATTAGCCACATTATTTTTTACCGCATAACTAATGGCCCTTTTTTCTCCTATTAGAACGATAGCTTTTTTTGCTCGAGTCACAGCTGTATATAATAAATTTTTTTGCAGCATTATATAGTGTTTAAAAGAAAAAGGCAGTATTACTACTGGAAATTCTACACCTTGAGATTTATGAATAGTCATAGCGTAAGATAAAACTAGTTCTTCTAAATCTAAAAAATCGTATACAACTAATTTATCTTCAAATTTTACTGAAAGTTTTTTATCTAAATTATTTATTTCTTTTATTATTCCTATGTCACCATTAAAAATTTCCTTATCGTAGTTGTTTTTTATTTGCATCACTTTGTCTTCTAATTTGAATATAGTTGCACCATGTTTTATAGAATCAGTATTTTTATTTAGAACAGATTGCAAAACGTTATTTAAATTAGAAGCACCTGTCTCACCTTTACGCATAGGAGTCAAAACTTGAACATCTAAAATAGGATCTAAATTATAATATTTTGAAATCCTTTCAGAAAATAAATTCGAAATTAATTTAACAGCTTTTTCTGGATCAGTTTCTTCAATAAAAAAGAAATCTGATTCTGAATTTCCGGAAAAAACTGGCATTTTTCCTTGATTTATATTATGTGAATTTATTATTATTTGACTATCTAAAGCTTGTCTGTATATTCTGCTCAGTTTGATAACTGGTATAACTTTAGAACTTATAATATCTCTTAAAACATTTCCTGCCCCAATGGACGGCAATTGGTCTACGTCTCCTACTAAAATTACAGTCACTTCATCCGGGACTAATTTTAATAAACCATAAATTAGCAACAAATCTACCATTGAAACTTCGTCTACTATTAAGACACTACCAACAAATCTTTCTTCTTTTTGAATGTTTAAAATTAATCTGTGGATAGTTTTGGCTTCAGAATTACAAGTTTCGCACATTCTTTTAGCTGCACGGCCGGTTGGAGCCGCTAAAACAACTGATTCTCTTTTTATTTTGAATATATTTATAATAGCTTTTATAATAGTTGTCTTACCAGTACCAGGACCACCTGTTATCACTGAAAATTTAGAATTCACAGCTAATTTAACAGCATCAATTTGAATTTTATCATATTCCATGCTAGAACTTTTTTTTAACTTTTTAATTATCTCATCTAAATTATTTTTTTTACTTTCAAATTTACAATTACAAATATCATTTATCCTTCTAGCAAGTCCTATTTCAGAATAGTAATACATAGGAAGATAAATTTTGTCTTCATCTTCTTTAAATAATTCTTGATTTTCTATTAAATTTATCAAAATATTTACTATATCATTTTCTTGAATTTCTAAAATTTCAACGCACTTTTCTACTAATATTTCTTCAGGGACATAACAATATCCGCAAGTATTAGCAAGTTCTTTTAAAACGAAAAAAATTCCAGCTCTACATCTGTCATGAGAATTTTTATCTATACCCAATTTAAAAGCAATTTCGTCCGCTGTTCTAAATCCTACTCCTTCTATATTTTCAGCCAAACAATACGGATTACTTCTTATTTTAGAAATACTAGAGCTACCATATTTTCTATATATTTTACATCCAAAATTCGCTGTAACACCTAAATCTTGCAAAAAAATCATAACATTTTTGATGTCCTTCTGCTCATTCCAGCTAGAAATTATTTGTTTTATTCTTTTTTCGCCTAGTTTTTTTATTTCTGATAATTTTTCTGGATGATTTTCAATAACATCAATAGTATCCTTACCGAATTTATTAACTATCAAATTGGCATATTTAGGGCCAATTCCGCGTATCATTCCAGAACTCAAATATTTTTCTATACCATTTACAGTCACTGGCAAAAACTCTTCCCATTTTTGTACATTAAATTGCTTTCCAAACTTAGGGTTTACAACCCATTCTCCCATAGCTTCTACCACCGAACCTATACCAACGTAAGCCATATTACCAACCAAAGTAACTAGCTCTCTGTAGTTTTTTACATCTAGTTTTATTATGCTAAAATCAGTTTCCTCATTCGAATATGTTATTATCTCCACTACACCTGTTATTTTTTCCAAAATTCATCTCCAAATATTTTAAACATTAATATATATTTTAATCATAATATAAAAAGATACAAAATATTTTTTAAATTACAGTAGTATTTAATTACCCAAAAATGATATACAACTATTAAGTATAAAAAAATGGACGAAACAAAAATAGCAAAAAGTATATTGAAATATTGCAAAAACTGGTATTCTAGAAAAACGTCAAAAATTACAGAACATACAGAAGTATATTGGTTTTAAAACCATTATCATTGTTGGTTGGAATTTATATTTACCAAATGTGGCGTAAAGCCCCGCTATGGTGATATAAGCCACAAGATATTATAATGTTTTTTTCTTTTTTTTTTAAAAAAAGATTTGTATTATATTAAAGCATAGTATGGTGTCCAAAATATCGACGAAAAGTTTTGGTCGGAGAGATTGAAACTCGGTTAAAAGAGTTGATAACAATAATGTGTGTGAAAATACAAGCGGACATAATTGAGATGGAAATAATGCCAGATCATGTGCATTTGCTAATTGAAATAGATCCACAATATGGGATTCATAAAGCAATAAAACTCATAAAAGGCAGAAGTTCGCACTATTTAAGAAAAGAATTCAAGTCTTTAACTATGAGATTGCCTACGCTTTGGACAAATTCGTATTTTGTTTCTACTGTCGATGGTGCGCCATTCAGTGCTATAAAACAGTATATAGAAAATCAAAAAACATCTGAAAGGAAAAACAAATGATAACGGTTCAATTTAAATTGTTATTAACAGCTGAACAACAAAAATTGCTTTCCAAAACAACTTATGAATACATAAATTCAGTGAATGATTTGGTCGATTATGTTATTGCACAATCAATTTTTCCTAAACTTTCTTCAGCAAAATTTTGTGCAAAACTGCCAAGTTGTGTTAAAAATGAAGTTGTAAACACGGTCAAAAGCATTTTAAAAAAACATGAAAAAGGTACAACACAAAACAATTGCGGTTTTAAAAAGACCTGTCTATATTTGGGACAATCAAAATTATAAAATTCGTGAAAGTTATATTGAGTTTCCGATGATTGTCGACGAAAAAAGTAAACGAGTCAAAGTTAAAGCAATAATTTCTGAAGAAATGTTTTCAAAATTAAATTCTAACAAACTTGGTTCATTGCGAATAACTCAAAAAAATAAAAAGTGGATCGCTCAAGTTGCGGTTCAAGAGGGAACTGTTATTTGTAATGGCGAAAAAACAATGGGTGTAGATTTAGGTCTGAAAATTCTTGCGGTTGCTGTTGTCGAAACTCAAAAAACTAATTTTTTTGGAAACGGTAGACAAAATAAGCAAAAAAAGATGTTTCAAATCAAAACGCAGAAAATTAGGCAAGTTAAAAAAGCAAAAAGAGATTAGAAAATTAAATAACAAATAGCAACGGTGGATGACTGATCAAGATCACAAAATTAGCAGGGAAATAGTCAATTTTGCAGTCAAAAACAACGTTTCAATCATTATAGGTTAGGGAGCAGTTGACGAACATTCGTCAAACGGCAAGAACAAGCCGTAAAAACGCTAAAAATTTGCATACATTGATTATAAATCTAAAATGGTTGGAATTAAAATCGAATACGTCGATCCAAAATATACCAGTCAAAATTGTCCAAATTGTAACGAAAAAAATCATGCGAAAGTATGCTTGTAAATTCTGTGGGTATATCTCTCATCGGGGTCGAGTTGGTGCTTTAAACATTATAAACGCACCTGTGGTTTTCTGGTAAAAGAAAACCAGCCTAAACTGCTATATGCACGGACGAGGCAATGGCATGCCGGACTTAAAGATGGTAGAAATATACTTCTGTATGCACCTAAGAATCCCCTACCTTTAGGCATGGGGAGTGTCAATTTTTAAATAATGCTTTAAATTTATACAAAAATGTAATGCGCAAAACTCACGGTGCGTTCAATTTCGCCAACGTTATCTCCGAAGGCACTGAAAACAGCAATGGATACATCGCACCATGCCGAATTTCAGAATGAGAATTTGATCGTCTCAGCGGACGGCATGATTTTATGCATTATACCTGATTTTATATCTTATTTGCGATTATCCATTTTTTTGCTTGCTGAAAGTGCGCTTAAAATTTGAGTGCGGATATCTTCTGCGCCATTAGCGCCAGCTGGCAAGAACACCCACTTGATTTCCATGTTTTGCAAAGGTATGAAGAGCTAAATATTGTTCTGTCAACAAAATACTCATAATGTCTTTTTCACTGAGTCCGCTTGATTTCAGTTCATTAAACGATTCGCTTAATCCGTCTACGATTGCTTTTCTTTGATTTGCAATACCTTCACCGTGAAGACGGTCTTTTTCTGCGTCTGCAAGCTCTTGTACTGCGTATCTGTGGCGCTGTGCAGCATTGATCGCATTCATAGATTCTTTGACTTCCCGTGCTGGTTCGATCGCTGTAATTAGCGTTTTGATTATAATATAACCATATTCCAACATTTCATTAAATACTGTGTCAAATACGTCGTGTGTGATGTCATCTTTCTTTTCGTAAGATTCATCAAGCGTATATTTTGGCAACGATGAGCGAATAGCATCTTCTACATAAGATTTAATTTGTACGATAGGCGCTGAAAGTTTGTAATAAGCATCAACAACCTTTTGGATATTCACTTGAAACTGAACAGCAAAATTAAGATGCACAAAAACATTGTCTTTGGTTTTCGTTTCAATTTCAATGCTATGTTGTTGAATTCTAAGTGGAATACGTTGTACAATGCGGTCAACCCCGAATGGAGTACGTGAGTGTAAACCCGCTTCTGCTGTACGGTGAAACTTTCCAAAGCGTTCGATGATTGCTATGCTTTGATGTTGCACAGTATAAAAAGTTGAAAACCAAATTATTAATGCGAAAATTACTAAAACTACAAAAAGTATAATTCCTATAGCCATGTTGATTTTCTCCTTTTATTTTATGATGAAAATGGAAAATATATTGTTAGAGACAAAATTGAGAAAATTGGAACTATTTTAAAATAGTTTCCAGGAACTTGTTATGCTTAACTAAGAGGTTCCAAATCTAAAATTGTTCTAAGGAGATTTCTAATCTGAGCACATATTTGTTTTATAACTATGTTTACTTCTTCTAAACTAAAAGCATTATTATCAGACTTCTCAACAAAATAATATTTTTTTACATTTTTACTTAAAATTTCTAATTTTTTAATATCAGGATATACATCAATATTGCTAAATTCAACAAAAGTTGGTTCTTTTTCTTCAAGATATTTCTTTAACTTTTCAATATTTTCACGAGTTTCATCATTATTATCAAATAATTTTGAAAAATCTTCAAATTTAAGATGCGCATAAAATTCATTGTAAATTTTAACAAATAAGTCACAATCTTTTTTAGTATCGCGTATTTCCGTTGTTGTAGTACTCAAATATTTTGTATGCATTATTTTTAAAGTTGGACCTATAAAATTAAAAAAACCAGTTTTGCTAACTTCAAAAGTTGCCTTATGTTTTTCTATTTTTGAAATATATTCATTAAATTCTTTTAAAAAAAATTTAATTTTATTAATATATTTTTTTTGTTTTGAAGAAAAAAATTTTTCATTCATATTTTTTTTTACATAAGTACATATATCCTCCCATATGCCATCCTTAACAATGCATACTACTTCGCTAAGATAATAAGTAATTTGATCACAAACTTGCCGTGCCATTGTGTTCATTTCTGCAAAACTAAATACTTTATTTTTTTTATTACCGGCAGTTCCTTTCCCAAACTCGTATTTAGACACATTTTTTATTAAAATTTCTACTTTTTCAATATAAAATTTTTCATCCCAATTTGTTAATTCAAGAAAATTTTGTTTCTTTCTATCAAGATAATTTTTTAATTCCATAATATGATTGCGGATTTCTCTGTCAGGAAGCAACTTAATAGAATTTTTGAAATCAAAATCTTCATAAATTTTATTTATATCGATTGAATTACAATGTTTTTTGGTAAATGTTATTTCATTTATTAGTAGATTCAAATTAAAAATACAAAGTTCTTTTGAAACAAAAATAGTGAAATTAGAATGTTTGTATGCACCTGAAAGTCGTGAATCATCGCTTTCTATTTCATCAATACATTTGTCAAAATTTTTTAAAAGATTCTTAATTTTATCAATATATTTTGCAAATTCTTTTTCTTCAGGACGAAAATTTTCTATTTTTTTGATACTATTTTCTATTTTTTTATACAAATTTTTCCATTCTACTGACACATCATATACTTCCTTTTTTTCGATTTTTTAATTTTTAAAAAACTAATTATTACAAACCTTAACTATATTATATAAAAAATTTGAAATATTATTTATTATTTAGTTTTTAAATTTTTTCATAGACTTAATTTTTTGAATTTGAAAATTTTATATAAAATCGCTAAATACTTATTTTAGCGAATGAATCGTAAAAATATTGACAAAAAATAATAATATGCTCAGAATTATTATAAAGATGATGTTTCAACAAAAACCAAATTGAAACTTCAAGCATTAAAAACTAAATACCGTGGGGCTCACGGAAGTTTACGCTTAAAATGAAATGGAGCTTACGTAAGTTGGGGACACCAAGGACCTGCTCGGTCTTTAGCCAAACGAAGTGTCAGTATCATATTTAATTTTTTATTAAAGCAAGATTCAAAAATTGTAATTTTGATTGGCTGCAACAAATAATAAAAAAAAATCAAAAAAACGATGAGAACACTGAAATTAATTTATTTTATATAAAAAATTTTAGTATAAAAACTGAAAATCTACAAAGAATAAATATATATTTTAAATGTGTGAGATGGTATATTTGGATAATAATAGTAAAATTATCTCTAGTGTTTTAAAAGAAAATATTTTACGTATGAAAAAAGATTTTGGAGAAACAGCTGATTTTGTTTTAAGAGAAATAAAAATTTCAGAAATTGATGCTGCTGTTGTTTCTTTGGATGGCATGACTAATAGAGATTTAGTCATTCAAAGCGTTTTAAACAGGATTTGTAATATAAATATTCCTGGGACAGCTAGTGAAAAATATGAATACATTAAAAGCGGCATTATCACTGCAACTGAACACATTGAATCAGATGATTATGACCAAATTTTAAATATGCTAATGGCTGGATTTACTATTTTAGCTTTAGATAAAGTGAAATTCATGTTAATTTTAAGTTCTCCGGGATATAGCTGTAGATCTATAGCAGAACCAAGTTCTGAAATTATGCAGAGAGATTCCAGAGAAGGTTTTATTGAAGTTGCAAACATAAACATAACTTTACTAAGAAGAAGGTTCAAAACCCCAAAATTGATGTTCGAAAGTATAAGTTTTGGTTCTGTAAGCAAAACACTTGGTTATTTATGTTATTTAACAGACAAAGTTTCTCAAAGTGTTTTGAACGAGGTTAGACGTAAATTAAAAAAAGTAAACTTGGAAACTGTGTTAGCTTCAGGATATTTAACACCATATTTAGAAGAAGAGAATGATTTATCTTTATTTAGTAGCGTGGGAATGTCTGAGAGACCAGATACTGTTGCTGGCAAAATAGCAGAAGGTCGGATAGCAATTTTAATAGACGGTACACCGAATGTTTTGATAATTCCTTATTTATTTGTAGAATATTTTCAAAGTTTAGACGATTATTCTATGAAACCATATTTTGCAAGTTTTATAAGGTGGGTAAAATATATAGCTTTTTTTGTATCTGTTCTATTACCAAGTTTGTACGTTGGGTTAGCAACTTTTAATCCTGAAGTTTTCCCAAGTCAGTTACTAAGTAAAATTGCTCTAGCAGTTGGAACCACACCATTTTCTTTAGTTTTAGAAACCACAATAATTTTATTTATGTATGAAATTATGCGAGAAGCTGGCTTAAGACTGCCAAAACCTGTTGGTCACGCTGTAAGTATAGTGGGTGGCTTAGTAATTGGTCAAACTGCGGTTACCTCCGGACTCATCGGTTCTCCTACTTTAATGGTAGTAGCTCTTACAGCTATTTGTTCTTATGTGATACCAGCTTTGTACGAATCTATGGCTTTTTTAAGACTTATCTTGATTATAGTTGCCGGATTTACTGGGGTATGGGGAACTGTATTAGTTTTTTGTGCAGTGTTAATAAATATATGTTCTAAAACCAATTATGGCATTCCATTTACAGCGCCTATTTCACCATTTAGCTTATTGGGTATGCGAGATGTGCTAATAAGAGCAGGTTGGAAATTTTTATCAAAAAAAGAAAACACTGTTCAAAAAATGCCTGGATCTAATATTTAATTTTTTTAAGAATACAATAACGTCGCAAAACAATATCACTCTAGATGTTTTTATTTTTTATATACGGAATTTTTGCCGTAATTTGAGCATTTGGGCATTGATTTCATGTCCAAATTTTTAGCACAAATCAATATCGACTTATCTATCTTGAAAATTCTTGAAGTGTATTTATGATTTTGGCAACTTTTACCCTTCGTTTTTCTCGATTTTTACTTTTTTATACATTTAAAAAGCTTGCGTTTTTAATCAGATTTTTTCGAAAAACAAATCATAGTTCTCTCCAAATTCAAATTCGTTTGACTTAACCTTATTAATAAAAAATTGTTGTTTTTTACTATCATCAATATTTTCTTTAACCACTTTTTCAGAGCTATTGGTTTTTCTTTTCACAGTTTCAAAATTATTGATTATATTAGGATCCAATTTTACGTCAATAAATAATTTTTCAGGCAGCTGAGTTATAAGTTTCACATGCTCTTTATAATGATTTAAAATTTCTTCTTTGAATTTAATTACTTCATTTCGAATTTTTTGAGCAGATTCCAGCTCTATTTGCATTTTAGATTTTGCGTCCAACAAAATTTCAGATGCATCCAAGCATGCTTTACTTTTAGAATCATCCACAAACTTTTGGGCACTAATTATGGCGTTTCGAACAGATTCTTCTTCACTTATGTACTTGTTCAATTTTTTACGCAAATTTTGTATTTCATACAGCAAATCAGATTTTTCTTTTAACAATTCACCATAAGATAATTCTACGCCATCGATAAATTTATCTACTTCTTCTGGTTTATAACCGCCAAAAAATGATTTACTAAAATTCACATTTTTTATTTCTTCTAATCCAATCATTTTATTAACTTCCTTATTTTAAAAATAAATACCCCTATTTTCTAATTCATTTGTGACGTCACTCCCTATAAATTCAGTATTTTGTGGAATAGCAACATAAGTATTTTCTGAGACTTTTTGCAAATATCCTTTAACCGCATACACAACGCCACCCACAAAATCCAATGTTCTCTTGCAAGAATCCTGATTCATTTTCTCAAGATTTAATATTACAGTATGCATTTTCAGTAGCTCATTCGCAACATTTCTCACTTCTTCATTAAAACATTCCGCTTTAAACAAAACTACCGTTGATTTACATGTCGCATTATGTATACTCACTATTTTTTTATTTTTATTTTGTCTTTCTTCTAACGTAGTTTCTTCTTCATTTTCATAATTTTCTTCATACTCCAAATCAGAAGGATTCCACATTTCTTTTATTTTCTTTATAAACCCCGGCATTTTCTACAAAACATCTCCAATTTATTTCTCAAATTTATAAATACAATATATTTTTATAATTATCTAGTTTTCTTTTGTGTTTGTCAATAGAAAAATTTTTAGTAATGTTAATTTTAAATATAAATATTACATTAATATAAAATTGAAAGTGATTATTGTGTCAAATAAAAAAATTAATAATTTTTTTAAACGCATTTAGCATTATTGATATACTTTTTATCATTTTTACTAAAGAAGATTCAAAAAATTCACAATATTTGTATGTAAGACAAATGTAGATGGAGTTGATTATTTACAATTTTTTTAGCAAAATATAAATTAGTATAGTTTAGATTCTGGGAGTTTTTAATAAAAATTTCTTGCTTATATAAATAAAACAAGTTTACTAATATGTACAATGATTGTAGAGGTTTTAGATGATTTAAAACTAACAATATGAAATATCATAATGGTACGATTTGTTTAATGACATATTAAATTATCGTGAGAGGTTTATAAAAAAATTTAGCTATAATATTTTAAGAAAAAATATTGAAATTCTAAAAATTATTATGGACAAAATTGATGCCAAAGATGATATAAATTGGGTGATTGCAGGAAATATGTCGTTGGCTTTACAAGGTGTAGAGGTTGATGTGAATGATATTGATATTATTTCAGATAGGTGTGGAGCAGAAAAATTAAATAAATTGTTATCAGAATTTTGCATCAAACCATTAAAATATTCATTTACTGAAAATTATCGCTCGTTTTATGGAATTTATAAAATTAATAACATAAAGGTAGAAATCATGGGAAATTTTCAATATAAATTAAAATCTGGTAGATGGTCTATACCAAATCAACTAAGTTACATTGAAATATATAATTTTAAAAACATGCAAATTCCAGTTTTAACATTAACACAAGAACTTAAAGAGTATGAAAATATTGGAAAATTTGATAAAGTAGTTGCAATAAAAAAGCAATTCGAGATTAAAATTTAACTCTGATTGTCTAATTTTTTAAAAAATGTATTTAATTTTTAGATTTGATATTATAAAATTAGGTTGTAAAAGTTATCTATAAGATGACGGTGTTTCATGGAATACAGGAAAATTTTGTTTTAACGAATTTTGGTAATCAATAAAATTAAATTTCCATTTTTTAACAAAAATGATTCCAAGAGAGTTTGAAGTGTTTTATACGAAAGATAAGTTTAGTCAGTTACTTTTTGATTTGATTTTTTATAATTTTTTTAGTAAAATTATAAATAAAGTGGTAAAAAATGATACTAACTTATTAAAGTCAAGTATCATGGAATTTTTCAAATAAGTTGTAAATTTATGTAAAAATAGTTAAATTTGATGTTAGGAAATCGCGATAAACTTTCCGGTAAATGTATTTCTCTGCACATAGATTAAAATCAGCGGTTTTGAATCAAATTTTGTTTAAATATGGAAAGAACAAAAAAGCAAATTCACATCAAGCTATGAATAAGCTTTGATTTATATCTTTTGTTAGAATTAATCGAATAGAATTTTCTAAATGTTATGTATGTATTCGGTAAATCTTAAAATAAAGATGAAATTGGCATAAAAACAATTTTTGGAATCAATAAAAATAGTGTAGGGCATGCTTTGTTTGCAGCGATAAAAAAAACAGAAAAAATATTAAAATTTTTGGTGAGTTTACATTTTATACCTACAATAAATATAAAAATATTAAAAAAACTTCAAAAAAAGCATGAAAAATTAAAAATGATTATAAAAAGGGATCTGTAGTTGTAGAAACATTTAAGTATAAAATACCAATAAAAATTGTTAGTTTCGCTATAAAAAACGATTTCGAAACAAAATTGAATTGTATACCTATAACTCATGTACATTCGGTATATAATAACAAATGTTATTCAAAATTCGCTAAGTTAAGGATTCGAAAAATAAGAAGTTTTAAATGTTTGTCTTGTGAAAGTATTGAGTGTGCAAATGTTAACGCAGCATTTAATATTGCGTTTTAGCAACCGAATATTATTCGATTGCCGCGAAATTTTTGGAAAATGTTCAGTAAGTGTGACAACCACTGAATAAAAGGTTCCTGGCTTTAAGCAACCGGAACAATTTGCTGATAATTGAGTAATTCATTAAATATATATATTAAATTAGGAGAGAAAATTTTTGAATTTAAATTTGAATTTTAAAAAATTAGAAAAGAATTATGTTTTTGTAGAAGTTGAAAATAAAATTAGAGAATATGAGGCAAATAATCCTAAAGCCGAGGTAATTAGACTAGGTGTTGGTGATGTAACAAAGCCTCTATGCTCTGAAAGTATAAAAGCAATGCATAAAGCTGTTGACGAAATGGGTAAATTTGAAACTTTTAAAAGTTATGGTCCCTCGGAAGGATATGAATTTTTAAGAAAAGAAATATCAAAGTATTATTTGAAATTTAATATTAAATTTAATATTAGTGAAATTTTTATAAACGATGGAATTAATACAGATTTGTGGAGTATTTTAGACTTATTTTCTAAAGAAAATACAGTTTTAATTCCTGATCCTGTTTACCCAGTGTATTCAGATGTAAACATAATAGACGGTCGAAAGATAATTTATTTAAACTCAAACAAAGAAAATAATTTCTTGCCTTTGCCAGATAAAAAAATTAAGCCAAATATTATCTACATGTGTTCACCGAATAATCCAACGGGTACAGTTTACAATAGAAAAGAATTGAAAATTTGGGTTGACTATGCTCTTGAAAATGATGCTGTTATACTATTTGATTCAGCCTACGAATGTTTTATTGATGATCAAAATACCGATGACTTACCGAAAAGCATATTTGAAATAGAAAATTCAAAAAAATGCTGTATAGAATTTTGTTCTTTTTCAAAAAAAGCTGGATTCACAGGTATAAGATGTGGTTACACTACCATTCCTAAAGAACTAAAAAAAGATAATTTTAATTTAAGAGAAATTTGGCACAGGAGAGTTTCTGTAAAATCAAATGGAGTGTCTTATATATCTCAGAGAGGTGCCCAGTCTATTTTTACACAAGAGGGTGAGAGTCAAACAAAATTTAATATAAATTATTATAAAGAAAATTCTAAGATAATTTGTGATAATTTAAAATTTTTAAATATTTGGCATGTTGGTGGGAAATATTCGCCATATATATGGTTGAAATGTCCAAAAAATATGAAGTCTTGGGAGTTTTTTGATTATTTGTTAAATAATTTTGGCATAGCAGGTATTCCAGGTTCTGGTTTTGGAAAGAATGGTGAGAATTTTTTTAGATTTACAGGTTTTGGTGAAAGAGAAAAAATTATTAAATTTTGCGACAGAACAAAAAAAGTATTTTTTGAAAAATGGTCTAAATAATTTAAAACTAATATCATAGATTGTCAACCAGTATGGTAGGGGTTATCGGAATACACGCTATAGGTTTTACTAGGTCAGAAATTTGTAGGATGACCTATAAAGCTTACATCGTTGGTTCACACAAATTCTTATATAAAACAAACATAAAAACCTCTAAACTTTAGTTTAGTCGGATGAATTGTAAAAAACGATTGACAAAAAAATAAACAGAAATTAACGCTTGAAATGGAGCTTATGAATAATCTTAGAAAGTGCAAAACCAAATTTGCTTGGTCCTTTTAGCCAAGTATAGGACTAAAGTAAGAAAATTCGCTAAAAATATCGTTCTAATGGTAAAAAATGCGGACATCATTTGGATGCAACAGACAAAACGAACAAAAAAATTGTTGCTATGAATTTAATGAAAAATGAAACAGTTGAACAGTAACATTTTACACCTAAAAATTTGGTGTTCACAGTACAAGAAGAGAATCTTAACAATCGTGGTTGCGCAGTATTTCAATG
This sequence comes from Candidatus Paraimprobicoccus trichonymphae, assembly GCA_036322875.1. GTDB lineage: Bacteria > Bacillota > Clostridia > Oscillospirales > Acutalibacteraceae > Paraimprobicoccus > Paraimprobicoccus trichonymphae. The sequence continues at coordinate 366,538 of AP027925.1, forward strand.
ACTTTACAATAAAATAAATAATATTTGAAAGTGTTAAATATTTTACAGAAAACTGAAATTTTTGAAGAAATCGTAATAAAAATGCGTGGCTTTTACAGTTGACGATACCACCAAACGAGTGGACCTGCCACACAAAATTTTTTTTGAAAAGCCCAAAATTTACGATGTTGTTCACTGATAAAATTTAAAATATTTAGTTCAAAATTTATTGTAAAATATTACAAAAAGTGTTTTAATTGTTTTATGTAAATTTTTTAGGGAGAAATAATCAATGTCAGAAAATGAAAGCGAACTTTTAAAAGTAAAAAGAGAAAAGTTTGAAAATTTAAAAACAAATGGTAAAAATCCGTTCGAAATTACTAGTTTTTGTAAAGATAGTGATATTGAAGACATTAAATCGAATTTTGATATTTTTGAAAATAAGATTGTAAATTTTGCTGGAAGAATGATAGGTTGGAGGGATATGGGAAAAGCTTCTTTTTTTGATTTAAGAGATAAAACAGGAAACATTCAAATATATTTAAAATCCAATGACATAGGTTTGGATCTATATACCGAAATAAAAGAAAACTGGGACATTGGAGATATAATAGGTGTAAAAGGTTTTATTTTCAAAACTAAAAAAGGAGAAATTTCAGTACACAGTCAAAAATTGACTTTACTTTCAAAATCTTTTTTGTCTTTACCGGAAAAATTTCATGGCCTAAAGGATACTGATACAAGATATAGGCAAAGATATGTTGATTTAATAGTAAATCCAGAAATAAAAGATGTTTTTATTAAAAGAAGTTTAATAATAAAGACTATTAGGGAGTATTTAGATAACTTAGGATATACAGAAGTAGAAACTCCGATGCTAAATTTAATAGCTGGTGGTGCAGCAGCTAAACCTTTTGTTACTCATCACAATAGCTTAAATTTAGATTTATATTTAAGAATAGCTCCTGAGCTATATTTAAAAAGATTAATAGTCGGCGGTATGGAAAAAGTATATGAAATAGGCAGGCAATTCAGAAATGAAGGTATGTCTGTGAAACATAATCCTGAATTCACTACAATGGAGTTATATGAAGCATATGCAGATTATCAAAAAATGATGGACATAACAGAAAATATTATAAGAAATTGTGCTTTAAAAGTTTGTAAAACTGAGAAAATTTTTTATCAAGATTTTGAAGAAATAGATCTAGGTAAAAAATTCGAAAGACTTTCTATGATAGATGCTGTAAAAAAATATACAAATATAGATTTTTCCAAATTTGTAGGAAATAAAAGTAAAGCTTTTGAAATAGCCGAAAATTTAAATATAAAAATAGAGGAAATTGATGAATGGGGAGATATTTTAAACAAAGTGTTTGAAGAAAAAGTAGAAGAAAATTTAATACAACCTACTTTTATTTACGATTATCCTGTAGAAGTCTCTCCTTTGACTAAAAAGAAAAAATCTTTTCCAGAATTAACAGAAAGATTTGAATTGTTTATCACAAAAAGAGAAATATCAAATGCTTATTCAGAATTAAATGATCCTGTAGACCAAAGAGAAAGATTTAATCATCAAATAAAATTAAGAGAATCAGGAAATCAAGAGGCAAATTTAATGGATGAGGACTTTATAACTGCAATTGAATATGGAATGCCTCCAACTGGTGGGCTTGGAATAGGGATAGATAGACTAGTTATGTTTTTAACTAATAGTGCCTCGATAAGAGATGTAATAATTTTTCCTACTATGAAGCCTAAAGTTTGATATTTTTTATGTGAAATTTTTTGGAACAATATTATAATCAAAATGAACAAAGATAGATTCAATTTAATCTGAAACGGATTAAGATGAAATTCAATAGGGTATTCAACCCAAGATTTTAGAATAAATTCGTGAAGTGTAAGACTATTTTTGATCATTTCGCCAAATAAAAGTATCGACATGATTTGAAAGTTGTTTGTGATTTTGATGATAATAACGTATTCCTTTGATTGTATGATTAATGCGTTCTAATTGACCATTGATCCAAGGATAATTTGGTTTAATTAAACGATGTTCAATTACGTTTTGTTTGCAAACAAGATCAAAGGAATGTCATCTAAGAAAAGCTGTTATACCGCCTCAATTTTCGATAAATCAACAAATTGGATACCATTATCAGTTAAAACAGTATGAATTTTGTAAAGAACAGCTCTGATCAAAATTTCAAGAAAGCTTTTAGAACTTTTTGTTGTGGATTCAGTAATATCAATATGGAAAAAGCCAATTGAGTAAGATTTAAACTCGTTTTTTGGCTTTCTTTGTCGATAAACGAGTCAATCCTGTGCCGCTTTAAGCAACTCCATGTAATGATTAGTGTGTTAAAATTAGGTATTGTCATACTGAAGTACATAATTCAATGGCAATAATGTACATTTACGAAATGCAATTATCATGGTTTTTCATTTATAGTTAAAACTGTAGATTTTATTTTTTTTATCTATTTTTGCGTCGCTAATTGACACTCGCTTTTTCTATTTTGATACAGTTTTTAGATTAATTCCATAATTTTTCCTTTGCCTTTGTATTTATTTCTATTCTATTATACCATGAGATTTTACAGTTAGCAAAATTCTATGTTCTACTTCATTATTGATGTGAAATAGGTGATAGTACTCTTAACCGTTTAAAAAATCAATCCATCATAACACTTAAAAGCCGGTCTCTCTTTTGCCTTTAGCTTTTTACGCTTTGAAGTAAGACTCATCGATACCAAATTTTCCGCTTTAGATTTTTTTACACATTTTTCGATTCGCATCTGCAATTTTCGCTGTTTGAAGTACAGCTAAGCTCCGACAAAATACACAAAAATTTGCTAATTTTTTATATGATTAAGCATCAGCATTTTCTAATTTTTACAACATGATGTTCTTCTAAATGCTATGCAAGAAACAAAAATAACTTTCATAACTTTTTTTATTCGCCAATTTAAGCGAGTAATTTACCCGAAGAAATTAATAAAACTTAAGTAGTCCCACACATATCTTCTATGTTAATCGTCTTTAGCTTGACACTTCAATGTCAACAAAAAATTTTGGAGGCGCTACCCAGATTCGAACTGGGGATAAAGGTTTTGCAGACCTCTGCCTTACCACTTGGCTATAGCGCCAATGGAGCGGATGACGGGGCTCGAACCCGCTACCTCCACCTTGGCAAGGTGGCGCTCTACCAGATGAGCTACATCCGCTGGTGCCTTCGGGCGGAATCGAACCGCCGACACAAGGATTTTCAGTCCTTTGCTCTACCGACTGAGCTACAAAGGCATGGCGACCCGGAACGGACTCGAACCGTCGACCTCTAGCGTGACAGGCTAGCGTTCTAACCAACTGAACTACCGGGCCAATAAATTGGTGGGAACAACGGGACTCGAACCTGTGACCCCTTGCTTGTAAGGCAAGTACTCTAACCAGCTGAGCTATGCTCCCCATTGATAACACTAAAATTTTACAAACACAAAGCAAAATCCCCTTGAGAAAATAAACAATACAAGACTCTACTTTATAATATTCTATGACTTTGACAAAAAAATGTCAATAATATTTTTATTTTAAATTTTAAACATATAATTCTAAAAAAAAATTATAATTTAGTAAGATTTTTATAAAAACTGTTATCAAAGCAGAGAGCCAAAAAAATTTTTTAAAAAATATCTCAAAATTTTTCAAATTGTTCAATATTTAAAACAAAAATTGTTGCTCTACCATGTCTTGCATTAAGTTCTGAAGCAACGTTTTCCTTTTTCCTACTTATTTTGGAGATAATATTTATGACCTTATTAATTTCATAATCTTCGACTCCAGAAATAAGAGTGGCGTTCCCAGACTTCAAAAATCCACCCGTGGTCGCAAATTTTGTAACCCGAATTTTTTCTTCTGCTAATGCTTTCATAAGTTCCGTAACGTCTTCTCTATCCACTATCGCAAGTACTAATTTCAATTTTTTTCCTTATTGTTATTTATTGTTTATTCGCAAACCTCTTATAATTAAGTCCGAAAGTTTCATGGATCGCTCTCATAAATTTTTTGCTTTTCGTGTTTAGTACTCATGACGTATATTCCTATAGTCCCTACCGTACTATTTGATATTTCATGCTGTTAACTTTAAATAATTTAAATCTTTCTTAAAATATTCCCCTTAACATTATACATATTAACAAACTTATTTTATTTATACAAGTAAAAAAATTTTACATAATTTTTTTTGACGATGACACGTAATTAAAGTCATTAGAATGAGCATCAATTTATTATTTAAGTATATACTGTAAACCTTCTCACAATTAAAACTGGATACTTTATATATTACCCTATAAGGCTCCTGTTTCTTGAATCGCAGACCTAGTGTCTTTGCAAAGGTGTATTCCGATGATTTCTGCTATACTGTTTGATAACAATTATACTGTTCTTCTAAACTGAATATTATTTGCAGCGCTACTGTAATACTAATAAAATTATTTTATTTATTCAAAATTTTTCCTTTCCCAAGAGATTGGTTGCATAACCACACTTATATTATATGTATGTTCTAAAATCGTAATTTTAGTATTTATTATACTTTAACAAATTAATATTATTAATAAAATTATAGTTTTTTAACTACCAACATGGTAATATCATCGGTTTGTGTTTTATTATTAGAGAATTTTTTTACAGATACATTTATTTCCTCTGTAAGCTCGCGAGGAGTTTGATTATTTGAAGGAATTTCAGATATAAGATTGTATAATCTTTCTTCTCCAAAAGTAATCTTTTTTTCATCTTCTGTTTCAGTAACACCATCTGTATATAGAATCAAGTAATCTCCATCGTTTAGTGCTATTTCCTGAGATTCATACTTTGTATTCTTGACAGCTGCTAAAACAAAACCATGTTTAGCCGGCACCCAATTTGTTTCTCCATTTGCTTGTCTGATGATAGGAGGATTATGACCAGCATTTGCATAGACTAAATTATTTGTTTCTACATCTAGTACTCCTAAAAATGCGGTTACGAACATATTTGCATTGTTAGATTCTCCAAGTTGATCATTTATTATTTCAAAAACTCTATGTGGAGGATCTCCGGCTAAAGTTTGATTTTTTATTAAAGTCCTTGCTATCATAGTAAATAAAGCTGCTGGTACTCCTTTATCGGATACATCTGCTATTAAAAACGCTATTTCATGATCGTTAATTATAAAAAAATCGTAAAAATCGCCACTTATTCCTCTTGCCGCTGACATACTCGCATATATTTCTACACTTGGAAAGTCTAAAAACGGTGGAAAAGAATGTGGTAAAACGCTTTCTTGAATAGTTTTTGCCACATTTATGTCATTTTGAATTCGCTCTTTTTGTGCAGTTTCATCAGCTAATTTATTAGAATAATTTTTAATATCTTCAAACATTTTGTTTACAGATCTTGCTAGATGTCCTATTTCATCGTTTGATTTTATTTTTATGCTACTAAAATTTCTATTTTCTACATTTTTAACAAATAATCCTGTTTTCTTTGAAATATCAACTATTGGATTTATTATATAACGTTTCATATATAGCAACAAAATTATTATACAAAATACTACAATACCTACAATCATACTTATTATAGTTATTAAGTATGTTTTAAAGAAGTTGTTGATATGATTCATAGACATGTCCATACCTAAAAGAGCAAAAGTTTCACCATTTTCATCCTTAATTGGGATGTAAGCACTTGCTACATATCCAAATTCACTATCGTTTACTACATAAAATTCTTTGTCCGGTTCTCCTGTTTCCATTACCTTTTTAGCATTTTTAAATGACTCATCGTCATATATTTCTTCGACGCCTAACGCTATTTCTTCATCTGTTTCTGTTTCTATGGTGTCAAATATATAAATAATTTTTTCATTAGAAATGGGTATTTGCAAATACACATATTCTGCTTCCATGTCTTTTGCCACTTCGCGAATTTTTTCTAGAGTTTTAAAATAGTTTTCATCTGGCTCTAAATTTTCAGCATATTCCTTTATTTTTTCTGGTTCTATATAACTATTTGTTATTTTTAAAGCATTAATAGCATATTTCAAATAATGTTCCATGATAGATTTTTTATAACTAAAATAGGTCATAATACATACTAACGTGCTAATCACAGTTGCAAATGATAAAAATATTATTATTAACTTTAAAATAATAGGAAAACTTTTCTTCAAATTTTACACTCCAATTTTTTTAATTTTATTGTGTACTTATTGCAGAGAATATATCTGCCGATTTTTTCTTTTTGAAACCTTAACCCTGGGATTCCAAGATCTTCAGTATAGTTTGCATATAAAAATTTAGTTTCAAAATTTTTTATAATTTCTAAGTCCATTTTTTTTGTAATGCCATTTATTTTTCTACAAATTTTTCTTGAAATAAAAAAAACAATATCGTTTTGAAAATAAAAAATCTGGAATCCTAAAGGTTCTATATGAGATTCTATAATATTTCCTAATAATTCCAATTTTTTGAACGCTAGCATTAAACTACTTTCAATTTTTATTTCACAGCTGTCATAGCAATCCTTACATTTATGCCTACTACAATAAAATTTTTTTGTTATATAAATTACTTTATTAATATCATTTTCATCCATTTTTCTACAAATTAAATTAGGATTTTTTTCAAAACAACTTATTGCTTTTCTAGAGTGAAAATTTTTTAGTCCTTTTATGAAATTTTTTTTTGTGTATAAATAATCACTGGAATTTCTATCGTATTCAACCGAAAAAGAGTACCCATATAAGCCTTCAAATATTGGCAACATAAATTTTGGAACATTACAAAATACGCATTTTAAATTATTTCTTTTAAAATCCAGATATATACTATCAACAATTTTCGAAAAAAATTTTTTACCAAGATTACCAATGGGAGGCAGAGCATATATTTTGTTAGAAAACTTATCAAATGTAAATATACATAAGTGGTCATAAATTATTTTATAAAAACTTTTAAAATTAGAATTCCAAGCATATAAGCTTTGAAAGGAATTATCTGAAATTGGCATACAGGGTAAAAAATTTACGTAGTAATCGTAGATTTGTTTTGTTTTTAAAGCGAGTGGCTCAAAAGATTTGAAAATTTCATTATCATTAATCGACAACATTTTTATTACACTTCCTACTTAAAAATGTGTTTATCTATATTATTTTTAGCATTTAAAATATGAATTATTCAAAAAACACTTTATAAAGAACAAAAAAATAAAAAAAGATATAAATTTGATTTGAAGGTTTTTAACGAAAATTTGGCCCTCAGCTTTGCGCAGATTCTTGGTTCAACGTCGCCGATCCTGTCTTATATAAACTTCCCGAACATAAATTCTCGTTAATCTCATGGTATTTATGATGTGCTTAAGCAATTTTTAATTGCTTTAAACCTTCTGCAAATATATTTTTTGCTACGTTTACATCCCTATCGTGACAAACTTTACGTTTGTTAAATCTCCACCCAAGTCTTTGGTTTTTAATTTTATGTATCCGTATTGATTACAAATCTGACGTAATGCAAAAAATGTATCTATTTTCACGAGCTTCTTGTCATATCAATCGCACTTACATTGCAATTTATTCACAAAATCGCTCCACGAAACATCTGCAATATGTTTTGCAAGCTTATATTTTTTAATTATGCTTTTTACTCGCAAGTTTTCAACACACATTATGTCATACGTTTTTATAAGTTCTTTCGACAATTTGTGTTGCGTATCGCTTCTTTTGTTCGCTATTTTATTTTCAAGTCTTGATTTTTTAACCAACTTTTACTGCCCTTCAGTTTCCGAGATAGTCTGCGGTGCAACCGTTTTAATTATGTAACGGAATTTTTGTATAGCCTTGTCGGCAGTGACGGAATTTGTAGGATAGCGATGAAAATTATAGGAGAGAATGCTGATAAAGCGGTGATGCCTGGTTTAATTTCTGCTGCGTTGCCAGGTCTTTTTGCCAATGAAAAGAGTTTTAAAATGATGATAACTTTGGCAGGAAAAATCGGAAATTTTTTACATTTAGATGCGTCGGGGTATTGACAGCTTTTTCAAAAGTACAAGCACTTGTTGTTGCAAATCCAGGTGTAGCCATATTTATTAGTATTTGCTGTTGTTGTAGGCACTATAGGAATTTTGAGCGTAGTAGCAAATAACAAAGAACGAGATAAGAAGACAAGGAACGCTAGTGGCATATTAGACCTGTCCACAAACAAAAGAAATGGTAAAATAAACAAATGAATAAGTATGAAAAAACACAAAAACAAGAAGACCAAAATTTCAAATTAATTACAGGAGTCACAAAAGCGGTATTCAAAAAAATGCTGAAAATCTTAAAAGAAGATTATCAATCGACACATAGAAAAGATGGAGGGAAAGGACTTTTAATTGAACTCAGACGCGGCGAGAATACAGAAGTATGCGTCATATGGCTTTGGATTATGAAGTACCAAAATCAACGCTATGCAAATTTGGGTGGAAAGATATGTTAATACGGTTGGAAGAGTTCAAAATCAAAGAGATTAAAGAACGTTTTAATCTGATAATAAAACTAAAATTTATGCAGATAAGGGGTATCAAGGAATTCAAAAATTTTTTCCGAATGCTAAAATACCAAAAAAGTTACAAAAAATCATCCTCTCACTGAAGAAAAAATCATTGAAAACAAGCTTTTAGCACAAAAAAGAATCACAATTGAATACATTAATAGGGAAATAAAAATATTTAGAATTTGTAAAGAAATTTACAGAAACAAAGGAAAAAGGGGTTTACTCAGGGTCAAATTAATTGCAAGTTTGTATAATCATAGGTTGGCTTTTTGAGTTTAGAAACAGGTTTATTGAATGAACTTGTGAATATTTTAGGTAAAGAACTTTATTATAAAGGAAATGCTCTCCTTATAGCAAATGATGTGAGTAAAATTCGCTTTTGGAATCCTTTTCAGGATAGGGGGGGGTGTATGTTGCGATAATATCAATAAACGTTCCTAATACACCAACCGACGAGGAGTACATGAATTAATTTAAAAATTTAACATCTCAAGTTAGAAACTTTATTAGATAAAATGCAACGTACATTGGTAGAAGTATTTTAGACAATGAAGACAATAAAATTATTAAATTAACTTAACATATTGATGAAACACAAGTATATCCAATAGTGTTTGTGTTTTATGAATATTTTAAAATTTAAGATTTTATTCATTAGGCGATTTATGTGGTTACGATAAACTAGATTTGATACCAAATTTTCAGAGAATAAGATAATTTAGAAAATTTCTTAGTGTAATGTGAAAACAGTATTAACAAACACGGTACATAAATAATTAAAATTTGAAAAATTTACTAGTAACATTTATTAAAATAAATTAGGTTATGATTTAGTATAGCGATATGACTGTTCTAGCATTGGCAAATCAAATATATTAGTAAACGGTAAAACAGTCAAAATTAAAATTAAGACTGTTAAAATTATTAAAGAATTTTTTAAACATTTTTCTTGTTTTATTGCGTGATGTATGGAAAAATACAAGGCAAAAAAATTTAACATTATTGAAATATATCTCATAGTTGTTAGACCATAGTTTGAAAAGCGTATATAGATCGCTAAAAATTGTATTGTTATAAGCGGAATCATGAGGTATCTACCAAATTTCAAAAAAGAATTTATAATTTTATTTTCATTTTTATATTGAGTTATAGTGAATACGAAAAATATAAAATAAAACGATGTAAGAGAAACAAACCAATTTATCTTATTGGAAGGGAATGTAAAAATAAATAAAATTTTAAGCAAATATATATATAGAATTGCTAGTAATATCAAATAAATTGGAAACGCAACTTTAAAAATCACGGTTTTAAATATTTTAGGTAATTCTATTTTTTGATTTTTTTGGTATGCCGGCAAATAACAAATTTGTATATAAAACAGTAATCACAAATTTTCCTATTATTTCATATATTTTATAAATATAACTAAATCGGTATACCAACAAATTTAAAGTTATAAATCAAAACGAAAGTCCAACAAAAATAATTCCACAGAGAAATAGATTAAGAATAAAATTTTTAATAACGTACGAAAAAGTTTTAGAGAAATTCTCACTTGTCAAAAAATACATAGTCATCACGCACAATGAGATAACAGTTCCATAAATTGCCAGATATACATATTTATTTTCGTTAGAGAAATGAGTTAAAATAAATGTAAAAAAAATGCTTATGATTAAAATAATATTAAATATTATTTTATTAAATTTGAAATTATATTTTTCATCTAATATTTTACTAAATACACCCAAGACCATCCCAAACAAAAGGCTCGCAAATAATTCAAAAATAATTTCAACATCTTTTGAATTATAATTATATGATGTTACAGTCAAATATATAAGTAATAAAAACGATATAACAGAAAAAACAAATGGCAAAAAAAATCTCCCAATTGTTTTTTTGATTTTGATAGTTGGATCTTTGAACATCTAATCCCTTAAGTAATTAAAAATTTTAAATGTACCGCTTGTTATTTTAAATAAAATTGCTAAATAAAATAATTTGTCAAATTAATATTACGTTTTTGAATAAATATGCGGACAAAAAATCCAATACTTACTATCGAGTGCAAATTTTCCAAAACAGCTTTATAAATTATTCCAAAAAATTTCTGTCTTTATAACTCAAAAGCATATAATCAATATTATTTATACTTTATCAAAATTATTTTATTTATACAAGCTAAAATTTATAAAAAAATGTTAAATTTACCTAATATTCAAACTAATTTTAATCAAAAAGTTTTGAAAAGAAATTACCATTGTTTTTATTTTTTTCAGGTGCTGTTTTCAAAAATGAATAGGTCACAGAATTGATTTTTCCCTCCAAAATTAATTGACCTGTATTTAAATTAAATTTTGATATCTTAAGTTTTTCGCCTTCTATATTTAATACTTCATTAATGGTATGTACGGATACTTTTTGATCACTAAAACTATCCACATTTGTTATACCACTTAGATTTAGTAGTTTCCTGTTGTCCAAAATCATAGTATGTGAATTTTGAATCTTATTATTTTCATTATTTTCCGTAAAAAAACACCTCACATATTATATACTATAAAAAATCTAGAATATGGTTCTCAAATAATTAAACGAATATTTAGGTACAAATCAAAATTTTCAGGTAAAATTTTTAAATGAAATAATTAAAAAATGTTTGATACTCTTTTTTTTTAAACAAAAAACAAATTTTATATTTTAGTTATATTATTTTTAAATAATTTTTACTTTGATTTTTTCTAATATGGATCTGAAACTTTTATCAAACGCTAATTTCACTAATTTTTTATTTCTTTTTTCACACCAAATATTGACTTTTATATTTAAATTATCTTTATTTTCATCAGATATATTTATAGCAAAGGGTGGTATTTGTAGTATTAAATTGTTTAATAAAATAGCATGCGTAATTTGTTTTTCTAAAATTTTTATATTATTGAAATAAGAGGTTTTATATGTTAAAATGATTTCTATGGTATCGTAAACGCTTGTTCTTGTTATATTGTTTGTTGCAAGTTTTGAGTTTGGTATCAATACAAATTTATCATCAATTGTTTTTATAGTTGTATAAGTTATTTCTATTTTATATACTTTACCTTTTGCGTTTTCAATTTCTATATAATCGTCAACACGAAATGGTTTAGTAAGCACAAGAAATATTCCACCAACTATATTTGATAAACTGTCTTTTAAAGCTAATCCAGCCGTAACAAAGGATGCACCTATAGCTGTAAGTAATGGTACTGTTTTTATATTTATAGACTCTAAAGCTGTAATTACGATAATTATTTTAAAACTAACTTTTAAAAAAGAATTAAAAAATGATATCAAACTTTCTTCTACACTAGCTTTTCTTAAAAATGCTATAAAAAATTTACTTACTTTGTCAGTCAGCCAAAATCCGAAAACTATGAATATTACTATTCTAAGATATTGAAAACTTGAAGTTAAAACCCAATCTGAAACTAATTTAAAAATGTTTTTAATATCACATCACCCAAAAATATATTTAAGGAGAAACTTTTAAATTGAAACAAAAAAAATACACAAATTGTATAATGATTATTTTTATCAATTTTTTCATTATAAATCAAAAAATATTTTCTGAAAATTTAAATATTAAATTTTTATTTGACAAAAAAATGTAAGCGTAGGCGAAAAACTTGGATTAAATATATTTTCTAGTTGTGAAAATAATCTTGATTTTATGAATTTTAAGCTAGTTTATGACAACAAAAAAATCATATGTAGGAGCTCGTTATCAAAAAAAATTGATATTAAATCAAATGAAAATTTAATCGAAATAAATTGCAATAAAAGTATTAAAAGAAATAAAATTTGTTCCTTGGAATTCGAAGTACTAAAAGATACAGAACTGAACAACAACATATTCACAGATATTTTAGGAAGGTTCGACAAAGATTCTGAATTTAAAGATATAAAAGATGACTTAAAAATAAATTTCCTTAACTTAAAATTATCTAAATTAATACCATCAGAAGGAACTTTATTCCCAAAGTTTGATCCAAACATTTTTGAATATAGTATAGATTTACCATGGGAATCAAAATTTTTAGATTTTGACTTCTCACATGATGAAAATGCTGAAACTAAAATAAACAGAAGAAAACTTAAAAAAGCCGGAGAAACTACAGATATAAATATTAAGGTCACAAAAAAAAACACCAAACTAAATCCTAGTTTAACTTATAAAATTAAAGTAATTAGAGAGCCGAAACCAGCGTCGTTAAAAGAAAAAAATTCTGAATTTCAAGAACAAAAAATCATTAATTTCTCTGATAAAAATTTTGAATCTTTTGAGTCAAATGATATAAAAAATAATTTGAAATTAAATCTTACTAATTTAAAATTATCAAAATTAATACCATCCGAAGGAACTTTGCTCCCAAAATTTGATCCAAATATTTTTGAATACAGCATAAACTTACCTTGGGAATCAAAATTTTTAGATTTTGATTTCTCACATGATGAAAATGCTGAAACTAAAATAAACAGAAGAAAACTTAAAAAAGCTGGAGAAACTACAGATATAAATATTAAGGTCACAGATAAAAATATCAAACCAAATCCTAAATTAACTTACAAAATTAAAGTAAATAGAGTTTCAAAGCCAACAAAAGAAAAAAATTTTATTGAAAATGTGAATAACAATAAAAAATCTGAAAAGAGAGTAAATAAAACTATTAAAAAAAATTGTAAATCTAAAGTAAAAAAAAAACCTAAAAAAATTATGGGAGAAGTTTCAGGATCACAAACATCAGAAGTTATTAATATAAATGAAAATTTAGAAGAAGCTGACAACAAAATAGGGGTTTCTGAAAATAAAGATTTTAAAAAAAGTTTATATCTATTGGTTTTATAATTTTGATATTTGGAGTAGGGATTTTCATGTTTTATAAAAGCATTACGAAAAAAATTAATAATAATATTATAAATTAGCGAAAAATCACGAAAGAAAAATTCAGAAGTGAAAAGGAAAAAATAAAATAATGGTGAAGTAATTTATAACACTATAAATTAGATTTTATTTTGGTTTCTGTTGTAGGTTTTTAATCTAAAATAGTAGCCAATTCTTTGTTGAGCTTTGGCAGGGTTTCAAGAACAATATATATGTTCCGTATATATGTTCCGTGGAGGAATTTTAATAAAATTATTTGTAGATTTTTATCAAAAATGGTACAATATCGTTTTAATCAAAATATTTAAGGAGCTTATTTGAAAAAATTATTAATAATTGATAGCAATAGTATATTTGTTAGGGCTTTTTATGGTATAAAAATGCTTTCTACAAAATCTGGAATTTTTACTAATGCAATTTACGGATTTTTAAAAACGTTAAAAAAACTTAGGTCTGACATTAACCCTGATATAATAATTTTTGCGTTCGATCTACCAGATAAAACTTTCAGACATGAAATTTTTAAAAATTATAAAGCTCAAAGAACAGGTATGCCGAATGAATTAGCTAAACAACTTCCTGTGCTTAAAGAAATAATTAACTTTTTTGGCTATAAAATAGTGACTTATTCAGGATACGAAGCAGATGATATTTTGGGCACTTTTGCTAATTTATGTAAAAAAAATTTAGAATATTATTGTATTTTAGCAAGTGGCGATACAGATATGTTGCAATTGGTTTCCAAAAAGACTCAAGTGGTAATTTACAAATTTAAATTTGGAAAAACTGAAGTTATTAATTACAATGAGAAAAAAATAATTGAAGATTTCGGTTTAAAACCTAAAAATCTGATTGATGTAAAATCCCTGCAAGGTGATATTTCCGATAATATTCCAGGTGTCAGTGGCATAGGCCAAAAAACTGCTTTGAAATTAATTCAAAAATTTGAAAATATCGAAAATATTTACGAAAATATAGATAATTTGAATATAAGTAAAAATATTAAAAATAAATTAATTTTAGGCAAAGACCTAGCTTTTATTAGTAAAAAATTAGGAAGAATTTGTGTAGATGTTCCGATAGATAGTAATTTTGAAAATTATATTCAGAGTAAACCTGATTTAGAAAAAATAGGAAAAATTTTTGAAAAATTTGAATTTTTTTCTTTTATTAAAGAAATGAATTTAGATGATTCAAATGAAAATATTTGTGATTTTGAACTTAAATATGTAGAAAAACTTGATATTTTACTAGAAAATATAAAATCTAAAATAAATTTTTATTTTTTAGTAAATTATAAAGAAAATGATATTGAAAAAATAAGTGTTTTGGTAGATAAAAAAGTATTTATTATTAAAAGTAGTTGTGAAAATTTTTATGAATTTTTAAAAAAATTGCTTGAAGATGAAAATGTTTCGAAATTTACATATGATATAAAAAGACTTAAAAATGTTTTAAATAGTCGTAAAATATATATAAAAAATATTAGATGTGATATAATGCTCGCTTGTTACATTTTGAATCCTTCTTTTTCAAATTATGAGTTAGAAAAAATATTTGAAAGATACGGGATTTTACCTAAATGTTCTAATTTTATATGTTATTTGGAAAAATTAGTAAATTTAATATTTGAAGATTTAAACAAAAATGATCAATTAAAATTACTAGAAATTGAACAGAAATTCGCTTTAGCTCTATCAGACATGGAAAATTTAGGTTTTGAAATTGATAAAATTAAGTTAGAAAAGTATTCTGAAAAGTTAAATAAAATTCTTGAAAATTTAGTTTCTAAAATTTATGATTTTATTGGTATTAAATTTAATATAAATTCTCCTAAGCAATTGAGCAATATTTTATTTGAAAAATTAAAATTGCCAAAAAATAAGAAAAACAAAAGTAATTATTATTCAACAAACTCAGAAATTTTGAAAAATTTGATCGAAATTCATCCGATTATTAATTTAATTTTAGAATATAAAACTATAAGCAAATTAAAGTCTACATATTGCAACGGAATTTTGAAATTTTTAAAACCAGACAATAGAATTTACACAATTTTTAATCAAACTGAAACTAAAACCGGAAGGATAAGTTCTTTGGAGCCAAACCTACAGAACATTCCTATAAAATCCGAAATTGGAAGAGAGCTGAGAAGTTTTTTTATAGCTAAAAAAGATTTTTTACTCATAGATGCTGACTATTCTCAGATAGAATTAAGAATTTTAGCCCATCTTTCGCAAGATGAAAAAATGTTAAATTTATTTAAAGAAAATAAAGATATACATAAAATAACAGCTTCAAAAATTTTTAATATTGATGTAAATCTAGTTACTAAAGAAATGCGATCAAGAGCTAAAACGGTGAATTTTGCGGTAATTTATGGAATGAGTGCATATTCTTTGTCACAGGAATTAAAAATCACTTTGAAAGAGGCCTCAGAATATATAATAAATTATTTTAATTTTTATAAAGACATATGCAAATATTTTGAAAAAACTATAAATTTTGCTAAAAAAAATAATTTTGTAGAAACTTTATTTAAAAGGCGCAGATACGTGCCAGAAATAAAATCTTCTAATTTTAATATGAGAACTTTTGGAGAAAGAATAATTAAAAATATGCCAATTCAAGGCACTTCAGCTGATATAATTAAAATTGCGATGATAAATATAAATAAAAAATTAAAAAAATTTAAATCTAAAATCATCCTTCAAGTTCATGATGAAATTATACTAGAATCACCTATAGAAGAAATAGAAGTTGTAAAAGAATTAGTAAATTTTGAAATGGAAAATGCTGTAAATTTATCTGTACCTTTAATGGTAAATATTTCAGTCGGCGAAAATTGGGGAAACTATATTTAATTAATATACAGATTTTATTTTTGGTTAATTTTTTGCCAAAAATTTGAAATGAATTTTTACTTGCCAAAAAAAATAATATATAGCATAATTGATAATGTGTATGGTTGGTTTTGATCATATTACATAATATAAAATTTTACTATAAGGAATTGATATTTTAAGAATGAAAAAGTCTTTACGTTTAAAGAGTGTTTTCTCAGCAGCTTTACTAGCTTTGACAGTATGTTCAGCAAATTTATCAGCCGAGGGGGGTAAAACAGAAGAAAAAGGTAATACACTTGTAACATGTGTATGTGGAATTCTTGGCACGACATCATTTGGTTGTGGAATCTTATTAAAGGTTACCAACCCATATAATTTTTTGACTACGATGGCTAAGGTGACTAATGTTGCTAATCCGATCAATAATGAGGAAATCAGTACTATAAAGTTAGATTTAGATATTGAGCCAGCGAATGAATCAGTGTTGGTGCCAAATATCGTTATACCTGCAGTGTTAACAGTATTTGGTATCGGTGGAATTGCAACTTCTATTTGTTCAGCACTTAGTTAGTACTTGTTTTTTGATAATCAGGGAATTTTGGTATAAACATCTTCATTGAAGGTGTTTTTTTATCACCATTTTATTACAAAGAAACTCTCAAGTTTATTCATAGGGAGAAATTGTTTCCTTGGTTTTTTCACTTGAACCCTTTCTAAAAATTTATAAATCGTTTGACAATTTTTTTCTTCAATTTTATAATACAATGTATACTGTGGAAATTTTAAGTATTAAATACCGCGGGGTTCACGGGGGTTTACACTTGAAACGAAATGGAATCAGCTGGCCTGCGACGGACATTGAACCAAGAACCTACGCAAAGCAAAAGGTCAATAAACAATACAATATGAACTATCGGTATACACGCCGTAGGTTATGAAATCAAAAATTTGTTAGGTGACTTATGGAGATCCATTGTAAGAGGTTCACAAGAGATGAAATGTGAAAAAATATAATAACTGCGAAAATACAAATTTATGTTCTGAATGAACAAATTAACCGCACCTCCCCCAAATCTACTTGCAATTATATTTCTGATTTAATTTTAAGAGTAAAAACTTGAAGGGAGATTTTTTATGAATCCAAAATTATTAGAATTATTCGATAAAATCATTAGTAACAAAGAAATTTTAGAAGAATTATTAGAAATAAAAAATATTAATATTTTATATAAACGCTGTGTGTCTGTTATTAGCGGATATACAATAGAAGAATTTAAAGTGTTTTTAAAAAAAATTGTAGAATCTTATAGTAAAACGAAAGAAGTTATTACAGATAATGATTTGATTGATGTTTCAGGAGGAACCAAATATAGAAATTTACTTACATCACTTGGAGTAGCAACCGTTTTAGTTAGTCAATCTCCTAATTTACCAAAAAATGATTATTCTTATGAAATATCTGATGTTTCTATATCAATGCTAGCAGATTTGAGCTTGCAAAAAAAATAGGAAATTTACACAAAAATAATAATGTAACCTTAGAAAAGCTGTATAATATCGCATCTAACACAGTAGGTAATGTATTAGATGTTTTTGTTCCTAAACTTGATGCTGCCGATATTTCTATAAAAAAATTGACACCTAAAATTATCAAAACTCCCATAGCCACATCTATTGTTTATGGACAAAAGTTATATGAATCAAATTTTTTGAAGGAAACTTTAGTGTTCCTGGCAGTGCTACTTGGATTGATGGAAATATTGAACCAAGTGTTGGAAATCATCATTATATAGCTAAATTTATACCAGCCGATACTCAAAATTATGAATTTGTTACGATGGATATAAACGTAACTGTCTTGAAAGCAACTCCAAAAGTAAATTATTGGCCTGAATTATCAATAAATTATGGTGAAACCCTATAACAGATAAAAATTTTTGGAGGAAGTTTCAGTGTTCCAGGGAAAATTTCTGTCGAAAATGTGTATTTAAATACAAAACCAAATGCTGGAATTCAGTATTATAATATTATATTTACACCTAACGATACAAAAAACTATAAATCTATTTCAAATTACATGCCAGTGAGAGTAAACAAGGCTGAACCTGCATTGCCGAATGATTTTTCAGGGACATATAGAGAAAATTTAAAACTTTCGAATTTTTCATTACCTAAAGGTTGGACGTGGGTTAATCCTAATGAAATTCCGAAATCTGGAAATCAACATTACTATGCTCACTACAATGCTAAGTCTGCAGGTACTGATAATATTTATCACAGCAGAAATAATATTAGAGTGGATTTGTACGTAAACAAAGCTGAACCATATATAGAAAGTTGGCCTATCGCTTTTGGAAATTTAGTATATGGTGATCTATTAAAGAAAACTGATTTACGAGGAGGATTTGCAAGTCTTGGTGGAACGTTTAAATGGGAATTACCTGATATGATACCTGATGCTGGAAATAAAACTTGTAAATTAGTTTTCATACCAGACGACTCAAATTACGCAGCGGTAAGTAAAAATATCAGCATTTCAGTAATAAAAAATATGAATCCTATAAGCTCTAAAAAACCAGTTCTTGAAGGTAATTTTGCACATCGGATAGTATTAGAAAATTTTCAAAACTATGAGTACTCAAAAAATAATGGTGAAATCCGGCAAAATTCTAATGAATTCAGCAATCTTTTACCAGATACAAAATATGATTTTGTGTGTAGACTTAAAGAAAACAATAACAGATGTGCAGGAAAAACAAGTGAAATATTTTCTGTTAATACAAAAAAATTAGCTGCTGATCCTCAGTCATTAACTTTTGTCGAAAAAACTAACCATAAGATAGTTTTTCAGAAAATTGATGGACAAGAATATTCAAAAGACAATGGTAAAACATGGCAAAATTCTGCAACTTTTGAAAATTTAAGTGGTAACACAAAATATTATTTTACCACAAGAGTAAAAGCTACTTCTGAATATGATACAAGTAATTTAACAGAAACACTTACTATTGACACAAAATCTTTTTTCAGAAATGCTTGGGATAAATTAAAAAATATGTTCTAATTTGACAAAGCGAATAATAAATAGGATTTATAGGGAAAAAATGAGTTACGTTATTTATAAATCGCAAAATTTAATAAGCTTCCTTGAAAAAATGATATTTTTTATTTCCCTCCACTACCACTTTTTTGATAAGTTTGGGAAATATAATGTGGGTCAACAGCAATTGCGGTTTAACTGAGATTTTGTATTCGAGCATTTAACTAAACTGGTTAAAATCCCAATATACAAAAACATATCGATTTTTAAGTCTTAATTTTCCAGTGCCAGAATAAATTCTAGTCAAATCTTCTAAAACAAACAGAGTATTTTTTGTTGTATTTGTCAACAAACGCTTTAGTTAAATAATGGTTAATGTCTATAACAAACTGGTTTTCTCGAGAATCAATAGTTTTTAAGCGCCGGCGTGATGATGGCGTTTGCTTTTTTGTATTTAATAATAACTCAAGATATTGTACAAAATTCGTAGAATTTATCTTATGTAGGTTCACTCTGAGGGAAAACAGTTTCAACTAAATTTTTAGCTTTCTCAGTATCAGATTCTCTTATAATTATTTGAGCTGGAGACATACCATAGCCCCACACACCCATTTCGGCCAAAAATGCCGATTCAACACCTTTTACATAATATGGTACACAATTTTCTTTTAATATACCTTCAATAAGACCGAGTACATATGAATTATTCACCTCTACTAACATAACAAAATTTCCTTGATAATACTCATCTTTGTCACTTTTCTGTTTATTAAAAATAAAAAAACACCCACCTTTAAAAAATTAAATCAAAAAATATTTTCGCGTTCCTAACTGTTTTAAGACAAAAAATCCGGAACTGCCTTAATTGTTTTCTTCTTTTGAACCCGCTTGACAATTTTTCTTCTAATTCTATATAATTATAATATATGTTGTTGAAAAAGGTGAAATGTAAAAAACACAGTAATTGCCAAAATCTAAATTTATATCCCGAATGAACAAATTAACCACACAACTCTTAAATTAATTTGCAACTATGTTTCTAAATTTAATTTTTAAGAGTAAAAATTTAAAATAGATACATCGTGCAATAAACGACTTATTTTACACTGAAAAGAATTTTTGTTTAAAATCTCAAATGATGTTTTGTTTGTCCGCCTTTGATAGTCAAAACGAAGCGATGTCCTTCGATGGTTTCCAAATTAAATTAAAACGTGTTATATAAAAAAATAATCGCAGACAATCACAAA
The DNA here is from genome assembly GCA_036322875.1 of Candidatus Paraimprobicoccus trichonymphae. GTDB lineage: Bacteria > Bacillota > Clostridia > Oscillospirales > Acutalibacteraceae > Paraimprobicoccus > Paraimprobicoccus trichonymphae. The sequence goes on from AP027925.1 coordinate 387,159, forward strand.
AAAGGCAAATGCACACCAGCATTTAAAAATCATTGGATCTTGAGAAAACCAGTTTGCTATAGACATTAATCATTCTGTAACTAAAGCATTCGTTGACAAATACGGTAAAAACACTCTGTTTGTTTTAGAGGATTTAAGCGAAATTTATTCTGCTACTAGAAAATCAAGATTTAAAAATCGATGTGTTTTTGTACCTTGGGTTTTTAACCAGTTTTGACAGATTTTCAAATAAAAAAGCCGTGCTCGCATAGAAAGAAGCTAGAGACTGTACAAAAAATAATATATGATACATTCTTAATATAACAAGTAATTTAGAGATTTTGATTGCAATGCTCTACGTACGATGTAAGTTAGAGAGCATTGCCAGAAGAGTTTGAAAACTGGCACATAGAATCAATTGTTGAAGTAAACACAAAATTTTAGAAAAGGACTTTCTCATTCGATTTGGTTTATTATAAAGTTCGCTCAGATGGCCACGGTATTTTAAAAAAACAGGAAAACAAGCGCAAGCTTGTTAGAAAATCGATTGGAACACAAAAATTCATAAGGTCACCTCATCTGCGGAAGACACAGTAAAATTTAAAATCTAATGAAAAAAATATTTACTTATGGACAAAGCATAAGAAGACAATAAAATTCGCGAATTAGCTAAAATATTGAATTTTGTGCCAACCTAACCAAAAATAACCATGGTTATTTTATAAAATTTTACATAAAAACGTAATGAAATCGAGAGGATGTTACGCAAAATCAAGTGATTTATACGTATTTTTACTCTTCATGATAAGCTTGATGTTTTTTCTTCTTTTATTTTTTTAGCTCTCATTTTTGATTCTTTATTTTATCTGTACAGGCCCCAACGTACGGTTTTTTAGATTGTTTATTTAATAGACCTGTTTCTAAACTCAAAAAGCAAACCTATGATTATACAAACTTGCAATTAATTTGACTCTGAGTAAACCTCTTTTTCCTTTGTTTCTGTAAATTTTTTTACAAATTCTAAATATTTTATTTCTCTATTAATGTGTTCATTTGTGCTAAAAGCTTATTTTCAACGATTTCTTCTTCAGTGAGAGGATGATTTTTTGTAGCTTTTTTTGGTATTTTAGCATTCGGAAAAAATTTTTAAATTCCTTGATACCCCTTATCTGCATAAATTTTAGCTTCTTTCCCGAATATTTCGGCTAAAGAATTTTTAAATATTACGAAATCGTGTGTTGCGCCGATTGCATTAAAAACATAAAATATTTCACGTGTTTTTGCATTGGCTAAAATTTGATATTTGGCTGTGTGCCTCTTTTTTTACTTGAGTATGATACTTTTTGTTTGTACTTCGAGGCTGTTATTCAACATCTAAGAGCAACATTTCAAAATTATTTTTTTCAGTATTATCGGATTAAAACGTTCTTTAATCTCTTTGATCTTGAACTTTTCTGACCGTCTCAGCACATATTACACCCAAATTATATATTTGCATAGCGTTAATTTTGGTACTTCATAATCAAAGGCCATATGATGCACACTTCTGTATCCTCGCCAATATTCAAGTGCCATTGTTAATCTGAATTCAACTGAAAGTCCCTTCCTCCCACCTTTTCTGTGTGTCGATTGATAATCTTATTTTAAGATTTTCAGCGATTTTTCGAATGCCGCTTTTGTGACGCCTGTGATTAATTTGAAATTTTGGTCTTCTTGTTTTTGTAATTTTTCATTTGTTTATTTTACCATTTTTTTATTTTTGGACAGATCTATTTTAAGTTTTTTGTTAAATTTCAATCGAAGTTGATAAAAAATCATGATTTATCATAATAATCTAATGTTTTTAATTTCTTTGGGTAAATTAAATGTCCTTTAAAGTGCGAATAAAAAAGTGCTATAATAACAAAAAATAGAAAACAACAGGACATTGGGAAATAAAAATAAGTAAAATTATCTATAAGCACCACATAATGTGAAACGTGCCCACTGTAATTGTGCTTTGCGAGATATTGTAATAGCGTGTTTAGCGAAATAAATAGACTATATGAATATTATTAAAGTGGATAACTTTGCCGTGAAATACTCAAAAAATGTCTTGAAATTCGGCAGGTGAATATCTATTAAGCGGATAACTGTAGGTTGGCGATATTTTATATAAAATTGCGAAAAAATGCTAAATATTTATTTTAGCGAATGAATCGCAAAAATATTGACAAAAAAATAATGGTATGCTAGAATCTCAAAAATGGTTCAACGAAAATCAAGTTGAAACTTAAAACATGAAAAAAATACCGTGGGGCTCACGGAAATTTATGCTTGAAATGAAATAAAGTCGATTAACCTGCGACGGACATTGAACCAAATATTTGCGCAAAACGGAGGGTCAAGAGTACTATAGTAATATACAAAAATGAAAAATATATAAAAATAATGACGATTTCTATTGTAATTTTATAGAGTAACTTCTCATTTTCGTATAAATTAATTCTAATTTATTCGCTTATTTAATTTTATACGAATTTGGTATATAATATTCCGAAATATAAGAAATAGGAGTGAAAATGAAGAATAGTTTTTTTAATGCTAAAAATATCGTGATCATAAGTCTTATGCTTGCATTAGCAACAGTATTGGATATGTTTTCCACCATATACATAAGTCCAAGTCTTAAGTTGATTAGTTTTTCTTATCTACCTGGCATCGTTATTTCCATCTTGCATGGACCTATTATGGCACTCATTTATGGTTTGCTGTCAGATACTCTTTTATACTTTGTAAATTCACATGGAGAATATTTTTATGGATATGCAATAAGTAAAATGATCACTTTTTTTGTTTATGCTTTGTTTCTGCATAAAAAGCCACACAAAATTTGGAGAATTTTAGTAGCGAAAATTTTAAATAAAGTTATAGTAGTTTTCGGATTAAATTATGTTTGGAGCTCGATGTTATTTGGTTCGATAGCAAGCACGTATTTTACAAAAATTAGATTAGTAAATAATTTAATACAGTTTCCGTTACATTGTTTTTTAATAATTTTAATAGATAGGTATTTAAAAAACAGTAAATTTATAAAAAACAGAGTTTAATTTAAAATATATTAGACTTTGTCTAACCTAAATAATTTTAAATTGCTTTTATCTAACACCAGAATTTTTAAAGGTCTTAAATTGTCTAGCACTTTGATTTAATAAAAATAAATTTTAATTTTTTTGTTGACTTTGAGAAAATAAATTATTAGAATATACACTATAATGATTTTATTTTTAAATTTTATATTAAAAAGGAGTTTTTTCAGAAAATGGCAAAAGAAAAATTCGAAAGAAATAAACCGCATATCAATGTGGGAACTATAGGACATGTTGATCATGGAAAGACAACACTTACGGCTGCTATAACCAAGGTTCTTAATTTTAAGGGTGGCGCAGAATTTATGGATTATGCAAACATAGATAAAGCCCCAGAAGAAAGAGAACGTGGTATTACTATTAATACAACTCATGTTGAGTATCAGACTGAGAAAAGGCACTATGCACATGTGGACTGCCCAGGTCATGCTGATTACGTTAAGAACATGATAACAGGTGCAGCACAAATGGATGGTGCGATATTGGTTGTCTCTGCTGCGGACGGTCCAATGCCTCAGACTAGAGAACATATATTGTTAGCCCGTCAAGTCGGTGTACCAAACATAGTTGTATTTATGAATAAAGTTGATCAAGTTGATGATCCGGAGTTACTAGATTTGGTTGAAATGGAAATTAGGGATTTGCTGACAGAATATGAGTTTCCTGGGGATGATACTCCTATAATAAAGGGTTCAGCTTTAAAGGTGTTAGAATCTGAATCTAAAGATCCTAGTGCTAAAGAGTATGAATGCATAATAGATTTGATGAAATCGGTGGATGAGTACATTCCAAATCCTGTTAGGGATTCAGACAAACCATTTTTAATGCCTATTGAAGATGTTTTTACTATTACTGGTCGTGGGACAGTAGCAACAGGAAGAGTAGAGCGAGGAAAGTTAAAAGTTTCTGAAGAAGTTGAGATTGTTGGACTCAAAGAAGATCGCAAGAAAGTTGTTGTAACTGGAATAGAAATGTTTAAGAAAATCCTTGATTATGCAGAAGCTGGAGACAATGTCGGAATTTTGTTGAGAGGTATTCAAAGGGAAGAAATAGAAAGAGGTCAAGTTTTATCAAAACCTGGTACTATTCATCCGCACACTAAATTTAAAGGGCAAGTTTATGTTTTGACTAAAGAAGAAGGTGGTCGGCACACGCCGTTTTTCAACAATTATAGACCGCAGTTTTATTTTAGGACAACAGATGTTACTGGTGTTATTAGGTTACCCGAAGGTACTGAAATGTGTATGCCTGGTGATAATGTTGTTATGGATGTAGAACTTATTACTTCAATTGCTATTGAAGAAGGTTTGAGGTTTGCAATTCGTGAGGGCGGACATACTGTAGGTTCAGGTGTTGTTACTGCTATTAATTCTTAAAATGAGGTTATGAAAAATCATGAAAAATCTCTCTACTGGTAAGATTGTTTTGTTTGGTGTTTTAGGCGCTGTATTAATATTTATCATAAGTTTGTTTTCTAGTTATAATAAAATAGTCAGTTTGAAAGAAAATGTTAATGGTAAAAGTGCTGACATTAGTACGCAATTGCAAAGAAGAGCTGATTTGGTCCCTAACCTTGTGAGTACTGTTAAAGGTTACGCTTCGCGTGAAACTGAAATAATGACTCAAATTTCTGATGCACGTGCGAAGCTTGCTGGAGCTGGTAGCCTAACAGAAAAAGGTCAGGCGAACACTGAGTTGAGTGGTGCGCTTTCTAGACTGTTGGTTGTGGTTGAAAATTATCCAAATTTAAAGTCAGATTCTCAATTTACACATTTGATGGACGAATTGGCAGGTACGGAAAATAGAATTAGTGTGTCAAGAAGGGATTATAATAATTCAGTTAAAGAATATAATCAAAAAATCAAGGAATTTCCGACGGTTATACTCGCAAATATGTCTGGTTTCAGTGAGGCTGAATATTTTCAAGCGGATGAAGGTAGTAAAAAAGCACCTTCTGTAAGTTTTAGTTAAATATGATTAAAAATTTAAAGTTTGTTTTTTTATTTTTTGTTTTTTTTCTAAGTTTTTTTACTTTACATGCTATCGTTAATTATACTAGCGATTTTTTTATAAATGATTATGCAAATGTTTTAGATAATGATACAAAGAAATACATACTTTCTAATAGTAAATTATTAGATAAAAGAGATTTTGCTCAGGTTGTGGTTTTGACTTTAGAAACATTCGATCAAAATAGTCAAAATTTAGAAGATTTTGCTTTAGATGTTTTTAGAGATTGGAAGATCGGAAGTAAAGAAAAAAATCATGGTTTGTTGCTCATTTTGATTTCAAAAAGTAGAAAAATTAGAGTACAGGTTGGTTATGGTCTAGAGGGGATATTAAATGACGGAAAAGTTGGAAATTTTTTAGAAAAATATGCTGTTCCTCACTTTAAAAAAGGTGATTTTAACTTAGGAATAAAAAACTTGTACTCTGTTATTATATCCGAAATATACTCTAGTAATAATTTAGAAGTCCCAGATGATGTTTCTGAAAGTACCAAGTCTGGTGAAAATTCACCTCTTGACGTTTTTTTTATTGTTATCATTATTGTTGCTGTGATTGCTTTTGGTGCCATAGGCGGTTTTTTCGGTGGAATTAGTGGTGGTGGTAATTACCATAATGGCAGAGGTGGTAATTTTGGTGGAGGAGGCAATCACGGTGGTGGTGGTAGCTCGGGTGGTGGTGGCGCTTCCAGAAATTTTTAAATGGAGTGTTTTTAAAATTATAATAGTTTCAATTATTATGCCAGTTTTTAACGAAGAAAATTATATAGATAAAGCTATAAAATCGGTTTTAAATCAGAATTTTGATAACAATAATTTGGAATTTATTATAATTGATGGAAATTCTGAAGATAAAACTGTTAATTTGATAAAAAATTATTTAAAAAAATATAAATTTATAAAGTTATTAAATAATTTAAAAAGAACAGTTCAATATGGATTAAATATTGGAATTAAAAATTCTATAGGAAAATATATAGTTAGAATAGATGCACATGCCGAATACGCTCAGAATTATATTTCAAAATGTATAGAATGTTTAGAAAAAACTAGAGCTGATAATGTTGGCGGTCCGACAATTGCAGGATATTTGAATGGTAATAGAATACAAAAAGTAATTGCTGCAAGTTATCATAGTAAGTTTGCATTAGGTGGAGGTAAATTTCATAAAAAAAATTATGAAGGTTATGCTGATACTGTAGCTTGGGGAACTTTTAAAAGAAAATACTTAATTAATATAGGAATGTATGACGAAAATTTTGCTTATAATGAAGATGATGAGTTAAATTACAGAATTATAAAAAATAATGGAAAAATATATATAAATCCTGAAATAAGAAGTATTTATTATCCTAGAGATAGTTATTTAAAGTTATTTAAACAATATTTTAATTATGGGTTTTGGAAGATTTTAGTTATGAAAAAACACAAAAAACCTGCTAGAATTTCTCATATTGTACCTATGTTATTTGTTCTTTATTTGGTACTTGGAGGAATTTTGTCTTTGTTTTTTAAAAAAATATCTTTAATTTTTAATATTGTTATAATAATATATTTAATGTTAAATATTAGTTTTTCTTTTAAAAATGAATATTTAGATAAGTTTTCAGAAAAATTAAAATTGATTTTTGTGCATTTTATTTTGCATTTTTCGTACGGAATTGGAAGTTTAGCAGGAATTCTTTCAAAAAAAATTAGAAAAATGTTCAAATTTTAAATGTTAATTTAAATATAAAGACCAATTTATATGGATAAATTATGGTTTTTTGTTTATAATTAGAGAGTGATTTAAAAATAAAAAAAAAATATGTGGATATATATTCCAATGAAAAAAAAATATTTAGTTTTTATAAGTTTTTTATGATGTTGTTTTTTACTCTTTTAGGTGGCGTGGGAGCTTTTTTTATATATATATATACGGTAATAAAATCTTTTAAATTTGAAGAGATTCAAAGTACACCGATAAGGAGCAAAATTGGAAATGGCAGTAATTACGACCAAAATAGTGGCAATAACATAGATAACATGGTTTTAAATATTTTACTTTTGGGTGTCGACGGTGTTTCTAAAAATGATCGTGGTAGAAGTGACACTATTTTAGTTATATCTTTAAATGTTAGAACAAAAAAAATAAAAATTGTTTCAATAATGAGAGATACTTGGTGTGTAATCCCTAAACATGGTAGTGACAGAATAAATGCTGCCTATTCTTATGGAGGTGCTAATCTTACTGCTGAGACTATACAGCTTAATTTTGGAATTCCTATAGATAGGTATGTTTGGGTGAAATTTGATGATTTTGTTGTGATTATAAACATTCTCGGTGGAATAGACTTAAATTTGACGACATCAGAAGTTAATTATATAAATAAATATTCTGGTTACAGACCACAATTAATTGGATCAGGATTTTTCCTTCTTAACGGAATACAAACTTTACGTCATGCACAAAACAGAAATAGCATAGGTTCAGATTATGACAGAACTAGACGTCAAAGAGACATACTTATAGCTTTATTTAATAAATCTAAAAATTTAAATTTAATTCAGCTAGCTTCTTTCATTTCTAACATAATACCTATGATAAATACTAATTTTAATTCTAGAGAAATAGCAAAACTTACTAGCAATATATCTAAATATTTGAATTACAATTTGGAACAACTTAGAATTCCGACGGACGATAATGTTATGAGCAAGACTATAGACGGTAAATCAGTATTGGTTATACCAGACAAAACGGAAACTAAACAATATTTAAATTTTGCTTTATCATAATATAAAGCCTAAATTCTATTCATGCGAAAAAGGAAAACCGACAAACATTTATTTTAGAGAGAAAAATTGTCTGATTTTTATTGTTTTTTTAGAATTTGTTCGCAACAAAAAATTTAGTATAAAAAGTGATTTAGATACTAATAACATAGATCGTTTAAAACCTCCGCTATAAAATTTTCAAGATTTAATTGATAAATTCTAAGTCACAATATTATAGACCGAAAGGATCAAAACATCCCACATTTCCAGATGCTCCTCCTTATCCTTTGGACTATGGATGGTTCGAGGATAGATGTTTTTCAATGGAGTTCAGGAAAAATAGAGGTTTTAAAAAATGAATATACTCATTATTAGAATTAAATTTATCCAAAGTCCAAGAAAAACTGTATTAAGTAATGGTTTTTTGGTTTCTACAAAATCCAGTGTTTCATTTTGAATAAGTATAAAGTAATCAAAATTAAGCAGGGAACGTCATGCAAACCATATTTGAAAATTTTTGGATTTCTTGCAATTTTCACAACAATTTTTGCATTTAATTTTTTTTTACCACTTCATAATTTTTTAGATTTTGGTTCCGGAAATTTATCGGGGCGTATGTGGAGCTGGGGAGAGATTTTAGTTGCATTCACAGTAGCTTATTACATTTTCAAATTTCATAAAAAAACTTTTATTTCTCTTGGAGTCGGTTCATTGGTTGCGATTCCATTTGCAATAATCAACAACATGGTAATTTCTGGCTCACGAGTATTTTGGGGTAAGGGAAGCACCGAAAGATATTTTCACAATTTTTAAATCTGCTTTACATGCTTTGCCACTTGGAATATTCGAAGAAATTGTGTGGCGGTTTTTTTTTCAGCATTTATCTTGGCTGTCTTTAACGGTAAAATTCCAAAAAATAAATCTACAACTTTCTTAATTTATTTTTTACTTGTAGTCCCGCATTGCATAATATACTTGCCTGATATGTTTATCCGAAACAAATTGATGGCATTATTTGGCCTTACTTTCACAGCTATACTTTTTGGTACACCAATGGCATGGCTTTTCAGAAATAGAAATTTACAAACGGACTCAGCATTCCACTGGAGTGTTGATTTTATAAGATTTTGTTTTGGGTCTTAATTTAAAAAAATTCAAAGGATGGTAAATTGATGATTATGTGCCATATTTTAAAATTAAGATCTATACTTGAAAAGATGCACATAGCCGAAGTAAATCTATCAAGAAAAACGTGTTAATGGACTATTGGGGCAAATTTTATATTAAGAAAAAGAGGACTTGTAGAATCCGTAAACGACCTCCTAAAAGAACGTTATCAAATAGAGCTTTTTAGACATCGCTGACAAACAAATTTTTTAGTTAATCGGTTTGATTGTCTATTCTTCTATTTATAAAAATACGTTATTAAACATTAATTGTAACGATGTAACATCTTTTAGCTTAAAATTGATTCCATCGAACTCGCGTAAAATTAGATAGAAACAACACATTTTAGCGTCATATCTTGCATTGCCGTCTATTATAAAAAACCGTTGATCACTTGAAAACAAAGCGATTTAGGTGAACTTTTCTTATGCCTGAAAACAGCGAAACCGTTTTCATTGAAAAAATGGAACTAATTTACATTGTATCTAAATTATAATACAAATATGGCGGAGAAGGAGGGATTCGAACCCTCGCGACAGTTTCCTGACCTATTCCCTTAGCAGGGGAACCTCTTCAACCACTTGAGTACTTCTCCATTAATGATGCCCTGGCGGAGAGAAAGGGATTCGAACCCTTGGTTTCTTTCGAAAACACTAGTTTTCAAGACTAGCTCCTTAAACCGCTCGGACATCTCTCCTGTTACTTTATATACTATTATAATTTAAAAATTCTGTCAAATATTTTTTAAATTTTACAAAAAAATCAGCGTAAATCGCTGAATTTTTAAGATTGACTTTATTTTATTTCAAGCGTAAATTTTCGTGAATTTTACGGTACTTATTTAACACTAACAATTTATTATTTTTGGGGTGATTCGTCTGACTAAAGTTTATTAGTGGTTTTCTCGCTTTTTTTTATATAAAACTATTTTCGTAAAACATCTTTCGTAAAACATTTGAGGTATTGTCTAGTTTTACAGCTCAATTTTAAAAATTCCTATTAAAAAATTTTCATACGTTTTTTATTGTAAAATCATCGAAATGTTGCACAAACATAATTAATAATCCACACTCTAATTTTCGCTGAACTTTGCATATTCAAGCTCACTTTGTGAATCCAACTACAAAACTTTATTTTTTGAATTTTTTACAACAATGCAACTGTTATTATTATTTGTCAAAAATTATTCCATGTTTTAAATTACAGCTTATATAAATCGGGATAATGTTTGTTTGTTTTTTTATTTTACCATTCTAATATTTGGCTGCGTATAGTTATTATTGTATGAAGACTATTTTAAAGTATGATTCAATTTTTAGTATTAATTTATTATTCAAAAAAACCTCTTTTTAGAAAATATCCTTTGCTGTGTGAACAAACAGAACAGATTTTAGGTGCTTCTTTTCCATAATGAACATGACCACAATTTAAACAAATGTAAGTAGTTTCTTTTTCTGACTTAAATAAACTATCAGTTTCTAACAAATTTATTAATTTTTTAAATCTATCATAGTGAATCTTTTCAATTTTAGATATACTGTAAAAACTTTCTGAAATCTCTTTAAAATTTTCTTCTTTAGCTATACTGCTAAAATTTTTGTATACTGAGCTATATTCTTCAAATTCGTTATGTATGGCTGATTTCAATAAATCCAGAACATCATTTGATAAATTTACTGGAAACGCACTAGAAATATCTATATTTTGATTGTTCAAATTTTTCAAGTAATTATAAAAAATTTTTGCATGCTCTTTTTCTTGGTTGGCTGTAAATAAACATATTTTCTCTATTATATTCAAATTCTGATTTTTAGCTTTTGAAGCCATAAATGTATATCTATTCCTTGCTTGGCTTTCCCCGGCAAAAGCTTTCATTAAGTTTATTTTAGTTATACTATTTTCAAATTTTAATGACATTTATTTCTTTCTCCTATTTTATTTTTATTCAAACAGTTATATAATCCATTAGGTATGATTAAAAATATAATTATTGGAAATTACATTCCTGTCGTTTCTATTATACATAAATTAGATCCTAGAACCAAATTATTTATATCTATGATATTTATGATATCATTATTTGTTGCCAGCAAATATTTATTAGCTTTAAGCATAATTTCGGTTTTGTTATTAGTAAGTATTTCAGGAATTTCAATAAAAAAATTTTTTAAAAGTGCAAAAGGAGTATCTTTTTTCATAATATTTTCTTCAGTTTTAAACATATTTTATAGCCAAGGCGAGGTTGTATTCCGGTACTATTTTATAACTATAACTAAGTTAGGAATAGAAAATTGTATTTTTTATGCTCTAAGAATGCTAAATTTAATTTTTATGAGTTCTATAATAAGTTTTACAACTTTACCGAGTGATATGGTCTACGGTATAGAATATTTTCTCCAATTTTTAAAAATTTTTAAAATTAATACTCAAGACATTTCACTTATAATTTCTATATCTTTGAGGTTTATTCCTGTAATTTTTGAGGAAACTAATAAAATAATAATAGCTCAAAAATCTCGTGGAGCAAATTTTGAAGAAAAAAATATAATAAAAAGAACAAAAACCTATCTAAATATATTATTTCCAATGTTTTATTCGTGTTTTAAAAGAGCTTCTGATTTAGCTGTGGCTTTGGAATCTAGATGTTACAATAATTCTATTAAACACACAAAATTAAAAAAATTTAAATTAAAAAAAATAGATTATTTATTTATATTTTTATTTATATTGCATTTAATATTAATTATAATTATTTCAAAAATTTTTCTGAAATAAAAAAATATAACTTAATTTTTAGTTGTTATTTTTAATTTTATGCCAGATTATTAATTTACCTAGGATTTGTTCACACAAAATTAAATAATCAAAAATGAAATCAAATTACACAAAAAATAAATCACTTAATTTTCAAGAATATTCATTCAAAATTTTCTTCTAAAATACTCAATATATCTGGCAATTTTAAAATATTTCCAGGTTTTATATCTTCTTGATTTTCTATATTGTTAAAACTTAAAACCGAATTTTTATAATCAGTAGTTCCATAGTATTCATCACAAATAGAGTCTAAGGTGTCAGTTTGTTTTACTACATGATCTTCAAAATCTATATCAGAATCTGATGAAATTATTAATTCAGGTATGTTATGGGTATCTATGGTTTGTGAAACGTAAGAACCATCCAAGATGATATTTTTTTTAGAATCATCCTTTATATCAGCTGTATAATTAATTCCTCCTATTGATACGAGTTTAATTGAATCAGCTGGTTTATTGCCTTCATTTAATTTAATGTAAACTAAATAACTCAAACCAGCAGTTACAGCTAAAATTATGGCAAGATTGGTATATTTTTTTATCAAATATTTTCTTAAAAATATTTGAGTTTTAATATAAGATACTATTCCACTATTTTTTATGGACTTTTCTGAATTTTTGAAGTCTATTATTAGCTCAGGAATTGATTCGTAAATTTTATTTTTGCATTTATCTAAAATCATTTGCATTTTTACATTATATTTGTTTTGAGATTCTTTTTGAAAAATTGTAAATATAATATCATGAATATTTTTTGAAATTACATCATCCAAATTTAAATTTTTATCATTTTTAAAAATGTCTTGAAAATTATATTTAATATAAATTTTCTTTTCTAGATCTACTTGAATATTTTCTGGCTTTGTTATACAAGCAAGAATTTCTTTGGGAAGATTTTTGAGTAGTTCTATTTTTACTAATATTAATTCTAAAATTTGAGTTCTTTCTTCAAATACAGAAGTTAAAATTTTTTTATCATATTTTAAATTTATACTTTCAGCGTCTTTGTACCTAAAAATACAGTAAAAATTATTATTGGAAATAAAAAATTCTATAAAATCCTCTAATTTATCTTGACCAAAAAAAATTGAGCGTAATCTTTTGAACAGTTCAACAGTTTCTTTTTTATAAGCTATTTTGTTAATTATATACATGTTTTTATCAATTATTTTTTTATTTTTATAAGATACAGTCACTTTTATTAGTTCACTTGAAAACAATTTTGCTATTTGAATATAATTATTTATCACGAAACATCCACTCTTTTCATAAAAAACATATTTTTATTCGATTTTTTATATTTTTAACTAAATTATATTACCAAATCAGTAGAAAGTAAATAATTTAGTTGATTTTTACTTGCGAACTTCCTTCTGAATTTTCATAAAGTATTCGGTAATAATACTTTAAAAATAATTTTTCAGATTATGGTGATTTACAATGTCAAAAATGATGTGCCCAAAGTGTGGATCAAATGATGTTAATATAACTTCAGAAAAAGTAGGATCTAAAACTAAGAAAAAAAGAATGGGAATTCTTTTTATCATAGTTCGCGCTTTCTTGGTATTTATCACATTTGGCCTCTGGCTTTTAATTGGCGAAAGAAGTGGTTCAGAAAAAACCACGTATAAATACCAAACCATAGCCTTGTGTCAAAAATGCGCTAATCGTTGGAAAGTTAAAAAAAAATTTTTAATTATTAAGCCGTCCTTTTCCACATATAGCATGTTATATTAGACATGTCCAAAAACAAGAAGACCAAAATTTCAAATTAATCATAGGAGTCACGAAAGCGGTATTCGAAAAAATGCTGAAAATCTTAAAAGAAGATTATCAATCGACACATAGAAAAGGTGGGAGGAAGGGACTTTCAATTGAATTCAGATTAACAATGGCACTTGAATATTGGCGAGGATACAGAAGTATGCGTCATATGGCTTTGGATTATGAAGTACCAAAATCAACGCTATGCAAATATATAATTTGGGTGGAAGATGGTATTAAGACGGTCGGAAGAGTTCAAAATCAAAGAGATTAAAGAATGTTTTAAATCCGATAATAATGAAAAAAATAATTTTGAAATGTTGCTCTTAGATGTTAAAGAACAGCCAATCGAAGTGCCGAAGTACAAACAAAAAGTATCATACTCAGGTAAAAAAAGAGGTACACAACAAAACATCAAATTTTAGCCAATGCAAAAACACATGAAATACTTGATGTTTTTAATGAAATCGGTGCAACACACGATTTTGTAATATTTAAAAACTCTTTAGACAAAATACTCGGGAAAGAAGCTAAAATTTATGCAGATAAGGGGTATCAAGGAATTCAAAAATTTTTTCCGAATGCTAAAATACCAAAAAAAGCTACAAAAAATCATCCTCTCACTGAAGAAGAAATCGTTGAAAATAAGCTTTCAGCACAAATAAACACATTAATAGGGAAATAAAATATTTAGAATTTGTAAAGAAATTTACAGAAACAAAGGAAAAAGAGGTTTACTCAGGGTCAAATTAATTGCAAGTTTGTATAACCATAGGTTGGATTTTTGAGTTTAGAAGCAGGTCTATTATAGAAAAATAAATTATCATTTGTTTGCGAATATCCTTTTGAGTATTTTATGGTTGCGATTGTGTACATTTGAACTTGTTTCTAACCTATTGTTGCGCTGGTTGCCTCCTGATTTGCCCAACTTGAATACTGTGAAGTTAAGTAATTATATACCCTGTACCAACAAACATTTTCCAAAACATTTGCACCATACCAATGTGAAAATTTTATAGCATAGCTATGTCAGTGTGTTTTGCTACCTTCAGTTTATTCAACCGTGCTAAAATCCAAATTATTTAGACCTAAACAAACTGGTGTCGAGTAGACCTGTTATCCATTTCCTTTTCAAATAAATTTTTGTTTGTGAGTGGGATTATGCCCCTCACAGAACTGTACGTGCCTTATTAAGGCATAAGGCTCTTCACAACCAATCAGTTGAACTTACTGTTCTCAAAGTGTTGCTATATTCTTTTCAATTCAGTTATCATTGAATTGCTTACCTCCAGTGTAATTTTCATGTTTTTTTTGAAAGATTGACTATTGTGTGGTAACCCCCTCCCTCAAAATACTTTCGTATATTTCTTCGGTACTATGAATTGCTCCGATTGCCTATAAATTTTTTGACATTTCTTGAGTTTTAACCCTTGTTTTCGCCATACTCTTTTGAGAATTTACAGGCTCTCCCTGGTACGTGTAGTATACTATTGTAAAGCCCCGCCACACTCTTTAACCAAAGTAGGTTCTCCTCATTTTCGCCTTTTCGAATGATTCTTATCGTCCGCTGCCATATGCACGACACCGACTTCTACTTGACAACTTTCACGAAGTTCAATTACTCCAGCTTGCGGCTCGCTTTCTCCCCAGTCTACGCTTAAACCTAATGTTACCACTTCGAATCTAAGACTTAGGTAATGAGTGGTTGGCTAGACCTTCTCATGTTGGATTCCCACCAACTCTATACTACACGTCGAACAAGCACACACACATCCAGTTCCTCGCAAAATCCAAGTTTATTAAAGGAAAACGTTGTTGGGTTCGTAAAACTAACACTTATGCATATATAACCAAAAGCTTTTGCTTGTTTTCTTGTTTTTTTAAAGTACCGCAGCCATTTGGGTGAATTTTTAGAATAAATCGAATCAAGTGCGAAAATCCTTTTCAAAATTTTATGTTTAATCCGATGATTGATTATATATGCAAATTTTCAAATTGTATATGTCTTTAAATTAAAAAATATAATCTTTTATTTTATTTTGAGAAAATTGTGCAGTTTTGAATTTAATAAAAGATTTGATAAAGTAAAAAAAAAAATTTTTTCATATTAGAAGTGCTTTCTCCTTTTATGATAAACGGCTTATTTCTTTAAATTCCACTTATTTTTGTGTGAACAGACTTTAAACAAAACTAATCTTTTAATATAATTTTGAGACTTTTTTTACAAATTTTTTATTTGGCTTATTTTTAAATTGATTTGACTATACATAGAATTTAGCATATAAATAAAGTTGGTTTTTAGAATGAAAAAATTAAAATTTAAAAATTATGTTAATATATCTGTAGTATTAAAAAAATGGATTGTGAACAGCTTGGTTTTCAGTACTTGTTTTATTTTTTTATTTAGTGTTCTTTTTTATTTTTTAGGTAAAAAATATATAAAAATAGAAAATTTTATAATGTTATCAATAATACTAACTATTTTGATAGTCA
This sequence comes from Candidatus Paraimprobicoccus trichonymphae, assembly GCA_036322875.1. Classification (GTDB taxonomy): domain Bacteria; phylum Bacillota; class Clostridia; order Oscillospirales; family Acutalibacteraceae; genus Paraimprobicoccus; species Paraimprobicoccus trichonymphae. Next base: position 403,269 of record AP027925.1, read on the forward strand.
CTATAGGTTTATATTACTTAAAATCTATTATTGAAACTGTTAAAGAAATAAATAATAGTGCTAAAGCTATAGCTACAGGAAATTTTAGTACCAAAATTAATAAAAACCATAATGATGAAATAGGAGAACTTTGTGACACAATAAATTTTATGGCAAAAGAATTAAATGATGCTGAAAAAATTAAAAATGACTTTATTTCCTCAATTTCTCATGAATTAAAAACACCACTTACTGCTATAAAAGGTTGGGCGGAAACTATACAAATGGATGGTTCTAATGATACTAAAACAATAAACAAAGGATTGAAAATAATAGTACGTGAAAGTGAAAGATTATCTGAAATGGTTGAAGAACTTTTAATTTTTTCTAGACTTAAAAAAGGGAAAACTTCTTCTAATTTAGATAAAATCGACATTTTAGCTGAACTAGGAGAAGCTGTTTATATTTTTAAAGAAAAAGCAAGAATTGAAAACAAAACTTTAAGTTACAATGAACCAAAAATGTTATCACCTATATTAGGTGACAAAAACAAAATAAAACAAGTTTTCATAAATGTTTTAGACAACTCCCTTAAATATACTAAACAAAATAATAGTATAAATGTAAGTGTAAAAGAAGAAGATTTTAAAATAATAATTAATATAACAGACAACGGTTGTGGAATTTCAAAAGAACACATTAACAAAGTGAAAGAAAAGTTCTATAAGGCAGACTCACAGCAAAGGGGATCAGGTATAGGCCTTTCTATAGTAGATGAAATAGTTAAACTTCATAAAGGAAATTTCGAAATAATAAGCGAAGAAAACTTTGGCACTTCTGCAATTATTTCTTTTCCTGTTTTGACGAATTAACTTTTTATTTTATAAGCGAATTTAATAACCCATTATTTCTAAAGTTTTTTTTGCGGCATTTTGCTCTGCTTCCTTTTTACTTCTTCCAGCGCCAACACCTACAGTGTTACTGTTTATTCTGACTTCAACTGTAAAAATTTTATTATGATCAGGTCCTTTTTGATCCGTAAGAATATATTTTATAACTTCTTCTGGATTTTTTTGTGCAATTTCTTGCAAACTCGTTTTATAATCACAAAATTTGTCTAAACTAGCATTATTTATTTCTGGAATTATGAATTTTAAAACAAAATTTTCAGCATATTTGATGTTTCCATCTAAATAAATAGCTGCTGTTAAAGATTCAAAAACATCTGCAAGTATCGAAACCCTCTTTTCGCCTCCAGATTTTTTTTCTCCGTTACTCAATCTTAAATATTTGCCTACATTTAATTTTTGAGAAAATTTGCATAGTGTTTTTTCACAAACTAAAGAAGCCCTAAGTTTAGTTAAATCACCTTCTGGCAAATTTGGACAATTCAAAAATATATAATCAGAAGTTATTAGCCCTAACACAGAGTCTCCTAAAAACTCGAGTCTTTCATAGCTTTCATTTTTATTATTTGTTTCATGAGAATACGAAGAATGAGTGAGTGCCATTTCTAAATATTTCTTGTTTTTAAAAATATAATCTAAATCTTTTTCTAATTCTTCTAACATATTTTTATTTTACATTTTAATTCAAATAATTGCAACAATATTTTGCAAAGTGAGAAAAAAAGGAAAAATATTTCAACAGCAATCAAAACTATATTTTACCTGAAAAAATAATGGTACTGCACATTTATTTTGAGTAATAATATTGACAAGCATTTTTATGAGTTTAGCCGTGAGTTAGTGGCAACAAACTTTACATAAATTAACAAATGTTTGACAAAATTCAAAATAATATGCCCCATCTCCCGCTTAGCTAAAGATCAAACATTTTTTGATTCTGCTACTATTCGCGCTCCATTTCATTTCAAGCGTTAATTTCAGTAAGCCACACGGTACTTGTTTGTAGAGAAACAAATCAAATCACAAAACCATTAATTAAGTATTAAAGGCTCTATATATTGCTTTTAAAATTGTTAATAGTTGTTTCTGCTTTAGCTTCAACAATTCCTGATGCTATTCTAGGATTTCCGCCACCTTTTCCGCTTAAATTTTCAAATAATTTATTTAACAGTTCATTAGCAAAAATTTTATTTTTATAAATATTACCAACAGTTATAATAATCTGATTTTTATCTTCATTTTCTATAATACATAACAAAACAATATTTTTTTTGTCTGAAAAATTTTTCAAATCTTCTTTTAAATTTTTGTAGTTTTTTTCAGTCATTACAAATCCAAAATTAATATTATTTTTTTCAAAATAACTTGTATTGTTAAAATTTAATTACTTTGCTTTTACTTTCAGATAGTTCTAATCCAAACTTTGCTAATCTCACTTTCAAATCGTTATAGAACCTCCTTGCATCATTTTCAAATTGGAAACAAAATACGGTATCATCAGCATATCTTACCATCGATGCCACACCACGACTCGTACGTGTAACTACTTTGTCGAACCATATGTCTATCACATAGTGAAGATATATATTCGCAAATATCGGTGATCAAAATTCTCCTTGAGGAGTACCTTTGTCTGTCTCGTAAAATTTGCTTTCTTCCATTATCCCGGCATTTAAAAATCTTTTTATATATCGCAGAAAATTTTTGTCTTCTATTTCATGTTTCAGAAATTTCATCATCCAGTCATGATTCACATTGTCAAAGAGCCCTTTTATATCAGCATCTACGACCCATTTAGTTTTTCCCATCAGCTTGTCATCCAAATATTTTACCGCTTGATGACAGTTCCGACCCTTTCTAAATTCATATGAATAATCATAAAATTTTGGCTCGTATATTGCGTTTAATATTTCAGCAAATACTCCCTGAACCTGTCTTCATACGCTGGTATTCCGAGCGGTCTCAACCCGCTACTGCCCACTTTTTCAATGTAGACTCTTCTTACCGGTTTTGGTCTATAGCTGAATTTTCTCATCTGCATAATAAGTTTCTCGGCGTTGGCTTGTAGATCCGTTTCATATTTATCCTTTGAAACTTTATCTATTCCGACCGCTTTGTCTCTCACTTGCTCCATATGAATTTCCTTGACTGTGTTCACATTAACTAGATGCATCAGTGTCTGAATTTTTCGGTTTGGATACTTTCCTACGAGTTGCTCTATTCTTTCCAATCCAGTTATCATTGAATTGCTTACATCCAGTGTAATTTTCATGTTTCCTTGAAAAGATTGACTATTGTGGCAATCCCTTCCCTCCACATACTTTCATATATTTCTTCGGTACTACGAATTGCTCCGACTGCCTATAAATCCTTTGACTTTTCTTGGGCTTTACCCCTTGTTCTCGCCACGCTCTTTGACCACGGTAGGTTCCCTCATTCTCGCCTTTTCGAATGACTCTTATTGCCTGCTGCCACATGTACGGCATCGGCTCCTACTTGACAACTTTCACGAGGCTCAATCACTTCAGCTTTCGCTTGCGGCTCGCTTTCTCCCCAGTCTACGCTTAAACCTAATGTTACCATTTTGGCTCCAAGACTTACGTAATGAGTGGTTGGCTAGACCTTCTCATGTTGGATTCCCACCAACTTTACACTACTCACCGAACAGGCGCACACATATCAAATTTCATTCTAGTGTGAACAAATTTTGTGAATTATACAATAATATACAAGCTGTACTCAGGCAAATATATAAAATCTGCTTTGTTATAATCAACTAATGTCCGAAGAGGAATGTATATTCCGTCTATTTCTTCTTTTCTCGATAAATTGATTGTTTCTATAGAAATATTTTTTATTTTATCGTCAAAATAAGCAATTTTTTCTCCTATTACGAATTCTAGTTTGTTTTCTGAGGATTTTAGAGCAATAACAGTTTCGTCTTTTTCAATAGAAACCTCGTATTTAAATAAATTACCAACATCTTTAGCAGATATTAAAATAATATCATTATATTTTATAGGTGGATCGTTTAATATATAGTTAGTGTATTTATTATCTAAAAATATTATTTGTTCCGGATAGATTAAATTTGACTGCTTATAATAGTAATAAAATTTTTCAGAATAATTTGATAAATGATCATACAATTCATCAGAATATTTATATCTCTCAAAGGATTTTAAATTATTTATTGTACTATCTAAATCCTCAATTAAATTTATCGGGCAGTCGATTGTATATATTTTTGTCTTTAGTTCATATAATAAAATAACATTTACAATATATGCTAGTTTGGGATTTAAGTCGCTAGTGTTTAAAATTTTTTCGATTTTTAGTAAAGATTCTGATATTTTTTCCAAATTTTTATCTTCCAAATCTTTAATAATATTCATGGTATTTTCAGATATAACATTTTCTAAACTTTCTAAATCAAAATCTTCTTTTTCTTCGCTTTCTTGTATTTTTTTAAGACTTTCATCCGAAATTTTCATAGATTCTAATTGTTTTTCTTTGATTTCTAAATCTCTTTGTGATTCTAATATTTCTTTTTTTTTTATCGCATATTCTTTTAGTTTTTCATTTTTCAATACTTCTGCTTTTATTATGATTTTATCTAATTTTGCAATGCTATCTTCAACACATTTCAATTTTCCCAATTCTTCTAATATTTTATTAGTTTTTTCTTCATTTAAATTATCTTCTTGTGAATTATTTTCCTGACTTGAAATTTCACTGTTATCTTCAAAATTTCCATAATTTTCATTTTCTTCTGCGAAGATGAAAATTGAAAATGTTAAGATTACCATTAATAGAAAAAACTTTAATAAACTTAATAATTTATCGTATCTAATCATAAAAAATCCTCCCGCTGAAAAACTTATAATTATTATATCAAAATATTATTTTTCAAGATATATATTTATAAAATGTTGCTATTTTATTCAACCAAGAAATTTGTAGTAATTATAATTTTAAAATTAATCTCATTTGAATATTTCTTCACTTTACCTTATTGCTTTAACAAAATGGCTCAATAAAACCTACAATATTTATAAATTTTTTTATTAAAACATAAAGGAAACTTTAACTAAAATCTGTTCACATGAAATAAAATTTATTATAACAAGAACAATAAATAAAACTTGCCATCAAAACCTAATAATCTAGGAGTTATCGCAAATAACGTTCTAGAAATGAAAATTCGCACACAATTTGTGTACAACTAAATCGACGAACAAAATGGAACACTAAAAAATAACAACAAATAATTAGTTTTTAACGTAAACTTTTATTTTCTCGCAATTTTTATTTTTAAAATTTTATACAATTCTATCATAAAAATTTAACTTTAATGTAATTTATTTTCTAATTGTTTTCTAAAATTTACCAAAAATTTTTTTTTTAAATGCTAGACCTGTTTCTAAACTCAAAAACCTAACCTATGATTATACAAACTTACAATTAATTTGACCCTGAGTAAACCTCTTTTTTCTTTGTTTCTGTAAATTTCTTTACAAATTCTAAATATTTTTATTTCTCTATTAATGTGTTCATTTGTGCTAAAAGCTTATTTTCAACGATTTCTTCTTCAGTGAGAGGATGATTTTTTGTAGCTTTTTTTGGTATTTTAGCATTCGGAAAAAATTTTTGAATTCCTTGATACCCCTTATCTACATAAATTTTAACTTTTTTCCCGAGTATTTTGGCTAAAGAATTTTTAAATATTACAAAATCGTGTGTTGCGCCGATTGCATTAAAAACGTCAAGTATTTCATGTGTTTTTGCATTGGCTAAAATTTGATATTTTGTTGTGTACCTCTTTTTTTACCTGAGTATGATACTTTTTGTTTGTACTTCGGGGCTGTTCTTCAACATCTAAGAGCAACATTTCAAAATTATTTTTTTCAGTATTATCGGATTTAAAACGTTTTTTAATCTCTTTGATCTTGAACTATTCCGACCGTCTTAACACATCTTCCACCCAAATTATATATTTGTATAGCGTTGATTTTGGTACTTTATAATCCAAAGCCATGTGACGCATACTTCTGTATTTTCGCCAATATTCAAGTGCCATTGTTAATCTGAATTCAACCGAAAGTACCTTTTTTTCGCCTTTTCTGTGTGTTGATTGATAATATTTTTTTAAGATTTTCAGCATTTTTTCGAATACCGCTTTTGTGACTCCTGTGATTAATTTGAAATTTTGGTCTTCTTGTTTTTGTGTTTTTTCATACTTATTCATTTGTTTATTTTACCATTTCTTTTGTTTGTGGACAGGTCTAATAAAAGATCATCTAGAGAAACGGGCTTAATTATCAGCATTCACGAAGAGAAAGGTTCAGTCCACGATTTATACATTTTTAAAAAGAGTAAATATCATTTTTTGAAAAATATTTTGCTCATCGGTGGCGAAAGATATCAAGGCATAAAATTGTATCACTCAAACAGTTTGACTCATTACAAAAAACTTAAAAACGGCGAATTTACCAAATATCAAAAGTGGTTTAATTCTCAAATTGGAAATTACAAAATTCATATTGAGCACGCATAAAACGATTCAAAATTTTGCAATATTGCTATCGTAATAAACAAAAAAACATTTACTTCTCATTTCTTTAATTTTAGGTATTTATAACTTTGAGCTAGGTTTTAGGACAGGTCTACTGTATCGAGCTTTTTTAATATATCGAATTTTAAACCATGATGGTAACGATTAAAAAATAAATGAATATACTGATTATATGTACAACTATATCGTAATTAATAAAATTTTTTATTATATAAAAAGTAATTAAAAAAATAAAGTAATTAAAAATAAAAAATTAGTCGTTAAATTACTTGTTCTATTAATGATTACTATATTTCCCTATTACAAAATTCTATTCAAGTGGGCAAATGTTAAAAAAATCAGTATTATAGTTAGTTCAAATATTTGTGAAATAATAGCGTTTTGAGTTGAAACAAATAAAGTTGTTAATTACATGGAGTATTAAAAATACGATAAGAACTTGTTTAATATCTTTTCAAAATTTGTCGTAAAGTTGCATGATAAAGGAAAATCATAAAGGGGCGAAAATGATTGCGAGTAACATATCAAAATGATGTAACAAAGGAACAATTTGAAGAAATTAGAAAAGAACTTGAAAACAGTAGCAAGACAACATATCCTATGGATTACAATTTATATGATATATTTTGTGTGGTGCTTTATCTCTTGAAAGAAGAGGATGTAGATGGTGTTCATTACTGCATGATTTCCCGCAATGGAGCGCAATTTTAAAAAGTGGTCTAAAAAGCGCGAAGATAAAACTAGTATTCTAGATGATATGCTGCGAAAAATTGTGCAAACAGAACGTATTGCGGATGATAAAAATTCAAAAACAACAATGATAATTGTAAATTCCAAAAGTGTAAAAAATTCTGATACAGCCGACGAAAAAGGTTATGATAGGGGGAAAAAAAATATCAGGAATTAAAATTCATTTAGGCGTAGACACAAAAGGGCTTACCACATGCAATACATGTTACAACCGCTAATATTACTGACCTGTGATGGAGCACTTGAAATGTTAGAATTATGCGTCTCAAATTTATCGAGAGTCATCAAAGTTCGGTATGCTGGAAGAAATTTTGCTAATGCGGTTAAAATTCTTATTGGAACTGCGGTTGAAGTGGTTGAGCGTAATGAATTTGCTATAATTTTTAGACGTTGGACAGTTGAAAGAACACAAATGCTTGGCTAGATAAGTTTCGTCGTCTTTGAAAAAACTGTGAACGTAAGTTATACACTACACATCAAATGGTTATTCTTGCTCTTGTTTTGCTCTTACTAAAAAGATGTTAAACAGGTCTTAGCATGTTCTCTTATTTGATAAATGATTCTAATTTAACTCAATTGTTAAATTTTTATAACATTTTGTGGAATTTTCGTGATTAATTATAAAAAAATTATTGTATTTTGACAATTTATATGGTACTATGCCTTAAACTTGTAAAGAGGTAACTTAATATGGTGAAATTTATTGAAGATACTCAGTCAATTGAAGGCAAATTTACACTTTCCAAGGAAGACAGGGCAATAATATCCGCTCTTATTAGCGAAGGTACGGATAGTTCGGTGGTTCATATTATAAAGCAAAAATATATCAAAGATTTTAAACGCTTAGAATTAGAGAGGATAAAAAAGGATTAGACAAATGTGATCTTACTTATTCAAATTTATTGTCTCATGAATTTACCGAGCATATATTTACCGCCTTGTGTATGCACAAAATACTACCATTAAAAACTGCGGAGGTGACCAAATTTAATGACGCTATAGGTAAAATATTTGAACAAATAGAGAAAACAAAAATGCAGATTAGAAATAAGAATATTGACGATAATGATATTTTAATACCAACTAAGGCACTTCCTGGTGACTCTCATGTTAAAGCGATTATGAGTTGCATATATTGTATGCAATGTGGCGAATGCACTCTCAAATATATAGAAGGTACGGAATGTTTTAAAGATAAAGACTGGTATTTTAGCAATAAAGAAATCTTCGAAAATAATTTTATTGAATATTCCACAAAACGATACTTTGGAGGAAAAAATAGAGATAAACTCTTCTAACAGAGCTAATGAAATGTTTTTGAGAACTTTTTGTAGATGTTGCGTTGTGTTTGAAGTAGTGTAAACGTTGCCTGATCAGCTATATAGGCTTATAAAGTTAAAAATAATGAGGATATCTAATTTATTAAAAATATTCGATCTTGGAGCTACTTCTCAAACAAGGAAAGTGCAAGAACAGATTATGGATGATACTGCAGTATCAACCTTTGTAATAAAAAAATTAAAAAAAATAAAGGCACATGAAAACTATGAGCAACTAATAAAAGATTATGCAGAGACATGGGAGGGCTATCGGAAGTTCAATTTAACTCTTGATTTTAAAAAAATCTAGTTAAAATAAAAGGTGAAGATGGGAAAGAATGCTACATTAGCCAAGCGGAATATGAACGTGTTCTTCGAAAGATTCATGAGCTAAGAAAAGGAATGAGAGATGACAATTGTTTACCTGAAAATTACCCCGATGGAGTAACATTATACAGAAACATTCCTTACAATAGATTTATTGAAGTATTGAAAAAATCTTACAGCGAATTCAACAAATTTGAAGATAAAGTAAACAAAAATCAGACATTTTATAACAGAAATTTTTGGAACGGAGGGGAAGGAGCGGACGGTGAAGATTTATCACCTAATGAACTTATGAAAGAAAAAATAAACCAACATCTTATACCAATTATGCCAAAATTAAAGGGAAAAAAATTTTCTGAGCCATCATTGGCTAGCACAACTAAAAGGCAGAATGACGAAATTAGTTATTATGGCAATGTAAAACTTATAATAAAAATAAAAAAAGAGCATGTTGAAAAATATTTGGCTGTAGATGTTGCTAAAAAAGGAGTTAGATACAACGAAGAAGAAGTCACGTTGCCTCCAAATCAAAAATTTCTTATAGTCTCTGCGGAGCTGGTTAATGAAGATCAAATTTTAAGAGTGGAACTTGAATCTTTTTGAAATAAGGCGTGTTCATTACCGCATGATTTCCCGCAATGGAGCACAATTTTAAAAAATGGTCTAAAAAGCGCGAAGATAAAACTAGTATTCTAGATGATATGCTGCGAAAAATTGTGCAAACAGAACGTATTGCGGATGATAGAAATTCAAAAACAACAATGATAATTGTAAATTCCAAAAGTGTAAAAAATTCTGATACAGCCGACGAAAAAGGTTATGATGGTGGGAAAAAAATATCAGGAATTAAAATTCATTTAGGCGTAGACACAAAAGGGCTTACCACATGCAATACATGTTACAACCGCTAATGTTACTGACTGTGATGGAGCACTTGAAATGTTAGAATTATGCGTCTCAAATTCATCGAGAGTCATCAAAGTTCGATATATTTGGAGAAAATTTTGCTAATACAGTTAAAATTCTTATTGAAAATACGGTTGAAGTGGTTAAGCGTAATGAATTACATAAATTTGCTATAATTTTAGACGTTGGATAGTTGAAAGAACAAACGCTAGTTTAGCGAAAAAAATTAGTTATTTTATTATATATAAAAATATTGGACTTTGAATTATCGCCAAAAACTATAAATCTAGTGTTTTTTTCTACTACTATGAGACTAGAAACTAAAGCTAATACTAAAAAAGTTGAAAAAACAGACAAAATAAAGTATTTTTTATATTTTGAAATTTTCATTATTCTCTATCTTTATCCTTCCTTTAAATTTTCTAATAATTTTGCTAAAGATTCTCCTATCATAGAACCAGCTAATTTTGCTTCACTAAGCGTATTGACATCGGTTCCAACTTCTATTAGTATAAATATAACATCAGACAACAAATCTTGATTGTACCTTCCAATTCTAAAATCAATAGGTCTCATAAGTCCTGGAAAGTCTTCCTCGCATTGATTTTGTAATTTAATGGCAAATGAAAGATTTTTTTCGTATTCTTTAAATCCCCCTCCTATTACTAACATAGTCTGTGCAGATTTAGTTTCTTTATGCATGAAAAACGTTTTTAATTTACCTGTTTCTCTGTTACCCATGCTGTCTCTGTGAACATCCATAACTATTTTAATTGATTCATTCTCTTCTATATTTTTTTTTATGGTTTTTGCTGCTCTTGAATATGAACCACTAAAGCTAGGACTATCATGTTGTGTTTTATCATGAACTAAGTTTATATTTTTACTCAATAATCTTTCGGCAATGCAATTACCTACTTGGGTTACATTCTCAGAATTGTTCGTCGAACGTGGAGAATAACTTTCATAAAAATAGCCTTTATCTTCATGTAAATATGACTCAGTGGCATGCGTATGGATGATTAAAATTTGAGGCTTTTCTATATTAATAATATTAATATTTAATTTTTTATTTAATAATTTTTGAATATCCAACTTGTAATCTGTATTATTTTTTATACAAACATTTTTGTATTTTTCACCATCTTTACATATTTTTTTCTCTATGATTTTATAAGTTTTTTCATTAGGATTTTTAGGAATATCTTTAAAATTATCTTTTGAAACTTCTAAATTTGGTTCTAAATCTTGAATTTTAATTTTACTAGAATTATTTATTATATTTGTAGATATTTTTTTGTTAATATTAAAGTTTAATTTTCCTCTAAAAAATATTGTTTTGGAAATCAAGAGACTGATTTTATCAATATTTTTAGAAGAAATTTTATATAACTTAGATAATTTAATAAAAAAACAAAAAGTAGAAACAATTAAAATAAAAAAACAAAATAAAAGATTAAAAAAATTTGAAATTCTTGATTTTCTTATAACATCCAATTTATTTTAATACTCCTCAATACATAATTATGAAAATGAAAAATTTCTTATTCTTACTCTGAAAAAAAGTTTTTGATATTATTGATAAAAAACACAATTTTCGAATACTTACTTATTTGCATTACTTCTGAATTTATTTAGGTTATAGATGATATATGTTGTTTTTGCATTTTACCATTTTAAAAGCTTTAAAAATTCAAATCATATCAGTATGTATTTTATTAAAATTTATATTATGAATATAGCTACGATTCTTAAACCACCTGTCACTAGGCTTCCGTGACCGATGCCTTTCGACTCTAACTGTAATATTCTTTAGGTACAATTCCGACTTAGCACAAACGTCTCATTGCCGTTCTCATTTTGACAACATACTGTGAATGACTGTTTGCTGCGTCTAAGAACTCGTTTAATATCTTTTCAAAATTTGTCGAGAGATGTATGATAAAGGAAAATCATAAAGGGGTGAAAATGATTGCGAGTAACATATCCAAGTGATGTAATAAAAGAACAATTTGAAGAAATTAGAAAAGAACTTGAAAACAGTAGCAAGACAAAATATCCTATGGATTACGATTTATATGATATATTTTGTGCGGTGCTTTATCTCTTGAAAGAAGGATGTAGATGGTGTTCATTACCGCATAATTTCCAGCAATAGAGCACAATTTTAAAAAGTGGTCTAAAAAAAGCGCGAAGATAAAACTAGTATTCTAGATGATATGCTGCGAAGAATTGCGCAAACAGAGCGTATTGCGGATGATAGAAATCCAAGAACAACAATGATAATTGTAGATTCCAAAAGTGTAAAAAATTCTGATACAGTCGACGAAAAAGGTTATGATAGTGGGAAAAAAAATATCAAGAATTAAAATCCATTTAGGGGGGTAGAAACAAATGGCTTACCACATGCAATACATGTCACAACCGCCAATATTACTGACTGTGATAGAGTGCTTGAAATGTTAGAATTATGCGCCCCAAACTTATCGAGCGTCATCAAAGTTCGGTATGCTGGAAGAAATTTTGCTAATGCGGTTAAAATTCTTATTGGAACTACGGTTGAAGTGGTTGAGCGTAATGAATTACATAAATTTGCTATAATTCCTAGACGTTGGATAGTTGAAAGAACAAATGCTTGGTTAGATAAGTTTCGTCGTTTTTGGAAAAACTGTGAACGTAAGTTATACACTACGCATCAAATGATTACTCTTGTTTCTCTCTTAATGAAAAAATAGGTTCTTAGTGTTCTTATACGACTGCCAATATGTGTACCTTAACATTTGCTGATGCCTGTTTCAGAATCTCGCCCAACCATTTAATACCCTCTTGTTTGAGATGTGCAGTACAATGCGGTTCTGCTTGTATTTGGTTTCTGTCGTAATCTACAACGAGATAATTCCAGCACTAACGAGATTTAATATTTAGCTAAATTTTGAGTTATTAGACCTGTCCTAAAACCTAGCTCAAAGTTATAAATACCTAAAATTAAAGAAATGAGAAGTAAATGTTTTTTTGTTTATTACGATAGCGATATTGCAAAATTTTGAATCGTTTTATGCGTGCTCAATATGAATTTTGTAGTTTCCAATTTGAGAATTAAACCACTTTTGATATTTGGTAAATTCGCCGTTTTTAAGTTTTTTGTAATGAGTCAAACTGTTTGAGTGATACAATTTTATGCCTTGGTATCCTTTGTCACCGATGAGCAAAATATTTTTCAAAAAATGATATTTGCTCCCTTTAAAAATGTATAGAACCTTTCTCCTTGTGAACGCTGATAATTAAGCCCGTTTCTCCAGATGATCTTTTATTAGACCTGTCCAAAAACAAAAAAATGGTAAAATAAACAAATGAATAAGTATGAAAAAATACAAAAACAAGAAGACCAAAATTTCAAATTAATCACAGGAGTCACAAAAGCGGTATTCAAAAAAATGCTGAAAATCTTAAAAGAAGAGGATTATCAATCGACACACAGAAAAGGTGGAAGGAAGGGACTTTCATTTTGAACTCAGACGCACTTGAATATTGGCGAGAATACAGAAGTATACGTCATATGGCTTTGGATTATGAAGTACCAAAATCAACGCTATACAAATATATAATTTGGGTGGAAGATGTGTTAAGACGGTCGGAATAGTTCAAGATCAAAGAGATTAAAAAACGTTTTAAATCCGATAATACTGAAAAAAATAATTTTGAAATGTTGCTCTTAGATGTTGAATAACAGCCTCGAAGTACAAACAAAAAGTAGTAAAAGAAGAGGCACACAACAAAATGTCAAATTTTAGTCAATGTAAAAACACGTGAAATACTTGACGTTTTTAATGCAATCGGCGCAACACACGATTTTGTAATATTTAAAAATTCTTTAGCCAAAATACTCGGGAAAAAAGTTAAGATTTATGCAGATAAGGGGTATCAAGGAATTCGAAAATTTTTTCCGAATGCTAAAATACCAAAAAAAGCTACAAAAAATCATTTTCAAATCATCCTCTCACTGAAGAAGAAATCGTTGAAAATAAGCTTTTGGCACAAAAAAATCGCAATTGAACATATTAATAGAGAAATAAAAATATTTAGAATTTGTAAATAAATTTACAAAAACAAAGGAAAAAGAGGTTTACTCAGGGTCAAATTAATTGTAAGTTTGTATAATCATAGGTTAGGTTTTTGAGTTTAGAAACAGGTCTAGTAATAAAACATTTAGTATTAAGTTTATTTTTTAGCGAAAAATCACAATTAAAAATAAAACAAAAAAGTACCTAATCTAAAGGAATCATCTGAAAGTCTTGATTAGTGGCGTGCTTTCGTCATTTTAAAAGATGTAGAGGTTTTCATAGCCCAAGTAGTTACAGTATACACCACCCCACGAGTTTACGATATTTACGCTGATATCAATTTAATACCTTTATTTTTAATATTTATTGCATTATTTAAACATTTCGTATTATTTATGTAATAATATCTGAATAATTTAACAATTTTCATTTATTATTTTCCCTCGCAAATAATCGCTAATCATCAGAGAATTTCACGTTCCCTGTTAAAAATCAAATCTTTGGGTGTAGAAGCACTGCTGCACACGAAAATTTTACTAACTTTATTAAAATCAGAAATATCTAGTTCGTCTCTAGTTTCTATAAGTTGTGAATATTCATAATACCTCGAAGCTATTTCGAATAATTTGTTAGAATTAGAGCTTTCTTTACTTCCAAATATTATTATCATTTCAAATTCTTTAGATTTTTCTATAATTTCTTTTTGCCTGTTAAGAGTATCTTGGCATATAGTATTATGAATTTCGACATCTTTAAAATTATTAGTAAAAAATTTTTCGATTTCCAGATATTTTTTAATGTTAAAAGTCGTTTGAACAACCAGACAAATTTTAGAATTTTTTAAATTATTATCAATTATTAATCTTTTAGCTTCTTGCAAATTTTTAATTATAAAAGCAGAAAATTTACACCAACCGTTAATTCCTATAATTTCTGGGTGCTTAAAATCACCTATTATAATGATTTTTTTTATTTCATAAGAATTATTTACTATTTTTTGTATTTTTTTTACTTTTGGACAAGTTCTGTCTATTATTTTTCCAATTTTTTTTGATCTTAAATCTAAAAATACCTTTTCAGGCACACCATGAGCTCTTATTAATATTCTCGAATTTTCAAAATCTTCAATCTCGTTAATATCATTTATAATTTTCACATTTTTTTTTAACAAGTTTTTTATAACAATATTATTGTGAACAACTTCGCCATATGAATATAACAAATTATTGTTTTCGCTTTCTTCATAGGCCGATTTTACAGCTAAATTTACACCAAAACAAAAACCAAAATTTTTTGAAATACAAAACTCCATTTTTTATTTTACCTTTTTTATTTTATTTAAATATTCATAGTAAGCCTGTGAACCTATCATGGCTGCATTATCCCCAGAATATTTTAATTCAGGTTTGAAATATTCCCAATTTCTTTTTTTACATTCCAATTCCAATGTTTCTCTTAATAATTTATTAGCAGAAACACCTCCTGAAATTGCAATTTTTCTATAGTTTAAGTCTTGAGCTGCTTTTGTCAAGTTAAAAATCAAATAATCTACTACAGATTTTCTAAAAGATGCCAGTAAATTTTCAATAATTAACTCGCTTTTCAAATTATTTATTAAATTTAAAGTATGTGTTTTTATTCCTGAAAAACTAAAGTCATATTTTTGTAATTTTGGTCTCGGAAATTTGTAAAAATTATCAATTCCATTATCAGCAATTTCATCTATATGTGTTCCACCAGGATAGTCTAGTCCTAATTTTCTTGTAACTTTATCAAAAATCTCTCCAGCTGCATCATCTCGTGTTTGACCGAGGATTTTAATATTTACATAATTTTTAACTTCTACTATTTGAGTATGACCACCTGAAACTATCAAACATAAAAAAGGTGGTTCTAAGTTTTTATTAGAAATATATAAAGAAGCTACATGACCTTTCAAGTGATTTACAGGAATTAACTCTAAATCTCTTGAAAGCGCAAAACCCTCAGCAAAATTTATTCCTACTAATAATGAGCTTAACAAACCAGGTTCACAAGTTACCGCAACTAAATTTATGTCTTCAAGTTTCAAATTTGAACTTTCAAAAGTTTGTTTTGTAACCTGAAATATGTTATTTAAATGACTTCTTGCGGCTATCTCGGGCACTACACCGCCGTATTCAATATGTGTTTTTATTTGAGAAAAAACAGACGAAGAAAGTACTTCTCGTCCGTTTTTCACTATTGCAACAGCAGTATCATCACATGATGTTTCAAAAGCTAATATATTTAAGTTACTTGTTCTCAATGATTTTTGCTTCATAACTTTTACTCAATTTTAATACTGACGAAATCCACCAAATAGATGCTAATACAAATACTGTTATTAAAATACCCAAATGCCTCATAATTTTACTACCAGGTACCATTATATTTGTCAAGAAAAATGTGACAGCTGCGCCACCCGCCTTGCCTGCACGTCCTCCTATAACTTCTACTGCGGCTTGCCCTTTCGTCTTAGTATCTTTATCTAGCGGAATATACGCCATACTCTTTGTTGGATCAAACAAACAGTATTTAACACTTTTAGACAATGCATCGGCTATTAAGCCGACCCAAACCGCCAATATCGGAACAGATGCCCCCAACATTACAGCTCCTGGTGTAGCATTGTTATATAAAATTAGAATATAAAACAAACTGCCAAAAACAAAAGTACCTATAGGAACTATAAGAGCTGCTATTTTCCAGCTAAATCTTCTTAGAATATAAGTGCTAAAAATAGTAGCACATATTGTAAATATTCCTGTAAATATTGAAACATTACTCATCATATTTGCATAACTACCTGAATCGGTAAATGTCCTATTCATATGGGCTTTCCAAACAACTTCGACCAAATTTATAATGACCCCATAAGCTATAACTAAAGCACAAATTAAAAGCAAATAAGGCGTTTTGAATAATATATTTATCCCGTCCATCATACTTACTTTCTCTTTTTTCTTTTTCTCTACTATTTCTTCTGGACTATATAACGTAGGATCTGTCATAACCTTCCTATGTATATAGTGATATACAGCCATGGTTGCCAAACAAAAGAATATGCATGCGCTTATCAAAACATAAACATTTTTAGTAAACATAGCATCAGAAGCACCTTTTGACATCCTTTGAAGAGACGCACCAGAAACTATAACACCCCAATTACCAATAAGAGGGTACAAACCATAAAATCTTCTAACTTCATTTTTTTTAGTAACCTGATTTGCGAACTGCCAAAATAAAGATGAGACTGCAATCGTACCCCAAGTTTCAGAAATAGTGTAGAACAAACTATACACCCAATTGGTCAAACATGGAATAATATACGAAAATATACCTGGTGCACCATCTTGCATAATTTTTACTTTTTCAGCATTCAAATGCAAATAATTAATATTTGGAAACAAAAATAAAATAAAAATCAAATAAAACGACATAAATGAAGTTATCATTACATAAAACGTCTTCGTTGTGCCAAATTTATTGATCAAAGTACTATAAACCATAACAATAAAAAATGCGAAAGGCATAACAAAGAAAATTTTTAATATAGGAATTAACTCTGGGGCTCCCATCACAGCGTATTTTATAATAAACACGTCTTTTAGATCTCTTACCATGGTGTAAACAAACAATATGCAGAACATCAAAAGACACATGGGGACAAATTTTTTAACCTCATGGTTATGAACAGGCCACAAAATAGCTCGTAATCCGCTGAATTCTTCTTTAGAATTCTTAACAGTTTCTACCATAAAACCCTCTCCTTTATAGATGTATTTTAATTTCTAAAATTTAAGAACAATATTTAGTTGCAAATAAATTTTCAAATTTATTAAATAGCATAAAAAAACTATTTAAAGTATTATATTATCATAAAATGTTGATAATGCAAGCAAAAATTTTTATATTATTTTTGAAAATGCGTATTGTTTAAATAATAATTATATGTCATAAAATTCATTGATATAAAAATATATAAATTTGATATCATTTTTTTGTTAAATTAAAAAAATTAATAAATAAGTAAAAACATATATAAAAAGTAAAAAAGATTTATGTATATATAATTTCGTATAATATGATAATATTGCAACTATGAGATGATTTTTATAAAAACAGTTAGACAGACTGAATTGATCGTGGATACCCAAAAAATTAAATATAACATTTTAGAAATACGAAAATTTGCAGGTAGTTCTGTAAATATTATGCCAGTCGTAAAAGCACGAGGGTATGGTACAGGAATAGGAACTTTGCCAGGATTTTTTAAGTCTGTTGGCATTAACATGTTAGCTGTTGCAGCAGTAGATGAGGGCATTGGTTTAAGGTCTAGAGGCTTTGAAGACAAAATTGTAGTTTTAAATCAAATCACTAAAGACGAAATCGAAACAGCTATTGATTATGATTTAACTGTTGGTGTTTCAAGTTTGTTTGAAAATTTAAACTTGGAGGCTCAAAAGAAAAAAACAACTATAGATATCCACTTGGAAATAGACACTGGTATGACAAGAACTGGTTTGGATTTAAAAGATGTTGAAAAAAATTTAAAAAATATAAAAAAATTTAAAAATATTAATTTAGAAGGGATTTATACACATTTATCATCAAGTGATTCGGATTCAGAATATACTTTATTCCAAATAAAAAATTTTAACAAAGCTATAGATATAACTAAGAATTATTTTAATTTAAAATATATTCATGCCTGTAATACTGCTGGATTTCTTAATTTTAAAAATGCTATTTATAACACTATAAGACCTGGAATTGCTATATATGGACATTTTCCAAGTGAAATTTTGAAAAATAAAATAAATTTAAAACCCTCAACTATTTTAAAGTCTAAAGTTGTTTTTATAAGAAAAATAAGACCTGGTGTTTCAATAAGTTATAACAGATCATATATTTCAAGCAAAAATATGATAATAGCTACTATTCCTATTGGATATGCCGATGGAATTTTTAGAAATTATACAGGAAAACTTATTTTAAATAATAAGTTTGCAAATATTGTTGGCGTTATTAACATGGATAGTTTAATGATAGATATAACAAATATTCCGAATGTAGAACTAGGTACAGAAGTATATATTTGGGACAACATCAACATAACAGTTGAAGATATAGCTAAAAACTGTGGTACTATAAATTATGAAATATTATCCAAATTAGAGCCTAGAGTTTGTAAAGTTTTTATTTAATTTTGAAAATAATAATATTACTACAAAATTGATTATATTAAAAAAAATACAAAAAATATTTATTTTATTGACTTGTAAGTTATTTTAGATCTAAAATGATTTGTAGTTGGTGCATAAATTTTGGGAGGATTATGATGTCAAAAGAAACTATATTAACTGAATTTGGTTTGAAAAATTTAGAAGATGAGCTTAAATTTTTAAAAATTACAAAAAGAAAAGAAATAGCTGAAAAAATAAAAGTGGCTTTGTCATTTGGTGATTTGTCAGAGAACAGTGAATATGATGAGGCAAAAAATGAGCAGGCTATCGTAGAAGCAAAAATTATCGAAATTGAAAATTTATTGAAAAACGTAAAAATAATAGATAATAAAGAATTGTCTACAGAGTCAGTTCGAGTGGGTTTAAAAGTTAAAATTAAAGATATAAGTTCAGAAGAGATATTTGAGTATACTTTGGTTGGATCAAATGAATCTAATCCTTTCGAAAATAGAATTTCTGGTGAGTCGTTAGTTGGATCAAAGTTATTAGACAGAAAAATAGGTGATGTAGTGAAAGTTAAAACAGCTTCTGATGTTTATAATTATGAAATTTTGGATATAAAAAAATAGTATTGAATAATGAAATAGTATTGAATAATGAATATGTACTGTCTTTATGTGTGAAAATTATTATACAAATTTAGATTTAAAATATCAAAATATTATAGAAATTGAAGGCATTTTGGAATTCATTTATAAATACATAGAAAACAAGTACGAAAATTTAGTAAGGCTGAATTTATAAGTTGTGAACAACGCGGTATCTCCGCAAAGACCATGGTTACAAATTTGTGCCTGTCTGTGCCCAATCGGTGAGGCTGTCGTCGTTGAGTTGGACAAAATGTAATATTATCTGCACTTGCCTGAATTTGAATAGCTTATTGTCGAGATACCAATGAACACATCGACGGAAAATGCGGAAAATGCGACAACGCGGCTTTACAAAAAAATTGAAATGTGTTGAAATGTCAGGGTTTATTTCTCGGGTGATTACAGTGATTTGATACTATCGGAACTATTTATTCAAACAAAATCAACACCCTACCCTCTGATTGAGAGTAATAATTTTCCACAATGGCATAGTTCACTTGTTTCAGACATGAAACTCGTATGATTTCCTGCGCTTTGGAGAAGATTGATCCGACTACTATGCTGCATGCTGCTTTTTATGTCAAAAATTTTATTTCTATAGTTTAATTAATAATCTCTAAATTTTTTACCCCCAAATACAGATTTTGTGTATTTTCGTCACAATAAGAGCTGTTATTCATGAATTTTAAAACAGTTATATTTTAAATAAGGATCTTAATTATTTTATCAAATTGATGAATTTATTTCAGGAAATTTAAAACACATAGGAAAAAAATATGTGCATAAAAGAATAGTTTGTTTTCGGTAAAATTAAAGACAAAATTCCTTGTTCAAAATTTATAAAAATAAAATTTTGATCATAATTTTAGGTTTTGTAATTTTAAATTTAAATATGAAATAGAATAGAGTAGTGGAACCAACAATTTACATAGATGTTTTAATATCAGTAAATCTTTTTATAAGTTATTCTATTTTAATTGCTACATCAAAATTTCTATATTTAAAAACAAACAAAAAAAGAATTTTCTTAGGTGCATTTTTAGGTGCTTTGTATTCTCTTTCTATATTATTACCAGAATTAAATTTTTTTGTTTCTTTAATTGTTAAATTAATAATGTCTATAATCATAGTAATAGTAACTTTTGGATTTAATTTCAAAAATTTGTTAAAAATTACTTCTTGTTTTTATTTTATGAATATTGCTTTTTCTGGTTTTATCTTTATACTTTGGTTTATCTTTGAACCATCTGGAGTTATTTTAAATAATACTGAAATTTATTTTAATATTTTGCCGAATGTTTTAGTTATTTTTACCATTATTTCTTATTTTACTATTCAAATTATTAACAGATTTGTTGGAAATTGTAAAATTGATAAAGATTACTCTTGCAATTTAGAAATAAAAGTTTCTAATAATATTATAAGTCTTAATGCGAAAATAGATACTGGAAATAATTTAAAAGAACCTTTTTCTAATATTCCAGTTTTAGTAGTTTGTGAAGACCTAATTAAAAATGTTATTCCTGATAATATAAGAGATTTTTTATGTAAAAAAGATATGGAAAATGTAAATTTGGAAAGTTTAAATACCAATGTAAGAATAATTCCTTTTAAAACTATTTCAGGAGAGGGGTTACTTCCGGCTTTTAAGCCAGATTATATAACAATTTTAGACAAAAAGAATCAAAATTTAAAAAAAGAAGTTTACATAGCAATTTGCTCAAATAAAATATTAGATGGAAATTGTAAGGCATTGATTAATCCAGAAGTGTTATTATAAAATTTATGGAGCTGAAAAATTTGACAATTATTGATTATATTATTAAAATTTATAGAAAGTTTATATTTAAATTAAGAAAAGGCATTTTTTATATAAATGGTCCAGAAATTCTGCCAGCGCCATTGAGTAAAGAAGAAGAATCTAAAATCATGGTTAGGATAGTTTCTGGTGATGAAACTGCAAAAGAGCTGTTAATAACTCATAATTTAAGATTAGTAGTGTATATTGCAAAGAAATTTGACAATTTTGATGTAAACGTAGAAGACCTAATTTCTATAGGAACTATTGGATTGATAAAAGCCGTTAAAACTTTTAGCCCTGAAAAAAATATAAAATTAGCAACTTATGCTTCAAGATGTATAGAAAATGAGATTCTTATGTATTTAAGGAAAAGTTCTCAAACAAAAAAAGAAACTTCTATAGATGTGTCTTTGAATGTTGATTTAGACGGAAAAGAATTTAGGCCAATAGATAAAATTCGAGATGAAACAGACGTTGTGGCTGAAAGATTAGAACAAGAATCTGACTGGGTTTTATTAACGGAAGCCGTTGAAAACTTAGGAAAAAGAGACAAATTAATAATGCAACTTAGATTTGGACTAAATAGTTACAAAGAACATACTCAAAAAGAGGTAGCTGATTCCATGGGAATATCTCAATCATATATTTCTAGATTAGAAAAAAAAATAATAGGAAAATTGAAAAAAGATTTAGAAAAAGTTTATTAAACTTCATATTTTTATTAAAAATATTTAAAGTTAGTAGATGATTTTATGGCAAATAGATGGAAAAAAATAGTAATGCATAACAACGCCATGCACCTAAAAGTATGTAGTTTGTAACTGCTCAGTAGTCAAAGTGGCTTGCGCCCTTCTACCTTTAAATCAAAAAGCGTGGCTGCTTTAAGTGTTGCTACATCCTAATCATAGCCTGCGCATAATTTATATAATTAATAAAGTACCAAAAAATAAGCGTTTGCAAAGAAAACGCTTATTTTTCTATAAACAATTTGCCAAACAAGAAACCTGCTAAAAGTTCAGGATTGAATTCAAAAAAATATATAAGAATTAACACTCTGCTTGGCTAAAGATTAAGCAAATTCTTGGCTCTGCACCCTCAGCGATTACTCGTCTTACGTAAGCTCCATTTCATTTCAGATGTAAATTCCCGTGAGCACCACGATATTTAAATTTTAATGCTTGAAGTTTCAACAAAGTTATTATTCCAAAAACGAATAATATCGCAAACAATCTTCAACCGTTCAGAATCCTCGGCAAGAGTAAAACTCCTACTATTTATAGGGCCTTTTTCAGTCATGGAAACAAACTTTGTCACAAATTTAAATTTATCACCGTTTTTTAAGGTTACTTTACCATTGATATCAACGATATTATCTTTTTTGCAATTACTAACTACCAATTTCCCTTCCCGTGCAAAGTATCTTCATCTTCTTCGCTTAAAAAATAATAAAAGTCATTACTAAGAAAGTCATTAACAAGTATGTAATCAATATCTGGATGTAATTCAGGATCAAAATCATCCTCCCAAATAAACTCTTTTTCGTCTTTTGTTTCTAATCTAACTATATTAATACACTTAATATATTTTCTAGATGTTTCTTTGAAACAAAAGGTCTCACCAGCTTTTTTAAATTCGGTAACCTCGTAGTACGTAGTATTGGTTGTATTTCTTAATGCATAATCCTTTTTTGTCCAAAAATTTTCACAGTCTTCTTCAATCAAAAAATAATATTTCATACAATCATCACTGAACTGAACTTTTAACCATTTAGAGCCTTCCATTGGATCAAAATTACTAGGCCTCCTCTCCACAGGGTCTTTTTTTTTTTTGAAATTATAATCAAACACACACTCAAATTCATCACCGTTTTTTAGGGTTATTTTATTATCGATATCAAAGACAATTCTTTCTTTTTTCAGATTTTTTTCTATATAATTACTACTACTGTTAATAACTCTCCCCAACTTGCCATCCACAACATTTTCAGAAATTTCATAAAAATATTCTGATTCAACCTGCGGTATTTCACTATAATTTTCAAAATATTCTGATTCAACCTGCGATACTTCACTTTTGTCATCAAAATTTTCTGATTTAACCTGCGGTATTTCACTATAATTTTCAAAATATTCTGATTCAACCTGCGATACTTCACTTTTGTCATCAAAATTTTCTGATTTAACCTGCGGCATCTCACTTTTAGTATCAGCATTACTATGTTTAACATAATAACGGCGGTGAGACCTAAACAAATCATTTTCAAAAAGACAAATTTCTATATAGTCAACATCTGGATTTAAATCAGGACAAAAATCAGATTCATAAAAAAACGTTTGATCATCTTTTGTTTTTATGATACCCTCATCATCGTTATATATATTAATAACATATTTATATGTTTTTTCAATACCCTCAACGATTTTACCATCTTTATAAAATTTGTAAACACGACGTTTAAAAGCTTGCTTATCAAGTTTTTTTAATGCGCTATCAACCTCTTTGTTTGACCAAAATATCTCATTGTTTTCCTTTAAAGACTCATAAATTTTCTTAGCAACGTAGCTTATCCCCCCCACTAAATACGGTGGTATTAATAAACTGATAAATATACTTTTCACAGGGTTACTTTTTACCCAGATTTTAGCATCATTTTTTATCCAATATAATAACCCGTGTGATTTGGTGTCCACTGCTCTAAAATTACAACTTACGAAACTTAAACCCAAAGCTAAATTTACTGCCAAAATTTTATTTATTTTTTTGTTAAACAATATTTTTCTCCTCTGCTTTTTTATTTATCACCATATTAAAATTAATTCATATGATATTTCTTATATCATAACATATTTTTATTACAAATGTCAACATTTTTTTATTGATTAATTAGATAAAATTATTATAGAATAATAAAATTAAGTTAAAAATTAAATTATATTGGAAAGTATTTTAAAATTTGTGATAATATTATAAAAGAAAATAAGTTAAGCTATATTCAAATGATATTTTTATGTAATTTGTACAGACGAAGAGAATTTAGTAACTTCTTTACTTTTCTCTGGTAGAAAAACATAGGATTTGGAAATCATATTTGCACATTTGTAGATATTTCCTCCACCCATAGTTAATATTAAATCTCCTGACTCAGCATTTTTTGTAACATAATCAGCTATTTTCTTAAATTCATTAATTATAACAGAATTTTTAATTTTTTTAGATAAGTCCTTTGAATAAATATTATAAATATTAGTTTCTCTTACAGGCAGAATTTCAGTTAAGATTACCTTATCTGCTATTGACAAACTTTCAGCAAATTCATTTAAAAACATTTTAGTTCTAGAAAAAGTATGAGGTTGAAAAATGAGCCAAATTTTTCTAAAGTTCATTTTTTTAGCCGAACTCAATGTTGATTTTATTTCTGTAGGATGATGTGCAAAATCGTCAGCTATTGTTATATTATTAAATATTTTTAAAATTTCAAATCTTCTATGGACCCCTTTAAAACTTTCAACAGATTTTTTAATAATTTTTATATCTGTGTCTAATTTTAAGCAAGTAATAATCGCAGCCAAAGAATTATAAATATTAAATTTTCCATGTATTTTTAAAGAAATATTTTCAATAAAATTATTTTTATAAAATAAATCATAACTTGAATATTGATTTTTATCAAAAGTTATATTTTTTGCTAAATAATTACAATCTTTATATATTCCATAAGAAATAATTTCTTTGTCTTTAATGTTACTAATTAAATTTTTAGTGCCTAAATCATCACCATTAAAAATAATTAAATCCTTTGTTTGAGACATAAATTTTTCAAAAGATTTTTTTAAATTATCTATGTTTTTAAAATAATCCATATGATCTGGTTCTAAATTAGTTATTACAGAAATTTTTGGAAATAATTTCAAAAAACTATCCTTGTATTCACAAGCTTCACAGATAAGTATATCAGAATTTCCGATGCAACTGTTTCCGTTTAGCCTAGACAAAGTTCCACCAATTATAGCGTTTGGTTCAACACCTGAATCTAGCAAAATATGAGCAATTAAAGCCGTGGTTGTAGTTTTTCCATGAGTGCCTGAAACTCCAACTAAATTTTTATAAGATTTAGAAATTATTCCTAACAATTCACAGCGTGTTAGTATTGGAATATTTTTTCTTTTTGCTTCCAATATTTCAACATTTTTTTTATCAACAGCTGATGAATATACAATTAAATCTGCATTTTCAACATTTTTTTTATCATGATTTAAATTTATTTTTATATTTAAATCTTTAATTTTACTTATAATATCAGATTCATATATGTCAGAACCTGTTATAATGTGATTTTTATATTTCAAAAATCTGACCAATGCAAACATTCCAGCACCACCAATACCTATAAAGTGTATTTTAGATTTTTTTTTGAAAATTAAATCTTTAGCATCAAGAATAATAGTTCATCAGCCTACCCCATAATTAATAATATATATTTATATTATATATTAACTATGTCAGCATTTGATTTGTTGTTAGGATGTTTTAAAAATATGAGTGCAAAATCTTCTACTCTATAATATTTTTATGCTTAAAAGTAAGAGTATTCTTGGATATGTACAATCTTGGATATGTACAATAATGTATTTTTCTCATCTTTAAGTCTTAATATGAGAAACACGTCATTGCCTCTGCCCGAATTTTATTCTAATCCCTTTTCTTATAATTTAGACAGATTTGGCTGATATACTTTATATTAGTCGAGTAGACATGTTATCCAAATCCCTTTTCAAATAAAAATTTGTTTGTGAGTGGATTATGTCCCTCACGGAACCGTACGTACCCTATTAAGGCATACGGCTCTTCACAACAATCAGTTAAACTTCTATTCCCACAGTTTTACCGTTATCATTGGTCGTAGTAATGGGTTATAATACATGATTTTCCCAAAATTTTCCCAATTTAATTTGTGCCGTTGACCACGTCTTTTTAGTGTTTTGTATAACGTATTTCCTACGTATCTAAAAAAACTCCGCATTTTATACATATTGTGGGACAGCCCGTAGTAGTTATAATGTCCTCTTAGCTTGATGTTAAGCCGTTTAATAAGTTCACTTACCGGAGTGTGCACATTTTCTTTTATCCACTCTTTTGCAGCGTTCATCTTAGACTTTAACTTGCTCTGGCTTGTAATACATTTTACTAAGTATTTTCCGTTTCGACCTTTTCCTGTAACACCATTGTGAATCCTAGAAAATCAAACGTTTCTGCCTCTTTCCCGGCGTATCGTCCAAATTTAATTACTTTGCTTTTACTTTCAGATAGTTCTAATCCAAACTTTGCTAATCTCACTTTCAAATCGTTATAGAACCTCCTTGCATCATTTTCAAATTGGAAACAAAATACGGTATCATCAGCATATCTTACCATCGATGCCACACCACGACTCGTACGTGTAACTACTTTGTCGAACCATATGTCTATCACATAGTGAAGATATATATTCGCAAATATCGGTGATCAAAATTCTCCTTGAGGAGTACCTTTGTCTGTCTCGTAAAATTTGCTTTCTTCCATTATCCCGGCATTTAAAAATCTTTTTATATATCGCAGAAAATTTTTGTCTTCTATTTCATGTTTCAGAAATTTCATCATCCAGTCATGATTCACATTGTCAAAGAGCCCTTTTATATCAGCATCTACGACCCATTTAGTTTTTCCCATCAGCTTGTCATCCAAATATTTTACCGCTTGATGACAGTTCCGACCCTTTCTAAATTCATATGAATAATCATAAAATTTTGGCTCGTATATTGCGTTTAATATTTCAGCAAATACTCCCTGAACCTGTCTTCATACGCTGGTATTCCGAGCGGTCTCAACCCGCTACTGCCCACTTTTTCAATGTAGACTCTTCTTACCGGTTTTGGTCTATAGCTGAATTTTCTCATCTGCATAATAAGTTTCTCGGCGTTGGCTTGTAGATCCGTTTCATATTTATCCTTTGAAACTTTATCTATTCCGACCGCTTTGTCTCTCACTTGCTCCATATGAATTTCCTTGACTGTGTTCACATTAACTAGATGCATCAGTGTCTGAATTTTTCGGTTTGGATACTTTCCTACGAGTTGCTCTATTCTTTCCA
Organism: Candidatus Paraimprobicoccus trichonymphae; assembly: GCA_036322875.1. Lineage (GTDB taxonomy): Bacteria > Bacillota > Clostridia > Oscillospirales > Acutalibacteraceae > Paraimprobicoccus > Paraimprobicoccus trichonymphae. The sequence goes on from AP027925.1 coordinate 430,879, forward strand.
ATCCAGTTATCATTGAATTGCTTACATCCAGTGTAATTTTCATGTTTCCTTGAAAAGATTGACTATTGTGGCAATCCCTTCCCTCCACATACTTTCATATATTTCTTCGGTACTACGAATTGCTCCGACTGCCTATAAATCCTTTGACTTTTCTTGGGCTTTACCCCTTGTTCTCGCCACGCTCTTTGACCACGGTAGGTTCCCTCATTCTCGCCTTTTCGAATGACTCTTATTGCCTGCTGCCACATGTACGGCATCGGCTCCTACTTGACAACTTTCACGAGGCTCAATCACTTCAGCTTTCGCTTGCGGCTCGCTTTCTCCCCAGTCTACGCTTAAACCTAATGTTACCATTTTGGCTCCAAGACTTACGTAATGAGTGGTTGGCTAGACCTTCTCATGTTGGATTCCCGCCAACTTTACACTTCTCGCCGAACAGGCGCACGCATATTAAGTTCCTCCTCATCTTTAGCATTTAAAAATCGCAGCCATAACCACTTATTTTTAGTATTTTCATCATCTAATTCACTTGGTAATTTAGCGAGTTCTAAAGTGTTTATTTCCATTATGTTACTAAACTCTGTTTTTGTTCTCTCATCATAAAATCTAAATCTGTTATAATAAGAATCATTTTCTTCTATCAACACAAAATCCGTTATTAATATGCTTATTGCTCTTTTAATATTTTTATAAGTATCGCCGCTTTTTAATTGGTCATGTATAATTTTTGATATACCAAACATGACTCGTTCTTTCATTTCATCTGTGTCAATGACTTGTATTTCGATTGCCAATAATTTTCCGCTTTTGGTTTTTATTTTTACATCTAAAATTGAAAGTTTGTCCTTTTTGTGCCCTTTCTTTAAGTACGGATCTACTATTTCTATACCAGCGTATTCTTCCGGCGGTAAATCTAAAACCGATTGTAAAAAACTTATTAAGATATTCTTATGTTTGTCGTCACCAAAGATTAATTTAAAAATATAATCCGATTTCGCAGACAGGATTTTTGGTGTTTTTGTGGATTCCGTAATTTTGTTTTTTTAGTCATTTTTTAATCTTTTCATTAAATCTTAATTTTTAACAACAATAATTTCTTACTTTTATATCATACCACAAACTCTCAAAAAAGTAAACTAAATTATCTGAAAAATAAAAACGACACATAAAACATCAATTAAAAGCGTTATTATCAAACTTTATCCCACACATAAGTATCAAAATTGCAATAATTAATATCCTATTTTTATTATACGCAAAAACTAAAAAAACGCCAATAAAAATTTAAATAACGGTATTAAACTATCAGCTAACATCACAACCATCATTGTAACCCCTCATATTTTGATCTACAGGACGACCATGAAAAGCAGTAACCACTTCAGTAACTTGAATAGAAATGGAGAACCGTCTCTATCTGTTATACCTGTTTCATGTGGCATATCCGATATAGTAGAAGTACATTTTGTGGCTAAAGTTTCAAGTTTTAAAATTTGCTGTTGATATTCTTCTATTTCTTTTTCTAAAAAATACAACTGCGATAATTCTTTTTCATTCATTAGGCATCTAATTCCTTTTTTTTATAAAAATAATAGATTGTTTTATAACTTTATTATATGCAAAAAATTATTATTTTATTCATATAAATGGCTAAAATATCAATTTTATTATATTTTTCACTATCATATTTGCTACTTATTTTTTTATTCGTTTTTTAAAATATTTATCTAATTATTTCTTTTTTCCACACTGGACTTTATGTGTTTTTACTGAACTTTAGATTTCATCATACAAACTTCATAGACATCAACCTAGAGTGAATTTTGTGGTCATAAATATTTTATTGATTTTGACGTTGATACGTGCCAAAAAAGCATAAACAAAATCTAACGTTAAATTAATATAAATTCATAGTTTTTTGTGCATTTTGCTAATTGAGATTTTTTGATTTTTTTAAAATCGTTTTTTTAGACTCGAGAAATTTTAAAATTCATTTTTTTGAATTTTTGATGTCGTTTTTTCAAAAATTGAAATTTTACGTAAAAACGTACGTGTTTTTTAAAATCCCATAAATATGGCAATTTTGATACACCAGATACATCCCGATACACCGCCGATACACCGCAAAGCAAAAAGTGGTGTATCGAGGCGTATCGGAGCAAAAAAAACACGCTACTTCTCTGTGCGTAACTTTTTGTGTATTCATAATAATTTTTTTATTCTGGGCTGTCTTTCCAGACTGGTAAATTTCTAACTTTTTTCGTGGTATCTTTGCCATTACACATCACATGAATTTTTCTTGATTCAACACCTAATCTGGTTAAAGCCTTTGAAATTTGGTCTACACTTAACTTTTAAATTCACTGTGGCACTCTTTAAACTGAGATACTGTAACGTCTTTGTAAACCAAACTCGGATTAGTTTTTGATAATACGTCTTCAACTTCCGCTTGACCTCTTAACAGCTTTTCATGTTTCGAATTTCTTTGCTCAAGCAATTCTCTCTCTTGTGTGGTTAATCTAAAGCCTTGTCTATTTTTTCCAAACTCTTCTTCGATTTGTAACCACAATTGCAGACTGTTGAATTTCTCCAAGCGCTTTAAATCGATTTTCTCAATTGGCACTGTCCAGAATCTTCGGCTACCAGTCGGGTCAATCAAAAATCTATCACTGTTGCAAGTTCCAACCATAACGCTACGGCGTGCCAAAACTTGGTCACAACGTCCATACGGCAATCTGTATTCATCAATTTCACTTGTGATAAATGATTTTAAGCGTTCTAAATCGCTTTTAAACGTTGTTTCAATTTCCCCAAGCTCTATTATCCACGCACTGACACATCTCCTCAAGGTATCTTTGTCTCTGGGGTCAATATATTGCCCAAGTTTGCAAAACTTTGAAATTATGGCTATTTTGCGCACAAAAGTTGTTTTACCAATTCCTTGTTTGCCTTGTAAAACCAAAATACCATCTGCGCCGTATGGGTTTTTAATGTCGTTTTTCGCCATTGAAATTGCTTGGCACAACCATTTGAAAATTAAAACTCGGCTAAGGCTATCTGTGTCAGAAATATTTAAAATCTCATACAATTCGTATATTCTGTCCCTTTTGTCCCATTTATGTTTTTTTAGCATTTCTAAAACAGGGTTATATCTATTTCTGCCAGAAATAACCGATAAAAAGTTTGTAACTCTTTCAACGTTGCAACCTGAAATTTTATCTTTCAATTCATTAAACAATATTATCGGCAAATCGTTTGTTAATGTTTCTTGGTTTTCTTTTGAATCTACGCCGTCAATTTCCACACCCCTGCTCATGATATTGTACCTGACACTTATGTGTTTGTGGATAAGATAAGCACTTAACGCTTCTATACTGAAATGCTCAAACTCTTGCTTGCCGATTTTTAACACTAATTTTTTGTTTTTCTTTTTGGAAACGTTATAGACATTAGAAGTGTCAGCGGTTTCAATAGTGCTAACGGCTGCACTATTTTTCACAGCGGTATTGGTAGTGGTGTGGTTATTAATCTTTCTCTTTGGTTCATAATAAGCCCCTCTACAACCGGTAATTGCTTTGTTAATCGTCGCTTTTGAGCGATATAGCCTCGATATACAAAATCTTTGGTCTATTTCCGTAAAATCACCCCCACAATAAAATGCTAAAAAATTACATAATGCTTGGTCAGCTTCGCTCTCGCTGTTGTATTCCGAAATATCTCCTTTGTCGAATAGATTTGAAAATTTCATGCCGTTACTTGCATTTCTTGCAACTTCTTAAGATGTCAATATCCGTATAAAATTTTTATTGTTATTTTTTTGATTATTTGATATAATTAAAACATTGATGCTTTTTATGTTCGCATCAATGTTTTTCCTTAACATAAACCTGTCAAAAAAAATAGGATCTGTTCTGTTCTTTCGGCGATGGGTTTTTTCTTTACCACATTTTCAGTAAAAGTAAAATATCTGCTAGTTAAACCACAAAAATAACATTCGATATTGTTGTTTGGATTTTTTGAGTAGTATTTGCTTGAAAGTTTTAGCTCATTATTTATAAGTTCTTTTGGAATTTTGCGAATATCACATTTAAATAACAGATGTAATCCTTGGGCGCTTGGGCTGAGTTTCGTATAAGTATCCATTAAATGTAATATTTCTTGCACCATTGGATCATTTAAATCTTTATGATCGATGTCAATTCCACAAATTGAGTTTGTAAAAATTAAACCAACGCCATCAAAATTACTATTTTCAAACGAATTATTTGCGGCTCCAAAATCAACCCATGTGTGTTGATATTTTGTATTTGTGCCAGTTACTCCTCCGACATAACTATAGGGAACTTTTGTTTTGTTTCCTTTTGAATTTTTTTTAAAGTGATTTTGTACACTTTGCATATAAATTTATTATTACTGATGTTTGTGATAAATTAACAATTATATTTATTATTTATTGTTATTTTAAGTGTAATTACAACAAAATGTTTTATACAATAAAATTTTTATTTATATTGAATTACTGTGCGATTTATGGTAATATATATATATATACCATCTGGTGAACATTAAGTTAATTAATTCGCTGGGTTGTTTTGGATTGGAAGAGTTATTCTGATTTATAAATTATGTTTAGCTCTTTTGGTTTTAAAAAAAGTAAATCTTATAACCTATATGATTACCTGTTAAGCCGCCAAACTTAAAAGCAAGTGATTTTCTTTTTAATATAACCTTAAAGCATTATACAATAAATTTTGTAAATGATATACACAAAAACACTTTTATTAAAAAAAGCTAGTAAAATTGTGTTATTTAATTTTATATATATATTTTTTTTTCCTCTTGGAAAATATTTTATGTATTTTTTGTTTTAATTATTCATGCAAAAAAATATCAGCAAATTTCTGATAGAATTGGATGGAGTTTTTCATTTTTTGTTGATGCGTTAGATTTTTGAAAGCTGATATATTATAGATTTTGTGTGATGTTTTAGAAGAAAAAAAACAATAAAAATTAAATGAAATATAAAAAATAACCGCAGATCATTTTAAAATATTGACAACAGTAGGAACATCTAAATGAGCACCTTTCAAAATTTGCTTGATTGTTACGATTTTGATTCTATTGATTTTTCTGGTGTAGATATTAATGTTTTCATAGAACCCGGCCGAGATTGCCTCAGATTCCATATCTTTTGTTGGATTTTCAAGTGTTATAAAAATTCCAATGGCTGCAACTTCACGTTCAATAGTTCCACGTAAATCTCGAATATGTGAGCTATTGACTTTACCTGATTTAACTTGAAATATAATTTTTTCGCGTTTATTGTTTTCTGAAAAAATATATGAAAGACCGTCTATTCCTTTGTCGCTACCTTTTTTTTCATTAATAATTGCACGGTTTTTGCTATAGGTCAATATTGCCCATTTTTCAAATTCTTTACGGGTTCTATCGTTCTTTTTCTCAGCTAGAGCTTTTGCGCTGGCGTAATCTTTAGGAATGCCAAGTTGCTCAGTATTTTCAGTTACACTGCTTGGATAGTTATCTTCTAATCTTTTCATAATTAAAGCAATACTTTGATAAGTTATGTCAATACCAATCCAACGCCGGTTTAATCTTTGTGCTACGGTAACAGTAGTGCCGCAGCCACAATAAGCGTCTAAAATCAAGTCGCCCTCGTTGCTAGACGCTTTTATAATGCGTTCTAATAATGCTTCAGGTTTTTGAGTAGGGTATCCAAGACGTTCTTTGGAAGTAGAAGAAAGACTAGGTATATCATCCCAAATATTTCCTATTTTTTTGCCTTTGTATTCGTCAGCATAAATTTTGTAACGCGGGCGTCCGTTTTTTGTCCAATATATCAAATAAGGATTTTTAGCAATTTTTTCATCTAAACTTTTTTGAGCCCATTTCCATCCGATTAACGTATTAATTTCTTTTCCATCTAATATTCTTGTTTCATGCTTATTGTAGTTATTCGAATATATTTCTAAACCATAAGAAGAGTAATATCTCCCGGTTTCTTTTTCCAAATATGGAAAAGATTTTTTTAATTCTTCTGTATTTATTGATTCAAATTGTGGGTTAAATTTATGATTTTTGCTTTTGCAATATAAAAAAATAATGTCGTTTGTGATATTAAAATATTTTCTTGATAAAACATGAATTGACCTTTTCCAAATTATTTCACTTAAAAAACTTCCATTTCTCGAGCAAAAAATACTATCTAAAATAAGTTTTAAATAATGGCTTTCGGTAGGGTCACAATGCAAATAAAAACTACATAATATAGTATATTTTTCACAATATATCACCTACATAATTATATTATTTGTCAAAAATTAATAAATATTAAATAGCTCTGATAATTTCAACATTGGGTTATTTGGTTATATTTTTCTAATCATCACCACAACTTTCGGTACTTCACCGAATTTTTTTTTGAATATAATGTTACAAATCTGACTATCATCGTGATATGCAACACCGTTCAATGCGTCCAAAATGATTTTCGTGATATTATCGCCATCTGATTTTTTGGTCGGTAATATTTCCTCGTTTAACATTGCTTCTTTTACACGCTTGCTTGCAGCTTTCGGCACAGCAAAAAAGGCGGTTATTTCCGCCTCAAGTGGTACGCCCTTTTCAAATTTAATTTTTAAAACTTTTTTGTAATTTAGTCGAATCAGCCTTTCATATTCTTTTGTTTGTTTTGGCGTATACGCGATTGTACAACCGTTTATTTGGCACATTCTAGGGCGTTGTTTCCCGATGGGATGACCTAAAACCGTAAATTTTATCATCATATTGTTACCCCCGATACTGCTTTTTTAAAATCTTCGAGTTCGTCGAATTGTACTTGATTCAAACTATCGATTTTTAAATTTTCTAATGCTTTACTGACCCTTTCAGCACCATAAGTTTTTAACAATTCGGCTTGTTGTTCGGTTGTTAGCCCGACGTTTGTTGTGGGATTATCGAAATAATCGATGGTTTCCGTTCCAGTCTCAAAATCAATGTTAATTTTCGAGTGGTCAGACTGAACTGCCCTTTGCATGTCTGTGGATAAAATGCCATATCTTGAAATTAACGCTTTTATCAAGGTTTTTTCAGCCATCTTGTCAAAATTAGAACTCCAAACATTATTAAATCTAGAATTTCTTTTGTAACTTTGAGAATATCTGTTGGCGTGTTTTTCAATTTCTGAAGTTGACCAATAAATAATCTTTTTAAATCCGTTTACTAACTCTAAACCCGCCATATAACCAATAATTTGCTTGTTTTCTCGTTCTTCGTCTGATAACCAATTAATTATCAGGTCGCCGATATAATCACGTCCTGAAAGCTCACCAGCACGTACAACACGTGCATTTAAAAACTTGTATTGCCCAGTTCTGAGTGCTAACTGAATATAGCCCTTGCAACCAATTTGGAACGTTGCAACATTTTTGTACGGAACAGCCCACGCAAATCCTAGATTTTGGTCAAACGGTAACTCCAAAGAAACGGCTTTTAAAGCACACGCTAACAGACTGTTTCGGTTACAATTTTTGAGCGTTTCGCTAGAACTTGCCATGCTTGTGAGACTTGTTATAAACTGATTTGTGCGTTCCCCAAGAATTGAGTTTAGATACTTTTTCGTGTTTTCATTCGTCAAATAAACTGACATTGCGACTTCTGCCATAATTTTCATTTCTCCATTTCGATTTAATTTTTAATGACAACGGTTTCCTCTTGATAGAACTCCACGCCCTGAATTTCAACATTCGGCTGTAATTTGTGGATTTCTAACAGCTTTTTAGTATTGATTTCTCGGATTTCTATTCCATTAAAAAAAGCCGGTACTACCGACTTGTCAACAATTCTGCATTTCCAGCGTTTCTGTGTTATTACGTCCTCCAGCTTTTGTTCGAAATTTGATATTGTAATCATATTTGCTAGTTTGCCCGCCTCAGCTTTTTGCAGTCGACCCTTGCTTATCACCTGATTTCCACAATTCATCGGCTTCTTTTTGTAAAGCCTCAATTTCAAATTTTTTCGCTTCCTCCGCTTCTTTCACAAGTTCAGAATATCTTTCCTGGTTTTTTGTTTTGTATTCCAAAATTTGATTTTTTAAGTTCCTTTCTATCTGTTCGCATAAAAATAACATTCCTTTTTCTTTTTGAGTTATTGCCTTGTGTGCTTGCCACGCTGATTTTTTTGGTTCTTCCCAATATTTAATGACTTGCTCTTTATGGTGTTTTATCTGCTTTAAAAAATCTACGGCTTTAAATAAGTCGTCTTGGCTTTCTATTGAGATATTTTGTGATACGTCACAAATATTAAGACTTTGTTTTTGTATTTCTACTAATTCCATTTAAATCTCTCCAAATCTATAAATTTCTAAACATGCTAAAAAGATGTTAAAATTATCTTCTAGCTCGTGAACGGTATAATTTCCGTTTTCAAATAACTGCAACACAATTATTTTGCTAATTTTTTTGTCTTTCGAGTAACCTGCTTTGTACGCCGATAATTGAACGCTCCAATTCTTTAAATGCGGTATTTTTGGCGTTTTAATATCACAAATTACTGTGCCGGACGGCGTTTCGTATACTTCGTCAATTGTCAGACCATAAAGCAAAGATTTGTGATACGTTCTGTATTCGGATTCCATTAATTTCCAATCCTTGTAATCACCTCTAAATTTTTTGTACGCCTCAAAATAACCACAAATATCACCGTCGCATTTATCCCACTTGTATTTCGAATAAAACTCAATTGCTCGATGTACTCTTGTGCCTCTGTCAGCCGCCGAATTTAAAACGTCACTGTTTATACCTTTGTAAATGCTGTAATTTAGCGATTTTATGATTTGTGTAACCGAAGGTATTGCGATACCATCGACATAATAAATGTGTCTTGCTTCATTAAATGTTAATCTTTGCAATATTTTTCACTCCTAACTTCTTATCTCGTTCCCAAAATACAAAAAACGATGGTTCGCACCACCGCTTCTTCGCTTTATTTCGGAAACTGCCGATTCACGGTTTCTAATTATATTTAACCGCTTTAATGGGCTTTATTTTATCATTAACCGTCAGTTCTTAATTGCCGAACATAACACCGTATATCGGTTTTAGAACGGATTCATACGCCCCGATTGCACCTAAATAAATTGGAATAACATTGATAATTCCTAAAATTATCCCATCTGGGGAATAATCTTCACATAATATCATTCTAATAACTGCAACAAACGCACTAAATAAAAAAACCATAAATAATACTGTGCTGTGTGGAAATAATATTTTGAGAACTTCGGTCATACTTGTAACAGTTGCTATACACCCCGCTAAATTCAAAAACATGTCTTTCGTTATAAAATCTTTCATTTCCATGAAATCACCCCCTAAAATAAAAAATCCGGATAAAAATCCGAATCATATAAATTTTGTTTTTTTTGTTATCTTCAACAAGTTTTTTTAGTCGCTTCGCAAGGAGATACAGTTGTTATATCGTAAACATCAAGATTATCTCCGAGCGGTTGATTTTTTTCTAAACACTTAAAATTTTTAGTACCGTCATAGCATTCGCCAGTCATCACTCGCTTCAAGCGCTTGCTTGTTACATCTTTTACAATCCCCTTTGGTGTTGTGTCGGTTATTTCATTGCTTGCCGCTAAAATAAATTGTCGTTTTCCACCGTCTTGCTTATTTAATTTCAAAACTGCTTGCCCTGTTGTTCCACTGCCAGCAAAAAAGTCTAAAATCACAGAACTTTTATTTCCACTAATCGTTATAAAATCTTTTATTAGCTCAACAGGCTTCGGGTTATTAAATAGTTTCTTTCCTAAAATACTTACAAGTTGATTTGTGCCATTTCCGCTACTATAAACAGGTTTGTAGAAGAGTGTTTTTGGTTTTTCAGATGGAAGTTCATCTATTTTTGGACGTTGTTTTTTATATATCGAAAAAATATCATTTTCTCTTTTTACAATAACATCTGATATTTCACTCTGAAATTTTTCTTTTCCCCAACGCCAAGACATTTCTTGCCCATTTGTTATCGGTAATAGCTCTATACAATCTTCATCGTCTCTTTCTAAACTAACCGTTCCATTATTATCTACATAGATTGGATAAAAAAGGTTAGGTCTTTTCTCTCGTGGAGCATTTACACCTGTTGCTTTTAAGTTTGCGACTTTCTTAAAGTAGCCTATCTCGTCTTGTTGCCATTCTTCTAAAATACGCTCTTCATCAATAACAAACTTGTTGAATGAAGCAGCACTTTTATTTTTTGCGTAGACAAGAGTATATTCGTGTGTTCTTGCAAATGCAAATCCATTTTGATTTCCTTTCAAGTTCATGATTGTAGGAAGATTTGCAACAAAATTATTCTCTTCAAGTATCTCATCAAACAAGCATTTAACATACGCTTGGTTTTTGTCGTCTATGCTACAAAAAATCATACCACTATCGCTTAGAAGTTGGCGAGTCAGTACAAGACGAGGATAAAGCATAGATAGAAAATTGTCCCTAGTTTATGGCATTTTCATAATTAGTTTGTGTGAATTTGCCCATACTATCTTTACCGTATGGCGGATCTATATAAATTACATCGATTCTACATCTATATTCTATAAGCAAGTTAAGCAATGCATCATAATTATCGCCAATAATTAGTTTGTGTGTTATTTTGTTTTTATCAGTTTCGAAAGAAAGTTCTTCATTTTTCTTGAAATATTTAATTGTATCACCAAATTTTTCAATGCGTTTATCAAAATGTAACCCAGTTCTCCTATATGTTGTTCCAAGTTCAGCAATAGCCACTGCTTCAGTCAAAGTTTCTGCACTGATTATCAACTTTTTTAACAAATTGTAGTTAGTCTGCTCAATGGTTTTATCTTTAACTCGCTTGTCAATATCTTCGATTAACTTTTGTTTGCTTTTTTCTAAATTATTATCAGACATCTTGTGTTTCCTACTTTCTCACGGTTTTTACGTATTACATGAAGTCACCTCCTTAAAAACAAAAAATTCGGATAAAAATCCGAATCATATAAATTTTGTTTTTTAAAATAAAAATAGACATTCTTTTTATTTTAGAATGTCAATGTTTGGCGTTGTCTTTTATGTTAAATTTTCGATTTCTTCGCGAGTTAATCCAGAATTTTAGAAATTATATTAATATCTACTCCAAAACTTAAAAGACTTTTCGCTATTTCAATTGTTTTTTCTTGTTTGCCTATTTTAATACCTTTTCTTTCAGCACTGTTCATTCGCATAAGTTCATCTCTTATTTCTTGTTCTCTTTGTTCGTAAGCTGCTCTGATTTTTTTATTTTTGCTTAAATTTTTTAATAATGTTGCTGCTTCTTTGATTTTTGGTAATGTTTCTGCCATTATATTTAATTCCTCCTCGTCTTTAGCATTTAAAAATCGCATCCATAACCACATATTCATATTATTTTTAAAATTGATTTAGTATATTGTGATGTCCGATATCAGCGATAATAATCAAACTTTCATCTTTATAATACCAAATAAATCTTATATCCATATTAACGCTACATTCAAATAAATTATCAGTTCCACGTATACGTTTTGTCCTTAAGGAAGGATGCATTGGATTATTTGATAACAACTCTAATTTTTTTACAAATTGTTTTTTTTCATTCTGATTTAAAGTTTTAAAACTCTTTTTAAATCGATTGGTGAAGGTACACTGACATTTCATCAATTTTCCTCCAATTTTGACAGTAAAACATCAATATCATCAAATACAGGATAATTTTCTGACTTAATTTTTGACTTTATTTCTTTTACTTCTTCAAGAACACTATTAATGTATTCTTTTGGATATACTGCCACTGGCATAATGTGTATTTCTCCTTTTTTTTCATATATTTCAAGTTTATCACCTCTGTTTAAACCAAGTTTAAAAACTATGTCTTTTGGGATAGTTACTTGGGATTTCGTTCTTAATTCAGTTATCATAATTATCACACCTCATTTCATATAAAGTAAGAAAGTTAAACTTTCCTACTAACATTATACGGAGTTCACTTAAAAAAGTCAACTTGAAATTCTAAACCATCGCAACTATGCCGATACCCGTGTTTGTATCGGTTGTTATGGGTATTAACCACATTTTTTGTGCTATTGTTATTTCTTCTTCGATAACTGATTTTTTTATGTGAAACTCATCGTTATCGCGCCAATAAATTCTGTTTCCTTGAGAATCATAAGTTACAATTCCAGAACTTGAATTTAACTGGACTATGCTGTTGTCATCACAATAGACTGTAATACCATCTTTGTTCATTTCGCAAATCAGCTTATTGGAATCACTATAAAGCTCTAAATTACCGCTCTCATCAAGATTTGAACCAAGTTTTAAAGTACCGCCTTTGATTAAATCACCGACAAAATTGATTGTGTTTAAGTTTTGCATGTTTAAAGTACCGTCAATTGTCCGCGCACTTTTAAATGTGCCGTTTATTCCGCTTTGGCTGAAACCAATGCCGCCGTTGTTTATCATAATTACGTTGGTTGCGTCTTCTTTTGGCAGCGTATCAACAATCAGAAATAGCGATAGGTAAGCCTACTGTATCTATGTTTCCGGCTTTTCCCCCGCCTCACACCGTGCGTGCGACTTTCACCGCACACGGCGTTCCATCAAATTTAAATGTTTTAAAGTAAAATTGAATTTACACGTTTTCGAGCAACAGGTCTAGTTTGCTATTGCCTTTTTATTAGCCATTTTGCGAAGTTTATTAATTTTTGTTATTTGTTTACTGGTTGGTTTTATTCGGTTGATATATTTTTGAATTATTACTGTACTTTCAGCATGTATCAATGTATGAACATTTTCATGAATTACAATTAAATTATTGTAATTATCTTTTCCATCCAGTGCTTTGGGGATTTTATGGTGACAGCAGATTTTGTTGATTTCTAAAATTTCTCCTGTTATTGCACATTTCCCTTTTTGCGCTACGTACAATGACACCCTGTTATCCATAAACTCTATACTTTCTCGGCTTTTTACCACTGCTAATAATTTTTTGTAGTATAGCTGTGTTCACTCCTAGCTTTTTGTGTATTTCTTTTCTACCTTCTGGAGTGTAGTTATTTATGGATTTTCTAAGACAGCTTGGTGGTTTAGTTTTCACATAAGCAATCGGGCAAATTGGAGTATTATTTACAAACCTGATTTCTTTGCTGTGACCATATCTTTCTCGAATATATCGATAATTTACTAAACTACCTTTCTTTTTCAACCAGTTTCTCAACCTGTTTTTTGCAACAGTTTTGACGTTTAAAGCTATTCTATTAATATCTCGATTTACACGTGTAGCCATTTGATAATAATTGTGTATACCCGATACCATTAAATTGTAGTGACCGATTGCCTTTCATTCTTCTTTGGCATTTTTTGGTTTTGCAATCTTTTTAATTTGATCTATCAATTTTTTGGTAACCTTTTTCTTTGCCCCCTCACATAGGTGAGATTTAACTACATATGTGTTCCGCCTTTTTATAGCTTTTATTTTTATCCCAAGAAATTCCGAATACCCCTTTTTTAGATTTACTACCTTTGATTTTTCTTAATTTTCCTGGAGTTTTAATCTGTCTTTTAACCACTTTTTTGCAGCTATAAAGACTTTATTAGCGTCACTTCTTTTCCGACAAAATATTTTAAAATCGTCAGCATACCTTACCAAAAACATCTCTTTTAATTTGGTTTTTTTAAGTGCAAGGTATCTTGCACTGTGTATGCTTGAGCCTGATGGAGATATGTTGACAGCGTATTTGTGTTTAGTAGGCTGATTTTCCCATTGCGATGCAATCCACCAATCAAATTCATTGAGAACAATATTAGACAACAATGGCGACAGTATGCCACCTTGTGGTGTACCGCAACTAGGAGTGAGTGTTTTTCCGTCTGGAAATACAATTGGAGCTTTTAGCATCTCAAAAATAATACACATCAATTTTTTGTCTCTTATTCCCAATTGCCATATTTGTTTTTTCAACTTACTATGATTTACATTATCGAAAAATCCTTCTATATCTATATCCACCGCAAAGTGGAGATGATTTATTTGTATAAATCGATAACTTTCTGCTATTGCGTTTTCCGCTGACCTGTTTGGCCTGAATCCATAGCTGTGTTTATTGAATTTTGCTTCACATATTGGCTCCAGAACTTGAAGTATACATTGTTGTTGTACTATTCTATCCCACATCGTTGATATGCCTAAAGGTCTTGTTTTGCCATTGGGTTTGGAAATTTCTACACGTCTTACTGCTTTGGGTTTGTACCACGACATTTTGTCTTTTGCGATTTTGATAAACTTATCCGTTGATATTTTTTCAATATCTTTTATTGTCAGTTTATCTATACCGTAAGTTTTACTTCCCGCATTCTTTTTGATGTTACGATAGGCAAACCTGATATTTCTTTCACTTATAATGAGCTTTATTAAATTATCAAAAACATGCCCATTTTTACTTTTGTTATAAAGTTCATCAAATTTTGTTTGCAAATTGTAATATTCGTTATGCCGTAATTTTCTTCGCTTTTTGTTTTCTGTTGCTTCGAAACCAACACAGGCATCAACTCCTTTTGGATTTGATTTTCTTTGTCATACTCGAAGCTGCGTTTGTTCAATTTTCCTTAATCTTTTCAAATCTGACTAATGGCTGTTCCTCCGTCTCCATTACAGAGATTTCACAGGTCGTGCCATCACTTTCACAGAAAATTCTTGCGCTTATGAATTTACGCAATAACCTAATTAATTAAGCTTTTCTGCTTCCAACGTTCCAATAATCCTATCTTTGCATATACCCTTAGATCTTCTCTTTGAGCCTGTATGATTGACACTGCCTGTAACAGTGTATGGTATTTCATAACAAAAATTTTTACTTTACCACACATACCTACCAGTCGGTAGATGGACATTTCTGAACATTTGGCGTTTAGACCCGTACGTTCGAGAATTCGTCAAAGATTTCTCTCCATTCTAATCATAGGTATTTTATAGACACCCGGCATATCATTTTCCATATCTTTACTTTAAGTTTTCTAAACAGGTGGGCTCTAGCCTCTTTTGTACCAATTCATACTTTCTTATTTTTTGACTTAGGTAGTCTTTCTGCCGTCTTCACCGAGCTTCTGAACACTCACTTTTTGAGTGAGGCCAGTCGGAGTATTAATGTAAGCGTTTCAGGGCGTTACTCCATCGTTCCGCTTATTGGATTATCAGTTCTCCTAAAACTTTTGTTTTAGTGCCTAATCTTTTCAATTAGGAACGTTTCGCACTTTTATCGCCGTCATAAATTACATACGAATTTCCAAGCGTATTTTTTATCGAATTTGTTGCGTCAACAAGTGCGCTTTCTAGCTTTCCAAGTGCGTCTTTTGTGTTTTGTGTGATTTCTTCGGTTATTTTACTCGTGACATTTCCGATTAAATTTTTCAGATTATTTTTAAAATTGCCAAATTCAACTTTTACGATTCGCCCTAAAATCACGTCATAATTAGCCACCACGGTGTTTTTTTTTTCAATAATTTTTTTGCTAGATTTATGAATAGCTATGGCACTCAATAAAAGGCTCACTAATACGACACAACCACCTATTATAAAAACTGAATTTTCTTTTAATTTTTCTAAGTTCATTTGGATTACCTCCGTTGTGTGGTTTCATAATCACCTACTATGGGGTTCTACGACTATTTTTGTTAAATTGCCAGTCCAAGTTATCGTGTTATCTCCAACATTTAAAATTGGAAATTCGCCCGTCATTTGTCGATTTTTCAATGTACCGATGTTGTCTTTGTACGCTTCTTCAATCATGCTGTTGACGGTCACGTAAGAATCATCAATGTTGATTTGAAATGCGGTAATCGTATTTATTTGAATTTTTCCACAACACCAGACCCATATAGCGTAATAAATGGTTTTACCGCTTCCAAAATATTCTATAATTGCGTTTATATCGTAATTTCCATAAAGTCCGATTTTCATATTTTTTTCATATGCTTGATAACCTAAGTGGTCATTAATATCACCGTCACGACCGTCTATTTCGGTTGTTTCAACTCTCATTTTCAGCTTTGAGATTGGTGGTAATTCTGAAATTAACAAACCGTTTAAAGTGTTGCTGTTGACACCGTTTACAATCACATAATTCACGAATAAACCACCCTTTTAACTTGATTTATTACCAGTTCGCCCATTTTATCGCCATCAATCATAAAAGACATTCCGGCAAGTGCATTTTGCAAAGCCGTTACGATATAATCCGAATTATTTAAACTCATTTCAGATGATAATTTGGAAAATTCAGGGTTTATCGCAGTATCAAAATCAAAAGCGTGTGGTAATGAATCTTGCATTTCTTCGGTAACTGCTTTCATTTCATCAGAAAAACCTTCGCCAATTTCTAAAGCTAAATTTTTGCCAACTTGGTCACGCATTACTTTAAGATGGAGAGGAAATACCAAAAAAACCTTTTATGCCGTCTGTGATAGTTGAAACAAATCCACTGATTTTGCCCATAATCCAATCTTTTACATTTTTTATACCGTTTCAAAGACCTTTCACCAATTCTAAAAATTCAGCAATTGCTTCTGAAATTTTTCTTGTCACAAAACCCACAATATTAAACTGGCTATTGTTTATCAAAAACTTTGAAATTTTGGTCAAAGCACCAGCTAAAAAGCTCGATAAACTTATGCTTGTGAATTTTCTTGAGTAAGATGTTAAGTCTGTAAATTCCGTAGCGTATGCACATCTGACGTTTTCATTATTATTTTTATCGCCATAATACGGAATCATTAATGTTCCTTTAACGTTGTAAATTTCTGCCATTGAGTAAATCGGACAAATATCTTTGATTTGTTCAATAATTTTCTTGGCAATTGTGGTTGGAATAACTGCACCATTATCGCCTAAAGCCATATTATTTGGTGTATCGGCTCTTTCGGGATTTCTGATATATTGCTCAAAAGCCCTTTCTTCGATTTTGGATTTGTCTTCTGCAATATTATTGGTATTTTCTACTGACATTTCGATTTTTTCCTCCCTGATTTCGTCTGTTGCTCTGATTGTTACGTCAATACCCTCAATTTTCTTTTTTAGTTCGTTAAATTCGGATATTTCGGTTTCTGACATTGCTCGTTCTTCAAGTTTTGCTAGATTTAAAATTTCTTGCATTTTGTTTTGGTTTTCCGCCCTTTGTTCGGTTAAGTATTTTAATTTCATGTTAGATTTCTCCTTTAATTTGTTTTAAAATATTTTCATAGGCTGAATAATCCGTTTTCACTATGTGGCTGGTATAGAAATAGTAGATCCGTACTTAAAGAAAGGGCACAAAAAGGACAAACTTTCAATTTTAGATGTAAAAATAAAAACCAAAAGCGGAAAATTATTGGCAATCGAAATACAAGTCATTGACACAGATGAAATGAAAGAACGAGTCATGTTTGGTATATCAAAAATTATACATGACCAATTAAAAAGCGGCGATACTTATAAAAATATTAAAAGAGCAATAAGCATATTAATAACGGATTTTGTGTTGATAGAAGAAAATGATTCTTATTATAACAGATTTAGATTTTATGATGAGAGAACAAAAACAGAGTTTAGTAACATAATGGAAATAAACACTTTAGAACTCGCTAAATTACCAAGTGAATTAGATGATGAAAGTACTAAAAACAAGTGGTTATGGTTGCGATTTTTAAATGCTAAAGACGAGGAGGAACTTGATATGCTAGCACAAACATTACCTGAAATTTGCGAAGCAACAACTATTTTAAAAAGATTAAGCCAAAACAAGAGAGTTAGAGCAGCGTATGAAGCACGAGAAAGGGAAATAAGGGATGAACTTTCAAGAATGAAGAGTGCTGAAAGACAAGGTATTGAAATAGGTAAAGAAGAAGGCAAACAAGAAAAAGCAATTGAAATAGCAAAAAATTCTTTAAATATTGGATTAAGTGCTGACCAAATATCACAGATTACAGGTTTAACGGTTAAAGAAATAGAAAGTCTAAGAACCTAAGTTAAAATTCAAACTAAAAGTTAAGACTCTGTTGAGAAATCCGTTTCTCTTCAGGGTTTTTTGTTGCAAATTTTTAATGATAGAGAGTGAAAGAATGAACTTTTTTAATTTCAGAAAACGCCGAGAAGCGAGAGCAGAACAAATAACCCCACCGATTGATGAAATCTTGTTAAAAGCATTTTTGTGGTTAATTATTTTCGCTTTGAATTCTTGTCCACGATATTCTATTTTTGAATTTTTTTCGGCACGCATTTCGATTGATGTACCCACATAACACGGCATTTTTCTGTCATCAATAATTGAAATTTCCGTTAAATTCATTTCCTCGACAAATCTACGTTTTAATCCCTCTTTTATCGGTTCTTCTACTTCTTTTAAAAGTTCAAAACCAAAAGACCAACCACGCAATTTGTCTTCTTTTGCTTTTTGCATGACTTCACTGTCTGTAATTTTGCAAATAGCTCTGAGCCCGATATTATCCTCAAAAAGTTCAACATTTCCTTGTTTCGTCGAGCCAAGTTGTCTGTTGTGGTCATGATTCAGCAAACAAAAAATATCTTCATTCTTTTCGATTGCTCTCTGAAAAACTTTTGGTTTGATTTGTTCTACGAATCTTTCACCCTTTTCATCAAGCATAATTTTTGAGTCTCGTTCAATCGCATTGACGTATCCATCTAATAAAACGGCGTCATTTCTTAACTCTATTCTCAATTCATATCACCACCTTGTAGACGTCAAGCCATGCTTTTGCTGGGTATAAATTCCGACTTAAACACGGCATATCGGGATTAGTTTTCTTGATTTCCAATTTATTTTCTATGCAATATTCTCTGAGCTTTCGATAATCATACTTTGTCTTAACAAAAGAAACTTCACTAACACTTGCATATTTTTTTTTCATAATTTTAGTTTAACCAACCCCTCATCTCTAAGTCGTCAATTATGTCCTCACATATTCGGTTTGTTTTCTTTTTTATGCGTTTTAACTCGTCTTTGCGTTCCTCAATAAGTTCCAATATCTGATAATAATAAGTTTTGTTTGCATAATTATTCATTTTTAATATTTTCTCCAATTTTTGAATCAATTTTTGTTGTTTGGTTAATATTCGGCGTGTAAACCTCTTTTGTGGTCGGGTTATAAAGCACGTCTTGTAACCCCAATTTTATGAAATTTAGTCCCAACGGTTCTAAATCTTCCATGGGACAAGATTACAAAAGAAAAAAACCGAATTATCGAGGGTTTGTAGATTGTCATTTGATTAAAATGTAAACTATCACTTGTTTGTTGCTTAAATGTGAACTTCCAAAATAAATGACACTCAATTGAAGTTTTATCCGGAAAAAGACCGAAAATAGCGTTGACCGTTCTGGTTTTTTTGACAAAATATTTGAGTAGGTATACCTACTCAAATATAACAGAAATTAAAATTGGGAAAATCAGTATCTGCCAACACTAAATGGGGTTTGGAGTAGGTAAAACTCTGGAAGTTCACATTAAATATAATGAGTTTTACCTGACTATATTTCATTAAAATTAACGATTTGCAATTTTTTTAAGAATAGTATATTATAACTAAGTGGTTTATTATCAGGAACAAATTAGTATCCTGATTGGCACATTGGTATTTGCAACTTAAATTTGTAGGAGGACAAAGCTATGGAAATTAAAAAAATCATTGATGAGATTACAAAAAAAATTTTAAAGTCTGAAGAAAAAATAGAAAAAATTTTTAAATTTGATAAAGTGGATGAAATTTTTGAAGTTTATAAAAGCTTCAATAACTCTTTGTCTAAGGAAGATTTTATAACTTACATTAGTGAATCTGCCGATATTATAAAATTTTTTAAAAATCAGACAAAAGAGGTAAAAGAGAATAGGTTAAGCAAAGTTTCAGGGGGGAAATTCAGATTTGAATAAAAAGATTTTTTCTGCCCTTTTAGGGATTAGTGTTTTGTGTCTAAACGGCTCTGCTTTAGGTGTTTCTGGTGAGGCTAAGAATGAAAATGAAAAAGGTTTTTTATTTAGTATAGTCGATACTGCAAATAAATATAAAAAACCTATAGTTAAAATTGGTATTACAGTTGGCGCTACTATCTTAACTTTATTGGGGATTAGATCAGTTTCAAATAGTTGTATATTTCCTGGTATTCACATGGATTTTCCATGTTTTTCTAACATACAAGATGGGAATATTCAATTTTATGGTCATTATAGTATTATAACACGTCGATTTATTGAGATTGGCAATTTAAGAGGGTGTAGTTACAAATACAAAAATCCAAATTATGACTCGTTAAGAAATAAAAGTGTAATATTGTTTGGTCCGAACGCAGATTCAGCACCGAACATGGTTCGTAGTCATGTAATGGAAACATTATTAAATAGAGGTGCTACTGTAGTTGCGGTAGATTATGGAGGTTACGGTTATAGTAGTTTATCGGCTGCAACTTTAAGAATTTCGCAAGGCACACTATATAATGATGGAGAAACAATTTATAAGTATGTCTTAAAAAATTTAGGATATAATTCGGAAGATGTTATTGTTTTTGGCTTTTCTTTAGGTGGATCGGTTGCTTCACATATTGCTGATTATGCTTCTTCAAAAGGACAAGATTTATGTGGTTTAATTTTAGCAAGTCCAATAAATAGTTTGTATAGTGCAGCAACAAATATGACGTGCAAACTGTTAGCTGCTGTCGCTAGAGTTGTAACGATGTCTGCTTTAAATACAGAAGATAATTTAAGTCGAGTAAATAAAAATATACCTTTATTTATATGTAGTGGCGATAAATACGATTTTCTTAGTCTCGAAAAAACATTACTTCATCAAAAAGTTCAAGAACTTGGATTTAAAAATATAACAACACATATTGAGTCAAATTGTGCCCATAATGATTTAGATAAAATGTTTAAACGGAATAACTTTGAGGATTATGTTAATAGTCTTGTTCGTTAATCGTTGTACCTGTTTCCCATCAATCTAGTAAAAATTTTTACATCTTCTTTATATTCTTTGCAACTTTCAGAAGTTTTGAGTTTTCTTGGACTATACCCACACCAGAAGCACCGTTTTTTGTTGAACGCAGTATTTTCAGAAATTCAAACGGTTTATACTTTTTTCCCGAAACCATAATGTCATAATCTTTAAAAATATCCTCGAAATTGCTGAGAATATAAACGTTTTTGCACGGCACATAATGAATCGATTTGAATTTGTTTCGTTGTTTGTTGATAAATGCGTACGTATTGCCGTACAACAGATAATCTTTTACCAATACTCGCTTGAACTGAACGCCGCCGAATGCGTCTTTTGTGTCATTGTTAAGTAAAGAAGTTCGGTCATCATCAGAAATTTCAATGGTTTTCTTTTTGCCATCTACAACTTTTTCCTCGTACAACTTAATTGGTATCATCGAGACGGTTTCGCTTATCAGACGTAAACTTTCGGCGACTGCCGGGATATTCATTGCTTCGCTTGCTCCGATTTCTCCGCTCTGCAATAATGCTTTTAACAAAACTTCGTCAATCGGTGGGGTTATTTGTTCCGCTCTCGCTTCTCGGCGTTTTCTGAAATTAAAAAAGTTCATTCTTTCACTCTCTATCATTAAAAATTTGCAACAAAAAACCCTGAAGAGAAACGGATTTCTCGGCAGAGTCTTAATTTTTAGTTTGAATTTTAACTTAGGTTCTTAGACTTTCTATTTCTTTAACCGTTAAACCTGTAATCTGTGATATTTGGTCAGCACTTAATCCAATATTTAAAGAATTTTTTGCTATTTCAATTGCTTTGTTCTTTTCTCCTTGTGCTTCACCAATTTTAATGCCTTGTCTTTCAGCACTTTTCATTCTTGAAAGTTCATCCCTTATTTCTCTTTCTCGTGCTTCATACGCTGCTCTAACTCTCTTGTTTTGGCTTAATCTTTTTAAAATAGTTGTTGCTTCGCAAATTTCAGGTAATATTTGTGCTAGTCGAGTAGACATGTTATCCAAATCCCTTTTCAAATAAAAATTTGTTTGTGAGTGGATTATGCCCCTCACAGAACCGTACGTACCCTATTAAGGCATACGGCTCTTCACAACAATCAGTTAAACTTCTATTCCCACAGTTTTACCGTTATCATTGGTCGTAGTAATGGGTTGTAATACATGATTTTCCCAAACTTTTCCCAATTTAATTTGTGCCGTTGTCCGCGTCTTTTTAGTGTTTTTTATAACGTATTTCCTACGTATCTAAAAAAACTCCGCATTTTATACATATTGTGGGACAGCCCGTAGTAGTTATAATGTCCTCTTAGCTTGATGTTAAGCCGTTTAATAAGTTCACTTACCGGAGTGTGCATATTTTCTTTTATCCACTCTTTTGCAGCGTTCATCTTAGACTTTAACTTGCTCTGGCTTGTAATACATTTTGCTAAGTATTTTCCGTTTCGACCTTTTCCTGTAACACCATTGTGAATCCTAGAAAATCAAACGTTTCTGCCTCTTTCCCGGCGTATCGTCCAAATTTAATTACTTTGCTTTTACTTTCAGATAGTTCTAATCCAAACTTTGCTAATCTCACTTTCAAATCGTTATAGAACCTCCTTGCATCATTTTCAAATTGGAAACAAAATACGGTATCATCAGCATATCTTACCATCGATGCCACACCACGACTCGTACGTGTAACTACTTTGTCGAACCATATGTCTATCACATAGTGAAGATATATATTCGCAAATATCGGTGATCAAAATTCTCCTTGAGGAGTACCTTTGTCTGTCTCGTAAAATTTGCTTTCTTCCATTATCCCGGCATTTAAAAATCTTTTTATATATCGCAGAAAATTTTTGTCTTCTATTTCATGTTTCAGAAATTTCATCATCCAGTCATGATTCACATTGTCAAAGAGCCCTTTTATATCAGCATCTACGACCCATTTAGTTTTTCCCATCAGCTTGTCATCCAAATATTTTACCGCTTGATGACAGTTCCGACCCTTTCTAAATTCATATGAATAATCATAAAATTTTGGCTCGTATATTGCGTTTAATATTTCAGCAAATACTCCCTGAACCTGTCTTCATACGCTGGTATTCCGAGCGGTCTCAACCCGCTACTGCCCGCTTTTTCAATGTAGACTCTTCTTACCGGTTTTGGTCTATAGCTGAATTTTCTCATCTGCATAATAAGTTTCTCGGCGTTGGCTTGTAGATCCGTTTCATATTTATCCTTTGAAACTTTATCTATTCCGACCGCTTTGTCTCTCACTTGCTCCATATGAATTTCCTTGACTGTGTTCACATTAACTAGATGCATCAGTGTCTGAATTTTTCGGTTTGGATACTTTCCTACGAGTTGCTCTATTCTTTCCAATCCAGTTATCATTGAATTGCTTACATCCAGTGTAATTTTCATGTTTCCTTGAAAAGATTGACTATTGTGGCAATCCCTTCCCTCCACATACTTTCATATATTTCTTCGGTACTACGAATTGCTCCGACTGCCTATAAATCCTTTGACTTTTCTTGGGCTTTACCCCTTGTTCTCGCCGCGCTCTTTGACCACGGTAGGTTCTCCTCATTCTCGCCTTTTCGAATGACTCTTATTGCCTGCTGCCACATGTACGGCATCGGCTCCTACTTGACAACTTTCACGAGGCTCAATCACTTCAGCTTTCGCTTGCGGCTCGCTTTCTCCCCAGTCTACGCTTAAACCTAATGTTACCATTTTGGCTCCAAGACTTACGTAATGAGTGGTTGGCTAGACCTTCTCATGTTGGATTCCCACCAACTTTACACTTCTCGCCGAACAGGCGCACACACGTTTAAATCCTTTTTTGCTGAGTAGATAATTTTTAATTTTTACATTTTGGTTCTCTGGTTTTAAATATACTGAACCAAAACCACCACTTGTGGGACAGTACTCGTGAGGATATTGACAAAAATAGATAATGTTGTTGTTAAAATTTTCCAATAATAACTCAATATCCTTATACTCAGGATTTTCATACATCAAAACATACCAATTTTGCATAATATAACCTCTTCCTTATTTTCATAAATGTGTAAATAATCTAACAAAATTAAATTATTTCGTCAATACACAAATATATTTATAAATTTTTGTGTATATTTCATAAAAATATTAAAAATTTAGATAAAATAAATGTGAATTTATCGCAGATGTAAAAATTTATCGTTAAAACTTGTCATATAATTTACGTGTGATCAAATCTATGGATCAATTAAAAAAATATTTATATATCGATACAATTTTAATAAAAAATCAAGCAGACTCAAAATTCATAAACATTCATTTAAATACTTCTGAGGCGTAAAAAAATAGGTAGATAGTTATTTATAACAACCAAAGGTTGTAAGTTTTATTATTTTTACCACAGCAATAATTTTTACAGTATTTACAATGTTTCTTACTTTTGGTATTTTATAAATTGATTATAAAATATCTTTAAAATTAAATATAATGTCTACTGTGCTATTTATATTACCAGCAAAATTAAAATTTTAAAAATCCACTCCTTGTTATTCATAAATTGATACATATTTTTATAAGTTTATTTACTAGTTGACAGATAACAAACTTTAATACAAAGACTTCTTGCCTGTATAAATAAAATAAATTTATTAGCATATACAGTTCAGAAAGGAATATTTTGGCACTCTGCTTTGATAAAAACCAATCAATTTCTTGGTTCTGTGACCTCTACGGTTACCTATAAGCCTCACAGTACTTATTTAATATTAGTAATTTATTATTTTTTTGTCAACATTTCTTTATATTTTGGGTAAACTCGTCCAATTAAACTAAAGTTTAGCGGTTTTTCTGCATTTTTTACATCATTTTTGATTTTTCATATAATTTGTTATTTGACTTTTAGTGTTCTCATTTACTATTGCGATAAAATATGACGGATTCCATAGATACTCGCCACGCAGTTTCTTCTTTATTTCACTGCTAAATTTTTACATTAATTAACGGAAATTTACTCCCTTTAAGGCTCTACTATTTTATTCATACAAATAAAATTTTATTCAAAAATTAATGGTATGTTTAAATCTTTAGTATGAACAAAAGAAGCACTCTTAATTATATATATTAATTACCACGGTAACTAAAAAGACACAGGCTTGGTAGTTTTACGAAAATTGCGTTCTAATTTAAAATGTCTTACATAATATCCGCACCTGTAAATTTTTCAAGTACTAAGGTTTGTAGGAGTATTTATATTGTAACCTCAATTTTCCAAGCACACACTGTGTATTACCATCCTGTAATAAGAAACTTGTAAATTTTATTGTTTGCTTGGTGCAAACAAACATTATCCACCCCGCCCTCCCCTGTATAGATGAGAAAATTCCGTACGGGTTATTAAACAAAATTTTTACCTTTTTGTTCCAATAAAAAATACTGCAATAGTACCCGGTCCAGCATGTGATCCTATAACCGGGCCAATGTAGTTTACAATAAAATTTTTCAGACCAAGTTTTTTTTGAATGTTTGATTTCAAATCTTCTACTTCTTTTAAACAATCTCCGTGACATATAAATATAGTTTGTTCTTTTAAATCTGTACCTAATTCTTTCATTTTATCAACTAAAAAATCTAAAGACCTTTGTCTACCACGAATTTTAGTCACAAAATTTAATTTTCCATCTTCACTTAAGTGTATTATAGGTTTTATATTTAAAAAATTTCCTAAAAAGGCGCTTGTTGCTGAGACTCTTCCGCCACGTCTTAAATAGTTTAAATCATCTACAGCAACCCAGTGACATATGTATAATTTGTTTGAATTTATCCAATTTTTAAGTTGATTTATGTTAAAACCTTCCAATTTTTTTTGTATAACTAAATAAACCAAAAGTCCTTGACCCAAAGATGCACACAAAGAATCTATAATTATAATTTCTCTTCCTGGATATTTTTCTTTCAATTCATCTTGAGCTATTTTAGCTGAAGCATATGTATTGCTTAAAGCACTTGAAAAACAAATATATAATATGTCAAAGCCTTTTCCTAAAATTTCGGAAAAAGCAGTTACAAATTCATTTGGATTAACTTGAGAAGTATTGGAAATTTTTCCATCTCTAAGTTTACCATAAAACTCTGACATATCCATTCCAGAGACATCAGAATTATCTGAATAAGTTTTATTTTCTATGGTGAATTTTAAAGGTAAAACCTCAACGGATAATTTTTTCGTTAAATAAATGGGCAAATCTGCGGATGAATCGGTAAAAATAATATAATCTTGCATTTTTAAATATATCACTCCTAAATTTTCATATTCTTATTCTAAAATATTTATGTTAAAAATTGCAAAACATTTATTTTTTTTTTATAATTTACCAAAAAGGAGTTGAAATTTTACGTATAAAAGAGTTTTACTCAAAATTAGTGGAGAAGCTTTATCTGGAAATGAAAAAGTGGGAATAGATTTTAATATTGTTTCAGATATATCAAAAATTATAAAAAAATGTTTTGATATGGGTGTTCAAATAGGATTAGTTATAGGAGGCGGAAATTTTTGGAGAGGGCGTTCAAATTTAAATATAGACAGAGTACGTGCAGATCATATTGGTATGGCATCTACTGTTATTAATTCTCTTGTAATATTAGATTTTTTAGAAAAATTAAATTTAAAAGCTAAAGTTTTGTCAGCTATAGAAATGAAACAAATTTCGGAGTTTTATACAAGAGATAAAGCTGTTTGGTATCTTGAAAATAATAGTATAGTGATATTTAGCTTTGGAACGGGAATCCCTTTTTTTTCTACAGATACAGCAGCAGCTTTGAGAGCTTCGGAAATACAAGCGGATATATTTTTAAAAGCAACTAATATTGATGGAGTTTATGATAAAGATCCCGGTGAACTTGACGCAAAAAAATATTCAGAAATTAGCTTTGACGAATTAATAAGCAAAAATTTAAAAGTGATAGACATTCCAGCGGCTTCTATTTGTAGAGATAATAATATTCCTATATTAATATTTGATATAAAAAATTTAGATAATATATGCCAGGCAGTGAACGGAAGCACTCAAGTGGGGACTATATTAAAATTACGAACAAAATAATTTTGCTAAAAAATAAAAAATTGGGTTAAATAAATAAAAAAACAAAAATGATCAAAAATTCATTAAGTAAAGAACGACGTTGAGGAAAAAACTAAAACAATAAAAATGTAATTAATTCTAAAATTATATATATAATATTAAGGAGAAGAAAAAAATGATAATTTTATCTTTAGATTCGAGTTCTAAAAATTTAAGTGTTGCTATAAATAATAATAATATGGTTTTATGTGAAATTTCATGCAATTCTAATTTGAAACATAGCGAAATTATTATTTCCACTATAAAATCTGCTCTAAGATACTCGAATTTAAAAATTAAAGACATAGATGTGTTTGCTGTCACCAACGGTCCCGGTTCTTTCACTGGTATACGTACAGGCTTATCTATAATAAAATCAATGTCTTTTTCTACTAATAAACAGATATTTGTTGTTTCAAGTCTTGAAGCTTTAGCATACAATTTGTTAAATGTTTTAGAAAATATCACAATTTGCTCTTGCATAAGTTTAAATAATAATAAGGTATATAGCTCTACTTTTAAAATAATAAGCAATGAAGTCGTTAGAGTATCCAATGACAAAGAAATTTCAAATGAAAATCTGATATCAGAACTTTCCAAATTTGACGAACAAATTTATTTGGTTGGTGAAGATTCAGAGAAAATTTTTGGTATGAGTAATCTAAACAATCTAATTTTGGTGTCCGAAAATTTAAGATATTTAAAATCCAGTTTGTTGTCATATAAATTTGCTAGAAATAAAGAAAATAACAAAATTTTAGTTAAAGCTGAAAATTTAAATCCAAATTATTTGTCTATTTGTCAAGCAGAAAAAGTTTATATAAGTTCGCGAGAAAACCGCTAAATATTTATTTTAGCGGATGAATCGTAAAAATATTGACTTTTATTAAAAAAATTTGTATTATAATTTCGGTATATTTGTTTTAAATATAGTAAAATTATTAAAATGTAAAGTAAAAAATTTAAAATGGATGAGATTAAAATAGGAGAGTTGATTTATTTATGATAACAAGAGAAGAAGTTATTAATTTATGTAATTTAGCAAAATTATCTATAAATAAGCGTGAAATAGATTGTATTTCATCAGATTTAACTAAAATTGTGCATTTTGTTAACCAAGTAAATAATGCAGAAACAGAAGCTTTAAAATTAAGTTCTAATAAAATTTCTTTTCAGAATTTAAGAGAAGATAAAATAAAAGAATCTTTCAGTAGAGAAGAAACATTGAAAAATGCTCAAAATAAAGATGGATATTTTTATGTTGATACTTATTTTAAATAATGTTAACTGTGATTTATCAATTTCTTAATTATAGATTATTTAAGAAAAATTGGGAAATTTTCAGATTTGCAACCTTAAACACTCGGACTCCGTTAACATAATTTTTGCTATATGCAAATTCATTATTGGTGTGAAAATGTACAGTGATGTTTGTAATTATTTGAAACTAAGCCATCATAAGTTTTTCAATCATCGCTATGAATTATTGAATTATCTAGAACTTTTCCCTGAATTATCGGAATAAATTGCTCTTTTGAACAATTTTTGTGAATACATTTTCGCCACATTTTAAGAGATCAAAAACCGATGCTTTTCCAGTAGCACCAGGTTTTTGTTTGCTTCGAATTTTTTGTGCTCCAAAATATGACTCATCGACTTCAAATTTCCTGCTTTAGATTCTTCTATACATTTAGTTAAAATTTTATCTCGAAGTGTGTTTACTGTGCTTCGGTTCATACCTGCAATTTTCGCGCTCAGTTAGATTTTCGGAAAAACACAGAAAAAGTTTATTGATTTTTTGTGTGACCAAATGTCGGTACTTTCTTATCATTATAATACACCATACCAAAATATGTAAAAAACCAGTGCAAATAATTCATAAAAATCTATGAAAATAAGTCAGAAAAACATTTTGTGGATTTAAAGACTGAAAAAAATTAAACCAATGATGACATTCTCCCGCCACTTAAAAGAAACGATAACTCCCGTAATCCAAGTGGCTACATATCAACAGTCTAACTCCGTGAGCCTCATGGTATTTAATTTTCAATGATTGAAGTTTCAACTTGGTTTTCGTCGAAACTCCATCTTTTATGATTCTATCATACTATTATTTTTTGTCAATATTTTTACGATTCGTCCGCTAAAATAAATATTTAGCGGTTTTATCGCGAATTTATATAAATAATAAAAATTTTATTTTTTGAACAAATATTAGTTCTAAAGTATATATACAACAAAAAAAATAAATGGAAAGATGCAAAAGGGTTTCTAATTTCATTAAAAATATTAATAAAAAATTATATTAAGTTATATAATTTTGGAAGATATAGGATTTTTGGAAAATTGGTTTGAAATTTTGATTTATTAACAGGTAATACATCATTGTGTGGATTTGATATTGTAGTGGCTATGCAACGCTAAACGTTCTAGTAACTTTAGATTTGTTTGTTAGAGTAAACGATTCACTAACTTCAATGGTTACACTCGATTTATCGTTGAGCTTATAGCAATTATCTAACTCAACCATTGCATCTTTGTTGTAGGTATCTTTTTTAGCCTTCCGAGAAGAAACAATTTCAGCAGCATAATTGCCAAGTTCTCCTTTGGTATCCATTATTGCGTTGTTGTTGGCGTTTGAAGACGTTTCATTATTTTTACTACTGTTACTTGACGAATTACTTGAACTGTTAAACGCATAATTGTTCATGTTTACAGCTAAAATTATTGATAATATGCCAACAACGATACCGATTATCGGCATAATGAAACCCTTCGATTTCTTAAATAACACCATAATGAAAGATACAATACCGAGAAGGATTGCAACCACTGCGATGATTATAGAAATAATATTTAGCAGCGGAATCCAGCTACCTGCAAAAGTCACTATTGCCACAATTAGAGAAGCCACACCAATACCGTTTTTGGTTGAAATTTTCACCTGAATTGGTTCATTCATTTCTCATCACTCCTTATAAAAATATTCTGAATCACGATTATGCTATAAATTAAAATAAAACACAAATGATTTTCAGATTTCTTCTCAAAACGAACTAAAAGCTTCAGCGATTAAACCCAGAATAGCAAACCTCAAAAATCCATCTTCGTGGCTTAAAATCAGAATTTTTCTCTATTTCTTTTGTGATACATTTTTTCATGATTGTTCATTCACCCAATTATTAGAATTAAAAAAATTCATAAGTTTTTCGTTTATTTATAAAACTGGACAACTTATGAACCCGTTTTATTTTTTGATAATCTCCATCTGAAACCCTTTTTTTACAAAATATTTTTTTGTTTTAAAAGTTATGCTTACCA
This sequence comes from Candidatus Paraimprobicoccus trichonymphae, assembly GCA_036322875.1. Taxonomy (GTDB): domain Bacteria; phylum Bacillota; class Clostridia; order Oscillospirales; family Acutalibacteraceae; genus Paraimprobicoccus; species Paraimprobicoccus trichonymphae. The sequence goes on from AP027925.1 coordinate 461,348, forward strand.
GACCGATTCTTTCGATATTATCTAAGCAAGCAATAGCAACGGCATCATGAAAATATTATTTTGGCAGTTCCATAATCTGACGATGTTCTTTCGTGATAAATCCAAATGTTTCTTTGCAATTAAGTTGCCCCAGAGCTGCACGCTGATACTATTTCATCTGTATTGCGTGCCTTAAATGTAGATTTTGCTTTACCACCATTCAATTTCAACTTACCTTGATGTACTTTATTATGACAAGTTTTAAAAAGAATTATCAAGCTTTCTTGCTCAACGCTACCACCGTTACTTATAAAAATGATATAGTGAACTTCTAATTTACTATCTTTGCTTTTGCAATTCTAGCAACTATGATTATCTCTATTCAAAACATAAGCCTTAGTATTACCAAACCCCTAATTAATACCATGTTGATAAAGCTCTTACTTTTCACAATACTTCCGGGCATATGGGTCAAAATTTCCGTCATTGTTGGAGAAAATCTGTCTTTTTTTATACTATTTTTACGATTTAACCAATATGCTTTTCTATTTCTACGATTTCTACAATATTTAGAACGCTGTTTCATCTTATTCGAAATACCATTTCTAATCTCTATTTAAATATATTGTTTTGTTCATCACAACTGTACTACCGATAAGCCTGTATCTACTCTATGAATTAGAAATTATGTATATTCCGTAGTTTCGAAAGTAGTTTGATTGTAAACGGGTTCACATCTAATACATTTGGTTTTACCTGATTTTAATAGTATTTTTGCTTTTCTTGGAGTAGTAAACATTAATGATTTTTCATTCATACCAATTACACATACCATGTTAAAAAATCTTTTAAAATAAATTCCGGTTATGCGTACTCCACGATACTATTTTACCCCCATATTGTTTTTCCTTCCTCATCCCCCGACAATGATAAAATAGCTTGTGTGTATAGAGTCAAGTAGACATATTATTCACATCCCTTTTCAAATAAATAATTGGCGTGTTCTCGGTAATTTGTGCTAATTTTTTGTCACGCTCTGAATACGTAACTACTTTTTTTAAACGTATTTTCAAACGCGCTAGCGCTGCAAAAACTCCCAAAGTTGTGCCGCCAACGCTTTTTGCAATATCTTTCAAGTATGCGGACAAATTTTTGTTCATATAGGAAATTAATTTTTCAGATTCATACTTTCCTGGTTGACGGTTAAGTTTTTTTTGTCAAGTGATCCTGTTTCTGACTTTAATTTTTTCCACCTCGTTTTTGTCGCCATTCTTACTTCAAAAATTGCGTATGCTTGTTTGTTCTCATGCCCTCTTGTTCTCTAAAATCTTTACTATATGCCATCTTTATAGATCATAACAATACTACTAATCATTTTCAAGTGGGATCGCTATAACAGCTTGTACTACGTCTGTAACATAAGTGAAATCACCGTGCAATGCTAAAACTGTTAGACTTTGTAGACTTAATAAAAATAATGCAAAAACTATTGATAGACTTTTAGAAAATAATTTTTTTGAAACTTTAATCATAATTTTGGGCTCCCTTTATGATAGTTTATTGCACAACTGGTTGCATAACAAATACCTTTCCATTTTCTATCTTCAAATTTGCTCCTATTGGTACAGTCAACGGATTAGGTATATGACCTACGTGAAAATTATAAATTATAGGAATATCTACATCATCAAGTGCTTTAAATGCCGCATTAAGTAATTCTTTTTCTCCTTCAATCCCTTTTTTTGATGTCAAAGTACCAATAATTATTCCTTTTAATTTATTTAGATTTTCACCTAACTTCATTTGCCATAATACATGATTAATTCTGTATGGGTCTTCCTCATTAACTTCTTCAAAAAATAATATTTTATCTTTAAATTCGAGTTCGTAAGGAGTTCCCATGATGTGCTGCATTTCCCATAAGTTACCTCCAATAACGCGCCCATCACAGTTGCCTTCTTTAAATATTTCAAATTTAGAATTATCATCAATATTTATAAGTTCAGTTTGTGCTTTCGGGTTCATAAGTATATCAAACAAATTATCAAAACATAAATTTTCTTCTAAATGATATAATGCACCTGGCATAGGACCATGAAATGTTATTACACCGGATTTTTTGAAAATAGCTGCCATTACTATTGTTGGGTCACTATAACCTACAAAAATTTTATTATTTTCTCTGAATGCTTCATAATTTATGTAAGGAAGCGTTTGAATTGCACTAACCCCTCCATTAATAGCAATAATCGCTTTAATTTCAGAATTTTTAACTGCTTTGTTAAACAAATTTGCACGTAATTGTGCCGTATCATCACCAAGTTCTGAAGCTGTGAAAGATTCTTCATAAACTTTTACTTCAAATCCTAGACTTTCTAATTTGTTAATAGCTGCGGGTAATCTTTCGTACAAGATTTTTCTAAAAGATGGTGTCGTTCGTGACATTGTTAATAAACAAACCTTGTCACCTTTTTTTAAAGCATTCGGAGTTAATATTTCACCATCAAATGCTAAAACACCTATATTTGAACATGAAATCGTTGTAAATAATGTAAAAAATATTGCTAATACTTTGATTTTAAATTTCAAAACATTCTTCTCCTTTAAAATTATTGTACTAAAAGTTTTGGAATACTTACGTAAAGATTTTTATTTTGTGGAAGACAACGAAACGTCAAAAATACTCACGATAGATTTTAAAACTTTTTTTATTTTAAGCACTAATAAAAATCTCTTCTTTAAATTTAAACATTAATTAAAATCTCGAAAATTTTAAAAATTTCAACTAATGCATAATTAATTGTATCGTAACAATAAATAAAAATCAATATTAATTATTTAGAAAAAATACTTTCAGAAAAATCATCTGTTATAATTTGTCGATTTTTTAAAATTTTTCTGCCAATTTCCCGATTGGAGGTATTATATTTTATTACAAAATCTTTGCCTCGTTTGTATTTTTTGATTATCTTTAAATATATAAGAATTGTATTTTTCCTTCCTCTAAATGTTGGTAAAAATTGTGTTCCATCAAATATGCAAAGTAACCAATCTGCAGCTAAGCAATAATAATTTAAGATACCGCATATTTCAGTATTGTATCTTTCTACTTATCTACTATAAACAAAGCCCTATCTGGTGCACATATTCTTTTCATATCATATTTTGTGGTTTTCTAAGATAGGCCTAATAAAGGAAAAATCTACGTAGGAAGATAAGACATAACATAAATTTGTTTAATTTGTCTTCGTTAGCTTTTCATGTCTAAAATTTTCGCTTTTAGAATAAATTTTGACGATTTTGCCGTCTTTACTATATAATTTTTTCAAAATTAAAATTGTTAAATTTTAATCTCGTTTGGTTTAATTCCCCAAAGCAAAAGCTGCGGAATTTGTTAGCTTATAAAAAAGATGTATAATTGAACTGCGAAAGAAATATTCACTAAATATCCAGAATTAAAAAATAAATTAAAGCTAAACTTTTTATTGAAATTGTGATAATTTTTGTATATATATACCTCAATAATAGGTTAATCAATTTAACAAATTGCATGTATATTTTTATTGATTAACTGTTACTTACGGTTTTTTTCCAAATGGCCAGAACCTATAAATTATAACGAACACAAAATAAAGAATAATCTCAAATTTATAAAATTTCCATTTCTCATATAATTATATAAGTTTTTATTCCATTCAGTAAACGTTAATTTAAATCAAATTATGTATTTTTGATTTTAATTCTTCTGAACATTCATTTATGGTTTCTTCATTATACACATCTTCACCAAATATGTAAGAGAAAAGATCAATGAAATTTTTAATATTTGACTCAAACCCTAAACTTTTAATACTTTTAATATTTTCAAGTTTACATAAAATACTGTTCATAAATATGTTAAATATTCTGATTTTATTGTCTTTAAGTATGTTAAATTTTCGCCAATCATCGCATACAAGTTTACAAATTTTTAGCTCGCTTTTTAATCTAGACAAATTATTGCAAGCTGTTAAAATAGACCCTTCTCTATCAATTCTATAATTATAAAATCTATTAGATATAGATTTCACAATTTTAGCTCTAGGAAAAGCCATTAAATTATAGCACCAATCTTCGCATATTAATTTATCTGGAAAAACTACATCATTTATTGCACTTCTTTTATATAGTTTGTTCCAAACATTTATCGAAGCTCCCCCTAATTCAAAATAAGCATTTACAGAGCTATTTTCAAATATTTTGTCTAAAGTTTTTCCGGCAATCCCTGACCACCCTTCATCCTCTTTATCTGCTCCTTTAAAACCAAAAATTAATATATCCGCACCATCCAATTTTTCAAAAGCTATTTCATAAGTTTTCAAATCCAAAAAATCATCTGAATCTACAAATGAAATATAATCTCCAGTAGCAACTTTCAAACCTCTATTTCTAGCTGAAGAAACTCCTCTGTTTTTTTGATTTATTACTTGAACTCTCGAATCTTTTTTTTTATATGCTTCTAAAATTTTTAAACAGTCATCTGTTGAACCATCATTAACACAAATAATTTCTATATCATTAAAAGTTTGATTTGTAATACTATATAAACATTTATTTAAATATTTCTCAACATTATATACTGGAATTATCACTGAAATTTTTGGTTTTGCATTTAAAATCAATGCGAAAAAAACTGAAAAAATAAATACAAATAAAAATTTTATTTTTAAATACTTAAAAACTCTCATAATCATCATTATTATCTTGTAATCCTATACTGTTATTTCTTTCAAAAATTTTTTCACTACTATCTCCTTTATCTACGTAATATTTTTTTATTAAATCTGAATTTATTCTATCCAGTTCAGATATAGGTAGCAAAGACAACAATTTCCAACCTAAATCCAAACTATCTCCTATAGATCTATTATCATTTAAATTCTGATTTAAAAAATTTTTTTCAAAATAATTGCCAAATTTTATATATAACTTGTCTAGTTCTGACAAATCTTCTTCACCTATAACAGAAGCCAAGGATCTAGCTTCCATAACTTTTGAGTAAGAAGCGAATAGCTGGTTCGCAAGTTCTGGATGATCTTCACGAGTATAATTTTTTCCTATACCGTCCTTCATAAGTCGGGACAGCGATGGCAAAATTGATATAGGAGGATAATAATTTTTATTAGCCATATTTCTGTCTAAAACTATTTGACCTTCTGTAATATAACCCGTTAAATCTGGTATAGGATGAGTAATATCATCATCAGGTATTGTTAAAATAGGTATTTGTGTCACAGAACCTTTTTTATTTTTTATCATTCCAGCTCGTTCATATAAAGAAGCAAAATCAGAATATAAATATCCAGGATACCCCTTCCTACCAGGAATTTCGCCTTTTGAAGAACTAAATTCTCTCAAAGCCTCGGCATAAGAGGTCATATCTGTCATAATTACCAGAACATGCATTTCTAATTCAAAAGCTAAATATTCGGCTGCAGTTAAAGCACATCTTGGAGTTAAAATTCTTTCTATAACTGGATCACTAGATAAATTTAAAAACACGACAACTTTTTGTAAAATTCCAGATTTTTCAAACTCTTTTTTAAAATACTCAGAAACATCATTTTTAACTCCCATAGCTGCAAAAATCACAGCAAAATTTTCACTTCCCTCATTAGTTATTTTAGATTGTTTAGCAATTTGAATTGCTAATTCGTTATGTTTTAGGCCCGAACCTGAAAAAATCGGTAATTTTTGACCTCTAATTAAAGTAATTAAAACATCTATTGCGGATATACCAGTATTTATATAATTTTTAGGATATATTCTTGAAATTGGATTTATAGGTAAACCGTTTATATCTGCTTTTTTTTCTGGGAACAACTCACCTAAGCCATCTATGGGTTTTCCAGCTCCGCTAAAAGTTCTCCCTAAAATTTCAGCAGATAAACTTAATTCCAAAGGTACGCCTTTCAATTCAACATTAGTGTTCGAAAGTGAAATACCCTGAGTTCCTTCAAAAACTTGAATCACTATTTTTTGATCTTCAATTTTTACAATTTTACCATTTCTTCTGTCGCCGTTGTTTAATTTAATTTCAACAATTTCGTTGTAAGAAGCATTTTTTACTTTATCTAAGACTATAAGAGAACCTTTTATTTCACTTAATCCTATATAATTTAAAATCAAAAATTTTCACCCCGAGTTTAATTAATTTTTCTTTATTATTTTGTCTACTATAGAGTCTATTTCTGTAAAATAATTATCAAATAATTCTAATTTATCATTAGGTATATCATATTTAATTTTTATTAATTTATCAAAAATACCAGTCTCCGTTAATTTAGAAATCGGTATAGAAATCGAAATTAAATTTTTAGATTTTTTATATAGATATAATATAATATTCATCATTTTAGATTGTTTTTCAAGTGGCACATACGTATCATCTTTATGAAAAGCATTTTGTTGTAAAAAACCGATTCGTATTACTTTAGAAATTTCCATTATCAATTTTTGATCATCAGGCAAAACATCCGTACCAATCAATTTAACTATTTCCATAAGTTTGGTCTCTTCATGTAATAAATAAGATATTTTTTTTCTAAATCTTATAAAATTCTCACCCAATTTTTTTGTATAATAATTATCTAAATCAATAAAATATTCACTGTAACTTAAATTCCAATTAATAGCAGGATAATGCCTATAGTAAGCCAAATTTTTGTCTAAAGCCCAAAAACATCTTACAAATCTTTTGGTGTTCTGAGTAACAGGCTCGGAAAAATCAGCACCTTGCGGAGAAACTGCACCTATTATAGTCACAGAACCTTCTTGATTTCCTAAAGTTTCAACATTTCCAGCTCTTTCATAAAATTCCGACAGTCTAGAAGGTAAATAGGATGGAAACCCTTCTTCAGCTGGCATTTCCTCAAGTCGTCCTGAAATTTCCCTCAAAGCCTCTGCCCATCTCGAAGTAGAGTCCGCCATTATAGCGATATGATAACCCATATCTCTGTAATATTCAGCTAAAGTTATTCCTGTGTATATTGAAGCCTCACGAGCAGCAACAGGCATATTAGAAGTGTTAGCTATTAGTATAGTTCTCTCGGTCATAGGCAATCCAGATTTTGGATCAATTAGTTCAGAAAGCTCATCTATAACCTGATTCATTTCATTACCACGTTCACCACAGCCAACATATACTATAATATCAGCATCACACCATTTGGCTAGCTGATGCTGTGTCATAGTTTTTCCTGCCCCGAATCCACCAGGAATAGCAGCGGTTCCACCTTTTGCTATCGGAAACAATGTGTCTATAACTCTCTGTCCAGTTACCAAAGGTTTATCTAATTCTAATCTTTTTTTTATTTTTCTAGGACTTCTTATCGGCCAATACTGACATAAATTCAAACTGATCTTTCTACTTTTAATATCTTCTAACACCAAAATATCATCATAAATTTTATATTTTCCGTCTTGTTTTTTCTCTATTACCTTGCCTTTTACATTACAAGGAACTAAAAATTTGTGTTCTATAACACCAGTTTCTGGGCAACTTGCGAAAATTCTACCTGGTTCTAAGTAATCCCCTATATTAACTAATATCTTTATTTCCCATAATTTTTCTTCATCTAAACTTGGAATATTAAAACCTTTTGAAATAAAACTTCCCGTTTTTTTCTCTAAAATTCTCAAAGGTCTTCCAATTCCGTCAAATATATGATTTAAAATTCCAGGTCCCAAACAAATTTTCATAGGACCACCAGTTCCAATAATAATTTCGCCAGGTCTCAAACCTGTTGTTTCTTCATAAACTTGTATAACACTCAAGTCTTTGTTTACACTCACGACCTCACCTACTAGTTTTTCTTCGCCAACATAAACCATCTCAGACATAGAAAAATTCCTAGCATTCTTAACAGTCACAACAGGACCATTTATCCCATATATATAATTAAGTTCTTCCTGCATATCTTTCATTTACAATTTCCCACTTTAAAATTTAAAATAATTCAAAACCATACTTTCCAATAAACCACTTTCTTTGTTCTTTAAGTTTAGAATCTAAAGTTTCATCTATAAATAAACCTAACTTACCACTATAACCACTTATCCCACCAATTTCAATGTATTCATCAGAAAAAATTTTGCAATTATTATTAAAAATCCCTTTTATTATATCGGCATACTTTAAATCTATCTCTTTTAAATACAACTCAATATCATCAAAATCTCGAAAAACATTAAAAATATCAAAAGCACTTTTTTTCAAATCTTTTAAATACTCACTTTTTTGAGAATATCTTACTAATTTTAGTTTACATTCATCAAAAATCTCTTCCAACATTTCTTGTCTTTTATTTGATAAATCTTTTTTTAATTCAGATTCTTTATTAGAAATCACAACTTCAATACTATTTTTCATTTTTGACAACTCTGTTTGAATCATATTATTTATATCCCTAGTTATTTTAGTTTCTACATTGTTTATTTCATCTTGCTCCAATTCTTTTATTTCTTCATAAACTTTATTTTGTTGTTTTTTTGCATACTTACTCATTGCTTGTAAAAATCTACTAGCTTTTTCATTATTATCTGGCAAAAAACATCACAACCTAAATTTTTATTCCTATAGAATTAGCAACATAATCTGAAATTGAACTGCCGCCATTACTGTATCTATCAGGTATTTCAACCATTATTGGAATTTTATATTTTGATTTTATTTCAAAAAAATAATCTTTGCATAAGTTCACTAATTTTTTTGTTATCAAAACTATACCTACATCATTCATTTTCAAAACTTCATTTAGTTTTTTTATTACTTCATTTTTTCCATTCAAAACTACTCCCTCTATACCTGCTAATCTCATACCTACAAGTGTGTCTGTGTTATCACTTAAAAGAAAAAACTTCATTTAATTAAAGCTGTTAAGCTATCCAATTTATTTAAAATAATAATAGCAACGAATGTTCCGTAAATGGCCACACCTTCAGCAAAAGCAACAAAAATCAAAGATTTACCGGCATTGTCAGGATTTTCAGAAATAGCTGCTATAGCTGCAGGAGCTGCTGAAGCAACCGCGATTCCACAGCCAAGTGAAGAAACACCAATTGCAATAGCAGCAGCAATCAATCCCAACCCATATGCTTTACTAATATCTCCAACAACAGAACTAGGCTCAGCAACATTACTTGATCTGTAAACTGATGACTCTGCACTAATGTCATTTGCACAAGAAAAAAACATAACAACCCCAAAGACAAAAACAGACAAAACTTGGGACACTAAAGCCTTTTTTTTATTAATTCCTTTTTTTATAGCTAAAAAACATAAAAAAGTAGAAAGCAATATAAAAACAGCTTGAAACATAAAATAAAACACAACCATACAACATAGTTCTCCTTTATATCTTAATATAAATTCATCTGATGTACCTGCTGTCCAAATTGAGACATTTTTTAAATTATTTAATAGTAACTTTGCATTTGACATTCGATTAATTTCAATTTGTCCTGCAGTTCACATCTTAGTCTATCCTATCATGCTATTATAGTTATTTATATATGTCAAATGCTACTTTTACTAATTTTTACTTTAAAGCACAAAACTTACTGACTAAACATCAACAATTTGTAAACTGTCATTTTGAATTTGTTGCATTTGCGTGAAAATTTCTGTCAATTTTTCTACACCTTGTTTATTTATACGAACGTATAATTTTGCAGTACTTTCTGGCTTATTAGTATCCTCGACTTCAAATTCTTTGAGTAATTCTAAGATACCGCCAAATTCTTCAGTCATTTTTTCATCAAATATTTTAATGTACCAATCTTCTGTTTCATCACCCACAGGATGAATCTCTAAAGGCAATTGCTCTTCAATATCATCTCCAATTTCTGAATCTAAGACTGCAAAATTTTCAGGAATAATGTTTTCACCTTCACCGTCAGCTTTAAAATTCGTCGTAACAAACGTTAACATAGCACAAAACACTGCTAAACTTAAGAATTTTTTCTTCATTATTTTTTAACTCCTTTTAATTTAAATTTGATTCAACTGGTTTAAATACCCGTCCTGAACCTTTGAAGTACTTACTGAACAACTCATAAAATTCAAGCCTTAAAACCTGCATTCCAGTTAATAAAGTTTCCAATACCACAACAAATATATTTCCAATTATTATTGTTATTAAATATCCTACTGGACCATATGATTCTGCAATTATAAACACAGCCATCATCAGACCAGAATGTACTAAAACAAAAGCCCCAACTCTCATAAAGGACATTGTATTTGTAACGTAACTCAAAACTATCTCAAGAAATTCAAATATACTTTGAGTTATATAATCTCCCCAGTTAGTAGGTCTCCAATTTGATTCTTTATTCAACAACTTAATAAATATTTCACTTAATAATATTAATAAAACTGGAACTACTATAAATATTGTAGCATATAAAATATTATTTGCAACCATAAATTTGAAAATAAATTTATCTAAAAAATAAAATATAGCAGCAATATATAAAACAATCCCACAGATTCCGTTAGAACTAAAAATAGCTTCACCTTTCTTGTTCTGCTCAAACAGCGAAATTACATTTAAAATCATAGCCACTATAAGCAAAAATATGCCTAAAGATATTGCGGTGTATATAATAACATTGCTAGAAGCCATTATTTCAATCGGTTTTTCTTCTAAGTTGAACACTTTTTTATAAAAACTGTCTAAAGCTCTTTCATAACCAAAAACTGAGCCAAATATCAATCCAAATATGCAAGAAGATATTCCGCAGGGAATTAAAATTTTCCCTAGCTTCATTTTCTTCATTTTCCACATTAAATATCCAGCTGCAGAAACTAGCAACCCTTGACCTAAATCAGCAAACATAACTCCAAACATTATAATGTAAGTCAACGCAAAGAATATGGTTGGATCAATCTCATTGTAACTTGGAAATCCGTACATTTCTATTAAAAATTCAAAGGGCTTAAATATTCTAAAATTTTTTAATTTAATAGGTGGAGAATATTTCAAAAGCTGATCTCCTGTTTCTGAAGAATAATCTATACTTGTAACATTATCTAATTTTTCAAAAATTTCATCATGCTTTTCCACTGAAACCCAACCTGTCATTATAAAATTATCTCTATAGTGAACAGCATACTTTCGCATTTCATAATAAATACTTAATTTTTCTAGTTTACAATATAATTTTAAACATGTTGATCTTTGATATCTCCAAAATTCTTTTATTTTATAATTTATTTTTTTTATTTCTTCTTGTAAATTTTTGCAAATTATTTCTAATTTTGCAGTATTTTCTTCTATTGTTCCTTTGTTAGCATAACAAATTTTTATTTCTTCAAAATTTAAATTTGAAAGAATTTTATCTGTTTTTTCAAATTCATCCATATTCTCAAAAAAAATTCCCCAACAATCTACATTATTTTTTTTGCAAGTATAAAAAAATAAGTCATCTTCACTTATAATATTTAGTTTGTTATAATTTTCTAAAGATATTTTACCAAATCTAATTTTTATTGATTTGCAAGATAAAATTTCTTCAATCCTAACATTTAAGCCAAAAAAATTAGCCAATTTGTTTAATTCTTTTATACTTGTACTTAATTTTTCTTCTATTTTTTTTTTTTTATTAAATAATCTATCTAATTTAAAACAAAAATTTTTAATATATTCATCTATTTTCTTTTTACTTAAATGAAAATCCTCAATATTTACTCTTTCTAGACTTTCATCAGATGTTTTAAAAATATTTACTAAAGTTTTTAAATGTTTTGTATATGGATTTTCTTCAGTTGTGATTCTTTTAAACTTATTTATATTAGAATAAAACTTAAAAACATCATCTGGCTGAAATATCCCAGAATCACCACAAATTTTTAGTACTTCATCTAGATCAGACATCAGCCCTATAATGCTTATCAATTTTATTTTACAAATAGACAAATGAAACATCTCTTTTGATCAATATATAATGCATATTTTTTATTGTATATTATATTCTTGCCATATAAAATATACAAATTATTTTTTTATATAAATAAATTTGCGAAATAATTGAAAACTATGTTTCCGAAGTAAAAATTCCAACTGTAATTTAGAATTTTCAAATGTATTTTTACACGCGTGGCCACAAATGGTGTCTACCGGTAAAGATTTGCATACGACCGTCTGGACCTACGAATCTATTAAAAAATTTAAGAGAAAATGTAAAAAAATATTATTTTAGAAGAAAATCCCAATTAAAATTTGAAATATAGAGGGAACAAGCAAATCAGTTACGTATTGCTGGGTTTAATTCTGCCAAAATCCTACAATGGAAATACGATAAAATTTTATATAAAAACATAATAAAAAAAATTTTGGCAAAATTAAATATTTTAGAAGCATTTTTACTTGATATGATAAAAATTTAATATTTATTACTTCGATAATTATAGCGACAATCTTTGCAGTTGTGGCTTTATTTTACTTTAACAATCCCACTTTTTGGTTTCCTTCATTCTCGAATTTTGGGTGTTTCATAGTTTTTCTCCTCCAAATTACAAAAATACACTTTTTTTCTTAATATACTTTTTGCGATACTAATAAATAATCTTTAATTGATTTTCTAAAATTTTTTTGATATAATTATATTTATGATGATAGATTTAAATAATAGGTTTTATTTTAGAGCGTTTAATTTATTTCTGGCAGCTATGTTGTTTCAGAATTGTATTATTGGACATAAGAAGTTTACATATTTAAATAGAAAAGAAAATATTTTAGTCGGTACTATAGGAACAGTGACATTTTTAACATTTTTTGGATTGATATTAAATGGTGTTATAGGGAATAATGGTTCTTCGATTCCATTATCGGACAATCGACTTAAAAACATTCAATCAAATAATAATATTAAAAAAACAGCTTATAAAATAGGAAACACTACGCTAATAATTAGTATGGATGAAATACAAAGTTCTAAGGCAGATTGCGTTGCATACGCAGCTAATCCATATTTGCAAAGTGGAGGCGGTACTGCTGGTCATATTTGGAATGTTGCTAACAAAGATAATCGTTTAAAGAAAGAAATTGATAAAAAATATCCTAAAATAAGAAATAAAGTTCGTTGCGAAACAGGAAGTGTAGCAGTAACTTCAGGTGGAAGTATGCCAGATGTTAAATACATTTTTCATGCGGTACCACCAGATAATAGAAAAAACGGCAGTTATGATTGTCCAGGAAGAATTTGGGAAAACGACGGACAATTGTTATTCTCACTTTGTTGTTTAAATTGCTTGATAGAAGCAACTAAATTAGAATGTAAAACTTTGGCAATGTGCATATTTGGCATAGGAATATATAATTGTCCATCAGAACCAGCAATAAAGATACTTATAGAAACAATCAAAAATTTTAAAATGAATCATACTAAAAACAATCTAGAAGAAATAACTATAGTTACTTATAGAAATGAAAAAAATTTTAGAATTTTAGATAAAACTTGTCAAGAAGAGGGATTTTCAAAAATATTAACAAAGTAAAGAAACAAAATCAAATAAAATATATTAGTTCAAAATATAACAACATTCGCATTGTTTCTATTCATATTTCAAATCATTAAATTCAAACTGCAAATTTCACTAAGAGTAAAAATAACTCGAGTAGAAAAATTCTGTACATTCAGTTTTATATTTATAAAAGATCTATCATTGTGATAAATCTTTTTATAATTATTTTTTATTTTACTTAATAATAAATAAATTACACTATGCTTTTGTTTTTGGACAGGTGGCAAACGTATAAATACTACTCTTCCTATCAATGTTAATCCACTTGTCAAAACTGCAACGGGTGCTACACTACAAGCAAACACGTATTGTATTTTACTTTTAAAATTAAATAAATTATCATACGTAAAATATCCCCAAACTAAACTAGAAGCAGTTGCTAAAATACCCGTTGTTAAACTTACAATGCTTCCTGTTTTACTCGAAGCATTTTTAGATGCGATTTGGTAAATTCCGCTTCCAAGTGCTACAGCACTTATTGCCCCAGGAACTGATGGAACAATAAGAACCAATGCTTCCTCACTAATTTTAGACAACAAAAAACCAACTAATAAATGAATAAGTACCAACTACTCCTAAACCTGCACCAACTGTTTGCACGATGGGAGAAACTAAACTTTTTTATCTTTCTCACTACTTTCAGCAGCTAAACCTATACTAGAACTAATTAACAATAATGAAGCTAAAATGCTTTTTAAACGCAAATTTTTTTTTATTTTTTAAACCTTTTCTTTAAATTAATGTATTTAAAACAAATTACAAATACAATATTACGACAATTTTTCTAAAAAGTCAATAAAAATTTGAAACAATTTCAATTTTGGTTTTTTTATTTCGTGTGAACAGATTTCAAAGTTTACTCACTTATTTTATGTAGAAAAAAATAAGATTTGAAATATTACAATAACACCATATGGTCCGCCCAGAGGGACTTGAACCCACGACCTTCAGAATCGGAATCTGATGCGATATCCAGCTTCGCTATGAGCGGAGACTTTTTATATTATCCATTATTACTTTACTTGAATTTTTTAGATTTGTAAAATTTAAGTTTTCAAGCATTTTGCCATAACAGATCTTTGTTTTTTTGAAAATTTTTATTCTATTATTTTTTTTGAATCCTGTTATACATACTGGCAATATAGGTTTTTTAGTGTTTTGAGCCAATAGAGCAGTACCTAAATGTGGTCTTAGAAATTTACCTGCGTCAGAACGTGTTCCTTCTATAAATATACCTAAAACTTTTCCAGCATTTAATATATTTTCAGATTTCTTCATAGATTTTTCATTTTTATGAGTTTTTCGATTTATACTTACAACACCCATGGAAGTAAAAAAAAATGACAACAATTTACCCTTAAATAAACTTGATTTACCAAGAAAACATATAGGTTCCGGATGAATCACCATTAAAAATATAGCATCTAGGTTTGAAACATGATTTGAGCACAATATATATCCAGAACTATTAAATTCTAAATTTTCTAAATTTTCCACTTCGTATGGAAAAAACATTTTCAATAAAAACTTACAAATTGCTTTTACTAAGTTATATAATTTTAAATTTTGATCCATAAATTAGTTTTTTTACCTACTTTTTTAGAAATGATATAAATTTTTTATAATATATATTAATAATACTAATACGTAAATTCACTGAAAAATCTACTGTTTCGTAAATTTTACTATTTCTATTGTATGCTCTTCAACAACCCACATTTTACTATGTATATTCTATCAAAATTATTTTATTTATGCAAGTTAAAACTTTATATAAAAAAGAATGATAAAATTAAAAGAAAAAAATACTAAAATTTGTTTGAAGTAATTGTACTTTTATTGAATATTTCTATTGCTTTGCCCGATTACGTTTCAAAAATTTTTAATCAGCATACAGTTTTTTATTTTTTTTTAAATTTTTTGTCTGGTGTCGAATTATTATTTATATATGTTTTAGGTTTTAGTTCTTTAATAATCATTTCACCGCATAAAGGCGAAAGATTTTTGCACCCCAACGATTATATGTTAACACTATGGTACAATTTATAATTTATGTAACCGTTTTTAAAGTTCATTTTCTGTTTTGCACTAACGTTATCGCAAAAATAAATATAATGTATCTACCTTGGAATTTTTTTTGAAATCAATTTAAAAAATGGTGTTATAACTTTAGTATGTTTAATAACTTGTCAGATTTATGGTACAATTTGAATTATTGGTTTTTTTTAATTTTGTGATAAAACAGATGATTTTTAGTAAAAGTATTTTGATAAAGTAGAGTCTCAATAATTTTATTAGAAAAACAGTTGACAAGTTTTCGAATATATACTACAATATAATAGTACAAAGTTAATCGAATTTAATTTTGTACCATAGATAGGAGATTCAGATTTTTCTGAAAATTTGAAAGTTATTTTAGAATGTTTAATGGTGATATTTGTTTTTATCGTGAATACGAAGGCAAAATTTTTGAGATTTATGTGTTGTCAATAACGGTTACTTTTGCAGTCCAAAACAACGTTTCAATCATTAGGTTAGGGAACAGTTGATGAACGGCAAGAGCGGGCCGTAAAAATGCTAAAAATTTGCATACGTGGTCTTTTTATCGCTTAGCAAATTTTATTGAGTATAAATCTAAAATGGTTGGAATTAAAATCGAATACATCGATCCAAAATATACCAGTCAAAATTGTCCAAATTGTAACGAAAAAAACCATGCAAGGGATAGAAAGTATGCTTGTAAATTCTGTGAGTATATCTTTCATCGAGATCGGGTTGGTGCTTTAAACATTATAAACGCACCTGTGGTTTTCTGGTAAAAGGAAATCAGCCTAAATTGCTACATGCACGGACGAGGCAATGGCACGCCGGATTTGAAGATGGTAGAAATATACTTCTGTATGCACCCAAGAACCCCCTGCCTTTAAGCACGGGGAGTGTCAATAAGACAATTGTGCTATGGAACTGGCTTTCAAATAACTATCATGATCTAGGTCTATGGGATGACACAGTATCAAAAGCTGGGAGTTTGCTCGGCAAAATAATAAAAAAGCATAGTGTTTAGACATAAAATAAGTTTTATATATTTGAAAAAAGAGGTGGTGAAAATAATGATAAATAAAGATTTTAAAATACTTAATGACATGGATTTGAAGATGATAAATGGTGGTGGTAATACACATCAGCTTACTCATCGTGCAGTGATTGGAAGTTTATTTTTTGTAGGTTTTTGTGTATATGCTAGTGATATGTATGAATATAACAAAAGTCCAGAAGTGTTTGAAGAAAAAAATAGACCAGTGCTATGGAAAGATTCTGTAAAACATTTTTCAAATACAAATTTTATTAGAAATTCAGTGCTCAATCCGTTGAACAATTTGTTTTCAAATCACCAATCGTAATTAGAAATTTTATTTGAAAAAAAAGGGGGGAGGGGTGATAGAATGAATATATATAAAAATTTTGAGATGCTTGAAGAAAAAGATTTAGAAGCCGTAAGCGGTGCTAGTATGATTAATATTAATTTTGTCGACTGGGCAGCAACAGCGTTTTTTGTTGGTGCTACTGTGTTTTTCAGTGATGCGTATAGTTGTAGAAAAGGTATAGATAACGTTTGTAGACCAGCATTATGGCGTGATGGTGTGAAGTATGTTTCTGGATCAAAATTTGGTGAAAAAATTTTCGGTGGTTTGGCTAATTATTTAAACGTTAGTACGAATACTCAATAAGTTTAAATGTCTTGTTTGTTATTTGTATAAAAATGAGAAAATTGTTAAATTTTAGTTTAGTCAAAAAAATAACATGCTAATATTGGAATAAATGCCGTAGAACTCACGTAATACGTGAATATATTTAATATAAATTTATGTATTCATTTGGGGGTTATCAAAATGCCTGAAATTAGTATAGTTATTCCAGTTTACAATACTGATAAGTACTTAAAAAGTTGTTTGGACTCTGTGTTAGCTCAAAATTTTAAAGATTTTGAGCTTATTATTGTTAATGATGGTTCAATAGATAATAGTTTAAAAATATGTAAAAATTATAAAAAAAAAGATAAAAGAATAAAATTAATAGATAAAAAAAATAATGGCGTAGGTTCTGCTAGAAATATTGGAATTGATATTTCAAATTCAAAATATATTGGTTTTGTAGATAGCGATGATTATATAGATTCCGATATGTATGAGTTCTTATATGGTAATTTGAAAAAGTATAATTCTGACATTTCTATTTGTGGGATTTGTAATTTATTTTTTAGTAATAATAAAATTATAAAAAAAAATCAATCTAAAATTATTACAGAAAAATGTTTTAATAATAAAGAAGCTTTTAAAGAAATTCTAGAAAGTAAGTTGTTTTCTGTTAATCCTGTAAATAAATTGTTTAAAAAAAGTTTATTTGAAAATATAAGATTTCCAGAAAAAAAAACTGCAGAAGATGCTTTTACAATTCCAGAAGTAATTTTAAAATCCAAAAAAGTAATTTATAATTCTAAAGCTAAATACAATTATGTTCGAAGGCAAAACAGTATAACAACATCAAATTTTAACTTAAGGGATTTAGATGTAATAGATGCTTATAAAAAACATTTCGTGACTATAAAAAGTGAATTTCCAGAATATATTAAACAAGGTGAATTCAGATATTTATGGTCTCATATATATATTTTAGACAAGTTTACTTTCAGCGAAAAAATTTCTTATGATATAGAATACAATTATATTGTCAAAAAATTAGAGAAAAGTTTGTTTAGTATAATTTCCAATCCTTATTTTTCTTTAAAAAGGAAATTTATGATGGTTATATTTTTCATAAACAAAAATCTGTACAAAAAAATCTTGTTAAAATTTACATTTTAGTAATAGTATTTGTTTGCTTTTTTTGTTATTAAAAAATATTTTATTGTAAATTTTGTGTTGAAAAATTTAGGAAAAATGGTAAAATCGTTAATTGTAATGAAAAAGCATTTAAATATGTTATTAAGGCCTATAGCGAAGAAGAAGGTTGTATTATAAAAACCAAAAATGAAAAAACATTTTTTTGGTAGAAAATTTTGATCTTAATTTAAATCCAAATATTGACTATATGTGCTGTAGTATAACAAAATTGCTCTCATAAAGTCAAAAGATTATTTTTATAAATTTAAAGGTTTAGGAATTCAAATCCTGATTTAAGGACTTATTTTATTTTACTTTCTTAATATATATATTTTATAATAATTTTAGTTAATTAATCAACAAAAAAAGTGTTGATATTTGTAAAAAAATATATTACGTTACATAAAGCATTATCGTAAAAAATTAGTTTTAAAAGAGGGAAATATTGTTTAACAAAAAAATAAATAAAATTTTAGCAGTAAGCTTGGCTTTAGATTTAAGTTTCGTAGGTTGTAATTTCAAAGCAGTGGATATCAAATCACATAATAATTTAAAGTGGATGAAAAATAATACTAAAAAAAGCGTATTTATTGGTTTATTATTATTGTTAGGATGAGTTAAGGGAGGTTACGGTAGTTACAAAATTTTTAAGAATGCACAGAAAAGATTACATTCTAAACTTCTCTTAAATACAAACAATACAAATGAAGTAAGCTATAAAGATTTTTATACGAAAGATGATTGCACACATGAAGAAACATATAAATTTTGCGAAATTATCGAAATTAGTATAAATAATACTGTCGTTGTTTGTTCTGAAGAGTAAACATATAAATATGTTATTAAGGGAAAGAACGAAAAAAACAATTATATTAAAACAAAAAAAAGGAGAAATGTTTTTTTATGCAACAAAATTTTATCCTAAATCAAATCCAAATTTTGTTTTACTTTTTTTGTGTACATATTTTATAATAATTTTAGCTAATTAATCAATAAAAAAATGTTGACATTTTAAAAAAATATGTTACAATACATTAAAGTGTTATCATAAAAAATCAGTAGAATGGATGATAAGTAATCCTAAGAGAAGTGTACTTATTGGTTTATTATTGTTGTTAGGATGAGTTGAGGGGGGTTACGGTAGTTACAAAAATTATCAGCACTCCCATATTAAATTTTATAATGATGAAGCAGAAGATGAAAACAACCTGGAAAAAGTTTCTTCAGAACATAACGGAAAAAACTGTGAAATTTTTGCGGTTTGTTCGACCAGCAAAGATGGTAAAGAATCAGTACAAGATAGGTTTGTTATCGGGATAACAGATAGCGCGGAAAATAGCGTTAGTATAATAATATCAAAAAATAGTCAAATATTTTATGCCGTGCAGGGTTTTAATCTTAAAGAAAATCTAGGCATTTACTATATGTCATTAGCTTCAAATTCAGAAAGTAAAGTTCCTTCCTATTACGTAAGAAAAGAAGATCTTGAAAAAATCAATAGCACGAAAAATCTTTATGACAAAGGGGATCTTGAAAACAATAATGAAGAAAATCCTGGTGAAATTAAATATTTTAATCTTGAAAAAACAGTTGAAAAAAATTCTGATGAAATTAAATTTTTTACTGCAGAAGAAATAAGAGAAAGTAGGACTAGTGAATTTGCAAATGTTAGTAAAGTAGTATATTATGATAAGGAGGAGGAAGATCGGATACCACGTAATATGCCATTGTTATAGGTCCAGACTATGAAATATTAAAAGCAAAAGATGGGAGAAAATTTATTCTTGCAAAAGATTTCAATTCTGAGTAAAATGTAAATGCCAAATGGATATACGCTTTTAGGTGTGGACTTGAATATTTTATTTTGGAAGAGTAAGATGCTAAAATCTAGATAATAAATAATCCTGTGAGAAGTGTACTTAGCATTCTCGTGGTGATAGGGGGAAGTTACGGCGATTACAAAATTTGTAAGCATAGAGGAAACAATATGAACAAGAAAACGGTAGAGAAGTTTATAAACTTTGTGTTGAAGCATTTAAGAAAAATGGTATAGCTGGTCATTATGTTATTAAAACACAGAACGATGAAAAAGAAGATATTATAAAAACAAAAGAGAAGATCTAAAAAATTTTGTTATTAACTCGTAACTAAAGTTATTAAAATTTTTATCAATTTATTATTCAATATTTTTTGAAATTTTAAAAGACACAACAGTTATATCATCATCTTTGCAGTTTTCTAGATTTTCTCTGCTAGAAACAGCTGAATCCAAAATAAGTTTAGACAACTCATTTGGGTCTGTATTTTTCCAAGATTTGAAACTTTCTTTTATATATTTTTCTTCTAATATATCTGTGGCACCATCTGAAGACATTAAAATCCAATCGTCTTCACCTAATTCTCCTGCATCTTCTTGTATATAATTTGCATTAATTAAAATACCTATAGGCAAAGAATCTAATCCTAATTTTTTTATGTTGTTACTTTTTTTAACAAAACTAAATGGTGCACCGGCTTTCATAAATTCAGTTTTTCCAGTGAACAAATTTAATTTCAATACATCTAAAGTAGCTAAAGATTCTTCACTGGATTTTACTAACAAAGCTGAATTTACTATTTTAATAGCAAGATCAAAACTTATTCCAGATTTTAATAAATTTGATATTAACTCACAAGTCATAACACCATCTACAGCTGCTCTACCGCCTGTACCCATTCCGTCACTTAAAATAAAATTAAAATTTCCCGATGCGTCATAAAAGTAAGAACAACTATCTCCGCAGAATTTTCCATTATTACAATTATGTTGACTTATACCGAATTTTACAGTAAATTTTGTTTTTTCAATAATTTGAACGATTTTTCTGTTATTTACTACACTAACAGTAGCTAATTCTAATTTTTTTTCACAAACTTCAGATATTTCTTTTATAATTTTTTTATCAATGTTTTTAGTGACATCTAAAATTTCTATATATATCATTATTTTTTTGAAATTGTTTATTTTACAGATAACATCTTTATTTGGAATATTAAGTTCATTTAATTTATTTTCTATTTTTAAAGCTAATTCTTGGTCAAAAAACTCATTCACGTCAAAATTTTTGGAAATATCATCTAATAACAAACCCATACTGTTAAATTGTTCTGAAACAATACTTCTAAATTCTTTCAGTTTATTATTAATTTCGGTTTTAGCTAGAAATTTATTATAATTAACTTGTACAGAATTTAATATTTCACGGGATTTAAAACACTTTTTTGTAAATCTTTCAGGTAAATTATGCTCATTAATACTGCTTTTGCAAGATATTATTTTAGTGATTTCATTAAAACTTTGTTTTGTGAAATCTTTTTCTTGGTTCCAGCAAAGATTTTTAGAACTGCAATTACTACACACAGAATTCACTGTGTCATTACATATATTTTTTGTTTCAGGAATTTCAACTTCAGATAGTTTATTAGAAACTTGTTTAACAAAGTCGGACATAGAAATTAAAGAATTAGAAGCAAAACTCAATTTTTGAATTACTGATTTCTTCAGGACATCTAATTTAAAATTTTTGTTATTAAACATATTCTTAATTTTGTCTGTAATTTCTTTAGGAACAAAACAGAAAATAATTATAGATATTAAAATTTCATAAATATTGTTTATATTACTATATTTTAAATTTACTATTAAATTAGGAATAAAAAAACCTAAAATTACTCCTATTTTTCCAAAATCTGAAGCTAATCCTGATAATAAACCACATAGAGCATATAAATTAGAAGTATACATACCTGATATGATGCCTAAAGAAATTCCCGAAATGCAACCTCCAAAAATTCCTATAGAATGAGACAAAGTTAATATAACAAAACCAGAAATTATTCTTCCTAAAGAGATATTAAATATATTTATTTGCAATAAAAATAAAGTAAATAAACTCAAACTCGAAGAAATACAAACCAAATCTTTTTTTGAAAATTTGTTTAAATTTTCAGTCATAAATTTAAAACTATTGTTGAAAAAATACGCAGATATTGAAGCAAACAAAGCTTCTAAAAAACTTGCTATTATATCATTGAATTCAAAACCATCTACTATAGAATTTAAAGTCAAACCTGTTATAAAAGTCGGCACAAAAACGACTATCGGTATATAAAAATCGTTTTTCCTAAAATTTTTAAGTCCTTTAAGTGTCCAATCAATACATATTATAGCTATAACAGTAGAAATATATCTAACGCTAGCACTTGTATGTATTTGAAACATGTATCCTAAAATTACTCCGATCAAATTTGAAATTAATCTACATTTTGGAACAGAAACTATCAACGCTATTCCAAATGGAAAATAATTTTCAAACATAGGGCATTTAGAGGCCAGTATGCTAAATAAAAAATACCCGAGATTTGTAATTGCAATTCTTACTAATTTATCAGATTTACCTAAACTAAAATCCTTTTTTCCTAATGCCAATAACTTCATTATAAAACCCCTTAACAATTCATAGAATTTATTATTTGAATTATTTAAAGATTATATAACTCTATTTATTTTTTTATTTGTCGAAATTTGTCGAAAAGTATATATTTTTCCAAAATAGATAAATTATGTTGTAAAATTGTATTAATTTTAACTATTTTAAAAATTTACCCAGTGGCTGTGAGTTGGGCATATTATTTTCTTATATAGCTAGACAAACATTTAAAAATTTTAATTTTCACGTTTTTGTATCTATTACAACTAATTTCAAACTCTTCTAAATTTATGCTTTGCTTACTTACAACTATTATAGTGTTTTTTTCTGAAATTTGTGAAAATAACGAGGGTATCATTAATTTTTTCAACTTTTCTAACTTTATAGGTGTGCACCCTAATTTTTTTGCAGGATCATTTACATATATATTATTTAAATTTTTGCCCAAGTACAGCACATAATGACCCCCATATGATTTTAATGATGATTTTATATTCAGAATAACATCTATTTCATTATGTTCACATATTTTTAGCACTTTATCAATTTCTTTCACAGATATAACTGATGAATGAAGACCTAATTTTAAAAGATAATCCAAAATGAGATTATTTTTGCAATATCCAAAATTTTTAAAAATATTTTCAGAAACATCTTCAAAGATGTTTGCTAATTTAGCTTCAATATTATAACAGTTTAATAACATTTTCACGCAAACAGCACCACAAGAGCATTCATTCAATTCTTGTCTAATATGAGAAATTTTTTTCAATTTTTTTTAAAATTCACAAAAAGCCAACCTAGAAAATAAAAAATGGATATAAGAATCTTAATAATAACTTCTGCTACCCTCCAGATATAACTATCAGTCCACCATTCAAAAAAACCTCCACCGCCGCCCGCAGTTTTGATTTTTGAAATATTTTCTTGTATTACATTATTAATAATAGTCATTTTCCCAAGGCTATATAAATTTTTTTCCATATTTTCATCGTTTATATTATAACTATTAATTAAATTCTCTAATTTTTCAGCAAATTTGTTAGCAGTTTCTTTAGCATATTCTTTTTGTGCTTTTACTTCTGTACTTACATTCTCTTTCTTAATATCAGGAGGATTAAATTTTTTCACCATTTCTTTAGCTTCAAAAATTATTTCATCTATTTTTTCCTGACTTACAATATTATCTTTATTTTTGTTTTTACTTTCTTGAAGTATAAGTTCTATTTTTGTCTTGCTATTTGTATATCCTTTTTGGTAATTGACATCATCAAGTATTTTCTTTTGTAATGACCATTTATTAAGCGTTTCTATACCAAGCTTTTTTTGTTTAATCCATCCATAGTATTTTCCAAAAAGTCCTGAACAGTTAGCAAGGATCCTATCATACCTGTATTTTTGCCACTATTATAAACAGCATTTGCCAAAGATTTATTTGTCATAAGCCCTTGTAAAGACGCAGAACTTTTTACCTTTTTTGAATCAACTTTACATTTTACTAAAATTTGAGATGCTTGTTTTAATGATTATTCAAGTTGAACCAAAAATTTTTCTTCGTCTCTTGAAATTTTAGTTTTTCGCTTTAAATTTATTTTATTTTGCTTATCCTTTATAATACCTCTTATCTCAGTTTTCAATTGTTGAAAACATAAAATTTCATCTTTATAATTTTTTAAAAAGTAAGTTTTGACCATCATTTTCGTTTTCAGAAAAAGCTTCTTTAACAAAATCTTTGTATTCGTCATTGTTTACATATTCAAATTTTCTATTGTAAGAATCTACAACTGGTACTGCTATAGGATATTTTTCTTTATCTTCTTTTGATAAGGTACATTCAAATTTTTTTAATTTTTTACATCCAGTTTTTACCAATTTTAATGTATTTTCTAAATTATAATCTGTAATAAATAACACCTCAAATTACATTGTTTCCATAAAATACTAAAAATATGTAATGTAATTCTAATTTCATATCGTAAAAAATTTTTCAAAATGATCAAGTAAAAAAATTAGCGGATACATTGATGAAGTAATATTGGATCTATCGCGAAAGCTAAGAATGTACTAGGAAGAGAGAGATTTGACATTACTGGGAACGAAATTCTGCAAATTTTGAGAAATGCAGAAAAGTGTGTAAATTTAGGTGAAAAAATAGAATACACTAAATCAGAAAAGACAATGGATAGTTGAAAATTTAGATATTGAATTATGCACGATTACACCATTATATGCCGGAAGTTATATATGATATTTACAACTTTAAGAAAAAAGAGTAGAATACTTATCAATTCGATAACTGTAATATTTTTTGATTTTTAACATATTTCGATATTCAAGAGCTTTTGTACATTTTTTCATATGAAATTTAATCTTATTCTTACCATCGTGTATAAAATTTAATAAATTTGTATTTTATACTAATAATTTATCGATATGTTTTTTTATAATATTTGTTATTTTTATAATAAAAATTTACTGTAATATAAAATATTTTTTAGTATAATAAACATTGAGGTTTTATTTATAAAAAAAATTTGGACTGAAAATCAAAAAAATGCTATAAATATAAACACAGGTTCTATTTTAGTTTCGGCAGGGGCAGGTTCCGGAAAAACAGCTGTTTTAGTTCAGAGATTTATAAAAAAGATTATAAATACTGAAAATCCTTGTGACGCAAATAAAATTTTGATAGTTACTTTTACTAACGCTGCTTCAGATGAAATGAAAAAAAGAATTTCTGATGATTTATCTAAAAAAATTGATGAAAATCCTAAAAATTTTAATTTAAAACGTCAACAAATTTTATTAAAAAGAGCTAATATTGGCACCATTGACAGTTTTTGCAATAATTTAGTCAAGGAGAATTTTTTTAATATAAATATTTCACCAAATTTTAAAATTGCTGAAAATAATGAGATTTCTGTATTAAAAGAACAGGTTATTAATAAAATTTTTGACGAGCTATATGAAGAGCATGATTCGGTTTTTTTAGAATTAATTAACATATTTAGTGGTGATAAAGATGATAATAGATTTATTGAAATTATTGAAAAAATATATAATTTTATCAGTCCTTTTCCTTTTCAAGAAACATGGTTTGAGGAGAAATTAGAATTATATAATTATAAAAATTTAGATGTTTCTAAAGCCATCTGGGGAGAAACTATATTAAAATATTGTGAAGAAATTTTAGAATTTGCTATTAAATTAGCGGAAAATTCTCTTGAATTATCTAAAAGAGATATTATTGTTTTTGAATATTATAGCGAATATATTGAAAATATATTAATAAATTTGAAAGATTTACTTAATAATATTAAAAATAGAGAAAATTGGAATATTTTAAGTCAAAAAATAAATGATTTTAAATGCGGAACTAATAAAAATAAATTAAAAAAAGATTTTAAAAAAAAAATTAAAGAAAATATTTATTCTATTCAAATTGAAAACAACAATAAAGAAGTTTCAAATGTTATTTCCAAAAAATTAACAAAATTTTTTTTAGAAGATTCTGAAAAAAATACGAAAAAATTATATATTTTAACAAAAAAATTATTTGAAATAGTTAAAAAATTTAGTAAAGAATTAGATAATTTAAAATTAGAAAAAAATTTAGCTGATTTTGGTGATTTAGAAAGATGGACTTTAAAATTACTTACTAAAAGAGACAAAAAAAATAATATTGTTAAGAGTGATTTAGCTAAAAATTTGTCTGAAAAATTTGAAGAAATTATGATAGATGAATATCAAGACACTAATGAAATTCAAAATTTAATTTTTAATATGATTTCTAAAAATGGAAAAAATTTGTTTTTAGTTGGAGATGTAAAACAAAGTATCTACGGTTTTAGACATGCTAATCCTGAAAATTTTATAATTAAAAAAAATACGTATAATTTATTTGATAGTTTTAAAAGTGAATTTCCCGTTAAAATAATTTTAGATAAAAACTTTAGAAGTCAAAAAAATATTTTAAATACTATAAATTTTATTTTTGAGTGTTTGATGTCTGAAAGAACTAGTGACATAAATTATAACGAAGAAGAAAAATTAACTTTTGGTGCAGATTATTTTGAAAAAAATAACTCTGTGGAGCTAAATATAATTTATGGTGAATCTAATATTTCTAATAAAGTTATTGAAGCACAAAATATTTCTAAAATTATTTCGAAAATGATAACCAAAAAATATTTAATTCAAGATAAGAATACCAAAAGACCTGTTACTTACAAGGATTTTTGCATATTATTACGAACTACAAAAAACGTTTCTGAAATATATTCAAAAGAGCTGAATAAAAATAATATTCCTTGTTGTTTGGAATCTAGTGAGAATTTTTTTGATATATATGAGATTTCTGTTATTATTTCTATTTTAAAAGTTATAGATAATCCTCTTCAAGATATCCCTTTAGCTTCTGCTCTCATGAGTCCAATATTTAGCTTTTCTTCTGATGATTTGAGTAATATAAAATTAAATAATAAAAATATTAACTTATATTTTGCTTTAAAAAAAGAATACAAACAAAATAACAAAAAATGTATAAATTTTATAAATAAAATCGATAAATATAGGAATTTCGCTTCTGTAAATTTAATTTATGATCTGATAAATTATATATGTAAAGATACTGATTATATTTCGATAATTCAAACTATGCCAAAAGGTGAAAAAAGATTTTCAAATTTAAAAATTTTACTAGAATTTTCTAAAAAATTTGAAGACAATATAAACAAAGAATTATCCGAATTTTTGTTTTTCACAGATAAATTAAAAGAAAAAAATACAAATGTTTTATTTAAAAATGATTCCAGTAATGTTATAAGTTTTGAAAATCAAGTTAAAATTATGAGCATTCACAAATCTAAAGGTTTAGAATTTCCGATTTGTATACTTGCAGGATGTTCTAGAGAGTTTAATAAAAATACTGATAGTATTTTATTTAATTCGGAACTGGGTTTGGGATTTAAGTTAAAAGACAGAACCAAAATAATTAAATATGATAACTTACAGAGGCAAGCCATCAAAATTAAAATAAAGCAACAGGAAATTTCAGAGAATTTGAGATTATTATACGTCGCTATGACAAGAGCTAGAGAAAAGTTAATAATTTCAGCACATGTAAAAAATATAGAGAAGTACACTGAAAAATTGTCAAATTTGAATTTATTTAATAAAAATAAATTAATTCCTTATGCAGTTAAGAACTCTAAGTGTTTTCTTGATTTAATTCTGCTGTGCGCTTTCAATAGTAATGTAATCAGCAATGATTTAAAAGAAAAATTTATACCAAAAAATTTTTGGAAATTAAAACTAAATCTTCATGATAGTTCTAAAAATAAAATCGAAGAAAAAATTATTGAAACCGAGCTTTTAAATTTTAAAATAAATAATGATTTTTTAAATAAATTAAAAGATAGATTTAATTTTAAATATAAATATGATCATTTAAATAAAATTCCATTAAAAATTACGGCTACTGAACTGATAAAAAAAGACGCTTGGAAATCTTATATTGCTTATTCTAGACCTTTGTTTATAACAAATAAATCTGTAAATGCAAGTGAAAGAGGGACAATTTTACATAATTTTTTATACTTTGCAAATTACAAAAAACTAATCGAAAATTTCGATATACATTTATCAGATCTGATAAATAATGGATTTATAACTAAAAATCAAGCTAATGTTATAAACAAAACTTCTATTTTGAAATTTTTAAAAAGCGATCTTGGAAGTATAATATTAAATAGTCAAAAATTGTTCAAAGAATATAGATTCACTATAGATTATGAAAATTCTATTTTAATTGGATCTATAGACTGCATTTTTCAAGATGAACAAGGTAACTTTAATATTTTAGAATATAAAACAGGCAAAATTAATTACATTAATGAGCTGAAAAAGTACTCTAGACAACTTGAAATTTATAAATATGCTTTTGAAAAATGTGAAAATGTAAAAATTAAGAACTGCGTTATTTATTCTTTTTATTTGAATAAATGGAATAATTTTTCAACTTTATAGTTTTTTATACAGTAATACATATCCGTCATTATTTATTTCATGCGAAGCTTTATATGAATTTATAATAGTAACATTCAAATCACTATATAAGATATAATTATCATTAGCGGGACGATGAATAAAACGATAATGTCCTCCATTTATTGTTCTACCTATGTGCAAAATAGCACCTATAAGCGTATAATTGCTTTCTTTATTATCGTGCGTATAAGGTTGCATATTTAAATTTACAGGAATTTCGACTACATTACTTATCTTTTTTTCAGGATATTCAAATCTATTTAACTCAATAATTATGTAATCGGATAATTTTTCAAATTTTTGAGATAAATTTGAATCTTGTTTCAAAGTGCCTTCATCAAATTTCATAGTTAAATTAGAATTATTACAAGTGAAATTATTTAATGCGTCACTTAAATTTTTGGAATTTTGAATTGGTAAAGTAATAATTGTCAGATCATCATTAACTATTTTAGATAATTTTTTATCAGCGGATTCAAAATATTGTCTAGTTGTTAGTTCATAGGAACATTTAACCCCTGGTATTTCTTTTTCTAATATTCCAAGAACCAGGCTAAACAACTCATGAGAATCTTGTTGCTTGTCTAACCCTTTATCTTTGAATATTCCTGATATGATTGACCTTAAATCATCTTCTTTTAAAACTTTTACATTGTCGTTGTTACTTAAATATTCAAAAATATTTTTAATGCATTTAAGGACTGTGTTATTACCTTGATATTTAATTATAGAATCTTTAATTTCTTCAATACTAAATAAAAATTGAAGAAACGAATTAAGATAACATGAATTTCCGATGTTTTTTATTCCTTTTCTTTTAATTTTACTGAGTGAAAAATCATTAATATCATCAAATTGATAATTATTTGGATTATTGTTGTTTGAAACATTTGGCTTGTTACCGCTCATATATGTAAAAAATGCAACACTCACAAAAACTGCTGTAAATAAACTAAATATTGAAATATTTTCTTTCAAATTTTTATTATTCAATTTTAATCATCCCTTTTTACTTTAATTTTTATAAACTAACAATATAATATCAAATTTTTAAATAAAAGTAAATAGAAAAATTTTAAAAAATAAATTAGTATATATTTTATATTCAAATTTACTTTTAAGATTAATTTTTTACTAAGTTATAAAATCTCTCAATTTTTCCAAGACATCTTTAAAAACTTCATATTTGGATCTGGGATTTCCTTTTGACGCACAATCTACAATTAGCCAATTGTATTTTCTATAAACATATTCTGCAGTTATTCTGCATTTAAATAAAAACTCTATATTTTTTTCATGTAAATCTATTTCATAATTTGCTCTTTCTTTCAATAGTTTTTGGGAAAGTAAAACTGGCATTCTTAAATATATTACTTTGTCAGGTTTTGGAAGATCTAATTTACAGTATTCATAATCTTGAATCCAGGTCAAGTAGTTATCCCAATTATTTTCGTCCAATTTGGACATTTGGTATATAAAATTGGAGGTTGTGTATCTGTCAGCTATAATAGTATACCCATTTTTATAATATTTTTCCCAATTTTTCTTATAAGTTATATACCTATCAATTGCAAAAAAAGATGAAGCAGCGTAAGAGTTTATATCATCTAAATTTTCGCTAATTTTAGAATTTAAGTACATTTTTACCGGAGCAGAAGAGTCTTCTAAATAATTTGGGAAAGTGACGAATTTTACTTTTTCATTTACTGTTTTTATGTAACCATAAAGCAACTTCGCTTGAGTACTTTTACCACTAGCATCAAGACCTTCAAACACTATTAATTTTCCGTTCAAAATACAATACCAACTTTATAAAAAAATTAAATAACTAGAAAAAATCAAATTTAACACTTGTTTAACACTTATGAATTTCTCACAATTAAAAACGTAGAGTTCATAGAACGCCTCACATACTTACAGCATCGCGTAACCTACGGCGTGTATTCCAATAGTTTCTAGTGCACTGATTGACGATAATATACGTTGTTAGTTTTAAATTACTCAAAAGCAGATTTGGGAAATTTTTATGTGTGTACAATAATATATTTTATATCATTTTAGATCAACTTTTAAAATTGCTTCTTAATACAATGCTATTATATCGCATTTTCTGCACTATATATTTTTTAACACTCTCCCACATGCTCTTGCATATTACTCAAATAATTTGGATTACTATATTAAATTAATTACTATTTTTAGAAACTATTCTAAGTTTTCCTTGGTCAAATTCTCTCATAGCAGTAATTACAGGTTTTTCTAACTCAGGTATTCCTTGTAAATTCATTTCATCTAAAATTCCCCTAGCCCTTTTAGCAATAGCGACAACAAGAGCATATCTATTAATTTGCCCTTCTAAAACCTCTTGTACAGATAATTCAATCATTATTCAATACCTCATAAATTAAATTTTTGTTTTTAATAGTTTTTAAATTTTCTGATTCTATTATTTTTAGAATATCATTTATGCTTTTTTCTAAATTTTCATTTACAATTACATAATCGTAATTTTCAGCTAACATTATTTCTTTTTTTGCTTTTTCTAATCTATCAGAAACATTATTTGTATCACATCTATCTTGACTATTCCTAAATAAAATCCTTTCCTTCAGGACCTTAAAACCTGGTGATAATATAAATACCCCGATAGAGTTAGGATATATTTTCTTTACATCAAAGTACCCCAAAGTTTCTAATTCCAAAATTAAAACTTCTTCACTATTTAAAAACCCATCTACAGTTTCTTTTAAAGTTCCATAATAATTACCACAATATTCATTATACTCTAAAAATTTTTCCTGTTGTATTAATTTTTTAAATTTTTGATTTGAAATAAAAAAATAATTTTCACCATTTTTTTCATTGTTCCTAGGTTTTCGAGTGGTAAAAGAAACAGATAAACTTAAATTTTTAATTTTTTTATTTAAAATTTCTTTAATCAAAGTACTTTTTCCAACTCCAGATGGTCCAGATATAACAACTAAAATCTTTATACTCACTTCCCCTGGTCGGTTTTACTATAAATTTGAGTCTGTGTCAACAAAAACTTTAACATTTAAGCTACGAGAAAATCTTAAATTCCTATTTAGCATTGATTTTTTAATTTATCGACACTATCATAAAGATTTATATATTTTTATAAAAAATTTTAAAGAATTTAGAAATAATTACGAATAAATTTCCGATTTTATCAAATTTAAGTTAAAATCGGGCATGTCCTAATTATTTGCTTTCAACTATTTATTGTTTTAACTAAAATTTTTTTAAAATTCAAGTAAATAATATTGCACACAACAATCGTTGAACCAAATTTTTAACCATTTAGAACCTTCGAGTGGAGCAAATTTTTCACTTTTCATAGGGTCTTCTTCGCCCTTAGAAGGATCGTACCCGGTTCCAAAAACAAATCTTTCACCGTTCATTAAAGTTACTTCGTCATCGATGTCTATGACATATTTTTCACCTTTTGTTGAGATTTCTCCTTTATACTCACTACTACCATCAATAATTTCCCCTTTATGAACTTCACTATAAGAATTTTGAAATTCAAAATTTTCAATTTCTTTATCAATTTCATCTTTATTATAAAAATATTTGGGTACTACTTTTTCACTCTTTTCCGAAAAATTCATAAATTCGTTTGCAAAGGCATTAAAATCATGTTCGCGCAAACAATACCAGCTATATGATAAATTAGTAACTTTTATATAGTCAATATTTGAATTTAATCCAGGATTAAAACCTTTTGCACGAAAAAATATTTGTTTATTTTTTGTTTTTATAATATATTTACCTTCGATATTTGTAGGAATAACATAATAATTAGACGATTCTAAATGATTAAGTATTTTATTATCTATTTTAGCTTCGCTAACATAAAGTATATTTGCTTCTAATTCAGGATTATTTTCTCCATGTATCCAAAACATTTCAGAATTCTCTTTTGGTATTTCTTTATGAAAATACTGATAAATTTTGTAACCACCGTAACTTCCAACTCCCATCACGAATGGTGCTAACCCGATAAGCACACTTTTCACAGGATTAGACTTTACCCACTCTGCAATCCCGTGTGGTTTGGTATCCACTGCTCTAAAATTACAACCTGCAAAACTTAAACCCAAAGCTAAATTTACTGCCAAAATTTTATTTATTCTTTTATTAAACAATATTTTCCTCTCCTGCTTTTTTTATTGATCACCATAATTAAAACCAATTTTTATGACGATATTTTAATTATTATGACATGTTTTTTTACAAATGTCAACGTTTTTTTGTTGATTCAGTAACTAAAGTTATTATAAAATATATATACAAACAATTGAATTTTTTAATTTCAATTGTTTCATTGGTATCATAGCCTTTATCTAAGTTTTGTCAGTCCTAAATTCACAAATGTCGGCACTTTCGCCAGTCATAGTATTAAGTATATGAATTTTACATTTTGAACTTAAGCCCATCATTCTAGAATTTTTAATATAATTGACATACTTCCCATAAAAATCATTATTAGGACAATAAACCTTTTCTTCATCGTTATGAATTGACACAGGGTTTCCCTTAGAATCTATTGTATTTAATTCTAAAAATAAACGTTTAGGATTGTGTACAGTAAAAACAATGCTTGACAATTTTTTAAAATTAGAAAAATCATATTCAAAATCTTCTTTGTTGTTCAGTATACAGTTCTCAAAAATTACTGCCTCAAAATTATTGTTTTCTCTAATTTGATTAAAATTATTACCATTCAAAAATTGGAGTTTTTTACAATTTTTGTTATCGTCAGGTATGAATAACAAAACTTTTTCTGTTCCTAACAATGTTCTACTGTTAATATTTTCAATATCTTCGCGTAAGATTTGTTCACAATTTAGTTCTCCATCCGTAGTAGGCTCTCCGATAATATAAAAAATTTCATTATGGTGAATTCCTCCTTCATTATGATTAATTTTCCAAATTTTAGCAATATCAATTGACGGTAAACGTGTAAATGATTCATCATTATCTCTATTACTCACAAACACTGGGCTGCCATAACCTGTACCAAATGTACTTATAATAAAATATTACTCAGTTAAAAATCTCATAATCATATTTAACTTGTATTACGATTGTAGCACTATTAAAATATGAATTTCAAGTGTTTTTTTATTTTTAAATTGTTTTCAAATAAATTAAGAAATAACTTCATGCTACACTACCAAAATATAACAAACCCCTTACTTCTATTGCTAAAAACCTAAATTTAGCAACAAAAATAAGCTAGTAAATATTCGTAATTCTCATTTTATATATTAATTATATGACACAAAACCTGGTGCGAGTGATGAGATTCGAACTCACGCGTCTTGCGACACACGCCCCTCAAACGTGCCTGTCTACCAATTCCAGCACACTCGCATAAACCACAACAGCAGATGCATACTTTTTGGTATGTGTTATACTAATACTAAAATCATAATTATTATCTTTAAAAAAGTCAAATAATTTTTCTGGAAATTTAAAATATGGTTCTTTAAATTTTCCTCTTAAAATTTGGACATCTTTGAACTCAAAATTTTTTATCCTAAGTTTTATAGATTTTAAAAAGGCTTCTTTTGCACAAAAATTTCCAGCTATACTTTGGACTGAAAAATTTTTCATTTTAAAAAACTCTAGCTCTTCTTTTCCAAAATATTTAAACAAAAACTTTTCATTTTTTATAGATTTTTCTATTCTTGAAATTTCTATCATATCTATTCCAACAGAAAAAATTTTGAAAACTCCTCATTGACTTTTTTTTAATTATTTTATAAAATAGTAAAAAAAAATGGAAGGAGTAATATTTATGTTCAGAACATATCAACCAAAAAAAATTCATAGAAAAAGAGTTCATGGCTTTAGAAAGAGAATGTTCGACAGTAACAGTCAAAAAGTTATTGCTCGGAGAAGAGCGAAAGGAAGAAAAAGATTAACGTATTGATTTTTTAAAGTTATGAATAAGAAAAATAATATAATAAACCAAAATAGACATTTTACAAAAATGTACAATAGAGCTAAATTTTATAATTCTAGTGAACTTGTTGTTTATATTATGGAAAATAGATTTTCGTTTAATAGAACTGGAATTGTAACGAGTAAAAAAATAGGAATAGCTGTAAAAAGAAATAGAGCTAGAAGAATAATTAAAGAAGCATATAGAGAAATATATGAAAATTTAAAATCAGGATACGATGTTTTGTTTGTAGCAAAAAAAAGATCTGTTGACCTAAAAAGTAAGGATATTTGTAGATCCCTAATATATATTTTCAATAAAGCGCACATTTTAAAATGAAGAAATTATTAATTAATTTGATATTTTTTTACAAAAAATTTATTTCGCCTTGTTTGAGGCCATGTTGTAGGTTTCATCCTTGTTGTTCATCTTATGCAATTGAATCTTTGGAAAAATTTGGCGCATTTAAAGGGATATATCTTTCATTGATAAGAATTTTAAGGTGCAATAAATTTTTTGAAGGCGGTTACGATCCTGTTCCGTAATAAATGGAGTGCTTCTAAAAAGTTTAAATTTGTTGTTTTTAAGCTTATATTTCTCAAATATAGTGCTTACTTATTTTATTACACTGTTTTTCTACATTATTTTTTAAGTTAGATACTTTTTTGCTAAATTGTTTTCTTAATCATTTTTATATGAAGAATTGTTTAACTATACTACGATATTTTTCTTCTCCAGTTGTGTCCTAAAACTTTAATAAAAAAGTATTTCATTATATTAGGCTATTAACAAACTTACTTATTTCAGATTTTAGATAAAATAATTAATAAGAAAAGATGATAATTAATCACAAGAACCAAATGTACATTGATATCTAATTCCATGATATAACTTCCTTTCTTTGATTACATGTTGATTATATCATACCTAACAAAATCTTATCAATTTTTTATTTGTTTTATACAAATAAGCACTATTCTCCTATCTGTTAGAAAATTTCGCGTGATAAACAGTAAAAGTAAAAAAAAAAGACCGCTCTAAGAATTAGATTTTACTTTCGAATAGTTTATATTGAAAAATTTAGAATATACATTGAAAACTTTGAAAACTTTATGGATAATTAGAAAAAATAAGAATCCAAAATTTCTAAAATTTAAAACCAAAGTAACCATTTCCTTAAATTCAGTTCAATTTTTTTTAATAAATAAAAACCGTAGTGTTTAACATTCCATAAATATTTTATACTATAATTAATATAATAACTTTTTTAAATTTTAGATAATTTTTTGGAATGAATTGAATTTATAATTACAGAAAGTGCGCTGCTTCCCGAAACGTTACAAGCCGTTCCAAAGCTATCCTGCATTAAATGGATTGAAACTATTAAAGAAATCATATCAGGATTAAACCCTAAAGCCGATTTTAAAATTTCTGAGACTGCAAAAACTGCTCCTGCAGGAACTCCTGGAACTGCTGTTAATAGCAATCCAAAAACAGAGATAAAAATTGATATTGTTTTAAAATTTACATCGATGTTATTTGATAATATTATAACTGTCGAGCTTGTCATTATAGAAATTGCACTTCCACAAAAATGCAAAGTTGTACAAAAAGGAATAACAAAATTTACGAAACTTTCAGATATTTTATTTTTTTTAGCACATTCTATAGATACCGGTATAGTTGAAACTGAAGATTGTGTTCCTAAAGCTACAAAATAAGCTGGTAAAGTATTTTTTATTAAAACAAAAAAATTACTTTTAGACGTTATACTTGCCACTAAGAATAAAAACAAAACTGCACAAGTTTGAATTATAACTATACACATTATAATTACAGAAAAAGTTGTTATAATTTTGTAAATTTGTCCGGAAGAACTGATTTTTGTAAAAGTTCCTATTATGTAGAATGGAATGAGTGGTATCATGACTTTTTTTACTAATTTTTCTACAATATTATGAAAATCGCTAGAAAGTTTTTTTAAATACTCACTTTTAATAGAAGAAATACCGATTCCGATTATAA
The DNA here is from genome assembly GCA_036322875.1 of Candidatus Paraimprobicoccus trichonymphae. GTDB lineage: Bacteria > Bacillota > Clostridia > Oscillospirales > Acutalibacteraceae > Paraimprobicoccus > Paraimprobicoccus trichonymphae. The sequence continues at coordinate 498,290 of AP027925.1, forward strand.
AAGCTAAAAAGAGCGCAGACATAACTGACATAATTGGTGCTATGTTAATTTGAGAAAATATGTTATTTTTTATATTATTGTCCGAGATATCAATCTTAATATTTTTAATATTTAAATATTTAATAAAAAAAATATTTTTTACTGCAAAATAAGAAAAAAATGCGGAAAAAATCATAGAAAGATAAGAAACTACAACAGTAATTAATATTGATTTGTTTGAATTTTTTCCAAGTGAAGAAACTCCATTTATTACATATCCTAATATTATCAATGGAACAAAAAAATTAATTAATTTTCCAATGAGAATATTTATGTTTATAAAAACATCTACAATAATTTTTGGCATAAAAATCCCTATTAAAATTCCTAAAATAATAGATAAAAATATCTTTAAAAGTAAAGAATATTTTTTAAAATTTTCTTTCAAATAAGTTCCCCTTTAAATTTATTGTTTTCCCAATTTTTTTAATAAGCATAGGCTTTTTAATTGTACCATATTATTTTTTATATAAAAAAACTTGTTTTTTAGACACAAAAATAATCTACATTTAGTTATCAAATTTTAATTTTTTTATTTTTACAATTGTTTTATATATTTTTCATTACAATTTTTTCAACGAAATATTCAATTAAATAAAAAAGTTTCGGTTTTATAGAATTTTTTTTATTTCAATAAATATTTTTATATTTACAGCATTTTAAATAATAAGAGCCAATTTTATCAACGCATATTGTGTAGTTTGCCTAGCGTTAAACTCACTTTGCATTAAAATTTTTGTCCCTCAGTGAAATTTTTATATATCATAATGTGAAAAAATATGGCGTTTGAAATTTTGATTTTTTCGGTTGTTATACTTGTTGAAAAAAGACACCTTGTACGTACCGAAAACAGTGACATAATTTGTAGACGACAAAAACATAATATAGTACCAGAAATTTATTAGCGAAATTGAATACTGATTTTTATTTAAATTTCCTATCATTGTGTTGCAGCAGAAAACATTTTAAATTTGTTATTAAAAATTAAAATTCAAAACTTTGTCTGGTTTAATAAACAAATACATAGATATTAAACTATTTGAGACATTATCAAAAAAAGAAACCCGTCAATTTTAGGGTTCCATATGAATCTTAATCCTCTGCTTTGCACAGATTCTTGGTTCAATGTCCGTCGCAGGTTAACCGACTCCATTTCAAGCATAAATTCCCATGAGCCCCACGATATCTTTTTTATATACTTTAAGTTTCAACTTGGTTTTCGTTGAAGCACTCTTGAGATTCTAGCATGCCATTATTTTTTGTCAATATTTTTGCGATTCATTCACTAAAATAAATACTTAGTGGTTTTACATAAAATTAACCATTTTTGTAAGGCAAAAGAGCTAAATACCTCGCACGTTTAATTTCATGCATTATTTTCCTTTGATGCAAAGCACAACACCCTGTAGCTCTTCTTGGCAATATTTTAGCCCTTTCAGATATAAATTTCCTTAACTTATAAGGCTCTTTATAGTTTATATTTTCAAAAGTTTTGTTTGTACATAATGGACATACCTTTTTTGCTCGTCTTGTATATCTAGATTCTTTTTGTTGCTCTTCTGACACGTAATTTTGCTCCTTTTTATAATTTTTTAGAAAGGTAAATCATCGCTAACCGTTTCCAATTCAATAAAATTATCATCATTGTTTTCAAAGTAACCACTTTTACTGTTCTTTCTAGATTCATCAGAACTAGTATTATCTTGATTATTACCAAAATAACTATTAATGTTTTCCCTTTTAGATTCGCAGAAGTGGGCGTTAATGACTATTACTTCTGTAACTTTTTTATTATTTCCTTCTTTATCTGTATAATTTCTAGTTCTAAGTGAACCTTCTATTGCTATCAATTGACCTTTTTTGAAATATTTACTAATAAATTCTGCTATATTTCTCCATGCTACCACACATATGAAGTCCGTTTGACGTTCTTCACCAGATTTAACATATGAACGTGTAACCGCAATTGTCAAAGTAACAACTGAAACACCTGCAGACGTGCTCTTTAATTCTGGGTCTGATGTTAATCTGCCCATGATAACCACTGTGTTTAACATAATTAATTAACTTGTCCCTCTTTTTTATAAATTATTTCATTACTTTTTTTTATTATAATATACCTTAATATATTATCTGTTATTTCACTAATTCTGCTGATTTCTTCTGGAAAATCAGGAACACTTTTGAAATTAAACAAAACATAGTATCCATCAATTTCTTTGTTTATTAAATAAGCTAGTCTGCGTTTTCCCCATCTATCAACATTTTCAAATTCAGCGTTTTTTTCAATTAATTTTTTAAACTTATTAATTAACTCTTCTATAAATTCTTCAGATATTTTGTAAGAAACAACTAACAGAAATTCATATGAATTCTTTTTCAATGTTGTAATTTTTAACACCTCCTTGTGGACTTCAGACCCTAAAAATTTACATAGAATTATGCTTTTAATTAATTTTGCATCCGAACAAAATTTATACAACAAATCCCACGATTCTATTAATAAATTAAAACTATTTAGAGTAAAGAAGTGATATTAACATTCAAACCGCTCCATTTTTCGGTTATATACATTCTTCTCCGAAAATTCAAAGCCAATATCATTATACTATATTTTTTTTTTTATACAAATTTTTGTGTTTTATATTTGACAAGCTAAAATTCGTAATTTTATATCACAAATTAAATTAAATATTAACTAATTTTTAAGCAAAAAGTATAAAATCAAATTAGTGAATTTTTGTAATCATTTGTAATTATTTGTAACTATTTGTTTTCTCTGTTTTTAACAATTAATTTTTTGAAAAATATTTTTAAAACCTGATTTTTTAATTAATAATTCACTAATTTTATTATTATTATATGCATTTTTTAACTATAATTTAAAATTATTAGTCGTTTTATACAAATTTATTCAAATTAATGAATTTGACTCTTAGTGAAATTACGATTTAAAATGTTTATGTATTAAGTTTTAAAAAATTTAGGAGTTGCCAATTTGAACGTGTTTAAATCTAGAAAAAATTTGAAAAAAATCGCAAAAGTTACCGTAACAACTACAGTGAGTCTAGCTGTCACTCTAACATTAGCGGCATTTAGCAAAGGAATAAGAATTGAGGACGGAGATAAAAAAATTACATTTGTAACAACTAGTAACAATATTGAAAATATTTTAAATCAAGCCAACGTAACTTTATTTGATGGTGATTTTGTAGAAGTATCAGAGAAAAATAAAATAAGTTCAACTTTAAAAATAAAAAGAGCGTTTGATGTAAAAATTGAGTGTGATGGTGAATCAAAAATCGTGAAACTAAATTCAGAAAACACAGTATCAGATGCTATAAACAAATCAGAAATGATTATTGGAGAAAATGATGTTTTGTCTCATAATTTTGATACTAAAGTTAAACCAAATATGACTATATTTGTGCAAAAAAAAGTAGAAATTAATATTAAGGCAGATAATAGAGAAATTTTGCAATTTGTGCCTACCAAAATCACCGTGGGACAAGCTTTGAAGTTAGCTGAAATTCCAATTTTTGAGCAAGATATAATCAATATTAGTTTGGATGTTGAAATCAATGAAAATGCTGAGATTGTTATTGAACGTGTTGGATACGAGAATATAATAAGAAAAGAAGAGATAGCTTTTAAAAAAATTATCAAAAAAACTGATGATCTAGAAGAAGGTATAAATAAAATATCTGTTAAAGGAAAAAACGGAGAAAAAGAGATTTTTATTAGAGAAACTAAGATAAACGGCGAAATCAAAAATTCTGAAATAACAAAAAAAAGAATTTTGGTTGAACCTGTTGACCAAGTAATGCTTGTAGGAACAAAAAAAAAACCTGTAATTGATACCAGCAAAGTTAATATCATTAAAAAAAACATTGAAACTATTGCGAAAAAGATTGTTATAGACAAATCTGGATATATAGATATGGGAAATGGAATATTAATGGACAAGAGTGGGAATGAAATAAAATATTCTTGTAAACTATCAGGTCAAGCAACTGCGTATACAGCTGATGAGAAAGCGAGAACTTTTACTGGAAAAAAACCTATAAGTTATAGTACAGCAGCTGTAAATTTTAATAAAATTCCTCGTGGCAAAAAGCTTATTGTATTTGATAAATCCGGAAGAGTGTTTAATTTATTAGCTGAAGACACAGGTAGCGCATTGATTAAAGACGAAGCTGCAGTTGATATATTTATGCCTACGAGGGAAGATTGTATTAATTATGGAAGACAAGAAGTTGAGATATATGCGTTAAAATAAATCACTAGCTATAAAAAAACTTAAAATAAAAATAATTTATAATTAAGATGCTGTGTTTAATAATACTTGAAGAGATGTGATTTTTAATTTTTGGAAAAGATACTAAATTTTGCAGTAGAAAATATTCTTAAAAATAAAATTGGTATTGTTTTTTTACTTAAATATTTCTCAAAGTGGTAAAATTTATCATTTTCAGTTTTCGTTTTCTTCCGATATAATTTTTCCAAAATCTAATAGAAAAAATAATTTATACACACATAAGAGATTTTCTCTTAATATTCATAAAATTGAAGATAATAATTTGTCAGTATTTTATAGAAAAAAAGTTGAAAAAACCGCTAAACTTTAGTTTATCTGGATGAATCGCCCCAAAATATAAAAAATGTTGAAAAAAAAATAACAAATCGCTAATATTAAATAAGTATCGTGAATCTCATGAGAATTTACGCTTGAAATGAAATGGAATCTATGTAATGGCAGGGTCCCGCCCAGTGACGGACAATGAACCAAGAATCTGCGCAGAGCGGAGAGTCAATAAGATATTAAGGCTAACAGCATAAATTATCAAATGGCACGGTAGAGGTAACTACACGAAAATACTAAGAGGCCTAAGAAACAGAAAATTCGTAGAATGATGTATGATAATTTCATTTTTGACCGTGAGAAGTTCATAAATAATTAATTTTATTAACGTTTTTTTGTAATTTGTGGGCAGTTTTTTGTTTTGTTTTCTACTAATTCATTAATCATTTTAAAATCATGCCCTTTTTTGTTCAAAAGATATATTTTGAATATTGTTTTATATCCTATAAAATTATTAATAATTTATTACTTTGTTAAATAATTAAAAAGTTGAAGTCATTTATGATAAAAATTATATGTGTTGTAGGTCCTACTGCAGTTGGAAAAACAAAATTATCATTAAAATTAGCTGAAAAATTGGATGGAGAAATTATTTCAGCAGACTCTATGCAGATTTATAAAGAATTCAATATAATAAGCAACAAATCGGATTTAAAAATTAAACAATATTTTGTAGATTTTGTTTCTATAGAAAAAGAGTTTAGTGTAGCTGAATATGTTAAACTCGGTGGTGAATGCATTAGAGAAGTTAATAATAAAAATAAAATTCCTATAATTTGCGGAGGTACAGGTTTATATGTAGATTCTCTTTTGAACAATATTAATTTTTTAAGTTTTAAATTAGATATGGAATTGGGAAAAAAGTTATTCAAACTTGATAATTTAGAATTGTTTGAAAAATTAAAAAAAGTTGATTTTGAAATTTCTCAAAAAATAAATATCAATGATAAAAAAAGATTGTCTAGAGCTTTAGAATTTTACATTAGTAATAACTTTCCGATTTCTGAACATATAAAAAATTCTAAAAAAAATAAACCTAATTACGATATAACCAAAATTGGTTTAAATTATGAAAATCGAGATGCTTTGTATGAAATTATAAATAAGAGAACTGATGAGATGTTTAAAGAAGGAATTGTAAATGAAATAAAGTCGTTGAAAAATAAGAAGATTAGCAAAACTGCTGAAGCTGCTATTGGATATAAAGAAATTTTAAGTTATATAAATGAAGAGGTAGATTTAGAAACTTGTAAAAAAAAAATAAAACAAAATACTCGAAGATATGCTAAAAGACAAATCACTTGGTTTAAAAAAGATAAAAATATAAAGTGGTTTTATTTGGGTAAATATTCAAATTTTGGTGAACTATTTATTGATGTATTTGATTTTATTAATGAAAAATTGCGATGATACAATTTGAAATAAAGACTGTTATAGAAAAGCAATTAAAAGAAATTTTATATAAAGCTGCTAAGGGTAATAATTTTGATATTTTAGAAATCAATAATGCACGTATGACACGAATATGAACCGTTATATCACGAAAAAGAAGTTGAGAAGCATGGTTGATAATGCCAATAATATCAATGTTTTATGGTATAATAATTAAAAATGCAAAACAGAGAGCATTTACCTCCTCACATTCACACCGAATATCAAAAATATAAAGTTTCATTTAATCTTAATGGCAAGTTGATAAAAGGAAAATTTCCAAAGAAAAAACTAAACTGGTGATAGCATGGATTGAAATTCATTGTGAAGAATTAAAAGCTAATTGGGATATAGCATTTGAAAATAAACAACCATTTAAAATTGAACCATTAAAGTAAGGAGTGATTTTTCCATGAAAACATATTATGATGAAAAATTAAAAGACGAGGTTTATTATGTTTCTGATATTATTAGCCCTGTAGATGTAAAGCCGCTTGAAGACTATAAAATACTTGTAACCTTTGATTCAGGTGAAAAAAAAATATTTGATGTAACACCATATTTTGAGATAAAAGGGTATGAAAGATTAAGAAATAAAGATTTTTTTAAAACCGTTCATATTCTGTATGGTGCTGTTGCATGGAATGAAGATTTGGATTTATGTCCAGAGGATTTGTATGATAATAGCGAATTAATTGCAAACTCATAACAACTAAAATCTAAAAATATCAGCTCTGCCGAGAAATCAGCAGGTTTTTTTATAATTTAGCGAAAATCTAGGATTGATTTAGTTTACTTTTTCTTGGGATTGTGGTATAATATAATTATAAGTAAAAAATATTGTTAAAAATTAAGATTAATGAAAGGGAGTAAAAAATGCCAGTATTATCAATGTTTTATGGTATAATAATTAAGAATGTATTTTGATGAGCACATCCTCCTCACATACACGCATTTTATTCAGACGAAGAAGCTGAGATTTCTCTTGATGGCAAGGTGATTAACGGACATGTATCACCCAGAAAATTAAAGATGGTACAAGTTTGGATGGACATTCACAAAAGAAGAATTAGAAGCCAACTGGAATCTTGCCTCTTCTGGTGAGTCTGTTTTCAAAATCGAACCATTAAAATAAGCAAGGAGATGATTTTTGTGAATACATGTAAAAGGAAAAAGAATGTTTCAAATCTTATTCGTCCAGTTTCTGTAGAATCTAATGATGATTACACATTGTTATTGTTATTTTCAACTGGTGAAAAAAAATTTATGATATGAAACCTTTACTTGGCAAATGGTACTACGAACCGCTTAAAAATATCGGTTTTTTTAAGACTGCACATATCGAATGTGGAACGGTCGTTTGGAACGACGAAATTGATATTTCACCAGAAAATTTATATGAAAAAGGCGAGTTAGTTGCAAATTTATAACAACTAAAAAATCAAAAATATAACTCTGTTGAGAAATCAGCAGCCCAAAAATTCAAGACAAGTATATGTTAATAAACACGATAATTCTGATATTTTTTTCTTTACCAACTTTACTATTTAGTGTTTTCCAAAACCGAAAAATCAATAATTTAATTTATCTCAAAAAGCACTTGACTAATATTAAACAAAAGTCGTAAAATAATAGAATTGTGAGTTTTGAATATAAAAAAACATATGTTTAAGATAATATATTAAATAGTTCGTTTATGGAAAGTTTTAAAGTTAACCTAAAAGTGAAAGAAGATATAAAGGATATATTCATAACTTTGAGTAAATTAGTAATAAGACATTTTGAGGTATTTTTATTTATTTTTTATAACAAAAAGGAAAATGTCATTTACTAAGTAAAAAAATTAAAGGAGCGGTATCGAAGTGGTCATAACGGGGCTGACTCGAAATCAGTTTGGATTAATAAATCCACGTGGGTTCGAATCCCACCCGCTCCGCCAAAAAGAAAATTAACTATGAAAAAAATACTAGTCACAGGCGGAGCTGGATATATAGGAAGTCACGCATGTACTGAGCTTTTGAACTTAAATTACGATGTAATTATTTTGGATGACTTTTCTAACAGTTACAAAAATATAATTCTAAATATAGAAATAATTTCGAAAAAAAAAATAAAATGTTATAGCTGTAACATTTTAGATTATAAAAATTTGGAAAAAATATTTATTGAAAACAAAATTGATGCTGTTATGCATTTTGCTGCTTTAAAATCTGTTTCTGAATCCACAAAAAACCCCTTAGAATATTACAAAAATAATGTTCAAGGAACTATTTGTTTGTGCGAAATTATGAAAAAATTTAATGTTAAAAAAATGATATTCAGTTCTTCAGCGACTGTTTACGGTGATAACAAACCGCCTTTTAAAGAATATATGGAAACTAAAAATGTTAAAAATCCTTACGGAAAAACTAAATATTTTATAGAACAAATCTTAAGAGATATATATATTTCAGACAAAACTTGGAGCATAATTATTTTAAGATATTTTAATCCAATAGGTGCACATAAAAGTGGTTTGATACCAGAAGACCCTATAGGACAACCTAACAATATTATGCCTATAATTTTAAGAGTTGCTTCTGAAAAATTAAGAGAACTGGTTATTTTTGGAAATGATCATAACACTCCAGATGGAACTTGCATAAGAGATTATATTCACATTTTAGATTTAGTTAGTGGACATATATGTGCTTTAAATGAAGTTTTAAACAAAAATATTTTCAAAATCTTTAATTTGGGAACAGGTATAGGTACTAGTGTTTTAGAATTAGTAAAAACTTTTCAAAAGGTAAATAATTTAAAAGTTAATTACGTTTTTGGGAAAAAAAGAACTGGAGATATTTCAATTTGTTATGCAGAATCAAACTTAGCAAAAAAACATTTAAATTGGAAACCAAAATATAATTTAGAAGATATGTGCAAAGATGCTTGGAATAGTGTTTAATTTTCTTTGGGTTTAGTTCTCCACCCTTTATGGAGAAAAATGATATAATAAACCTGTTTTTAAACTCAAAAACCCAACTTATGATTATACAAAGTTGCAATTAATTTGACCCTGAGTAAACCTATTTTTCCTTTGTTTCTGTAAACTTCTTTACAAATTCTAAATATTTTTGTTTCCCTATTAATGTGTTCAATTGTGATTCTTTTTTGTGCCAAAAGCTTATTTTTAACGATTTCTTCTTCAGTGAAAAGATGATTTTTTGTTTCTTATGATTTTGTCTATTTCAGATATCAAAAAACAAAATTTTTAGTGAATATGTCAACTTGATTATTTTAGATTTCGCTGTGGCACAATAAAAAATTTCAAAATTTTGTGCAAAATTTGTATATGCTATTATATATAAATGATTTTATTTTTTATTTTCATTACATTCCTTAATTTCATTTTCAAAAACGTCTTTAAAATTTTTTAAAATATTCTTTTCGGTGAAAACCTCAGTTTTATGACTATTTATTTTCTTTAAACATATGTCATAAATATTTTATTTACTTTTTTGTTTATTTAGTTCAGCTTTAATTGTTCTAATAAAATTGCAAAAATTTTCACTGCTAGTAAAATATCTACATAATTCATCGATGCAATCTTTTTTATTTAAAATATTTTTAGATAAAGTATCAATTTGTTGAGAAAAAAGCCTTTGAATAATTATATCTTTGAAAAAACTCAATCTCTTTTGTGTTGCGTTCTTGTTTTTATCTAATTTTAAAAATATATTTTTAAAATTAATATCTGTTATCTTAATTAATTTCATATTTTTTTCACTAAAATAGATACCCGTAGGTAATTCAAATAATCTTCCTTGGCTGTATCTTTTTCTACCAAATTGATATCCCTTTTTTACAATTTTTATATTACCATTAACATTTATTTTTTCTGTTTCATAAAATCCCATAGTGTGGTCGATTTCTGTTATTATAATAATTTTTATATTTCTTATTAATTGTGGTTCAAATAGTAAATTAAAAAAACCTTTTACAGGATCTACGCAGTAAACAACTGCAGATTTATTAACCTTGCCATCAATTGCTATTTCTACGTCTTCTCCGCTATGAAAAGGTCCAGGAACTGGATCGAAGATTGTTGTGTTTATTCTAACGTTTTCTTCGTCTTTATATTTTCGGGCTATTTCATTTAAAACACGACTTGCCGCACAACCGCCTCTACTATGTCCTTTAATTATTATAGTTATTCTATTGTCATTATTTTTTTCAAGTAAATCGTCAATTTTTTTAGTAAGCACTTTTTTCATTCTTTCATAATTTTTCTCTATAGAAAATTTTCCGTTTTCTGTTGCTCCAGGAAAAACTTCTATTTCACTTTCTGGGCCAGGAACTGAATATTCAATTTTAATCTTATTTGAATCTAGTTCTTTTTCTCTGCACCATATATAAATTTCTTCCTCACTTTTAAAATTTATAATTTCGCCATTTTCATTAAGTCTATCACCATACATATCTTTCATTTTTTTAAAATCAGGTACAAACTCAACATGATCAATGTCAACAAGATCCGCTTAATAAAAAAATACATTTGAAACACCGTTATATTTTTCAAAATGTCAAAGACATAGAGTAAGATTAGTAAAACTTATTATAATTTTAGCATATTTTTGATCTTTAGGGGTCATCGCACTTCAAGGTAGATAGATGTTGACTAAATACAACGATACTATTAATTTCTGAATACAAAAATATATAAATAACTTGAAAAACAGTGACACTTTACAAAAACCTATCATATTAAGTTACTAGATAGATTTTAAGAAAAAATGAGGTAATTGTATGTGTGGAATCGCTGGGGAAGTAAATTTTAATAAAAATATAAAAAATAATTTAAAAATATATGAAAATATGCAAAAAAGCTTAAAAAATCGTGGACCTGATCAAGAAGAAATTTACTTAGAAACGAATATTTGCCTTATACATACGAGATTGTGTATAATAGACGTTGAGAACGGAAAACAACCTATGATTTTTAGATTTGGAAATAAAAAATATATTTTAGTTTACAATGGAGAATTATATAATACTGACAAATTAAGACAAGAATTAGAAGTTTTAGGGCACAAATTTATAGGATATTCAGATACGGAAGTTTTGTTACATTGTTATATAGAATGGCAAGCAGAAAGTGTTAATAAATTGAATGGAATTTTTGCATTTGCGATTTGGGAAGAACATAATCAAAAATTATTTGTAGCTAGAGATAGAATGGGTGTAAAACCGTTTTTTTATTATTTTAAAAACAATGTTTTTATATTCGGATCTGAAATAAAAAGTATATTGAAACATGACTTAATAGAAGCTGAAATAGATATAAATTCTATTAGTGAGATAATTCTGTTAGGTCCAGGAAGGACACCAGGTTATGGAGTTTTTAAAAACATAAAAGAATTAAAACCTGCTAATTGTGGATTTTTTGATAATAAAAACAAGTTAAAAATTTGGGAATATTGGAAATTGTCTGAAAGCGAAAATAATGACAGCTTTGAAAAAACTATTGAAAAAACCAGATTTTTAGTTAAAAATTCTATTGAAAGACAACTTGTTTCTGATGTTCCAGTTTGTACTTTTTTATCTGGCGGTATAGATTCTAGCATCATTTCTTCGATTTCTTATAGGTATTTCAATAAAAAAAATATTCAATTACAAACTTTTTCTGTAGATTACGAAGATAATAGCAAATTTTTTGAAACCAGCAAATTTCAACCGAATTCTGACTTTGAATATATAAAATATATGAACAAATATTTAAAAGATTCTAAGCATTATAACATAATTTTGAATACTCAAGATTTAGTGAATAATTTATATTTAGCAGTAGAAGCAAGAGATTTACCTGGAATGGCAGATATAGATTCTTCTTTGTTATTATTTTGCAAAGAAATAAAAAAGTTTGCAAAAGTAGCTTTATCTGGTGAATGTGCAGATGAAATTTTTGGCGGATATCCTTGGTACAAAGAAAGCTACATAAATAGAGATAATTTTCCATGGTCGCCTTCAAGTGACGAAAAATTAGATTTTCTAAAACCAGAATTTTCAGATAAAATAGAAAATAATTATTTAGAAAACAAATATCAAAATTTTATAGAAAATTTAAATTTAAAAACATTAGACAAATCTGAGAAAAATATGAAAGAATTAATAAATTTAAATTTAAAATGGTTTATGCAAACACTTCTGGACAGAAAAGACAGAATGAGTATGTACAACGGTCTTGAAGTCCGTGTTCCTTATTGTGATTACAAAATAGCTGAGTATGTTTATAATATAAATATTAAGTATAAAAAATCTGAAAAATATATTTTAAGAGAAGCTATGAAAGATTTTTTACCAAAAAAAGTTTTGAACAGAAAAAAAAGTCCTTACCCCAAGACTCATAATCCTGAATATTTGAAAATAGTTTCCGAAAAATTAGAAGAAATAATTAATAATTATAAATCTCCAATTTTAAACTTTGTAAAAAAAGACAAACTTGAAAATTTGATAAAAATAGATAATAATAAAAATAATACTTGGTACGGTCAATTAATGTCTTTGCCACAAACTATAGCTTATTTTTTACAAGTTAATTATTGGTTGATAAAATATAATATTAAAATAAAATAAAAATTTGGTGATACAATTAAACAATGAACAGAAAGAATATTTTTGTGCTGCTAGGTCCAAATTTGAACATGGTGGGAGTTAGGGAAAAAAGTATTTATGGAGAAGAATCAGCTGAGAAAATTAAATCTCAAATTATAGAATATGCTGATAGATTAAATTTTAATTGCGAAGTTTTTCATAGTAATCATGAGGGAGAACTCGTAGATAAAATTCACGAAATTCGAGAAAATATTTTTGGTGGTATAATAAATATTGGTCCTTTATCTGGTTATAGTTATTGTTTAAGAGATGCTATTTATCTAACAAGAATACCATTTGTTGAAGTTCATACGTCGAATGTTTATACCAGAGAAAATTTCAGATCTAAATCAGTTATAGCTGGCGTTTGCATCGGACAAATATCGGGTTTTGGAAAACATAGTTATTTTTTAGCTATTGAAGCACTGAAATATTTGGTGTAATATATTTCATATAGGGAGTGATTTTAAAAAATGGCACAAGATGAAACAATAACGTTTTCAGTAAGCAAAAATAAAAAAACAAGTATTAAAGAAATTTTGTCTACAGTTTATAGTGCACTTTTAGAAAAAGGTTACAACCCTGAAAATCAAATAGTTGGGTACATCATATCACAAGATCCGACTTATATTACTCAATACAAAAATGCTAGAAATTTAATAATGAAGCTAGATAGAGATGAAATATTAAAAATTTTGCTTAAATATTATTTATTTCAAAAATAAAAAAGCATAAGGTTTGATATTATATGCAATAGACCTGTTCATAAACAAAAAAATAGTAAAATAAACGAATGAATAAGTATGAAAAATCACAAAAACAAGAAAACTAAAATTTCAAATTGATCAAAGGCGTCACAAAAGCAGCATTCGAAAAAATACTGAAATACCAAAAAAAGCTACAAAAAATCATCCTCTCACCGAAGAAGAAATCGTTGAAAAATAAGCTTTTGGCACAAAAAAGAGTCACAATTGAACGCATTAATAGGGAAATAAAAACATTTAGAATTTGTAAAAAAATTTACAGAAACAAAGGGAAAAGAGGTTTACTCAGGATTAAATTAATTGCGAGTTTGTATAATCAGATACTATAAAATATTACTTTTACGTCATCGAGCATATTTATTCTACGTAAGTGAGATTTTTTGCCTGAATTATCTAATAAATTAACACTTAGTTCTGAAAGTTGAAGTTGTGATTGTTTCACCGCAAAACATTGAATTGCTTCAGGGATAGTATCTTTACAATTTTCAGAAAAATTCACTTGTTTTAAATTTTCTAAAATATGTAACGGAAAAGCATAAGTAGATAGATCATTAAGAATTTCAGATAAATATTCAGCTTTACAATAAGCCACTGGGTAGCAATTCGAAAATGTTATTTCTTCTATACATGATGTGTTTACGGGCACTTCTTGTGAAGAAAAAGTCCACCTTGTGCATTCAGAATATGTAGTAACAGCAATCTGAGATACAAATTTTTCAATTTTTTCTTCATATGAGATGAAAACTATTTCTTTAATACGAAAACTTACAGTACCTTTTTTATCAAGTTCATTTTTTATGATTTTTAACAACTCACCAAAACAAGAATGACTAAAAATTTTTTCGCCTATTCTACCAGGAAGCTTATTTTTCACGTTCCAATATACCGTCGAAACTGTGATTTCATTATTTGTTTTCTTTTCATATTTGCAAATTACATGTCCTTCTTTGTCCTTAAGGGCATTTTCAGTAATGGTGTACTCACTGACGAATTTTTCTTTTTCTTCAAAACTTTTTTTATTGCTTTCTGGTTTAAACCCTAATGTTGAGTTTATATCTTCTTTTTTGTTGTGATAGTTTTTATTTATGAGATGCCCTACAAACAAAGTGGCTTCAAATAATGTAGTTACCAACAATGTACTAAATAAATATTTGGGTTTAATATTAATTTTTTATGGGGAAACTGCAAAATAATTAAAAATACTAAAACTAAAAACCAACGACAAACTCCCACAACATAACTTTTTACAAATTTTATCCATTTTCTAAAATTTAACCTCTTAATTTAATAACTTTAAGTATTATTTTACTATAGTTTACAGTTAAATGTCAAGTAAAAAATTTTTAAATTTTTAATTATTATATTTATCTAAAATTTTTATAATTTTTTTGTGTATATTTTTTGAACATTTATTAATTAATAATTTTAATTTTGATAATTATTTTTGTTATTTTCACTTTTTGTTAGTCAAAAATAATAGTTTATAAATTAAATTTCATAACTATTTTACAAAAAATTAAAAGCATTCTTTAAAATTTAGAATGCTTTTTATTATTTAAATTTATTTAAGTTTATTTTTCCATTATACACAATTTTTCATTAATAATTTTAAAAGTAATTTGAGATTCAGATTTTTGGTTAACTAGATGAGAAATTATGTGGCTTTGTATTTTTCTTTGAATTTGCATTGCACCAAATTTTTCTTTATCACAATCTTTCAATATATAATCTATAATTCCACTTTCATCTTCAAACTTTAAGTTTATACCCTTTTTTAACATTTCAAGTTTTACGTTTTCGAATAAAATTCCAGCAATTTTTTTCATGTTTTCTTGGCTTAACTTATTAAACACCAATATTTCGTCCATTCTTGGCAACAATTCTGGTTGATTTATTTTATTGATAGGATGTCTACTTGAAAATACTATAATACAGTTTGAAAAATCAATTTTTCTACCTGAAATTAAACTTATAGCATATCCATTATCCAGTATATCATTTATTAACTCTACAAAACCCGGATGCATACTTTCTATGTTATTAATGACAAAAAGAGTTTCTTGATGTTGTGCTGCTTGTTCTATCATATTGCTGTAGAAGTTTTGATCAAATGCTACTGCATCCATGACTACATAATTGACTGGACAGAAAAATTTAGAATTATTTATGAAGTTAACTAAAGTGTCTAACAAATGTGTTTTTCCATGACCTGTCGAGCCACTTAAAAGCATTGTTGTAGGTCTGTTTGCTACATTGTTACCTAATCTATGTGAGAATATAAGCCCAAACATTTTTTTGGCAACATCCCATTGAGCAACTATAGTTTTTTGAATTAAAGCTTGTGAATCTGAATATAAAGATTGTATTTGATTGTCATCTAATGAAAATACTGGAATTTTAGTTTTATCTGTAATTGCATGTCTAATATCTTTTTCTGTTACTTCAGTGTGTCCATTTCTTTTTGCAATTTGAATAGATAACTTCAAAAGTTCGAATCCTTTTACTGGAAAGAAGTCATTTCTTAAATATCTATCCGCCAAATCTATCACAATTTGTACAATGTTTTCAGGAATCATAATATCGTATGTCTCTTCGTATTGTCTTGAAACAAGTAATAGTATTTCAAAAGCTTTTTCTGGTGTCAATGATTCTAGTATTAATTTTGGAAATCTACGTTCAAGAGCTGCATCTGGTTGTATGTATTTGTTATATTCATCAGTAGTTGTTGAAATAATAACTCTTACATTCGGGTGTTTATCAACCATCATTTTAATTACGTCACTTAGGCCAAGCTTAGCTATTTGATGACCTTCGTCGAAATGTATTATTACGTTATTATTTTCTGCATAACTAAACATAGCTTCTACCCTAGAAATAGTGGTACTTTGTCCACCTTTACCCATCGTAGCCTTTGACAAATCAACTCTACATATTTCTTTAAATTCTAAGATTTCGATTTCACCATTATTAATTTTGCTAGCTAATGAATTTACTAAAGTGGTTTTTCCAGCACCTGCTGCACCAATTATCATTACATTACCAGTTTCTAAACTATTTACAAGTTTACTTAAATTTTCCTCTATATTTACTGGAATATTCCCTTGAAACGTTCCAACTTTTTCAAAATAACCACTTATAGAAATTGAATCAACATTAACTTTATCTACTAAAATTCTATTAATAAACATTGTAGATACCGTTGTCATTATTGCTCCTATTACCTGTATGATAACCATAGTCACTACGTTAGATTCATTTTTTTCCATTAACTTTACCATCCTTATTTTTATTAATGTAAAATATTTAATTTATCTATTTTAAATTCTATCATAATTTTATATCTATGTCAAGTTTTTTTATAAAAAATTTTAAAAATATTTTTTTAACACTTAGAATATATATTATGATGTACAGATATCAAATTTATCGTATAAATATCATATTATCTTCTGTTTCGTGCAACTATTACAATTTTTCTAAAAACTATAATTATATCATATTTTTTTTATTTATATAAAACGTTTAATTCACTCTTTTTAAATTTTATCATAATTATACAACTATATTAAATTTTTTTCATAAAAAAAATTTAAAATTTCTTGACATTTTTAAATTATTGGTGCTAAAATAAGAATTAAAATAGAGTTTGGATATTAAGCGGGTGTAGTTCAGTGGTAGAATTTCAGCCTTCCAAGCTGGTTATGTGGGTTCGATTCCCATCACCCGCTCCATGGTGTTAGTAGCTCAGTAGGATAGAGCAACTGCCTTCTAAGCAGTAGGTCAGGGGTTCGAATCCCTTCTAGCACACCATTGTGGTGGATATAGCTCAGCTGGTTAGAGCGCCAGATTGTGGCTCTGGAGGTCGTCGGTTCGATTCCGATTATCTACCCCATATTGGGGTGTAGCCAAGCGGTAAGGCAATGGACTTTGACTCCATCATTCGTTGGTTCGAATCCAGCCACCCCAGCCAGTGAGTCATTAGCTCAGTAGGTAGAGCACTTGACTTTTAATCAAGGTGTCCCGGGTTCGAATCCCGGATGGCTCACCAAGTTAATTTTAGTATTTGATATAGTTGTTCCGATTTAGATTAATAATAGTGTGCTGTTTTCGAAGGATATGCACGAGGAAACATGCAAGGGTTTTTAGATATAAACGTGAGTTCAGAAAAGCAAGTGCAAAGATGTGATGTTAATAAATATCGCAGTGGTTGTGATATATTTTTTGGTACTGTTTCACAAGAAGTGTCAATTCTTGAAATATATCACAATTTTTTAATTTTTCTAAAATATTACTCACCTAAATAATATAACCTAACGAGTAATAAAATTTGCCGGTTTTACGTTCATATATTTCTTCTGATGTTGAGCTAGGAAAAAATTCAAAAAATCTGATTTTATTAAATGGAATCTTCAAATCATTTTCGACAACAGAATTTTCCATTATAAAGAGCTTATTTAAATTGTAAGTCTCATTTTTCAAAAAGTCTTCTAAAAGAGTAATTTTTATTGGCAAAACAGAAATAACATATATTTTATCATTTAATTTAAATACTACAGAATATCTAGTCCTTTCTAAAAGTTTGTGATTTAAGTTATTAAACATAATCATTATTTTGTGAGATATTTTTTTTCCATTAATTTGTTGGAAATACAAAACGCAGCCATAGTATAAGGTATAGTATTAGTTTTGTAATTTTTTAAAATTTCTTCTAAATTTTTGTCAATCAAAGTTTCATTAAAATTTTGAAGATTTTTTAGTGAACTTATTGGTGTGATACTTTCTGATAGAGAATTAAGTAAAAACTTAATCTCATCTAATGTTGGTTCCGCTAACAAATTAAAAATAAACTTACTACAAACTATTGGTACAAACAAAACGTCTTTAAGAATTCTCCTGATTTAAATAACCTCTCTATTAAAAAAATTTTGATCAAGTAAAAAAATAAATAAGCTATAGATGTAATATAAATATTTTATGTATTAAAATTCGACCAGCTTTTTTTATTTAACTACGACGTTATAATAACATAATTCTTTATTTATTACAAAAATAAAATTTAAATAAATTAAAATTTTATCTTGATGAGTCAGTAATAGATTATTCACAATAACAATAAATTAATCATATTTTCAAAATATTTTAACTTAAATTCGATCAAATTTAAAAGTGGCTTGTTTTTTTATTTTTTTTTAAACTTTGTTACTATAATAACAAATGGTTGAATTTTTTAGATTTTTTATAATTTTTATAAAAAAATGTGAATAAAATAATTAAATAATATAGTCTAAATTTAATATTTGGTGTTTTAAAAAAACAGTTAACCATTGTGTTGGTAGTTTAAAAAAAACCAAAATTATACCAATTACTGTGATTGTAGCAACTGTATATTTAGCATAAATTAATTAAAGATCACTAAAAATAAAAAATATACACTTGAAAAATGAAGCCAGTTATCATTAATAAATCAATTAAATAATTGTTCCATAAAATGAAAATTAATAACTGTTATATTGGGTTTTCTGCTAATTTAGTTTTAAACTTGATCTTCGAATTTATAGAAAAAAAGACAGAAAAACCGCTAAACTTTAGTTTAATCGGATGGTTCTCTACAAAATAAAAAATGCTAGCAAAAAATAATAAATTGCTAATATTAAATGAGTTCGTATGGCTCCACAAGAATTAACACCTGAAACGAAACTTACATTTGTTTGACGAAATATATGATAGTAATTTTGACTGTAGTATATAGGATATTCTGAGATAAACATCCAAAAAGGTACGAATTTAATTGCACTTGAAATCGTGGGATAATAATTAGCTACAATAACGCACAAATACGCAACATTAGAGTATGGATTTACTCTGTATTGAAATAAATTTAACTCAAAACAATATCATTTTCTACTTCTACAGTTTTTATTGATTTTGTTTCTTTTTGTTACTTATCTTCAGAAATTTCTTTATTTATATTAATTTTTAAATATTTTAGTGCTTTTTTATTATATATTAGCTCCTGATGTGAAGTATTAACAATTTTTATATTTTCTGATTCTGAAACAATTTTTCCTTCAATTAGAGCACTAATAAGTGGTACGGAACCATCTCCTAGTCCGTAAAGCCAATTTCCATTTTTATCTTTTCCCATAAGAGTGGGTTTTGATCCACTAGCAACATATCTTGTTTTACTTTTGTATTTAGTCGATAACATTATATGTATACCATTCTCGTCATATAAGCTTTTATGAAAGATAGCTGCTTGTTCTAAGAAATTTTTTGGTGTTCCATTGTTTTTTAAACAAAAAATTTGCTGCTTAATATATTCTACAGTTTTTTCAAAAGTGTCACATTTAGGTAAATACCCACCACTGTTTACTTTAAAAAATTGAAAAGTTGGAAAAAGGTAGTAAACAGAAGGAAAATTTGTTATAAAATTTATAAATACTTTCTTAAAGTCAGTAAACTTATCTGCAAAAAATCCTATAATACCTTCTATCATATTTGAACCTTCAGCAAGGTTTTTATAAGTTTGAGGAGCACCATAAAAGGGTACACCTATATTAAAAATCAATCTTACTCTTTCACTATCAATTTCTTTCAAAGCTTCAGAAACTAACAATCCACCCATAGAGAAGGCTACAATGATAATTTCATCATAAGCACTCATTGCCTTAATTAGGGATGAACCAGTTATATTACAGCTTAGTCTCCAATCATAATTGAATAGAATAACGTTCCATCCTTTATGGCGAAAATTTACATTTAACATTTTTAACATATCTTTGAATAAAAACGCTGTTCCGTATCTTGTTAAATTAAAATCATTTTTAGATATAGGAAATTCTTCTGAAGGAGTAAATTTCACGTCCTCAAATATTGGATTTCCATTGTCATCACATTCTAGCAGACTTGTATTTTTTGATAATTTACTATAGAATAATAACATATTTGGTATAGAAGGATAAAATCCCCAGATAATTTCATTTTTACTGTCAATAAAAACAGAGTTCCCAATTCCTGGCACTACAAATATGGCTTTCTTTTTGCTAGAATTTTCTTTAGAAACAATTTCATTTTTTACAGCCTCAAAAGAAGAACATGATAATAAAATAGAAATTGAAAAGATTATAAATTTTTTTATTT
The DNA here is from genome assembly GCA_036322875.1 of Candidatus Paraimprobicoccus trichonymphae. Taxonomy (GTDB): domain Bacteria; phylum Bacillota; class Clostridia; order Oscillospirales; family Acutalibacteraceae; genus Paraimprobicoccus; species Paraimprobicoccus trichonymphae. The sequence goes on from AP027925.1 coordinate 518,936, forward strand.
TAAATCACCTTTTAATAAACAAAATTAAAAATATGTATATTTAAACCAGTTTATATAAGTAATACTAATACAACTACCCAAAAATACTTGTAGCATATAATTTTCAAGATGTCAATTATTTTTTTAGTATTTTCTGGGTTTTTACCAAATGTGGCGTAAAGCTCCGCTATGGAGATATAAGCCACAAGATGTTGTAATTTTTTTTTCTTTTTTTAAAAAAAAAGACTTGTATTATAATTGTTAGGTTAGAAGAGTTGACAAACATTCGCCAAACGGCAAGAACAAGCCGTGAAAATGCTAAAAATCTGCATACATGGTCTTTACTACCGTTTGGCAAATTTTATTGATTATAAATCTAAAATGGTTGAAATTGAAATCGAATACGTCGATCTAAAATATACCAGTCAAAATTATCCAAATTGTAACGAAAAAAACCACGCGGAAATATGCTTGTAAATTCTGTGGGTATATCTCTCACCGGGATCGGGTCGGTACTTTAAACATCATAAAAGCACCTGTGGTTTTCTGATAAAAGGAAATCAGCCTAAACTGCTATATGACGGACGAGGCAATGGCATGTTGGGCTTAAAGACGGTAAAAATATATTTCTGTATACACCTAAGAATCCCCTGCCTTTAGGCATGAGGAGTGTCAATATATAAGAACTTGTTTAATATCTTTTCAAAATTTGTCGTAAAGTTGTATGATAAAGGAAAATTATAAAAGGGCGAAAATGATTGCGAGTAACATATCAAAATGATGTAACAAAGGAACAATTTGAAGAAATTAGAAAAGAACTTGAAAACAGTAGCAAGACAACATATCCTATGGATTACAATTTATATGATATATTTTGTGTGGTGCTTTATCTCTTGAAAAAAGAGGATGTAGATGGTGTTCATTACTGCATGATTTCCCGCAACGGAGCACAATTTTAAAAAGTGGTCTAAAAAAAGCGCGAAGATAAAACTAGTATTCTAGATGATATGCTGCGAAGAATTGCGCAAACAGAACGTATTGCGGATGATAAAAATTCAAAAACAACAATGATAATTGTAAATTCCAAAAGTGTAAAAAATTCTGATACAGCCGACGAAAAAGGTTATGATAGCGGGGAAAAAAATATTAAGAATTAAAATTCATTTAGGGGTAAACACAAAAGGGCTTATCTCATGCAATACATGTCACAACCGATAATGTTACTGACGTATATTGGAGAAAATTTTGCTAATGCGGTTAAAATTCTTATTTAGAATTACGGTTGAAGTGGTTAAGCGTAATGAATTACATGAATTTGCTATAATTTTTAGATATTGGACAGTTGAAAGAACAAATGCTTGGTTAGATAAGTTTCGCCGTCTTTGGAAAAATTGTGAACGTAAGTTATACACTACACAGTATAGCGATCCCACTTGAAAATGATTAGTAGAGTATATTGTTATGATTTATAAAGATGGCATATAGTAAAGATTTTAGAGAACAAGTTCTCAAATATATCGCAAAAAAGCAAGAGCACAAACAAGCATACGCAATTTTTGAAGTAGGAATGACGACAAAAACGAGGTGAAAAAAATTAAAGTCAGAAACAGTATCGCTTAACAAGAAAAAACTCAACTGTCAACCAAGAAAGTATGAATCTAAAAAATTAATTTCTTACATAAACGAAAATCCGTCCGCATACCTGAAAGACATTGCAGAAGGCGTTGGTGGCACAACTTCGGAAATTTTTGCAGCACTAGCGCATTTAAAAATACGTTTAAAAAAAATAGTTGCGTATTCAAAGCGTGACAAAAAATCGGCATGAATTCTCGAAAACACGCCAATTATTTATATTGATGAAGCCGGCGTATATGTTTCGCGAATATGCGTAAAATTAAATACATAAAAATACTTGGAATTCGTCCCAGAAGACGTTTTAAACGCACAAACGTCGGTTGCTAGACAAATAAAAAATGTTCCGCAGCTCGAAAATAAAATAATTGCACCATTTGTCTACAGTTGGAATAAGAATTTCGAATAGTTTAAAATTTAGTTCGAATGGCATTTGTGCATGAAAACTTATACAAAAAGTGTTTTTGCTATGGATAATGCTTTATTTCATGAAAAAAGGCTTTGAACGCGATTGCAAAATTTTATCATTGTCGCATTTTATGGTTTCCACCATATTCTCCGATTAAAAATCCAATCGAACACAAACGGGCTAACCTTAAAAAATGGTTAAGAAGAAATCGTAAATTTTTCAATTACGATGACTATAAACAAAAAAACATTACTTCGTATTTCTTTAATTTCAGGTATTTATAACTTTGAGCTAGATTTTAGGATAGGTCTATTTAAAAAAATTTATTTTTTTTATTTATTGGTTGCTTTCGAAAATAAATGCCGTTCATCTCACCACTATAATAACTTTACGTATTTTATTATATTTCTCTAAATTTTAATATAAATTTAACCAAATCAATCCATAAATTATTTGTTAAGCAAATTAAATATTTGAAATTTTTCTATAAATTTTTTTGATATAATTATTAAGAGGTGATATTTAATAAAAACTGTTAATAATTCGTTGAAACATGTAGGTATAATAATGGATGGAAATGGGCGTTGGGCTGAGAAAAGGAATTTGCCCAGGATGGCTGGTCATAAATTTGGAGCCGAAACTTTTGACATAATAGTTAATTATTGCAATAAAATAAAATTGAAATATTTAACTTTGTATGCTTTTTCAACTGAAAACTGGAAAAGGCCGAAGCCTGAAATCAGATTTTTAACGGAATTGTTTAAAATAAAAATGGAGAAAGTTTTATTGAATATAGTAAATAATGATATAAAAATAAATTTTTTAGGTGATATGTCGAAATTTTCTGAAAAAATAAAAAAATTAACTGCTGAAATTAAAAAATTGTCAGAAAATAAAAAAGGTTTAACATTAAATATAGCCTTAAATTATGGAAGTAGAAGTGAAATTGTTAACGCTACTAAAAATATAGCATTAGATTTCAAAAATGATAAAATAAAATTAGAAGACATAACAGAAAATCTATTTTCTAATGAATTATATACAAAAAATCAGCCTGAATTAGATTTAATTATAAGAACTGGAAGTGAACATAGATTATCAAATTTTTTGTTGTGGCAAGCTGCGTATGCTGAAATAATAGTGTTAGACGTTTTTTGGCCAGATTTTAAACCAAAAAATTTGGACTGTGCTATAGAAATTTTTTCTAATAGAAATAGAAAATTTGGGAATATATTAAAATAAAAATACGTGAAAATATTTCATTTAAAAATAAATTTGTAATACAAAAAAATTAGTTTTTTATGAAAAGAGAAAAGATAAAAATGGAATATAATAGTCCAATTAGGCAATTTAAAAAGCAAAATAAAAAGCAAAATAAAAAGCAAAATAAAAAGAAAAATACAATAATATTTATCGTGTTGGGTTTATTGTGCCTCTCAGTCGTGATTTTCGCGATAGTCAATTCTCAAACAAAAAATAATAGTGATATCAACGAAAATTCTGATAATATTTCAAAAACAATATTACGTCCGCAGGACGATTTTTATACTTATGTAAATGAAAAATGGCTTAAAAATGCGAAAATTGTTCCTGGAAAAGCATCTAGCGATACTTTGAATGAAGTGACAGAGTTAAACGAAGAAAGAATTTTAAATATTTTAAAGGAATTAACTTCTAAACAAAATGGAAAAAACACATCTGAACAAAAGCTTTCAGATCTTTATAAGTCAGTTATAGACACTGAAAATCGTAATTTACAAAGTATAACACCAATTAAAAAATATATAGATGCATATGATAACGCCAAAGATTTAAAAGAATTATTAGTAGCAGATCTTCTAGCTTATAAAGAAATCGGTAACAGCTCAATATTAACAATTGAGATAATCCCAGATGCTAGAGACAGCAGCAAAAATATTTTATGTTTTCAAGGATTAACAACACACCTATCAAAACATACACTTGACAGCGAAGTAGCAACGAAAGCTTATGAGGAATTTATAGCTACACTTCTGAAACTATCTGGTACAAAAACTAAAAAAGCTGTTTCAGAAGCCAAAATAGTTACGAAACTTGAAAAAGATTTAGCTGGCGTATCATTGGAGTCGCAAGAACTTCACGATGTCGATAAAACTTACAATGTTTTCAAAATCAATGATTTAAGCAGATTATATTCAGGCATAAATATTTCTATGCTTATAAAAGATTTGGGATATGGTAACGTAAATTACGTTATAATTTCTGAAAAAGTAAAATTTGAAAAATCTGTTGAGTATTTTATAGAAAAAAATTTGGAAATTTTAAAACTATATGCAAAAACTAGAATATTAATTTGGTACGGAAAATGTTTATCACAAGAATTTACAGATGCTTTTGATATTCTCAATAAAACGCTTTTCGGTGTTGAAGGGTCAATTCCAATTGAACAAAAGGCTGTAAAAGCTGTACAAGGAATGCTATTCGATGACTTAGGAAAAATTTATGTTGAAAATTATTTTAAAGAAGATGCAAAAAAAGACGTAAAAAATATGATTTCAAAAATTATAGAACAGTACAAAAAAAAAATTAATAGTGCAAACTGGATAAACAGGGCTACGCAGGAAAAGGCTATAAAGAAATTGGAAAAAATGAGCATACAGATCGGATATCCTGATAAATGGTCGGATAGATTAAATAGTATTGAAATTAAGAATTATGAAAATAATGGAAGTTATTTTTTAAATATTTGCGAAATACAAAAAAAGCTCACAGAATTAGATAAGGAAGATTTTAAAAAACCTGTTGATAAAACAAGATGGGAGATGCCGGTGTATACCGTAAATGCTTATTACAATCCACAATACAATGGAATTGTGTTTCCAGCAGGAATTTTGCAACCACCATTTTATGATGCTAATGCTTCAGAAGAACAAAATATGGGAGCAATCGGTGCAGTTATTGCACATGAAATTAGTCATGCTTTTGATTCTGTAGGCTCAAAATTTGACGAAAATGGCAATGCTTTTAATTGGTGGAATATTGAAGATACTGAAAATTTTGAAAAACATTGCGAACAATTTATAAAAGCTTACGATGGTATTGAAATTTCTGATGGTATTATTAATAATGGGCAGTTGACTCTTTTTGAAAATATTGCTGATGTCGGTGGTATTTCTTGTATGCTAAATATTTTATCTGAGAAAAAAAATCCTGACTATAAGTTATTTTTTGAAAGTTGGGCAAAAATATGGAGAATAGTCGCTACTCCTGAATATTTAAAGCAGCTTAGTACTACTGATGTTCATAGTATCAACAAAGTTCGTGTGAACAGAACACTTGCGAATTTTGAAGAATTTCATAGGGCTTTTGATATTAAAGAAGGCGATAAGATGTACGTTGCTCCCAAAGCAAGAGTTGGCTTGTGGTAATAAGGGTTTACAAGAGGTAGATCTTAATTGTTTAAACTTAAAAATTTCAATATTATTAAATTTTGCAATTATAATGATAAGAAATATAAATTTGGTAAGGTTTATATAAATAGTTTTGGTAAATAAAATATTTTAATAATTTCGGAATATAAATTTAGATTGTGGAGTTGATTTATTTTGGAAAAATCGTTATATGAATTGGTTTTAAAGGATAAACTTCCACATGCATTTATATTGGAAAGTAATAATTTACGTGAAATTTTAGAAATTTCTAAAAATATTTTTGGGATTTTGATTTCTAAAATAAATGATAGAAAGTTAAAAAATAATATTCATCCAGACTTTTGTTTAATTTCCAGTAACAAGTCTAAGACTTTAGGCATAGACATAATAAGAGAAATTAAAACTCAAATGGCTGTTTTACCAAGTGAGTGTAGTTATAGATTTTTCGTAATTACAGACGGAAATTTATTGACAATTCAAGCACAAAATGCTCTATTGAAGATTTTAGAAGAACCTATTAAAAACAATTTTTTAGTTATTTTGTGCAAAAATTCGAATTTTTTATTAAGAACTATAATATCAAGGGTTCAAGTCTTTAGTATAAAATCCAAAGAAAAATTTATCTTCGATGACAATATTTTAGAAATCGCAAATAAAATCATAAAATATATTTTTTCGAATCAAGAGTTTGAACTAGTGAAATTATTTGAAGAAGAAAACTTAAAAGATAGAAATTGTTTAAAAAATATTATCAAAACATTAAAAAATGAGTTAAAAGATATTTTAGAAAAAGTGAGTGTTTTTGAAATTTTGCAAAAAACTGAATATTTGTTAGAAAAAAATGTGAATTTAAATTTATTAATTAGTTGGTTTTGTTTTAATTCAAGCAACACAAAATTTGATGAAAAGAATTTAATAAATATAGTTAGTTTTCAATAAAAAATTCTTTTAAGATATTTATAGCTTTTGTTTCAATTCTTGATACGTATGATCTAGATATTTTTAATTTTTTTGCTACTTCTCTTTGTGGCAAATTTTTGTTTCCATTTAAACCATATCTTAAAAAAATTATTATTCTTTCTCTAGAGTTTAAATGAGAAATTAAAATCTTTTTCAGTTTTTGAATGTCTATTTTTTTAGATATCTCATCCTCTATAGAAATATCTGTTTTTATTGTATCTAATATTGTGAGAGAGTTTCCATCTTTATCAATTTCTATTGCATCACTCATAGAAATATCCAAACCAGTTTTCCTGTTACTTCTTAAATACATCAATATTTCGTTTTCTATACACCTTGCTGTATAACTAGACAATTTGGCACCTTTTTTAAAATCAAAGGTGTTTATGGCTTTTATTAGTCCTATTGTTCCCACTGAAATCAAATCTTCTATATCTAATTTATTTGAACAATATTTTTTGGAAATATGAGCAACTAACCTTAAATTGTGTTCCACCAATTTATTTTTAGCTTTAATATTTCCGTTTGCTGCTAGCTTTAAATATTCTTGTTCTTCCTTATTAGAAAGCGTTTTCGGAAACAAATTTGGACTTATTACATGCAAGATAAAAAAAATCAAGTTGTTAAGTATATAAAACAAAAAAGAAAACAAATAAAAACACCTTTACCTATTAATTAATATGTAATTTTTATAAATATTAGACTTCGTTACTTTTATAGAAAAAAAGCGGGAAAACCGCTAAATTTTAGTTTAGTCATATGAATTGCCTCAAAATATAAAAAATGTTGACAAAAAACAATAAATCGCTAACACTAAATTAGTACTGTAGAGCTCACAGGAATTTATACTTGAAATGAAGACTGAGTCTGTATAATCATAGGTTGGGATTTTGAGTTTAGAAATAGGTCTAATAATAAAAATTTAAATTTTGCATATTTAATGAATAAAATGAGAATAATAATTGACGTATAACTATTGTAAGGAGGAGTTTTATATGTATTTTTTAAAGAGAAATTATTGTCGTGAGCCATATCACGGGTTAGGTTCGTTTTTTATATTTGGGATAGTAGGTGATTTTTTAACATTAATTTTAGTAAGTCAGGTGATATTATGCCAAATCATCAACATCACCGTATAAAACTCGGAAACGATCATCATGAAGGTTATTTAAACGCTGCTAAATCTTATCTTGCAGATGCAGGAGAATATATTGATATACCTTGGAGTTTATCAAATGGTAATACTATTGAAAGCACGCAGGAAACAGTTAATGTTGAAGGAAAAAAGCTACTTTTTGGTTAGCATACGCAAATGGAGCCTGACCTAATAATGGTTCTAGACCTGCTGGCGCAAGTGTAATAAATGTACTTGAACCCCATGTGGTGTTTTGTGTAGACAGAAATCAAGCGGTAAGAGGGGTTAGTTGGTTGTCTATGTCAAATGATGAATTTGCATTATTTATTAAAAATGATGACTCTGGTAAAAATTTACGTAAACGTTTGATTACCGGTATGAGATAGATTTTATTTTATGTTTATGGTGAAAAGTAATGATAAAATAATTGTTTTGTTCTTTTCACCTTCTTTTTTGCCAACTTTTTTTCCTCGTGCGTCACTAATTGTAATACCTTTTCTTTCAGCACTATTCATTCTCATAAGTTCATTTCTTATTTCTTGTTCTCTTTGGTTCGTAAGCTGCTCTGATTTTTTTATTTTTGCTTAAATTTTAAAAAAAAACACTAAACGGTGTTAAATTTAAAATATTCAGTGAAAAAACAATAATATTTTAGTAATCAAATAAGTAGCAAAAGTTATTCGTAAATTTAAATTTTTTAAAATATCATACCAAATTGCAGAATTTTGAGAAGGTTTTATGAATTATTTTTGGTAATGTAAAGATTAGTAAATTAGCTGATAAAAAAACAATGTGAGTATATGTTATTTTTGATAAAATAAATATTTGGCGGTTTTCTCGCGGATATATATAAAATTTTATACAAAGTTATATATTTTGTATAAGTTAGTATGCTTTAGGAAATTTTTTCTATAGCAACAAAGATTTTAGAAATTTCATACCAAGTCGGATAATCTACTGAACCTGTTTGTGATAAATCAAATATTTGTTGAAATTTTTTTACAGATTCAGTTGTTTTTGGACCATAAATTCCATCAACAGCTATTTTGGGTATTGCTGGGTAGGCTTTGCTTATAGTATTTAATTGTTCTTGAATTACTCTAACTGATGAACCAGTTGAACCATTTTGCAATGTACTTCCAGGATAAGAAACTGGTACGCCAGCTATTTTTTCAGCTGAAGCGAGATAAATTTCTGGGCCGTAAAAATTTCTTAAAATTTCCATATAATTATATCCTTCATCTGCTAGATATTTTGAACCCCACTGAGTTAACCACCCTGGACAACTCACTTGTTTTCCATCGCAATACTGAGTGAATAGGGGTTGGCTAATGTTTGGTTTTGTAATATAATTTGAAAACACTTCGTCTACTACATTTGAAATTTCTTGAAAAACATTTCTTTGATAAATAAATTTCTGATCGTAAGCAGTTGAAGAGGTAATAGTAAAATTATAACCGCGACTTCTGTACCATTCAGTATAAACTCTATTCAAAGTAAACGAATTTATAGCTAAGATATTAGCTTTTATACATTCATACGGCCAAGTTGGATATATTTCAGAACTAGCAACATTTTTTATATAATCTTTATACTCAACCCAATAATTCGTCACGTAACTATTTGTAGGTAAACCGTCATGTACTATTATAAATTCAGGAACTACAACTTCTTCTAGTATCACAAAATTAGCTGCTGAAGATGGCTGTTTTACTTCATCCTCAGGTATTTTTTTCGGATATTTCCCATATAAAACGTGGTCTTGTATTGAATAATTTACATTTTTGGAAGTTCCTTCTTTTAATACTTTCAAAAATACTTTTTCTTCGGATAAAACATCAGGTAAAATCTGAATTTTTCTTATAGTAACAGTATCAAAATTTTCATGTTTTACTGTTAAATCGTATTCACTATAAGGCTTAATAGTACTTGGTTCCATAGAATATTCTTTTCTAGGTGCTTGTAATTCTATTATTCTGGTTTTTCCGGATATATCTGTAGTTATTTCTGATACCACAATTCCACTTCTATTTGTAGGACTGATTGCAATTTGTGCGTTTTCTACAGGAATTGCTTCAGTTTCGTTGAAAACACTAATTATTAAACGACCTATTGCCAAGTTCAACACAACCTTTAATTAAAAATATTTGCTAATAAAGATTATGATTTGATTCTTTATTTCAGAACAAATAATTTAACAATATATATAAATATGCAAATTAACGCTCTATTTGACTGAAGATTCTTGGTTTTACGATACCTTCGATTATTCGTCTTGCGCAAGATCTATTTCAAATTTTAATTTCCGTAAGTCCTGTGGCGTTCATTTAATATTATCAAATTTTTTTTATGATATAACCAACTAAACCAAAGCTTAGTGGCTTTTTCTCATTTTTTATAATAATTTATTTATAGTAGATTAAATTAATTTTACAAATATTTTTGATTTTGTATTTTACTTGAACCTTTTCTAAAAAATTTATAAATTGCTCGACAATTTTACAGTGCAACATACATTGGTGAGAATATGTGAAATATGCAAAATACAATAACTAAAAAAATCTAGATTTATGTTACGGATAAACAAATTAGCCTGTTAAATAAAACTCCTGAAAAATGTTTGCAACTATGTTTCTAATTTAATTTTTAAGAGTAGAAACTTAAGTATGTATTGAATATAAGAAAAAAACTCATTGTAGGTTTAGAAGAATTTTTTGTTTAAAATTTAACAATGGCGGTTCAGATTGGCCGTGTTTGATAATCAAAACGAAGCGATGTATCTTCAACAATGGTTACCAAATTAAACGCGAATACAAAACACAATCGCAAGTAATTACAAAAATGCAAACGCACGCTAGCGCTTGAAAGCTAACAGTCCACAAGAAAATCGTTAGATTACAGATGTTAATCATTCGTACTAGTTGATAAATACGGTAAAAACACTCTATTTATTTTAGAAAATTTTTAACTGAGATTGCTGCTAACCTACATTATATTCCCCAAGCTTGTTTAAAATATGGCCATATAAAACATTTGTTAGAAATAAAAAGTATCATCTTTTCAAGTTTAAATATTATGCTTACATATAACGATAACTGTTTACATTTTGTTGACGCAATGAATCTTCAACGCTTTGGGATTGGGAGTACATGGTTGAAATACAAAATAAGTAAACGATAGCATGCATATCCAATCTGCCTACGATATAACAACATCACTGCGCAAGCTAAAAGTGGAAGATATAAATACCGGGTCGTTACAAACCCTGGTGAGGGATGTATATAAAGTATAAAAATATTTTTCTGTAACATAATAAAATTAGGTTTAAGAAAGCTACAAACTATAATTAATCGTGTGTAAATTTTAAACTACGCTGTAGGAACAGTTTTTTATTTAATAGCGATGATAAAATGATATTTTTATCTTTGCAATTGTAAAGGATATCTCGATGTAATTCACTCGTATTATTGCTTAATTATTTTATAATGAAAATATTAGAGGTGTAATGTTATGTATAATATCACAAGAAATTTGATAAAATCAAAATACGATAGTTTATCTAAAAAACCAAACAAAGACTCTGAAAAGAAAAGGGGGCTTTTTAATAATTTAGTCAATGATATAAATAATTTTTTAAAAGGAATACCTATATCTAGAAATGAAATTTATAAATCTGAAAAAAAAACCTAAAAGAAATTTTAGACAAATATTTATCTAAAATCGATAAAAAACCCGAATATGATGAATATAAAAATGAAGCAAAGGACTTAAAAAATACTGTTGAAAATGATCTTAAACTTCACAAGTATAATAAATCAGAGGAAAAAGAACACACTATTGATGTTAGAGACAAAAAAATAAAATATGGATTTTTTAACAAAATAACTGAAATAACCAAGCCACTTTTTTCGCACTCTAGCGGTTTACCTCAAAGGACAGATATACTTCAAGATTATACTGATTTAGATTGCTATTTTCTATCTGTGCTTATGGCTGCTGTGGAAAAAAACCCTAAACTTATTATTGATTGCTTTCCTGATTATCCAAAAAATTTAAGTGATTCTGAAAAAATAGGTGAATTTAATTCGGGTAAAAAAGTAAAAGTTAGATATTATAAAGTGAAATCAGGACGTTTGGACGAAAATTTCAGATATTTTTCAAACGGTGCTATAAATATAATTGTAGATAAAACTGCACTTAAAAATAATGGTGTACCTTGGGTTCGAATACTATAAAAAGCATATGCTGTGTATCGGCCAAAAGGTTTTGATGTTTCTATGGGTACAAGAAAATTAGAAGAGTTAAAAGCTGCTAAAACTATAAATTCTAGAATTATTGACGGAATAAATGGCGGTAATGCAGCATCTGTTATGGTTACCGTTACAGATATTTCCTCAAATGTGTTCGGTTGGAACAATAGCAAAAAAACAAAAAAATTTCCAGAATCTTATACAAAAGAAAATTTAAAAATTTTTAATATTATAAAAAATGCACTCAATAGTGGAAAAATTATCATGGCTAGTGCATCCAAATATACTGAAGGAAAAATACCGAACCTCTACTCAAAAGGATTATTTCTCAATCACACTTATACCATAACAGGATTTGATGAAGTAGGCAACACAAAATATGTAACTGTGGAAAAACCTTATAGAGGAAGAATCAGAGAATACGATGAAAATCATAAAAGTAAGGCTGTCATACCAGAAGACGATTTAAAAAAAGGCATATCTAAATTAGAGCTCAACGATTTTTGCAATTACTTTAGAGATATACAATTCTTTTAAGTTGTTAATTTGATGTGTTTGTTGACAATATTCACTGTTAACTTAGTAAAAATAAAAATATAGTTTTTTTCTATAAGTTTTGAATTTACGCATTTGTGTTGATATAAATTTCACTTTTTATTAAAATTTGACACAAATGTTAATTTTTTTGTAGTTTAGAAGCTAATTTTACTGCTAAAATTTTGTTTATTTTTTTCATTAAGCAAATATTTTCCATCTCCTGTTTTTTAATGATTTAGTAGCTAAATTTTTTGTGTCTTCAATTATTTATTATTTTAAATTAAAATTTTTATTGTTCGATTGTCTAGATGTTCACAAATTGTTTATTGCTTCCCAAATTGGAAACTATTGACCAAAAAGTTCCGGATTTTAGTTTAGAGAAAAATCGCAAAATTTATCAATTTTACTGATAATATTGATAATAATACACAAGATTTTAGATTTACATTATTTATTTTAATTTCATTAAAATTATATGGATTGGAAATGCTAAATTTATTAACCTTAAATTTTATTAAGCACAAATTTAAAATCGAATTTGTTTATTATTATTTCAAGTTTCTGCAAAAACTATTGTATCTCAATAGCGAGCTGAAAAATAATTACTTAAAAAACTATAAATTCTTAACATTCACTATATATACGCCATAGTATTATTGTATTTGGCATTTCAGGTGATTTATTTGAGAAAATCAAAATTAGTAATAACAATAATCATAAGTTCAATTTTATTATTTATTTTTCTTTTATTTTCATTTTTGAGACTTAAAAGATCGGATGAAAATCTAAAAATAATTAATCTTAGCGAAGTTACTAGATCAATATTTTACTGTCCTCAGTATATCGCAATGGAACTTGGCTATTTTGAGCAGGAAGGTTTAAAAATAAACATTACGACCAGTGAAGGTTCAGATAAAACTATGACTGCTTTATTGTCTGGACATTCTGATATAAGTTTGATGGGAGCTGAAATGGTAATTTATGTATACAATGAAAACAGGGAAAATTATCCTATTTTATTTGCACAACTTACTAAAAAAGATGGAAGTTTTTTCGTGGGGCGGAAAAACGAAAATTTTTCCTGGGAAAATTTAAAAGGGAAATCTATAATAGCAGGGCGCAAAGGGGGATTACCCGAAATGGTATTGGAATATGTACTTAGAAACCATAATTTAGAACCTGGAAAAGATGTAAATCTTATAAAAAATATAAAATTTGACTTGATGCCATCAGCATTTTTAAGTGGTGCAGGAGATTATGTAATGCTCTTTGAACCTACAGCATCTATATTTGAAAAAGAGAAAAATTGTTATATTTTGCAGTCGGTAGGTTCGCAATGCGAGGACATTACTTATACTTGTTACTGTGCAACTCAAAGTTATATAAAAAGCAATCCAGAAACTATAAAAGGTTTTACGCGTGCTATATATAAATCTCAGTTATGGATATATGGCCACACAGCCGAGGAAACTGCAAAAGCTGTAAATCATTATTTTTCAGGAGTTGACAATGAGCTGATATCAAAATCAATAAAAATATGTAAAGATATCAAAGTTTGGGCAGAAAATCCTATTATAAAAAAAGAAAATTTTAATAATATGTTAAAAATAGTAAAAGAAGCTGGAGAATTAAGCGAAGAAGTTGAGTTCGATAAAGTTGTTGATATTGAAAATAATATGTATAAACAATCTCATGATTAAAGTTAGGAGTTTGTAACAACCCAGTGATACAAACTATTTAAATCTTCCGCGGTGTTACATCGTAGAAGATTGACAGATTACCTTACAAAAGAGTTTATTTATTTTGCACTTAAATCATGTATTCAATTTCAATGCATTGAAGACTCGAAGTGTAAACGGTCATAGTTTGACCGTATCTCCGCAAAATTTACACTTGAAAAGGTGGTGATTTTTATCTATGCTAAATTTTTTCTATGTGTCCAGATAAATTTGAGAAGTATAACGTGGGTTAGCAGCTATTACGGTTTAACTGAGATTTGTATTCTAACATTTGTCCAAATTGATAAAAAGCCCTAGACAGGAACATAACGATTTTTAAATATTACTTTTTCAGTGGCAGAACTAATCCCAGTCAAATCTTCTAAAACAAACAATGTTTTTCCACCGTACTTATTAATGAGTGCGAATGATTAACATATGTACGGTTTTTTCGAAAGCCAATAGCTTTTAATCGTTGCTGTGCTGACGGTGTTTGCTTTTTTGTAATTGCTTACGAATATTTTTGTATCTAGCACATTTCGACTTAATTTGGTGACTCTTGAAGAACATCGTTTTTCCTTAATTATCAAAAACAATAGCTAAAAATTTAATTCCCAAATCAATTCCGACAACATTTTGAATCTGATTTAGTTCATCAAAATTTTTAGTCATCAATATATACAAGAACCATCTTTTATGTTTATTTGCAAGTTTTGCAGTTCCAAAAAATTTTTTCATACCTTTTGTGATATACGAAAGTTTAATACGGTTTTCTAAAGTATTCACAGAAAAAAGATTTTATCTTAGAGAATAATCTCGTTTCCACACTAAATCTAATTCTGAATGTAACTAAATACCATTCGTGACTATTAAATTTTGCAAATTTATACCTTGCGATAACGGTGCGAACAACATAAACAGCCATTTGAGATTTTTAATCAAAAGCTTCTCTTAGCATTCTATATATTAATCCATGTAATTTAAATCGATTTAAATTTTTAGTTTTAAAAACTAATTCAGAAGCATAATTACAAGCATTGAATTAAAATTTGGAGTTAATTTCAATAGTAATTTAGATAAAAATTCGAAAAATTGTAACGAAAAATGAAGAAGGGAATTCCTCCCTATCTATGACTAAAGTCAAGGGTTTTTCTTTACCGATGAATTTAGGACACAACCAAAAAACATAGAGATATTTTCTTTTGTCTAAATTAAAAAAAATTTATATTAATATCTATCCACACGTTTATTTAAAGTAGTTAAAGTTTCATCACTTTGTTTTTTGTATTTAGATATTAAATTTTCAAAATCTGGATTTTGACCACCAGAAATTGAGTTCATCCTTCGATCTTGCATTTCTTCGAGTGTTTGTTTAATAGAAAGGGCTATTTTACCACCGTCGTTTAAGTTTAATACTTTTACTTTTACTTTTTGACCTACTTCTAAGTAATCATTAACGTTTCTTACAAAATTGTTAGAAACTTCAGATATATGAACTAATCCTGTTTTTCCATTTGGTAACTCTATGAATGCTCCAAAATTAACTATTTTTCGTACTATTCCCTCAACTATATTTTCGTTTTCTATTCCCATAATAAAGACTCCTTTTTTAAAATAATATGTTTAGAATCCAAAATATGTTTGACTTTTTAATTCTAAATTATTTCCTAAAAACTACATAAAACAAATTTTTGATCAATAAAATTATATTTTAATATTAATATATTGAATTATTTAATTACAAATCAAGTATTTTATCTATCTCATTAAAAAATGTAGCTATATTTTTTTAGAAGTAATTTTTAGATCAATACTGTATTATTTACATAATAATAATAAATAATTCATTAAAATTTTTTTTACATTTTAGTACTTAATTCATATTTGGACATTTAAGCAAACCTATATGAAATAAGTTCTACAATTTTTTTGAAACAACTAAACTTGTCCATCGAATGACAAAAAAGAGCGGTGGATTCCTTTAATTAGAATTATTTTATGTGTTTTTCCCAAGCAATCTGAACATTTCCGTTTGATATGACTATCTGCGATCGATTGATATTGTCGATAGAAATTCAAGCATAAAACAAATATCATTTTTTGACTTTTTTATTAGCAATTCTTTTAGTTCATTGTCTATTTTATTTATAATTTTCTCATATATTTCGGACAAAAAATAACATAACACTGACAGGATGTACTTACAATAGTCTAACCAGCCGGATTTTTTGTTTGCAAAATCACTTGAAAATTGCGTTCTAATTCAGAACATCCTGCACTATCTCTATACCCGTAAATTTCCGTTATTGTGAGAACGCCAAGATGATTGTATCATATCAAATAATGACTGTCAAGCATTATTTATATTAGAACGTAATTCCTCTCACGGCTCAAGTCACAAGATTCTTTGCTAGTCAGGTTTAATATTTTTATTATATCAAATTTTATTTCACGTGGACAAGCTTTGGTTATTTTATAATTCTTTAATTGTTTTTCGAGTTATTAGAGGTTAATGCCTAACAGATCGTCAACTTCTTTTACCAACTCTTTTAATAGATATTTTTCTTCAACTTTTTTAACAATTTTTCCTTTTTTAAATAAAATTCCAAATTCATTTCCTCCTGCTATACCTATATCTGCAAATTTTGATTCTCCAGGTCCATTTACTTCACAACCCATTATTGCTATATTCAAGTTTTTATTATTATATTTAAAATTTGAAAAGATTTTTTCAGCTTTTTTAGATAAACTAATAATATCAATTTTTGTTCTGCCACAAGTAGGACAAGATATTAGATTAATATTTTTTTTATACAAGTTTAGTGATTTTAATAAATCTATTCCAGCTTTAACTTCTTTAACTGGATCAGAAGTTAAAGTAATTCTTATAGTATCACCTATACCGTCTAATAATAAAGAACCTATACCTACAAATGATTTTATTTTTCCTAATTTTTCAGTTCCAGCTTCTGTAATCCCTAAATGTAAAGGATAATTAATTTTTTGAAAAATAGCTTTGTAAGCAATAACTGTTTTTTTGACATCAGAAGATTTCAAAGATATAACTATATTGTTAAAATCAAATTTCTCTAATAATTTTATATTATAAATAGCACTTTCGCACATGGCTTCAGGGGTAATTTTTTTATATTTACTTAAAATTTTTCGTTCTAAAGACCCGGAATTTACTCCAATTCTTATAGGAATATTTTTTTCATTACAAATTTTTGCAATTAATTTAATATGGTCTTGATTTGCTATATTACCAGGATTTATTCTTATTTTGTCCACCCCCGCTGAAACTGACTCTAACGCTAATTTGTAGTCAAAATGTATATCTGCAACAATAGGAATTTTTATTTTTGTTTTTAAATTATAAATATTTTTAATTGCTTCAAAATTCGGGACAGCAACTCTTAAAATATCACAACCAGCCTTTTCTAATTTCTGAGCTTGAATTATGTTTTTTTTAAAATCATCACTTTTTATTTTCAACATTGACTGAACTGATATTGGACTATCTTGTCCTATATAAACATTTCCAATTTTTACTTTTTTAGAATTCATTTTATTATTTTAAACGTAACAACAATTATCTTATATTTACGTATAACCTCAATACCCTCTTAATTTATAATTTAAAACCAGATCCCATATTTTTGCTTCTTCACTCGGAGCATAGTCAGTTTGATATTAACAAATTATTTTTTCGCATTTTTTACAATTTACCCAATTGGATTAAAAATTTAGCAATTTTTTAGTTTATTTTGTATAAAATCAATATTCCGATTTCTTAGAGCTATGTTACATACTCATGCCATTTTAAAGAATACAGGAAGCTTTCATAACCTAAATAACTACAGTATCCTGCTCTAAGGTTCTACGTATCCACACTTATATAAATCTGATATCTTTGTTTTTAATATTTACTGCAGTATTTACATCTCTATTCATATAACACTTCACATTATTTATACAATAATATCTTAAAATTTAACAATTTTTATTTATTACTTGTGAGAGCAGCAAACAATCGCTATTCACCAAAAAATTCCGCGTTCTTTGTTAAAATTTTCGCGATCAATTTTTACGTTCAAAACATCATCTAAACCTCACTCTACAATGTAATTATTACATTATACTTTAAGTATTTTAGAAATGTAAAAATTAATTTATAATTTAAAATTAGTATAAATTTTTCTATTGACTTTTTAAAAAAATTGTCGTAATATTATATTTGCAATTTGTTTTACATACATTAGCTTAAAGAAAAAGAAGAGGTTTAAAAAATGAAAAAAAATTTACGTTTAAAAAGTATTTTAGCTTCATTGTTGTTAATTAGTTCTAGTATAGGTTTAGCTGCTGAAAGTAACGAGAAAGATAAAAAAAGTTTAGTTTCTCCTATCGTGCAAACAGTTGGTGCAGGTTTAGGATTAGTTGGGACTTTTTCATTATTATATGGGGGATTGTTAAGCAGTTCAAATTCAGATGTACTAATAGTAGCTGGTTGTTTATCGGTTCCTGGGTCAATAAGTGCTGTAGCACTTGGAAACGGAATTTACCGAATCGTATCTAAAAACACTTCGAGTAAAATAGGAGGCATTGTAAGTTTAACGACTGGTGTTTTATCAACTGCTTCTAGTTTGTGTTGGGGATATCTTATGCATAGGAGTTGTTATTTGTTTAAGAATCCTAACAATGACATACATGACGTGTTTGCTTGTAGTGTAGCACCCGTTGCAGTTTTGACAAGTGGATTAACATTGATAGGAAGTAGCATTTATACGTTTGCCACTTGTCCAAAAATCAATGCAAAAGCATAATATAAGGTTCATTTATTAATGTATTCTTTGAATTCCTTGATACTCCCTTTATCTGTATAAATTTTAACCTTTTCCCGAGTATTTTGGTTAAAGAGTTTTTAAATATTACAAAATCGTGTGTTGCGCCGGTTGCATTAAAAACATCAAGTGTTTCACATGTTTTTGTATTGGATAAAATTTGGTATTTTTTCGAATACTGCTTTTGCGATGCCTGTGACTAATTTAAAACTTTGGTATTCTTGTTTTTGTAATCTTTCATACTTATTCATTTGTTTATTTTACCGTTTTTTTGTCTATGGATAGGTCTACTGTAACCACTTGGAATTTTAATAATTAATTTTTCTGATTACAACACCACCAAAAAGTTTCTTCAAAAAAATTGGTACTGGTGACCGGACTTGAACCGGTACAGCATTTCTACCGAGGGATTTTAAGTCCCTTGTGTCTACCTATTCCACCACACCAGCCTATAAAATTCAAAAAACCCTTGGTAATTTTTATAAACCACAAACTTGTTATTTATTCTACTACATTTTTTCCACTAAATAAATCGAATCACATTTTCTCTAATTTCAATCAAAAAATGTTTAAAATTCTAGATATTTTTATAAACAAATACTAATTTCTAACATTTTTTTTATTTTTTTATATATTCCTTTAAACTCTTTAATATTCAACGGGTTCTGACCTTTTCCTACTTCTACAGTAAAAGCAGGACGTCTAAAAATTTCTATAAACCAGTCCTTAAATCCTCCACCAACAGCTATTCCAATTGGTTCACTTATTTTATATCCAGATAAAGCAGAAAATATTTCAGCCATAAATCTTGATTTTTTAGGAGTAATATTTCCATAATTCCAATAAATTTCTTCACCTTGACTATGAAAAGCGAAAGAATATTCAAAAAAGTTTTTTCTACAAAAATCGGCTAACGATTTACTCTCTGATTCACTCTCTGGAAATTCCCCACCATATCTAGTATTAGAAGCAGAAATTATACCTAATTCTCGCTCTTTTTTATGTACATCTTGCCAACCAGCATTAAAATTGTGGTTTAAATCCACTCCTCGAGCATTCGCTTGCCAATATTTTGGCTTTTTTTTGTCTAAATTTTTTTTTACTAGCTCTCGATATTTTTTTGCTGTTTCGTATCCGTTTAAAGAAATTTCAACACCATCTGGATTTATACATGGAATAGCAGTAATTCCTCTTAAACTTAAAATATTTTTATAAATTTCGAATTTTTGCAAAATTTCGTCAATAAATTTAAATATAACCAAAGAAGTAATCCATTCTGCACCATGAAAACTAGCAACATATAAAACTGAATTTTTAGTGTTACCCAGCTGATAAATCTCTATATTTCGGCCACATAAGCTTTGTGACAAATTTACAATTTTCAAAATATCACAATAATTATTTTTCATATAATTTTTAAATTCATTTCTAAAAGATTCATCAGGATTCCTGTTAAAATCGAACAAATAAAATCACCTATTAATATTTATACTCAAATATAAAATAAAAATATTCGTTAACTGTCTATAACCCCTAACAAAAAATCAGGTAAACAAAAGCTCGCAGAAGATTTAGTGCAAATAATTACATTATTCAGTTGTAAATTACAATTTAAACGAGCCAACAAAGCAAAAAAATAATGAAGTAGTTGCTGAAAGATGATAGTCACAAAAAAGTTAGATTATTGCTGACAAGAAAATAAGCTGGAACAGCATGATTTGCTTATAATTGGGCATTAGATAAACAAATACAGCACTTCAAGTGTGGCAGACAAGTTAAACAAATTATCTGACAACGAATTGACAAAATTAAAGCAAACAATTGATTATCAATGGTTCTATGGTGTTATTAACAGAAATTTTACCGATTCACGTCGTCAAAGAGTTCCTTTATATCAGCATTTACGACCCATTTAGTTTTTCCCATCAGCTTGTCATCCAAATATTTTACCACTTGGTCACAGTTCCGACCTTTTCTAAATCCATATGAATAATCATAAAATTTCGGCTCATATATTAGACCTGTCCTAAAACTTTAAAATATGCTAAAATTTTAGAATGGACAATAGAAATAGAATTGAAAAATTACCAGAAACAAAATATTTAGTAACATTCGGAATAAGAAAACCAACATTTGAAGCAATGCACGCGATCCTCTAAAGCGCATACAAGGAGATGCGCAAAAAAGGCGGTAGAACACGAAAATTGAGTGTTTTGGATATGCCAATTATTATTACCACGATTATCGCACAATGGAAAACTTGGGCTTTGATTATGGTGTATTTAAACAACGAATTTTTGAGGCTGTTGCATGGGTCGAACAAACTTTAATCAAAGATGGAACATTTTCATTGCCGTCAAAACGCGAATTAATCAAGGAAAACACCACGCGACAATTGATGTTACAGAATGCGAAACCGAACGTCCAAAATATGGACAAAAAGCTTCATATTCGGGTAAAAAAAAGACATACAATAAAAGACCAAATAATCATAAACGGCGACACAAAACAAATTGTAGGTATTTATGAAGAAAAAGGTTCTGTGCATGATTTGGAGATTTTTAAGCGCAGCAAATTTCATTTGTTGAAAGATATTTTATTTATTGGCGACAAAGGATATCAGAATTTAAAACTCTACCATTCAAACAGTTTGACGCCGTATAAAAAGCCGAAAAATAGCGAATTTACTGACGGTTTAATTCACAAATTTCAAGTTACAGAATTTGCATCGAACACGTAAATCGTCGTATTAAACTCTTCAAAATTTTTCAACAACGTTATCGCAATAAACAGAAAAAACACTTATTAAAAATTTCTTTAATTTCGGCTATTTATAACTATGAATTGAGGTTTTAGGACAAATCTAATGGTATGCTAGAATCTCAAGAGTTTTTCAACGAAAACCAAGTTGAAACTTAAAGCATAAAAAAAGATACCGTGGGGTTCACGGAAATTTACACTCGAAATGAAATGGAATCGGTTGGTCTGTGACGAACGTTGAACTAAGAATTCGCACAAAGCAGAGGGTCAATACCTCTAATTCACGACTAAAACCATAAAAATGCGCATTAAAATAAATGATTTTTTTGCTAAGAAAAGATTTACAGCTTATGTAATATTTTATATTTAATGAAAATTTTTAAGTTTTTATTTAATTATTATATTGAGTTATGTGTAAAAATTGCGAATTTCTGGCATTATATTTTATATTTCCAGATGTGTAACTTTCGAATTATAAAAAATTTGTCATAAAAATATAATATATATGAATTTATTTCAAATAATAATTTTATTTGTAAAAAAGCGTTATAAAAATAAAAATGCTTGTAAAATACAATTTTAAATGTACAGTTCTATATTATTTTCGAAAATTACCTATAAAGTAAACGCTGAAAAATAAAAAAATATTAAAACTTAGAAATCGTATTTTAAAAATTTGTATAATAAAAATAAAAGGAAGTGATGTATGGATTTTTCAGAATATATTAGAGCTTTTATAACGGGCGGATTTCTGTGTGCGTTGGCACAAATATTAATAGACAAAACAAAGTTAACACCTGCTAGAATATTGGTCAGTTTTGTTACTTTAGGTGTCATTTTGACAGCTTTAGGATTTTATGAGTCTTTAGTAAAATTTGGAGGTGCTGGAGCAACAGTGCCATTATCGGGATTTGGATTTTTAATGGCAAAAGGAGTTCACGAAGCTATCAAGCAACAAGGTGTGTTAGGAATACTCACTGGTGGTTTTACATCAGTATCAGCTGGAATCACATCGGCTATATTTTTTGGATATGTTTTTGCTTTGTTATCTAAATCAAAAGACAAATCAGTTTAATATCAATTGATTAAACTAATATATAATCAAAAGTATAATAAAAAAAGCACCATATAGCAATATGGCGCTATTTGTTTGGTCCTCCCAATTAGAATTTTAAATCAATAGTTAACTGCTATTACCGGTATTACTCTAGACAATATCAAATACTTTATTCATAGTTTTCACTCTTTCAGACAACTGCTAAAATCCGTACCTTGCCGCTTTCTGTCGAACTTATTATAGATATAAAATAAGTTTCTATATGCCATCTTGTAAATCTGAATTAGTGTCTATTACAGCAACAATATTTTCTTCTAATTTCTTATTATTTAATTTATTATCAGTGTTTTCAATTGGTACTTCTTCAACTTTGACTGAACTTTCTTTTTTATTTTCTACTTTATGCTTTAATTTTCCCCTCATAGCTAAACCAAACTGTGTAATATTATCATTTTGTACGAATTCATTTATTGTGAAGCATCCAAGCCCAGTACCCCCAGCAAAGCCGCAAATACTCGACAGTGTTTTTCCTACAACTCCGGAAATATCCACTGTTCCCCCACTCCCTGACGACGTAGATGACGTAGATTTTGAACACTTACTAATCGCTTCTTTGGCATCATTATATCCACCAACAATCAATTTACTAGAAACTAAAGCCATCATACCCACCGACAAAATTTCTATGCCTGTCATTCCCATATTAAATACAAACTCCTTTAAATTTAATTATTCATTCAGACTGATCTTTAACCCTATCTGCTATTATATTACTTTAATTATGAATTGTCAAGTGTTACTTCAAAATTTTCTGGTTTATTTACTACTGGTTGCTCTAAATTTTTAGAAACTGATGGCTTTTCATAAATTTTTTTAGAACATTCTATGACTTTTTCTTCTATTTCTTTAAATATTTTCAGATCAGATTTAAAAAATTCCTTTACTTTATCTCTTCCCTGACCAATTTTAATTTCTTTATAAGAGAACCAAGATCCATTTTTCTCAATTATTTCAAATTTTACAGCTAGATCTACCAATTCCCCAGTTTTAGAAATACCTTCACCGTACATTACGTCAAATTCCGCTTCCCTAAAAGGAGGAGCGATCTTGTTTTTTACTACCTTTGCACGTGTTCTAGATCCAATCATGCCTGAAGGAGATTTTAAAGTTTCTATTCTTCTTATGTCTAATCTAACAGAAGAGTAAAATTTTAAAGCTCTTCCACCTGGAGTTACCTCAGGATTTCCATACATGACTCCGACTTTTTCTCTTAGTTGATTTATAAATATAGCAACACAATTGGATTTAGAAATAGCTCCAGCTAATTTTCTCAAAGCTTGGGACATTAATCTTGCTTGCAATCCAACATGAGTGTCGCCCATTTCGCCTTCTATTTCAGCTTTTGGTACTAAAGCTGCTACAGAATCTATTACTATAACATCTATTGCACCAGACCTTACAAGAGATTCAGTAATTTCTAAAGCTTGTTCACCTGTATCTGGTTGAGAAACCAACAGAGCATCTACATCTACCCCCAAAGCTCGTGCATATACTGGATCCAAAGCATGTTCTACATCTATAAAAGCTGCTGTACCTGAAATTTTTTGTCCTTCAGCTATGCAATGTAAAGCAAGAGTGGTTTTTCCCGAAGATTCTGGTCCATATATTTCTACAATTCTCCCTCTAGGTAAGCCCCCAATCCCCAGTGCTAAATCTAAAGACAAAGATCCAGTAGAAATGGCATCCACATGCATTGCTTCATTTTTTCCTAACCTCATAATTGCACCTTTGCCAAACTGTTTTTCTATTTGGCTAAGAGCTGTTTCAAGTGCTTTTTTTTTATCAAATGACATTATTATATCTTTCCTCCACTTTTCTATCATTTTTGAAAAAATTTATGTACAAATTATTATCATTTATTTTTAATGGAACATCCCATTTACTATAATTCAACACCATTCAATAATACAACATAAAAGCATGAAAGGCAAGTTATTTTTTAGACCTGTTAAATACTCTTGTGTACATCTAATTATTTATTTGCTTAGCTACAGCACATAATGCTACTCCTGTATCTGTAATTTTCCCACAACTAAAAAACTTCAACGAAGACTTATTTAAGTAGTCGCAAACGAAACTATCAATGTTTTATTAACATTCTTAATGTCCAACATGTTTATTTTGGAAGTCCACTCAAATCCCCACATAGGGATATGTTTCCTTGCTTTTTTTTAAAATCCAAAAATCCAAATCATTCTGATTTATATTCTAAATAAAAAATAAATTTATTCAAAAAAAATTAACTCAACAAAACTAAGAACAACATTTAAATTCATATATTTTATCAAAACTAAAAGTTATCCTCCAATAGTAGATTTACCTTCAGAATTTTGATTATTAAACTGTCCTCTATTTCCAAAAATGCCGTGCGCAAAAATACTTGCTCTGAAACTTAATAAAAATTTGACAACATTTTCTTTCATAGTATCTACCATTTCATCAAACATTTCAAAACCTTCCATTCTGTAATCAACCACGGGATCTCTTTGTGCATAACCTCTTAGGTTTATGCCTCTTTTTAATTCTTCCATTGCATCTATGTGATTCATCCAATGTTCGTCCACTGTCTTTAATACGACCATTCTTTCCAATTCTCTTGCAGCAGCATAACCTATCATTTCTTCTTGTTTTATATATAATTCACTACATTTTTGAACTATAAATTCTGATATACTTTCAAAAGTTACACTTTCCAAGTCTTCAGGAGAGTATTTTAAATGATTTTCATTTAGCAGCCAATTTAAATAATAATCTCGTAAACCTTCTAAATTCCAAGTATCTTTGGGAGCATTTCTTTGAACATATCTAGAAACTATAGTATTCACAGACTGACTCATCATAGCTGAAATTTGATTTTTTAAATCTTCACCGTCTAAAATTTTATTTCTCTGAGAGTAAATAATTTCTCTTTGTCTATTTAAAACATCATCGAATTGCAAAACGTTTTTTCTAATAGAAAAATTTCGACCCTCAATCTTTTTTTGAGCTGATTCTATTGATTTAGTTAGCATTCTTGCTTCTAAAGGAACATCTTCCTCAATATTTAATCTAGACATCATATTTTTTAATCTTTCTCCGCCGAATAGTCTCATTAAATCGTCATCAAGAGACAAAAAAAACTTACTTTTTCCAGGATCTCCCTGCCTTCCCGAACGTCCTCTTAATTGATTATCTATTCTTCTTGATTCGTGTCTTTCTGTTCCAATTATATACAAACCGCCAACTTTTTTTACCTCCTCACTATCTTTTTTTATAGAATTTTTGTGCTTGTTATACAATTCCATGTATTTTCTACGAATTTTCAAAATATCTTCGTCTTTAGTTTCAGAATGACTGTCACAATCAGCAATTAATTCATCTTTATATCTTAACTCTCTCAATTCAGATTTTGCCATATATTCAGCGTTGCCACCAAGAGTAATATCTGTTCCACGCCCCGCCATATTAGTAGCAATAGTAATGGAACCTTTTTTACCAGCTTGAGCTATTATTTCAGCTTCTTTTTGATGATATTTAGCATTTAAAACTTTGTGACTTACATTTTTGGCTTTTAGCAAATAACTTAAAAACTCAGATTTTTCTATAGAAATAGTACCAACTAACATAGGCTGCCCAGTTTTATGAGCTTCTATAATTTCTTCTACTATGGCTTTAAATTTAGACTCTTCAGATTTATAAACTAAATCCGGCATATCTTCTCTTATTACAGGCTTATTAGGCGGTATTTCTACTACATCTAATTTATATATTTCTCTAAATTCCGGTTCTTCTGTCATTGCAGTACCAGTCATACCTGATAATTTATCATATAATCTAAAATAATTTTGAAAAGTAATAGAAGCAAGTGTTTTGGATTCTCTTTCTATTTTTACTTTTTCTTTAGCCTCAATAGCCTGATGTAAACCATCGTTATATCTTCTACCTTGCATCAATCTTCCGGTAAATTCATCAACTATTAATACTTCTCCATCTTTTACTACATAATCTGAATCTCTTTTCATAACACCGTGTGCTTTCAAAGCCTGATTAATATGATGTTGTATAGTGTTGTTTTCAGGATCAGTCAAATTTTCTAATCCAAAATATTTTTCAGCTTTTTCTATTCCGCTAGGTGACAAATTGGCAGTCTTAGATTTTTCATCTATAACATAATCGCCGTCTTTGAATTTTTCATCAGTATCTTCTTTTGCGTTAATTTCAATAACAGACATAGATTTGAGAGTTCTAACAAAATTATCTGCTATACCGTACAATTCAGTGGACTTATCACCTTCACCAGAAATAATCAGAGGCGTTCTAGCTTCATCAATCAAAATGGAATCTACTTCGTCTACAATTGCAAAACTATGGCCCCGTTGAACTCTCGATTCTTTATTAGGCACCATATTGTCTTTTAGATAGTCAAAACCTAATTCATTGTTAGTAGCATAAGTTATATCGCAATCATAAGCTTCTCGTCTTTCTTCTTTTCCCATGTCATGCTTTACAACTCCAATAGTCAAACCCAAAAACCTATATAACTTACCCATGATTTCTGAGTCACGTTTTGCTAAGTAGTCATTTACAGTAACAATATGAACAGGTTTACCCGAAAGAGCATTTAAATAAGCTGGCAAAGTAGCAACAAGAGTTTTACCTTCACCAGTTTTCATTTCACTTATTCTTCCTTGATGCAAAACAATTCCACCGATTATTTGAACAGGAAAATGCTTCATACTTAAAACTCTCCATGAAGCTTCTCTACAAACCGCAAAAGCATCGGGTAATATGTTATTTAAAGTTTCACCAGAATTTAGTCTTTCTTTCAACTTAATTGTTTGATATTTTAATTCTTCATCGTTCATATTTTTATATTTTTCTTCTAAGCTTAAAACAGAATTACAAATTGGTTTTATTCTTTTTAATTCTCGTTTACTATAATTTCCAAGCAAAAACTTAAGAAAATTCATATTATCATCTCCGATTTTTTTCCAGTTAAACTTATTATCTGTAGTATTATAACAGAAATTAGAAAAAAATATCAATTAATTTAATTTTTACAAATAAAATTATATTTAAAAATTTTTAATAAAAAACCATGATGTTTATTAATTCCAATTTTTAGATTTCATTTTAAATCTTCAAAATATTTTTCCCAATTATTATAATTTATATTTTCATCGTTAGGATCTTCTCTAGGATATTTATCTTTTCTGTTTTTTATTTTTAAAAGTTCGTTATTTGTGTATTTAATAACATTTTTGACTATTTCTGTTTTTCTTTCTTTATCCAAAATGATATTTTTATGTGATTTTTTTATATGGATTTGCGATCGAACCAATTGAGACAAATAATTTATTGAGTATTCTCTTAAGACCTTTGCGCAATAATTCTCAAACGCAAGTCTTTTTTTAAATTCCTCAACCAATGCCAGTACGTTGTCTGTTTTTAGTGAAATATCTCTTCTCATAAATGATTTTATTGCAATTATAGTCTTATCTGATTGAGTAGATTGACAATTTCCATGTTCGATATCATAATAATGGTAATACATTTTTCCGAATTTTTCAATATTTTTAAAAAACTTTTGAAACTCACTGTCATCATTTTTGTATTTGTTTCTATAGTGCCAACCAAAGAAAAAACGAAACGATTTTTTGGTTCTTTTTTCATTAATTTTAGTGTTTTGTTTTTCAGCACTTTCGTATATATTTTTCCATGTAATATTTTCCATATTTAAAATCACCTTAATTACTTAAATAAAATGTAAAATCATTAAATAGTATTATTTATAGATACATTTTATTAAATACTAAAAAATTGTAAACAATACTACACTAAAATATTATTTAGTAACCTTGACACTTTGTTTGGCTAAAAATCAAGCAGACTTTTGGTTTTACGCCCCCGTCGACTACTAATCTTAAGTAATCACCATTTCATTTCAATCATAAACTCCCGTGAACCCCCACGGTATTTGATTTTTAATGCTTGAAGTTTCAACTTAGTTTTCATCGAAACAACATTTCTTATGGTTTTAGCATACTATTATTTTTTGTCAATATTTTTACGATTCATCCGCTAAAATAAATATTTAGCGGTTTTCTCGCGAATTTATATAAAACTCAAGACAATCTTACCATAAACTTATTCCACACAAAATATCCCTCTTTTTTTGTATTTTCATAGTTAATTATAGAACTTACGTTTTATTGTAAAAAACATGTCAAATTAACTTTGGTGATAAAAAATGGCTATACCATTAGGTAAAGAAACAATAGGAAAAAAAATACAATGAAAAACGGTGTTAAACCTAAAGAAATAGCAAGATGCTTAATAATAGCATTAAGTTCGGATTCAATACAAAATCAAAATTGAGCTGAAATCGATGATGATTTATGGTAGCTTGGTCCACAAACCAAAACTGGTTTCAAAAACCTTCGAAGAATTTTTGGGGTTAACGCAGTTTTTTCCGTTTTGCTCACCTGATTTAAATCCCATAGAACTCTATTTGGGTTAAAATTAAAACTTTTTTGAAAAAAGTTAAAGCAAAAATTCATCAAGCACTTGAAAAAGCAATTAATTTTATGGAGTTTTTCACTCGGATATTTTTAGATAGCTTAAGCATTACGGCTACTTTACACGATAAACAATGTTGTTATATTAATAGCAAATTTTTTGATATATAAAGAAATTATTTTTATTGTTACTATAATTTTTTTGATTTAAAAACCAGCAAAATAAATATACATTTGATATTCGTTATTGATTTTAGTAATATGATAAATGAAAGTATGAGAAAATTTCGAACCACTGTAAAATTATATATGTTTGAATTAACTAAAATATTAAAATATATTTAAAATGGCATTGTGACAAGTTTTGAATAAAGTATTTATTGGAGAATGTTAAGATGTTTAAGTTTTCTTTTGATTGGTTAAAAAAATTAATTAATAAAAGTATTGATTTAGAGGAATTATTAGATATATTAAACTTGCAAGGTTTTGAAGTAAAAGAGATTCAGAATGTTGAAAATGACAAGGTTATAACAATAGAGGTAAAGGCAAATAGACCGGATATTTTATCTCATATCGGTGTAGCCAGGGAAATTTGCAATTTTAAAAGTCTTAAAAAAATTAATATTAAAAAATCGGATTTAAATATAAATAATGATAAGTTTAAAATCAAGATTAATATCGAAAATAGTAAAATTTGTAAAAGATTTTCCGGGGTTTTAATAAATAATATAAACAATGATACTGAAACCCCTGATTATATTAAAAATAAATTAAAAATTCTGAATATAAATTGCATAAATCCAGTTGTTGATATTTTGAATTATATAATGCTTGAATTTTGTCAACCTATGCATAGTTATGATATTGACAAGTTGTGTGACAATGAAATTTTTGTGAATAAGTATAAAAATAATATTACGGTCAATTCTCTTTCACATAAAGAAATTAAAATTAAGTCTGAAGATATTGTGATCTCAGATAAAAAAAATGTTTTATGTATTGCTGGAATAGTCGGAACTGAAGTTTCTACTGTTGAAAAAAAATCTAAAAATATTTTGATAGAAGCTGCTAATTTCGATGAAATTAATATAAGAGTGAGTTCTAAAAGACTTAAAATTTCTACACCTTCTTCTTTTAGATTTGAACGTGGTGTAAATTTAAACACAACTCTTGATATAGCTCAAATTTGTGCTGAAAGAATAGTTGAAATTTGTGGTGGTAGCATTGATTTAAACGTGTTTGATTATTATCCCGAAAAGTCTAAAAATAATGTTTTAGATTTGAGAGTTTCTAGAAGTAATAAAATTCTGGGAATTGAATTAAATCAAGATGAAATAATTAATTGTTTAAAAAAATACGATTTTATTTGTAATAAAAAAAGTCATGATCTTATAGAAGTTGAATTTCCAAATTATAGACTGGATATCAAAGAGGAAATAGATTTAATAGAGGAAGTTGCACGGATTTATGGCTATGATAATATAGAGTCAAAAATGCCTAAAATTCAAATTGGTTACACTAAAAATAAAATTTCGTATAATATTGATGTTTTGAGAAGAATTTTAATGGGCTTAAATTTTAACGAAATAATAAGTTATTCTTTTATACCGTCAGATACTATGAAAATTTTTGGAATAGAAAAAGGTTCTGATTTTTACTCTGATTTATTATTAGAAAATCCAGTTGCTCAATCTCATAGTTTAATGCGACCATTTTTGATATGTTCTTTGCTAAATACTTTAATATATAATTATTCAAAAGGTAATTTTAATTTAGCTTTATTTGAAGTTGGAAAAGTTTATTTTAAAAGTGAAAATTCAGATACAAAATGCAGTGAAATTGATGCTTTAGGTTTTATAGTGTCAGGTAATAGAATTCAAAAAGGTTGGGAAATAGAAAAAAATATAAAATACACTTATTATGATATTTTGAATTATATAAAAATAATTTTTGACGAATTTAATCAAAAATTTGTACTGAAAAAATCTGATTATAAATTTTGTGAATCAGAATATGATATTTTTGATACGAACAATAACAGAATAGGCTTTATCTGTGAGTTAAACAAATATAGATTAAAAAATATTTCAAACATTAAGCTTTTAAAGGATAAGGTTTTTTGTTGTGAAATTTATATAAAATTTTTGGAAGATAAAAATAAAACTTTAAAATTCGAGTCTGTTTATCCTAGCGTTAACAGACTTTATAATTTGGTTTATACAAAAAATATGCTTTCTGAAAACATATTAAACATTATAAAAAATACAGATGAAATTATCAGAAAAGTTGATGTTAAAGATATTTATTATGATAAAAACATGCCAGAAAATGTTCATGCAGTGTTATACGAAGTAAATTATTGTAGTGAAATCTCTACTTTAAAATTAGAACAAATTGAAGACATTGAAAATAAATTTTTGGAAAAGTTGAAAACAAAACTAAATGTGGAATTAAAAAAATAATTTTTACTTTATTTTAATGAGAAATTTTTGAACATATTTCTATGCACTTTGTATTTCTTTGTTCTAAAATAGTTTTATTTTTTTGAATTATTTTCATCGTTAACTATAATACCCATTTGTTTCATTTCTTTTTCACTATCAATAACTTAAAACCTACTTCCTTTACCATTATCAATTTCTTTATCTTTTAAATAAAGATAAAAAATGCAATCGTAAACAGCATATCTATTTTGTTCAAGAAACTTATCACATAATATTTTTTGCTGTATATATGATAAAACTATTATTTCCGCAAATTTCAAACCTAATTAGCTGATTAATCATCTCATCATCATTTTTAAATATATTTTTTAATTTCAAAATTCAAAACTAGACAATTATATTCAAAACACTTTGTATCCTCTTTACATTCATCTAGAAAAAATGTCATATTAGAATTATATTTGCATCTAATTTTAAAATATTCTTTTTGAACAATACTGTTTGTAGGTATATTTTTGATTTTAACTTCAACTTTATATAATTTAGAATTTAAAATAAATAAATTACATGTGTTAATATTTGTTTTGTAATAATAAAATTCATAATGCAAATACGTATTTTTTTCCCGCCTCTGTTGGTTATTATAATTACTTCGTTCCTGGCATCTGAGGTCAAAAATGAAATTGAAAATCGGTACATATCTCAATATTCTCATCTTTGCTAAACGTTAATTTTACGATTATATAGCAGCTTTTTTATTATTATACATCTTGTTATAAAAAATATATTTGTTATATTTAAACTAATTTAAAATCATAGTGTTGTTCAGATTATCTTTGTATTTTTTTACACCTGGTTGATCAAAAGGATTTATATCCAATAAATAACCAGAAATCGCACAAGATTTTTGAAAAAAATAAATTAAATATCCAAGTTCAAACTCTGAATTATTATTTAAATTTAAAATTATATTCGGCACTCCATCAGAACTATGTGCTAGAATTGTTGCCTCGAAAGCTTTTTTATTCAAATCAGAAATTTTTTTATATTTGTTTGTTTTTGTTTTTTTAATTATTAAATTCGTTTCAAAAAGTATTTTTGGTCCATCCTGAATGTACTGACCTAAAGAATGTAGGTCTGTAGTAAAAATACAAGAACTTGGAAATAAACCTTTTTGATTTTTCCCTTCACTTTCTGCAAAAAGCTGTTTCCACCATTCAAACAAGCTAAATAAACACGGTTCATAACCAACTAATATTTCTATAATTTCACCTTTTCTATACATAATGTTTCTAATAACAGCATATTTATTACATAGATTATTTAAATTATTTTTTAAAAAATCTTTTCTAGCTTTTTTAGCACCGCCTAATATTAAATTAACATTTCCTCCGCAAACAGCAATTGGAAAAAGTCCCGCAGGAGTCAAAACAGAATATCTGCCACCTATATCTTTAGGAATATAAAAAATTCTGTAGCTTTCTTTAAAAGCTAAATTTCTCAGCTTATTAGAATTATCGCTTGTAATTATAAAAATTCTTTTTTTTAATTCTTTTTTGTTATATTTTTTCTCTAAAAATTTTTTAAATATACTAAAAACCGTGAGAACTTCCAATGTATTTCCAGATTTGGAAATTACACTTATACTTACATTTTTATTTTTACATATTTTTAAAATTTCATTTATATAATCTGCGCTCAAATTATTTCCGACAAAAAAAATGTCTGGAGTATCCTTTTTTGATAAATTATAATTCTGAGATTTTAAAAATTCTATACAGGCTTTAGAACCTAAATAAGATCCTCCAACTCCTATTACTATCAAAACTTCGGTGCTTAATTTTAATTCTTCAGATATTTTATTTATCTCTGAAATTTCTTTTTTGTCATAATTTTCAGGTAAATCTAACCAACCTAAAAACTCATTACCTAAACCTGTTTTTAAATGTAAGGCTTTAAATACTGACTTTACCTTTTTTTCTAATTTTAAATAATCTTCTTTACTTATAAATTTTTCTAAAAATTTTGTATTTAACTTTAAGCACATAACACACCTATTTTCAAAAAGTATCTTTAATAATATATTATATGGTTAGTATATTAAAATGTGTAATCGTAATTCATAAGTTCAAAAAATTCTATATATTTTCAAAAAGTATAATAACATAATTTTTTTTGTGCCTTAAAATATTTATTCAATACTAATAGAAAACCAATCTTTTTATGCTTATTCAGTTAAACTAAGATTTAGCGGTTTTCACACTTATTTTACATAAAAAATTTTTATTATAGCAAATTGATTTAATATAGAACATGTAATAGAATGAAATAGTGTAATAATAAATAGTAAATGTACTAAATTAAGAAATAAGAGAAAAAATCGTAAAATATAATCAAAAAAGAAAATATTAGATAAAAGTTAAAAAGAGATATGCTGGTACTTGATAACTTTAATTTAAATAAGATTAAAGGGGTGTTGAATAGAATGTGAGCGTTGTTTTTTAATCCGTTCGAATGTAAATTCAATAGAGTTTGCTTAGCAAAAAATCAAAGCGAGAACTTTCGAAATTTTAAAATCTTCACATTTTGAATTCTGTCAATTTCTACAATAATTTCGGATAATTTAAGCATTGTGGCTATATTCTATAGTAAGTCAAAATTGCTATACTACGTTAAAATTCGTTCCTTCAATGTTGAAAAATGATTATTTAAGTATGATATTTATATTTAAAAATATCAAATTTTATTCTAAAAATTATATATATTGGTAAAATTTATTTAAATTTTAAATAAAAAGTTATGTTACACTTTCAATAAATATAAATCAAAAAATCTTTTTGTTTTAAATATTCATATGAAACAAACAAAAAAACCGCTAAACTCTATTTTATCTGGATGAATCGTAAAAAAAGATTGACAAAAAAAAATAACCTGCTAGTATTAAGCAAGTACTGTATGGCCCTTTGAAATTAACGCTCGAATGGAACTCTATTGTGAGATGGATAACTACAGAAAGCGTAAAATCAAGAATTTGCTTGGGTCTTTAGCCAGATAGAAGATAAAGTAATACAATAAAACTAGGGTGTGTAAAAATTGTGTAAAAGATTAGATATTAACAATTTGAAAACCATATTGAGGAGGTATGTATAATGTCGAATCAAGTAACACCTACGAAAGGAAATTTACTTTCTATTAAAAAGTCTTTAAAATTAGCAAAACTAGGATTTGAATTAATGGACCGAAAAAAGAATATATTGGTGAAAGAAATCACAACTTTATTAAAAAAATCGTACAATATACAACGAGACATAGATATTAATTATAGGAGGGCATACTCATCTTTACAAACTGCAAATATAACTCTAGGAATTTGCAATGAATTGGCTTATGTTGTACCTATAGAAAACAGTATAAATTTGTCTCATAGAAGTGTAATGGGTATTGAGATTCCTGTTGTATCTATGGAGACCCCAAAAAAAGATTTGAAAGTTCCGTTTGGAATGTACAATTCAAATTCAGAAATGGACAAAGCGTATTTATGTTTTAAAAAAGTTAAAAAATTTACAGTTCAACTTGCTGAAGTAGAAAATAGTATTTATTTGTTATCAATTGCAATAAAAAAGGTAAAAAAAAGGGCAAACTCTTTGAAAAATATTTTAATACCTAAATTTGAAAATATTTCAAATAAAATTACAAAAAGCTTAGAAGAAAAAGAAAGAGAAGAATTTGTTAGACTTAAAATTTTAAAACAAAAATAATTTTTAGAAAAAGGTGATAATTTTTGTCGAGTGACATAAAAAATATTATTGATAATTTAGTCTTTAAAGCAAAGGAGTCTTTAGATAGATTTTCAGATTTTAATCAGGAAAAAATAGACATTATTGTTGAAAAAATGTATCTATCAGGATCAAAAAAGAGTAAAATTTTAGCTAAATTAGCTTATGAAGAAACAAAACGAGGAGTTATAAAAGATAAAATTGAGAAAAATATTTTTTCTACTAAAAATGTTTTTGAATATATAAAAAATAAAAGAACTGTTGGAATTATAAATTATGATAAAGAACTCGGTTGTGTGGAAATTGCGGATTCAATAGGAGTTATTGCTGGTGTTACACCTGTTACAAATCCTACTTCTACTGTTATGTTTAAGTCTCTAATTTGTTTTAAAACTAGAAATCCTATTATTTTTGGATTTCACCCAGGAGCACAGAAATGCTCTGTGGAGGCCGCTAAAATCTTAAAACAAGCTGCTTTAGAAAACGGTGCACCTGAAAATTGTATACAGTGGATTGAAACTCCTTCTATAGAGGCAACTAATTATTTGATTAATAATTTTGGAGTGGATTTGGTATTAGCAACTGGTGGTTCTGCAATGGTAAAAGCTGCCTATTCAACCGGCAAACCCGCTTTAGGTGTTGGACCAGGAAATGTACCGTGTTATATAGAAAAAACTGCTGATTTAAAAAAAGCTTGTGAAAATATCATAATTTCAAAAACTTTTGATAACGGTATGATATGTGCTTCGGAACAGTCTGTAATTGTAGATAAAGAAATTTTTTTAGAATTTGAAAAAATAATGAAAAAAGAAAATTGTTATTTTTTAAATAACCAAGAAGTAGAGAAATTGTCTAAATTTATAGTTATCCGAGAAAATCATATTTTAAACACTGATATAGTAGGAAAAAGTGCATACTGGATAGCTAAACAAGTTGATATAGATTTGCCAGAAAATACGAAGATTTTAATAGCCAAATTAAAAAACAATAATATAGGAAGAAATTTCCCTTTGTCTTGGGAAAAATTATCACCTATTTTAGCATATTATGTTTCTGAAAATAACGACCTTGCTATCGAAATATCAGAAAAGATATTAAATTTAGGTGGGCTTGGGCATACTTCTGTTATTCACAGTAAAGATCTAAATTTAATAAGTAAATTTGGATTAAAAATAAAAACTGGTAGAGTATTGGTTAACTCTCCAGCGTCTCAAGGTGCTATCGGTGGAATTTACAACAAAAATATTCCAACTTTAACTATAGGCTGTGGCTCTTATGGTAAAAATTCTACTACAGATAATATTTCTATTAAAAATTTAATTAATATAAAAAGAATTTTTGATTTCCATAAAACAAATTAAAATTTATAATACTAAATATTGACTTTGTTTCAAAATAACTTAAAAATAATCAGAGAGGGATTTAGTTTGTAAAAATTGAATTTTAAAGTAACGGCATACCCAAATTTGATACTTTTACGGATTAGTTCTGAGGAGTGTCAACGTTTTTATTTGTAGATCTAGTATGAACTAAATTGAAATTTAGTCCTGATGCTATTTATTTACCGAAAGTTGGAATAAGGTCTCTGAATTTATTCATGGAGATATAATCCCAAGTCATTGCTTTTTTTAATTTATAAGAAATTTTTATTTTAATAAAACTCCTTTTTATTCTACACTATTGTTAAATTTATGTTAAAAAACTTGATTTTTATAATAAAAATTTGTAATTTGGATAATCTCGCCAATGGTTATCAGCGCCATTTCAACAATTTTTTCTTCCATTTCTATCTATTCGCACCTCCCTCCAATTATACAAAAAACCGTTCTTGTCAATAAATAAAATTATTTTTAAAGATTTAAATTCTCCGTTGGTTAATTCTTTTAAATGGTCTTAAATTTCATGGAAATCTTTAAAAATATGTCGATTCTGAGTACTTGAAGTAACATAAAAAACTCCTACATTTACGATATAGACAATTTTTTGTTTCCATCTGGCAAATTTTTAATTTTTGGAACAGCTCGTACAATACTACCACTAGAAAAAGTTAATATCATAATTACTGAAAACAGTTTAGATAACAATTTTTTTATTTTTAAATTCCTCCTAAAATTTAAT
This sequence comes from Candidatus Paraimprobicoccus trichonymphae, assembly GCA_036322875.1. Classification (GTDB taxonomy): domain Bacteria; phylum Bacillota; class Clostridia; order Oscillospirales; family Acutalibacteraceae; genus Paraimprobicoccus; species Paraimprobicoccus trichonymphae. The sequence continues at coordinate 556,519 of AP027925.1, forward strand.
TATATATATAAAAACTATACCATATCTTCTGATATCATCTACAGCTGTTAATTCTACTCCAATTGAAAATAAACTTGGTATGTAATGAATAGTTGAATTACTCGCTTTCAACTATTTACTCTTTTGAATTATAATCTTCAGCTCAATCCATCAAAACAATGATTATACTTCTTCTTTCAAAACAAAATATCTTGTTGTTTCACTATAATCATTAGTAACCTCTACCCCATAGCTTTAGCGTTTTTTGTTTGATTCTTTTATAAAACTTCTCGTTTTAAATGTTTTAATAATTATTATTGGCGCACTAGCAAATTCTATTTACAAAATTTAAGAATCTAAAAATTAAACGTTTTTTAATATTTTTATTAAGTTGATTCTTTCAACATTTTTTTTAATTTTTATATTTGCAGAAACTTCGGATTCTAAAATTTTTTGACCATCTGACAATATGCAAATTTTAGAGTTTGTTCTTAAAATATAATTTATTTCTATAATACTGGTTAAACTTAATACTAAAGACCTAGACATTGAATTGTTAGCACATATCGGTGTTATAACTACGCAATCTAAATTTAGATCTATTATTGGACCACCAGCTGATAATGAATAAGCTGTAGAACCAGTAGGAGTCGATATTATTACTCCATCAGCTCTATATTCACAGATTTTTTTATTGTTTTTTAATATCTCGAAATCTACTATTTGCGAATCTAAAGTTCTAGTTAACACTATGTCGTTTAGAGCAAAATCAACACTATAAAATTCAGATTTTGCACATATCGTCATTCTAGAGTCTAGTACGTAATTATTTATCAAATCAAAAAAATTTGGTTTTATATCTTTAGCTTTTATACTTGTTATAAAGCCTACTCTACCAGTATTTATTCCTAAAATTAATTTTTTATGTTTATATATTATTTTAGAGTATTTTAAAATAGTCCCATCACCGCCGACTACAAATAAAATATCGCTAAGTTTTAATATTTCTTTAGTGCTTTTTATAAAAAATAGGTTATTTAAATCTTTATATTTATTAAAAAAATAAATTTCCAGAAAAATGTTTATATTCTTAAGTTTTTTAGAAATATGTACTAATTTATCAACACATAATAAAGACTTATTGTTGTCTAAATTTAAAAATATGCCAATATTCATTTTTTCAACCCTTTAAATTTTATTTTATTACAAAAAAAGTGTATTTTAAATAATTTTTAAATTTAAATAAATCAATCACTAAAAATGGACAAAAATTCTTTTGCTAGATATAAAGATCCAAAAATAATTATAGCTGAATTTTTAATTTTTTCGCTTTCTGTTATAAGTTTATATAAAGCGATTTCTAAATTTTCTTCTGATTCTGTATTCTCTACAAATTTTTTCGATATCTTAGTGATTTCTTCGAGAGATAATGCTCTATTTGATTTATTTTTAGGTTCTACCGTTATTATTTTAGAAAATAAAGACAATAGAATTTCAAAAACTTTAAAAACATCTTTGTCTTTCATCATTCCTACTATACCAAAAAGTTGTTTGTCTGGTAAGTATTTTTTTATACACTTTTTCAAGGTGTAAGCTCCCGATGGATTATGTGCACCATCTAAAATTATTGTTGGGTTTAAGGAAATAACTTCAAATCTTGCTCTTAAATTTACCTTATGCAAACCTTCTTTTATAGCAAAATCAGAAATTTTAAAATTTTTCCTTAAAACTTCTATAGCACATAAAGCTGTTGCTAAATTGTAAATCTGATGTTCTCCTAAAAGCGGTAATTTTATATCTAAGTTTTCGTATTTAAATTCAGAACCTTTGTATAAAGAAGAATTTTTTAAACACAGTCTAGACATATTTGGCAAATAAACTTTACTATTCAATCTTTTAGCTTTTTCATACAATATATTAAAAACACTTTCAGATTGTAAAGGGTATATAATTGTTGGACAGTTTTTTTTGATTATTCCTGATTTTTCACGGGCTATCTTTTCCAAAGTATTTCCTAAAATTTTTGTGTGATCCAAAGAAATCGAAGTAATTATTGAAACTAAACTTTTCTTAAAAACATTTGTAGCATCTAATCTACCACCTAAACCTGTTTCTAAAACCACAAAATTCACTTTTTCGTCAAAAAAATATTTAAAAGCAACAGCTGTTATAAATTCAAATTCTGTTACACATGTTCCAAAAGATCGCAAAATTTTAGCTGATTCTAAACAAATTTTACTATATTCAGTATATTTCTTTTTTTTTATCATTTTAAAATTTATTTGTATTCTATCTCTAAAATTTACAACTTCAGGAGAAGAGTATAAACCTGTTTTAAAACCTTGAGCTACTAAAATAGAAGCCAACATATTACAAACAGAACCTTTGCCATTAGTTCCAGCAACATGAATTATCTTCAACTTGTTTTGCGGATCACCTAGTAAATGCAATAATTTCTTTATTCTGTCTAATCTCAAGTTAATATCCAAAACCATAAGTTTGCTTCGCTTCATTTATTTTATTATATAAGTTAATTCACAAATTTAAACGTCAAAACTTTATATGTAAAAACAATATGTTAAGATAATAAAAAAACTGAACGCATCATGTCTTAAATTTATATTATTTAAAATTAATTTTAAAAAAAAATTTAAAATAATAATAATCAAATGTAGTGGTGTATGTTATGAATTTAAATAGGTTCTGTTGTGCTGTTTGATTTTTTACGCTGTTAAAATTTAAATCTTCTAAACAAAATATTCTTTACAGCATTATACGTACTAACAAACTTATTTTATTTATAAAGTAAAAATTTATATAAAGTTTGTTGCCATTAATTCGTAACTAAATTCACAAGAATGCGCTTCAATATATATTATTCTATTCCAGTTGAAAGTTTAAGAGTTCTATCTGCAGTTATCAAAGAATCTATTATCTCATCTAGATCTCCGTTCAAAATAATGTCTAATCTGTAAAGAGTCAAATTTATTCTGTGATCTGTTAATCTATTTTGTGGATAATTATAAGTTCTTATCCTTTCTGATCTGTCGCCAGTTCCAACCTGAGAACGACGTTCCTCAGAAATATTTTCTTGCTGTTCTTTTCTTTTTGCTTCTAACAATCTAGACTTCAAAACTTTCATAGCTTTATCTTTGTTTTTGTATTGACTTCTTTCGTCTTGACATTCTACAACTACTCCTGTTGGAATATGAGTGATTCTAATAGCTGAGTCAGTTTTATTAACATGTTGGCCACCTGCGCCGCTTGCCCTATAAGTGTCTATTTGTAAATCAGTTGGACTAATTTCTATTTCTACATCTTCAGCCTCTGGTAAAACCGCTACTGTAACTGTTGAAGTATGAACACGTCCCTGTGATTCAGTTTCAGGAACTCTTTGAACCCTATGAACACCACTTTCAAATTTAAATCTAGAATAAGCACCTTCACCCGTTATCATAAAACTTATTTCCTTAAGACCACCTAATTGAGTTTCGTTACAATATATAATTTCTACTTTCCATTTTTTAGTTTCTGCGTACATTGTATACATTCTGTACAAAACATTAGAAAATAGAGCAGCTTCTTCTCCACCAGCACCACCACGAATTTCTATTATTACATTTCTATCATCATTTTGATCTTTTGGCAACAATAAAAATTTCAAATCTTCTGATATTTTTTCTATTTTATCCTTAGAATTTTCTATCTCGTTTTCAGCTATTTGTCTTAATTCTTTATCGACATTGCTTTCGTTTAAAATTTTTTTTGAATCTTCTATATTTTTCAATTCTTTTTTGTATTCTCTATATTTATGAACAATTGGACTTAAATTTTTCAGTTCTTTCATCAGTTTTTTATATAAATTTTGATCAGACAGTATTTCTGGGTTGATCAATTCTGAATTCAACTCGTTAAGTCTTTTTTCTAAAGAATCCAATTTACTAAACAAATTTCTAACAACTCCTAATTTCTCATAATTTTAAAACATTATATACTAAATTTATATAAACTAGATAAACAAATAAATTTAGCTCACAATTGAATCTTTCTACAATCGACGTTATCAATGCATATTTTTTCTCGAAAAAATAACTTTTTGGGACACAGTATTTATACTAATGTATATTTTGTTTTTTTACATTAGCACCAAAACGCCCAAAATATCCGCAGATGCAAAATTTAAATTTTTAAATAATATTTAATATTTCGAAATTTTAATATAACTTGAAAACGTATATAAATATCCCATATATTACAGAACTAACTACAGAAAAAACTATAACAGGACCAGATATCAAAAACATTTTTGCACCCAATCCTAAAACATGACCCTCAGTTTTAAATTCCATTGCTGGTGAAACCATGGAATTTGCAAATCCAGTTACTGGTAAAATGGTACCGGCTCCTGCATACTTTGCTATGTTATCGTAAATTTTTAAAGATGTCAGAAAACCCCCTAAAAATATAAGTGTAACTGTAACCCAAGTATTAGCTTGTTTTTTTTCCAAGCCAAAATTTAAATATATATTCAATAGGATTTGTCCTATTGTACATATCGTTCCTCCAGATAAAAAAGCAAAAAAAATGTTTTTTACAATTTTGCTTTTGGGTGAAATTATACTTACTTTTTTGTCGTATTCTTCTGGGGTAGTTTTCATAAATAAATCACTCCTTAAGAGCTATTATTTATTTTAAATCCAAAAGTTATTCACTAAAAAAATTTTTGTGCTATTTTTACCAAAACAACGTACTCATATTTTCAGTTATAAATAAATTTTTAAGTTATATCTTACTTTATTTATTTTTTGCACATTTTAAAAATGCCACAAATAAGGGATGCGGCTTGTTTGGTCTACTTTTAAATTCTGGATGATACTGAACTCCAACAAAAAAACTATTCTCAGGTAACTCCATAGCTTCTACTAAAACTTCATCTGGAGACGTTCCTGAAATTATAAATCTATTAGTTTCAAATTTCTTTTTATATTTATTATTAAATTCATATCTGTGTCTATGGCGCTCTGATATTTCAGATTTTTTATAAATTTTCTCTAAAACACTTCCAGTTTTTATTTTACAAAGATAAGCGCCCGATCTCATAGTTCCGCCTCTTAAAACTACTTTTTGCTGATCATCCATTAAATTTATAACTAAATTTTTAGAATCTGTAGAAAACTCTTTCGAATTTGCATCTTTTAAATTCAAAATATTTCTTGCGAATTCTACTACAGCGATTTGCATGCCTAAACATATGCCAAAGTAAGGAATATTATTTTCTCTTGCAAATTTTACAGCATTTATTTTGCCTTCTATTCCTCTGTTTCCGAACCCACCAGGAATCAATATTCCTTTGCTACTTGATAAAAATTCTTTTACAGTATTTTCAGTAATCAATTCTGAGTCTACCCAATTTATTTTTATATAAATTCCTAATTCAAATCCAGCATGGTTTAAAGCCTCAACTATAGATAAATATGCATCATGTAATTTAACATATTTCCCTACGATGGAAATTTCTACTGTTTTATTTCTAGATTTAATTTTTTCAAGCATCTCGTTCCATTCGTTCATATTTATATTTTTAAAATTTTCTAAATTTAATTCTCTACAAACTATACTAGAAAAATTGCTTTTTTCAAACATGGTAGGTGCTTCGTAAAGAGAATTCAAATTTATATTTTCAATCACACAATCAGTCTTTACATTACAAAATAAAGAAATTTTTTTTCTTATATTTTTATCTATTTTTTTTTCACTTCGAGCTACTATTATATTAGGGTTTATTCCGATAGATCTCAATTCTTTAACAGAATGCTGAGTTGGTTTTGATTTTTGTTCGCCAGAACTTTCTATATATGGAATATATGTAACATGAATAAATAAACAATTTTCATTGCCGAGTTCAAGAGAAATTTGTCTTATAGCTTCTAAAAACGGTTGACTTTCTATGTCACCAGTAGTACCGCCAATTTCTGTTATGACTATATTAGCTTGAGTTTTTTCACCTAAGGAATAAATAAATTTTTTAATTTCATTAGTTACATGTGGTATAACTTGAACAGTTTCCCCGTGGTATTCTCCGTTCCTTTCTTTATTTAAAACATTCCAATACACTTTTCCAGTAGTTAAATTAGAAAATTTATTTAAATCTTCATCCATAAATCTTTCATAATGACCCAAATCTAAGTCAGTTTCTGCACCATCTTCTGTGACAAAAACTTCACCATGTTGATACGGACTCATTGTGCCAGGATCTACATTTATATATGGGTCCAACTTTTGTGCAGTTACCTTTAAACCCCTGGATTTTAATAACCTACCAAGTGAAGCGACTGTTATACCTTTACCTATCCCAGATATTACCCCACCTGTTACAAAAATATACTTTGTCAATTCTTTATATTATGTTCCTTTCTGTTGTATTTTTTAAAATTTTTTAGAGAATGTTGCACATACAAACAATGTAATTTTAAATCAAGTAAATTATTTTTTCAATTTTATATTTAAAATACGTAGTGATTAATTAAAAAAACTAAAAATATTATAAAAAATCACAAATTTGCAAAGTCTACATCCGCAGTATCACCGTATGAATTTTTACGACATTAAATCAAAGAACGAAGTGTTGAAGCAAAAAGTTAACAATTGCTGATAGATTACTTCCTGTCATCGCAAACTTGTTCAGATCCCGGAACAAAAAACACAACAATAAAGCATTTAGGTATAATAAACTAGGGAAACATCCTAGTATCCAAGAAATTTACGGATGCAAAGATGGTATAAGACTTTCTGAAGTGGGGTTTCACCGCTAAAGAAAACTTCATATTTTTCGTCATTTATGATGCCGGCATTTTCAGAATTATTTTCTTTAAGGTAAAAGTACAAATCTTTGTTGACATTTTCTGAAATTTTAGCAAGTCGTTCTTGGTAAGTGCGAGCTAAAAGTTCTTTTCTAACCAATTTTTCACTCTTTTTATCGTATGTACTTCTTTGCAAAAAACCAAAGAATACTGAATCAATTTCAAAATTTTTTAGGTCAAGTTTGTGTGATTTTATATATTCCAATGTATCTTGCTATACCAAAAATGCTTTTGCTTCATTCGCAGAAGACATATTACCAATCTTTTTTCAAACATTCGCCATAGCCTTGGAATATTCCGATACATTTTTTTGGTCGACAACATCCGCTTAATTACCAACAGCGTTGACTTTAAACTATGGGCTCATCATAAACATCGAACAAATAAGCCCAAAGGTAAGCAACTTACTTATAAGTTTTTTATTTAACATAACTCACCCCTTTTAAGTTTATATTTAAATGCACTTTTTTATAATTAAAACATGGTTTTATAAAAAAGTCAAATCCAAACTGACTTAATCCTATAACCAAATAACAGCAAGTCGATTTAATATAGAGCATACATAGCTGTTATGTTTTAAAACAATCTGTAAATTTTGTACACTTATATTTTTAATTTTCAAACTTTTTGAAAATTTCAGCTTGTTCCAAAACGGTTTTAAATAGTTCAATTATATAGTTTGTTATGCTGCTATTACATTTCATGACAGCATTATAAGTTGGAAATTTTTAACATGAATTTATTAACAATTTAATACTAATAATGTTTTTATTATCTTTTCCCTTGTTCATAAGTTTATGTTCAGATATTTTTCGAGCGAATATGTAATTATATGAATTAAGTTTTGTACTGATTTTTAAAGCTTCTTTTGAAAAATATTGTAAAAATTTTAGTTAAAACGAAATAATATTTTTCGCTTTTCCCTTGTTCTTTTATATTTAAAACTTATATGTTCCAATGCTTCAAGATCATATTTTACTTGATTTCTTGTTTCTTTATCATCTAAAAAATGTTATTTGGCTCTAAACAAATTAAATCCTGTCTTTCTTAAATATAACCAAAGAGCAGCTGAAAAAACCACAACCATTATACCGGTTGATAAATAAATTATAGATTTATTTTGATTTTCATCAGCTTTAATTTTAGTGTCCAAAACAGCATACGGACTAAAATGATTAGTTATTTTGTATTCTACCCACGGTGCATTGTTTAAGATTAATGATTTACCTTTGATTTCTACATCATCTGAACCTGATTCGATTCTGTATACCATTATTATATTTCCTAGGTCCATTCCTTCTGGCAAAGGGATTCTAACTGTGACGTCTCCGTTTGGTTGTATTATTACACCATTTAAATCTTCCACATGTATTTCAACTATTTTCATTTGATCCGTGAATGATTTTGTATTTTCGCTCATTGATTCTAAAATTTCTTCGTATTCTGAAGAACCTGATTCAATTTCTTTTACTATTAATTTTGAGCCTAAAGGAAGCACATATTCACCAGCTTGAATCCAAATACCAGTTTCAGAATCTACTTTATTTGTAGATGTATCTTTTGCTATGTCTGCCAAAATGCTATCGGGTTGTATTAAATTATAATTTTTAGAGTCTTCTCCCGTTATTAAAAATTTTGTAAAATCTATAGGAATGTCTTTTGATATTTCAATACTACTAAATGTTGGTATTCCAGGTAATAAGTTTATTTTGTCATTTTCTAAAACATTGTTAAGTGTAGGATTCGTAAAATATTCAGCTTTATTTGTTCCATCGTAAAGTTTATAATTAACTATAACTTTTAAAGTTAAGTCTTTAGGTAATATATTTTTGTTTACACTTGATGGTTGTGAAACCAAATTATAATTAGCTGAATCATTGCCAGATAAATCAAAGTTAGTGAAATTTACATTTTTTTCATTTCCAACATTTTTATCTGAAAAGTTTGCATCACCATAAATTATATTTAAATCGTCATCGGTTATTTTCCCATTAATAACCCCATTTCCTGTTATTTTAGCATCATCTTTTCCGTCGTAAATTTTACTTTCAGAATTAATTTCAGTTATATAAATACTTTGAGGGTTAATATTTGATTTAACACTTTTAGGTTGCTCTAATAGATTATAGTTTTCGATTGAAAATCCGGATAAACTAAATCCTGAAAAATTTACTCTTTTGTTGTTTCCAGCATTTTTGTCATCAAATAAAGCATTTCCTATATTTATATTCAAATCGTCTTCATTTAATTTTCCCGTTAACACAGCTTTTGCACTATTTTTAATGACTGCTGAGTTATTGCTGTCATAAATTTTATTTTCAGACTCAATACCCATAATTTCAACAAGTTTCGGTTTCACAATTAATTTATTGCTTGTAAAAGATCTTTCAGAGTAAAATTCATTTTCTGATTTTGTTACAGTAATATTAAATGTACCAACTTTTTTTATTTTTAAAGATTTATTATTCTCAATTGCTGCAACTTCTTCATCACTGGACTCATATTTTACTTCACCTGTTCCGTTGCCGCCTTCTACTTCTAGATTTACTTGATCATCTCCATAAGTATAGAAAGAATTGAGATTTTTTATTGAAATATCATCTTGTACAGCTTTATCTATTTTCAAAGATACAGACACACTTGTTGGTTCTTCTCCCAAGGCAAAAATTTCTCCTGCAGGATTGTAATAAATAGTCAAAATATAGTTTCCTTGTGGCAAACTATTTAAATAACTTGATTTAAAAATTATTATTGAATTATTAATTATATAGTCAGTGCCATTTGCTAATTCAGTTGTATCGTTTAAAATTTTATCAATAGTATTTCCATTTAAAACTACATTTACACTGATATCATTTATGGAATTTTTTTTAAAATCAATAGTTTCTGTGGTTTGTGCACTATCTGTATAAAAACAAATACCATCTGTGTTTATATAACCAACATTTCCAGCATTGTCTGTAATTTTAGCATAAATTAAAAATTTTTCATTTTCTTGATTTTCTGGCGGAGCAGTATTAAAGCTAATATTATTGTTGATGATTTCACCACCATCTATCCAATTAACTCCTTGAGATATCATAGATGATAAATCGTTATAAATAATATTTGATTTTAGATATTCAATTTTAGATATTCCACTTAAACTATCACTTGCATTAATTGTTACATCAATTGTATTTTTAAAAAACATCCCAAAAGTTATGTTATTAAAAAAAGAAGTAAAATAATTAGCTTGAATGCTTATTTCTGCGTTTGGAGTTTGTGTGTCTATTTTTACAGTAATTTCTACAGGTAAGGATACGTTGCCAGCACTATCTGTTTGGGTTATATTTAAAATATGTGTACCATCGCTTAATTTCGGTAAGGATACAGACCAACTTTCGGAAATGACTGCAACAGAAGCTAATTCATCAGAGCCTTTTCTAATATTTACTGTACATCCTGTTTCACCATTCCCAGATATAAGAGGTGTGTTTACGTTGCTATAAACTAACGCAGAACTATTAATATTAACTGTTGCTGGCGGTATAGTTTTGTCTATTTTTATTGTTATAGGACCACTCTCACTTGTATTACCTTTTTTATCGCTGACTTTTAAATTTACTTCATATTCTCCTTCAGTGTTAATTGTAAAATTTATACCAGATTCAGATTTGTTATTTATTGTAATACCAGTCGGGGAAGTATAATAATTTTCTCCTCTGTCCAAAGAAATATAATAACTTTCAGAATCAATTCCACTCACAAACTCACCACCAGACCAAGTATCACTCACTTTGTATTCTAAAGTTACATCATTGTTTGATAAATTACCATTTTTTTCCCATTCCGCAATTGTATATATTTTATCGTTTGTTTTTATAGACGGTGTATTACCATCTATAGTTGGATTTTGAGTATCTATATCTGATTGTGCTTCTGGTATCGAAACAGAAACATTTTTCAAATTTGGATAGTATAATTTGACACAATCTTCAATTTGTTCATCATTGTTAAATTGCCAATTATTTTCACTTAGTCCTGTCATTTTTTCAGTGGCTCTATCTATACCTATTCCAGTCATATGCACAGTTGTTAATCCAGGGTTTGAAATTTCTATTTTTTCAGTTGTATCTTTTCCTACTGCTTGTTTTGTTTCTGATATTTCTGCGTTATAATAATTATTTTGTATCACAGATGTGGAAGTGTAATTTCCAGAAATACCCCCTGCATAACTAGGAAAACCAGAAGCAGCAATCCTACCAATAGTGTAATTATGAGCCATATTGCACCTATTTATAGCACCACATAGCCCCCCTGCATATACATAAGTATTAGAAGAGTGAGCCAAAACATCTCCTGTTGCATAACTATTACTTAAGCTATCAGTAGAGCTCCCACATAGTCCTCCTACATATGCATAAGCATAAGAAGATTGAACAGTAACGCCTCCTGTTGCACAACTATCACTTAAGCTATCAGTAGAGCTCCCACATAGCCCTCCTGCATATATAGGAGAATTAGAAGATTGAACTGTAACATCTCCTGTTGCATAACTATCACTTAAGCTACCATTAGAGCTTCCACATAGTCCTCCTACATATGCATAAGAATAAGAAGAAGATTGAACAGTAACATCTCCTATTGCATAACTATTATTTACGCTGCTGTTAGAGTATCCACATAGCCCCCCTGCATATACAGCAAAAGATTGAAGAAAAACATCTCCTGTTGCGTAACTACTACTTATGCTGCCATTAGAGATTCCACATAGCCCTCCTGCATATAAATAAGAATTAGAGGAAGATTGAACAAAAATATCTCCTGTTGCGTAACTACTACTTATGCTGCCATTAGAGATTCCACATAGCCCTCCTGCATATAAATAAGAATTAGAGGAAGATTGAACAAAAATATCTTCTATTGCGTAACTATCACTTATGTTACCATTAGAGCTCCCACATAGCCCTCCTGTATGTGCAGAATTAAAAGAAATTACACAAGATTCTGCATCTATCCCAATATTTTTGAGTTTTCCTGAATCTGCTAAACATCCAAAAAATCCCGCATAATTATCATCAGTTTTTTCACAAACCACCATACTAATTATTTTGTGATTATTGCCATCAAAAGTACCACTAAACTGATGAGGTTCATTCTTTCCGATTGGTTTCCAAACATTTTCAAGCGCACCATCAATTGTTATACCGAAATTACTACCTGTATCTGATGATTTTGATTCTATTATATTAGGTGCTGTCCCTTGCAAATTAATATCACTAGCAAGTTTTATAAACTTATTTTCAAAAGTTTTTTCACCTTCATTTACTGCTTTTGAAAATGCAGCAAGTTCCATAGCATTATTAATAATTAATGAATTTTCTTCTGTTGCGTATGAAGTCTCGTAATTACTGCTTATTAAAGTATTATAAAGTGTAGTATCATATTTATCATCATCAGTCCAAAACGAACTAACCGTAGCGTTAATAGTTACGCTAGACAATAATTTTATTTCCTCAGAAGCAAAATTTATATTATTTGGTGTATATATTGACACATAAAAAATAAGAAATACCAAAATAAAGATTATAGTTCTTTTGGCTTTTTTCACGAGTATCCCTCCATAGAAATTTAGGTAACTTAAATTTAAAATATGTTATATATTTATGTATTTTAAACAATTTTACTTATATTTATACATGAATTTGACACTAAAACATTAAAATATTACTTTAATTACTATTTTTTGTATTATTTTCATTAAAAATTATTTTCTATTTTTCATAAGTTATCTAAAAAGAAAAATTCCCTAAAACTTAATAAAGTTTAGAGAATTTAATAAAATAGTTTTTTGATTTTAACTACATATTATAGTAATCTTCCATAGTTTGGAGTCCATTATATTCTGCTATAGCGGTAGCATTTCCTGCTCTAATACCGTAACCCAAATCTAGTAAACGTTCATTTGTTATTGCACCACTCTTCATTATCTTTATTTCCCTTAACCCAGTAGATTCTAAAAGATTACAAGCTGTATGAAGAAAATTTATTTTTCCATTAGCTTTTAAATCTTTTTTAAATTGAACAGCTGTCATCTCATCTATAATTAAAACAACATTAAACGGGAGGTTATGAAGCATTTTTAAATTTGACAATTTTTTCACATACATAAACTGTATATTATTAAATTTGGGTTCTATTTCAGATACACAATAAAATCCCAGCGAATTTGGTATGTTAACCAAAACTATTTCTGACGGTAATCCATGATTAACTATCATAAAATTTTTAACCTTGCTACCAATATTCAAAATTTCAACTTTTTCATGAAGAATATTAAATTTATCTGAAGTATCATTTAAAGTTTTAATAATAAAATTTGCTTGTTCATTTGAAATAAATTCATCATTCAATGTTATTATTTTTTTGAATTTGTCATCTTTGAAGTAATTTGAGAAAATATATTGTACAACATTTTTATCTGAAATTATTTTAACATCAGGAAATGCCATTGAAAACCCATGCATTGTTGAACAACATGCTTGAAGATGTCCTATAAAAGTAGATTCTGAAATTTTTAATTCTTTTAAATTAGGAAATGTTCCAGGAACTAGATTTATACTCCCAGTTGCTGGATCCAGCCAAAATTCTGTAATATCTAAGACTTCTACACTTTTTGGTATATACCTTAATTTTGCAATCGTTATACCATACACCCAAAATGAATTTTTTTTACCTTTCAAAATTAAAACTTTTGCACATTTAAAATCATGTATAAGTGATAATTCATTAAAAAATTCGAATTCTTTATCATTAGAAAAACTAACTTTACAATTTAACCTATTTGAAACGTTGGAAAAATTTACATTTTCAGAGGGGGCTAAATTCACTTGCAATACTTTGCTAAATTCTCCATATCCATCAATAAAATAATAATTTATAAATTTGTCCTTAAGGTCTCCTGTGTATACAAGAAATCCATCTATTCCAGTATAAAAATTTAATATATCATTAAATTTACCACTTATTTTCTCAAATTGACAATTTTTAAAGTATTTTGGATTGTTTTTGATAAAAGCATTAACATCTGTATTTAAGTCTAAATTCTTAATAACAACATGATCAAAAGCATTTTCACAAATAGCACATCTTTTTTCATTTTCAAAACGTATCGTGTTAAATATGTGATGAGTAAAAGAATTATTTAAAATTTTAGTTACATCGGAACTTATTACTATTTTATCCAAATTGTATAATTGAGACAAACTAAACATATAATCACTGTTAATAACAGATGTTCCTTTTCCTATTATTATTTCATCGTTTTTAAAACTAACAGTATCTTCTAAGTTTATCTTAGGATTTTTTGGTTCTTCAATAGTATTCAAACATTTTTTTTTGCTTTCAATAGATAATTGTTTATTGCGATCATAAATTCCCTTCATAAATAACAAAGAATCTTTGTTTTTAAACGCAGATTTACTATTTTCCAGACCAACAAACTCTATTTTTTTAAAATCTATATTTCTAAAAGCAGATTGTGATATTGTTTTAAAAGTTTTGGGTAAAGTTACTTTTGATAAACTATTACAACAAGAAAAACATTCATCCGGTAATTCTGTAATTGACGTTTTGCTCAGGTCAATTTGAGTTAATAATCCAATATTACTGAAAGCATTTGGACTAAGTTGCTTTACACTCTGCGAGACTATTACACTACAGTTAACACCCGGGCTGCTTTTTTGTTTAATAAGCATTATGTTTTGAATAAGGTTTCCATAGGCAGAAGGAATATTTAACAAATTATTTCCAACATAAAATGCATTATCTTTATCACTAAACGAGATAGTAGTTAGTAAATTTTGTGGATTTTTTTTACCGTCATTTAATAATTGATATGGATCATAAAAATCGCTACTTTCTAAAATATAATATGGGTAATTCTTAAAATAAAATACATCTGGGTCATTAAATTGACAAAAATCTTCTAGTAATACAGGTGTTTCTCGAAAGTTTTGAAAATCAATAACATAAAATTTTTTTCTAAATTTTACTATATTTACTCCGTGACCTAAAAGACCACTTAAACTTTTACCCTTATCACCTTCAACACGCATAATATAATTTTTAAATTCCAAACAAGTTAATATTCTATTAATTGCATAAGCATAAGTCTTGCAATTACCTTTACCATCAAT
The DNA here is from genome assembly GCA_036322875.1 of Candidatus Paraimprobicoccus trichonymphae. Classification (GTDB taxonomy): domain Bacteria; phylum Bacillota; class Clostridia; order Oscillospirales; family Acutalibacteraceae; genus Paraimprobicoccus; species Paraimprobicoccus trichonymphae. The sequence continues at coordinate 571,538 of AP027925.1, forward strand.
GATAAGTGAGCTAAGATAACCTTTATCTTCAATACCATCATTAATTAAATTACTATATACAGAACGATTCCTTAATATTGATAAAAAAATATTAAAAATCTCATATCTATATTCTTCACTTACATCTTTAAAACTCAAGCCCAAAATCCTATCAAAAATTTCTAAAAGATTTTCTTTATTTACAGCGTCTGCATTAACGTAATTTCTAAGGCCTAAACATAGATAATATGCTAATTCATTAGGATCTTTATAGATCTCTATTCCATTGTTCAGCCAATCACTTTCTCTTGTATTAATATCAGTTTTCGCACTAGATCCCAACTTTTTACAAATTTCTTCAGGTGAATAAAAAAATTTCAAAGTAGAAAAATTCTTAGGAAAAAATAAAACTCCTGAAAAAAATAGGATACTCAAACAAGTATTTTTTATTTGTTTATGTAACAATTTTTAACAACATCTCCAAATTAATTTTTTAATAAATCAGCCATTTTCGATACCTGTTAAACAATTTATTTAATTTGTGAAATAACATAATATTTCATATGACATTGTGATTAGAATACAATAATCTTTAAATATACACAAATATATTTTTTACTTTAAATAATAATTTATTTAAACTTCATCTAACAAAGTCATTTTAGCTCCGTCGATTTTCTCAATTTTATTTATTTTAATTTTTTTTGATTCCTTATCATAAATAATACAACTTAATTTCGTATTGATTCTAATTTTATCAAAATCCCAATAACCAATTATAGCTGCAATATACTCCATTTCGTCTAAGCTAGAAATTTCAAAACTATTTTTTTCACTAGACATTTTTCCATAAACAATACAAAAATTATACTTTTTAAACGTTTCTTGTTCTTGGTTTTGGTCTAAAAATCCAGGACACTCAACAATAAAATTAATATAATGCAATGCAGTATTATAGGGTTCGAAAAATAAAGCGTCACTATCCCCTTTAGGTTTATGGTTACAAGCTACTGTGATTATAGAAACAGCCGAAAATACAATAGCAATGCTACTCACTATATTAGAAAATGAAATAATTTTTTTAAAATTCACTACCCTTTAAAACCCCCTTTTTAATTTAATTCTGATAACCTTTTACCAGATATTCTTAGGTGTATACAGAAATGTATTTTATACTTCCTCCAAGCCCCTGCATGTTGGGGCCTCGATAAAGTTTTAAAAACAGTATTATTATCAAAAAAATTTTTTCAAAATTGAAATAAAATACTATTTAAATATAATGCTATGATATTTATTTATAAAAGTCAACATTTTTTGATTTTTCATAAATATTTTAATAAAGCACAAATTTGTATAACTTAAATAAAAAAATCATCGTAAATTTTTTTATTTTATTTGTGAATATAAAGTGTAACTAACAACAAATTTTATGCAATTTTTTTAGTTTATGTTCACATAAACTGCTAAAATTATCTTTGGATACTAAACTAATTCCCACCAAACTTAAAAATAGATAAATTAATTTCTATGTGGTTGTGTTTTTAATTCGTAATTTAATTTTATATCAGGATTTCCGTCAAAATACATTGCAAATCGTATCTAAATGTGATAATTTCCACCATTTAACTCATCTAAAATTCTTTAAATTATGGCAAACAGGAAATAAATACCCAAATTTTTTCGTATAAATAAGTTATAACATAATAACTTGAAAATAATTTATTATTCACTATTTTTTACTTTAGTAAATATTCAATGATCAAAAAAACTGATATAATTAAAACTATGACTATTAATTTTTTAAAAATTTTTTAGCTTTGTTTTATTAATACAAATTTAGTTTTATCAAATATAAGTATTTTAGGTTGTGATTTAAATAGGCTTTTTTAGCAAAATAAAAGATAAAATAAAAAACACTAGAGATAAAATTTTAGGAAAAGTAAATAATTTAATTAGCAATTTTAAAAAAATTGATGAAGATTTTTTAGAACAACTAGAAGAAATTTTAATAATGTCAGATATTGGAGTTAGTACCTCAAGTAAAATTTGTTTTGAACTAAGAAAAACTATCAAACTCAAAGATATAAAAGAACCAACTGAAATAATAAATATTTTAAAAGAAATTATAAATAATATTTTGTCAGGAAATAATGATTTAAAATTAGATACAAATCCTTCTATTATCTTAGTAATAGGTGTAAACGGTGTCGGAAAAACTACCACTATTGGAAAATTAGCTTGCAAATTTAAATCAAATAATAAAAAAGTTTTAATATCAGCAGCAGATACTTTCAGAGCAGCAGCTGTTGAGCAATTACAAATCTGGGCGAACAAAGCTAACTGCGATATTTTGAGAAGACCTGAAAATTCTGATCCCGCTTCTGTAATATTTGACTCTATTAACGTTGCAAAATTCAAAAAAACTGATATAATTATATGTGACACTGCTGGAAGACTGCATAATAAATCAAATTTAATGGCAGAACTTTCGAAAATTGGGAGAATTACAGATAGAGAATTAAGTAATCATGATAAGGAAATTTTATTGGTTTTAGATGCAACTACTGGACAAAATGGTTTAATACAAGCGCAAGAATTTAAAAAAATATTAGATATTACAGGAATAATAGTAACAAAACTAGATGGAACAGCTAAAGGTGGGATAATTTTATCTATAAAAGATCAGCTAAATATCCCTGTTAAATTTATAGGAATCGGCGAACACATAGAAGATTTACAGAAATTTGAAGCTGAAAAATTTACAGAGGCTTTATTTGATAATTTTTAGATTAAGTTTAAATATAAAAAGGAGGTTTTAATATGTTGATTTACAGAAATATAATTAAATCTAGAATGAGCGAAAAAAGATTTACACATTGTGTAAATGTATCTGAAAGAGCAGTTGAATTGGCTTTGCAATATGGTGCAAATACAAATAAAGCACGAATAGCAGGAGCTTTACACGATATAACAAAAGAAAATTCTTATGGATATCATATGAATATTATAAAGAAATATAGATTACCTATTAACAAAAATGATATAATATCAAAAGGAGTGTTGCATTCCATAACAGGTAGTGTATATGCAGAAAAAATACTGAGAATTAGAGATAGAGATATTTTAAATTCTATCAGATTTCATACTACAGGAAGAGCAGGAATGTCACCATTAGAAAAAGTAGTTTTTGTGGCAGATTTTACTTCTAAAGAAAGAGATTATGCAGGAGTAAATAAAATAAGAAAATTTGCAGAAACAGACTTAGATTTAGCAGCATTAGGATGTTTATTATTTACTATAAATAATTTATTAGAAATAAAAATGCCTATACATCCTAATACTATTTTTGCATATAACGACATTTTAGTGAAAAAAAGACAAGACGTTAATTTTTAAAATATAATATTAAGTGAGTGTGTTTTCAGCTTTGAGCAATATAATATTAGTAGTAATCGGAATATTATTATTTAATTTAATAGTATTTATGCATGAGTTAGGGCATTTTCTAACTGCTAAATCATACGGAGTGAAAGTAAACGAATTTGCTATCGGAATGGGTCCGAAAATATTGAAAATTAAAAAAAATGAGACTTTATATTCTATAAGATTATTTCCTGTCGGTGGATTTTGTGCCATGAAAGGAGACGATGAAAAAAATGCTGATCCTGATTCTCTAAATTCGAAAAAGCCTTGGCAAAAATTTATAATAATAGCTGCAGGAGCTACAATGAACATGATATTAGGTTATATTCTTGTTTTTTGCTTACTATCTCAGAAAACGAGTTTTGGTACTAATATTGTTTCAAACTTTGAAGAAAATTCTTTATCTGACAAATCAGGATTACAAATTGGTGACAAGATAATTTTTGTAGACAACAAAAAAACTAGAAATTATAAAGACCTTAATTTTAATTTAGTAGCTTATAAAAGAGAAAGTTTTAATTTAAAAGTTAAGAGATTAAATAAAGTTATAGATCTGGAAAATGTAAAATTTGCAAATAAAATGGATTTTTACGTTTTAGCTCAAAAGAAAACTTTTTCTAGTTTATTAAAACATACTCATTTAGAAGTAAATTCTACTATAAAAATGGCTTGGTCGAGTCTAATTGGCATGCTAACAGGTGAGTTTTCTTTTAGAGAAATGTCTGGCCCAATAGGAATAGTGTCCGTAATAGGAAAAGCCGCTGATGAAGGCCTAAAAACCAATTTTGCAGTTGCTTTAAATAATATAATTTCTATAATTGCTATGATAACTATAAACTTAGGAATAATGAATCTGCTTCCTATACCAGCATTAGATGGTGGCAGACTTATTTTTATATTAATAGAAATGGTACTTGGAAAACCTATAAACCCAGAATATGAAGGTTGGATACACTTGATAGGTTTCTTTATGTTAATAGCTTTTATGATTTTAATGAGCTTCAGTGATGTACTTAAGTTTATGGGTAGATAAATGAATCTACGAAGCCAAATAAACGGCTATAAGTGCATTTATAGGTGGTTAAATCTGTTATTCTCGATTTCGAAGTAAAGCGTTCCGCGCACATATAGAAAATGACATAACTCTTGTTCAAAATAAGTCACACCGATATTTGGTTTAATTAGGTAACAAATCATGATACGAAAACTATATTTTCGATACTCAGATAAAAAAAAGTATTTAAAATTTTTTAACAGAGAATGTGAAACTTTTTGATAGATGGCAATTATTTGCGAGAACAAATAAATAATATGAAATGTCGATGAATGGAAACATATACAATGCTACAACTGCACCAAAAACCGTGACTCACCCGTTAAAACAAATATTTAGCGGTTTTTTCGCAGATTTAGATAAATTTTACGAGAAAAATATGTCAAATAAAAAAATTGAGTTTTTAGAAATACTTTCATCTTTAATATTAACAAACTTGCTGCTCCAATTTTATCAATATGGAAATTTATTTGACTTCGTACAAAGAAACGATTCATTTAAAACGTCACAAACCAAACAGATACAAAATCATTGTTAACAAATGCGGTTTATATTTTTCCTATAGATATCTTTGATAGATCTCCATACATTCTCTTTATTATTAATATTCTGTGCCATTTTTTATTTAATTTCAATACTTCACTACGCACTTTCACAAAGTGCTACATTAATACCTAAACTTTTGAATGATATTGACTAAAATCTTTCCCAAATAGACTATATCATATTTGCTATTATTTAATCGCGGGATTATATTTTTTAGATTACGATTTAAATACATATTTATACAAATGTTTGAACTGACTTAATTTTGCCTATAGTCTTAAGAGGCCATAAACGATAAACAACTTTTCCAGGTATATGTTCATTTTTAATTAAGCTAACAATAGAAAATCTGCTGTCTGTAGAATTGTTTCTATTATCACCCGCAACAAAACTATACCCTAATGGAATTGTTATATGGATATCTTCCATTGGAGCAGCTATAAATCTACCGTCATGATCCAATACAATATCTTCTTTAGGCTTCAGCATAGGTTCTTTTATATAAGTTTCATTTAATTTATTTCCGTTAATCTTTACTTCTCCAATTGAAAAATCTATATCCAACTTTTGATTTTCGGTAGCAATTATTCTTTTTACCAGTGGCTTTTTTAAATCTTTTCCCTCTGAAATTGGCACAACATCGCCATTTTGAGGAATATAATACCACTCCCAAATAAACAGTCTATCTTTATTTTGAAGGGTATTCTGCATAGAATCCCCATCTACATTTGCAATTCTAAAAATATATATGAGAATAAAAGTCACAAAAATCAAAGATTCACATATGGTTTCTAGCCAATCAAAGCATATATCTAAAAATTTGCTAGAATACTTATTATTTTCATTATTAATTTAAATCACCTATCATTTTTATCTAAGTTCTTTTACTTTCGAAGCCTTTCCTATCCTATTTCTTAAATAGTACAACTTTGCTCTTCTGACTTTACCTCTCTTGACTATCTCTACTTCTTTTATATTTTTTGAATTCATAGGAAAAATTTTTTCCACTCCTACTCCACTACTTACTTTTCTTACGGTAAATGTAGCTGAAATACCAAATGATTTTTTTGCTATTACTGTTCCTTCAAAAACCTGATTCCTTTCTTTGTTACCCTCCTTTATTCCTATAGTAACTTTTACAGTATCACCAACACTGAATTTTAATAACCCTTCTCTTACCGATTGTTTTGAAATTAATTTTAAAATATCCATAAAAAAACTCCTTTATTTTATATATGAAAAAACTAAATAAAAAACATAATACTACAAAAATGATGTTTTGTAAATTTATTAACAATAGACATTAATTTTTTCAACTCATTTTCCGATTATTTAACTATACTGCTTTCTTTTACTAATTCAAAAGCCTTCCTTAAACAAATATCTTTCCTCATACTCTCATTAGATATAAATTTTTTAACCTGTTTTAAATCCATTTTATAATTTTCAGCTATCTTACTATATTCATTTTCTATATCTCGTTGTGCCGGAATTATATTTTCTAATTCTGAAATTTTTTTAAGTGCTAAATTTAATTTTACGCTTTCTTCTGATTTTTTTCTAAAAGTTTCATTAAAACTTTCTTTAGAACTTCTAATATATTTTAAATAATCTTCTAATTTTACTCCTTGAGCATTTAAATTATGTTCTACTTCTCTTACAAAATCATTTATTTTTAATTTAACTAATATCTCTGGAACTTCTACTTTTAAATTGCTTAACAGTTTCGAAACTAGCTCATTTTCTTTGAGTTGTTCTATTTTCTGCTCTTTTCTTTTCTTCAATTTTTCAACTAAATCTTTTTTAAATTCCTCTAAGTTATCAAACTCACTTATATCCTGAACAAATTCATTATTCAACTCAGGTAATTCTAATTCTTTAATTTCATGCAACTTTATTTTAAATACAGCATCCTTACCAGCAACTTCGTTAGGTATATAATTGTCTGGGAATGTTGCATTTACTTCAAAACTTTCACCTGTGTTATGCCCAATTATTTTTTTTTCAGAATTATCTACTAGAGTATTTTCGCCTAACTTAAAACTAAAATTTCTAGCAGTTCCCCCTTCAAACGATTCACCGTCTATATTTCCATCAAAATCTATAACAACGGTATCACCATCTTTTGCTGGTCTATTTTCAACCGCGATTAACCTACCATTTTTTTTACGAATTTCTTCAAGTTCACTGTTTATGTCTTCTTCATTTACATAAATTTCTTTCTTGCTAATTTCAATGTTTTTGTAATTGCTTATTTCAACTTCCGGCATAACAGAAACTTTTATCTTGAAATTTAAACCTTCATCTTTGGTTGCCTTAATTAGTTCAAATTCTATGCCATCATTAATAAATTCCAAATTCGCTTCTTTCTCAGATTCTTTTATCAGTTTTGGATATATATTGCTGATAGCATTTTCAACAAAAATATTTTCTCCATGGTACTTTTCGATAAAACTTCTTGAAACTTTACCTTTTCTGAAACCAGGAATGCTTATTTTACTCTTTTCTTTATTATAAACTTTATCTATTTCTTTATTAAATTCCTCTGACTCCACAAATATTCCAAATTCATATTTGCCGTCTTCTAATTTTTTTGATGATTTTAAATACATTTTTTAATTCAATCCTTTATTATATAACTTCAAACTTTTTTAAATGTCTAAATTTGATTACAAAATTTTAAACTTCCAAACTAAAACATGATAAACATTTTTTATTAATTTTTCAAATTTCAAACAAATATCAAACTCATGATTAATTTTTCATTTATTTGTAGTACACTGCAAAAAATTTATTACTAATATTAGGGAAAAAACTTCATAATTTTTAACTAAAATAACACAGACATATTAAATATAGTTATTTTATATTATATAAGTTAATATTATACAACTATTTTTATTTTTGAAAAACAAAAATTATAATTTTTTTTGAGAAATTACAAAAAATCAGCAGAACCACAAAATTACACAAAAGAAAACTTCATATAAATAAATTAATTTTAAAATTAACATCATAAATTGTCATCAACTGCATTGAAAAACAATACTTCTTAAAATTTCTATTATATAATAAAACGCAAAATTATTTTTGTTTTATCTAATTTTAAAAGTATTTTTAGTAATTTTTTGTTTTTTTGAGAACTAGCTCTAGATTTCGGTATTAAACTATTTTTAGGTATGTCGATAGCAGAAAAGATGACGAAAAATTGTTGAGTCATCTGAATGTGAAGTAACTAAGGATCACGATTTATTTGAAAATCGATTTGAACAAATTTTTTTGAAAAATATTTCAAAAAATGGTGTAATTTTTATGGATAACAATTCATAAACTCTTTAAATTGGGCTAAAAAAACCGAATTTGGTCTTGGCTTTTTACTTTTATATTCTCCCAAGTTTCAACTCCATCAAAATATTTTTGGTAAACCTAAAAAGTGGTTAAAAATGCTATTCAAGAAATTTTAAAAATTTGAAATTTGATATAAATATTTAAAAAATATTAAACTTAATTCAAAAAAATTTTTTCAAAATTGCAAATAATACCATAATTCAGGAAATTTTTTTCGAATATTTTCGATATTTATTTAATTTTTATAAAAGTAGACAAAAAATTTAAGTATTTTTCTATATTTACAATATTTTTACGATAAATATGATAAATTTATACTAAAAATCAGGAGGTAATGTAAAAAATGTTAAATAAAACAAAAAGGTTTATATCAATAATCTCAGCGATGGGGTTTTTGTTCGCGTCTACACAGTTTATAAAAAATCTGGCTGACGAAACAGGAGGTGTTCAAGTTTCAGGTATACCTAAAAATATTTTTGCGTTTAAAGAAGATTTGGGCACAACATTAGATCATGCCAGTGAAAGTGGGGGTTCTATAAAAAGCGACAGCGGAACAAAGCAGTATATTAATTTTGGTAGTTTTCCACAAAGTTTAGCGGCAGAAACTCGACTAAATAGCAGATTACCAAGAAATATTGGAAATTCTTTTTCTTTTAATAATAAAAATTTTAAAATAGAGCCCATAAAGTGGATAATTTTAGAAAATAAATCAGATAAATTGTTTGTAATGAGTAAATATATTCTGGATATGAAACCATTTGATACAGAGGCAGAAGATGCAAATTCAAATTGCTTAGGCACTGGTTGGGGAGACTGTAGTCTAAACAAGTGGCTAAACTCTGAAGCATTTGCCGGTGAAGAGTCATACAAAACTCAAATTTTGACTTCAGATAGATTTGGATCAGAAGAAGGATTTTTAAATAAGGCATTTGGTCCTTCAGGAAAAAATATTATAAGCACCGAGCTTGTGGAATATGTAAATTTTACTAGCCAGACTATCGGTTTGAGCGACTCTTATCATTCTTCTACTCAAAAAATTTTTTTGGTATCAGGTATTCCAAATTTTCTTCAGTCTTCTTTAAGTAGCGTGAAATCTGAAATTTTAGAGACTCAATTTGGGCTTAATTCTACAGCAGCAAAATTGGAAAAAACTGATTATGCTTCTGAATTCATTTTAACTTTGGAAAGAGATAAAGTAAAAGAAAATTTCTATAATCTAAGAAATACTGGACATTATAATGCTAATGCTGAATATTGCGAAGTGGCCTCCGTTAATAGCGCAGATGGCTCGATATCACTAACAGATTTTGATATGTATGCAGGTGTGGTACCAGCATGTAAAATAAAATTAGACGATGTACAATTTGCATCTATTGTGGATATATCTGATACTACGTCAGAAGTTCCAGATGATGGTGGACATGGTATGTTCTTAAGATTTAAGCCTAAACAAGGCTCGCCATTGTCAAAAACAAAAATATTTAATCTAAATTCAAAAATAAATTATGAAAATGTGCCTGAGGATAGTAATTTAGTTATGCTTGCAACAATTGTTATAGATGGCAAGACTTATAAAACTCGCAAATATGTCAAGCCTTTAGATGCAGATACAGGAGAGTTTGATCCCTATACTTTATTGAAAGAAATGATCCCTAATGTTTCAGAAGAAACCGTTTCTAATTCGAAATTATTAGAACACTATGAATGGATAGAAAAAACGGAAACAGATGGTTTAATATATTCAACTAATATAGCAAATCCAAAATTTGATAAAGTAGACTTATCAACGGGGGTTAGAGTAGTGGTTCCAAAAGGTATTTTACCAGAAAATTCAGTTTTGAAAGTAGAGAGAACAGCATCAAAATCTAACGAAGGCGTGTTTGAAATCATTGGTTTAGACACTCCAAATGAAGTTGAACATGTTGACTATTATTATATACGAATTTTTTATCCTGACGGCACTGAAGTTACAAATTTTGCTCCTGATACTATTGAAATTCATCTGCCTGTACAAAACCACATGGATAAAAATGAACTAGAAATTCGTTATATAAAGGAAGGAACAGATGAACATTTTAATGGAAAATTTGAAAAATATAATGACAAAGATTATTACAAAATTTCTACTAATCATTTAAGTGGTTATGCACTTATTGACAAATTAACTGAAAATGATAAAAAACAAGCCACAGTTCCAAGCACAGGCGACATTTTATTTAAATTTATACCACAAAATTTAAAATTTATTTAATTATTTAAATAAAATAACTCTATTAAAATATGTACAATATTTTAAAAATATACGTCGTAGGTTACAAAATCTAAAACTCGTAGGGTAATTTATGAAATTTCTAGTTTTAAACATGAAAAAATTCGCATAAGTGGCATTATGAAAAATATGAATATATTTAAATTTTGATAGATCTCTAACTTGTCGACGTATATATGAAATTTATTCAAAAATTCGTAAAATAATACAGATTGAATTTAACGAAAAAACGAAACAGTAAAATTTCACATATAAAATTCAATGTCATTTACCACCGCAGCAGACGAATAAACAATCGTCTGATTTTTTTATAAGTCTATTATTTTTTCGCCATCTAATATAAGGTTAACGTGTTTGGAACCATAATATTGTATTCTCTCTTCTCCACAAATCTTTATTGCTGTTGTTGGGTCTCTTTCATCAAGCCATTTTCTCATCGGAGAATAATGAACCCCTATATTTGGATTTATACCCGCTTCAAGACTTTCAAGCTCTGCTTTATATTTTTTCATTTCTTTCTCATTTTTTTCAAATGTTGTTTTATAAAAATGAAGTCTCTCGTCTTCTTTGCCTACACTTTTTACATATTTTTCCTGTTCAGTTTTTATCAAACTACAATATCGTTCTGATTCCTTATAGCATTGCCTTTTGAATTCTAGCTGGATATCTCTATTCTTATCTATCTCAACAGCTTTTTTATAAAGAGCTTTGAAGGTTATAGTATCTAACACCACATGTTCAACATTAGTAAATACTCCAAATCTCTTCCGAATATGAGTCAATTCAGAATCAAGTTTTATTTTATCATTAATTGATAAAAAGAAGAAAAACGTTTGCGGTTCTATTTTTTCAAAACTCGATGCTTTTGATGAATCTATTTCCAAATACGCTCTTGCGACATTTTTAAAACGTACGTCGATACTAGAACTTTTACCTCCACCAAGCATCAAATTACGAGTAGTCACTTTATCAAAAAAATTTTCGACATGTACAGAAGATATTTCGTTTATGTCAACCCCCATTTTATCAATAATCCTCACAACTTCGCTTATAAAACTTAAAATATCACTTTTTATATCTAAAATCATAACATTATAAATTTCATTATATAGTTTACGCATACCATCGAAATCAGAAACAATTGAACTATAGTATTTGTTATAACTGTGAATTAATTCCACAGAAGATTTCAACATAACGCCTCCGCAACCAGCGAAAGTCAGAACCTTAGTCAACATAATAATTGTTGGAATTGAAATCTTAAACATTTTTAACCACCTACGATTACATTATTTTTAGTATACATCTTTATATTCTTCCGTTTCAAGCATCGACCATCCAAGCCTTTCACATAGTATTGAGCAATAACCAGGATTAATTTTAGTAAGAATCTTTCTAAGATCTGATATGTAATCGACATTAATTTCGGTCGAATCACAAATTCCTTTTCTTTTCTTGCAAATATATAGGTCCTCCCAGTAAATTCTCACAAACAAATCTTGAAAATCGTATTTACTAAAAAATAGCCGATCAAAAAATTTATTATTCGCTTCACGATTATTCTCTGTTAAAATCATTTCACATATTTTCTTTTGTTCGATTTTTGAATTTTCTGAATCAATGTCCGATATTAAAAAAGGTAAACAAACAGCCGCCATGTGTTTTTGAAGGGACGTAGTATTTTGCGAAAAACCCATACCTCTAGTTATCAGCTCTCGCGAAAGTAAGTTCAAAGAAATATTCACTCTTTCTACAGATATACCCACACTTTTCATACTGTTACTAATTTGATCACAAAACACTTTTATACTATCTTTCATAGCATTAACAGATTCTGCGATATTTTTCACCTGGTCTTTCATCCCACCCACATAGTCTGCAATCATACCAAATCTTACATCAAAATTTTTACAAAAAACTCTAAAAGTGGCAGCAACAGCTATCCCGATAGTGAGGGTACCCAAAGTTTTAACATAACTTAACCACGTTAATTTAGACATTCTTATCTACTCCATAATTTTAAATCTTTAAACTCAAATTTTTGACACTCTGCTTGGCTAAAGATCAGCAAATTTTTGATTTTACGCCCTCAGAGACTATTTGTCTTACGTAAGCTCCATTTCATTTCAAACATAAACTTCCATGAGTCCCACAGTATATAAAACTTAAACTCACAATATTAATTCTAGTACAGATTTGTAAATTTGTCAAGTGTTTTTAAAGATTTATTTATTCTACAGTAACAGATTTTGCTAAATTTCTTGGCTTATCTATATCACAATTTTTAAGTAAAGACACATAATATGCGAACAATTGTAATGGTATAACAGATAAAGAAGACATAAGAATATCACTAACTTCCGGAATAAAAATTATATTATCAGCAATATCAACAAATTTACATGAATATTTTTTATAAGTTATAACTAACACTGAAGCACCGCGAGACTTGATTTCTATTATGTTGCTTATTACTTTTTTGATTAAATTTTCTTGAGTTGCTAAAGTTACTACTAAAGTATTATTTTCTATCAAAGATATAGTACCGTGCTTTAATTCTCCAGCTGCACAAGCTTCAGAGTGAATGTAGGAAATCTCTTTAAACTTTAAAGAACCTTCCAGACATACAGAATAGTCTAAATTTCTTCCTATAAAAAATGCATTTTTAGATTTATAGTATTTTTTTGCAATGAAAAAAACACTTTTTTTATCCTCAAGTATTTTGCTTATGCAAGCTGGAATACTTAAAATTTCCTCTATATAATTTCTATAACTAGTACTAGATATAGTTTTTAATAAATCTGAAATATATAAACTTATTACATAAATTACAGCTAATTGTGCACTATACGCTTTAGTGGTAGCCACAGCTATTTCAAGACCAGCCCAAGTGTATAAAACATAATCAGATTCATTTTCCATAGAACTTCCTATTGTATTCACTATAGATAAAACTTTTATGTTATGTTTTCTAGCTTCTTTAATAGCGGCTATGGTATCTGCTGTTTCTCCAGATTGACTTATGGCAATGACTAAAATCTTTTTTTTATCTAAAATAGGATTTCTGTATCTAAATTCTGAAGCTAAATCCACTTCTACTGGAATTCTAGTTAATTTTTCTAATATGTATTTAGCACTAGCACCAACATTGTATGCTGAACCGCATGCTATTATATATATTTTGTCCAAGTTTTTCCAAAATTGTTCGTTTAAATCTGTAATATTATCTAAATTCATCTTATAATTTTCGGTATTTAATCTAGACAAAAAAGTTTTTTCGAAAACCTCTGGTTGTTGCATAATTTCTTTTAACATAAAATGTTCATAACCATCTTTTTCCACAGAACCAGCACACCAATCTATTAGTACAAAATCTTTTTCTAATTTTTTACCTTCAAAATCGTATATTTTTACACTATCTTTTTTAATCACTGCTATTTCTTTTTCTTTCAATCTATGTATTTTTTTTGTATACGGTAAAATAGCAGGTATATCAGAGGCTATATAATTTTCAGATTCTCCTATGCCTATTATCATAGGACAATCTTTTTTTACAGCTATTATCCTATCTGGATTATCAGAGCAAATTATTCCTAAAGCGAAAGAACCTTTTAATTTATTTACAGCTCTTAAAACAGAACCCAAAAAGTCATTATTTGCATAAAAATAATCTACTAAATTAACTGCAATCTCACTATCTGTATTTGAAACAAAGTTTTTACCGTTTTTTTTCAAAAATTCTTTTAATTCTGCGTAGTTTTCTATTATACCGTTGTGAACAAGAGCAATTTTTCCAGAATTACTTAAATGAGGGTGAGAATTTAAGTCCGAAGGCTCACCATGAGTTGCCCATCTTGTATGTCCAATTCCTATGTTACTTTCATTTAAATTTAAATTATCTATTAAACCAATTAAATTACTTAACCTTCCTTTAGACTTAATAATATTTAACTTTTTGTTAATTTCATCATAAATAGAAACACCAGCAGAATCATAACCTCTATACTCAAGTTTTTCTAAACTTTTTAACAAAATCGACACAGAATTGTTTCCCCCTATATATCCTACAATTCCACACATTTAAAATTTCTCCTCTAAAGTTTATTATTTGTTCAGTTATAAATATATATTATACGAAAAAAACTAAAAGTTTACTAAAATATTTCATTCTATAATAAACAAAATTTTTAGCTTAGAAAGCAAGAAACTTCCACTTGAAAAGTGAAAGCATCACAAGTTTTGCCTGACTTTCAAATATATATAGCAATATAATAAATATATGAAAAATTAAAAATATGATGTATAATTTCTGATCGTACAATGATCTGTTTATTTCAAAAATGCATGTTAATACTGAAAGTATATTAGATTTGTCCAAAAACAAAAAAATGGTAAAATAAACAAATGAATAAGTATGAAAAATTGCAAAAACAAGAAGACCAAAATTTCAAATTAATCACAGGCGTCACAAAAGTGGTACTCGAAAAAACGCTGAAAATCTTAAAAGGATTATCAATCAATACACAAAAAGGTGGAAGTAAGGGACTTTCAGTTGAACTCAGATTAACAATGGCACTTGAATATTGGCGAGAATACAGAAGTATGCGTTATATGGCTTTGGATTAAGAAGTACCAAAATCAACGCTATGCAAATATATAATTTGGGTGGAAGATGTGCTAAGACAGTCGAAAGAGTTCAAAATCAAAGAGATTAAAGAACGTTTTATACCCGATAATAC
Organism: Candidatus Paraimprobicoccus trichonymphae; assembly: GCA_036322875.1. Lineage (GTDB taxonomy): Bacteria > Bacillota > Clostridia > Oscillospirales > Acutalibacteraceae > Paraimprobicoccus > Paraimprobicoccus trichonymphae. Next base: position 586,896 of record AP027925.1, read on the forward strand.
TGAAAAAAATAATTTTGAAATGTTGCTCTTAGATGTTTAATAACAGCCCCGAAGTACAAACAAAAAGTATCATATTCAGGTAAAAAAAGAAGAGACACACAACAAAATACAAATTTTAGCCAATGCAAAAATACGTGAAATACTTGATGTTTTTAATGCAATCAGCGCAATACACAATTTTGTAATGCTTAAAAACTCTTTAGCCAAAATACTCGGGAAAGAAGTTAAAATTTATGCAAAATGCTAAGATATCAAAAAAAGCTACAAAAAATCATCATTTCACCGAAGAATAAATCGTTGAAAATAAGCTTTTAGCACAAAAAAGAACCACAATTTAACACATTAATAGGGAAATAAAAATATTTAAAACTTGTAAAGAAATTTACAAAAACAAAGGAAAAAGAGGTTTACTCAAGGTCAAATTAATTGTAAGCTGTATAATCATAGATTGGGTTTTTGAGTTTAGAAACAGGTCTAATGGACGAACCTTTAAAAAAGTGTGTATTGTAATAGAAAAATGATATAATTGAAAATACGTCGAGAAAAAGACGTTGTATTAATATGCGGTTTTGAACGAATTGTGATTTTAGAAGTTCTCCTGGTTATATGTACAAGTGAAGTAGTAGTGTGTTGGAAATTTAAGATTAATGTAATGCATTATTATAATAAACATAAGAATCCCTTTAATTTATTTATTGGAAGTGTGTCGTAAATTAATAGAACCAACAACCGAATATCTGGTGGAAATTTTAGAATAAAAAATATGGTAGAAAAATTAAAAATTTATTAAGTTAATTAATGACATGTCGTGTGAAAAATTTGTTCTTCAATTACAATTTAAATATGTTTGGCGCGAAAAGATACTGTTAAAAATTTGTAGGTGAATTTTCCCCAAACGCGGTGTTGGGCATAATTAAAGATATTAATTTTGTGAAATACATTTTGGATGAATGACTAAAAATTATAGCATTTTAGCAAATTTCAGAGCTAGAAGTTTGTGTTTAAAATAAAATGAAGTTTACGGGTAACCATAGGAAGAGCAAAATCAAAAATCTGCTTTGTCTTTAAGTAAATCAGAATGTAAACATATAAAATCATAACTACTAAAATTAAAAATCCTAGATTTAATAAAAATAAGATAATTTAAGGAAAATTTTAGAATGCATAAATTTTTAAACAATTTTTTGAAATCAGTTTTAGCCGGTATATTTATTTCTGTAGCACTTATTGTTTATATTAATAACAAAACTGTTTTAGATGTTATAGTTTTTTCTGTTGGAGTTATTTCAATTTTGAAATTAAAATTAAATCTTTTTACAGGAATGGTTGGATATGAAGAAAACTATTTGAAATTAATTATATCTTTAGCTGGAAATTTTTTAGGAACGTACGTATCTTCATTGTTATTAATTGGCAAAATCACAAATTTTATTGATTTAGAAACGATTATTCAGAACAAAGTATCTCAAAATTTATTTTCTGTGTTTATATCTTCAATAGTTTGTGGAATGTTAGTTTACACCGCTATTTATAGTTACAAAAAAGATAAAGATATAATAAGTGTTATTCTTTGTATTTCGGCATTTGTTATGTTTAACGCGGATCATTGTGTTGCTAATTCTTTTTATTTTTTTGTTTCAAGGAACTTTGATAATAAAACCATACTCTATAATTTGTTTTGTATATTAGGAAATTACATCGGTTCAAAATTGTGTAGTTTTACTCAGAAAATATAGGAATACTTCAAGTTGCATAAATGTAAACAAATTTTCTCGTCATAAATATTTTGGAAATGAAGTGTTAATTGCTTTTTTCTATAATATTCACTAAAGTAAACAAAAATAATATTTTGTAAAATATTAAGTGTTTTTATTTTGCTAATCCTGCTTTTTTTAGATTTTGTAAATGCTCAGAATTGGTTTTTGCGTAGTAAGTAATTCTATTTTGACTGTGGCAATAATAAAAATAATCGCTATTTTCAGGTTCTAATGTAGCTAGTATAGAATCTAAACTAGGATTACATATCGCTCCTGGTGTTAATCCTATCAACTCATAGGTATTAAATCTACTTTTAAAAGTACCTACTAAATTTTCAGGTACGGTAGATTTAGTTCTATATGGATACCAAATTGTTGCATCTATATTCAATTTATTTAGTCCGTATTCTCCGAATTTGTTTAGTCCACTCGTGTCGGATATTTTTAATCTATTCCAAATAATTCCAGATATTTTATACATATCTTTTTTGTCTGCAGCTTCAGCTTGAATCAATGAAGCTATACTCAAAATATTATCAAGATTGTTTCCAAATTCTAAACATAAATCTTTTATACTTTTTTCTTTACTATTTTTATTTATAATTATTTTTTTATTAAAATTATTTAAAAATTTTTTTAAAACTTCAGCAGGTTTTTCGCCACGATAAAACTGGTAAGTATCAGGAAATAAATAACCTTCTAGTAAATAATATCTTTTAGATTTGTTGTTTATTAACCTTAAAAATTCATATTCTTTTAAAAATTCTTCAGAATTACAAATCTTAGCAAATTCATTTGAACTACAAACACCGCTAGTTTCTAACAATTCTGATATTTCTAGTATATTCATTCCTTCTCTAAAAGTTACAGAAACAATATCCTTATTATTAGCCGGATTTCTGATGTGATCTAAAATTTCTTCATAATCCATATTTTGTCTAAGTTTATAAATACCAGGTGCAAAATTTTTATCAGATTTAGTAATAAAAGAATATAATTTAAAAAAAATTTCGACGTCTATAATTTTTTTTTCTGATAATATTTTAGAAACCATGTTTAAATTTACATCTTCAGGAATTTTCACAGTAACTGAGTTAGAATTTTTTCCAACGGCAAGCATGTCTTTAATTCCTATTAATACTAATAATGAGAATAAAAGAGACAGCAAAATAATAAATATTAGATAGATAACTCTATATAGAAATTTGTTTTTAGTCATTTGAAAAAGACTCTCCAAGTATATTATAAAATAGAATAAGAAGTCCTGCTTGAATATAATTTGTTCAAGTATTTTTTCAATAAATTTAAAAATAAATTATTGTTTATATATTTTCATCGTTATGTAAAAAAACAGCCATATTAAGTTAAATAGTTAAGGATATAACTTTTTAGTGTTTCTCTTGCTTTTATTATTGAATCTTCAATATCGGTTTCATCTATTCCTTTTTCGTCTACTATAACGTTATTTACATCGCTAAGTTGCTTTTTTAATTCTTCAATATCAAAACTACTTCCATCATGAATTTTAAACAGAAGTATAGGTGCATCATTATGATTTCTTATACGCTCTATATCTTCCAAAATCTTTTCATTTGTTTTTGCTTTACTGCAAACTAAAACTACTAATTTTGCATTTCTACAATGTGAAGGGAAAAGGACTTTATATCTTTCTTGCTCTGCGATATTCCAACAAATAGCCCTAAATTCTCCAACACCAAAACCTTTAAATTCAACACCAATAACAAACTCCGTTTGTTCCTTATAGGAATTTTCATCACATAAATTAAATTTTACATCTGCTACATGATCATCTGGATCCTCAGAAAAACCCACGATTGCCACGTCAATATTATTTATTTTGGGGGTATTATTATCAACAACTCCTAATATATTACTAGATTCATCTTTTTTACCATTTTTATTATGTGTTAAAATAGGTGGTATTAAAACACCGGCTACTAATAATACACAACCTCCTATTATACCGCTTGCTAGTGGGTGATTTTTTACGGTAGATACTATTTTTTGGGGCACAGATCTCAATTCCGGCTTTTCTGGATTTTCTCCATATGCTGATATATTTGGCATTGCTAATAAAACCGCAAGTAAACTTGAAATTAATTTAAATTTCTTCATTTTTTTATACACACTCCTAATTAATTATATTATACAATAAACACTTTAAAAAGTAAACAAAAATTTCAATAAAATATTTTAAATAATCAACACTATATTAATTGTATGTAAAAACATCTATCTTAAGTTAAAGGTTCAGGATATAACGCTCTAGCTTCTGCAATAATTTGTTCTTTTAGTGTTTCTCTTGCTTTTATTATTGAATCTTCAATATCGGTTTCATCTATTCCTTTTTCGTCTACTATAACGTTATTTACATCGCTAAGTTGCTTTTTTAATTCTTCAATATCAAAACTACTTCCATCATGAATTTTAAACAGAAGTATAGGTGCATCATTATGATTTCTTATACGCTCTATATCTTCCAAAATATCTTCATATATTTTTTCTTTACTGCAAACTAAAACTACTAATTTTGCATTTCTACAATGTAAAGGGGAAAGGACTTTATATCTTTCTTGCTCTGCGATATTCCAACACATAGCCCTAAATTCTCCAACACCAAAATCTTTAAATTCAATACTAATAACAAACTCTTTTTTTTCCTCATAGGGACCATCATGCCATAAATTAAATTTTACATCTGCTACATGATCATCTGGATCCTCAGAAAAACCCACGATTGCCACGTTAATATTATTTATTTTGGGGGTATTATTATCAACAACTCCTAATATATTACTAGATTCATCTTTTTTACCATTTTTATTATGTGTTAAAATAGGTATTAAAACACCGGCTACTAATACACAACCTCCTATTATACCGCTTGCTAGTGGGTGATTTTTTACGGTAGATACTATTTTTTGGGGCACAGATCTCAATTCCGGCTTTTCTGGATTTTCTCCATATGCTGATATATTTGGCATTGCTAATAAAACCGCAAGTAAACTTGAAATTAATTTAAATTTCTTCATTTTTTTATACACACTCCTAATTAATTATATTATACAATAAACACTTTAAAAAGTAAACAAAAATTTCAATAAAATATTTTAAATAATCAACACTATATTAATTGTATGTAAAAACATCTATCTTAAGTTAAAGGTTCAGGATATAACGCTCTAGCTTCTGCAATAATTTGTTCTTTTAGTGTTTCTCTTGCTTTTATTATTGAATCTTCAATATCGGTTTCATCTATTCCTTTTTCGTCTACTATAACGTTATTTACATCGCTAAGTTGCTTTTTTAATTCTTCAATATCAAAACTACTTCCATCATGAATTTTAAACAGAAGTATAGGTGCATCATTATGATTTCTTATACGCTCTATATCTTCCAAAATCTTTTCATTTGTTTTTGCTTTACTGCAAACTAAAACTACTAATTTTGCATTTCTACAATGTGAAGGGAAAAGGACTTTATATCTTTCTTGCTCTGCGATATTCCAACAAATAGCCCTAAATTTTCCAATAGAAAAATATCTATATTCAACACCAAAAACAAACGAAGTTTGTTTTTTATAGGAATTTTCATCACATAAATTAAATTTTACATCTGCTACATGATCATCTGGATCCTCAGAAAAACCCACGATTGCCACGTCAATATTATTTATTTTGGGGGTATTATTATCAACAACTCCTAATATATTACTAGATTCATCTTTTTTACCATTTTTATTATGTGTTAAAATAGGTATTAAAACACCGGCTACTAATACACAACCTCCTATTATACCGCTTGCTAGTGGGTGATTTTTTACGGTAGATACTATTTTTTGGGGCACAGATCTCAATTCCGGCTTTTCTGGATTTTCTCCATATGCTGATATATTTGGCATTGCTAATAAAACCGCAAGTAAACTTGAAATTAATTTAAATTTCTTCATTTTTTTATACACACTCCTAATTAATTATATTATACAATAAACACTTTAAAAAGTAAACAAAAATTTCAATAAAATATTTTAAATAATCAACACTATATTAATTGTATGTAAAAACATCTATCTTAAGTTAAAGGTTCAGGATATAACGCTCTAGCTTCTGCAATAATTTGTTCTTTTAGTGTTTCTCTTGCTTTTATTATTGAATCTTCAATATCGGTTTCATCTATTCCTTTTTCGTCTACTATAACGTTATTTACATCGCTAAGTTGCTTTTTTAATTCTTCAATATCAAAACTACTTCCATCATGAATTTTAAACAGAAGTATAGGTGCATCATTATGATTTCTTATACGCTCTATATCTTCCAAAATCTTTTCATTTGTTTTTGCTTTACTGCAAACTAAAACTACTAATTTTGCTTTCATAAGATAATTAGGTATAAAGCTTCTAAATTTTTCTGTCTCTGATAAATTCCAACACCGAGTCACAAATTCTCCAACACCAAAACCTTTAAATTCAACACCAATAACAAACTCCGTTTGTTCCTTATAGGAATTTTCATCACATAAATTAAATTTTACATCTGCTACATGATCATCTGGATCCTCAGAAAAACCCACGATTGCCACGTCAATATTATTTATTTTGGGGGTATTATTATCAACAACTCCTAATATATTACTAGATTCATCTTTTTTACCATTTTTATTATGTGTTAAAATAGGTATTAAAACACCGGCTACTAATACACAACCTCCTATTATACCGCTTGCTAGTGGGTGATTTTTTACGGTAGATACTATTTTTTGGGGCACAGATCTCAATTCCGGCTTTTCTGGATTTTCTCCATATGCTGATATATTTGGCATTGCTAATAAAACCGCAAGTAAACTTGAAATTAATTTAAATTTCTTCATTTTTTTATACACACTCCTAATTAATTATATTATACAATAAACACTTTAAAAAGTAAACAAAAATTTCAATAAAATATTTTAAATAATCAACACTATATTAATTGTATGTAAAAACATCTATCTTAAGTTAAAGGTTCAGGATATAACGCTCTAGCTTCTGCAATAATTTGTTCTTTTAGTGTTTCTCTTGCTTTTATTATTGAATCTTCAATATCGGTTTCATCTATTCCTTTTTCGTCTACTATAACGTTATTTACATCGCTAAGTTGCTTTTTTAATTCTTCAATATCAAAACTACTTCCATCATGAATTTTAAACAGAAGTATAGGTGCATCATTATGATTTCTTATACGCTCTATATCTTCCAAAATATCTTCATATATTTTTTCTTTACTGCAAACTAAAACTACTAATTTTGCTTTCATAAGATAATTAGGTATAAAGCTTCTAAATTTTTCTGTCTCTGATAAATTCCAACACCGAGTCACAAATTCTCCAACAAAAAAATATCTAACTTCAACACCAATAACAAACTCCGTTTGTTCCTTATAGGAATTTTCATCACATAAATTAAATTTTACATCTGCTACATGATCATCTGGATCCTCAGAAAAACCCACGATTGCCACGTCAATATTATTTATTTTGGGGGTATTATTATCAACAACTCCTAATATATTACTAGATTCATCTTTTTTACCATTTTTATTATGTGTTAAAATAGGTATTAAAACACCGGCTACTAATACACAACCTCCTATTATACCGCTTGCTAGTGGGTGATTTTTTACGGTAGATACTATTTTTTGGGGCACAGATCTCAATTCCGGCTTTTCTGGATTTTCTCCATATGCTGATATATTTGGCATTGCTAATAAAACCGCAAGTAAACTTGAAATTAATTTAAATTTCTTCATTTTTTTATACACACTCCTAATTAATTATATTATACAATAAACACTTTAAAAAGTAAACAAAAATTTCAATAAAATATTTTAAATAATCAACACTATATTAATTGTATTATACAATAAACACTTTAAAAAGTAAACAAAAATTTCAATAAAATATTTTAAATAATCAACACTATATTAATTGTATGTAAAAACATCTATCTTAAGTTAAAGGTTCAGGATATAACGCTCTAGCTTCTGCAATAATTTGTTCTTTTAGTGTTTCTCTTGCTTTTATTATTGAATCTTCAATATCGGTTTCATCTATTCCTTTTTCGTCTACTATAACGTTATTTACATCGCTAAGTTGCTTTTTTAATTCTTCAATATCAAAACTACTTTCATCATGAATTTTAAACAGAAGTATAGGTATATTATCACTATCTCTTATAAACTCTATATCTTCCAAAATATCTTCATTTGTTTTTTCTTTACTGCAAACTAAAACTACTAATTCTGCATTTATAAAATATAAAGGTGCAAGTTTTTTAGATTTTTTTTCTAAAAAACTTGTATTATATTAAAGTAAATAATGATACGGTATATGAAATATAAGTCGAATAGTAACGTTATATACTTGCGCAATTATCACGTGGTATGGGTTCCAAAATATCGAAAATTTTAGGTTGAAGAAATCGAAGCGTGGTTAAAAGAGTTTATAATTTTGTTGTGTACATAAATGAGAGCAAAAATAATTGAGATTGAAATAATGCCAGATCACGCGCACTGAAATAGAACACAATATGGAATTCACAAAGCAATAAAACTCGCAAAAACAGAAACTCGTACTTTATTAAGAAACAAATTAAGACCTGATTTCCGGACAAATTTGTATTTTATTTCTAATGTTGGTAGTGCATCACTCAGTGTTATAAAATATTAAATAGAAAATTATGAAGCATAAGAAAGGAAAAAACAAAAATAATAACGGTTCAATTTAAATTGCTATTAACAACTGGGGTAAAAAGTGGACATTCTACAATTATGGAAAAAACAATAAAGATTTTAGCACAAATTCATATAAATCAGTGAAAATAACTTATTATCAACCTTTTTAATTTGAAATTTTAATTAACAAAAAGTACAAACCATTCATAGTATAAAAATATATAAAAATTAATTTTTAATATTATGGAGGGTTTTTTATGCCAGAAAAATTTATAGGAATGCCAAATTTAAATAATTTAGAGACTTGCAATAATTTTAAGGAAGCAGTCTGTGTAGATGCATATAGAGTTTATGATTCTTGTGCTGATAAGGACTGTTTAGAAAATTTGCGAGTACATTTTACACCAGAAAGCCAAGCTTTTATAGATCAAGCAAACAATGTCAGAATCAGAGAAGTAGACGTAATAAATGTATATTTAGATCTAGAACCAGTGCCTTTTCAAAAAGGATTCTACTCTGTTGATATGATGTTCTGTTTCAAAGTAAGTTTAGACGTTGTAAGTACACCGTCAGGTTGCATACCAACCACAGTATCTGGGTTATGTGTATTTAACAAAAAAGTGATTTTGTACGGTAGCGAAGGAAACGTGAGAATTTACAGTTCTGATTTTGCGTTAGACGAAAATGATACACAAAATTTACCAGTAAGAAATTTACCAAAAGCTTGTGTACAAGTAGCTGATCCTATCGGACTTTCAGTAAAACTTTGTGAGATAAAAGAATGCAGTTGTTGTGATTGTTGTGAACCTTCACCATGTTGGAGAATACCATCTTGTATTTGTAAAAGATTTGGAGGAGAAATTGTAACTAATAATCAAAATGCAAAAAAAGTAGTAGCAGTAACAATCGGATTATTTACCATAGTTCAAATAGAAAGAAATGTACAAATGTTAATTCCGGCATACGATTTTTGTATTCCTGAAAAACAATGTTCAACTTCTTCAGACAATCCTTGTGAACTGTTCAGCAGAATAGAATTTCCAACAAACGAATTTTTTCCAACAAAGCCAAAAGAAACGGCTAAAGAATTGAATATAAATAATTTTAATAATGGATTTAATTGTTGCGGTAAAAAAACTTGTAACTAAAAAATAAAAAGATTCTTGAAACCTAAAAATTTCAAGAATTTATTACATAAAATTTCTTGATTTTTTTAAAATTAAATAGTAGTGTAAAAAATTTTGAATTGTTTTAATTGTGTATCTAAGTAGAATTTTTATTTTTTAAACAAAAAAATATAATTACGATTCGTATCTAAATTAGTTACACAAGTAACTTGCGATAAGCTTTTCTGTTTGCATCCCAAATGAATAAAAAGGAAGTGTTGTTAAATGAGTTTTAAAATTTATTCAGTAAATTTCTTAAAATTCGATGTTAATTTTCTTAAAAATATTGAAAAAACGCGGTGTTGCAAGAAAACTAAGTATCGTTTTTACTATTTATCCTTTCGACTCCGTTAACATGATTTTTGCCACATGGAAATTCACTATTGGTAGTTAGACCTGTCCAAAAACAAAAAAATGGTAAAATAAACAAATGAATAAGTATAAAAAATTACAAAAACAATAAGACCAAAATTTCAAATTAATCACAGGCGTCACAAAAGAAGTATTTGAAAAATGCTGAAAATCTTAAAAGAAGATTATCAATCGACACACAAAAAAGGTGGAAGGAAGGGATTTTCAGTTGAACTCAGACGCACTTGAATATTGGCGAGAATACAGAAGTATGCATTATATGGCTTTGGATTAAGAAGTACCAAAATCAACGCTATGCAAATATATAATTTGGGTGGAAGATGTTTTAAGACGGCCGAAAGAGTTCAAAATCAAAAAGATTAAAGAACGTTTTAAATCCGATAATACTGAAAAAAATAATTTTGAAATGTTGCTCTTAGATGTCCCTGAAGTACAAACAAAAAGTATCATACTCGGGTAAAAAAAGAGGCACACAACGAAATATCAAATTTTAGCCAATGTAAAAACACGTGAAATACTTGATGTTTTTAATGCAATCGGCGCAACACACGATTTTGTAATATTTAAAAATTCTTTAGCCAAAATACTCGGGAAAGAAGCTAAAATTTATGCAGATAAGGGGTATCAAGGAATTCAAAAATTTTTTCCGAATGCTAAAATACCAAAAAAGCTACAAAAAATCATCCTCTCACTGAAGAAAAAATCATTGAAAATAAGCTTTTAGCACAAAAAAGAATCACAGTTGAACACATTAATAGGGAAATAAAAATATTTAAAATTTGTAAAGAAATTTACAGAAACAAAGTAAAAATGGGTTTACTCAGGGTCAAATTAATTGCAAGTTTTGCATAATCATAAGTTGGGTTTTTGAGTTTAGAAACAGGTCTAATGTAACTGCCTAGCTATAAATTTTCATGGATAATAATTCTAATTTATTAAGAATTTTAATCTCGGTTCTATTTTTTTCCATTAATTTTTTAATTTTTTCAAGTGATTTTCTCCGTTTTCTTACTAACACTATATTTTTATCCGCCGATATTTTTGAAAATTTGCTACAAAAAAATACACTCAAGGTATTAAAAATCAAAACAATTGTGAACAGTTGATTTTAAATTTTGTGATAAGTAAAATATTTACTTCAGAATTTTGTCATATATGAAAAATTTTTGGAATAAATATTTTAAAATAAATATAAATTTGGAGGATATATTATGGAAAATTCTGATTTTTATACGGTTTTAAAAGGTGATACTTTGTGTAATATAGCGAAGAAATTTTTGGGAGATACTGATAGATTTCAAGAAATAATGATGTTAAATAATTTGGAAGATGAAAATGTGTACCCAGGTCAAACACTTAGACTACCAAAAAATCAATGCTCAGGTGATATTTTATACAAAGTAAAAAGCGGAGACAGTCTTTGGGATATAGCTCAAAGATTTTTAGGCAATGGAAAAAAATTTAAACAGATAATAAAGTTAAATAAACTTACAACAGATATGTTATATCCAGGTCAAATTTTGAAAATTCCTACGGAAATACCATCAAATACTATTTATACAGTAAAAAAAGGAGACACACTTTGGAAAATATCTCAAAATTTTTTTGGTGATGGATCTAAATACGCTGATTTATTAGCTCTAAATAATTTGCCAAATGACAAAATAAAAGTTGGTCAAAAACTAAAAATTAATTAAATGTAGCATATTTTAAATTTAACTCTATCAATTTTGCATATAATGTTATAAATGTATCTAATTTAATAGTTCCAAACCACATATCCTATTAATATATATTCGCAATTATCGGCGAACAAAGCATCTTTGTCCGTCTCGTGAAATTTACCTTATTTCATTATTCCGACATTTAAAATTAATTGTTTTTAGATTTCAAAAATTAATTTGGTTTACATTTTTTTAACATTTTTTGTTCATTTGTAAAATCATGGTTATAATGTTTTTTTAATTTTATCGTGACCAATATTTTCTATCCAAATTTCTATATTGTATAGCCTCTGAAATATGTATATTTAAAATATTTTCACTTCCGTCTAAATCAGCTATAGTTCTTGATATTTTCAAAATTCTATCATAGGCACGAGCTGATAAACTTAATGCATCAAAAGATTTTTTTAATAAAGATTTCGATTTATCTGTTAATTTGCAAAATCCTTGAATTAAGTCTGGAGTTATTTCTGAATTCGATTTTATTTTTAAATTTTTGTACCTGTTAGTTTGAATTTATCTTGCATTGTCTACTCTTTTTTTAATTTCTTCAGAAGTTTCATTTCCAGAATTGTCAGAAGAAATACTTTCAAATTTAACAGCAGGAACTTCTATATGTAAATCTATTCTATCTAGCAAAGGTCCAGATATTCTAGATAAATATTTAGAAACAATTATTTCTGAACAAGTACAACTTCTTGTAGGATGTCCAAAATATCCGCAGGGGCATGGGTTCATAGCTACCACTAAAATTACCGAACAATAGTAGACTGAACTCTAGAAATAGTTATTTGACCTTCTTCAATAGGTTGTCTTAAAGTTTTCAGTATAATTTTAGGAAATTCAGGTAATTCGTCCAAAAATAAAACTCCATTGTGAGCTAAAGATATTTTACCAGGTCTTGGGATACTTCCACCGCCAGATAAACCCATAGCTGAAATTGTGTGATGTGGCGCTCTGAACGGCTTATTTATTATCAAAGGAGATTCTTTTGAAATTAAGCCTGAAATAGAATAAATTTTTGTAGTTTCTAGAATTTCTTCAAAAGTCATATCTGGTAGTATGCTTGAAATTCTTTTGGCAAGCATACTTTTTCCTGAACCTGGTGGGGACCTATTAGCAAAATATTATGGCCACCCGCTGCAGCAATTTCTAAAGCTCTTTTTACATCAAATTGTCCTTTTACTTGTGAAAAATTTAATAAACTTTTTTCTTTGCTTCTTATTATTTCTGTCTTTTCTTGAGACTTTATTATATTTTTCTTGTTAATATGATTTATAAAATCTTTTACATTTTTAATAGGAAATACAGAGATCCCGTCTATTATTGCACCTTCATAAGCGTTATCACACGGCAAAAATATGTTTTTAAATCCAAGTTCTTTAGATTTTATAACCATAGGCAAAATTCCGTTTATCTTATTTAAATCTCCCGAAAGAGACAGCTCCACCTATAAAAACGGAATCACTCAAATCAACACTTATTTGTTTACTAGATTTTAATATAGCTATTAAAATTGGAAGATCATAGATAGGACCGATTTTTTTAACATCAGCAGGAGCTAAATTAGCAGTGATTCTTGCCACAGGATAATCAAATTTACAATTTTTTAGGGCTGATCTGACTCTATCGCGAGACTCTTTTACAGAAACATCAGGAAGTCCAACCACTTCGAAAGCCGGAAGACCTACAGAAATATCAACTTCTACTTTAACCAAATAGGCGTCCATTCCTACAATTCCCATACTATTTATTATTTCAACCATTTTTTAAACATCTCCATAAAAAAACTACACAATAATATCATTTTATTATACAATATTATCATAAAATTTAAAAATGTAAAATAAATTTTTTTATAAATTAAATCTAAAAGTCATATCTTTAGGGAGTTCTTTTGATAAATCAACCTTAAACTTTTTAATTTCCTCATCAATTTTTAAACAGAAAACTAAATTTTTTCTTTTCATAAAAAAATTACTGTATGGTAAAACAGTTTTTCCAAGATTATCAGTCTCTAAATCCCAGAGAATTTTAAATTTTCCACCAGATTCTATTTTATTTTGTGCGGGTTCTTTTAATAAATAACAGTTTTTTATTATATCATAACCATCAAAAGGCAATTTAGTTTTTACTTCGTTTAAAAAGTATATATAATCCTGATATAAAAGTTTAGTATCTAGTTCTTGAATGTTCATAAATACTTCCCGTGAATCTTTTTCTATTGGATTAGCTAATTTTAAAAAATTTAAATTATTTTCTTGTTCTAATATTATTTTCTGATTTTTTAAATTCTTTGTATGAAATTCGAATTTTAAACTATCTCTTAAAAAAGGACTATCTATACTGTAAAAAATTTTCTGTTTTATAATTACTATTCCGTTTTCTTCGGTTTCTATCTTTATTTCTTTGTCTTTAAATCCTGGGCAAATTATATTTATCTTATATTCGCTGGGTTCTAAATCATAAAAAACACAATATCCATCATCTTTTATGACAAAATCAAAAAAATTTTCATTTAAAAATATAGTAGCATTCCTTATTATTTGTTTTGAAAAAGCATTTATTAATAAAATAGCTAAATTTGTCCTGTGAAGTAATCTCATGAAGCACCTTCTTGCAAAATAATCTATATTTAATAAAATTTTCATTATGATTGATATCGGCATTACTCAAAAGAAATTAAAATTTTTAGTGCAAATATTTTAGTAAACATAACAATAAAATGTTATTGTATCACAATATTCAATTCTAAACAATTTTACGTATAAACCATTACCCACGATTAATTATACTTGTTTAAAAAATAAATCTTTAAAAATTATAAATACCTATAGCTCGCGTTTTTAGATATTTTAGAATTTTAAATCTTTTTTATAGAGAAAAAAGCGAGAAAATCGCCAATATTAAATAAGTACCGAGGGGCTCATGGAGATTCGTGCTTGAAATGAAATTTATGTAAGACGGGATCGAATTGTAATGGATGTTGAACCAAAAATCTTCGCAAAGTAGAGAGTTAAGATCTATTTGTATTTTTAATTTTGTTAATATATAAAATCGAAAATCATCTAATTTGAAATTTTCGGTTCCATTTTACAAATTTTATTTTACATTTTTAAACTTGTTACTCCATTTATTTCAAAGTGTGATAAAACCGCATCATTTAGGTTGCGGATGGAAGCACTCCCTATCGCTTTCAAAAAAAAGCTATGAATTAATTGAGCAGCATTTTTGATAACTGTATCTGAAATATTCACAATGAAGCTAATATAACTTCTCATCCCATTGTTATGAGCATAACTATTTATGCGGTTTTTAGAAAAATTATATTTTGGGCGCTGTTTTCTATATTGACATCGCAAAAAATGGTTCGTATTCCATTAGTAAAATACTAGAAACGAAATATCTTATATCGTCCATGGCATGATCATTTTCTTTTATTGGTATGTCTCTGGTTTCGTTTTCTTTCCATCTGTACGAAGAAAATTCTCTTATAGAACTTTTGCAAGTTTTGCAAATTTTTATAGAATTATTTTTCAAAGCAGTAGAAACTTCTCTAATTCCATCTATAACATTATTTTTAGCTGGAATAATATTCTTAAATTTTCCATATTTTTTTTATAAGAGTTATAAAACTGCTGGCTGAAGGATCTATAGTAATATAATTTATATATTTATTTTCTGTTAAATTTAATAAATTTTCATAATGTTCTTGATCTGTAAGAGTTTTGTTTTCAATTTTAGAATTATAATAATATTCTTTTATTCTGTACCAAATGTTATTATTTTCACCCCAAAGACCACATGAAATAGGATTTATTATACCGTAGCCACAAGAAACAGCATATTTATCAAAAATATCTGGAACTTCACAAAAATTATTTTTATCGATCATATCTGGATAAACTAAACCTTACGTAGCAGTCCATTTACCTTCGATAAATCTCTGATAAAAAGTGCCTGAATATAAATTTTCATATCTAGATATAATTTTCTTAGATAAACTAGGATTATCAGTAATTTTGAAATTTAAATAAAAGCAATTTTTTTGATTTTTATTACAAATCCAATGTTTATAAAATCAATGTCCTGGATATTCAGGATTACAATTAAACCAAAATTTAGAACCTTTTACAGAACATCTAGCTATTGCTTGTTCCACAAAAGATCTTGGCATTAAAGCAACTTCATCAAATAATATTCCTGAAAGTGTTATACCTTGTATTAAGCTCGAAGAAGACTCATCTTTTCCACTAAACAAATAAAAAGTATTAAATTTATCATTGCAATAAATATTTAATATATTTTCAGATAATTTAAATTTACAAATAAACCCAATTTCAGATAAAACACCAGTTAATGGAACTACTAAATTTCTTTTTAAAGATTTTATAATTTTTCCACACAAAGCAAAATAAGAATTATTAAATCTATAAAAATTCCATAAAATAAAACTTAGCGACATACAAATAGTTTTACCGCTTCTTAATAGCACCATCACAAATGATAGCATCTTTATTTTCGTAAATACTATTTTCATACCACCAAGTTAAAACTTTAATTTGTTTTTCTGAAAAAATATCAAATTTCATATTAAATATTTCCAATTTTATTTATCAAGCTACTAGTGGCTATTTAGGTATATTTCTAATTTTACTTAAATCACCCTTTCAATATGTATCAAAAAAACATTAAAACTGATATTGGAACGTCTCCTGTTATTTTGTAACTGTTTTTCGGATTAGCACCAGTATATGGTTCAAGTTTATTATTTTTGAATTGATAACTGTTGTGCGGATTAGCGCCAAAACATGGCTCAATTTTACCGCTTTCAGCTTTAGGTTTTGGTTCTGGTTTTGGTTTTGCTGCTTTTTCAAGAGTAAAACTTTGGTTTTGTACATAACCATGATATGACTCACTTTCTTCGCTTGTGCTATCTGTTTCGTTTGCTCGCTCTTGTGCTAGTCTTTCCACATATTCATGTTGTGCTTTCATTTCTCTAGTACTTTCAATTCTTCGTAAAACTAGTTCTTCTCTTTCGCGATTCTGTTTTATGTAATTTGAATATTCCTGACGTATTTCTGCATAATCCATTGCCATAAATAACTTGGCAGCTAATTGTATCTGAGATTCAGCTCCAAATGGAAAATTTAAAATAACTGTTGGTTCCGGATTTTTTTTATGTTTACAGAAGTTTGTCTTTGAGAAATATTCATAAGTCTTTGTCCAACTTTTAATGTCCCCCTCTGGATGTTCGTACATATCATAATGAGATTGTATAAATTCGAAAAATTTAAATCTTTTTATTGATTGGCAATAAGAAATTGTTCCATCATTTATATATATATATGAGCTCCTTCCATATGCTCATTATCTATAAAAATTATGACAAGTACTGGGTTTTTCTTCTGCAAATAGGTTTGTTTTCATTTTTTGTATCGCAATCAAAATTAAGCCACATTTCTTTATGGTTGTCACGACAAAAAATTCTAAATAAAGGTTTTTCTTTTTCAATGTAAGTAGTGGTATAAGTATAATTAAAAATCGGCATTTTACATATACAATATGATAAACAATTTAATATATCAGTACAAATTTTATAATCTGGTGTTATTACTTTTTTTTCTCAAATAAAAAGCTTACTTCAAAATTTTTACTTTTTTCATAAATAGCTGTACCAGTATCTTTATTTCTAAATTCCCAAACAATTTCGCCTTTTCTAATTTCATTTGTGTCTGTGTCTACTATATATACAACTCCCCCTTGAGGGTTTCTAACTTCAATGGGTAATGCAAAAACATTAGTACCAGTAAATATTAAAGCTGCAATAAATGACTTAAACTTTAATTTTTTTCTAATTATCAACAAAATAATCCTTATAATTTAAATTTATCTATTTATATTAAAGGCCTCTGTAATTTATGCAAAAATTTGCTCTACATATAAATTTTTCTCAAATTTTAAAAATTTTTGAGATAAAAAACCTAATAATTTCTTAATTATATTATAAAAAATATTATGTTAAAGTTAAGTTTATGATTAGAAGCTGTTTATTTAAAATAAAATTTGATATAATGAAATTACCAAAATAACAAATAAAAAAATCCAGTGATTTCTTCAATTTTTTCGACAAAAACGGCAATGTATCCAAAATATATAACAACAGAATATCGAGAAATTTAGCCTACAAGAGAATAAAAACATATAAAGTGTTGTTTTAAATTTTGATTATAGAAACAGTAATATTATCATTTCCACCAAGATTTTTAGCAGTATTTATAAGTTCATATGCTATAAATTTTAAACCATTATTCTTGTTTTTTAAAAAAATTTCAAATATAATATTATCGTCTAGATAATTAGTAAGTCCATCTGTGCAGAGCATTATATTATTATCTTCTTCAACTTTTATTTCTAGAAAGTCTGGTGAAACATCTTTATTTATACCTAAAGCTTTGGTTATAATATTTTTTCTGCAGTTATTCCTGGCTTGATGTTTTGTTAGTTTGCCTATATTTACTAATTCTTGAACTACTGAATGATCAGTAGTCAATTGTTTTATTTCGAAATCGTCTATTAAATAGGCCCTACTATCGCCTAAGTGCGAAATGTACAAATCTTTTTCGTGAATTATAGCAATTACAATGGTAGTTCCCATACCTAAAAAATATCTATCATTTTTGGATAATTCGTATATTTTTTCATTAGCAAATCTTATGGAGTCAATATGTAAATCTTTTATATTATTTCTATATTTTTCGAAATTTGCCATGAAATATTCAAAAACGCTTTCAGATGCTATTTTACTAGCAATTTCTCCACAGCGTCCCCCTCCTATACCATCACACACAATAGTCCAAGCAACTTGATTGCTATTACTCAAATAACTTTTAAAACTATCTTGATTTTCAGTTCTGACCATACCAATATCAGTTTTGTTATAAATTTTTATCACTGTTTTTCTCCTTGTATTAATGAGAATTCATTTTATTGTATAGTAAAATTACATAATATGTCAAGTTATTATTTTAACTGGTTGTAAAATAAATATTTGGTGTTTTTATAGAAATTAAGAAAAATCTAACTTCGCGAAGATAATGCATATCTATAATAATATATGATAAAAATATTGTCTTGGAAATACATATATTAAATGACTAAAAATTTCAAGATACATTTTAAAATGTACCATATAAAATAAATCAGATTGGAAAAACTTGAAAAATCAGACGAGAGCTGTATCATAGATTGAAATTACAAAAATCAAAAATTAAATATCAAAAAATAAGTGCAAAGAATTTGCACATCCTAAATATTGTTTTTAAAAAAAACTCATAATATAATATATTAAAGTTAATTTATCTTATGTAAATAATATAAACCATAATTTTAGCGTTTTTTTGTAATAAAATTTAACACTTCGAAAGGATTTTTTGTGATAAATAAACCAAAAAACAGAAAAATTATATATATAATTTCTTTTTTTATGCCATTTTTTATTATGTTAATCTCATGTATACTGTCTAAAGTTTTTCCATTTGGAAACAAAACTTTATTGATAATAGATGCTAATGGTCAATATATAGATTATTTAGCTTATTTTAAAACTATTTTTACTGATAATAACAATTTTTTTTACACTTTTAGTAAAAATTTGGGTGGTGACATGGTAGGGCTTTCAGCTTATTATTTGCTAAGTCCACTGAATTTTATAGTTTTATTTTTTTCAAATGAGTACTTACCAGTTTCTTTTTTTATAATAATTTTATTAAAAATAGGATTATGTGGCTTAACTTTTAATTATTTTTTAAATAAAGTACATAATTTAAACTTAAAATCTTTAATTTTTTCTACAAGTTATGCACTTATGGGATACAATGCAATGTATTTTTGGGATATAATGTGGATAGATTGTGTCGTTTTGCTTCCATTAATAGTATTAGGAATACATAAAATTTTTTCCGATAAAAATCCTTTTTTATATATTTTTACATTATTTTTCGCTTTGATTACAAATTATTACATCGGCTTCATGATATGTATTTTTTCTGTAATTTATTTTTTATATAAATTATTTTTAAATTCAGGTTTTGATATTAAAGCTATTTATAGTTATACTTTTTCTTCATTAGCTTCTGGGGGATTAGCCGCCTTTATTTTAATTCCTACTATATTATCTCTAGACGGTGGAAAGTCTGAATTTTCTTCAGAACAGTTAAAATTCAGAAAAAATTTTAGTTTTTTAGATATTTTTACTAAATTTTTTTCAAATTCTATAAGCGATAATCAAATAATAGAAGGTCTTCCGAACATATTTTGTGGTGTTTTTATATTATTTTTAATTATCTTATATTTTTTTAATTCTAAAATAGAACTTAAAGAAAAATTTGTTTCTTTTGGTGTTATTTCTTTTTTGTTTGTAAATTTTCATGTGAATACTTTGAATTTAATTTGGCATGGATTTAATTTTCCAATTTGGTATCCTTACAGGTATTCTTTTGTTTTTTGCTTTTTTATTATTTATTTAGCTTATAAAAATTTTATAAATTTCGAGGGTATTACTAAAAAAAATATAATTTCAAGTTTTTTTATATTTTTAGGTTTTATTATTTTAATATTCAGAAGAGATTATGAATTTATAAGCACAAAAAGCATTTATTTAGATTTATTTTTTATGATTGCCATTTTTGCAATTTTTTATCTTTATAAAATTTCTAAGAAAAACTTATATATTTTGTTAGCTGCACTTTTACAGCTTTCTAATTTATTTATTAATATGATTTATCACATTTTGACCTTGCAAAATTTTAATTATGAGCAAGAAAATACTATGGATTACCATTTAGAAAGCATTAGAAAAATTAAACCAGTTATAAATAAAATGAAAGAACAAGACAAAAATTTTTATAGGTTAGAAAAGACTTTTAGAAGAGATGTAAATGATTCTATGCAGTTTAATTACAATGGAATTTCTCATTTTAGCTCGAGTGAGAAAGTATTTGTTAAGTTATTTTTAAAAAAATTGGGACTTGTTAATTTTGCTAACCTTTGGGGATGTTACAATCATGAATGTCCAGTTTCAACAGATAGTTTACTTGGTGTTAAATATATTATTTCTGATTTGGAAGATTTTGATAAAAATTATAAGGAATTATTTAATCAGGATGACATTAAAATATATCAAAATAATTACGCTTTAAATTTGGGTTTTTGTGCTAGTGATAAAGTTTTAACTGAAAATTTTAATAATTTAGACATATTTGAATTTCAAAATAATATCTGGAAATCTATGACGAATTATAAATTTGATAAAATATTTACAGCAGCTCAGCTGCTAGAAACAAATTTAGAAAACTTAGAAGTTATCGAATTACTTTCTTCCGATAAATATAAAAAAATAAATGACAACCAAAAAGCCTCAATCACTTTTAAAATAAAAATTACAGAACCAGATAGTAATTTATATTTTTACAGCGATAAAATAAAAAATCAAAAAGTAAATATTTATGTAAATAACAAAAATTTAGACGAGTACTATACTTCTTACAAACAAGGAACAGTGTTGATTGGAAAATATAAAAAAAATGAAATTGTAAATGTAAAAATTAATATTAATAAGAGTTTCATACAAGTGAAAAACTTCCTGTTTTACTTCGAAAATCTTGAAAATTTAGGTAACCACTATGCAGAATTATCTAAAAATCCAGTTAATTTAGAAAAGATGTCAAGTTCACATTTAAAAGGGAACGTAAATCTAGAAGAAGATAATAAGTGTTTATTATTTACCATTCCTTTTGAAGAAGATTGGAAAGTTTTTGTTGACAATAAAAAAGTTGATAGCTTTATAGTTTTTAATTCTCTTTTAGCTGTAAAATTACAAAAAGGAAAACACAACGTCGAAATTAAATATATTCCTAATGGTTTGTATTTAGGCATAATTATTTCAAGTACATGCTTAATAACACTAATTTTTATAAAATACCGTAAAAAAGATTAATTATGCTCTGGTTTTTGTTTCAAAAATTCTATTATTTTATTACAAGATAGGGGATGTTATACCATGTAATCCACCAAATATGAATTCCAATAATGTTAATTTTTGATTTTACGAGTTTTTTTTAATCATTTCTAAAAAAGCACTATAACTATATTTCCTTTTGGTGTTTCGTCAATTTTTTATAATTTCTTTAAAATTTTATCACAACACTGTTTTTAGTATACTTTTTTATTAAGTTTTTGCCCACTATGTTAATGCATATCTTTAGTAAGATTTTTTTTGTCAATTTTTCGTATATTTTAGTCATAGGCGTCTCCTTTTGCATAAACATCACCACCAATTTCTTCAGAAACTTTATAAATCTTGCTCCTTAAAAATCCTCAGAAGATAATTTTTTAAAAAATTTGAAAACAAAAATCGAAAAAGAAAAAATATATACAGTTTGCTTTCTACTTTACCATTTTACTTTTAGGCTTCTTTATTCCAGACATTAACATCATTATAGAAGCGTAAATAATAACTAATATAACTATCCAAATTAAGATAGTCATTTGAGATTTTAATTTTTCAAAAAGCTTATAAGCTATAAAAACTCCTGGTATGCTCCCTATTGCCAAACCTAACGCTCCAGATCTTGAATAACTATCGCTTTTTATGAACTGTATTGCTGTCGGTGGTACAAGTGCCGCGGAGGAAGTCATCATTATTGGAAATGCTGCAGGCAAACTAAGACCCAGCATGTATATCATTGCCATACATGGTGCAAACAACCCAATACCCGCCGCTGTTAATGCACCAAGTATAAAATTACCTATAACGGCAATAATAAGCGTAATTCCTTTAAATCCATTAGCTGTATTTCCTTCCCCTAACGCATTAAGTGCTCCTGATTGTTTTAAAGTCATCATGACAGCTGTTGCAAATAATGCTATTGACATCACTATTTGAATTTTTTTCTCTGGCAATTTTGAAACTACTTTAGCTCCCATTGCTCCCCCTACTATACTAGCGACAGCCATAGAGACAAGAGTAACTGTATTCACTTCCACTGAACCCAAGAATAAAAGTGCTTGTAATACAGATGGCGCAGCGAACCCAACTATGAGTGTTCCAGGCAACAATTTATCACTTTCTAAAAAATTAGTAATTTTAAATCCAAGCGTAGTTGTAGCAAATGAACCTATTCCCAAAGTATCTAAAAAATTTGTAATAACACTTATACCTGAAGCTGTGATGACTTTTTTTGAATTAACTTTTGATTTATATAAAAGCAAATCCTTTACAAAATACATCAAATATACAACAATCAAAGTTCCTAATATAATTTTAATTGTGGCAATAACATCGAACATAACAACACTCCATGACCCTCTACTTGGCTGAAGACCAAGCAAATTATTGGTTCTACTCTATCTGCGATTATCTGTCGTCTTAACTTAAGTTCCGTCTTCGCTTCGAGTTTTAATTCCTTTAGACCTTACGCAGTAATCATCTAAAACATTAGCAGATTTTTTTTTTTTGTCAATCTTTTTTTACGATTCATCCGATTAAACTAAAGTTTAGCATTTTTCTCGTTTGTTTTATATAAATTTTAAAAAAAATTATTACTTAAAAATAACAAATATATTAAAAACAAAAAACCAGTTATTTGTTTTATTTTTTAATATGTATGTTATATAATAAATTTAGTTACTTAATCAATAAAAAATGTTGGTATTTGTAAAAAAACATACTATAATAATAAAATATTACCATAAAATTAGTTTAAATTATGGTGAGCAATGAAAAAAGGCAGGAGAGGAAAATATTGTTTAATAAAAAAATAAATAAAATTTTGGCAGTAAATTTAGCTTTGGGTTTAAGTTTCGTAGGTTGTAATTTTAGAGCAGTGGATACCAAACCACATGAAATTTTAGAGTGGGTAAAGGTTAATCCTAAGAAAAGTGTACTTATTGGTTTAATACCGTTGCTAAGAGGAGCTGGAAATTATTTAAGTTACATAGAGGTTACAAGGGCCTATCAGTACTCCCGTGTTAAATTTTATGATACTAAAACAGAAGCTGAAAATGCTGTAAAAAACGTAAAATTTGATAAAATTTGTATGGTTACAGACAGCAGCAGAGACACTACGAAATAAAATCAGGATATGCTGTTAATGTAATTATAGAAGGCAATTCTGGTAAAATAATCACGAAGTGTGGGCGAGAATTTTTGTTTTCATCTAGATTTAAGCCAAATGAGAATATTGATGTCAGATGGTTAGAATCTGAATCACTTTATTATGTACATTCTGAAGATTTTAAAATAACGCCCGAATCAGAAGTATATAGTAATTTTGAGGCAAAAGAAACATCTCCTGTTACCGGTTTTTTTAGTAAAGAAGACTCAGATAATGACACTTCAAATTGTTATTGTTATGTTGACAGTACTAGTGAACATAAAATGCTTATACCTCCAAAAGAATATTATGTTCGGATATTTAATGAAAATGTTATAATAAAAAAAGATGGTACAGAATTTTATTTTGAAGAAAATTTTAATCCTAATTCTGAAAAATGTGAGACCGTTGAATGGATACAAAAAGGAAATGGGGTTTTTTATGTATATATGCCACTAGATTTTAGTATGTTTGATGGGAGTGGCATTTAATTTTTGAATTTTTTGGATGACGGAAATTATTATGTTTTGTAAAAAATCATCAGAACCCAAAATATCTGAATATGATACACATTTTACACTTTTTGAGTAATTGTAATAAAAATTTGCCATAAATAATAGCTGAAAACGAAAAATTCGGTTATTTATTTTGCTTTATTTAAATGTGTACGCTTTATAATAACTTTAGTTACAGAATCAATAAAAAAATGTTGGCGACGATTTCTCGGTTGTACATAGTTTGTGATTATCCTATATGTTTCATTTCATTTTGAGTGTTAATTACCGTTTGATACTAACAATTTATTCTGTATTTGCACTGAAAAAACCGAAATTCATATAATTAAACTAAAATTTAGTGATTCTATTGTATTTTTTTATAAATTTTGCTTATTTTTTAACTACAAAATTTAAATTTTTTGTATTTCCCAAAGTTTTGATGTTTTCTTTTGAAAAAATAATTTAAAATTTAAATATAATATATATTTTCTTAAGTCGATTTTTTTTTTAATATTTAATTTGATTTTAGAAAGGATTCAACGTTTTGGAGGTTTAGAATATCCATGGGAAATCCAATTATAAATGGTGATATGATAGAATGTTCGATGGCTTGTACTTTACCGCCAGGTGTTCCTCAACCTGGACCGCTTGTACCAGGTCCTATAAGTAAAATACCAAACCTTTTAACGATTTTGCCAACATGTAAAGTTATGATACATGGTAATTTCGCCGCTACTATTATGGATAATAAACCCATGGTAAATATTAAACCTTTTCAAATGTCTTGTGGGTCACCTGCTAATCTCTCAAACGTTAACGCAACAATAACTGCAACAATAGCAGCAACAGCGGCAGCTCTTGGTGTTCCTACTCCTATGCATGTGTACACACCTTGCTTCCCTAATTTTACTGCACCATGGATTCCACCTAAAACTTGCACATTTATAGCTGGGAATTCTGCGATAGACAAAACCAGTATAGTTATCTGCGCAAATGGTGGTGTTGTAAAAATTTCTTCAGCATCTGCACTGAGAGTCTCTGTTAGTAAATAAAATTTTAAAAACAAATTTCTTGCGAGATTCAAATAAGATAAGCAACTATGTTTTTGTGTGTCAATATAGATAATATTTGTATAGACAGTTTAGAACTCTATCAATTAAGTACTGGACAATAGAAGTTAGACCTCCATTTTTTTGCTTTGATTATAGGATTTTCTACTCTTTGGTTTAAGAAAAAAAACTAATTAAAAGAAATTTTTTAGAAATTTTAGTATATGTATGTAAAAAATTCATATACTATTTAGAAAATTTGTTCATTGAGAGGTAATTTAAAATAGAAAAAAATGAAAATGATGACAATTATAATAAAATTGATGAAAGTATAATAAAAATGGGTTCAGTAGTAACAGACTCAGAAGGAGAATTCGGCTCTATTTGTTGTTTAACAATAATAGGTGAAATTGAAGGTCATGACATATTATCTAGTGAGACTAAAACTACCAAGTATGAGCATGTTTTGCCAAAACTTGTGCTTGTAGAGGAAGATCCTAAAATAAATGGATTACTAATCCTTTTGAATACAGAAGGTGGCGATGTAGAAGCAGGTTTGGCTATAGCAGAACTTATTGCGAGTATGAAAAAACCAACTGTTTCTTTAGTTTTAGGTGGCAGTCATTCTATTGGTATTCCTTTAGCAGTTTCGGCCAAAAAATCTTTTATAGTTAAATCTGCAAGTATGACTGTACATCCAGTTAGAACGTATGGCACTGTAATAGGAGTACAACAAAATTTTAATTATTTTCAAAAGATACATTCAAGAATCACTAACTTTATTGTAGATCATTCGAAAATATCAGCTAAAAGATTTAAAGAACTGTATACAAACACAGAAGAGCTAGCTGCTGATACTGGCAGTATTTTATATGGTGAAGAAGCAGTAAAGGAAGGAATAATAGACAAAATTGGAGGTCTCTCAGATGCTTTAAGATGTTTGAAACAAAATTCCAAGGCAGATTAATGGCTATAATTCGTAGAAGTGAAATTTTGTAGTCAAGTATAGATCTTAAAAAATTGGAAAACCTATATGTTTAAAAAATTTGAATAATTTTTTATGAAAAAGGAGAAAATTAAAAAAGTGGAAAGAAAGTCTATTATAACGGCTAGTCAATTATTTGTTTTGTTGTTTATTACCAGAATGGCCACTTCTATAGCTTATAATAATTTAGCTCTGAATAATAAAAATATGATAGATCACATATTATCAGCTATAGTTAGTTTTTTATTAACTTTTATATTAATTATACCAGTTTATAAGTTGTATAAATTAGATAAAAAATTAGATCTAACAGATAATTTTATAAATTTATTCTCTAAATTTGGATACGTATTTATTTTTGTATATATTTGTTATTTTATTTTAGAAAGTTCTTATACTTTGGCAAGTTTAAATAATTTTATTTCAAGCAGTATGAACATGCCAATTTCCGTGAATATTTTATCTGTGGTTTTAATATTAATATCCTGCTATGGTGCTTATAAAGGTTTGGAAGGCTTAGCACGAACTTCTAGCATAACATTACTTTTTTTATCGATATTTATTTTTTTTGTAATATTTTCTCTTTTTTCTGGTTTAAACATGAGTAATTTTAAACCATTTTTATATGAAAATTTCGATTCTTTTAATTCAGGAATAATTTACATGCTGTCTCGTAATTTTTCAATTCCTGTTCTAGGCATTTTAATGTCTTTTGTAAGGGGAAATATAAAAAAAAGTATAATAACTTGGAATATATGTGTTTATGGTTTTATCTGCATAATGATTTTTTTAATGATTGGCTCTATGGGCGATTTTTTACAGACTCAGTTATTTCCGATATACACAGCTTTATGTGTGGCAAAAATAGGAGAATTACAACATTTAGACGCTATATATTTAGGTGTGTGGATTACTACAGTCTTTATTAAGATTTCTTTATTTTTATTATTATGTTCAGAAAGTGTAAAAAAAATGTTTGGTGATTTTGCTAGTAAAGTTTCAATACTTATTTTTGGATTTTTAGTAGTTTTAGGTAGTTCTTTTGTATATAAAAAAGACATTTTTTCAGGATTATTTAATATTAATTTTATATTTTATTTTACTATGGTTGTTTCTTTTGTTATACCAGTTTTTGTATTGATAGTTAAAAGTTTAAAGTTAAAAGGTGGTAAAAAATCTTGAAGTCTAAAAAAGTCTTTTATATTTTATTTGGCCTCATTTTTATTAGTGTTTTTAGTATGTGTTTTTTTACAGAGCATAATTTTACTGAATTAAACCAAAAATTGATAATTCAAGGAATAGGAGTAGACTATGAGAAATCAGAATTTAAAGTTACTGTTCAAGCTCCAGATTTTAAAAATGCTGAAAAAGAACCCACAACACAAGTAATACAAGTTTCTGGAAAAACTATGATGGAAACTTCTAATAAAATCTCTGAACAAACCGGATTAAAACCTTTTTATTCTCAAAATTTAATTTTAATAGTCGGAAAATCTGCTGCTGAAAACGGTATAGACAAGTTCATGGATTTTTTTATACACTATGATGAAACAAGACCAAATGCTACTATTTGCCTTTGTGAAAGCACTGCTTCTGAAGCTTTGAATTTTAAAAAAGATGATAAAACTGTAACCGCTCAGGAATTGAAAAATTTAATAAACAAGAAATTGAAATCTGATATTATACATTTTATTGGAGACATAAAAAATGAAACTTCAGATGCTTTTCTGCCTTGTTTGAAAATAAATAAAGATAATATTATTTCAGAAAATGTAGCAGTATTTAAAGACTGCAAATTGATTGAAATATTAAATTATGAAAACACTTTAGGTTTTTTATTATTAAAAGGAATTGACAATTCCAACACTTTTGATATTAAAGTAGATAATTTTAGAGATGTTACTTTTGAAATAGAAAAAGTTTCAAGTAATATAAGATCAGAAATAAAAAATAATAATCCAGAATTTTCTATAGATTTAAAAATTAATGTAAGAACTTTTGAAATTGATAGTAATTTTTTAAGTGAAAATTCAGAAAAAATCAAAGAATCTGTAAAAGAAAAATTAACCAAATTAACAGAAATTTCTATGAGCAAAATTTTAAGTTTGAATTGTGATGTTTTAGGCTTAGGGAAAATTTTATTGAGAAAGAATACAGATTATTTTAAATCAATAAGAGAGAGTTTTAAAACAAAAATTAAAGATTTTAAAACTATAATAAATATAAAGCCAAATATAACAGAACCATGGATTTTTTTTTGAATAATAAGAGCAATAAATTTCTAAAAACACATATCTAACCCTCTGTTTTGATAAAAGCAAAGCGAATTCTTAGTTCAACATCCATCGTTAGCCGACCAAATTTCCCAAGCGTGAATTCCCGCCCCACGATATTTATGCTATACTTAAACAATTTTCACCCGCTAAAACAAATATTTAGCGGATTTATATAAAATACATCAAATAAACCAATATTTTTATAATATTTTTTTAGTTAGAAAGCATTAATTTTAACATTTGTTCTTTATTCATTTTTATCAATTTTGCTGTATGTTTACTGTAAAATTCATCAATGTATTTTTTGTAGTTAATTGCAAAAGCTTGTGGAACAAATTTCTCTTTTCCTTCGTTTTTTAAAATTTTAGCAAAATTAAAATCTGCGACTAATTCTTGACCATCGTATGTGTATACCACGGTTACGTGACCAATTGTTTTTTCTTTTTCTAAAATTAGTAACTTAGCATCTATACCAGCTTTATCTAATGCATTACAGAAATATGTCGCACATACACGGCAGTTGCCTAAACTTGAATAAAAACATTTTTTTAATTCAGACAAGTACATCTCATAATTTTCATTCAATATAAACTCTTTTTCAAAAGTATAATATTCTCCAATATGTGATTTTACATCAATATTTTTTGAACAGTCTACAAATTCTGATAAAACGTCTTTGAAATCAAAAGCCTTTAAGTTCGCAACATAAAAAACAAAACACGAAAAAATAGGCATTAAAAATTTTAATCTTTTTTTCATTATATTCCCCCCTTTACAACGTAATTATTACATTATACTTTAACAATTTTAGAAATTCAACAATTAATTTATAATTTAAAATTAGTATAAATCTTTCTATTGATTTTTTAGAAAAATTGTCGTAGTATTATATTTGTAATTTGTTTTACATACATTAATTTTAAAGAAAGAGTTTAAAAAATGAAAAAAATTTGCGTTTAAAAAGTATTTTAGTTTCATTATAATAATTTACTCATAATTAGAAATAACTACTTTAGGGAAGCTGGTTATTTCTTTTTGTTCATTATTTCGACTGTTTTGACAATACTGTACACTGAAGTACTAATCATGCAAATATAAGCCAATATATCAAATACTAATTTAACATCTACCATTCACTTCAACACCTTTCACAAGGCGGAGCAGAATAACCAACTTTGACGGACAAACTTCTATCTTACTTAGAATTATATCAAAAATGTATTTATGTTCTTTAAATTTTTTTACATTATTTTTAAAACATCTAAAATATATTAGATAATTTTAAAGTAGTGTTAATCGTAACATTTCCCTGACTTAGATATTACAAAATTAAAATATTTTTCAAATTTACAATTAATGAATACATATGTTTACAAACATATTATATGCTATCAATCAAAATATCATTAAAATACGTATATAGTGCAAAAAATATATAAAATAGTTTAATATAAATTAAGAAGTACACCAACAATAAAAGAAATATTTTTCGGAATAACTCAAGATGCTAAAAGTATTAAAGTGACATTTGAAAGTTAAAATTTCTAGTCTCTGTATATGTCCGAACTTTTTATATAATTCAAATTAATTTTTTTCAGATAATAAGTGCCATTTGGTGGAATGATTATATCTTCAGATGCTGTTTTACTCAGATAATTTCCAGTAGGAATTATTTTTAAATCTTCTAAATATTCTACATATTTTAATCTGTCTAGCTCACCAAATAGATCACCAAAATGAAAAGTTTGTCCTAATTTTGAATTAATTTTATTTACAAAATCTGATATAAATTTATATATTAAATTTTCATTCTGTTTGTAATAAGATTTAACCACTACATTTCCTGAAATTATTAATCCTATATATTCTGGTCCTATTATATAGATTCTAGTGTTTATTAATCTATATTTATCAATTTGTTTTTTTATATTGTTTTTATAGCTTTTAGGTAATTCACTGCCTATACTATCATTAATTTTTACTGCGATGGCAACACAGTTTTGTTTTGGGCTATCTCCTCCATTGATGTTATAATTAGGCAAGATTCTTATATTTTCAAAAATCATCCCCGGCGTATTTTTAACTATATTTTCATAATCTTCAATGTTTACAGCTCTAGTGCATTTTTCAATTGAGCTTGACATTCTGACTTCAGCTTCTCCTATAGTTTCATTATCTATACCACAAATAGCTGGAATTATTTGGGAAATTTTACAATTTTTAAACTCATTGTTTTCAGTAATCATTCTATTAATTTTATTTCTTTGTATATTAGATTTTGCTCCTTCACAAAAAATCAATTCAGATAAAATTATGTTATTTGTAGATTTTTTTGGCGATTGACCATAAAAATTATCTCCAAAAGATATAACTTTTTGTTCTTCGTTAAAAACAAAATTTCTAGCATATTTATCACTTGAGAAAAAATCATCTACTCTAGTCCATTTTGAAAAAACTAATTTGTCTTCTTTTTCTTCAGCCACCAGCAATTCTAAACTATCATATAACACATTTTCATATTTAAATTCTACGAATTGATTAGAGGTTCCTGTTCCATTTCCTAAAATAATTTTATTTTCAAATTTTTTATCATATCCTAAAATCAAGAATACTTCGTCTTCAGAAGAATATTTTTTTAAAATATTTTCTATGTTGCTAATTTTTATAACTAATTTTTCAAGAATTACATTTCTTTCGAAAATAAAAGTTTTTATTTCAATCCAGCCATTTAATTTTTTTATAAAAACTTTAAATTTTCCGTATAAAAATAAATAATTGTAAATTTCTATATTAAAATTCACTAAATCTTTCTTTTTTATTATTAAATTATCTACTTGAGTAGATTTTTGTTCCACTTTAAAAATATTAGTAAATACGTTTCGTATTTTAGGTGGATAATCATAATTATTTTCCATTAAACTAATTTTTATTTTATATAGATTATCTAAAGTTTTCATTTCGCCATTTATTTTAAAACTTACCATATTAGAAAACAAAAAATTGTGAGTTAAATCCTTTATTATGTTAATTTCATGCCAACCCAACTTGTCGTTTTCTAATCCGTAATATTCCCATTTGACTTTTACTAATTCTTCGAAATAATCATCATCTTTAATTTTGTTCCTCCTAGAATTTTCCAAAATATAAAAATAAAGTTTAATTTTAGTACTGTTTAAAAATTTCTTATCAAAACATATAAAAAAACTTCTAGACTTATATTTGTCAACTTTTTTAAATTCTTTTCCAAAGATATAAAAATATCTTGTATTATCTAAATTTTCGTATTTTTCTTCAATACTAAATTCAGGATTATAAAATCCTAAACTTAAAATTTTAGAATTTATTAAATTTTTTGGTTTATTATTCTCAAAAATCATATTTTCCGCTTCAAATTTAGTACTTTTAGGTAAGGTACAATTATTTTTTATACCAGAAATTCCAATAAGGCTGTTAGAACCTTTGTTTCTTATTAAATTAATATTTAATAAATTTAAAAATTTTAATTTTACATTTGGTGAAATTCTATTTAAATATTCATGCTGAACATATTTTAACCATGCGAATAATTCAAGAATAGTAATGCCAGGATCAGATTCTTGCAAATTTGTCCAGTCATTATTTAAATAAGAAACTTGATTTTTAGATTCTTCCAAAATATCTTCTAAAGATTGATCATTAAAATTTTCTAATTTTAACACTAAAATTAATCACCTAGTAGAATAGTTTTCTACAATTTTGTGATTTTTATTTATTAAATAAAATGAAATAACTGACTATTTGACAATCTTCTAAAATAAATTCGAAGAATTCTTGGGTATGCGCCATAGTGTATTCCTACTAATTTAAGTTTCAAGTTTAAGAGATATAATATGTACCCTCCCTGTGGTATGCAGCAGTTTAAGCGGATTCTCTGTCACCGGAAATCACAGGTACATTTATAATAGACCCATCCTGAAACCTTATCTCAAAGTTATAAATACCTGAAATTAAAGAAAAGCGAAGTAAATGTTTTTTCTGTTTATTACGATAGCGATATTGCAAAATTTTGAATTGTTTTATGCGTGTTCAATATGAATTATGTAGCTTCCAATTTGAGAATTAAACCGCTTTTGATATTTAGTAAGTTTGCCATAATGAAGCTAAAATATTTTTTAAACGCAAACTTTAAATTAATATATATAAAACAAATTACAAATATAATATTACAACAATTTTTCTAAAAAATCAATAGAAAAATTTATTATTCAAAAAAAGTTTAACTTTGGTTTTATATTTATAAAAGATCTATCATTGTGATAAATCTTTTTATAATTAGGTTTTATTTTACTTGATAATAAATAAATTATACTACGCTTTTGTGTTAGTTTTTGGACAAGTGGCAAACGTATAAATGCTACTTCCTATCAATGTTAATCCACTTGTCAAAACTGCAACGGGAGCTACACTACAAGCAAACACGTCATGTATGTCATTGTTAGGATTCTTAAACAAATAACAACTCCTATGCATAAGATATCCCCAACACAAACTAGAAGCAGTTGATAAAACACCAGTCGTTAAACTTACAATGCCTCCTATTTTACTCGAAGTGTTTTTAGATACGATTCGGTAAATTCCGTTTCCAAGTGCTACAGCACTTATTGACCCAGGAACCGATAAACAACCAGCTACTATTAGTACATCTGAATTTGAACTGCTTAACAATCCCCCATATAATAATGAAAAAGTCCCAACTAATCCTAAACCTGCACCAACTGTTTGCACGATAGGAGAAACTAAACTTTTTTTATCTTTCTCGTTACTTTCAGCAGCTAAACCTATACTAGAACTAATTAACAACAATGAAGCTAAAATACTTTTTAAACGTAAATTTTTTTTCATTTTTTAAACCTCTTCTTTTTCTTTAAATTAATGTATGTAAAACAAATTACAAATATAATATTACGACAATTTTTCTAAAAAGTTAATAGAAATATTTATATTAATTTTAATATCTTATTTTTTCCGTGTGCTCGATTTTATGTTTGACGCAAATTCTTGATTTTGTGCTCTCTGCGCAGTACCATAAGTTCCGCATTAATTCTCGTGAGCTATGTGTTGCTTATTTTATGCTATCAGGTTATTTTTTTGCCGATCTTTTTTTCTAAACTAAAGTTTAGCGATTTTCGCGTTTGTTTTATATAAAAATTTTTTTATTTCTCACTTTATCAAATTTTCCATGTTAGAAAATAGGGAATATCAAAAATATTTTTAATTTTCAATAATAAATTTACTTGATTTTCTTTTTGCAAATAAATTTAAAAATGATGGCAAGAGATACGGTTAATATCAACATGTTAATAATCATAGATGGAATTTTTTCTTCGTTAGTATTAGGAAATTCGCTTCCATCTTTATTTCCATTATTACTTGAATTGTTTCCACTTTCTTCGGAAGAATTTTCATTATTATTATTTTCTGGTAATTTGATATCTGTAATTCCGTAATAGCTCAAATGATTTGTCATAAGCTCTATATAATATTTTCCATCGATTATTACTAATTTTTCGTCGTCAAATTCTTTATCTTTACTGTCTGTGATTCTAAAAGCATTGAGCTCGAGTATATCTTTATCAAAGTCATCTGGAACTGGAATTCTTATCATCAATGGACTTATTAGTGGTTCAATATCTTTTTTATCGTTATTATATTTTAAATAGATGTCATAAAATTTCACTCTCTCCAGAATTTTTTTGTGTTCATCGTCGAAAATTGAAAATACAAAACTATATTTTTTTCCTTCGTTCATATCTATTACTTTCAAGGATGAATCCAAAGGATACGGGCCTTCACTCAATAACCAAACTCCTGTTTCAGGATCTTGTATATCAATATCCTTAAATAACTTTTTATAGCTAAGTCGTGGTTTTACATCAGTGTAACTCAAAACTGGATAGTAACAAATTCTATCATAATGATAATTTTCATCAGATTCTTTCAAAATATCATCGTCGAAAAATTTCCAAGTTAATATACCTATGTTATTTAAGCTCATATATTCCGGAGCTCTATCTCTATCTATGTCATAAATATTATGAATATTATAGTTTAAACCTGTCATTTTATAAGTGTCGAGTTGTGTATTCTGAAAGCTATCTTGCAAATTGCCTATAGCTGAACTTGCTAGTGTTGTATCAGTATTGTAATAACATACATCCATAAAATTTTTACCTAATTCTGGTCCTAAATACTCACCTATTAATCCACCTATTTTTAAATTTTCAGGAACTGCTCGATTTTTGGTTATAAACTCGGTACCTCCAGCATAACATTTCATCAAATTCAAACTGTTTTCTTTTCCGTCTAACAAACCGAACAATCCACCGTTATAACAAATATCGCTATTTGAATTTAAATTCCCCACATAAAAACAATTTGCAACATTATGATCCGTATCAACGGATAAAGATAACTTACCTACTAGTCCTCCTGCATACGAAGGTTCTGATATTTGTTCATGATTACTACAACATTCTACATTTCCGTATGAAAAACTTTCACTAAGTTGCAAATCATTACATTTTCCTGCTAAACCACCGGCTGCTACTTCAGAAAGAGTTTCATGATCAGTTTTATCTATACCCTGAGAATTACATGATATATTTCCATTAGAATAACATTTTTTTAAATCTAAAACATTGCAATCTGCAACTATACCACCAGCATTTCCCGAAAAACCTGAATTAGTTGTAATGTTTCCTTTAGAATGGCAGTTTTCAGCTATAAACCTGTCACACTGTGCTACCAACCCTCCTGCTTGACCGAATTTATAATCCGAAAATGAAGTTACATCTCCTTCTGAAAAGTTATTTGCTATTTCTAAACTTGCTGGCGTTACGTTATCTGATGATATTACACTTCCTATTTGGCCAGTAATACCAGTACGAGAACCGCTATATAAACCACCTATTAACCCACCTGCTAAATTATTTTCAGAAAACACATTTCCTTTAGAAGAATTATCTTTAAGAATAAATTTACACCAATTATTTTGTTCTTCTCTTTCGGTACCGAGTACGCAGAAACCTATTAATCCACCTGTTTTTGATAATCCTGTTACATTTCCTTTGGAATGACAATTTGTTATACTTACATTCACATCAATTTTGCAACCAACTGCAAAACCACTTATTAAACCTCCAGACTGATCTTTGGAATAAACATTTCCTTCACTAATACAATCTCTTATAATAGCGAATCTAGTAACTGCAAAATCAGAAATCAATCCTCCGGCACTTCCAGAACCGTCAGATATGACATCACCATTATTTGTACAGTTTTCTATAATTATACTTCCATCAATTCCAAACCCAGCTATTAACCCACCAGCGGCAGAATAATTTATAGATTCGACGTTGCCTTTTGAATGATGGCAATTTTTTATAGTATTCATATGATTAGCTCCAAACCCAGAAATCAATCCTCCTACTTGATTTGCAGCACTTACGTTACATTCAGCGGTACAATTTTCTATAATAACGCCACTACCTCCAAACCCAGAAATCAATCCTCCAGCGTTTCCTACACCAAAAGATATGACATCACCGTTTGAATGACGGCAGTTTTCTATAATAGCGCTACTACCTCCAAACCCAAACCCAGAAATCAATCCTCCTACTTGATCTGCAGCCCTTACATTACATTTAGTGGTACAATTTTCTATAATAACGCTAGGACCTCCAAAGCCAGAAATCAATCCTCCAGCATTTCCGCTCCTGCCACTTTCTGTGCCAAAAGATATAACATCACCGTTTGAATGATGGCAGTTTTCTATAATAACGCTACTACCACTATATCCAATCCCAACCCCAGAAATCAATCCTCCTACTTGATTTGCAGCACTTACGTTACATTCATTAGTACAATTTTCTATAATAGCGCTAGGACCTCCAAACCCAGAAATCAATCCTCCAGCATTTCCTATACCAAAAGATATGACATCACCGTTTGAATGACGGCAGTTTTCTATAATTATACTTCCTTTACTTCCAACCCCAGAAATCAATCCTCCTACTTGATTTGCAGCCCTTACACTACATTTAGTGGTACAATTTTCTATAATAACGCTAGGACCTCCAAAGCCAGAAATCAATCCTCCAGCATTTCCGCTCCTGCCATTTTCTGTGCCAAAAGATATAACATCACCGTTTGAATGATGGCAGTTTTCTATAATAACGCCACTACCACTATCTCCAAGCCCAAACCCAGAAATTAAGCCGCCTACTTGGCATGCAGCTTTAACTTTTCCTTCATTAGTGCAATCTTTTACAATGATAACATTTCCACTAGTTCCAAAACTTGTAATAACTCCTCCAGCATTTCCAGCACTATCACGTTTTGTACCGAATGACACAACATCACCATTAAAATGGTGGCAATTTTGTATTAATACACTATTGTTACTTGCATTACATCCGAAACCTGCAATTATTCCACCAGCATCACCACCTATGTTTTCTTGATTAGAATAAGAAGTAATATCACCATTTGAAGAACAATTCATTATATTTATTCCAGTTTCGTTAGCCGGGCCTCCAAAACCAGCTATAATACCTCCAGTTTGTCCCATGCCGGTTATATTACCAGTAGAGTAACAATTATCTACCATAACATTACCACCACTTATGTTAATCCGTCCGCATCCAAAACCTGCAATAATTCCACCTGCCTGACCACCAGACGAATAATTAAGACCATTGTTTGTTTCTTTGCCAGCTGTCACATTTCCTACAAATTCACAATTAGTAATTTCTACATTTCCTACGCAACTAAAACCTGCAACCAAACCACCAGTTTGACGACCAGAAGAGTGTATTTCGCTTTTTTCTATTTTACAATTATTTATAGTAATGTTATTAGCTTGAACAGTTCCAATGACTCCAATGACAACATTATTATTACTTTTAATTTCTTGCTTTCCACCTAAATTTCCCGCAATACCTCCTGCTTGACAAGTTGAATAAACATTTATGTCTTCAGCTGTACAATCTTTTAATACAAGATCATCTGTTTCATCATTTAAGACAACATATGAGCCAACTAAACCGCCAGCACTTACCATTTCTTTCTCTTGAGATTTACAAACAATCACACAATTTTTTACATGACAATTTTCTAAATTTCCTATAACCCGCCCAGCTACTGCACCTGCTTGAGCGTGATTATCGACAGTTTCACAGATTATATTTACGTTCTCTATATTTAAATTTTTTATACTTACATTTTCTGTATATCCAAAAAGCCCAGCGTACGCTTCTCCATTTCCGCCTTCACTTTCAAATACTGTTAAATTTTTTATAGTATGTCCTTGGCCATCAAAAATACCTTTAAAAGGATGCTCTTTTGTGCCTATCGGATTCCAGGTTTTTGAATTATCTAATTCGCCTTCAATTTTTAAATCATATCTTTCATTTTTTTGATTTATTTTAGAATATTTTAGAGAATTGTTGTTTTGTAGGTCAATATCACTTTTGAGCCTAATAATTTTGCCTTCATAATTAGCACCGTTATTATTTATGCTGTGCCAAAACATCATAAAACCATATAAATTTTCAATGCCTTCTTCTGTAATGTTCCAAGCTCTGTCATAATTTGTTTTTATCTCATTAGCTCTAGTTTTATACAAATTAATTACAATTTTATTTAAAAATTCAACTTTTTTCGGTTCAGGAATTTCAAATTCAGATCCTTCGGCATAAAATTTTGAACTGTTTATCATGAAACCCTGAAATAAAATATAAATGACAGTCATTGTAAATGAAAGAATTTTTTTTAGTAATTTTTTCAAAAATATCACCAAATTTTGTGTTTTTTTATCTAATATTCAAATATTATTTGAACTTTTTTAAAAATTATTCATAAAAACTTCAAACACTTATAAAATATCAAAAATTTCTTCGGATTGCTCTACATTAATTTTTTTATTTAA
The DNA here is from genome assembly GCA_036322875.1 of Candidatus Paraimprobicoccus trichonymphae. GTDB lineage: Bacteria > Bacillota > Clostridia > Oscillospirales > Acutalibacteraceae > Paraimprobicoccus > Paraimprobicoccus trichonymphae. The sequence continues at coordinate 625,572 of AP027925.1, forward strand.
ATAATTACACGGTTTTACATGCAAAATTACAATTATTTTATATTTAATTCTCGGTTTTTTTCATAAGTGCTGATTCTAAGTATTTTTTAACAAATTTAAAAAACTTTTAAAATAACCAGGTAATTCACTTTTAAATTCTAAATAATTTTTGTTTATCGGATGTAAAAATCCTATAGTTTTAGCATGCAAACACTGTCCAGCCAAAAATTCAAAATTTCTATTTTTGTTTTGGTTGTAGATTAAATCTCCTACTACTGGATGATTAATATGATTCATATGAACCCTAATTTGGTGTGTCCTACCTGTTTTCAGTATTAGTTTTAAATATGTGAACTTATCATATTTTTTTATAACTTGATAATGAGTTACAGCTTTTTTGGAATTTATATTTGTTACAGCCATTTTTTTTCTGTTTTTACGATCTCTTCCTATGGGGAAATTTATAGTTCCAAAATCATTTTTAAAAATCCCATGAACTATTGCTTCATATTCTCTTTTAAAATTATGTAACTTTATTTGATCTGATAAATTTTTATGTGCTAGGTCGTTTTTGGCTACTATTAATAAACCACTGGTATCTTTATCTAATCTATGAACAATTCCTGGTCTTAAAAAGCCATTTATTCCTGATAAAGAACCTTTACAATAACTTAGAAGAGCATTTACTAAAGTTCTATCATAATTCCCAGGCGCCGGATGTACAACCATACCTTTGGGTTTATTAACAACCAACAACCATTCATCTTCATACATTATATCCAAATCTATTTTTTCGGACAATATTTCTAATTTTTTAGGACTTGGAATAACAACATTTACTATATCGCCATATTTCAAAATGTAATTTTTTTTAATATTTTTACTGCTGACAGTTATAAATCTTTCTCTTATTAATTTATGGATATAACTTCTTGTTAGCAAATCACTTAATTTATTTTTTACAAAAATGTCTATTCTTTGATTCTTTGAATTTTCATTTATCTTAAAATTTTCACTTTTCATTTTAATATTTAATATATACGAGAACTAAATTAAATTCAATTATATATTTTTTTTTAAAAAATTTATACATAAATTATTTAAGAATGTGTTATTAAAATATTAACAAAATAGTGCCGTAATAAACACAAAATCAGTAAATTAAAAATTAAAAAAGTGTTCCGGCGTTTCCGTTTTGTAAAAAATTATTATCTTGGTAAACGTACAAACTTAACAAATTAACAATGAATTACAATTTGAATTTAATAAAATTTAAAAAAAAGAGAAAATTTAGCTCAAATAAGCGACTTTTACCGTAAATAAAGATCTCAAATGTTTTTTAAGATCATTATAGAATAAATGTAATTTGGTATAGAAAAAATAATATATCTAACATTGTGAATATATTAATGTTACAAAAATTTTAGCAATTTAACAATTTAGAACTGGAAATTCATGCTTGAAATGAAAACTTATGTAACGATGTCTATAAAGAGTGCAGAAGCAAAAATCTGAGCCAATAATAGCGTCAAGCTAAATTATTTTATAATACTTAAAAAATTTAGATAAATATAGACATATGGAACTACAAAAATTACACTATCCAGTCTATCTAACATACCACCATGTCCAGGTATAATATCACCAAAATCTTTTAGATTGTAATTTCTTTTTATAACTGAAAAACATAAATCTCCAAGGGTAGAAATCGATGAACCTATTAAACTTAAAATTATTAGGCTTGTGTAATTTATTTTGTGTTTTTCGGCAAAAATTAAATTGTTAAAAACCAAACTTGTAACAATCACTAAAATTAAACAAGTTATAATTCCTCCTATAAACCCTTCAACAGTTTTATTAGGACTTATTTTAGGACACAACTTATTTTTTCCGAAAAATTTTCCGAAAAAATATGCACCAGTATCTGAATACCATGCAATTCCTAAAGATATTAAAACATAAAAACTTCCAAACTCTAAATCCATATTTTTTAGCTTAACTATTTTTGATAAAGAAAAAGAAATGATTATCGCCAATGCATAGATTACTGAAATATCATTTAATTTTAAGTATCTATAAAATACCATTGCAGATAAAATTATAAAAGTATATAAAAATAAATTTAATTCTGAAATTAAATTATTATTAAGCAAAGAATTTAATATCATAAAAACTAGAGTTGGGATGGAAATTATAGACATATTGGAAACATTCATCGCATTAAATATTTCTGTCATTGAAATGCTTGATGTAATCGCAACAAATATATTAATTAACAGTAAATTGTCATTATCAAAAAAAACTAACATTAAAATTAAAATCACTAAAATTGAACCTGATATTATTCTTTTAAAAATATTTTTTCTCCTTTAATAAATAATTTCTACAAATATAATAACATATTGACATTCTATTTTGCTAAAGACAAAGCAGATTCCTGGTTCAATGCCCATCGTAGGTCAGTTCCTTTCTTACATAAACTTCTCAAATATAAATTTTCATAAACCTCCACGGTACTCATTTGATGCCAGCAATTTATTTTACGCTTGCACTGAAAAACCACGGCTAAAACAAATATTTAGCGGTTTTTTCGCAGTTTTATATAAATTTTTTGGATCTACATATTCGATTATTTATGAAATTTTTTCAAAACTTCTAAGCGATTTATTTCGCCTTTTCATCTATTTCCGAAACATCGCATTTTTCGACTTATTTAAAAATTTTTTTATTTGGTTAGCTGCTTTCTTTTTCAAGCAATCACTATTGTATCGTTTATACCTAAAATTTTTGATATTTTCTTAAAATGCAATAACTTCGTTATGACATTTAAATGCTAATTTTTTCCTTCATATAAATACTTATAATATTTATTACTTCGATAATTGCGGCGGCAATCTTTGCAGCTATACCTTTGTTTTTTACAATTCCGCATTTTGGGCATCTCATAATTCTTCACCTCTGAATTACCAAATTCACTTTTTTTATTTCTTATATACTTTTTGCGTTGCAAAATTATTTTATAATATTGACTTATAAATTTTTTGTGCTAAAATTAAAATGTATACAATAAAAAGGAGTTAAAAATGAAAATAATAAAGAAATCAACATCAACATTTTTAATCGCGGCTTTTATGATATGTTCAAATACATACAAGGGAACTGTGATTGATTTTAAAAAAATTGTGGCCTCAATTAGTATGCCTAGTGTAGTAATGTTTGGGTTGGGCATATTTGATTTTTATTCTAAAGAAGCAGCAAAAACCAAATTGTAAAAATACCCCCAAATTTTGATATGGATTTAGATATATGCACTGCAAGTACAACGAACGTTCTCTTGTAGAGGAGGAATTAAACTTAGCAAATATGCTCTTAAATATATTACCAAACCCTAATTGGATCAAAAATCAAAATCTTGTAAAAAATTATAGATGTTTCTCCTCAGAGAAAGGAAAAAATTTTGAATGTATTCTTAATAAAGACTTGATGAGATTGTTTAATACTAATACTTATGTAACCAAAGATGACTGTAATTTTCAAACTATTTACTTGCAATTTAGATATCAAAGGATTGCTTTAAATAAAAATAAATTTGAAAATTTAATATCAAGTTACACAGATATGGAAACACTAATCATAGATGCTGTAGCAATAAAATTTTTTAAATCAGGACAAATTAAATTAAATATAGAGAAATTAGAAAATTTGAAAAATATAATATTTGATATGACTGAAATAAAAGATTCACTTGGGGTTTACGCAGATTATTTTATACCATTGCAAAAACAATACCCAAATGTAAAAATATGGATCGCCGAATATGATAAAAATGAAAGTTTAATACTGATTAAAGGCGAAGAAGGAACTCCTCTTAATGTTAAAGACTTTGAACCAGAGCATCATTTTATATACAACCCTAAATATATAGGTTAATAATGATGTGTTTTTTAAATTTAACTGTATTTTATCTTTATAAACCCACTCAAAAATTGGAAAATTATTGCAAATACGAAAACCTATTTAATAATTTTTTTGATAGTTTGTTAGTTATACTAACCATATATACTATCTAATTTGGCTAGTAATTCTAAAAAATGGAATAGCGCACGTTGTATATGCCTCAAAAATATTGATAATATAATTGACCATGATATTAAAAATTACTATTGATGTCATATAAATAAATTTATTATTTAATCTTGATTTTTTATTATAAATTTAGTCAAAAATCAATAGTAGCAAACTTTTATATAAAAATTTTCTGATTTTTATAGATAAAATAAATTTGCCAATCAGCGTGAAATATTAAATAGTACGGTAAGAACCATCAAAATACATTTCGAAGGTTACAAAATCCGAAAATTAGGAAATTTACATGGGACCACTTAATAATTCTGAAACAAAAATAATATAGTTAGTTATGATACCAGAAATTACATTGAATATCATATAAATAAATTCAGGTAAAAATAAAAGTCTAGAAATTATTAGAAAAAAAGAAATGATAATTATTATTGGAATCACAAAAATTATTAGTAGATTCGATATCGGCGGAATTAAACTTGCGTTTTTAAATATAAATAAAGAAATAGGTAAAGTCATCGTGAATACAGAAATTGAAGTTATAAAAGAATCTTTTATGTAAATTAAAAATTTGTTTTTAGTTTTAAAATTTGGATTTAGTTTTTTTCTGATTTTTGGTGCTAAAACTAATAAACCTAAAGTTGAAGAAATCGAAAGCCAAAATCCAACATTTATTCCCGAATTTAAATTTGATAGGCAAATAATTAAAATCGATAATCCTAATGAATTTAAAGAATCACTTTTTTTATAAAAAATTTGTCCTAGTAAATGAACAATTGACATAATTCCAGCTCTAACTACTGAAAGTGCAAATCCTGTTATCGAAATGTAAATTAAAATTAATAAAATTGAAATTATGCAAGACGTTTTTTTATTAATTTTAAATTTTAGTAAAAAAAAGAATATTATTTGAGTAAGTATAGATACATGCAAACCAGAAACTGTTAATAAATGATATACCCCTATTTTTATTAAATTTTCTTTTGTGTCTTGTGATATACCACTCTTTTCACCAAATAAAATGCCATTAATTAAACTAGATTGCTTTTTTGGAAGTGAATTTTTGGTGATTAATACCATATTTTCACGCGCTTTAATACCATGATATTTTAAATTAAAAAAGCTATTAGAATTTATATTTTTTATGTTTTTTAAATACGAATTTAAGTAAATATTTTTAGCGATATCATAAGTATTTACTTTATTAGTGGTTTTTATATCACAAGAAATTTCCTGATATATATCAGCGGGGATGGAAATTTGTGAGCTTATATTAATAAAAAAATTTTTTAAATCATAATTTTCAATGTTTTTAACTTTGAACACATATTTAAAATATCCATCTTTTTAATATGGTAATTCAGAAATATATCCTGTGACTGTTAGGTGTTTTCCGTATAAACTTTTAATTTTATAATTTATTTTATAAAAATTAAATACAAATAAAACCATCGTAATAAAAAAGGAAATAAAAATTACTGGTAAAGTCATATCTTCTCTTGTTTTTTTTATAAACAAAGAAATTAAACTAAATAAAAATAATATTATTAAAATTAAACTATAACTAAATTCCAAAACTATATTTGCAATAAATAAAATGATTAAACAAGAAAATCCTGATAAAGTAAAAAATTTTTTCAAGGTTTATTTTTAACTTTTTGCATAGCAATTTTTTCTAATCTTGAAACCTGAGCTTGACTTATTCCGATTTCGGAAGCAACTTGAGTTTGAGTTTTACCTTCTAAATATCTTGAAAACAGTATTCTCTTTTCTCGTTTATTCAAATTTTTTACAGATTGTTTCAAAGAAATTTCATCTATCCAATTTAAATCTGTATTTTTATCTCCTAATTGGTCTAAAACATATACTTGGTCAGAGCTATTATTATCACAAAAAACAGGTTCATTTAAAGAGATCGGGTCCGTTATTGATTCTAATGCTAAAATTATATTTTCGCTAGGAATATCTAATTTTTTTGCTATTTCTTCTATAGTAGGTTCCTTATTATTTTCAATAGTAAGTTTATCTCTAATTTTTATACTTTTGTAAGCGATATCTTTCATGGCACGACTTGATTTTATAGAATTGCTATCTCTTAAATGTTTCCTAATTTCACCAATTATCATGGGTACAGCATATGTAGAAAATCTGACGTTAAAATCAGTATTAAAATGATCGATGGATTTTATCAAGCCTATACAGCCAATTTGAAATAAGTCATCAACAGATTCAAATCTATTAGAAAATTTTTGAATAACACTTAATACCAATTTTAAATTTCCATTTATTAATTCATCCCTAGCTTGTACATTTCCCTGTTTTACTAATTTAAATAATTTCAATTTTTCTTTTTCAGACATAGTTTTTAATTTTGAAGTATCAATCCCACATATTTCAACTTTAAATTTCATAAACATTTTTAAGTCCTCCAAATATGTATTTGAAGTTTATTGTTGCCAAGATAAACTGTTTTAATTCAGAAATATTCATAAAAAATTTATTAATTAATATTATGTAAAATATCTAAAATTATCTATATATATTTAAAAAATTTTTTTAAAAAACAAATTTTTATTTTGATAAAACTTATTTTAAGCATTGATGCATAAACATTTTTTTCATTGATTTCTTCGTAAATATTTACCTTTTTCTGAAATAACTTTAAGTTTTAAGTTTTCACCCACTTTTTATAACAATCCCCATATATTACACATAGTGCGTTTTCAACAACTTCTTAAAATTTAAATATTTTGGATCTATGTTTGTAAAAAAATTTTTAATTTTTTTAAAACTGACAAAACAGTATCTTTACTAACTCCCAAAACACGCGAAATATCACGAATTCCTCTACCATTTAACGACATTTTAATTATTAGTAATTTAGTTTCAGGTTTAGCACCGTTATTCAAGTATTCTGTTTGAAATGTTTTTCCACATTTTTTGCATTTGCATCTAGGTGTCCCATTAGATTGAAATCCCATTTTTACCACTTTTTCGCTTTTGCACTGTATACAATTTACTGCAATTTTAGCCATTTTAACTATCACAGAATAAGTATATAACATATTTAATTTTATTTCTAAATTGCTTTAGTATTTAATCTAATTTTAAATATTTTCTAATATATTGATTGAAGTGAGCACTGTCTTTACCATTCTAATTTTTGATTACATATTATTTTTTTAAACTATTTTAAGTCATAAATAAAATTATTAGCTAACTTACTTACATCAGATTTATTTTTAGCATTAATGTAAATTTTTAGTTTAGATTCAGTTCCAGAAGGTCTAATTATTAAATTTACATCCTGTTCCAAGTCAAAACACAAAATATTAGCTTTGTCTTCAAAATGATTTAAATAGTCTTTAAATTTTATTATTTTAAAATCAAAAATTTCTTTCAAATTACTCTTTCTAAGATTTTTTAAAATTTTATCTATTTTTTCATTGTTTAATATCAAACTAAAATTTTTAGAATGATAATTTTTATATTTTTTATTTATATTTTCTAGCACATTAATAAAATTTAAATTTTGCTTTTTGTAAAAACTTGCCATCTCACAAATCAGCATACTGGCCGAAACTGCATCTTTATCTCTCACATACGTTCCAGTCAGATATCCATGACTTTCTTCAAATCCAAATATAAAATTTTTCAATTTATTTGTTTTTTCTAATTTTAAGATTTCTTTTCCTATATTTTTAAATCCAGTTAAAACTTCTATAACTTTGCAATTATATTTTTCAGCCATTTTATTTATTAGTTTAGAACTAACTAAAGTTTTGATAATCACAGGATTTTCAGGTAATTTTTTGTTTTCTAAAATATAATTTAAAATTAAAATTCCAATTTCATTTCCAGTTAAAAATTTATATTTATCATTATTTAAAACACAAATCCCAACTCTGTCACAATCAGGATCTGTCAAGATAACAATATCTGAATTTGTTTTCTCAGCTAATTTTATTCCTAGCTCAAAACATTCGATATACTCAGGGTTGGGATATTTGCAAGTTAAAAAATTTCCATCCGGATATTTTTGATCTTCTACTACAAATAAATTTTTTAACCCTATTTTATTAAAAATTTCAGTAACTAACTTATAACCTGTTCCATTCAATGGACTGTAAACAACTCTTAAATCTGAATTTTCAAAAGTATTTTTGATAATACGCTGTTCTAAAACACAATTTAAATAACTTTCATAAATTTTTTCTTCTACAAAATTTACCTTTTTTTCAAAATTATTACAAATCTTAATATCTTTGAAAATATCCAATTTTTCGATTTCACGATATATTTCATCAGCTATGTCTTCAGTAATTTGACCTCCGTGTTCATCATAACATTTATAGCCGTTATATTCAGCTAAATTATGACTTGCAGTTATCATAATTCCAGCTTGACACTTTAATTTTCTAACTAAATAAGACAAAACAGGCGTTGGCTGAATTTCACTTGTCAGATAAACTTTAATTTTATTTTCAATTAAAACTTTTGTTGATTCTCTAGCAAACAATTCAGAATTTAATCTGGAATCATAGGCAATTGCAATACTATTTTTTTCATTAATCTTATTTAGATAATTAGCTAAACCTTGTGTTGCTTGTCTAACAGTATAAACATTAATCCCATTGGTACCTGCACGCATTATATTTCTTAAACCAGCTGTACCAAATTTTAATTTTTTATGAAATCTTCTAAATATTTCTTTGTCATTTTCCGATATTAACTCTAAATCCTTTTTTAATTCTAAATCCCGCATATTTTTAAGCCAATAAGCATATAATTTTTTCACTTCCGCCACTATAATCCTCCAATAAAAGTTTTATATAAAATATAATATTACAACAAATAAACATATTTTATTGTAAAATAATAATATATTGTTCAATGATAAAGAGGGAATTTTTTTGAATATTAAAAATTTTATAGAGCAAAAAAAACAAGAATTTTTAGAAAATTTTAACAAAATAAGTAATTTTCAAGAAATCAAGGATTTAAATTTTAAATATTTGAATAAAAATTTAAAAATTTTGTATTTTGAATTAAAAAACATTACTTCAAATAAAGAAAAAAAAGAAGTCGGGAAATTAATAAACGAGTTTAAAATTTTTTTAGAACAAAACATTTTAAAATTGAAAAAAGATTTTTCTGACAAAATATATTTTGAAAATTATGATATCAGTATTTTTAAAAATAATATAAATATTGGAGTTCTTCATCCATTAACTAAATTATACAAAAAAATGGAAAATATATTTATTAGTATGGGATTTAGTGTAACTCAAGGGCTTGAAATAGAACTAGACAAATATAATTTTGAAAAGTTGAATATACCAAAGTATCATCCGGCTAGGGACATGCAGGATACTTTTTATATTTTGTCTCCTAATATTTTGCTAAGATCTCACACTTCTTCTGTTCAAATAAGAGCTATGGAAAATAAAATACCCCCAATAAATATAATTTCTCCTGGAACAGTTTATAGGGTTGATGACATCGATCCACAGCATACACCGATGTTCTATCAAGTGGAAGGTTTAATGGTAGGAGAAGATATTTCTTTTGCAAATTTAAAGGCTGTTTTAATAAATTTATTAAAAAATATTTTTGGAGATGAAATAGAAATTAGATTTAGACCATCTTATTATCCTTATACTGAGCCAAGTGCTGCTATAGATATGTCATGTGCAAAATGTAATAAAAAAGGTTGTAGAATTTGTAATTATTCAGGTTGGATAACTGTTTTAGGTTCTGGAATGGTTCATCCCAATGTTTTAAAAAGTGTAGGTTATAATAGTGAAAAATATATCGGATTTGCTTTTGGTTTAGGCTTGAATAGACTAGCCCTATTGTATTACAATCTGGGAAATATAAAAAAAATTTACGAAAATGATATTAATTTATGGAGGCAATTATAAGTATTCTAACAGATTTTTTTAATTTTAAAATAAAATTAAACTTGAATATGTAAATTTATCATTTTGAGATCTTTATAGATAATTCTTAGTTAAGTCAATATTATTGTAACGTGTTACTGCTATAAATTAAATATGTTTTTGCTGAACCAGTTAAGAAATATTATTTCATAAAATACCAAACATTTCAAATTAGACTGAAATACACAAAAATTCACTGAAATTTAAATAAAAATTATTTAAAGCCACTTTACAATTGTTTATTTATCAATAGTCTCTTTTCCTGGAAGTATTGAAGGATTAAGTGATATTCTGTCATCTGTTGAAGGTTTGTATGGTACCACCCCCATATAATGGTCTTTCCGTTGGCTGTTTAGCACTGTACTCTGGTGTGCAAGTAGGTGAAAATATCTCCTTAATACCATTATTCAATGATTTTTTGCCACCCAAAATTTTTTCGGTTTCTATTTTGCCATGAATTTTATTCAAAACATTTTTAATTCCTATGTCTTCTTTATTTTCTACCATTTTTTACACAACCTTCCAGATATTACTATCACATGTTTTAATTATCTCAAATTTTTATAAATTTGTAAAAGTAAATATTTTTTTGATTAATTACATAAAATAGGCATGTTTACTAAAAAACAACCAAACAATTGCACAACTCAAAAACATAATTTCAAAAAGATATTTTGATGCACATCCATTTTAGAACATAGTCAAAAAAATTAGAAACAATATCATCAACGAAGTTACTTTATAATGTGCCATTTATTTATCAATATCCTCTTTTTCTGAAAATATCAAAGGATCACACGGTACTCCATAATCAGGGTCAATGTTATCTGCTGGCTTTTTTGGAGGCTTGTATGGCATTCCGTATTTAAGTGTAACACCATACATTGGTACGCAAGTAGGTGGAAGTATTTTGGTGTCATTATTCGATAATTTTTTGCCACCCATAATCTTTTCGGTTTCTATTTTGTTATGAATTTTATCCAAAACATTTTTAATTTCTATGTCTTCTTTATTTTTTACCATTTTTTACACAACCTTTCAGATGATATAATCATATATTTTAATTATCTCAAATTTTTATAGATTTGTAAAAGTAAATATTTTTTTTGTCAATTATGAAAAAAAGGTGTATTTGCCAAAAAACAATTAAATAATTACAATTGCATGATTTTAGAAAAATATTTTGGCGTGAGTCTATCAGAAAATTTTAGAAATTCATAATCTTAGTTCAATATTTAATTAAGCATAAAAACCAAAAATTATTAAAATAATATAAAAAATACAACCATGAATTTTCTAAACACCGTGTTTCCACATAAATGCTGTATAAAAAGATTTAAGATTTTAAAATATCCGAAGAAAACTTAGTAGTTTTAAAAATAACAGATATTTATAATTTTGAAAAATCTGGTAAAAAATGATACAATTTCAACAAAAAGTCAGAAAATTTGGTCAGTTAATCTAAATTATAATGAAAAAGCAATTAATTGATAAAATGTAGAAAAATTTACTAAACTTTTTTTTTACACTTGAATCGGAATAAAGTCTAAATAATCACAAGAAACGAGTTTAAAATTAATGTTTTTATAATCTCCAACTACAATTTTTTTATTAACAACACTTCCGTGAATATGACCATAATAACATTTTTTTACTTTTTTTTCGGTCAGAATATCAATAATTTCCTTTGCTTCTTGGCTATCATAAACAGGAGGATAATGCAAAAAAACTATTTTTTCTAATTTAGAATTATTATTTAAAGATTTTATTAACCTTCCGAGCTCTCTGTTGTAAATCTTAAAATCTCTTTGCGATTTCAAAATAATATTCCAACTTCTAGTTCCGCAAATACAAAAGTTTTCAACTTCAATATTAGAATTAAATAAAATTTTAATACGATGCAACTTATTTTTATTTAAAAAATTTCTTACTTTAGTTGCACTTTCCCACCAATACTCATGATTACCTTTTATTAAAATTTTTTTCCCATTTAGACTATCTAAAAATTGTAAATCTTTTAAAACTTCCTCCAGCTTCATGGCCCAAGAAATATCACCAACTACAACAACGGTATCCTGGTTTTTAACTAAATTATTCCAATTTGATTTTAATTTATTTACATAGCCGCTCCAACCATTGAAAACATCCATAGATTTATTTTCAACGCCAAAGCTCAGATGTAAATCCGAAATAACAAAAATTGACATAAAACAACTACACTACCATCAGCTAATTCAAAAATGAATTTCGAACTAATAAAAAAATTGGCTCCCCCTGTTGGACTCGGACCAACGACCCTGCGGTTAACAGCCGCATGCTCTACCAACTGAGCTAAGGAGGATTAAAATTTTATAGTATGATAATATATTTTTTAAATATATGTCAAGTACCAAAAAAACTGAATAAAAAATAAAAGTGGAAAAACAAAAAACTAAAATAAATATTATAAAGATCAAAACAATCGACCAATTAGTACTGCCAAGCTAAATACATTACTGTACTTACACACGCAGCCTATCAAACTTGTAGTCTACAAGTGGTCTACATCTAAAAAGAAAAGATATCTAATCTTGGAGGTGGCTTCACGCTTAGATGCTTTCAGCATTTATCCAAACCGTACATAGTTGCCCAGCTATGCCAAAGGTATGACAACTGGTGAGCCAGAGGTACGTCCATCCCGGTCCTCTCGTACTAAGGACAGAACTCCGCAAATATCTAACGCCCACGGCAGATAGGGACCGAACTGTCTCGCGACGTTCTGAACCCAGCTCGCGTACCACTTTAATCGGCGAACAGCCGAACCCTTGGGACCGAATACAGCCCCAGGATGTGATGAGCCGACATCGAGGTGCCAAACCTCCCCGTCGATGTGAACTCTTGGGGGAGATAAGCCTGTTATCCCCAGGGTAGCTTTTATCCGTTGAGCGACGGCATTTCCATACACAACCGCCGGATCACTAACTCCAACTTTCGTTACTGCTCGAACTGTCATTCTCACAGTTAGGCTAGCTTTTGCGTTTACACTCTATAGCACGATTTCCGACCGTACCGAGCTAACCTTTGAGCACCTCCGTTACATTTTAGGAGGTGACCGCCCCAGTCAAACTGCCCACCTGACAGTGTCCTCTGACCAGATTCATGGCCAAAAGTTAGAATTTCAAAGATTTAAGAGTGGTATCCCAAGGACGACTCCGCTTGAGCTGACGCCCAAGTTTCATAGTCTCCCACCTATCCTGTACATAAACCACCGAAACCCAATATCAAGTTGCAGTGAAGCTCCATGGGGTCTTTCCGTCTTGCCGCAGGTAACCGGCATCTTCACCGGTACTACAATTTCGCCGGGCGGGTAATTGAGACAGTGCCCAGATCGTTACACCATTCGTGCAGGTCGGAATTTACCCGACAAGGAATTTCGCTACCTTAGGACCGTTATAGTTACGGCCGCCGTTCACTGGGGCTTCAATTCAAAGCTTGCACTTTTCCTATTAACCTTCCAGCACTGGGCAGGTGTCAGCCCCTATACATCATCTTACGATTTAGCAGAGACCTGTGTTTTTGATAAACAGTCGCCTGGACCTATTCACTGCGACCACATAATTTTAAAGTACATGGCACTCTTTTTTCCGAAGTTACAGAGTTAATTTGCCGAGTTCCTTAACTACCCTTTCCCCGTTGGCCTTAGAATCCTCATCCTATCTACCTGTGTCGGTTTGCGGTACGGGCACCTGGGATATACATAAAACTTTTCTTGCCCCTGTCCAAATGTGCTTCCCTACTAAATTTCGGTCCCTTACGCCCAGAACAACCAATCTCTGGGACACATCCTTGCCAAGGTGTCATTTTACTTAAATCTTCAGATGGTTACGGAATATCAACCGTATGTGCATCGACTACGCTTTTCAGCCTCGCCTTAGCTCCCGACTCACTTGAAGTGGACGAACCTTCCTCCAAAAACCTTAGATTTTCGGCCAATATGATTCTCACATATTTCTCGCTACTCATTCCGGCATTCTCACTTTTATACAGTCCACTACTGCTTACGCTATAGCTTCGCTCCGTATACAACGCTCTCCTACCGAGTTAAAATAAATTTAACTCCCCAAGCTTCGGTGTAAATTTTAGCCCCGTTAAATCTTCGGCGCAAAATCACTCGACCAGTGAGCTATTACGCACTCTTTAAATGAATGGCTGCTTCTAAGCCAACATCCTGGTTGTCTGAGTAATATTACATCCTTTTCCACTTAAATTTACTTAGGGACCTTAGCTGTGGGTCTGGGCTGTTTCCCTTTTGACAATGAAACTTATCTCACACTGTCTGACTCCCGTAAAAAAATTATCTGGCATTCTTAGTTTGATAGAGTTCAGTAACCTTTCGGCCCCTAGCTCATTCAGTGCTTTACCTCCAGTAATTTATCACAAGGCTAGTCCTAAAACTATTTCGGAGAGAACCAGCTATTTCCGGGTTCGATTGGAATTTCTCCGCTACCCACACCTCATCCGCTACTATTTCAACAGGAGTCGGTTCGGCCCTCCATGGCGTTTTACCGCCACTTCAGCCTGGACATGGGTAAGTCACCCGGTTTCGGGTCGAATCCAACTGACTAAACTAGCCCTATTCAGACTTGATTTCTCTGCGGCTTCGAATCATAAATTCTTAACCTTGCCAATTAAATTCACTCGCCGGACCATTCTACAAAAGGTACCCGATCACTCATCAATGAGCTTTCGGTGCTTGTAAGCACAAGGTTTCAGGTTCTATTTCACTCCCCTCCCGGGGTTCTTTTCACCTTTCCTTCACAGTACTATACGCTATCGGTCACTAAGTAGTATTTAGGCTTGGAGGATGGTCCCCCCGCATTCCCACCAAATTCCTCGTGTCTGGCAGTACTCTGGATACAGTCGAATCCTCTTGTTTTTTGCATACATGATTTTCACATTCTATGATTAATCTTCCCATATTATTCTGCTAAATTCAAGAATTTCTTAAAACTGTCCTAACCCCAAAAACATTTCTATCCTTGGTTTGGCCTGTTCCGTTTTCGCTCACCACTACTCACAGAATCTCAGTTGATTTATTTTCCTCGTCTTACTTAGATGTTTCAGTTCAGACGGTTCCCTTTATATACCTATTTTATTCAGTATACAATATCTAGGTATTAATCTAGATGGATTACTCCATTCGGAAATCTATGGATCAAGGCCTACTTACGGCTCCCCATAGCTTATCGCAGTTAGTTGCGTCCTTCATCGGCTCTTAGTGCCAAGGCATTCCCCTTGCGCTCTTCGTAGTTTGATCTTTATATATATGTGATATTTGATTTTTTAAAATTGTAGATTTTTTACCTGTATTAAGATAAAAAAACTCATAATTTCCTACATATTAATTTTATTCAGTTTTCAAGGTACTTATGGTGGGCTTAAGTGGACTTGAACCACCGACCTCACGCTTATCAGGCGTGCGCTCTAACCAGCTGAGCTATAAGCCCAATTGACGATTCACATCTTTCAGCTTAAGCCTCTATGGTGGAGATAAACGGACTCGAACCGTTGACCCTCTGCTTGCAAGGCAGATGCTCTTCCAGCTGAGCTATATCCCCGTGAGAACTCTTAAAACAAGTGCCCTCAAAATTAAACAATATGCGACCACATAACTCTGATCATTCAAAATACTCCTTAGAAAGGAGGTGATCCAGCCGCACCTTCCGATACGGCTACCTTGTTACGACTTCACCCCAGTCGTCAATCCTACCTTAGGCGCCATCCTCCTGATAAATCAGGTTAGACAAACGACTTCGGGTATTACCGACTCCCATGGTGTGACGGGCGGTGTGTACAAGGCCCGGGAACGTATTCACCGCGACATGCTGATTCGCGATTACTAGCAATTCCTTCTTCATATAGGCGAGTTTCAGCCTACAATCTGAACTGAGACTGTTTTTATGAGTTTAGCTCCAAATTACTTTCTTGCTTCTCTTTGTTACAATCATTGTAGTACGTGTGTAGCCCAAGTCATAAAGGGCATGATGATTTGACCTCATCCCCACCTTCCTCCGTTTTGTCAACGGCAGTCCTGTCAGAGTGCTCTTTCGTAGCAACTAACCGTAAGGGTTGCGCTCGTTGCGGGACTTAACCCAACATCTCACGACACGAGCTGACGACAACCATGCACCACCTGTCACAACTTTCCCCGAAAGGCACCTAATGTATTTCTACTTCGTTAGTTGGATGTCAAGACTTGGTAAGGTTTTTCGCGTATCGTCGAATTAAACCACATACTCCACTGCTTGTGCGGGCCCCCGTCAATTCCTTTGAGTTTTAATCTTGCGACCGTATTCCCCAGGTGGATTACTTATTGTGTTAACTCCGGCACAGAAAAGATCAGTCTCCCCACACCTAGTAATCATCGTTTACAGCATGGACTACCAGGGTATCTAATCCTGTTTGCTCCCCATGCTTTCGTGCCTCAGCGTCAGTTGAAGCCCAGTAAACCGCCTTCGCCACTGATGTTCCTTCTAATATCTACGCATTTCACCGCTACACTAGAAATTCCGTTTACCTCTACTTCACTCAAGCCAAACAGTTTCAAACGCAATTTAATAAGTTAAGCTTATAGATTTCACGTCTGACTTACTTGACCGCCTACGCACCCTTTACACCCAATAAATCCGGATAACGCTTGCTCCCTACGTATTACCGCGGCTGCTGGCACGTAGTTAGCCGGAGCTTGCTGCTTGATTACCGTCATTTTTTTCTTCATCAAGAACAGAAGTTTACAATCCGAAAACCTTCTTCCTTCACGCGGCATTGCTGCATCAGAGTTTCCTCCATTGTGCAATATCCCTCACTGCTGCCTCCCGTAGGAGTCTGGGCCGTATCTCAGTCCCAATGTGGCCGTTCAACCTCTCAGTCCGGCTACCGATCGTAACCTTGGTGGAGCAATTACCTCACCAACTAGCTAATCGGACGCGAGCCCATCTATCAACGAATTACTTCTTTCATATATAAATCATGCGAAATACATATTCTATACGGTATTAGCGTCTGTTTCCAAACGTTGTCCCCTTTTGATAGGCAGATTACTCACGCGTTACTCACCCGTTTGCTACTGATTTCACAAAGCACACAGAATTCCGATATTTTTCAAAAAACAAATAACAAAATACTCTGTGCCTTGCAAAACCCGTTCAACTTGCATGTGTTAGGCATGCCGCCAGCGTTCATCCTGAGCCAGGATCAAACTCTCTGAAAAAACTTTAAGAGTTTATTTAGCTCTAGAAAATTAATAATTAAAATAAATAAAATATAAATTTATTTGTTACTCAAATTTATAAATTACGGGTCTTTTTTTTGCATATTGTTTAATTTTCAATGTACTTTTTTATTCTTCAGTCATTTTCATAACTGGGAATGATATTATTCTACCACTCATATTTATTTTGCGTCAACTATTTTTTTAAATTTTATGTTTTTTATATATTTTTTTTTTATTTATTATTTTTTCTATACAAAATAAATAGTATTTTTATTATTCAGCTATGCAATTAATTTTTTTATTTATATAATAAAAAATCGGAATAAGGCTTATGGTGTATAAACCGCATAGCAAAATATGATAAGTTATAGTGTATAAAACGTTATCATAAAATTTAAACACGTAAAAAAATAAAAATCTTAATGCTAATACTAAAATTGTTATAAAAAAACCAAGTGTCATAGTAACGAAAAAATTTCTTTTTATGTAAAAATCTAAAATAAATTTAAAAAGATATCCAATAATACAAAAAATGAAAGTATGAAATCCAATGGAATTCGTTGAACCTAAATCTAGTAAAAAACCTGTTATTATCCCAAAAATCATTATAGAGTAATTTTTTTCAAATATAACGATTGACATAAAAACCGGTATTAAAAAAATGGGTTTATTGTTGTAAATATCAAAACTTAAATTTGGAATTTCTTGAATAAAATAAAAAATTATTAATTCTAGAATATATATCACTTTTTTTGTAAAATCTGATATCATATTCAATATTATAATTTATAAAATTATTTTTCTTGACATAAATAATTTTTAATAATATTATATAGAAAATTGGGCGGTATAGCTCAGTTGGTCAGAGCATTCGGTTCATATCCGAAGTGTCAATGGTTCAAATCCATTTACCGCTACCAATACATCCGGCCCGGTGGTCAAAAGGTTACGACACCACCCTTTCACGGTGGTAATACGAGTTCGATTCTCGTCCGGGTCACCATTAAAATAATTTAGACAAGTTTTTGATATAGAAAATTTTTTTAAAAAAATTTGTATACAAATATTCGATTGTGTTATTGTTAATAAAGTCGAGTGGAAAATTTTGAAAAAAAGTTCAGAAAAATTTTAAATTTCCTATTGACATTTCAAAATTAGTTAGTTACAATAATACAAGTACATAAAATTGTGGTTAGGAATGTACTGATAACGTGTGATTTTAAGAGAACATAAACTTTATAAGGAGTAAAAAAATGATAAATTTAAATAGTATAGTTAAGGATTATGGTATGTTTTATGCTGCGATATTGGGAACCGTTTTTGTAGGGGCATATGTCGGTGGAAAAATTAGTGAGTCACGTAGGGTAAATTCACTTAGTGGTACATTTAGCGTTGAAAACAAAGGTGAACTTAAAGTTGAAAACGAAGGTAAAATTGGGGTAAATTTACCTAATTATAATCATGAGTTAGGTGATAATCATTATAGCACACCTATTTTAGATAATTACACACAATTTCGTAATTCACCAGAACAATTGATTAGGAACCTTTTATTTTCGACTAATCTTTCTGTGGAATATATACAAAAAATTATTGATAAAATTTTAGGTGAAAATTATGGTAAAATCGTAATATTACGGGGTATCTCTCCTGTTAGTAATTTTGCAGATATTTTTGGCGGTTTTTACGCTATTGTTATAAAGAAAAATTTAGATCCAAATAATATAAATTTTGTAAATGTTAAATTTGATGGTGGTTCTTTAGATGTGGGAAGTTATGAAGTTGATTTATACTCATTTTCTAGAAGAAACATTTCAAATTGTACCCTTTATATAAATAGTTCTAATTTTAGCTATTTTAGTAATAATGGGGAACATTATAATCTTATCAAAGATGGCAAACGGGTTTATAGTTATTCCATATTTGACATTGAATCAAGAAAATTAGAAGCACTAAAAGAAAAAGTAGCAGCAGCAGCAGCAACAGCAGCAGAAGCAGAAATAGCACTAGCAGAAGCAGAAAAAGCAGAAAAAGCAGCAGCAGAAGCAGAAATAGCAGCAGAAGCAGCAAAAAAAGTAGCAGAAAAAGCAGCAGCAGAAAAAGCACTAGCAGAAAAAGCAGCAGAAAAAGCAGCAAAAACAGCAGAAGAAGCAAAAAAAGAAGCAGAAGCAGCAGCAGAAGCAGCAGCAGAAGCAGAAATAGCAGCAGAAGAAGCAAAAAAAGAAGCAGCAGAAGCAGAAGAAGCAGCAGAAACAGCAAAAGAAGTAGCAGAAACAGCAAAAAAAGAAGCAGAAGCAGCAGCAGAAGAAGCAGCAGCAGAAGCAGCAAAAGAAGCAGCAGCAGAAGCAGAAACAGCAACAAAAGCAGCAACAGTAGCAGCAGAAGCAGCAGAAGCAAAAAAAGCACTAGCAGAAACAGCAAAAAAAGTAGCAGAAGAAGCAGCAGCAGAAGCACTAGCAGAAAAAGCACTAGCAGAAAAAGTAGCAGAAACAGCAACAAAAGCAGAAATAGCAGCAGAAGCAGCAACAAAAGCAGCAGCAGAAGCAGAAGAAGCAGCAGAAACAGCAAAAGAAGTAGCAGAAACAGCAAAAAAAGCAGCAGAAACAGCAAAAAAAGCAGCAGAAACAGCAAAAGAAGCAGCAGAAGCAGAAAAAGCAGCAGAAGCAGATACAGAACAATAGATAAAATTGTAAGATTTTTTACCCTATATTAAAAAGTAGGGTGATTTTTTTTAATTTTAAATAATACAGCGCCATTAAATGTTGACAGTGAAATTTTATGTATTATTTTGATTTTATTTTTAATTTCGTTTAAAAATAAGTTCGTCTGTTCCATATACCCAAGCTTTTATACACTTTTTCAGGTAATTTCAGCATCTTTTACATCAAAATATTTTAATATCTTAGGATGTCTCTGTCTTCCAATAATTTTGCTTAATAAGAAACACTAAAAACGTTGTATCGTAAATAAAATTAATTTGCTCCTTTGCTGATCAAAATATAAATATCCGAATTACATTCTAAAATATCTCCAGCTGCATTATTTTTATAATTTATAACTAATCCTTCTGGAATGTTGCTATTTACATATTCTGCTATTGGATTTAGTTTGTTTTCTATTAATAATTTAGAAACTTCCGATATAGACATATTTGAAATTTCGGGCAAAATTCTGTTTTTAGAACCTTTGCTTACATTAACAGCTACACTTGAATTTTTATAAATTCTTTCTCCGTTCGATGGTGTTTGAGAAACTATATTTCCTTCTTTAATTATATCACTGTATATTTCTGACAATAAAAAAATATTAAAATCAAGATTATTTTGATTTTTTAATTCTTCATAATTTTGATTTATTAAATTTGGAACTATTATTTTTTTTTCTAAACTTTCTTCGAAATTATTATTCGAATCATTATCGACTTTGTTTAAAATATTTTCAGATGTTGACTCGTTTTTTTCATTGCTTTGATTTTCTATGTCATTTTTTTTCCAAATTAAATTATAAAATCCAATAAAAACTACAACAATCATAAAAAAACTCAAACCAGAAACTAGACCTAAATTTAATAAACCTGATTTTTTTCTAATACTTTTTTCTTTACCATTACATTTATATAAATTTTGAAATTCAGTAACTTCAGAGTTTAAAAGTTCAATTTTGAATTTTTCAAAAGATATAGTTCTTTCATTTGGAAAAATTTTTAAAGCATTTGCGATCCCTGAAATTACATTTTTTGGTAAATTTTTTATTATATTTTCTGACATTAACAAAGTAGCATGTTTTTTTCTTTCCAATGCACTAGAAAGAAATTCTCCAGTAAGAGAAAAAAATATGCTTGATGCTAATCCATAAACATCTGTAGTTTCATTTAGACTATATTTTTCAGCATATTGTTCTAAAGCATAGCAAACATTATTTAATTTATAATCATAAACGTTATTTAATTTTCTTAAATTTTCAGTAGCAAAACCTAATAATTTTAACTTTCCATGATCTACTATTATATTTTCTGGAGAAATTTTTAAATGTAAAATGCCAAATTCATGCATTTTAATTAAACCTGATATAAACGAAGTAAATAATACCTTTGTTTCTTCCCACTTTAAATATTTCCTTTTTAGTACATATTCTTTTAAACTAATTCCGTTTATCCATTCTGATATTACATAAAAAGTGTTGTTTTCTTTTATCAAATCATATATTAACATAAAACAAAATGCACATCTTAATTTTGTCAGATTTTTAAAATAATTAGAAAATTCTTCAAATTTTTGTTTGAAAATTTCTTTTTTATTTTTTAAAAATAAAATATTATCAGATTCTACATCTCTGCTGCAAATTCTAGAAGGAAAAAATTCTTTTATATAAACGGTTATTTTTTTATATAAGTCATAACCAATATATCCGATAGATTCAGCATTTACATTTATTTTTTTACCTACTAAATATTTTTTATCTAAAATATATTTTAAATTTAAAAACGGTTTTTCTTGAGTGAAATTTTTGTTAGTTCCACAAAATGGGCAAACTTCTCCTATATTTATCTTCATGCAACCCATACATAAATTTTTTAAACTTAATTCTTTCATAATTATCTAAATATTTTCCCCTAAATTTGTGTTTTTATGATTAATGAATAAAATTATACTATTCATATCAAAAAATACCTAAATAAATTGGCAATTACCAAATAATACCCATTTATTTTATAAACTGAGATAATTGAGTTGTTTTTGGGGAAAAACATATATTGTATTTATTTATGTAAAAATAAATCAACAAAAAATGTCAGTATTTAGGTCTAAGTTTGATACTGCAAAAATAGAAAAGTGAAATACTGAAAAAGAAGTTTATAAAAATAGTTCTTGACCTTAAAAATTATGACATTATTTACCTTAAAATAAAATTGTGTAATTTATATAAAAAAATATATTGACATTAATTTAAATAGTTAATATAATACATTTTATACTGAAAATGTGAGGTGTTTTATGTGGATAAAAAAAATATTAATTTTGATTTGCTCGTAAATGACAATGAGTTAGAAAATATTACTGGTGGGAAAAAAATACTAAATAGAGAACGTAAAAAACATCAAAGGAAAAGGTTTAAAATTATTAATAGATCTCAAAAAAAACATAATTTGTAAGTCGATGTGTTCACGAGTAATTTTTTATTTTAATTTAGGAGTGATAAATATAGAAGAAGCAATAAGATTCTTTAAAAATTTAGGAGTTTATGAACACATTGAAACATTGGGTACAGGAGGCAGTGCAGTAGTATGTAAAGTTGAAAAAAAAGATAGTAAAACTGAATTTGCAGTGAGAGTAGTTATTATTACAAAAAGTCCAAATGATTACCGTTCAGAGTATGTAGCATGCTTTTCATTATCAAGGTTAAAAAAAGATTTAAAAGAAGAGTTAAATGATAAAGTTAAAAATCATTTTAGAAAATATTTAAATAAACCAACACTTGTATATTCAATAACTGATGTTGATGTAGATAAAAACTATAAAAATACAACAAAATATATAGTAACAGATCGGAGTTAGCATTTGGTGATATTTTCAAAAAGTTTTCAGAAAAACAGGACAAAAATTACTAAAAATATTGGGTGTATTTCATAAAAAAATATTTGTCGTTTTGACATAAAATCTGAAAATATTTTTTATTTTGAAAATAATCCTAAGAAATACCAATTGGGAGATTTTGGATCATTACAGAACGTATACGAAGAGAGAAATATAATTTTAGGTAAAAACTCTCCTGCCTATATGCCACCTAAAATTTGTGGTAGTGATATTACGTTTAATATGGCAAAAAAATAGATGTGTATTTTTTAGGGGGTTACGTTATTGAGGAAACCGAATCTAAAACTTAACGACGTAATACGGCAGTGAAAAACTACAAATTAATATATAAAATCAGAAAATTTTGTTCATAAACACCTTGTAAATAACTTTTTGATACTCTGCTTGATTTTTAATCAAGCAAATTCTTGGTTCTACGCTCCCAACGATTACTCGTCTTACGTAAGCTCTATTTCATTTCAAGCGCAAACTCCAGTGAATCCTACGGTATTTAATTTTTAATGCTTGAAGTTTCAATTTGGTTTTTTGGGAACAACATTTCTTGTAATTCTAGCATACTATTATTTTTTGTCAACATTTTTACGATTAATCCGCTTTCTCGAGGATTTATATAAAACATTCAGAGTGTGTTTTAAAAAGGACTACAAAATGCAATAATTTTTTCACGAGTACCGTTGACATGAAAGCGATCAAAAAAAGCAATAGTTAAATCAATCATTAGCAAATTTCGTGACACAATATTGATTTTTCCTTTAAACTGTGGTGCTGACAAAAATTGTTTTGCTCAGTGACATGAGTTTTGAATTTGGTTCAAACCAAAAATTCTGACAGAATTAACTCCGCATAAACCTCCCAATAATTGGTAAAAAACACAGCACCGTTTAAGCCTGTCGAGCATTTTTCAGGGTGGCAGCGCTCCGATTTTCGTCAATCAACTGACCGGTAGTGCGACAATATGCTTTTCAGATCTAAACTGGCCTTAAAAAGTGCCACATTTCATCAAATTCAACGACGACATTGTTGTAAATTTTTAATAAGTCTTCAGAACAAAATTTCTAATCCAATATAAAACATTTGATGGTTGAGCCCCAAACATTCGCACAAACCTTGCATTTATAACGTTGCTTCCCGTAATTGAACCCTGATTTCACAATATATTCGTTTTCAAATTTCTCACATCTCATTGATAATCACTCCGATGTTTGTTTTATGATTACATCATAATTCTAAATGAAGCACTCTCATTTTTTTACTTTTGCTTACTGACTTTATGGAAAAATTAGTAACAATATTTATAATTTTATAATAGTATGTATTTGAAATTGATATTTTTAGGAGGTTTCAAGATTGTTAAATAATCTTTTTGGCGGAAATAGTAATTCATTGATTTTAATTCTTTTGGTTGTTCTTTTGATAAGTAGCAATGATAACGACAAAGAAGGAAATTTCAATGGTTGCGGTTGTGCAAGTTAGGAAATTTAAACATACAAACTCCACCTTTATAATATTCAAGGTGGATATCTTTTTTTAACAATTAAAAAATGAATACATAGACTTTGTATAAATTTTGGCTCTTGCCTGGCAAAATTTAAATGACCAATACTTTTTGACGTATCAAAATTCTATTAATTTGTCAATTTCTTAATTATAGACTCTTTAAATGGGAATCGGGAAATTTTCAGATTTATAACCGTTTAAAACTAAACCATCATAAGTTTTCCAACCGTCACTATGAATTATTGATCTCTCTAAAACTTTTCCCTGAATTAACGGAATAAGTTGCTCTTTTGAATAATTTTCAACAATTTTTTTGAATAATTTTCCATCACATTTTAAAAGACCAAAAATTGATGCTTTTCCACTAGCACCGCGCCTTCTTTTGTCTCGAATTCTTCGTGCACCAAAGTATGACTCACCGGCTTCAAATTCCCTGCTTTAGATCATTTTGTACATTTATTGAAAATCTTATCTTGAAATTCTTTGAAATGGTGTTTACTGTGCTTCGATTTACATCTGCAATTTTAACGCGCAGTTAGATCTTCGGAAAAACACAGAAAAAGTCTACTGATTTTTGTGTACTTAAACGTCAGTACTTTCTTAATATCATGCCATCCCTTTAGACGATATGCAATAACCTAAATAATTTATTTTAAAAAACAAAAATTGGTAAATGTTATATTATTATTAATATTTGCAATTTTTGTGTTTATGTTTTTTAAGATAAATATTATTAAAAAAACTGAAAAATTATAATAATTATAAAAATTCTTGATTTTTTTAAAATTAAATGATAGTATAAAAAATTGTGACTTAATTGATGTGCGTTGAAGCGGGAGGTTGTGGCTTAAAGTCAGTTTTTCCGCCGAGTATGTCCGATTTTAAACCGGGCGGATTTGTGTTTTTAAATTTATTCGTACCCGAGGTTTATTTAAGTTTTGGGGATTTTTACTTTTTTAACAAAAGGAGGTAATTGGTTTTGATAATAAATAACAAAATAAGAATAAGACTCAAAGCATATGATCATGAATTACTTGATCAGGCAGCTCAGAAAATAGTTCACATTGCGATGAGAAGTGGTTCTAAAGTTTCGGGTCCCATTCCATTACCTACAGAAAAACAGGTTATAACTATTTTGAGATCTGTTCATGTAAATAAAGATAGTCGTGAGCAATTTGAAATTCGAACTCATAACAGATTGATAGATATTTTAAATTCTAACGACAAAACTATTGAATCGTTAAAGAATTTGGAACTAGCAGCAGGCGTTGATATAAGCGTTAAAATTTGAGTTTTATTAAATTATATTTCAGTAAAATTTTTTTATTTTAAATTTATGGAGGAAAATATGAAAAAAGCAATTATTGGCAAAAAAATTGGTATGACTCAAGTTTTTGATATTGATAATAATGTGGTTCCTGTCACTGTAATAGAAGTAGGTCCATGTGTGATCTCTCAGAAAAAAACTATAGAAACTGATGGTTATAATTCTATACAAATGGGTTACGGAGATGTTAAATTGAAGAAGCTTACAAAGCCTTTAAAAGGACATTTTGATAAATCTAATGTTGCGCCAAAAAATTTTTTGAAAGAATTTAGATTTGAAGACACAGATAATTTTAATGTTGGAGATATTATAAAAGCTGATATTTTTTCTGAAAATGAGCAAGTAGACATAAGAGGAAAAAATAAGGGTAAAGGTTTTTCAGGTGTTATAAAACGTTGGAATTTCAGAAGATTAAAAATGTCCCACGGTACAGGTCCTGTTGTTAGAAAAGGTGGTTCTATAGGTGCTTGTTCTACACCATCGAGAGTATTTAAAGGAAAAAAAATGGCTGGACATTTGGGAAATGAAAATGTTACCA
Source organism: Candidatus Paraimprobicoccus trichonymphae (assembly GCA_036322875.1). GTDB lineage: Bacteria > Bacillota > Clostridia > Oscillospirales > Acutalibacteraceae > Paraimprobicoccus > Paraimprobicoccus trichonymphae. Next base: position 651,781 of record AP027925.1, read on the forward strand.
TTCAAAATTTAAGAGTAGTAAAGATAGATATAGAAAATAATTTAATAGCTATCAAAGGTGCAATACCTGGACCTAATGGCAGTATAATTACTATACATGATAGTGTAAAGATTAAAAAAAAGGAGGATTAATTCGATGCCTAGTATAGAAATTTTGGACATCTCTGGTAATAAATTAGAAGGTATAAATTTATCTGATGATATTTTTGGAATTGAACCCAATATGTCCGTGATGCATGAAGCAGTTGTGAATTATTTAGCGAATCAAAGGCAAGGAAATCAGTCTGCTTTAACACGTTCAGAAGTTTCAGGGGGTGGTAAAAAGCCTTGGAGACAAAAAGGTACTGGTCGTGCTAGACAAGGTTCTATAAGATCTCCACAATGGGTTCACGGAGGAATTGTTTTTCCGCCTAAGCCTAGAAGTTATAGATATAGTTTAAATAAAAAAGTTAAAAGACTGGCTTTAAAATCTGCTTTTTCTAGTAAATTTAAAAATAATGAATTAATAGTTTTAGATAATATAGTTTTAGAAGAGTATAAAACTAAATTTTTTGTCAACGTCTTAAATAATTTGAAAATAAGTAAAAAAGCTTTGTTTGTGTTGTCAGAAGTTAATGACAAAATTATAAAATCTTCTAGAAATATTTCAGGAATAAAAACTACACAAGTAAATACTCTTAACACTTATGATGTTTTAAATTCTGGAAAATTAATTTTAATTAAAGATTCTGTCAAAAAAATCGAGGAGGTGTATTCATGAAAATGCAATCACATGATATAATCACGAAACCGATAATTACAGAAAAAACTATGAAAGGACTTACTAATAAAAAATATACTTTTAAAGTAAAAAAAAGTTTTAATAAAATAGAAATAAAAAAAGCAGTAGAAGAAATTTTTAATGTAAAAGTTTCTAAAATAAACACTTTAAATATGCCAGGTAAATTAAAAAGGCATGGGAAATTTAAAGGATATACTCCAGACTGGAAAAAAGCAATAGTTACTTTAGATAAAGATAGTAAAAAAATAGAGTTTTTTGAAAGTTTAAATTAAAATGAATAATAAACTTAAAACTATACTAGTTTGGATTTTTATAATAATATTTATAGTAATGCTTTTAGTACAGGTACTTGTTTATGTTTTTTGAAAATCAACAGCATAAATTGTCCAACAGCGCGGTGGTAACTATCGGATGTATGCCTGTGGAAAGATAGCAGGTTGCGAGGTCTAAAAAACAGGAAATTTGTAGGGTAATCTGTGAAGCTCTCGGTTTTAAATCGTGAGAGGTTCACTTAAATAATTAAATAGGAGTGAAAATTCATTTGGCAGTAAAAAAATTAAAACCTACTACACCTTCTAGAAGAGGTATGATAGTTTTAGACTATTCTGATCTTTCTAAGAAAAAACCAGAAAAAAGATTATTAAAAGCTCTCGGTAACAGATCTGGACGTAACAATTATGGTAGAATTACTGTAAGGCACAGGGGCGGTAGAGGTAGAAGAAAATACAGAATTATAGACTTTAAAAGACAAAAATTTAATATGTCAGCTAAAGTTTTAAGTATAGAATATGATCCTAATAGATCATGTAATATAGCTTTAATAGAATATCAAGATAAGAAAAAGACTTATATATTAGCACCAAATAATTTAAAAGTAGGTCAAGAAGTTGTATCAGGTTCTAAGTCTGACATAAAAATAGGTAATTCTTTGCCACTAGTTAATATACCCATAGGAACTTTTATTCATAACATAGAATTATATCCTAAAAGAGGAGCTCAATTAGTACGTTCAGCTGGAAATTTAGCTCAGCTAATGGCCAAAGAAAATAATATGGCACTTTTGAGATTACCTTCAGGGGAACTTAGAAATGTTCCTATAAATTGTATGGCAACTATTGGTCAGGTTGGAAATTTAGACCACGAAAATATAAAACTTGGTAAAGCAGGTCATAAAAGAAAAATGGGTTGGAGACCACAAGTAAGAGGTTCTGTTATGAATCCGTGTGATCATCCACATGGTGGTGGAGAAGGTAAGTCACCTATCGGTAAACCTGGTCCAAGAACTCCATGGGGTAAACCAGCCTTGGGTTACAAAACTCGTAATAAAAAGAAAAAATCTAATAAATTTATAGTTAAACCTAGATATAAAAAATAAGATTTAAAATTTTAAAGGGAGGAGAATGAATTTTGAGTAGAAGTCTTAAAAAAGAGCCGTTTGTTCAAGAAATATTATTAAAAAGAGTGAAATTATTAAATGAAAATAAAGAAAAAAAAGTTTTAAAAACCTGGAGCAGAGCTTCGACTATATATCCAGATTTCGTAGGTCACACTATAGCTGTCCATAATGGCAGAAAGCACATTCCTGTATATGTGACCGAAGATATGGTAGGTCATAAATTAGGAGAATTTTCTCCAACTAGAACTTTCAGAGGGCATTCAGGTTCTAAAAATACTGGTAAAAAAGATAGTAAAAAGTAATAGTTATATAGATACAGAATTTAGTATAATAAAAAAGGAGTGGTGAAGGAGTTTGGAAAAAAAAAAGGTGGATACGAATAATGTGAAGGGTCTGACTGAAGCTAGTGCTTATTTGAAGTATATCAGAATTTCGCCTAGAAAGGTTTCTATAGTTTTGGATCTAATTAGAAACAAACCTGTAGAGCAAGCAATGGGAATTTTAAAATATACACATAAAAGTGCTTGTGAATATCTTGAAAAATTATTAAAATCAGCTGTATCTAATGCAGGCAATAATTTTAATATGGATATCACTAAATTATATGTTTCAAAATGTTTTGTTTCCCCTGGTCCGATTTTAAAGAGGATTCAACCCGTTTCAAAAGGTCGAGCACATAGAATTAAAAAAAGAAGTTCACATGTAACTATGACTCTAAAAGAAAAAATATAAATTAAAAGGAGGTAAATTATGGGTCAAAAAGTTAATCCGCACGGATTGCGTGTTGGTGTTATAAAAGGTTGGGACTCGCGTTGGTTTTTTACGGATAAAAAACTGGTAGTAGCAACTATACTTGAAGATTATAAACTAAGAAAAGTTTTGAAAAAAAGATTGTATATGTCTGGAGTTCCTAAAATAGAAATAGAAAGGGATTCTAGTAAAGTAAGATTAAATATACACTGTTCAAAACCTGGAATGATAATAGGAAAGGGTGGAGTAAATATTGAGAAATTAAAGTCTTACTGTGAAAAGTTAATAAAAAAACCTGTTTTTATTAATATTATAGAAGTCAAAAATTCAGATTTAAATTCTCAGCTAGTAGCTGAAAATGTTTCTAGACAACTAGAAAGAAGATTGTCTTTTAGAAGAGTTGTAAAACAATCTATAGGACGTTCTATGAAATCTGGAGCTAAAGGAATAAAAATAGAAGTTTCTGGAAGACTAAACGGAGCAGAAATTGCAAGATCCGAGCATTATCACGAAGGTACCATACCATTGCATACTTTAAGGGCAGATGTAGAATATGGTTTTTCGGAAGCTAATACTACTTACGGAAAAATCGGAGTAAAGGCTTGGATTTATAAAGGCGAAATTTTAAGAAATACTAATAACAAGTTATCTACTGAAAATACTACAAATAATAATATTATTAATAATGCTAATAACAGAGGAGGTAATGTAAACAATGCTAATGCCAAAGAGAACAAAGTACAGAAAAACCCACAGAGGAAGAATGACTGGAAAGGCGTACAGAGGAAATAAAGTTACTCATGGAGATTTTGGTTTCCAAGCGTGTGAACCTCATTGGATCACTGCTAATCAAATAGAATCAGCTCGTATTGCTATGAATAGATACTGCAAGAAAGTTGGGAAAGTTTGGATTAAAATTTTCCCTGATAAGCCTGTCACTAAAAAACCTGCTGAAACTAGAATGGGTAAAGGTAAGGGTGCTCCAGAATTTTGGGTGAGTGTTGTAAAACCTGGTAGGGTTATGTTCGAAATGTCTGGAATTTCTGAAGAAGTTGCAAAAGAAGCTATGAGGTTAGCAGAACATAAATTACCTATTAAATGTAAATTTATAAAAAAAATAAAATTTCAGGAGAGTGAGTAGTTTATGGATAGGCATGAAAATATTTCTGAATTTAGAAAACTGGATATAGAAAATTTAGCACAGGAAATTTCAAATTATAAATCGGAATTATTTAATTTGAGATTTCAAATGTCTACAAATCAATTAAAAAATCCAATGAGAATAAAGGCTGTAAAAAAAATTGTAGCTAGAATAAGTACTATAATTTCTGAAAGAAAACCTAAAGAAGGAGGGATTAATTAAACCACATGCGAAGTATGAGAAAATTGAACATCGGAAGAGTTAGAAGCGATAAAATGGATAAAACTATAGTAGTTGCTATTGAAAATAGTGTTAAGCACAAATTGTATAAAAAAATTATCAAAAAAACTTTAAAAGTAAAAGTTCACGATGAAAAAAATGAGTGTAAAATCGGTGATACTGTTCAAATAATGGAAACTAGACCTTTGTCTAAAGAAAAAAGATGGAGATTAGTTAAAATTTTAGAAAAAGCTAAATAAATTTAAAATTTATATAAATTTTTTAGAAAATAATTAATTGAATAATAAATATTGACTATAATATATAAAAATATGAAAAGAGTCAAGGATTGAGGTTTAAATTTTAGAAAAACGAATGCATTTATGAACCAAACGAGTTTATCGTGAAAGATGTTTGCGTTCGATTTTTATTTCCCACTAGATTCAATATTTTTGTTATTTATTTTGGAAAAAACTCCACATTTTTTTCATTTTTATTTAATTTTTTAGAAATATAATCATGGTTCACATATTCTGAATTCATTTTTGGCTGTTACTGTATTTACTGTATTTTTTGAAACACTGAGTATTCTATCTAAATTTCATTGCTATTTTATGTTGTTTTTAATACTTTTTTTCGGACATCAGAATCATACACTTTGTAAGTATAATTTTCAATAAAATTTTTTGATTTTTGAAATATCGTCGTTGAGTATTTTGTTGTTGTTGAAATAATAATATCAACCAAACTTTTATTCTGATTTTTTATTTTGTTATATTTCTTTCGGCTTAAAAACAGAAAAAATTAAAAAATAATTGATTTAAAACTCAGAAAATACTTAGAATTATAGTAATGATATATGAAAATTATTACACTTTATATTAAATTTTGCTATAAATTAATAATTAAATAATAATTTAGCAATTCTTTATAATATAACTAGGTGTATTATAAGAAATATGAATATATGTTTAAAAAATTTGAAAAAATTAATGATAATATTTTTTTTTATGCTCATTTTGGTATTTTTAGTTATTATTTTTAATAAGGATGGCGGCAAAAATGAATTAAGTGTTTGTAATTGGGGAAATTTTATATCTGATGGTTCAAATGAAAATCCAGATGTAAATAATTTATTTAAAATGGAAACTGGGATAAGTGTAGATTATCAAACTTTTCAAACTAATGAAGAGTTATTTGCTAAAATGATCAGTGGAAGTGCAAATTATGACGTAATTACTTGTTCGGATTACATGATTTCTAAGCTTATAGAAAATAACATGTTGAATGAACTAAATTTTGATAACATTTCGAATATTAATTTAATAAGAAAAGATTTTTTAAATTTAGGATTTGATCCGGAAAGTAAGTATTCTGTACCATATATTTGGGGATTGATAGGAATTTTTTACAATAAAAAAGCAGTTTTAGAAAAAGAAATAAACTGGAATATTTTATGGAACGAAAAATATGAAAAACAGATTCTAATGTTTGATAATCCTAGAGATGCTTTTGGAATCTCTCTTTTAAGATCAGGAAGTTCCATAAATAGTTCTGAAGAAAAAGATTGGACAAACGCAGCTAAAGAATTATCAAATCAAAATAAGTTAGTTCAAACTTATGGTATGGATCAGATACTAGATAAGTTAATTAACGAAGAAGCATTGATAGCCCCTTATTATTCTGGAGACGCATCGTACCTTTTGAGTATGAATCCAAATCTTGGTTTTAAAATACCAGAAAGTGGAACAATAATGTTTATAGATTCTTTATGTATTCCAAAGAATTCTAAGCATAAATTGGAGGCTGAAAAATATATAAATTTTTTGTGTAGAACAGATATAGCACTTATGAATGCTAAATATATTGAATATTGTTCACCTCAAATAGAGGTGTATAAAAAATTATATAATCCTATAAGTTATTTAAATGAAAATGAAAGAAAAAAATCTCAAATATTTTTAAATTTAAATTCAAAAATTTCTGAAATTATAGATAATTCGTGGATAGAAATAAAAGTAGGTATAAAATAAATTCACATATAGCTAACTTTAATTTTTTTATCTATTCGCTCTTATATTATAGCGAGTGTGGTTAAATGATTATCTATTACACTATATTCGCTTGGCTTTTTTTCTCTAACGGTAATCAACAAATTCCTACCACTATAAAGTTTAAACCTAGTAGAAAATTTATAAAAGTTCGTTCTAACTCTAAATATGGAATATTCAGAATATATGAATGATAGTACACCAAATACAAAATTTTTAATAACTAATTTATCAACAAACAAATATAACTTTTCTGATTTGAAATTTAATAATAAAAATAAATAAAACTAAATTTGACAACTTAAAAAATCCGAAATACGAGTGAATATACGTAAAAATAAATAAATAGTTTGATTTATGTATTTGTTCTAGAAGAAAATTTAATAATAGACCTGTCCAAAAACGAAAAAATGGTAAAATAAACAAATGAATAAGTATGAAAAAATACAAAAATAAGAAGACCAAAATTTCAAATTAATCACAGGAGTCACAAAAGCGGTATTCAAAAAAATGCTGAAAATCTTAAAAGAAGATTATCAATCGACACACAGAAAAGTTGGAAAGAAGGGACTTTCATTTGAACTCAGACGTACTTAAATATTGGCGAGAATACAGAAGTATGCGTCATATGGCCTTTGATTATGAAGTACCAAAATCAACGCTATGCAAATATATAATTTGGGTGGTAGATGTTTTAAGACGGTAGGGAGAGTTCAAGATCAAAGAGATTAAAAAACGTTTTAAATCCGATAACACTGAAAAAAATAATTTTGAAATGTTGTTCTTAGATGTTTAATAACAGCCCCCGAAGTACAAACAAAAAGTATCATACTCAAGTAAAAAAAGAGGTACACAACAAAATATCAAATTTTAGCCAATGCAAAAACACGTGAAATACTTGATGTTTTTAATGCAATCGACGCAACACACGATTTTGTAATGTCTAAAAATTCTTTAGCCAAAATACTCGAGAAAGAAGTTAAAATTTATGCAAAATGCTAAAATACCAAAAAAAAGCTACAAAAAATCATCCTCTCACCGAAGAATAAATCGTTGAAAATAAGCTTTTAGCACAAAAAAGATCACAATTGAACACATTAATAGGGAAATAAAAATATTCAAAATTTGTAAAGAAATTTACAGAAACAAAGGAAAAAGAGGTTTACTCAGGATCAAATTAATTGCAAGTTTGTATAATAATAGGTTGGCTTTTTGAGTTTAGAAACAGGTCTAATATAGAAGAGAAACATAGTATCTACAAATTCATCATAGCATTTATTCAGTAAATGATTGGTTTTTTTCAGTTTTTATTTTCAATTTATCACCATCAGTAAAAAATATTATTGTACCACAAATATCTGTTCTGAGTATTTTAGAATTAGTTTCTTTTAATCGTTTTAAAATACTTGTCGAAGGTGAATTATTTTTATTAGGTCCAACCGAAATTACAGAATATTTTGGTTGAACTAGTTCCAGAAAGCTTTGTGTGCAAGAAGTACTACTACCGTGGTGTGCTACCTTTAAAACATCAGATTTTAAATTTACGTTATGATTCAAAATACTATCTTTTTCAGATTCTTTTTCTGCATCACCTGTAAACAAAAAATTTAGGTTTTTAACACTAATTTAAATATAACTGAACTATTATTTAAATTAGTGTATTGCTTTGCTGGGCCTAAAATATATAAATTTAAATCTCTGATAAAGAACTTATCACCAGATATTACATTTTTTATAATTAAGTTTTTTTTATTTATAGAATCTAAAACAGATTCGTAAATTTTAAAATCAGGATTTATATTATTATCAAATTTTGAAGCTATAATATTTTTAATTTCAAAATTGTCTATTATTTTTTTCATTTGTCCAATATGATCTCTATGTGGGTGTGTAATTATAATTAAATCAATTTTTTACTCTTTGGTGATTTAAATATTCGATAACATTATGACTAGAAACGTCACCAGCATCGACTAAAATATTCTTGTCTTCGAATCTTATAAAAATACAATCAGCTTTCCCAACGTTTAAAAAATGAACAGATAGTTTTTAATTTTTATAATCTTCCGTAGAATAGTCTGAAATTCCTATAAATTTGAGTATATTTGTCCAATAATTTTTTTCAGTAAGATACCAAAAAATGCTTAAAAATACTAAAAAATAGATTTTAAATTTAAAATTTTTTTTCATAATTGTTGTTTTCGCGCATAATTAATTTTTTTAATATTTATATCAATATAAACTTAATATAAATTATAATTTTATTGTACAAAAATAATTTAGGGTAAGTAAAAATTTTTTTTCTTTTTCTCCACCAGGTTTTTTTTAAAATCTCACTGACATATTGCCATTTTCACTATGAAATAACTCAAAAATTATAGAATTTTTTTCATTAGCATAAATCGGACGGATTTTTGTATTTTTTCTTTATGAATTTTATAGAGGTATGGTAAAATAGGAGTTTAAAATATTTTTCTGAAAATGAACAGAACATCCAACATTATTGAATCTTTTCAAATGACCCAATATTTTCTTCAAAAAAATATAAAAATTGCAAAAAAAGCTTATCCAATTTGTTTCAATTTAGTCCGTACTATTGGCAATTTTGATGTTATTACTTAAGTTACATTAAATCTATTTTATAATTCATTTTTTAGCATTTTATGTAGCTTAATTTTTGAAAAATTTTCCATAATTTTTTATTTCTTTTTACATTTTAAGTTATAGAAATTGTATCTAAAAATACAACATCTATAATTATAATTATATCAAATTTAAATTTATTTGTAAATATAAAAATTCAAATTCACGTTTATTATTTTTTTTCAGAGTCTATTCACGCGAAATAGGGACTTTATCAAAAAAATAAGCTATCTATCACAACGGAAAAAATCCAGTTAAAATAAAAAACCATCTATAATCAGACATAACATTTAGAATCTTCAAATTACCGAAAGAGGGAAATATATGTCCAGTTTTTTTGTAAATTTCACCCATCCGTATTTTTTTTATAGAAAAAATATCTCAAAACCGAGAAAAGGAAAAAATTAAAAAATAAGATCCAAAGCTGAAATTACTATTAATATAAGCGATTTTTTAAAACCATCAACTTGAACATTAAAAATGTTATTATTTTTGATATTAGTTTAAAAGTTTTAATATTGATATATAAGGAGGATATGATGTATATTTATTACAATTTGTTATCTTTGATAATTTCATTTTTTTTTACTCTTACACTTAGCAAAGTATTTATACCGTTTTTGCAAAGATTAAAATATGGTCAAACCATATTAGAAGTTGGTCCACATTGGCATAAAAAAAAGCAAGGAACACCGACTATGGGAGGCGTGTTTATCATAATCGGTGTTGTAATATCGTGCTTGATATCTATACCTTATTATTATAAAAATTGTTATATAGAAACCCCTGTCATGTCATTAAAAATTTTTGCAGGATTAGGAATGGCAGTTTTTTACGGTTTAATAGGTTTCTTAGATGACTATATAAAAGTTGTAAAAAAAAGAAACCTAGGATTAAATCCCAAGCAAAAGCTAATTTTTCAATTTTTAACAGCCAGTATATATTTATATTTAATATATATTGTTGAAAGTAATAATAATACTAGAAATATTACATGCATCAATTTCCCATTTTTTGGACAAGTAGATTTTGGAATTTTATATTGGCCGATTTCTGCAATTTTAATAGTAGGAGTAGTAAATTCAGTAAATTTAAATGATGGTATAGATGGTTTAACTAGTTCCACTGCTTTTTTTGTAGGTGTGTTTTTTATGTTAATATCTAATATCTTAAAAATGTTTGGATTAAGTTTGTTAGCTTCTAGTTTGGTAGGGTCTTGCTTAGGGTTTTTAATTTGGAATTTTTATCCTGCAAAAATTTTTATGGGAGATACAGGTTCACTTTTTATTGGTGGTATGATATGTGCTTTAGGTTTTGGTATAAATTCACATATAATTTTAATAATTTTATCTTTTGTTTACATTTTAGAAATGTTTTCAGTTATTTTGCAAGTTGTATATTTTAAATTTACTCATGGTAAAAGATTATTTAAAATGAGCCCGATTCATCACCATTTTGAGATGATTGGTTGGAATGAGGCAAAAATATGTTTTGTTTTTATCATATTTACTGTAATATTTGGTTTAATATCTTTTATTTTTAGCTATTATCAGTTGGGAACATAAAAATTTTATTCAATAGATCTTTTTCAAAACTTTAAATTGTGCTATAGTGAAATTGCATAATATTTGGAGTTCGTAAAGTGATGTTTGATAAGATGCTTGAAATTTTGGAAAAAGTAAATCAAGAATTACACAAATTTTGTGGAAAGTCATCAATTATAAGCATTTTAGGCAAATCGGGGGGATACCACCACGATTATAGGGCAATGAAAAACATTGCATTTAACTATGATGTGTCAAAAAGTAGAATTTTTGACACTATAAAAAGTGGAATGTTTTTGTTACCCTCAAAATAAGAACTACTCAAAGCTAACAAAAATATTTCAAAAGAGACAAATTTCATTTTCTGAAAAATATTTTGCTTTTTGGAGACAAAAATTATCAAGGTCTAGAACTACATCATTTAAATAGCTTATAGCTCTATAAAAGCCGCCAATTAACGAATATTATAAGTCAGTAAGTTATTTAAACAGAATGATATTAAATGTTTAACCAATTTAAGGAATTATAGCTGAAAGCTATCACTGATATTTATATGTGACCTTTAGAGAAAACGACAACGACATTTTGGAAAAACAAGACGTCTATAATCCGGATATTTTGAAAAAATTGGATTTAAATTTATTAAAATTATTAGATTTTGGATGTATCATAACAAATTTGAGACAAAAAATATATGATTTAATTAAATCATAAAAATTACTTAAAGTCTGAATTTTGATTTAAACACCTATTTCAAACAACCTTTTTATTTATATGACATGAATTTAATGTGGTTTTTGTACATTTTATCATAAAAACTCTTTCCTAAATAATATACTATAGTATTTTTATAAATTTTCCCTACATTTTAAATACCAAACAGGTATTTTATTTGTAAAGTATACTTAAAATTTGGTACCGGCAGTGGGACTCGAACCCACACACAAATCAATGCAACAAATTTTGAGTCTGTCTTGTCTACCATTCCAACACGCCGGCTTAGCACACTTAATAAAATAATACCAAATAAAAATTTATTTTTCAAATTTATTTTTGTTTAAAAATTTGAGAAAATAATTTAAGGGTATATAAAATAATTTTTGATATTTTTTAAATATTTTATGTTTTATTAATGCCACTTAGTCGTAAATTTGGAATTTTTTGAAACAATTTTTTTGAGATGAGTAAATCTTCTGAATTAATGTCGATCAATTTTAAAAATTTCTAATTTTCCGATCATACGTTGTTTTAGTGATAAAATTTCTGCAAAAAAATTACAGTTATATGTAAAATATTTAACATTTTAAATATGCTTTATTTTATTGCAAAACCGTCAAAAAGTTGTGAGGACGACAATCATCGATAACTTTCTTCGTCTGTGGATGCCAAATTTTGTTTTTTGGACCTTATAAAATGCCAATGTTTCTTTTTTTACTTTTCGTTAATTAAATTTGTATTATTTCATTATTAATGCTTAAACTTTGTGTATTTAAACTCGCCTCACAAGTCTCATCTGTAAAATTAATGGTCGATCCCAACCGAATATTTTTTCAACCTGGAAGTTTGATATTTGAATAGACTCTAGGAATTTTTAAAAAATAAAAAAACATAATTATTTTAACCAAATAGGAGAAAAATTGCTAAATTATTTTCAATATTAACTATAAGTATTGTGTTAATGTTTTTTTTTATTAATATATAACACACAAACAACTAGCTAAATTTAATTTTAAAAAAAGTTACGTAGTTTAAATAGCGTAGTCAATAAAGACTAGCCCAAAGAGCGATGCAGCGGATGTGGACTGCGGCGAAGAGGCGTAACGAGTAGCAATTCCGCACCAACGTTTTAAGTGTAAAAAAGCATTTTCAGCGAGATAGCGAAGTTTGTGTAAATACTTATCATAAGGTCTTTGAATTTTTCAATACCATGCGCGTTCGATGAATTTTGGAATTGAGCCCCATTTTGTACGCCCCATGTCTTGATTTCCGCCCTTTGCGCCGGCCACGTGTGGGTGAACTTCTTTACATGAGACGCGTCTATCATTAACCTCCGGTTCATCTATTAAAATTTCCAGCAATTTTTCCCATTCGCCTTTGTCTCTCCAACGGCAAAATCTTCTGTGATTATTTTTCCAATCTCCATATTTTGCGGGCAAATCTCGCCACGGCGCACCCGTTCGCAAATTCCAAAAAACTGCGTTTATAAATCTTCTGTTGTTCTGCGCGTTTCCTCCGCGCGTGCCTTTTCTGCCCTTCAAGTTTGGTTTCAATAATTTCCAAACTCTGTCCATTATATCGTTCCTTCTATACATTTTTATCACCGTTTTTATTGACGACACTATCTAAAAAATTAACTTGTTTCTAAATTTGATTTTCTAGAGATAGATAATATTACACCCATTTGTGCTAAAAGCATTAGAAGTGAAGTACCTCCGTAACTAAAAAAAGGCAAACTTATACCTGTGTTTGGAATTGTATTTGTTACAACCGCTATATTTAAGACTACTTGTAGACCGGCTTGGGCTGTTAGTCCAATTCCTAACAAACATCCAAATTTATCTTTTGCTCTTATCGAAATAACCATACCACGCCAAATTAACATTGCAAAAATTAAAATTATTATAACTGCTCCTATAAATCCTAATTCTTCACAAACCACAGCAAATACAAAATCATTTTGAGGTTCAGGTATGTATAAATATTTTTGCCTTGAGTTTCCTAAACCTAAACCGAAAATTCCTCCTGAGCCTATTGCATATAGACCTTGACGTGTTTGCCATGTATCTACAGTAGTACCTGGGCCAAATGGATCTAACCAACCAGCAATTCTATTGTTGGCATAAGTTAACTTGTCTGTAAATAAGACTAAATACAACAAAGCGGCACTTATAGTTCCTAAAACCATTCCAAACCATCTTAATTGTACACCACCTATAAACAACATTCCTGCAGCTAATAAAATTACTATTGCAGTGCAAGAAATATGCGGTTCCAGTGCTAATAAAACTATGGTTGGTGCTAGTATTATCAAGTAAGGAAAAATTCCATATTTAAAAGTATTCATTCTACTAAAATTCAAATTTATAAAGTGAGCAAAAGATACTACAATTGCAAATTTTGTAATTTCAGACGGTTGAAAATTAAAAGATCCAAATGTAATCCATCTATGCACACCACTAATTTTAGGCATAAATAAAACCAATATTAAAAAACCAAAAGATATAGCCAACAAAGTAACAGCAAATTTTTTTAATATTCTATAGTCCATATAAGAAACTACAAACATTATAATTACTCCAGCAACTGCGAAAATTAACTGATTTCTTATAAAATAAAAACTGTCACCATTTCTGTTATAATAGGCATTTGGATAACTAGCTGAAAAAAGCATAACCAAACCTGTTACTACTAATGTCAAAATTAAAAATAAAAACGGCAAATCCAGTCCAGATTTAAGTAAAAAAACACTAAAATTTTTAGATTTTTTCTTTTTTTTTAAAATAAAATATTCCCTCTTTTTATTTTTTAATATACAATATTTTATATCAATAATTTTACGAAAATTACAAAATACTCTGAATTTGTAAATTTGGGGAGAATGACAACAAAAAATTATAACTTAAATAATAGTAGACGTGTACAAAAACAAAAAAATGGTAAAATAAACAAATGAATAAGTATGAAAAAATACAAAAACAAGAAGACCAAAATTTTAAATTAATCACAGGAGCCACAAAAGAAGTATTCGAAAAAATGCTGAAAATCTTAAAAGAAGATTATCAATCGACACACAAAAAAGGTGGAAGGGACTTTCAGTTGAACTCAGATTAACAATGGCACTTGAATATTGGCGAGAATACAGAAGTATGCATCATATGGCCTTTGATTATGAAGTACCAAAATCAACGCTATGCAAATATATAATTTGGGTGAAAGATGTTTTTAAGACGGTCGGAAGAGTTCAAGATCAAAGAGCTTAAATAACGTTTTAAATCCGATAATACTGAAAAAATAATTTTGAAATGTTGCTCTTAGATGTTGAAGAACAGCCAATCGAAATGCCGAAGTACAAACAAAAAGTACCATACTCAGGTAAAAAAAAGAGGCACACAGCAAAATATCAAATTTTAGCTAATGCAAAAACACGTAAAATACTTGATGTTTTTAATGCAATCGGCGCAACACACGATTTTGTAATATTTAAAAATTCTTTAGCCAAAATATTCGGGAAAGAAGTTAAAATTTATGCAGATAAATGGTATCAAGGAATTCAAAAAATTTTTCCGAATGCTAAAATACCAAAAAAAGCTACAAAAAATCATCCTCTCACCGAATAATAAATTGTTGAAAATAGGCTTTTGGTACAAAAAAAATCACAATTGAATACATTAATAGGGAAATAAAAATATTTAGAATTTGTAAAGAAATTTACAGAAACAAAGGAAAAAAGGGTTTACTCAGAGCCAAATTAATTGCAAGTTTGTATAATCATAGGTTGGTTTTTTGAGTTTAGAAACAGGTCTAATCATTTAAATTTGCTAATGATTGTCTATTTTCTTTCATCGTGTCCAATATTTTTTGTTTTATTTCCCCATCGGTTAAATCTTTTATTTTAATATTTCCTTTTCTATCAAGTTTTGAATATACTATTGTGCAAAATTTCCAATATTCATCTTTTGGATCTGTGCTTCCGTTTGGAAAACCAATTATCTTATTGATAGTTTGCAACCACCTTGTGAATATTTTGCTTAAATTTTCATAACCATTTAATTGCAGTATTATAAAATTTTCAATAAGTTTTCCAGCGATTTTATTATAATTTATTAAATTTGTAAATTCTATTTCCCTTAAACTTTTTTCATAAATTTGGGGGGAATAAATTTTTATTGAAAAGTTTTCTCAAATTAGTCAAAAATTTACTTTTTTCCACTTGATCAGCTAAATTAAAATCGTGATTTTTATTTTCGATAAAATTCAAAATTTTGTGTATAAATGTTTTATTTTCTTCAAAATACTTTTTACAAATCAATAGTGGATTGAGCAAATTGAATATTTTATTCAAATGTCCAGAAAATTCACTGTACACGTTTATTTTACCAGAAATCAACCATTTGGCTTGAATCATTCCGCCTTTTTCGTATGGTTTGAGCGGAATGTCTTTTGCTTTTTCTTCTGTGGAAAATTTTGCTGTTTTTTTTGGGGGAAGATTTTGCTGGTGTATACATTGTGTTCATATCTAAGTTAGATTCACCGACAGATTCATCAACATATTGAGCTTTACTACCTAAAAACACTACACTAAATGGATTTAAGCAATTTCTTGTTATAAGCTTCTCAACCTTCTCGATACTTTTCTTTTCCCATTTTCCTCTGGTCGGGTTTCTTATTTCCGAAGTTTCAGCAAATAATAAACAGCCGCATAATACTGCCGCGCTTGCCATTTGTTCTTTAGTGAGGTTTCCGCGGTCAGGGAATGAAATAACGGATAAATCTTTAAGGCTAGGGTTTTTTTCTTTTGTTTTTTTACATATATAATCTTTTATAAAATTAACGAAATTTTGTTTTTTACCATTTGGTAACCTTAATAATGCTTCATCTAAATTTTTGCTCATATCTGCGTAACGAAGTTCCTTGCCTTCCGAAACTGCACTAATCATCCGTTCTTTTCTCACGTCTTGCTTTTTGCATACCATATTAATGTCCCCAAATGGAGTTGCGATAGTATATGACTTATCGGAATAATCCAAATTAGCTGAATTGTCACTAGCGAAAAATTCGGCCAACAATTTTTCGCCGTTATCATTTTCAAATTTGCCGGATTTGATTCTTAATTAAAATTTTTTCTGTTGTCTTTTTAATTCTGCCGCCAACAGAGCACCTTTAAATTCTTTTGTTTCATTTATTGACAATGGTGAATACGGATTTTTTCCCCTATTCTCTTTTATTCTTTCCATAATTTCATCGCAGATTTCGCCGATTTTCTTTAAACAAATATAAACCGAATAAAGCTTAATGGCTTTATCATTAGCTTTAGCTTTATCGTCGTCTTGTATTTTGATAAATTCCTCTTTGAGTTTGTAATATTTGTTTGAATAGTTCTCATATCTTTTTTTGATAAATTTCTTTAAATCATTTTCGCTTATTTCTGTAAGTTTTGCTGTAACATCAGAAATTAATTGATTTACTTGCTTTTTACCAATTTTTTTTCTAATGTTGCTATCAACTCTTCTTTATTTTCTTGTAAAATATTATGTCCCACTATACATAAGCCACCTCATTTGTAAATTTAAAAACTTTATTGTAAAATTAAACTAGATATTGTGTTCTAAAAAAGGAGAAATTAATGAATAGAAAATTTATATTAGCGATTGGTTTCGGAGTTTTGTCGAGTTTTTTCGATATACGGAAGCAAAACCCCTATGCATTACTTACGGAAGTAAAACTTGGGAAATGCGAATAGAAGAAATTTTCGCCCCGTTAAGTTTTGGAGAAAGAAACAAAATATTATATGGCAGAATTATCGATTCAGAAAGTAAAATTTTTAAGAAATTAATATCGCTAGATATAAAGTGCATGATGAAAAGATGTGAAGCTTTGGATTTATCTGATAAATTATTCGAATCAGTTAGAAGTGTAGATCAAGAAGGCAAATATAGATATCGTGATTGTGTGAATTTTAATTTTAATGATTACATACAAAACGAAGAACGAAAACAAGAATTAGATGATCTTTGGAAAGAATTTCATAAGATAAAATCTGAAATGGAAGCTCTTATTTTGAAATATTTTAAAATAGGCTGAAATTAATTCAATATAAAATTTAATTATAAGCTTCTTGTTTACTTCGCTTTGTGTTATTTAAAAATTCATCGATATCATCTGCCTTTTTCAAAAAACTTATTGGTTTGACAGTATCTTGGAGGTTGTTCTACGTTTCAATACTTCAAATCAAAAATTTTTCTAAATTTTGAGTCTGCCTTATATAGTTATTCCTCTTTTTATTTTAAATATTCTGATCCTGAGTAAAATTTGCTATATTGCTATATTGCTATATTTCACTTGTTTCTAAATCTGAAATTTTGCATTATTTTAACTCGCATTTGCGTCAGTATTGGATGAATTTTTCTCTTGAATTTGCATCTGTGATTGTTTTAATTTGTTTTGATCTGCGCTGCTGTCTACTGTATTTGTTTTGCTTTGATATATAAGAATTGTATTTTTCTTCTGAATGTTACGTAAAAACTGCATTCCATCAAATATGCAAAGTAACCAATCCGCAGCTAAGCAATAATAATTTAAGACACCGCATGTTTCAGTATTGTATCTTTCTACAATTTCGTAATCGCGTAGATATAGCCAATCTTTCTTGTGCAGTGGTCTAATTTTTTTGCTTCTTTTCGCCTTGTTACACCGTTTTGAAACATCATTTTTTCTATTTTCTCGAACGGAACTGATAAATTTACTTTACCATTTAGTGTTCGGGCTTTTCTTCCAAGCAAATCGATTTTTACTTCTGAATTTTGACGCACCGAAACATCATACCCCAAAAATCTTACTTCTTTACTACTGTGAGTAATTAATGTTTTTTCTTCGATTAAAATTATTTTTAATTCTGTGTTGACTTTGTAATTCTTTGATTGTTTTTAATAACGCTGTCTTTTCTTCAGGTGAGGCATCTTTTTTATTGCCTAAATAGTGTCGCCAATAAAAACGGTGATAAAAATGTATAGAAGGCACGGTATAACGGAAAGAGTTTGGAAATTATTGGAACCAAACTTGAAGGGAAGAAAAGGCACGCGCAGGACAACATAAGATTTATAAACGCAGTTTTTGAAAATTTGTGAACGGGTGCGCCGTGGCGAGATTTGCTCGCAAAATATGGAGATTGGAAAAATAATCACAGAAAATTTTGCCGTTGGAGAGACAAAGGCGAATGGGAAAGATTGCTGGAAATTTTAATAGATGAACCGGAGGTTAATGATAGACGCGTTCCACGCAAAGGTTCACCCACACGCAGCCGGCGCAAAGGGTGAAAATCAAGACATGGAGCGTACAAAAAGGGGGTCAACTCCAAAATCACCGGATGCGCATGGTATGCCGGTCAGAATGTTTGTTACAGTGAGTACCGCCGCGGATTGCAAGTTTGGAGAAAAGCTTTTAACCGGCATAAGCGCTGACTTTTTGCTAGCCGATAAAAGCTACGATACCAATGAAATTGTTGAATTCGCAAATTCAAAAAATATGGAAGTTGTGATTCCGCCAAAGAAAAATCGAAAAATTCAAAGACCTTATGATAAGTATTTACACAAACTTCGCTATCTCTTTGAAAATGCTTTTTTGCACTTAAAACGTTGGCGTGAAATTGCCACTCGTTACGCCGCTTCACCACAATCCACATCCGCTGCATCTCTCTTTGGGCTAGTCTTTATTGACTACACTATCTAACTAAATAATTATGGAAGCGATATAAACAAAAGTAAGAAAAAATGTATAGTATTTTCAAATTAGCATGGCAAAGTCATAATTTCACAAACTAAAAAAAATCTACTATTTCTTTGAACTTAATTAGTAACAGTTAACATACAAAATTATTTTAGAACATGATCTACTTTTTCAAAATAATTGACTATTTTAAATAATCATAATATAATAAAAAAATATAGATGTGAACAATAGCGAAAAAGTAATGTGAAATCTGTATGATGAGTACCGGAAGACAAACGGGAATAAATGCTCGGAAAATTTGTATAAAATTTTGAACATTTTTTAGATTATATTGATCCGAGAATCTCAAATTTGAGGGAAGTCTATAATATTATTATGTTTAATAATTTAAGTTAAAGAGAGGTAATTGATTTGGTAACAAAAGAGGATAAAAAAGAAATTATAAAAAAAAATGGTAAAAACGAGTTAGACACAGGTTCTTCAGAAGTTCAAATAGAACTTTTAACAAAAAGAATAAATTATTTAACCGATCATTTAAAAACTCATAAAAAAGATAAGCATTCTAGAAGAGGTTTATTAATGATTGTTGGTAAAAGAAGAAGGTTACTGAATTATTCTAAAAAATCAAATTTAGATGGATACAAAAGCTTAATTTCAAGATTAGGAATTCGTAAATAATTATTAGATTATAATTATAATAGTTATAAAATTTTATATTTTTGAAAACTAATAGCATGAATTGTCAATTAGTGCGGTGGGGCTTACCGAAATATATACCATAGGTTACGAAGTCGGAAATTTGTGGGACGATCTGTGTAATCTTCGGTTTTAGCTGTTAAAAGTTCGTTTGACTCTGGGCACGGGTTAGCCGGTAATGAACTTTATATAATAAAATTTTTTGCTTATATAAATAAAATAAGTTTTTTAATATGCATAGATTGCGAAATCTTAGAAGCAGGAAATTTATAAAGGTGACCGCTCTCGGGTTTAGTTACGAAAGAGGTTAACTAGTTACTTAAAAATGTATAACAATTTGTTTTTTTGACTATAAATGAACAAAAAAACTGCTTTTAGTGTTTCAAGTAAACTTACTTGGTCGGTTTTGTCAGTACAGGTGTTATAACTTTTATTTGCTACATATATTTTTAATATGTAGCTTAATTTTTTGTTTATTTCTTTAAAAGTATTTTTTATAATATCAAAATCAATATAACTACAACTTATTTTATTTTCTACATTTAAATTTTTACATCTTAAAATATTATTATTTTTATATAACTTTTAGATTTTTAAAATTCACATTTTTTGTATTAATGTTAATAATTCTAAAATATATGAACCAAATTTGTTTCATTTGAAACCTATGAAAATTTGTAGAGAAGATAAAATTATTTTAAGATACAAATACTGCACAAAAAACTAGGGTCATAATATAAGCCAATTAAATTATTTGTGTAAAAATTTATAAAAAACTGTGGCTATTATATTGAACACCTTTTTGAGTAGCAGCGCTAACATTTAACATTTCACGTAAACTAGCCAAAGATAAATCTAATGCAGCAATTTTATTTATTTTCATATATTTACTCCTTAATACTAAACAATTTTTTAGTCACAAAATTTACTGTAATATTTATACAAAAAAATATATAAATATCAAGCAATATTTAAATTTAGTTTATCTAAAATTTTAGAATTGCTTAATAATGCTTTTTGCTCTAGTTTATTTATTTTGACTTTAAATTCATAGGAATTCCAGCAAATATCGATAATTTTTAGTTCTTCGAATATATCTAAAATTAAATGTAATTTAAATACATCTGGTTCTTTCCATTTTATTCTATTTAATATCAAGTCTACTCTTTGGTTATATTTGTAATTTTTTTTTAAATAGTTATAAATCAAAATAAGATCATTTTTATCGACACAAATTTTGTCTTTTATAATATTATTTAATTTGAAATTTTCATATTTTCTTTTTTCCATTAGAATTTCATGTGTGTTTGTATTGGATGATTTTAAATCTGTTATGTAAAGCGAAACATCATAATTATTAAAATAATTGTTTTCTTTTATAGTAACTGCTATGTCGAGTTTTTCACCAGTTTTATATAGAAATTTTCCTGAAGATTTTTGAAAATAAACGGTATTTATAGAATTGTCATTTTCATCTTTAAAAATAAGTCTTAAATGTTTCCCAGCTCCGACCTCTATTATATTTGTCAAGATTACATTCGGAACATAAAAAACCGGCTCAGGATTTCCAACACCAAAAGGTTTTAATTTATCAATTTCATCCGTTATAGTTCTGTTAATATCAGAAATATCTAATTTCATGTCTATTTTTAAAGTAGGAAAAGGAATATCAAATTCAGAAATATTGTCAAATAATAAATTTTTAAAATTATCTAAATTTTCTTTTTTTAAATCCATACCAGCCGCCATTGTATGACCACCGAAACGTTCTAAATATTCAGAACATTTAGTTAATATATCATGAACCGAAAAATCCCCGATACTCCTACAAGAACCTCTTGCTGTATCATTACCAGTTTCATAACTTATTAAAAAGCATGGTTTACCGTATTTTCTTGTGATTCTATTAGCTACTATACCTATTACTCCCTGATGCCAGTTGTTACCGTGAGAAAATATAACTTTTTCGAATCTATTTTTGTTATTTTCAATTTCTTCTTCAATCTGCATTAAAATATTTTTTTCAATTTTTTTTCTTGTAAGATTCAAACTATTTATTTCTGAATATATTTTCTGAGCATGTTCTAAATCCTCACACAGCAATAATTCTACAGCTAATTCAGGAGTATCAATTCGTCCTGTAGCATTAATTTTAGGAATTATATCAAAAGAAACGTTTACAGTACTTAACTCGCTTGCCCCTTCTAGCCTTATATTGCCTAATAAAACTTTCATTCCAGGTTTCTCAGATTTTAATATTTGTTTTAAACCAAATTTTACAATATCTCTAGATTCATTTTTTAATTCTATAGAATCTCCAATAGTTCCCATTGTGACTAAATCAGAATATTTTTTTAACAAAACATTTATATTTTTATTTTCATCAAGAGCGCATATAGCTTTAAAAGCAACACCCACTCCAGCATAATTTTTAAATTTGCTTTTGCAATCTGTTCTATATGGATTAACAATAGCTACAGCTTGCGGAATTTCGCCGTTAATTTTATGATGATCGGTTATTACAGTTTCAATTTTCAACTCTTTAGCATATTTAACTTCTTCGTTGGCAGTAATTCCGTTATCAACAGTGAAAATTAAATTTACATTTTGATTTTTTAAAAAGTCTATTTTTGTTTTACTCAAACCATAGCCATCATTTCTAGTCGGAATATGATAAATAACATTTGCGTTTTTACTTTTTAAATAAGAATACATCAAAACCGTAGCTGTGATACCATCAGCATCGTAATCTCCAAAAATACAAATTTTTTCAGAATTTTTAATAGCTTTTTTAACTCTTTTAACTAATTTTTTCATATCTTTAAAATCATATGGATCTGAAAATTCTGTCTTTTTAGAAAGAAAATTTTCAATTTCATTTTTATTAACTAATTTTCTTACAATCAACAATCTTGCCAAAATTTCAGAAATATTATTTTTGCTCGATATCTTTTTTATTTTGAACTCATCCAGATTACCCGGAAGTAACCATTCGTAAATACTCAATTTATTCAATCCTTATCTTTAAATTTAACAATTAATCACTATCGTATATTTTTTTATAATATCATTATTTTTAAAAAATTTCAAGCACTTTTTTGCCAAAAACATTTAAGCTTTAGAATAAGTGAATTAAATTAGTGATTTAAAAAATTTTAAATGAAAAAGCAAGCACAAAATTCAGTGCTTACTATTTAAATTAGTTATTTTTACTTATCTTATTTTTTCTTAGATGCCATGTCAACAATATTGTAAGCTATTATCCCTACGCCAGTTAATACTAATAAACTAGGTACAATAATATTACCAAACGTATCTCCAAAACTAAACTCAGTATTATAAGCATCATGCACAGCAAAAAAAGAAAAACCGATGTCACGATAAACTAGCTTAATTTTGATCGCAGCACCCAAAGCGACCACACCTGTCGTTACATCAAGAGCATTACCTGCAGATACTATACTTTTTCTATTAATTTTTTTAATACCAGCGGATAAACTAAAAATGCTCGAACTTATCAGCATAACCGAAGCTAAAATGTTTTTCAAACGTAAAAATTTTTTCATTTTTTTCTCTCCTAATTAAAATTTTATGTACGCTCGATGTTTCAAAAAAATCTAAAACTTACAATTATATTTTATAACAAATCTTTCAAAATGTCAATAAAAATTTATTTTTGACAGCACAAAAAGTATATAAAACATAAATAAAATTTAGAAATAAGGTGTTTGTAGACTCAAACACACAAAAAATAAGCACAAAATTCAGTGCTTGCTATGTAAATTAGTTATTTTTACTTATCTTATTTTTTCTTAGATGCCATGTCAACAATATTGTAAGCTATTATCCTTACGCCAGTTAATACTAATAAACTAGGTACAATAATATTACCAAACATAGTTCCAAAATTAAACTTAGTATTATAACCAGAATGCACAGCAAAAAAAGAAAAATCGTTATCATGATAAACTAGCTTAATTTTGATCGCAGCACCCAAGGCAACTACACCTGTCGTTACACCAAGAGCATTACCTGCAGATACTATACTTCTTCTATTAATTTTTTCAATATCAGCGGATAAACTAAAAATGCTCGAACTTATCAGCACAACCGAAGCTAGAACGCTTTTCAAACGTAAAAATTTTTTCATTTTTTTCTCCTAATTAAAATTTTATGTATGCTCGACATTTCAAAAAAATCTAAAATACATAATTATATATTAATACAAATTTTTCAAAATGTCAATAAAAATTTATTTTTGACAGCACAAAAAGTATATAAACATAAATAAAATTTAGAAATAAGGTGTTTGTAGACTCAAACACACAAAAAATAAGCACAAAATTCAGTGCTTGCTATGTAAATTAGTTATTTTTACTTATCTTATTTTTTCGCTGTTTTACATTTAGATGCCATATCAACAATATTGTAAGCTATTATCCCTACGCCAGTTAATACTGATAAACTAGGTAAAATAATATTACCAAACATAACTCCAAAACTAAAATTATCAGTATTAGTAGAACACACATCAAAAAAAGAAAAACCGTAATAATAATCATAAACCATCTTAATGGTGATCGCAGCACCCAAGGCAACTACACCTGTCGTTACACCAAGAGCATTACCTGCAGATACTATACTTCTTCTATTAATTTTTTCAATATCAGCGGATAAACTAAAAATGCTCGAACTTATCAGCACAACCGAAGCTAGAACGCTTTTCAAACGTAAAAATTTTTTCATTTTTTTCTCCTAATTAAAATTTTATGTATGCTCGACATTTCAAAAAAATCTAAAATACATAATTATATATTAATACAAATTTTTCAAAATGTCAATAAAAATTTATTTTTGACAGCACAAAAAGTATATAAAACATAAAGAAAGTTCAGAAATAAAGTGTTTGTAGACTCAAACACACAAAAAATAAGCACAAAATTCAGTAATTTGAAAAATTGAATGAGATTTTCTAACAAAACTATAGAGATCCCACTTGAAAAAGCTTAGTAGTATTGTTATGATTTATGGTAAAGATTTTAGAGAACAAGTTCTCAAATACATCGAAAAGGGGCATGAGGACAAACAAGCATGCGCAATTTTTAGATTAGGAATGGCGAACAAAAATTAGGTAGAAAAAATTAAAGTTAAAAACAGGATCGCTTAACAAAAAAAACTCAACTGTCAATCAAGAAAGCATGATTCTAAAAAATTAATTTCCTATATAAACGAAAATTCATCCGCATACTTTAAAGACATTGCAGAAAGTGTTAGCGGCACAACTTCGGGAGTTTTTGCAGCGCTGGCGCGTTTAAAACGTCTTCCGGGACGAAATACAAGTATTTTTGTGCCTTTTATACTCCACGTATGTTCGCGAAACATATACGCCGACTTTATAAATATAAATAATTAGCGTGTTTTCGGGAATTTATGCCGACTTTTTGTCAAATTCTTCACATCGTTTTTCGTAACGCTCTGAATACGTAACTACTTTTTTTAAACGTATTTTCAAGCGCGCTAACGCGGCAGAAACTTTCAAAGTTGTGCTGCCAGCACTTTCTGCAATGTCTTTAAAGTATGCGGATGAATTTTCGTTTATATAGGAAATTAATTTTTTAGAATCATGCTTTCTTGATTGACAGTTGAGTTTTTTTTGTTAAGCGATCCTGTTTTTAACTTTAATTTTTTCTACCTAATTTTTGTCGCCCATTCCTACTTCAAAAATTGCGCATGCTTGTTTGTCCTCATGCCTTTTTTCGATATATTTGAGAACTTGTTTTCTAAAATCTTTACTATAAATCATAACAATACTACTAAGCTTTTTCAAGTGGGATCTCTATACTCGCTGAACAGGCGCACACATTAAAAATTTCTACTCTACGGGAACAAGATTTATAAATATAATAAAATTCGAAGATTGGCCAAAAACTTAAATTGAAAAAATCTTGGGAATTTTAACCCAAAAATCGCAATAAAGTTGGACAAATTTTCTTAACAATTAAGTATTTTAGACATATTTTTACTTATTCTATATGTTATTTTTTCAAATTATTTGTTTTTAGCTTTTATTTTTGATTCTTTGTTTTTTTCAAAATTCTTCATAGTATTTAAATTTGATTTTGATTAACTTAAAATTTGGCAAACAAAAATTAAATAAATTTTTATTTATTTTTTAGTTTCGATAATTTTTATATTATTAAAAGGAATTCCTATTTGATTCGAAACTATATCTCTTATTTGTATAGCAATGTTATTATTTTTTTCATCTTTTAGAGCACCACCTGGGACCACTACATTGCATTCTGTTAAATCAAACTTATGGTCTTTTTCTGATTTTCTAGTTTTTTCTGTTTCATTTATAATTGCTAGACATTCTGCGCCTATTTTAGCTTTTATCAAATTTTCAGCATTAATTTCTTTTTGTAAATTTTCTGAAATTTTAGAAATTTTTCTTATAATTTCAGCTCTTGATTTAGAGTCTTGGGCGTCCCCTAAACTATCTTTTAATAATTTAATAGATTTTTCTCTTGATTCTTGCCTTTCAGCTTTTGCTTTTGAAAAATATTCAATATCTGAAGTAATCTTTTTTTCAAAATTCTTATTTTTGGGATTTTCTGATTCTTCTTCTAAACTATTGTTCACAAATCTTGCTTCTCCTGCAGATTTTTCAGAATCTAAAATATTAGTAGTCTTTAGACTTCTATCCATATCATCTGAAAATTGCCAATTTAAATACACTGCTAATCCTAGAGAAACCACTAATGAAGCTAAAATCACTTGACGTTTGCGAAATGAAAATTTCTTTTTTACAATTTTTATTTCTTGTTTTTGATTTGCCATTTTTTTGCTCCTTCAAATTAATATATTTATAAATACTAATTTGAATTAGTTTTTATGCAAAAAAATTATAAATTCAGCTTTTCATTTACTATATCAAACACAATATTAAAAGATTGATTCAAATCATAATAAGTGGTATCTATTATTACAGCATCCTCGGCAGAAATTAAAGGTGATATTTTTCTGTGAGAATCATTAAAATCCCTTTGTTTTATGGTTTTTAAAACCTCTTCATAATTTATATTAAAATTTTTTTTATCCAAAAATTCTTTGTACCTCCTTTGAGCTCTTGCTTCAACAGTGGCAGTTAAAAAAATTTTTATATTTGCAAACGGAAGAATAACTGTTCCTATATCTCTTCCATCCATTATTGTATTGTTGTTTTTAGCAAAATCTCTTTGAGTTCCTAATAAAAAATCTCTAATTATTTTAAAATTAGAGATTTTGGAAGCTATGCTGGATATATTATTTTCCCTGATTTTTTTCGTTATATTTTCAGACCCTAAAAACACATTATTATTTTTAAAAAATATTTTTATATGTTTTAAATTTGATGACAAAATTTCCATATTTTCATAATTTAAATTATTAGACACAAGATAATATGCAATTGATCTATACAGTGCCCCCGTGTCCAAATATATGAAATTTAATTTTTCAGCTAAAATTTTAGAGATTGTGCTTTTACCAGCCCCCGCGGGACCATCTATAGCAATAGAAATCATAATTAAGTTTTACTCTCTTTCAAAATCATTACAAAAAAACACCGACATCCAAAACTGTATACTTTAGTTGAAAATTTTCTATTTTAACATACAGTTTAAGCTTTACATAAATGTTTCAATTTGCTTCAAAAATACCCATACATATTCTTTTTTATTATATTACATGAAATATTATTGCACAAGCATAACTACTTCTAATTATAAAAATAACTATAATTTTGAATTTTTTTCAACAATAATTTAATTTTGATTTTTGCCTAGCAAAGTTTAAATAATCAATACTTTTTGACATATCAAAATTCTATTGATTTGTCAATTTCTTAATTAACTTTAATAAATCTTCATTTACAAAACAATCAAAAACACTCGACTCTGTTAACCTTTTGCCACGTTCAAACTCATTATCGTTTAAAATTAAGCCAACATAAGCTTTCCTCAAACCGCCGCTATAAAAACTTACTTAGCCCTCATAAATCAACTTCAAATTCCTTGTTTTAGATTCTTATACACATTTAGTGAAAATCTTCTCTCGGAAATTTTTGCAATAGGTGCTTACTGTGTTTGGTTCACATCTGCAATTTTCGTGCGCAGTTAGGTTTTTGAAAAAAACAGAAAAAGTTTATTGATTTTTTGTGTGCTTAAACGTCGATACTTCCTTGTTTTTATAGTATCCCATTCCTTTAGATGCTATACAAGAGCCTCTATTAATATTTTTTATTATACATTTCTTACAATTTGGATATTCTCGAATTTTCATGGGTAATTTATATATATTAAATTATTAATATCAGTTAACAATATTAATTTTTTTAATGTTTCACTATCCATTATATATTAAATTACTATTCACAGCAAAAATTTTTACTCTTAAATATCTTAATTGTAATATTTTAACTTGACAAAAATAAAAATTAATTTACTATATTTAGTTACAAGGTTTGTACGGATTTTTTTGCAGGTTAGAATTTTTTTGTTTAACGTGTGACTTTTTATTTGAAAAACATTTTATATATTACATTGGAGGTAGTTTCGATGAGTGATTTAAGCGTAAATAATGATGGACCTAGAGCTGTTAGCTTTGAACCAAATGGTACTGGATATATCAGAAAAAATATAATTAAAATTCATCCTAAAGTAAAAGTTATATTTTTAGGTGGTCTTAATCAGATAGGTAAGAATATTACTTTATTTGAATACAATAATGAGATTTTTATTTTAGATTGTGGTATGGCTTTTCCAGATAGTGAAATGTTTGGAATAGATTTAGTTATACCTGATTTTTCTTATTTAGTTAGTAACAAAAATAAAATTTCTGGTTTAATAGTCACACATGGTCATGAAGATCATATAGGTGCTATACCGTATTTATTGAATAAAATTAATATTCCGATATATGGTACTGCTTTAACTATAGGTTTAATACAAAGTAAGTTAAAAGAACGTAGAATGCTTGGAAATGCAAAGCTAAATACTATAACTGTCGGACAATCTATAATTTTAGGAAATTTTAAAATTGAATTTATACATGTTAACCATTCTATACCTGATGCTGTGGGATTGGCTATACATTCACCCGCAGGTATTATAGTTCATACAGGAGATTTTAAAATAGATTGCACACCTGCAAGAGGTGAAATGATAGATTTGGCAAAATTTGCTGAATTTGGCAAAAGAGGTGTTTTGGCTCTTATGGCTGATTCAACAAATGCTGATAGAGATGGTTATACTGCTACTGAAAAAATAATTAATCAATCATTTGAAAATTTATTTCAAAAAGCTGGTAATAAGAGAATAGTAATAGCAACTTTTGCTTCGAATATTGGAAGAATTAAGCAAATTATAGATTGTGCTATTAAATATAAAAGAAAAGTAGCTTTTTCAGGTCGTAGTATGTTAAATTACATAGCTATTGCCAAGCAGTTAAATTATATAGAAGTTCCTGATGCTGTGATTATAGATATTGAACTAGTTACTAAATACACTTATAGTGAAATAGTATTAGTTTCTACTGGAAGTCAGGGTGAACCAATGTCTGCTTTGTACAGAATGGCTTATTCTGAGCATAAAAAAATTACAGTGGGGCCAAATGATTTTATTATAATTTCTGCTACTCCTATTCCTGGAAATGAAAAAACAGTGAATAGTATTATTAATGAATTAATGAAATTAGGTTGCGAAGTTATCCATGAGTCAATGTATGAAATTCACGTTTCTGGTCATGCATGTCAAGAAGAGCTTAAAATAATTCATGGTTTGGTTAAGCCTAAGTATTTTATTCCTGTACACGGTGAGTTCAAACATTTAAGAAAACACGCTGAAATAGCTAAAAATATGGGAACGCCAAGTGAAAATATATATGTAGGAAATAGTGGTGACGTTATAGAGATTTCTCAAAAAGGTATTAAAAAAGTCAGTGAAATAACTTTAGAACCGATATATGTCGATGGATCTGGTGTTGGAGATGTAGGAAGCATAGTTTTAAACGACAGAAAACATTTAGGTCAAGATGGTTTGATAGTTTCTGTTGTAACTTTAAACCGTGCAGATAAACACATAGTTTCCGGTCCTGATATAGTTTCTCGAGGATTTGTCTATGTAAAAGAATCTGAAAAATTAATTCGGGAAGCTAGATATACAGTCACAAAAGCGATTGAATTTTGTATTGCACAAAATACTAAAGATTGGAATAATATAAGAACTAAAATTAGAGATGATTTGTACAAGTTGTTTTATTCTAGAACCAAAAGAAATCCTGTTATTTTACCTGTTATAATGGAAGTTTGATATGAGATATAAATTAAACCCAGATTTGTTAGGCACTAGTTTTATAATTCCAGATTTTGTAATGGATAAATATATAAATATTTTAGATTTTTTTCAGCTAAAGGTTTTGCTTTTTATTTTAAGAAACCCGAGTAGAAATTTTTACATTGAAAATATTTCGAATTTTTTAGATTTAGAATGCAAAGTAATAAAAGATTCATTAAATTTTTTGTTAAAACATGAAATTATAGTTGGATCTGATTTGGAATTTGAAAGTGACATTTGTTTATTAATAAAAGAATCTGAGGTTGCTTTTGGAAGATTATTATCCGGAAATGATTTAGATATTTTAATAGATTTGTATAAAAGTAAAAATTTACCAATAGAATTAATTGTGTTTTTAATTAATTACTGTAAATCGATAAATAGGGCAACTATACCGTATATAAAAGCTGTAGGTATTTCTTGGTCAAAAAAAGACATTAATACAGTTGCTAAAGCACAGTCTCATTTAGTTGCAAATAAGAAATCAATAAAAGTTCTAGTTGGTAAACCATCATATAACTTAGAAGAATATGAATTATATAATAAAAAATACCTAGAAAATAATTATGGCGGCAAAAAGTGAAATATGATTTAAAAGTGTTTGAAAAAGTAAGAAATGAAATTTATAATCTGAAAATTTTAAAAATAGAAGAAGCCAAAAAAAGGCAAAAATTGTTGTATGAAAAATATCCGGAAATAGAAAATTATAGAAATATAAAAAAATCTGTTTCTGCTGAAATTGCTAAAATAATAATAAACAAACAAGATGTTCCAGAAGAACTCAAAAAATTGAAAGAAAAAGTCGAAAATTTAAATAAAAAAATAGAAAAAATTTTAAAATTTGAAAATCTTAATTTAAGCTATTTTGAAATTAATTATAATTGCAAAATTTGCGATGATACTGGTTTTAAAAGAAATGGTACAATGTGTGATTGTTTTAAAGAATTATTAAAAAAAGAAAATGTAAAAAATTTGCGTGAATTTGAAAATTTTAAGTTTGAAGATTTTGACCTTAAACATTATTCTTTTAAAAATTTGTCAGAAATGAAAATAATTTTAAATTTTTGTAAAGATTATGCTAAAAAGTTTAATTTTTCATTTGAAAGTGTAGTGATGACAGGAAAAACAGGATTAGGAAAAACACATTTAGCTATTGCTATAGCTGATGTTTTGATTGGTAAAAATTTTTCAGTGATATATAGTTCGTTTCCAGAAATAGTTGCAAATTTAGAGAAAAGCAGATTTTCAAAAAATTTTAATTATGATAACTTAATAGATTGTGATTTTTTAATTTTAGACGATTTTGGCGAAGAAAGTAGGTCTAATTTTTCAAATTCAATTGTTTACAATATCATAAATAATAGAATTTTACTTAAAAAACCATATATTATAATTACTAATCTTTCTGTAGCGGAAGTAGAAATTAATTATAGTGAAAAAATTTTCTCTAGAATACTTGGTAGCTGTAAAATATTGTGTTTCGTTGGGAAAGATATGCGAGTGAAAAAATCATATAAAACTTAACAAAAAAACTCTAATTTTAATAATTAGAATTTACGTTTAAAAATTTATATCAATTAACTAAACACATATTTTTATATAAATTCGCGATAAAACCGCTAAATATTTATTTTAGCGGATGAATCGTAAAAATATTGACCAAAAATAATAGTATGCTAAAATTATAAAGAGATGGTGTTTCAGCGAATACCAAGTTGAAACTTCAAGCATTAAAAATTAAATACTGCGAGGCTCACGGGAATTTACGTTTGGGAAGCTTACGTAAGACGAGTAATCGCTTAGGGCGTAGAATCAAAAATTTGCTTGATATTTAGTCAAGTAGAGTGTCGGTAATTATTTATTACTTCAACTGCTATAAGATTGTTTTCATTAAGCTTGTATGAAATAGCATTTTTTCATTTGCCTGTTCAGTAACACATACCATTCAAGAGATCTTATTGAACCCTCGTTATCTGCTAATGAACTTGCAGTAACTGCACTTTGTATATTAAGACGCATATTGAAATCAACACTCATTATATATTTCTACTTTTAATTTTTATATTTTAATGTACATATGAAATAATAAAATTAAACCATGCACTTATATTTTAAAATATTAATATAAAAAACAAGTAAAACAAATTTTTGATGCTATAGGCACAAATATGTTACGTCGACATTTTAGTTTTAATATTTTAAAATATAAATATTGTGGTTTATATTTTATAGAATTTATGCTAAAATATAAATATATTTAGATTGTTTTAGATTTGAAAGGTTTTGTAAAAATGACAAAAAAAGCTCATATTATTCTTGCATTAATTACTCCAATTGCCATGTTTAGCATGATACTCGGCGGTGATATCGGGATTAAATATTATGAAAAATTGCAAAGTGAAATTGTTGGCATGGTTTGTCTTAGCAATGTGTGCTATTGTTCCAATATAACATATATTCCTTTTACTAGCAATATTATTACTGCGTTGAAGAGCGTGGTTGCATTTTTTGATGCTATAGAAATGTTTGGCACAGAAGCTCGAGATCATCATTATTTTTGTCCCTTATATAGAAATGGAACAATAGACTATAAATGCTCTTTCCTTGTGATGCGTGGAGAACGAGAAATTCCGAGTTATGGTCCTATGAAATTAGAATTAGAAACTGAATTATATAAAGAGATTGAAAATTTTTATTGGTGCGAAAAAGAAAATAGTGTAAATAAACGCTCTATAAAGGAAAAATTGGTAATATATAAAATAAATGGTTTTGAAAAAATTTTGTTTGATATTATTTCATCTGAGGAATCTGAAACATTAGATTTTCAATCTCTAAGAAATGTAATGTTTAGTCCATTATGTACAAAAGAAAATAATAGCACGTTCAAAGTGTCAATATTAGATGAAAATTTCTATGATTATGATGAAAAAAATGTTTTGTTAAAAAAAATTAAAAAAGTTCCTAATAAAGTCCCAAATGATATGATAGATATGAAATTTTATGACGCTAGATATTCATGTGATTTTTAGAAAATTAAAAATTTAAAATAATAAAAATTTGTACTAATGCTTTCGAATATTTAAATATTTAGTAATAATTATGTTTTTGAAAAAATATAAATTAAATAATAAATTTGATTGGAGAAATTTGAAATGTATGATTCTATTAGATTAGAAAAAGGTATGTATCAAATTGCTGGAAAAGATTTTACAAAAGTTTTAGAAAGTATAGATCCAAACGAAAATTACAAAAACACTGAATTAGAAAATTTAGACGCTTTTTCAGAGACAATTAAAAAGATTTGACATAAAAATAAACGGTCTGAATTGTGATACAGTAGAAAAATTTTTTACAACTAGCGATTCAGCAGTTTTATTTCCAGAATATTTAACAAGATCTGTAAAACAAGGCTTATTCGGAACAAGCGCTTTGAAATTTATATTATCTACTATAACTAAAATAAGCACTCTGGATTACAGATCAATTTCTTCCGAGACTGATCCTTCTAAAGAACCTGAAAACGAAGTTCCAGAAGCTGGGGATATAAGAAATGTTACTGTAAGAACCAAGAGTGAATTAATTTCTCTAAAAAAACATGCAAGAATATTTTCGAGCTCTTATGAATCTTTGAAATATCAAACACTTGATATAGTTACCGTAATTTTAAAACAAATAGGTGTAGATTTAGCAAATGAGTTATTAAGAGATGCCGTAGATACCTTAATAGGAACAGACGGTGATAAAGCTGAAATTGTAAAAGGGAACCCACCTGGAACTTTAAATTACAATAGTTTGTTGCAACTGTGGGAAGCTGTATCACCGTATAAACTTGACATAATACTTGCTTCTACTAAGACTATGAAAGATATTTTAAGTCTAATTGAGATGAAGGATTCAAAAGCAGGTTTAGATTTTCAGGGAACAGGAAAAATAATAACTCCATTAGGTGCCAAATTATTTAACGCTGCTAGTATAGAAGATAGTAAAATTTTAGGTTTCGATAAGTCATGCTCACTTCAAATGATTCAGAACGGAGATGTTTTAATAGATTATTCTAGAGTAATAGAAAAACAATTGGAACAAGCTGGTATAAGTATAATTGCAGGATTTTCTAGAATATTTAAAGATGCTGTTAAAATATTAGATTATTCTACGAGTTGATTTTTTATAAATTTACAAGAAGTCTTAACCCGATTTGAGTTAATTTCGGGACTTGATTCTAGTGAAATTTCCAAATGGTCTGCAATTTGTCAAGAATCTATTAATGAAGTAAAATCTAATCTAAAAATAAATATAAATGATTTATCAGATAAAGACATATCAAGATTAGTACCAGTAGCTGCATCTTTAAATTTTTATAAATATGTTTTGTACAAAGCATCGAACGGAGAATTAGAGTCCTTTTCAACTGGAGATATAACAATAAAAAATAACAAATTACAAGATGTAAAATTAGCTTTTGATGTTTTTCAGCAAGCCAAAAGTTCGGTTTTGGATTTAATTAAAGACACTGATTTTATTTTTGAGAGAATAAAAAATATATGATTTTTTCAGTTGCTAAAATAATAGATTTATATGGTCATTATGTAACTATTATAAGTTCTGAAAATCAAAAAAAAGCTGTAAAAACTTTTATATATCCATTAAGAGATAGTTATAAAAATATATTTATAAACGAAAATAACGACAACATTCCAGATAATAACGAATTATATGTGTATCTTGGTAAGCCTAAGGTAAGATTAGATAATTTTAATGTAAACAAAGAAATAAAAGATGAAAATCAAAATTTTCTGCTAAAAAAAGCAGAAGCTGTAAAAATTTCAAAAAAAATTATCTATATCAGAGTGTTTCTAATAAAAGAATAATTCTAAATTAGAAAAATCCCAGCTGACGAGTAGAAATTAACATGCAAAAATAATAAAAAATCCTTTTTTGTGCCAAAAGCTTATTTTCAATGATTTCTTCTTCGGTGAGAGGATGATTTTTTGTGACTTTTTTGGTATTTCAGCATTTTTTTAAATACCACTTTTGTGACACCTGTGATTAATTTGAAATTTTGATCTCCTTGTTTTTGTATTTTTTCATACTTATTCATTCGTTTATTTTACTATTTTTTCGTTTAAGGACAGGTCTATTATGTTAAAAATATTTTAGTATATTTTTCTAAATAAACTTTAAATCTATCATAACTTGAATTTATAATCAATTTTTCAGGAAAATCAATATCTTTTAATAATTCCAAAGCTTTGTCGAATTTTCCAATTTGAGTATAAAAATGAGAATCTGAATTTACAATTATGCTCACCCCATATTCTTTGCATAAAAGCGCAATTTGTTTACAATTTTCTATGCTTTTTGGGCGAATAACAAATGAACTATTATTAATCTCAACTAATTTTCCATTTTTACCAAACTCAGGAATAACCTTTTTATAATCATATTTAAAATCACACAAACCACTATGACCAATCACATTTACAATGGGATTTTTTGCCACATTCAGCCATGCGTTTGTACAATCTTTCAAAGTATGATCACCAAAATACGCTACATCATGTATCGAAGCTACAACCCACTCTAATTCTTCATTAGGAACATCTATCTCTCCATTATTATTTAAAATATTAGATTCGACACCTTTTAGTATCACGAGATCATCTATTTCTCTGGGAATTATTTTTAAATTATCAAAATACCACGGATCAGGTGCGCCAGGCATATCACCAGTATGATCAGTTATCGCTAAAAATTTTAAACCAATTTTTTTTGCTTCCTGAACATTTTCTGAAATAGTACTATATGCATGACTGGAAGCTATAGTGTGACAGTGCATATCCGCAATTAATCTCATAAAATCATCTACCTTGGTACTAAACTCAACTTATATATCATTATACAAATTATTACTTATTATATTTTATTGATAGTATAATGTGCAAATATTTCTTTATTTATATTTTTTAACAGTCTGCACGAAATTTTCTCGTCTTTATAGGTGGTGGGATGAATAGTGCTTGTTTGTGTTAAGCAAACAATAAAAAATCAGAATTTTTGTTGCCCGAAAAAACTTAAACTTGTGATAGTAGTCAACAAAGACCAGCCCAAAGAGCGATGCAGGGTAACGAGTAGCAATTTCGCGCCAACGTTTTAAGTGCAAAAAAGCATTTTCAACGAGGTGGCGAGGTTTGTATAAATACTTATCATAGGGTCTTTGAATTTTTCGATTTTTCTTTGGCGGAATCACAACTTCCATGTTTTTTGAATTTGCGAATTCAAAAATTTCATTGGTATCGTAGCCTTTATCGGTTAGCCAAAAGTCAGCGCTTATGCCGGTTGCAAGCTTTTTTCCAAACTTGCAATCCGCGACGGTACCCGCTGTGACAAACATTCTGACCGGCATACCATGCGCATCCGGTGAATTTTGAAATTGAGCCCCTTTTTTTTACGCTCTATGTCCTGATTTCCGCCCTTTGCGCCGGCTGTGTGTGGGTGAACCTTTACACGGGACGCGTCTATCATTAACCTCCGGTTCATCTATTAAAATTTTCAGCAATTTTTCCCATTCACCTTTGTCTCTCCAACGGCAAAATCTTCTGTGATTATTTTTCCAATCTCCATATTCTGCGGGCAAATCTCGCTACGGCGCACCCGTTTGCAAATTCCAAAAAAACTGCGTTTATAAATCTTCTGTTGTCCTGCACGTTTCCTCCGAGAGTGCCTTTTCTG
This sequence comes from Candidatus Paraimprobicoccus trichonymphae, assembly GCA_036322875.1. GTDB lineage: Bacteria > Bacillota > Clostridia > Oscillospirales > Acutalibacteraceae > Paraimprobicoccus > Paraimprobicoccus trichonymphae. The sequence continues at coordinate 688,548 of AP027925.1, forward strand.
TCCTTCAAGTTTGGTTTCAATAATTTCCAAACTCTTTTCATTATATCGTGCCTTCTATACATTTTTATCACCGTTTTTATTATATCACTTTTTTATTGACGACACTATCTAGATTATTGTCAACATAAAATTCAAAAAACCGTGAAACTCACGGAGTTAGCCTATTGATACTGTGACCATTGAACTTCGGAAAACCCCACTTATTAGTAGAAGCGCCACAGAAAGTAAACCTCATACAACTAAAATCGAAAGCTTCGTGGTTTACCTTCAAAAATTTTCTGTTTTTCAGATTTCGTAACTTACGATGTGTATTTCGATAATTACTATCTTAACTATTTGCTATTCTATTATTTTACGCTGTTAGCTCTAAATTTTTTAAGTCAGATGTTCTTTGCCGTATTAATATCTGTATTTCTTTGTAATTTGGATATTCTCAAATCTAAAATTTGTTTACTTCGAAAATAATAATTTTACCGAATTTTGCAATCAATTAACAGAATAACTAAAAAAGAATATTATAATAAACCGGCATTTAAAAAATGTTGGTAAAAACAATACAATTACCGCAAGCGTAAGCATTCCGTTGACAAAAATAATCTAGTAAATTCTAATGACTGTGAAGTGATTCTATACAACGGAGGTAATTCAAATGAGTTTGAATAAAATAAAAGAAACTTTACTAACTATAACTGGTGGTACCGTTTTAATCACAAGTCTTATATTGAGTACAGTGGCACTTTATAAAAATGAAAATAATTATTTCGATTATAATAAGTTTTTCTGTTCTGAAGAATGGAAATATGAAATGGCTAAGATAAGTATCAACAGTGGCGGTGCATATAAAATTGATGCTGGAAGGTATTTCAAAGTAAATTCTGAAACTGTTGGATGCGATGGATCAAGTATTGAAAAATTAGTCCATGGCCAAAAAAATGATGAATTTGTAATGTTTGGTAATATAAAATTTGGTAATGTTGAAAGATATAAAGCATTACTAAAAAGGAATGGCTCATATCACAATAGTGAAATCAAAGTGACATTACGTAATTTTAATAATTTAAATACTGAGTTTATATATGAATTAGTGTCGAATAGAATTGGAATTAAAAGTGAAACAAATATTTTAAGTCTTGTTTAAAAATACCAAAATTTGTATGTCAGCAATTCCGTTTTTGCATAAAACTTCAAACCGCATTTGTAATTTATAAATTTCAAGAGATTTTTATTATAAAAAATAGATTATATAACAAGTGCGGGTATTTTGAAATAGTTGTTAAAATTTATTTATTAATATATAAATTTGTTAGATTTAGCAGTATAGTTTGTATTATAGTACACAATAGTAAAAGTGTAGTGGATTTCATTTATTATTTTCGTATTTTTACACTAAATTTCATTTCATATGAATATGCTCTAGCCGGATTTACGACCTAATTAGTATCAAATATGAAACCCATATGATAGCCAAGAAGCAAAGGAAATTATTGATATTCTGACCGAAAAAAAAGTAAAAAAATGTTATTATGGTCATATTCACGGAAGTGTTGTTAATAAAAAAATTAAGGTACGAAAATTTATAATAGTATATTGTATTTTTATGAATTTTACTGTAAAATGGTACATATGTATTTTATATACTTGGAAGTGAATTTATATAAAAAAATTAAATCTAAAAATAACATTTATAATTTTTTGTATGTTTGTTTCGATTTTTAATATCTATTCTTTTAATGGTAAAATTAGTCCTGATCAGAGCATTATGGAAATAAAAAATCAAAAATGTTTATACGAAAATATTTCAATAAATTCAAGAAAAATATTGACAACTAGGAAAAACGATAAAGAATTATATGAGATTGAACCTATAGTTATATACAAAAAATTTAGTTCAAAAGAAATACAAAAAGCCTTTTACGAATTTTTTTCTAATCATCCTGAGATTTTTTGGATTTCTAACTACTTTGAATACTTTTATAATCCTTCAGAAAATTGTACTTGTTTAAAGATATACTCTAATGTCTCTTTAGCTGAATTAGAAATTGCAGAAAAAAGGCTTCAAGAAAAATTAAATTCAATCTTAATTAAAATTAATTTTAACAGTTCTGATTACGAAAAAGAGTTGTTTGTCCACGATTGGATTGTGGAGAACTGTACGTATTATAAGGAAGGAAATTATAAAATATTTACTTCTTATGGGTGCTTAGTGGATTGTAAAGCTGTATGCGAAGGATATGCAAAAGCCACTCAATTAATATTAACAGAATTAGGAGTCAGATGTAGAACAGTTAGTGGAGTTGCACATAAAGAACCTCATATGTGGAATATAGTCGAAATAGAAGGAGAATATTATCATTTAGATGTAACTTGGGATTGTGGTAAAAATGATCTAACTAAATATTTTTATTTTAATCTATCAGATGAACTCATAAAAGACGACCATATGTTATATCCATTCATAAACAAAATTGAAGATCTAGAATCATTAAATTATTATAATACGTACAATCTCGGTGAAAAGCCTATCTGCAATTCTTACACTTATACTTATATATCAAAGAACTCTTTCCCAGTGAATTTGTTTAATAAATTGAATTTACTTTTAAATTATATCAGCTGTAGGGAAATATTTTACATAAAATTAAATAAAAATCAAAATATTTCAAATATAGAAAATATTTTATTTACAAACAAAAGTCCGCTTTTTCTATGTCTGAAACAGCTTGGAAAAGATAATATCACTTTTAAATATATTATTAATGAAACCCAAAATGTGGTAGCTATAAAACTCAAAAATAATAACTTTGCGTAAAATTTTTTATGTTTACTGACGGTAAATTATTAAAAAAGAATTCGAGATTAAAAAAATATTGAAAATGTGTTTTTGAGTCTTAGTGGAAATGAAACTATAAAAGTTAGACACATTTCGTCAATATTAAATTCAATTTTTAAAGAATCAGAAATTGAAAAAACATAAAACATTTATATTAGTTTAATAAATTCAGAAAATTTCGGTAAGTTAGGCAGTGGAATAGTTGTAACTAACTTACATGCAGCAAGAAAAAAAATTACCAATGACATACAAAGATAGCAAATAAACTATTACTTTAGAAAACATAAAGCAAATACAAAAAAGTTAACTTATTTTTAAGAATTAGTGATTTATATATTGAAAATTAAAAATAACATCTGTTCAAGTATTTATTAATTGTATATTAAATTTAAAAATATTAACTAATGACCTATAAAGTAAATTGTGTATACCCGAAGTTTCTTTTTGTACTGTTATAAATGTAAATTCTGCTGTATTAAACTATTTTGATATTTTTTGTTCTAGAACTTAATTCAGATAGCATCATTCTTAGGATTGTTTTGTTTTTTTAGTTGTTATGAATTTACAACCAACTTGCTACTTTCATATAAATCTTCTGGACAAATATCAATTTCACCATTCCACACTACCGTATGACGTGCAATATGAACGGTCTTAAAGAATTCAATGTTCTTTAATGGTTCATAATACCAGTCATCAAGTTGTGATTTCATATCGTAGACTTTTTTTTCACCATTTGAAAAAGTTATCAATAACTTATAATCCTCAAGTGGTTCTACGCTTTTTGCGTAGTAATACTCATTCATATTTAACCACCCCCTTTTTAATCTAATGGTTTTATTTTAAATATCGGAAGTTTTTTCATCGCTAATTTCCAATCGGCTTCTAATTCTTCTTTATGAATTTCAATCCATGCTTTTACCAATCTTCTTTGTTTTCTTGGTAAGTTCCCAGCCAAAATTTCGCCTTCAAACGTAACCGACATTTCGTATTCTCCATACTCAGCGTGTATATGCGGCGGGTTATGCTCATTTTTAGTAAATATACTTATTATTATACCATAAAACATTGATAATACTGACATTTTTTATTCTATTTCATTAATCTTAATTTATGATTGTTACTATTTCTTACAATTATATTGTGCCATAAACCCTTAAAAAAGTCAAGTTAAATTACTTGAAAATAAAATTTCTGTTCTCGAAAATAATGTCCTGCTTCAACAGATAAACCACATCTATCTTGCTACTCGACTTCTTTTTTTGTGACATAACAGTTCATATTGGTGTTATGTGTACATTTTGTTTTTTGCCACATTGAGTTTTGCTTAATTTTGTACATTTAACTTATTTTTTAAAACATTATCAAATTTGTGATAATCATTTATATTAGCCACCAACTTTTACAGTATGTTTTAAAACAAGTCTTCTTACCATTTCTTCCAAAGAAATTCTATCAGTTAAGACTTATTTTATTCTGTATCTATCTTTAATAGTTAGCGGCATTCCCACGATTGACATGGTAGCATTGACTTTATCGATAATTTTTTCTACATTAGTCATTTTACTGCCCCCCTTACATTTACATTATACCACAAATCCAAAAAAATTAAACTGAATAAAATCACTAAATTTACTAATATATCTTTAGAAATCAAAATTAGCATTATTAACATTTAAAAAATAAACTAAGATAGAACGTTTTTTATTTCTACTTGCTTTTATTTCTGAGTTCCCCTTTTATGTGAATATATTTTAGTTCTAGTTCATTTTATTCGACAATTTTTTTATTTTACATAAATTATGAAACACCAAGGAACCTTAAAATTTAAGATTCCTCACATCTTTATAAAAAAACCATCAGGCACAAACTGCTGGACTAGGCAAAAAATCCTCCTCAGTAGCACCTTTATAACCCACGCCTCTTAATGTTTTCACATACTTAGGATTTTCAGGTTCATCTTCTATCTTTTTTCTGATATACCTGATATGAACATCTACAGTTCTGATGTTATCTTCGCAATCAGCTCCCCAAACTTTTTGAATGATCTGATGTCTATTTAATACTCTACCTTTTGATTTAATTAGAAGAGTAAACATATCAAATTCTTTAGTGGTTAATTCTACAAAACTACCTCTTTTGGTAATAGTTCTTTTTGCCAAATTTATACTAATTTCTCCGATGTTTATTATCTCTTCAACGTCAAGATTAATTTTCAGATTATCATTTCTTCTAATAACTGATTTCACTCTTGCACAAAGTTCTCTTAAACCAAAAGGTTTAGTTACATAATCATCAGCTCCCATTTCAAGAGCAAGGATGCAATCGACCTCTTCGCTCTTAGCAGTTAATACTATAATAGGAATACTCTTAGTTTCTTTTTCTAAATTTAATCTACCACAAACAGCTAAGCCATCAACATCCGGCATAATCAAATCTAATATTATCAAATCTGGTTTTTTTTTGTTGATAGCTATCAAAAGATCCTTTCCACTAGAAAATTCTTGAGTCTCAAATCCCTGTTCATTTAGTGCTACACTAACCGTCTTTCTAACGTTTGATTCGTCATCGGCTATGTATACCAAATTATTTTGTCTATACATCGACACCTTAAACACAACACATCCTTGATAAATTTTTTAAATATATTTTCGAATATATTTATTCCTTGTGATAATAGTTGAGACAACATTAGATCACTCTACTATTATATGCAACTTTATTACTAAATAAAACCAATTGCAATACCTAAATTTAATTTTATTTAATCTTTATTAATATTTATTAAAAATTGTGCCTTAAAAACTAGTTTTATTAATATTATTACACAACATTAAAGTCAAATACATTCAAAACATTGTTTAATTAACAAATTTTTCATAATTTATATCATTTTTATTTTTTATTAAATAATATACCAAAATATATGAATTTTAAAACCTAACGACAAAACAAATAAAAAAACCTTAGCGGTTATATATGAAATTTATAATTTTTTTGAATTTTTTTTTATTTCTTTTGTATTATGAGTTTTACATCGGTAATACTTTAGAAATTATTTGTTCAAAAATATTTGAAAAAACTAATTACACAAAACTTTTATAAAAAAAAACGTAAAACCTATGGTTTGATTGTTCTTTAATCGAATAAGGAGTTAAAAATTTTGAATTTTTTTAAAATAAAATTCTTGACAAAAATTTTTTTTAAATTATTATAAAACATATGATTAAATTGGGCCATTAGCTCAGTTGGTTAGAGCAACCGGCTCATAACCGGTTGGTCCTAGGTTCGAGCCCTAGATGGCCCACCAATTTTGTATATTTTTTGAGTATAGTTAGAAATGTGTGGAGATAGAGTTTTTATCGGTGTGGTTGGGAAATTGGGTTGTATTTTTTGCGATATAGTCAATAATGTTGTTAAAGCGAAAGTAATCTATGAGGATAAAAAAACGATTGCTTTTGATGATCAGGAACCAAAAGCGCCAGTGCATTTTTTGATAATTCCAAAGGAACACATTGAAAGTTTAAATTTTGTAATTTCTGAAAATAGTGCAGTGATTTCTTATATATTCGAAAACATACCTAAAATTTTTAATAATTTGAATATGCACAAAAGTGATTACAGAATAGTAAGTAATTGTGGTAAACAAGCGGGTCAAACTGTAAATCATTTACATTTTCATGTTTTGAATGGAAGATATTTAGAATGGCCTCCTGGGTGAGTATGTAGTGCTATTTGGGCAAAATTTCGGTGTGCTTTTTATAAGAAACATTAAATAATCAAAGCGGGTTTGCTTGTTTGTTTCTATTTTTAAATGTTACAAAATATATGTTTAATGCTTTATTAAGCAGTTAACAAAAAAATACTTAAATAAAATCAAAATTAAACACTTGTTTTGGAGGATTCGAAATTTCAGACTAATTAAGGGAAGTATTTGTTCTTCAAGGAACAAAGAAGTACACAAGTTTTTAATTGATCATAATATTAATACTAAGTTATTTGGTAAAAAAATTGATTATACATAAACTTTGAACACAACTAAAAATTTACAAAGAATAAAAAAAACAGTGAATTTAATATCATTCCAAACATAATATGTTAGACTTTCTTAGGTCATATAATTAGGTTTAATATGCGAACAATTTATAAAAAAGATAGATAATAATAGTATATATATTATTAAAAGGTTTTACGGGGATAATGATAAATTAAAAGTCTAAAAATCAAAATCTTAATCATGAATTCTATATTTACTGTAATTTCTATAATTTTAAGTATTTTTATAAAAATTCCAGTTAATTTTAGTTTGCCATTTTTAAAATTAGAAATTTCAGATTCTATAATTTTAATTGTATCAGTAATTTTAGGGATAAGGTCCGGCGTTTATATTTTGATAACCGTAAATATTTTAAGAACTTTATTTTTCAGCACTGCAAGTTGGATTGGTTTTATAATCAGAAGTTTAAACATAATTTTAATTTTTATTTTTTATTATTTTTTTAAATCTAAAAACATAATATTTAAATATTTTTTGATAATTTTTGGTACAGCTTTATTTTTAGCAATAAAGATACCTTTGAACTATTTTTTTTGGGTTCACATTTTTGGAATATCTCGAAATGTTTTAGATATTTTAGTTTTCAAAGTTATAGTTCCATTTAATATTATAAAAGTTTTATCTAACTATTTTTTAGCAATTATATTTATAAAACCAATAAAAATGCTCTCAGATAAGTTCTTATGAAAAAAATTGAGAAAACCGCTAAACTAAAGTTTAGGTTGACAAAAAAGTAATAAATTTCTATAGTCAAAAATACTTAAACTTCTACTATGAATAATTAAAGTTTTGAAACAACAGACAACTATAGGGATTTGAGAATTACATTTTTCAGTTTTAGTAGAAAAAATTTTTTGGTCTAGAGGATACTTTGTATCAAGCGTGTTGACCGAGGTAATGTTAAATTACATACAAAATCAAGGAAACTAAAACGGAAAAGGCATTTAAATTTAGAATATATCCGAATAAAAAACAAATCGATACAATACAAAAAACGTTTGAATGTTGTCGTTTTGTATGAAATTATTATCTTGCTAAACGAATTAATCGGTATAAATTTGCGAGATTAGCGATGAATTACAATGCACATGTTCAAGAGATTTAACACAACTAAAAAAAGTAGATTCTACTGTTGAACAGTCAATATTAAAAGATTTAGACTATATTTATGAAAATTTTCACATAAGGTTAATAAAAAAATTCGGGATTTATGAGGTTTAAAAGTAAAAAAATTCCAAAAAATCTTTGTTTCAAAGAAAATTTCAGAAAAAATTATTTCAATTACGTTAAATCAAAATTCAAATACCGTCGAATTTACATGAATTTACGCTTGAAATGAAATGGAGTTTACTTACCATAAGACAGGTAGCCACAGAGAGCGCAGAACCAATAATCTGTGCAAGGCAAAGTGTCAAGATTGTTTATTATTCACAACAGCTGTTTTAAAATCTGGATATTTAGGTGGTTTACCTCCCCTTTTTTCATAATATTTATCTGGCATTAATGGATTTTTATTTCTTTCAATTTTTTCTATATCTACAAAACTTTCTTCGCCTTCTCTAACTTCTCTTGCAACTACAACCATTCTAGAATTTTCAAACTCATAAGAGCAAGTTGAAAGAGTAATTAAATTATCATTTTTACTTATATCAACGGGAAATTTGTATAAACTTCTTATTTTTATGTTGTAAACAAATTCTAGAAAAGCCTCTTCGCTTGGAAAATCAGATATTAGATAATTAAAAACTTTTCCATCTTCTGGGCAAATATCAGCTTTAAAAACAGAGATAACCTTAAATTCTGTTAATTTTTCTGGTGTATCAAATTTTATAATCGAGGCTTTTTTGCAAAAATCTTCATTTTGATACTTTAATAAATCAGCAAACATAGTTCCATCACGCATACTGTGTCCATGTATTAAAATATTTTTTGATGTTTCTTGCAAATTACATGAATTATCAAGAAAAATACTTCCATATCGAGTTTTCGCCTTATTACAATCATGATCTATATAAAAGTAAATTTTTTTATCTAAGTCTTTAGACTGTTGAAGAACTGGGTAGTCTATATTACTTCCTTCAATATTTATCCAACCTTTTATATCTGGATTCACTTTTAATAAATCTTCAAATTTTATATATTCTTTTGGTTCTTCTTGCTTAACTATTTCAGTTGTTTCAACTTCTATTTTTTCTGATCCTTCACTATTAATATTATTATCCTTGTAGTAAATTTCTTTAATGTTTTGAGTGCTTTTTCTTGATATATATGAATCAATAATTAAGTTTCTAACTAAAATTAAAGTTAGATATATAAACGTTAATATTGACAAATAATAAATCAGCTTGCTAAAATACTTTTTTTTCATTTTTTCAACACTTTCGACTTTTTTTGTTTTATAATATTAGTAGTTTGAAGTTTTAATGTAAAAATTCGGGGTAATTTTTATTTTTTATTTTTTGTATGGGAAAGAGAAATATTTAGTCAAAGAAAAAGAAAATATAATACTAAAAAACAAAAAAAAATTATTTGATTTTGCTAAATTTGATGGAGAAGACTTAGATTTGGACGAGTTGTCTGTTTGTTTGAAAACTTTTCCTGCGCTAAGTGAGAAAAAATATGTTTTAATCAGCAATTTAGACTTAGAAACTTTAAGAGAAAAAGATTTAGAAATTTTAAAAAATTTAATATTAGATTTACATGATTTTGTGGTTTTAGTCGTAAGTCAAAATTTAATAAATTCAGATAAAAATACTAAAATTTTTGTAAATTTTGTCTCTAAAATAAAAAACTCAGAAATAATAGAATTTTCAGAAAAATCTGTAAATATAGCAAGTAAAATTTCTGAATGGACAAAAAAACATAATAAAAAAATAAACAGAACGAATATAAATTTGCTAGTTAGCAGATGCGGAAAAGATTTGAATAATTTAAAAAATGAAATCGACAAGTTGTGCTTTTTCGAAAAAAATTTAGAAATAACTTCAAATTCTATAATAAAAATATCAAATTTAAGTCATGATTATAAAGTTTTTGAAATATCTAAAATTATACTTTCTGGAGATCTCTTTGAGATTTATAATTTTCTTGAAAAACTCTTTTGTAAAAATCCGGATATTTTTTATGTTTTAAATACAATTTCTATAACTTATATTAATTTATATAAAATAAAATTAGCTGTAATAAATAAAAAAAATATTGAAGAAATAAGTAAACTATTTGGTTATACTAATAAAAAATTTAAACTTAGATTAGATTTAGAAACTTCTAGTAAAATCAGTTTAGAAAAGATTAAAAAAAATTTAAATTTACTCTTAGAAAGTGATTTAATATTAAAAACATCTACAATTTGTTCTCATTTTATACTAAATTATTTAATTATAAATTTAGTGTAGTTATTAAATTAAGATTTGTTTTTGGAATAAAGTATTCTCTGTGCCAAAAAAACTCATATGTGAAACGTGCTAAATTGGGTTATATAATATCCAACAAATTTATCAGAATCCTAATATCCATGCTCACCTCAATTTAGATAATTTTCATTTTTGAGATGTACACCGGTTGAACAAAATTTAACAAGATTCAATGCATAAAAATGGGGTAACTAATAATGTAAGAACCATATTTATACGCAAAGTTTGTTATATTGTTTTCAATATTAGCGTATAGTTAATTTCTGTATGATTTATCTGATTAAAATGGAATTTAGTGATTTTTCTCACATATTTTACATAAAAAATTGTGTTTATTTTGTATAATAATATTAACAGTGGAATTTTTTCATAGCAAACTTAATATAAGTCTTTGTAAAGCAAAAAATCTAGTTTAAAAAATTAAGGAGCTTTAGAAAATGAATTTAAAATCTAGTTTAAATGCATTGATTATAATCATTTCTCTGATTGCGCTTGTTTATTTTTGTTTATCTGAAAATGGGTTCTCTGACTTAATTTTTAATATAAAAAATTTAAATATTTTTTGGTTTATAATGTCATTCATTTCCCATTTTTTGAATATTACTATAGATTCTATTATTATTTTTATTCTTACAAAAAATATAAAAAACGATTATAAATTCAAGCAAGCATTGAAAACTTGCGCCGTAGGCCAATTTTTCAGTTCGATTACACCAGGTGGAGTAGCTGGTCAGCCAATGCAAGTATACTCTATGTCAAAACAAAATGTTTCTACTGGAAATTCAAGTTCTGTCTTGATTCAAAGGTTTTTAATATATCAAACAACTATAACTATATATGGTTTGATTTTTATACTTTGGAAAAGATCTTATTTTACCAAGCAAATATCGAAAATGACTAATTTACTAATGTTAATTGGACTTGCTTCGCATGCTTTTATAATTTTTCTCTTATTGATATTTTCTTTAAAAAGAAAATTTACAGAAAATTTGATAAATATTTTTATAAAATTAATTTCTAAATTAAAGTTAATAAAAAATCCTGAAAAGCAAATTTTAAAAATAAAAACCCAATTAGATAGTTTCCATAAAAACAATTCTGAATTGTATAAAAACAGTATTTTATTATTAAAATTATATTTATTAACTATAGTTCAACTTTTTTGTATATTTGTTATACCTTATTTAATTTATAGAGCTTTTAATTTTAATCAAGCAAATATATTCGATATTTTAGCTGCTCAGTCATTTGTAATGATGTGTACAAGCCTTTTTCCAATGCCTGGTGGCGCAGGGGCTGCAGAAATTAGTTTTTTTGCTTTTTTTAGTAACTTTTTTATAAATAATACACTGAAACCTGCTATGTTACTATGGAGAATCATAACTTATTTTTTAACTATTTTAGTTACCGCCCCATTTTCCAGAATAAAAAAACATAATGAATCTATTCAGTAGTAAAAAAATTAAAAATGTATTGGCAAACAGATGTACTTATATTTTATATCACAATAATTTTAATAATAATTTCGAAGACAATACATAAAAATTGCGGATCTAGTAAAGTAGACCTGTCCTAAAACTTTAAAATAATGCTAAAATTTTAGAAAGGACAATAAAAATAGAATTGAAAAGTTACCAGAAACAAAATATTTAGTAACATTCGGAATAAGAAAACCAACATTTGAAACAAAGCACGCGATCCTCTAAAGCGCATACAAGGAGATGCGAAAAAAGGCGGTAGAGCGCGAAAATTGAGTGTTTTGGATATGCTAATTATTATGCTTGGATATTACCACGACTACCACACAATGGAAAATTTGGGCTTTGATTATGGTGTATCTAAACAATGAATTTCCGAGGCTGTTGCATGGCATGGGTCGAACAAACTTTAATCAAAGATGGAACATTTTCATTGCTGTCAAAACGCGAATTAATCAAGGAAAACACCACGCGATAATTGATGTTACAGAATGCGAAACCGAGCGTCCAAAACATGGACAAAAAGCTTCATATTCGGGTAAAAAAAGACACACAATAAAAGACCAAATAGTCATAAACGGTGACACAAAACAAATTATAGGTATTTATGAAGAAAAAGGTTCTGTGCATGATTTGGAGATTTTTAAGCGCAGCAAATTTCATTTGTTGAAAGATATTTTATTTATTGGCGACAAAGGATATCATGGCCTAAAATTCTACCATTCAAATAGTTTGACGCTATATAAAAATCCGAAAAATGGCGAACTTACTGACGGTTTAATTCACAAATTTCAAGTTACAGAATTCGCATCTAACACGTAAATCATCGTAATACAAACACAACCTTCTTAGTTTTACTAAATTTTATTTTAGCCATTTATAATTTTCAAATACGAACCATCTCGTTTCTATCTATTAGCAAATCTTTGTATTTTATGCATAGGAAACAGAAAATTTCTCCAAAATTCACCCATCCCACTTCGACACGTACCCAGGTTTTGGTTGTGTGGCAAGCCGGGCGGCGTAAACTTTCAAATATCAAATCAGCAATATGTATATTAACTGTTCTATCAAGGAAGTTTTAAATATATAAAAATATTTTATCTTTTTTGATTATGCTCTAAAATAGTTTATAAATAAAATTAAATGTAGCAATTTTATTTTGTGATAATTAGAATGGCTAAAATTACAGCAAAATATGTATAAATCTGAAATCAAATTAATAATAATAAAAATGTTCATGGTGAAATTTGTTAAATTTTAAGTTTTTTGAAATATATTTTTTGTGTAACCAAACAAATCGTCTAATACAACGTCTTACATTACGTGATACAGCTATAAAATTTTTAAAAACCTTTAATTCTCTAATTATGTTTTATGTTTTTTACATACTTTATTTTTTTACGAGTATGTTTTACAAACACAATTGCTTTAACACTCTGCTTGGCGAAAAATCAAACAGTTTCTTGGTTCGTCCCCCAGCAATTACTCGTCTTATGTAAGCTTCCCAAGCGTAAATTCTCGTAAACCCCACGGTATTTAATTTTTAATGCTTGAAATTTCAACTTGGTTTTCGTTGAAACAACATCTCTTATAATTTTAGCATACCATTATTTTTTGTCAATATTTTTACGATTCATTCGTTAAAATAAACATTTAGCGGTTTTCTTGCTGATTTATATAAATATTATAAAAGTGTATTTTTCTTTGTAGTTTAAGCAATAATATCTAAGTCAATGATCTATTTGGGAAGTGGTTTTTTTGGCATCAGGTGCATTATCTTTCATTTTGAATAAAACAAGAGATTGGAAATATAAAAATGTACTAAAAAATATTAAGTTTATAGATGATTGTTTATATAAAAAAATTGAAAATTCTGAAAATGGGGTGTTTATTTCTAGCTCTTTTGATGGTAATTTTCAAGAAATGATTTGGCACAGATTAAAAATCAAATCAGAAGTACCACAAAATGGATTATTAAAACTGAAAATTTTTGCAAGTGATTATAAGGGAATTTTTGTAAAAGAAATAGATAAAAAAATAAATGATTTAGACGAGTTTTTTTTAGATAAAAAAATAAGTATAAATAAAAAAATTGAAGTTTTTGAAAGCATAAAAACAAAAGAATTCAAGAATCCTAAAGATTTGCTTCTATTTGATGTAACCGGGAGGTTTTTATGGATATATTTAGAGTTAGTAAGCTATGAAAAAGAACAAATAAAAATCGAATATTTAAAAATTGAATTTCCTAGAGTTACTTTTGCAGATTATTTGCCAGATATATACAAAGAAAGTTTCGAAAATAATCTTTTTTTGTACAGATTTGTGGGAATATTTCAGTCAATGTATGTTGATACAGAAGATAATATAGATTTTATAACTCTAAATTTTGATCCTAAAATAGCAAATTATGATTTTTTACAATGGATATCAAACTGGTTGTCTGTAAAAGATGTCCCAATTTGGGGAAAGGAAAAACTTAGAGAAATATTAAAACATGTAGTAAATCTTTATAAAATCAAAGGAACTAAAATTTCTATATCTTTAATTGTAGAAGAATTTGTTGGTACTAAACCTATAATAATAGAACATTTTGAAATAGAAAATAATCAATATTATAATCTACAGTCACATATTATAAATAAACTTTTTGGAGACAATAGCTTCGTATTTACAGTAATACTTACAGAAAAATATGTAAAAAACTCTGAAAAATATATAGAAATTTTAAGAGTCATAAACAGTGTGAAACCAATAGACTCTATCTGTAATTTAGTGGTGTTAAATGACAAAATATATTTAGACTATCATTGTTACTTAGAAATAAATTCCTATATTGCAAAAAATTGTGAACTTGTATTAGATGAAAACAATGATTTGGATGTTTTAATGCTAAAAAAATTCAGTCAGGATTCAAAATAATTTATAAACAATAAAAAAACATGTGCGATCAAAAATTAAAATAGTAAAAAAAATAATACGGATTTATTATACCTATTCTAAAATCACAAAATATGATATAATAAAAATAAGGATAGTGAAAAAAAGATGTCAAAATTGCCAGAGAAAAAATATTTAGTAACATTTGGAATAATGAAACCAACATTTGATGCGGTGATTGAGATTCTTGAAAAAGCATATGAAAGAACACAAAAAAGAAGAGCGCGAAAACCCAGCGTTCTAGATATGATGATAATAACACTGAGGTATTATCATGATTATCGAACGATGAAAAATATTGGACTTGAATATGGAGTCCATGTGTAGCGTATTTGCGAAGCTATTGCTTGAAAGAATGGAGCGTTTTCATTGCCTTTAAAACGCAAGTTAGTCAAAGAAAATACCGCGCGATTATCGAAGTAACAGAGTGCGAAATCGGACGTCCAAATATAAACAAAAAACGTTATACAATAAAAGATCAGCTAGAGAAACGGGCTTAATTATAGGCGTTTATGAGGAGAAAGGTTCATGTACATTTTTAAAAGGAGCAAATTTCATTTTTTGAAAAATATTTTGCTCATCGGTGACAAAGGATACCAAGGCATAAAATTGTATCACTCAAACAGTTTGACTCATTACAAAAAACTTAAAAATGGCGAACTTACCAAATATCAAAAGTGGTTTAATTCTCAAATTGGAAGCTACAGAGTTCATATTGAGCACGCATAAAATGATTCAAAATTTTGCAATATCGCTATCGTAATAAACAAAAAAACATTTACTTCTCATTTCTTTAATTTTAGGTATTTATAACTTTGAGCTAGGTTTTAGGATAGATCTATTTTATTATTCATACTACATGATATTCTACATCATTTAATTTATGGGTTCTTTTTCGGACTTGTTAGTTACTAATTGCTATTTTAATAAAATTTTGTCATATTTTCAATGATTTTTTCTATTCGATTTTGGTGAAATAATCTGTATAAGATTCAACGTTTTAGTCAATTCGCAAATTTCATCACCCACGTATACTTTATACATAAGTAAATATAAGTGTTTTTTAAAATGCCAGCTGCATCCGGATGAACTTTTACGTACGTTAAATCTAAACAAAAAATTCGCCTTTTCACAGAAATTACTACGTTTTTTTTAAATACACAAAAATATTTTCGAGTACACCACTCATCTATTTACCCTCAATATAGATCGTGTACCAATTATTTCCGATGGATCTCCATTTACTGCGCACATGTAAAAACGTATTTAACACTTCTAAATTATTTTGTTTGAACAAACTCTAGAAATTAAATTTGTGAATAAAAACTTGTAATAATGGAAAAATAAAACTTAGGAGGTATTAAAAAATAAAAAATATAGACAATTTTGAGACAGAAGTAAAATTTATTTTACCCAAAGGTTATATAGATCAAACTGGAGAACTTCATAGAGAAGGTATTATGCGGTTAGCAAATGCCGGGGATGAAATTATGCCTCTTAATGATCCTAGAGTTAAAATAAATCCTGGCTATTTAAGTATTTTGTTATTACAAAGAGTTATCAAAAATTTAGGTACTCTAAATAAGATAGATGTTAGTGTTATAGAAAGTTTATTTACAGCAGATATGGCGTATTTGCAAGATTTATATCAAAAAATAAATTCTGTGGAACCACAAAAATTAACAGTTCAATGTACTAAATGTTCTAATAGATTTGTAGTGCAAGTGCCTTTTTTCGGGGAAGCCTGAAAAGTTATCCTCAAGATATTTTATATGAAGAAATAGCTTTTTTGGCTTACTATTTTCACTGGTCACATAAAGAAATTATTAACTTAAATCACATTGAAAGACTTAAATTTTGTGATGAAATTTCTAAAATAAATAAAAAAATTAATGAGAGTTCTGGTTTTAAAAAGAAAAATATATTTGAAGTATAGAGTGGTGACAATTTGATGATAGAAAAACTAATGAGTTTTTTACAAAATTATGATAAATTAAGACCTTCAAAACGTGCTAGTGCTATGGATTATGTGCAACAAGGTTGTAACTTCATAGTTACTTTTAATCTTATGTACAAATATGGTTTCAAAGAAGTGTCAGGTATAGAAGTCCGCAAAAAATACGGAACAATCTCTGAAGGAGGTGTTAACGATCATGCTATTTTAGTTGGCGAGGCCGAAGGCAGTGAACTTAGTCTGGAATTCAAAAGGGGAATGTTGATAAGAGACTACTCATCAAGTGGAATTAACGCAGCTAGTGCTCTTGCCGCTGCACTGATAAATAACAATCTCCTTCGTAGAACAGCTCTTGTAAGCTTAAATTCGATTACCCCGCAAACTGCTCTCGAAAATGGACCTTCTTTTGGCGAAATAGAAGTGTACAATAGGCAGGTTGAGCTAGTAGCAAGATATACTTTTTGGTCCGTGGGAGTAACTAGTTGGAAATTAGATGAATTAAGCGCCGAAAGCGCTAATCCATTAATAGAAGAATTTACTATAGCTCATAATGGAATAACTAGAGAACCGATATCTATACCAGAAAGTTTGAAATTAAATAATTATTAAAAATTATTTTTGCAGAGTTATTTCTATTTTATTTGTTTGGCAAGAGCTGTAAATTTGCTTATACTTCCCTGCTTTCAGCATGTATATGGTGTTTTTCTGCGATAAATTTTGCACTATTTTTTGTTCATTAAGTTTATTGAAGTTTAAATATTTTGGAGGTAATAAAGTTTTCATTTTTTGGTATTTTGATTAATCCCAAAAATCTTGGAGCATCTCAAATTTTGTTACCGGTGTTTTGATTATGGTTTTAGTCATTTACTCAATATATTCAGTTTAGAAGGTTTATTGCATTTTTTGCATTCATGTTTGGATACTTTATTGCTTTGAAGTTTCCATATTTTTGATTTTACGATAAACGCAATTTAATTTTTATTTTGACATTATAATTTTTGATTATACATGATTTTTTAATGTCATTAAATAATAATCAAAATTTATCTACTACAGTAAAAACCTTGACATTCCTTATGCCTAAAGGAAGGGGATTCTTGGGGGGTGCATACAGAAGTGTATTTCTACCATCTTTAAGCCCCGAGATATGCCATTGCCTCCATCCTAAACCAGTGCATACAGCAGTTTAGGCTGGTTTCCTTTTACCAAAAACCACAGGTGCGTTTATAATAGACCTGTTTCTAAACTCAAAAACCTAACCTATGATTATACAAACTTGCAATTAATTTGACCTTGAGTAAACCTCTTTTTCCTTTGTTTCTGTAAATTTCTTTACAAATTCTAAATATTTTTATTTCTCTATTAATGTGTTCAATTGTGATTCTTTTTTGTGCCAAAAGCCTATTTTCAACGATTTATTCTTCGGTGAGAGGATGATTTTTTGTAGCTTTTTTTGGTATTTTAGCATTCGGAAAAAATTTTTGAATTCCTTGATACCATTTATCTGCATAAATTTTAACTTCTTTCCCGAGTATTTTGGTTAAAGAGTTTTTAAATATTACAAAATTGTGTGTTGCGCTGGTTACATTAAAAACATCAAATGTTTTACGTGTTTTTGCATTAGCTAAAATTTGATATTTTGTTGTGTGCCTCTTTTTTTACTTGAGTATGATACTTTTTGTTTGTACTTCGAGGCTGTTCTTCAACATCTAAGAACAACATTTCAAAATTATTTTTTTCAGTATTATCGGATTTAAAACGTTTTTTAATCTCTTTGATCTTGAACTTTTCCTACCGTCTTAAAACATCTTCCACCCAAATTATATATTTGCATAGCGTTGACTTTGGTACTTCATAATCAAAGGCCATATGACGCATATTTTCTGTATCCTCGCCAATATTCAAGTGCATCTGAGTTCAACTGAAAGTCCATTCCTTCCACCTTTTCTGTGTGTCTATTGATACTTTTTTTAAAATTTTTAGCATTTTTTTGAATACCGCTTTTGTGACTCCTGTGATTAATTTGAAATTTTGGTCTTTTTGTTTTTTTATTTTTTCATACTTATTCATTTGTTTATTTTACCATTTTTTGTTTTTGGACAGGTCTAATATAATTTGTCGGTTTTTTAAAATTTTTGAATTTTAAAGTTTTTTTGCTGATTTCCCGATTGGGGTATTATATTTTATTAAAAAATCTTTGCCTCGTCTGTACTTTTTGATTATCTTTGATATATAAGAATTGTATTTTCCCTCTAAATGTTGCGTAAAAATTGTATTCCGTCAAATATGCAAAGTAACCAGTCCGCAGCTAAGCAATAATAATTTAAGATACCGCATGTTTCAGTATTGTATCTTTCTACAATTTTGTAATCGGGTAGATATAGCCAATCTTTCTTGTGCAGTGGTCTAATTTTTTGCTTCTTTTCGCCTTGTTACACCGTTTTAAAACATCATTTTTTCTATTTTCTTGAACGGAACTGATAAATTTACTTTACCATTTAGTATTCGGGCTTTTCTTCCAAGCAAATCGATTTTTACTTCTGAATTTCGACGCACCGAA
Source organism: Candidatus Paraimprobicoccus trichonymphae (assembly GCA_036322875.1). GTDB lineage: Bacteria > Bacillota > Clostridia > Oscillospirales > Acutalibacteraceae > Paraimprobicoccus > Paraimprobicoccus trichonymphae. The sequence goes on from AP027925.1 coordinate 707,780, forward strand.
ACATCATACCCCAAAAATCTTACTTCTTTACTACTGTGAGTAATTAATGTTTTTTCTTCGATTAAAATTATTTTTAATTCTGTGTTGACTTTGTAATTCTTTGATTGTTTTTAATAACGCCGTCTTTTCTTCAGGCGAGGCATCTTTTTTATTGCCTAGCACATTTAAATAAATGTTATCAAAAATAGGTGAGAGTTGGGGGTGTACCCGAGTAAGTTTGGTGGTGCTTCCAGTTTTTCATATATTCGAAAATCTCGGATAATATTTATAAATTTGCCATCCTTAATTTTTTGATCAAGCATTTCAATGAGTTTATCATGGTTTATGTTGTCGAAACAGCCTTTGATGTCGCCTTCTATGAACCATATTGCACTATTGAACGGGTATAACAACGGGTCTCATTTTTTCCATTAAGCCTTTTGATAAATCCCCTGCGTAATGGCTTGGATTTAAAAGTACCATTTGTAAGTTCTGTTATTAACTTTTCAACATACGTTCTTCCCTAATTCATCTATCGTATCATTATCAGTACCTGGATTCAGAGCATCATTGTTTTTGCTTGATTTTTGATAAGCAACGTAGTACGTAAGAGGTATCTGTAAAAATGAGTATATACGCCAACTTTATGGTCACTAGAATTTTTAAAAATACGCTCCAAAATATCAGTCGTTGGCTTTGTCACGGATTCTCCGTCCTTTCAACTTTCTTATTTTGAAATATACTAACTGCCTCCCTTTGACGCTTTCCCGCCCTTGGATTAATATGAAGGCTCTGTTACCATGTGGAATAAACTCCCTTTAGGTAATCCCCAATTAACTTTGTTTCTTGGATGTAAATTATCGGATATGCTTTATAGTCTGTTAAAATATGTTCCCGTGCTTACTTTGCAATATTGTGGTAACAGTGTGTACGAATACGACATACAAGCTCATTGCAATATTAGGAGCTAAGAGTTTAATTTCCCGGTTAACAGACTTTGCATTAGGCAAGATAGCCCTATTTCCATATCTACTGCTAATCGTAACCTTAACTCCAGAACAATTTGCCGCTTCCTCACCGTGCATTGATCAACTTTTGTTTTGCAGTAAAGTAAGCCTTTCTGCTGCGTTATCATGCAGCATAGTTCCAATTATCTACTATAAACAAAGCCCTATCTGGGTGCACATATTCTTTTCATATTATATTTTGTGGTTTTTAGGATAGGTCTAATAAAGGAAAAATCTACGTAGAAACAAAAAATCACCATTTAAACAAATTAATACTTGAAATACCAGCTTTATTGTTATTATTTTTAGAGAGGCTGTTCATGTGAAATAGGAAATTAAAAATGAAAATCATAACATTGATCGGAAAAAATATGTCTAAACCACTTGATTTTCAAGAATGTTCGTTTGATCTAATTACAGTTTTTAAGTTATGAGGCCATGATAAGTAAAACAACTTTAACCGAAACTGATATTCTCGACAATTTTTATATCTTATTTATCTTGTATGCTTTATGTACAAACAAAAATTTTTTCTTTTTTACTTTAACCAAATTTTATTTTATGTGAACAGGTTCTAAAAAATAATGAACTCAATCCATTCTAAAATATAAATATTATAGATTTTCTTGAGTCATCTTAATAAAAATATTTCATCGTCGCTTTTACGTATTTAAAGTATAACATCTTCCTGGCAGGTGGTGTATACAAAAATCCACCAATCATGCCAATAAACACCCACTAACCTCATTCTTTTGAATAATGAGCCACAACCAAAAATCTAAAATTTTAATTCTTAAATTTTAAAATAATTAAGAAAATTAATTAGTATCGTTCTGATCATCAGGATTATTTGAACTAATAGACGATTTTTTACCTATTTCCTTCCCTATATAATAAGAATTACTTGCAATCTGAGCTTGATTTTCATCTTCAAGGAAAAAAACATCTTGATCCAAATCATCATCGAAGACAAAAAATCCTACTTTACCATCATATTCTCCTTCTCTAACACCTCTGCCTGAGACCTTTTCTAAATTTTCATTAAGCAATTTTTTCATAAACCGTACCTCCTACAATATTTTAATACAGTGGTATTCGCTAACCAAATATGGCGCCCCCCGTATGTAACACTATTTTACCTCTTTTATTTATAAGACAAATAAAACGCAATGTCAAGTGTTTTTTAGTAACTGCTATCCAAATATTAAAGATCAGAGTTATTTGGTTTGTAATTGTTTATCAGAAGTCACTAAACTCCTCTCAAATATAAAAAGATATTTTTTTTATTTTTCACACCTAGCAATTTTAATTAAATTTATATTATATCTTCGAAATTTTTTGCTCGAAAAACTTTAAATTACAAAATTTAAAAAAAGTATTGATAAAAAATAATAATAATAGTAAAGTATAAATTAGCAGTCTTAACATAAGAGTGCTAATCGAAAATATAAAGAAGGTGGGGAGGTTAGAATTAAGCAAAAGAAAGTTAAAAATTTTATCTGCTGTAGTAGAAAAATATATTAAAACTGGAGAACCTGTTAGTTCGGGGTTAGTATGTGATCATTTAAATTTTAATATTTCTTCGGCAACCATAAGAAATGAAATGGTTGAACTTGCTAAGTTTGGGTTTTTAGAACAACCACATACATCGTCCGGTAGAGTACCGTCTTGTAAAGGCTATAGGTTATTTGTAGATAGAGCAATGAAAATAAAACCTATTTCCACGGAAGAAAGAAATTTAATAAGTGGAATTTTATATTCTCGCTCAGATGATCCCGAAAGTTTAATAGAAAAAACTTCTAAAATATTAGCTGATATTACTAATTTTGCGGTTTTGTTGACTAGTCCATCGAGTTCTGAAGCAAGAATAAGAGATATCCAATTTGTTCAGACTGGTAGAAAAAATTTAATGATAGTTTTGATGACTAGCGCAGGTATGATAAAAAATAAATTGTTTAGATGTGATTATGATGTAACACCAGAGCTGATTGAAATTTTCAGTAGATTAGTAAGTGAAAATTTTAGAAACAAATTATTAAACGAAATATCTTCAGAAAGTGTTAAATTTTTGGCAGATTATGATAGTGAAGTAGAAAAAATATTATTTCCAATTTTTAACGTTTTGATAGAGACAGCTCAAGAAGCTCAAAAAATATCTATTAAGTTGGAAGGTCAAAATAATTTACTAACTGTCCCAGATACAAATACAGATGATTTAATGTATATATTTAGTTTTTTAAATAATAAAAAAAATATTTTGGATTTGGTTTCAAATTTAAGTAAAAATAAATTTGATATATATATAGGCGATGAATTAAAATACCCAGAGTTAAAAAATTTGAGTGTTATTTTTACTAAATATAGTATAGGAGATAAATTTGGTGATATAGGTTTAATAGGACCCACAAGAATGGATTACGGGAAGCTCATTTCAAAGTTAAAATATATTTCTGACACTTTGGGAGTAATATTAAATAAAATGTTAGATTTATAAAAAGGAGGAGAAGTATTTTTTGAAAGAAGAAAATGAGGGAAAAACAGATTTTGAAGAAAGTCAAAATGAATCTGAAAATTCTGAATCTGAATTAGAAAATATAAAAAAAGAACTAGAAAATTATAAAGATAAATTTATAAGAGTAGTGGCCGAGTATGATAATTATAGAAAAAGAACAGAAAAAGAAAAAGTATCGATTTATTCATGTGTAGTTTGTGATACTGTTTCTAAAATTTTACCGGTCATAGATAGCTTAGAACTAGCTAGTAAGAATCTAAAAGAAAGTAAAAATGTAAATTCAGAATATCAAAAAGGTTTGGATTTAGTAAATAATCAAGCTTTAGATTGTTTAAATAAATTAAAAGTGGAATCTTTTGGAAAAATTGGAGAAGAATTTAATCCAGATATTCACAATGCTGTATCTCATGTGAATAATGAAAAAAATAAAAAAAATAATATTATAACTGAAGTATTTCAGAAAGGTTATAAATTAGAAAATAAAATTATAAGACACGCTATGGTCCAAGTGACTAATTAAAATAAAATTAAAATTTTTAGGAGGAAACATATAATATGGGTAAAATAATTGGTATAGATTTAGGTACAACTAATTCATGTGTAGCTGTAATAGAAGGTGGTGAACCAAAAGTTATAGAAAATTCTGAAGGTGCAAGAACAACTCCATCAGTAGTAGCTTTTTCTAAAACTGGCGAAAGAATGGTAGGTCAAGTAGCTAAAAGACAAGCTATAACTAATCCTGATAAAACTGTTATTTCTATTAAAAGAGAGATGGGAACTAATTATAAAGTAAATATAGATAGTAAAAATTATACACCTCAAGAAATTTCAGCTATGATTTTACAGAAATTAAAATCAGATGCAGAAGCTTATTTAGGGGAAAAAGTTACAGAAGCTGTGATAACAGTTCCAGCATATTTTACAGACGCGCAGAGGCAAGCTACTAAAGATGCTGGTAAAATAGCAGGTTTGGAAGTAAAAAGAATTATAAATGAACCAACAGCAGCAGCTTTATCATATGGGGTAGATAAAGAAAATGATCAAAAAATTATGGTTTATGACTTAGGTGGAGGGACTTTTGACGTTTCTATTATAGAAATGGGCGATGGTGTACAAGAAGTTCTGGCTACAGCAGGTAATAACAGACTTGGAGGAGACGATTTTGACCAAAGAATAATAGACTATTTGGTTCAAGAATTTAAAAAAGATTCTGGTGTAAACTTGAAAAATGACAAAATGGCAATGCAGAGATTAAAAGAATCAGCTGAAAAAGCAAAAATAGAACTATCCGGAATGACTTCTGTAAATATTAATCTTCCGTTTATTACTGCAGATTCATCAGGTCCAAAGCATTTAGACTTAACTTTAACTAGAGCTAAATTTAATGAATTAACTTCTGATTTGGTAGAAAATACTATGGGACCAGTAAGACAAGCTTTAAAAGATTCTGGATTAGAAATTTTTAGTATTAATAAAGTCTTAATGGTCGGCGGTTCTTCAAGAATTCCAGCTGTTCAAGATGCTGTAAAAAGTTTAATAGGAAAAGATCCGTTTAAAGGTATAAATCCTGATGAATGTGTTGCTATAGGAGCAGCTATTCAAGGTGGAGTTTTAGGCGGTGATGTAAAAGGATTATTGTTATTAGATGTAACACCACTTTCATTAGGAATTGAAACAATGGGTGGAGTTATGACTAAAATAATAGAAAGAAATACGACTATTCCTACTAAAAAGAGTCAGGTTTTTTCTACGGCAGCAGATAACCAAACTCAAGTAGAAGTAAATGTTTTACAAGGAGAAAGAGAATTTGCCAGAGATAATAAACAACTCGGTTTATTTAAATTAGATGGACTTGCACCAGCTCCAAGAGGAATCCCACAAATAGAAGTTTCTTTTGATATAGACGCAAACGGAATAGTAAACGTTCACGCAAAAGATTTAGGCACAGGAAAAGAACAACACATTACTATTTCATCAAGTACTAACATGTCAAAAGATGATATAAATAAGGCTGTCAGAGAGGCAGAACAATATTCAGCTGAAGACAAAAAACGTCGTGAACAAATAGATTCTAAAAACGAAGCTGAAAATTTATGTTACTCGGTTGAAAAATTGTTAAAAGACAGTGCTGATAAAATTGAAAGCGCTGATAAAGAAAACTTAGAGAAAAAAATAGGCGTTTTAAGAGAAACTTTAAAAACAGATAATTTCGAAAATATTAAAAAAGACATGGCCGATTTACAAAAAGACATGTACGAAGTTTCTACTAAACTATACCAGAAAGCAAGTGTGGACGGCCAAGCTGTAGGGAACTCTGATAACAATTCTAATACTACTGACGGTAATAATGTCTACGAAGCTGATTATAAAGACGTAGATAATAACGATAATAATAACGAGAACAAGTAATAATTTTAATTATGTAGAATTTGAAATTTATGTAAAGTTGGAGGTGATGTTTTTTATTCTTTTAAAAAAAAGACCTAAATTTGAATATGTGTGGCGTATATTCAGCGAATGGTATAAAGTTGGTGGTAATCCAAGGCATTGATGTTAATATTTTTAGATATTTCTTTAAGATTTTGTATGATCTTTTTTCTTATAATATCCATAATATTATCGCTATACGGAGAAAACAAATTGATCAAAGTTTATATCTCGTTTTCTGTCTTAATATCTGACATCCAGAGACTAATAATATTACTCAAATATTTTCTGTTGGCAACACAATCGTATAACTTGAAACTGTATAACTATCATGTTTCAAATATTGAAATAAAAATTCGAAAAATTGTAAAAGTAATATTTGATATTTTATAGAATTTGGCGTTATAATGAATTTTTTTCTTAAATTTCATGACTTACTGTATCTGAAGCTGTATATTTCAATAGCTTTTACCGTACTGTTTGATGATTAAATACGTTAGTTTTAAGTCTTCTAAGCCGAATATTATATGTATAGTTTCATCATATAAGGTAACTCTTAGTATAATAATTAAAAAATCTCATTATTAATATTTGATATTTATACTTAACTGCAAATTTTAGAGCAAATTTATTTATTAAGTCCTAATTTTTAGGATGGCAATCAGTTATAAAAATAAAATATTTTTGAAAAAAGTAGTTGACTAATTTAAATAATTATCGTATAGTTTATGTGCAAGGTGAAACTTGTATAAATATCAGTATAGTTTTGATATAAAACAAACGAGAAAACAGCGAGAGTATTAGCAAAAGGATATGTTGATACTGGTTGGGTATGTTTAGCTTACAGGAAGAGTTTGTGCCTTAGAAGAGTTGTGTTGGAATTTTAAAATTTTGAGAGGAGACTGCAGAGTGGAGTCAAATAGTAGAGTTTATATAAAACCGCGAAAAAACCGCTAAATATTTATTTTAGCGAATGAATCGCAAGAATGTTGATAAAAAAATAATGACATGCTAGAATCTCAAGAGTACTTCAACAAAAACCAAGTTAAAATTTAAAGCATAGAAAAAAGGTGCCGTGGTGGTTCACGGAAGTTTATACTTGAAATGAAATGGAGTCGGTTGGCCTGCGGCAGACATTGGACCAGGAATCTGCGTAAAGCAGAGGGTCAAAATTAGTAAAAAATAAAACACATATTGTAGTGTTAAGCTTTGGTGGTTTTTCAAGGAATAGTAGCTACAATAGAGGAAAAAAACCAAAGGAGGAAAATTTTGTGCCAATAGTATCAATGAAAAATTTATTAGAAACGGGAGTCCATTTTGGACATCAGACTAGACGTTGGGATCCTAGAATGTCAAAGTACATTTTTACTCAGCGTAACGGTATTCATATAATAGATCTGCAAAGAACCTCTAGAAAATTAGAAGAAGCATATTGGTTCGTAAAGGAAGTATCAAAATCCAAAGGGAGTTTTTTATTCGTAGGAACAAAAAAACAAGCACAGGAGTCTGTCAAGGAATCGGCTGAAAGGTCTGGGGCTTTTTTTGTTAACTCAAGATGGTTGGGGGGGACTTTGACTAACTTTCTAACTATAAAACAAAGGATAAAAAGATTAGAACAATTGAGAACAATGGAAGAAAACGGGACTTTCGATTTGCTTCCTAAAAAAGAGGTACTAAAATTGAAATCTGAGATTGAAAGATTGGAGAGATTTATTGGTGGAATAAAAAATATGGCAAAGTTGCCAGATGCAATTTTTGTAGTTGATACAAAAAAAGAGCAGATAGCTTGTGAAGAAGCTAAAAAGTTGAAAATACCAATAGTAGGCATGGTAGATACAAATTGTGATCCTTCTATTGTGGATTATGTCATACCTGCAAATGATGATGCAATAAGAGCGGTAAAATTGATTTGTGATACTATCGCTGATGCGATAATAGAAGGGCGTGAAGCTAAACCACCAGCTAAGAGAATAATAGAAAATCAAATTCCTTCATCGTCTTCACCACGGGGATTAGATAAGGTTTTAGACTATGGTAGAATAAACCAGGATAAAAAATTGCACAATGAAGAAATTTTAAATTAAGATTGTAATATTCTGTCATTAAATATAGTGATTCGTTGAAATTGTAATTCATGAGCATAGGAGTGGTGTTCTTTTGCAAAAAAAGTATTATATTACTACGCCCATATATTATCCATCCGGGGAAGCACATTTAGGACACGGTTATAGTACAGTAGCGGCAGATGTTTTAGCGAGGTATAAAAGATTACAAAACTACGATGTTATGTTTTTGACGGGAACAGATGAGCATGGGCAAAAAATAGAATTAAATGCTAAAAAAGAGAATCTTGAGCCGAAAAAGTACGTTGATAACATGATTCCAAAATTTAAAAATTTATGGAAAGTTTTGAATATTTCTTATGATAAATTTATAAGAACTACTGACGCTTACCATATAAAATCTGTACAAAAAATATTTGAAGATTTGTATAATAAAGGTGAAATTTATAAAGGAGAATATGTTGGTTGGTACTGTGTTCCGTGTGAAAGTTTCTTTACAGATTCTCAATTAAAAGATAACAAATGTCCTGATTGTGGACGAGAAGTAAAAAAAGAAAAAGAAGAATCTTATTTTTTTAAATTATCTAAATATTCTGGAAAATTGCTGGATTTGTACAAAAATAATCCTGAATTTATACAGCCAGAAAGTAGAAAAAATGAAATGATAAGCTTCATAAAGGAAAATTTGACGGATTTATGTGTAAGCAGAACCAGTTTTAAATGGGGTATACCGGTAAATTTTGATAAAAATCATGTTGTGTATGTTTGGCTAGATGCTCTTTCGAATTATATAACAGCTTTAGGATATGAAAGCGAGGATGATTCAAATTTAAAAAAATATTGGCCTGCAGATGTTCACATAGTTGGCAAGGAAATAGTAAGATTTCACGCCATAGTTTGGCCAGCTGTTTTAATGGCATTAAACTTAGAGTTGCCTAAAAGAGTATTTGGTCACGGATGGTTGTTATTTGGTGAGAATAAAGATAAAATGTCTAAATCTAAAGGTAATATTGTTGATCCAAATATCTTATGTTCAAGATATGGTACAGACTCTATAAGATATTTTTTAATGAGGGAAATTTCTTTCGGTTTAGATGGGACTTTTACGAACGAAGTTTTATTAAACAGAATAAATTCAGATTTAGCAAATGATTTAGGAAATTTGGTTTTTAGAACTTTAACTATGATCGAAAAATATTTTAATAACAAACTTGTTTCTAAAAGTGAATTTAATAAAGATTTAGACTCTGATCTGATAAATACAGCTGAAAATTTAAGTTCAGAATATCAAAAACATATGGATAATTTCAAATTTTCAATAGCTTTGGAAAAGATTTGGAATTTAATTTTTAAATTGAATAAATATATAGAAAAAACTGTACCATGGGATTTGGCTAAAATTGTGAATAAAAAAGAGCGATTGTCTACAGTTTTGTATAATTTATGTGAAAGTTTAAGGATAATTTCTATCTTGATTTTACCTTTTATGCCTGAATGTGCTAAAAAAATTCAGGTTATGTTGGGAATAAATTCTGAAGTTTTAGATTGGATATCCGTTTCAAAGTTTGGAATGTACAATTTAAACTCTGATATTAAAGCAAGAGAAGTGTTGTTTCCGAGAATAGATATAGAAAAAGAATTAGAAATTTTAGGTGATTTAAACAAAAATATAGTTAATTTAATTAATATACAAGATTTTTGTAATGTAGAGCTAAAAGTTTTTGAAATTTTAGAATGTGAAAAAATCAAAAAATCAAAGAAGTTGTTAAAATTAACAGTTACTGATAATTTTAACAATGAAAATTCTAAAAGAATTGTCGTTTCTGGGATAGCTGAATATTATGAGCCTAAAGATTTGATAAATAAAAATGTAATTTTGGTTTCGAACTTAAAACCAGCAAAATTATGCGGTGTTGAAAGTAATGGGATGATTTTGGCTGCTTTCGATACTTATAAAAATACCGTGAAAATTATTTTTGTAGATGACATTTCTGTAGGTAGTAAAATTAGTTAAAAATACATACTACAGTGTTAATTATAACGAGAAATCAAATCTCATTGTAATCTAATGTGCTTCCTTTTATATTTATCTTCAAAATATTTTATTTGTTTTTCATAATTTTTATGGTGTAATAATAAAAGAAATAAGCTTTTATTATAAAGTGAAATTTATTTAGTGTTTATAATTAATTTATAAGGGTGAATTACCAAAAATGAATAATCTAAATAAAACAGTTGCATTGACGTCAAATACTTTAATTTTAGCAATGTCAACTGATTTTAGTACATGTGCAGCCGGAAAACACAAGTGGTATCAGCTACACGAAAAAATCGGCTATTGTAAAAGGTGTAAATTATACATTTGGAGGGGTAGCATTAGCAGCATTAACTGTATTTGTGGGTAAAAAAGGACATGATGGCCATTCACGAAAGTGACTCACAAAAACTATTGAAAGAAAAAATAGCCACAAATATTTTAAGTCAAGAGCAATTGATAAATATGTTGCCGGAGTTATTTAGAATTTTCTATATTTCATTAGATAAAATGGAGCATATTGTGGTAAGCAAAATAAGCGATAATAATCGTAAAATATGGCTGACTGCGGAGAATTATATAGATCATGTTATGGACATTAAAGTGGAGAATGCAGTAGAACATGCAATAGATGAAGCAGAAGAAAACAAATACTTGCTACCGCAGATAAAGAGCTCCTAAAGATAACGTGGCAAGACTAAAAAGTATAGGTTTTAACATTTGATAAGAATGACAAACTATTTGCTACTGTGATGTTTGTGGAGGCTCGTACGAGTGCTAGAGAAAAAATAGTTACTGACATTAAGGTTAACCGCATGGAGAGAAAATGGATCAGCATACAATTTAGTCAGAAATAGAAGCTGTGAATACTTTAAGTTTGGGAACGCATAATTTTAACATTTCAAGTACTCCATTATGGTCAGTAAAATTAGCGATTGTGACATGTATCGCATGTGGTAGGCAATTTGTGTGTCTATCCTTAAATAAATTTTAATTTCTGATGTTTTTTTCCCCACCATCATAACCTTTTTTGTTGGATGTATCAGAATTTTTTACACTTTTGGAATTTACAATTATCATTGTTGTTTTTGGATTTCTATCATCCGCAGTACGTTATGTTTGCACAATTATTCGTATCATATCATCTAGAAATACTAGTTTTATCTTCGCGCTTTTTAGACCACTTTTTAAAATCGTAATCCATAGGTTGTGTTGTCTTGCTATTATTTTCAAGTTCATTTCTAATTTCTTCAAATTTGCTCTTTTGTTACATCACTTTGATATGCTAATATAGCTGTTCCGATTTAAAAAAATCTGTGATATAATTAAACGATGTCATATTCAAAAGACACGCGAGAATTGGTCTTAAAATATCTCTCGAAAGGGGGCACACTTATGAAGAAGCACGTAAGTAACTAGGTGTAAGCATAAGTTCAAAAAAAGCGTGGAAAAAACTTTTAAACGAAACAGGAAATTTAGAAAAGCGGTTAAAAAGGAGAAGTGCGACGAAATTTTTCACCGAAGAGCTTGAATTTTACATAGAAGGACATCCTGGCGCAATGCTTTCAGAAATAGCAGAAAAATTTGGTGGTTCGACATCCGGTGCATTCGATGCTTTGAAACGAATAGAAATCACTTCAAAAAAAGAGTATTTTTACATCGAAAGGGGCAAAATAAAACATCAAGAATTCGATGAAAAAATGTCTAAACCAATGTGCCGACATTGCCTATATTGACGAATGCGGTGTTAATAAGTTTATGGCAAAATATTACGGTGGAAAAAGAGTTTTTATTCCTGAGCCCGGACGAAAATTTAAGCGGATAAATATCGTTGCGAATCAAATTAACGAAAAATAGATTGCAGTCAGAATGTACAAATGGTCGATGACTGCGGCATTTTTTCAAATTTGGTTTAACTATGAACTCTGCCCAGTTTTACGTCAAAACAGCATAATTGTGATGGACAACGTTAGTTTTTACAAAAAATCGGAACTCGAAAAAATTGCATGCTTATTATAAATGCCACGTCGTTTGGCTTTCGCCATATTCTCCGGACAAAAATAAAATTGAAAAATTATGGGCAAATTTAAAAGATTGGTTGCGTTTTAATTCTAAAAATTACTTAACAATTCAAGAATCTATCTCAGCTTATTTTAAATCGGAATAGCTATAAATATGATTAACAGGTAATTTTTGAGAAATAGATATTTCTATTTTTACGAAGTTTTTAAAGTAAGGAGTTAAGCACTATTTTTATCTGAACATATTCTAGACAAAATAAGCTATTATGTTTTCTAGTGTCATCACATTTAATTCAATAAAAAAATAATTAAATTTAAAATTAAAAAATTTTTTCATAATAATTAATAATTTTTTAAGTATTTTGTGAAAAAATTAGCATTTGCTGATAAAATGTTTGTTTAATTGAAAATTAATTTCACCACACAAATTTTTTTATGCTAGAATATAAAAAATATTTTTAGAAATTTAAAAAAATAACAGGAGAAAAAATGCCAGAAAAAAACTATAATAGTACTATTAATTTACCGAAAACAGATTTTCCCATGAAGGCCAATTTACCTAAAAATGAAGTAATAACTTTCAAAAATCTTGAAGAGAAAAATATATATTCTCAAATTATGAGAAAGAATGCTTTAAAACCGTTGTATATTTTGCATGATGGTCCACCATATGCTAATGGAAATATTCATTTGGGACATGCTTTGAATAAAATTTTGAAAGATTTTGTTGTAAAATATAAAAATATGTCTGGTTTTAGGTCACCATATGTTCCTGGGTGGGATACTCATGGTTTACCAACTGAATTAAAAGCACGTGAAAAAGCTAAAATTAAGAAAAATCAGGATATTTCAGACTTAGAATTGAGAACAATTTGCAAAGAATTTGCTGTTTACTATATGAACAAACAAAGAGAACAATTTAAAAAATTAGGATTGTTAGGTGACTGGGATAATCCGTATATTACCTTGTTACCCGAATTTGAATCAAAACAAATTGAAGTTTTTGCAAAAATGGCTTCTGAAAAAGCAATTTATCAGGGTTTAAAACCTGTGCATTGGTGTTATACTTGCGAAACTGCGCTTGCTGAAGCCGAAATTGAATATAATCAAGATAACTGTAGATCTATATATGTAAAATTTAGGGTGAAAACTCCTAATATATTTTTAAAAGGTTTAAAAGTGGATGTCAACAATACTTATTTCGTAATTTGGACTACTACTACTTGGACTTTACCGGCTAATGTTGCTATTTGTTTGCATCCAAAAATGGATTATAATTTAATAAAATCAAAAAACGAATATTATATTATAGCTAAAGATTTAGTTAAAAATTGCATGGAAGGAATTGCTAATATTGGCGAGTATAAAATTGTATCTAATTTAAAAGGTTTTGAGCTTGAAAATATAACAGTTTTTCATCCATTTTTGGACAGAGAGTCTGTAATTATTACTGGAGAGCATGTTACCGCTGATTCTGGTACGGGTTGTGTTCATACTGCGCCTGGACACGGAATTGAAGATTTTGAAGTTTGCAGTAGATATAAAGATATTCCTGTTGTAGTACCTGTCGATAGTAAAGGTGTTTTAACAGAAGAAGTTGGAGAATTTAAAAATATTCATATTTCAAAAGTAGAAGAAAATATTATAGAAAATTTAAAAAAATCTAATTTATTATTTGGGGAAAAACATTTAAAACATCAGTATCCTCACTGTTGGAGATGTAAACAACCTGTTATTTTCAGAGCTACTAAACAATGGTTTTGCTCTATAGACAAGTTTAAAAATCAGGCTTTAAAAAGTATAAATTCAGTAAATTGGATTCCTAAATGGGGAAAAGACAGAATAAGCTCGATGATTTCGGATAGAAAAGACTGGTGTATTTCCAGACAAAGGAAGTGGGGCGTCCCGATACCGATATTTTTTTGTGATAACTGTAAAGAGCCACTGATAAATTCTGAAGTAATGTCAAATGTATCTAAAATATTTAAGTCGGAGGGTTCTGATTCTTGGTATTGTAAAAATTCCGAATATTTTATTACAGAAAATATAAAATGTCCAAAATGTAAAAATGACAAATTTACGAAAGAAAACGATATAATGGATGTTTGGTTTGATTCTGGTGTTACTCACGAAGTTGTATGTAAAAGGGAAGACATGCAGTTTCCAGCTGATTTATATCTGGAGGGGTCTGATCAGTATAGAGGTTGGTTTCAGTCTTCTTTACTTACTTCTGTTTGTATAAATGATAAAGCTCCTTATAAAAATGTAGTTTCTCACGGTTGGGTTGTAGATGAAGAAGGCAAAAAACAGTCTAAATCTTTAGGAAATGGGATAAAACCTACTGAAGTTATAAATAAATACGGCACTGATATTTTTAGACTTTGGGTTGCATCTTCTGACTATCATTCGGATGTGAAAATTTCTCATAATATTTTAAACCAACTATCTGAGTCTTATAGAAAAATTAGAAATACTTTTAAATTTATCATAGGCAATTTATATGACTTTGATCCAAACACAACAAGTTTTAAATTTGAGAAACTTTTAGATATAGATAAGTTTATTTTAAATAAATTGAATAAGTTATATGATATTCTAATTAATTCTTATCAAAATTTCGAATTCCATTATATTTTTCATAGTATTCAAAAATTTTGTATTATAAATTTATCCAATTTTTATTTAGACATAATAAAAGATAGATTATATGTAGAGAAAGCTGATAGCTTCAAAAGAAAAACAGCTCAATATGTGATTTATATTATTTTAAGTAATTTAATCAGATTTTTAGCACCAATTTTGGCATATACTTCAGAAGAAGTTTGGAATCATATGCCGCATAAAACAAATGAAAATCTTGAAAGCATTTTGTTAAATGACATTTTAGTTAAGTCTGATTTTGATTTAGATAGTAACTTTAGTAATTGCTGGGAAAAATTGCAAGAATTGAAAAACGAAGTAAGAAAAACTTTAGAACAAGCAAGAAAAGATAAAGTTATAGGTTCATCTTTGGAAGCAAAAGTTTTAATTTTTTCTAAAAATAAGGAAATTCTTGAATTTTTAAGCAATAATTATCAAAATTTAAAAGATATTTTGATAGTTTCAGAAATCGAAATTTCAGATGATTTTGATGTTTTAAATAAACCCCCCCTGGAAAAAATGGAAGATGTTTTTGTTTCTATTGAACATTCTATAAATAAAAAATGTGAAAGATGTTGGATGTATTTAGATACAGTTGGGAAAAATTTAAGTAATTTTGATTTATGTGAAAGATGTATAAAAGTTTTAGAATAATTTTTTCTAAAAATTAGAAATGATAAAGGGGAAGAAGATTTGTCAGTTTTAAACTTTGTTAACACAGAAATAGTAGAAAAATTAAAAGTAGTTATCGGAAAAAATGCTGAATTAATAAGATACAATGAATCTAGGTCGACTTCCGATGGCATGATCTGTTATAGTGCTGATTTTAAATATACTATTGTGGGTACTGAAGATGAAATATTAAATGAAAATAAAGCAAAGAAAAAACTTAAAAAAATGGCTGGAAAAAAAGCTGAGTTGATACAATTTGAGGTCAAAGCAGAAGAAAATCAAAAAATTTATACTGCTGTTTTCAGAATAAAATTTACAAAGAATAATTTATCAACTCTGGATAAATTAAAAGAATTAAAATCAATTACAGACAAAAATGCTGAACTTATAGAGTACTATGGACCTAAAATTACTTTAAGCGGCATAGTTTACAGCGCTAATTTTGAATATACTATTGTAGATAATGAAGATAAGATATTAAGTGAAGATGAAGCAAAGAAAGAGCTTAAAAAAATGGCTGGAAAAGAAGCTGAATTAATGAAATTTAAAGTTAAAACAAAAAACAGCAAAAAAATTTATATGGCTATTTTCAGGATAAAACTTACAGATATAATGGGAAAAAAAGAAATACTAAATACTATAATTGAAAAAATAATTGAAATTGAAAATGTTACTGTCCTTGACTTTCAAGACTTTTACAACGGAAATTACAAACTTGTAGTTGCTGACAAATCTGGTAAAGTCTATATAGAGAATTTTAATGAATCGGTTGTTTTTAATAATTTAGATTTGCTTTCATATTTTTTTGACTGATTTTAGTGTTACTTATATTTATTTCTAAAGTTGTAAATCAAAGGCTCACTGCCGTGAATATAATACGCAATGATGCATTAACATATTTAAACTTCTTTATTCCTCTTAAAATAAAAATAAAATTTTATCAAGAATTAAATGTAAAACCTAAGCTTCTTTTAATTCTTTTTTTACAACTTCTACATCGTTGTAATAACCGCAATTCTTACAAACTTTATGAGACACCCTAAAAAACCCGCATTTTTTACAGGTAACCAAATTTGGAGAGGTTAATTTCCAAACATTAGAACGCCTTTTATTTTTTCTAGATTTTGAATTTTTCCTTTTTGGTGAATAAGACATTTTTACACCTTCCTTACACTTTAAAATATTTTCTTATTATATTATATAAATTGAATTTTATCTTTTAAAATAAATAATGTCAAGTATTTTACACGACATTTTCCGAAACTTCATATTCATATGGGATTTTTTTAATATCTGCACCTAATTCTCTGAATTTTTCTACTATGTTTTCATAACCACGTTCTATATAAGAAATTTCTTCTATAATTGTGGTTCCAAAAGCTGAGAGACCAGCTATGATTAAAGCGGCACCAGCTCTTAAATCTGTAGCCTGAACTGTCGCACCGTTTAAACTTTTAACGCCTTCAACTATAGCCATTTTACTATCTACTGATATCTGAGCACCCATCCTTCTTAATTCTTCCACATATCTAAATCTGTTATTCCATATAGACTCATTAATTATACTAGTTCCGTTTGCAATAGCTAATAACGTAGTGATTTGTGGCTGCATATCAGTTGGAAAACCAGGATAAGGTAAAGTCTTGATGTTACATTTATTTAAACAAGTTTTTTCATTAGAAACTTGTATACTTTCATCGTAAACTTTTACTGAAACTCCTATTTCTTCCAGTTTTGCAATAGTAGAATCTAAATGTTTTGGTATAACATTTTTTATGATTATATTTCCATTAGTTACTGCAGCTGCCGTCATATAAGTACCTGCTTCAATTTGGTCTGGAATTATAGAATAATCTGTACTTTTTAGTTCTCTTACTCCTCGTATTTTTATAACATCTGTACCAGCACCACAAATATCTGCTCCCATGCAATTTAAAAAATTCGCTAAATCCACAACATGTGGTTCTTTTGCAGTATTCTCTATAACTGTAGTTCCATGAGCTTTTGCAGCAGCGAGCATTATATTTATAGTAGCTCCTACTGAAACTATATCTAAGTATATATTATTACCTATTAATTTATCGCAAGTTATACTTACAACTCCAGATTTTAATTCATATTTTGCACCTAAAGCTAAAAAACCTTTTAAATGTTGATCTATAGGTCTAACGCCTAAAGCACACCCTCCAGGCATTAAAACAGTAGCTTTTGAAAATTTTCCTAGTAAAGCCCCCAATAAATAATAAGAACCTCGCATTTTTCTTATCAAGTCCGAAGAAGCAATATGTGACAAAACGTTCCTAGTGTCTATCTCTAAAGTATTTTTATTTAGCACTTTAACGACAGCACCTAATTCTGCCATTATATTACATATAAGAGTAATATCACTTATATTAGGTATATTTCCAATTGTACAAATTCCATTAGATAAAATAGTAGCAGGAATTATAGCTACAGCCGCATTTTTTGCACCACTTATCGAAACCTTTCCATTTAATTTTTTACCTCCATTAATTACTATTTTTTCCATTTAAATGCACCTCCTAAATTTTTATAAATGTTCCATACTTTTATTTTTATCGTAATAACGTAAAACTATTCAAACTAAATTTTCAAATTATTTTCAAGAAATACAAAATCATCGAAACTCAAGTTTTCAGCTCTTATTAATAAATTTATATTATTTTTTAAAAAAATATTTTCCAAAAATTTTTTTGATAACCTAAATTCAGAACTTAAATTATTTATTAATTTTTTTCTTTTTTTTCTAAATCCAGCTCTTACTATTCTAAAAAAATTATCTTTGTTATTTATTTTAAAAAATTTATTTTTATTGATTATAATTTTCACAACACTTGAATTTACTTTAGGTTCAGGAAAGAATTTAGTTTTATTAATATTAAATAAAATCTCAGCTTCAGAGTAATATCTAATAGAAACGCTTATACTACCACATTTTTTGTCACCTGGTATAGCACAAATTCTCTCAGCAGATTCCTTTTGTAACATAAAAATCATGCTATGTATATTTATATTTTCCTCTAAAATTTTCATTATTATCTTCGAAGTGATATAATAGGGTAAATTCGCGCACATCATTACTTTATCAAATTTATCAAACTCACTCAACAACAAAAAACCCAAGTCCAAATCGAAAACATCTGAATTTATTATTTTTATATTTGAAAAACCTTTTAAAGTTTCATTAAGTATGCAGATTAGTCTATCGTCTTTTTCTATAGTAATAATTTTATCTGATATTTTTGCTAACTCTTTAGTTAAAGTCCCAATTCCAGAGCCAATTTCTATTATTCCGATTTTTTCATTGCTTATTGAACATTCTTGCGCCATTTTTTTGCAAGTCTCCGAATCGATAATAAAATTTTGTCCTAAATTTTTATTAATTTTAAACCTATATTTTTTTAATATTTTTTTTATCGTGTCAATATTATATAAATTACACACAGTATTATTCTATCACAAAATTTCATTTTTTAACTTTCAAAAATTTCATTTCAAAGACGTCAATTACCCTATGCCAGGCTTGTAACAACCCAGCGGTTCGAACGATTTATATCTCCCACTTTTAGCTTGCGCAGTGGTGTTATATCATAGACAGATTGACATGCTGCCTTACAAAACAAGTTTACTTATTTTGTACTTCAACTATGTACTCATTTCCAATGCGTTGAAGATTCATTGCACCAATACGGTTATCGTCAGATGTGTATCCGCAAGATTTACACTTGAAAAAATGGTGTTTCTTTCCCTGTTAGCTCTTTCTATAATGACCACTTATATTATAAAATTTTAGAAAAAATTGTCAAACAGTTTAAAAATTTTAAGAAAAGGCTCAGGTGAAATCAAAATTTTAAGCTCCAAATAGCAAAAACTATGCCTTGAGAAATTTATTGTTATATATATCTTAAATTAACAATTTCAAAACTTTAAATATAATTTTTATAACATAGCAGTTCAGCTAGCAATATAGCTCCTCCAGCTGCACCCCTAACAGTATTATGTGACATCGAAACAAATTTAATATCAAATTGAGTATCTTTTCTTAATCTTCCTATCGAAATACCCATTCCATTTTCTAAATCTCTTTCATATTTAATTTGTGGTCTATCAGGTTCTGAAAAATATCTTAGAAATTTTTTAGGTGCACTTGGTAATTTTAAGTTTCGAATATGTGCATTATAATTATTCCATTTAGATATTATTTCTTCTAAATTATCTACTTTTTTTTCAAAAGATACGAAAACAGCAGCAGCGTGTCCATCAGTTATTGGTATTCTAAAACATTGTGAAGTTATATTTATTTTATTATTTAATATAATTTTATTATCTTTGATCTTACCCCAAATTTTAAGTGGTTCTATTTCAGATTTTTCTTCTTCACCACTTATATATGGAATTAAATTATCTCGCATCTCTGACCAGTTTTCAAAAGTTTTGCCAGCGCCTGAAATTGCTTGGTAAGTGCACACTAAAATATTTTTTATGTTTAAATCTAAAAGAGAATGTATAGCCGGCACATAACATTGTATAGAACAATTTGATTTTACTGCTATAAAACCTTTTTTTGTGTTTAATCTTTTTTTTTGAATTTCTATAATTTCAAGATGCTCAGGATTAATTTCTGGTATTACCATAGGAATATCAAATTCTAGTCTATTTGCACTGTTATTCGAAATTACAGGACATTCTAATTTGGCATAAGATTCTTCTAATTCTTTAGTTTCAAGTTTATTTATATTTATAGCACAAAATACAAAATCTACTTCTGAAGCTATTTTTTTTTTATCTCTTATTAAATCTAAAATTTCAAATTTTTTTAATTTTTCGAATACAGAAATATTTAAAATATTAGTTTTATAACTGAGAACTTCTTCTAAAGTTTTATTAGCTGATCTGTAACTTGCAGCTAAAATTTTTATTTCAAACCAAGGATGGTTTTCAAGTAAATTCATAAATTTTTGGCCTACCATACCAGTAGCTCCTAAAATTCCTACTTTAAATTTTCGCATATTAAATAAAAATACCTCATAATTATCATTTATACAATATAACATTCATTTTTTTGATTTTTGTGAATATAAAACCTAATTTTTCATTATAAAATAAAATTGTTCAAACTGTCAATTTTTAAAATATTCCAGGGAATCCTCCCATAAGCTAAAGCTTGTGGGCTTCCGATATGTATTATCAAGTTTTAAAAATGATATATAATCCATTTAGTGAATGTGAATTGGAGTTCATCTCTATCCATACGAGCAAAACTCAGCATTTGCCCCTCTGCTTTGCGCAGATTTTTGGTTTAACGTTCGTCGCAGGCCAACCGACACCATTTCATTTCAAGTGTAAATTCCCGTTGAGTCCCCACAGTGTCTTTTTTCCATGCTTTAAGTTTCAACTTGGTTTTCGTTGAAGCACTCTTGAGATTTTAACATACCATTATTTTTTGTCAATATTTTTGCAATTCATTCGCTAAAATAAATATTTAACGGTTTTATATAACAATATTAAACTGCGCGTGTTAAGCTTAATTACGTAAACGAGGAGCGGTATGGTTTCTGTATCATAAAGAAGAACTTTAGCAGCAACCCCTTACCATCGCTGGTTCAGATTTTAAAATTTTTCTTATAAAATATCTTGCACCGATATTATATGTTGCATTTAAACCACGGTTGTACATTTTTGGGATAGAAAAAACACAAATTGAGTAGTTATACTTTTTTTCCCTTTTATACTGTATAAATTCCACGTTCTATCTTGCAGGTACCATCGAAAGCTAATTTTGACGTACTCCATACACAAACTCTGCTGATTTTAATGCCGTTTTTTAGTGCATTATGCTCAACAATTTTTTTACACTATAAATTAGGCTTTTGATTTTTGCTGCCTTTTTTCTTTCATGTAAATTCCAAATGCTCGAATACAATTGTGTAAACGTTATACAATAACAAACTCTACAATTTCTTTTGTTGTTTTACGAACGATATCGGTATTGATATCATTAACATGTTGACAAAAAAAGAATAGGTGTTTTGCGAGCATCGCCTTTTTAACCCTATTTATCGATTTATACAAACCCATGAGAAAACCGTTAAATATTTATTTTAGCAGATGAATCATAAAAATATTGACAAAAAATAAGGGTATGCTAAAATTATGCAAAGATGTTGTTTTAAAGAAAACCAAGTTGAAGCCCAAGCATTAAAAATAAAATACCATGGGGTCACGGGAATTTGCACTTGAAATGAAACTTACTTAAGATGAGTAATCGCCGGGACGTAAATCCAAGAATCTGTTTGGTCTTTAGCCAAGCAGAGTGTCAAAGTAGGATATTTTTTTATGCAAATATCGAAAAAATTGTTTAGCTGATAAAATATTTCGGATGATATTAATCAATTTTCACTTGAAATTTGCAAGAGACATAGTATTACATGGAAACCGATAAAGACCACATATAATACATTACATGACAAAAACTAATCTCACCATTGCGTTATTAAATCTTGCTAAAATGATGAAAAGCTTTACAACTTATCATATATGGCGTAATCATGCAGATTTTTTAAGAAATCATTTTTGGAGAGAACAGACTTTTTGGATTGATGGTTATTTTATATGTTTCATTTGGAATATTATTTAAGCTACCCTAAAAAACTATATTGAAAATCAAGGACAATCAATCACTGTTGCCGCAATCTCGCCAGTTAAGCTAATATGATTACGACGACATTTTTTCAAAGTTATATTTAAATATTCAAGTAAAAAAATTACTGGGCTTTTTTTATTTTTCTAATTGATATATTAACTTGACAAATCGCATGCCAATTTTAGCCAACAAATTACCATTTACACGTTTAAAACTTTAGTTAGCGGGAAATAAACGTCCAATTTTTTTGTAAATTTCATTTGTTATTTTCATTTTTCAGTATATCAAATTTTATTTCACGCAAAAAAGCTCTACTATCAATAATAATATAATAAAAAAATTTTTAAGTTCAGAATGCTCTAAGTGCGTTCATAGCCGCAACTCCAGCATATGTTGAAACGTTTTCTAACATATTCTCAGATTTTATGTCCATCACGGTTGTTGGTGAAAGTTTGGTTCCAGTATCTTCTACTATATCGATAGCTACGCTTGCTTTTAAAGGTTTTCCCCACCTAGAAAAGCAGGCAAAATCAACATTAGCGGCTGCCATTATACCTAAAAATCCGCCAATATCCTCATCTCTGTCTGAACCCCAGTCTTCTCCCCCCCAAGAAAAAACAACATAACCACCAGCATGTTTTACTAATTTTGGCAGTGAAGTAACGTCTTCTTCCAAAAGAGAAATTCCGTTAAGACCGATCGTGTCATTCAACGTACGAAGATTGTATTCGTCAAATATATCGTACATTAGAGTGAAATTTATTTTTCGACAATTGTCCTCTTTGTCTGTTCCTCCTCGTTTCAGCTTAATTCTATTTTCTGTCATTGGCAGGATATTTGTTTTACTCTTAACAGCAAACGAAAATGTACTTGGATTAAATTGTACAGGCAATTTATCTTTTTTACTAAGATCATTGTTTAAAGTATAAATAAATGCTTTAGAAACAACACTAAAATCATTTAAGGCATATGTTCTATATGACAAAATAATCACCCCTTATTTTTATTTATTCTCTAAAATTATAATTTTTATAAATTAAATTTATATTTTACTTTTTTCATAAAAAAATTTAAAATTTTGATTATTTATTAACAAAAAAGTTTTAAATAAATAATCATTGATAAATATATTAATATAATAATAAAATAATTGGTGTTTTAATTAGCTAAAAACCAAACAGATTTTTATTTTTGTGTTTTTCGCGATTTTCCGTAAACTCTATTTAATTTCAGGCGTAAATTTCCATGAACCTCACAGTACTAATATTTACTTGAAATGCCAAAATTCTTAATTTTCATCTAAAATATTTTTTACAGCATTAACATTTATATCATGTTTGATACCATATTTTAGGCAAATTCAATTGAGAATTTTTAAATCTTTAATTTTAGAATTCTTAAAGCCGTGATTGCTGCATTAATTGACTTAGAAAATTTGTGATTTTTTGCCATATTCTTAATTTGTAAATTTTCTGTAACAAACGTTGAAATTTAATTATTTTTTTACCTGTTTTTTTGCTATCTTATTCGATTTTAGTAAAAAATTTTGTGGCTTAAAGAATACCCTGTATCAACCTGTCGACCGAATCAATAGTGGATTATGTACAAAATCAAGGAAACTAAAATGGAAAAGGCATTTAAATTTAAAATTTATCCGAATAAAAAACAAATTGAGATAATGCAAAAAACGTTTGGATGTTGCCAGTTTTTTATGGAACTATTTTTGCCAAACAAATCGGTCAATAAAAACTTGACAAATTAGCGATGAATTACAATACATACTCAAGCGTTATGACAAAATTAAAAAAAAAAGATTTGGCTTAGAGAAGTATATTTTACTTTTAGACAGTCAATGTTAAAAGATTTAGACTATATTTATAAAATTACACTGTTCATTTGTATCTTGATTTTTTCACTTATAAGTGAAATAAATTCTGAATTGGTAGGTTTACCACGAACTTCAAGTACAGTATACCCAAAATACATATTTAAAATTTCAGCGCTTCCTCTATTCCAAGCAATTTCTATTGCATTTCTTATGTTTCTTTCAACCCTTAAAGCTGTTGTAAAAAATGTTTCTGCTACCACTGGGTATAATTTTTTAGTTATTGTGTATATATATTCATGGTTACAAATACATAAATTCAAGGCTTTTCTCAAATAGATGTAACCTTTTATATTTGCAGGTATTCCAATTTTATGTAAAATATTTATTATTTTCGTTTCTAATTCATAATTCTGAATATTGCAATTTTCATAATAAATTTTTTTAAGTATATTTATTAATTCAAGACAATTAAATGGTTTTGAAATACAATTGTCAATTTTATACTGTAATATTTTTTTTTCAAATATATTTTTTAGAAAATGTTTTACCAATAAAATTTTTAATTTTTCAGCACATTTTAGACTCCTAACATTTCTTAGTATTTTGTTAATGTTTTTTTCGTTAAAATCAAATAAATTCAAAATGATTACATCAAAACGGTTAGCTTCAATAATTTTAACTATTTCATTATAATTGAAAAACGGTAACATGTACATATCTATACCATTTAAATCTAAAATTTTTCTTTCATAGTTATCAAAATTACTATTATCTTCTATATTAAGAACCCGTAACATTTTAGGTTTAAATCTAGCCTCCAAAAAATTTTTACATTTTTGAAAGATTTTAACACGTAGAATAAAAAAAACAACACAATAGATATAGAAAAATACGCCATTTATCTATGTAAATTACATAATTAAACATTATATGTAAATTTATTTAAAAATTTTATATACAATATGTACGTCTACTAAAATGAATTGATTATTTCTAAAAAAACGAAAAACAACACAAATATTTAAGCGAAATTTAATATATTAATGATATTTTTATTATTTTCATTGCTTTAGATTTTGTATAAGATTTCGTAAATTTTGGAAAAATGCTTAAATTTCCCCTTAAAAATTTTCTCCATAACATCGAGTTATTTTTATAGAAAAAAGGCGAAAAAACCGCTAAACTTTAGTTTAGTCGGATGAATAACCTCATCTAAAAATTAAGTAATTTTTAGAATTAAAACGCAACCAATCTTTTAAATTTGCCCATAATTTTTCAATTTTATTTTTGTCCGGAGAATATGGCGGAAGCCAAACGACGTGGCATTTATAATAAGCATGCAATTTTTTCGAGTTCCGATTTTTTGTAAAAACTAACGTTGTCCATCACAATTATGCTGTTTTGACGTAAAACTGGGCAGAGTTCATAGTTAAACCAAATTTGAAAAAATGCCGCAGTCATCGACCATTTGTACATTCTGACTGCAATCTATTTTTCGTTAATTTGATCCGCAACGATATTTATCCGCTTAAATTTTCGTCCGGGCTCAGGAATAAAAACTCTTTTTCCACCGTAATGTTTTGCCATAAACTTATTAACATCGCATTCGTCAATATAGGCAATGTCGGCACATTGGTTTAGACATTTTTTCATCGAATTCTTGATGTTTTATTTTGTCCCTTTCGATGTAAAAATACTCTTTTTTTGAAGTGATTCCTATTCGTTTCAAAGCATTGAATACACCGGATGTCGAACCACCAAATTTTTCTGCTATTTCTGAAAGCATTGCGCCGGGATGTCCTTCGATGTAAGATTCAAGCTCTTCGGTGAAAAATTTTGTCGCACTTCTCCTTTTTAACCGCTTTTCTAAATTTCCTGTTTCGTTTAAAAGTTTTTTCCACGCTTTTTTGAACTTACGCTTACACCCATACACCTAGTTACTTACGTGCTTCTTCATAAGTGTGAGATATTTTAAGACCAATTCTCGCGCGTCCTTTGAATATGACAGTTTGATTATATCACAGATTCTTTTAAATCGGAATAGCTATAACTCTCTTTTTTTTATATTTTATTTGCTGTTCTTAAATTTTTCAAATCAAAAAATATATATTACAATCTAAATAATATAAAATAAATCAGTAGCTAAAAAACATATTTTTAAAAAAAAGTTTAATAAAGATAGGACTAGATTTATTTAATGAGTATAGAAAAATTAAAAAAATTTTTAATATCTTCTTTAATAATATCCTTGGCTGTTATTTTAAGTAAAATATGTGTTTTTAAGTTGCCTAATGGTGGTTCTGTTAATCTTAGTATGATTCCTATTGTACTTTGTTCTCTTCTATTTGGAAACAAATTAGGAATTTTATCTGGGCTTATTTACAGTGTTATTAAAATTGTGCTCAATATAAATTTACTACCAATTGTTAATATTTATAAGTATTTTACAATTTTTATCTTAGATTATATTTTTCCGTATATTGTTTTAGGTTTTACAAATATGATAAATAAAAAAACAAACAATATTAAATTAAGTGTTTTTATTGTTATTTTTTTAAGGTTTTTGAGCCATTTTACATCTGGAATAGTGATTTGGAGTGAGTACATTGAAAATTTAAATTCAAACGTAGATATTTTAGTATACTCTCTAATTTATAACTGTTCTTATCTAATACCAGAAGCTATTATTGTTATATTATTTTTTAGTAATTTTTATAGTATACTTTTAAAAGTTTTTTTAGTGCAATGAAGATTTATATATATAATTTTCGGCAAAAAACTATATAAAACCTTTAATTTTAACTGAAAAACATGGTAAATCGAATATAGCAAAGAAGTGTTTTTTCGATCAACAGATTTGAGTTAGTCGTATGGCAAGCCGGGGCGGCGTAGACTTTCAAATATCAAATTAGAAATATATATTAACTGTTCTATCAAGGAAATTTTAAACATATAAAAATATTTTTTCTTTTTTGATTATGCTCTAAAATAGTTTATAAATAAAATTAAATGTAGCAAGCTTATTTTGTGATAATTAGAATGGCTAAAATTACAGTAAAATATGTATCATAAAAAAGTAGAATTTCAATTTAATGAAACATCCGTACAAAAGACATTTCAAACAGAATAAGTTTCAAAATCTGAAACCAAATTAATAATAATAAAAATGTTCATGGTGAGATTTATTAAATTTTAAGTTTTTTGAAAATTAGTAAAAGTATAATTTTAAAAAAGCTAAAGTTTTCCTCATATCTAAAATATTTAAACTGCAAAAAGCTTTTGAACTTGTTATTTCAAACCATTTGAAATGTACAAATTTTTATTGGATTGTTCAACAAGTTTGCTTTGATATAACATCCATTTTGAAGAACTAATATAAGTAATATTTTGAAAAATTTTTTAAATGAAAAAATTACCAGAAACAAAATATTTAGTAACATTCGGAATAAGAAAACCAACATTTGAAGCAATGCACGCGACCCTCATAGCGCGAAAATTGAGTGTTTTGGATATGCTAATTATTATGTTTGGATATTACCACGATTATCGCACAATGGAAAACTTGGGCTTTGATTATGGTGTATCTGAACAACGAATTTCCGAGGCTGTTGCATGGGTCGAACAAACTTTAATCAAAGATGGAACATTTTTATTGCCGTCAAAACGCGAATTAATCAAGGAAAACACCACGCGATAATTAATGTTATAGAATGCGAAACCTAACGTCCAAAACATGGACAAAAAGCTTCATATTCGGGTAAAAAAAGACACACAATAAAAGACCAAATAGTCATAAACAGCGACACAAAACAAATTATAGATATTTATGAAGAAAAAGGTTTTGTGCATGATTTGGAGATTTTTAAGCGCAGCAAATTTCATTTGTTGAAAGATATTTTATTTATTGGCGACAAAGGATATCAGGGTTTAAAACTCTACCATTCAAATAGTTTGACGCCCGTATAAAAAGCCGAAAAATGGCGAACTTACTGACGGTTTAATTCACAAATTTCAAGTTACAGAATTTGCATCGAACACGCAAATTGTTGTATTAAACGCTTCAAAATTCTTCAACAACGCTATCGCAACAAACAAAAAAAACACTTATTAAGAATTTCTCTAATTTCGGCTATTTATAGCTATGAATTGAGGTTTTAGGACAGGTCTAATATATTATGATAGAAAATAGAAAAATGGAACAATTTGTATTATAGCTGTTCCGATTTAAAAGAATCTGTGATGTAATTAAAAGATACCATATTCAAAAGATACACGAAAATTGGTCTTAAAATATCTCACAAGGGGACAAAGCACGTAAGGAACTAGGTGCAAGCGTAAATTTGAAAAAATCGTGAAAAAAACTTTTAAACGAAACAGGAAGTTTAGAAAATCAGTTAAAAAAGAGAACTGCGACGAAATTTTTCACCGAAGAGCTTAAATCCTACATTGAAAAATTATGGACAAATTTAAAAGATTGGTTGCGTTTTAATTCTAAAAATTACTTAACAATTCAAAAATTCATCTCAGCTTATTTTAAAACTAAAATGGGGATAGGTCTTAATTAAAATTGGTATTTCATTAATTATACTTTCTAAAACATATACATGAGCATTAAACATTATATAATTATTTCCAATTTTACTTTTATATAAATCAATATTCCTACAGCACAAACCATATTTGTCATCGTGTACATCTAACTCCCAAGAAATAAATTTATGTTTTTTTGCATCGAAATTAACCTCAATATTAAGTTCACTAAAAATATACTCTTCATTAATCGTACCAAATTTTATTTAAATCTTCACCATAACTATATACTACTATTGTTTCGCCATATTTTGTAAAACCTTTACGTTTTATTTTAATTAATTTTTTATGGTATACCTTTTCAGTAGGTGGCGATGAATCAAACACACGCCAATAGTATTTAAAGAAAAAGCAACACACACATAGCGCACCTATTATTCCCCTAACTGTGCCAAAAACAATTTTGATTTTATTTATAATAACAAACACCCTCATTCATTTTTTTATAAATATTAGTTTAAATCTCCCTGTTTAACATTTTAACATTGAAAATTCAACTAAACGCATGAGTGATTGTACAATAGTAAAAAAATTAAAGTCAATACTATAACTTAGGAAAAATATTTCTAGCGAGAGGCAATTTCCTGATATTATCTATCATCATATGCATAAAAAAGGACGAAAATATATCGCTTAAAAGTTTTGAAAAAATTCCAGTTATTATGGCGCATATAACGTAATAAACCTACGATGTTTAGCAAATCTAAAATTAACAGTTGAGCGTTCAAATCGTCGTTTAAAGCACTATTTTACTCGTTTTGTTAGAAAATCTTATTTAGTTTCTTAAAACACTGAAATAGCGGCTAACTCTTTGTGTGTTTGGGCCTACGGACACCTTATTTCTAAATTTTTTTTATGTTTTATATATACTTTTGCACTGACATTTAAATTGTTCCTAGTTCAACGAATTCAGTTTTTTTACCATCAGAATTAAAATAAAATCTTATAAAATATTTTTCTAAATTGTATTTTTCCCCAATAACTTCATTCATACTATTTACATTTATATTAATATGGGAAAATATTGTTTTGTAATAATCTGGCAAATCATATTTCGCAGAAGAAAAAGTCTTTCCTAATAAGCTTCCTCTATCTTCAAGAGTGCTTTCTGCACTCAATCCCATAAAATTTTCGGGATTAACTATAATTTTTTGACAAGAATATTCTTCTTTTTCTGGATCTAAATAAAAAACCACAGATACTTTTAAATTTAGATAGGAAACTATTAATTTATCGTCTTCTTCAATTTTATAGGTTTCTTTTCCAAAACTTTCTAAAATTTTCTCTTGATCTGAATTTAAATATAAAAAATAATCTATAGTATCAAATTTAAAATCGCCTTCATACATTTTGGTTCCCAGAATGTTATATAATATTCCAGCGCCATGTTTTTTTCCATTTAAAAATTCACCTTCATAGGCAATTTTAAAATTATTTTGATTATAAAGTTGACCTACACCTTCAGGAACACCTGCTTTAAATTCTCCTGTATATTCTGGTTTTGCACTTTTAGGATTGTATTTATCGCCTTTACCTTCAAATAAATCACTTTTAAATTCTCCAGAATAAATTAGAACACCATTGGAATACAAATTTCCTATACCTTCATAAACACCAGATTTAAAATCACCTTTATATAAAATACTCCTTCCATCTTTATCATATAAAATTCCTCTGCCTTCTCTCAAATCATTTACAAATTCACCGTAGTATGTTCTTAATTTAGTTTCGGGATTAAATTCTATACCTTTACCTGATTTTTGTCCAGAATCAAAATTTCCTGTATAAATAAGTTTTCCTTCAGAATTAAATAATTCACCTTCGCCATTATAACTGTTATTTTCAAAATTACCATTGTAAATTCTTTTTTTTTCTGAATAATATTCTCCGAGACCTGTATATTTACCAGCTGAAAATAATCCTGCATACAATAAATTACCTTTTAAATCATACTGAGTCCCAAAACCTTCAGGATTACCATTTTGCAGTGTTCCTACAAAAACTGTCACACCCATTGCATCTTTTACTTTTGCTTTTCCTGTAAAAGTAGAATATTTTGCAGTATCTAATTTTATATTTGAACACCAAAGTCTACCATCAGCCCACGGATATATAACATATACAAAAGTAAATATTACACTGCAGGTAATTAATACAAATGTAACAACAAATTTTTTGGAAAAATACATTCCGAAAATTCTTATATAGTCTTTTTTGCTATTGGGCTTTCTTGACAATGTTTGTAAAAAACTTTGTACAGATTGTTGAATTATTTGATTAATTCTTGTAAAAAAATTAGTTATTTTAGATATCCATTTTGACATGGATTGCATTTGCATTTGCAAATTAGAAGTTAATCTTGAAAAAACATCTCCAAGCCACATTTTTTAAATTTCAACTCCTTTAAAATTAATTTATTTAAATTAAAATAACTCTCCTGACCAGTTTTCACTGCTGTCACCAGATTTATCATTTATTAATTTGTCGCATTTTACTAAGTAATATATAGCAACTGGATCTTTCTCATTTATTCCCAAAATAGTTGAAAACATTTTACAAGCTTGTTCGAAATCTTTTTTTAAATAAAAATCTACAGCTTCTTCAAACAATTTTTTGGTTTGTATATACAAAACATTTTTATATCTATTACTGATTTCAATAATCTCATAAATTTTCATAGATCTTTTATTAGAAATATTTATAACTATACCGATATATCTAAAATTTTTAGCTGTAGTTAATTTATTTATTATATTATCAGTAGCAACGTGACTTACTCCAATATTTCTTAAATTTTTATCTATGTCTGTTATCTGTATAACTTCTTCAGAAACTAGAATTATTCCACGTATATCTTCATTCCCAGATATTCCTAATATTATCTCTCCGTAATCTAAAACCATTCTCATGTTTTTGCGTAAATTTTTATTTATATTTATTTCTTTAAATTGCAAAGAACAATTAAAAGCATCGTTAACATCCTCAAAGAGTATTTTCATACTTAGACCATCGAAAGAGTATACTATTCCATTGTTATTTTTTACTATGTCTAAGAACTTAGGATAACTACTATTTATAGCATCAAATAACTCATCTTCACTTTTAAATTCATATTTTTTGTCTTTTATAAAATGAAAACTTAAATACAAAATATTTACATTCACCTTTTTTTTGTCCTGTAATTTGATTTGAGTAATTTTATCTTTTCCTATTAGTTTTATTAATCTTTTTGGTAAGTATTTTAAATACTCTTTATTTAATATGCTCATATTTTCTGTATAACTATCGATTTTTTCTGACATTAAATTAAAAGCATTTGAAACATCAGCTAGTTCGTCCTTTGAGACTATTTTTATTCTAGTATTCCATTCTTTTACACTTATTCTATTGATTCCGTGTTCTATTCTTCTAAGAGCTTTCAAAGCTATCTTTATTACAAAATATAAATATATAATTATAGCTAAAATAACTATTAGCAAATATATAGAATAGTCTCTGAATATTTTTCTAAACTCCATATTTTTATGAACATTTTCATCTAAGAAATTACCTACAAATCCAATAGGTACATCATTAGAATTTTTAATTACACAAAACGAGGCTGAAATATCTCCGTGAACGTCTCTGAATACAGCTCTTTTAGTACTTGTGTTTTTTGGGTTTTTTAATTCACTCCAAATACTATATAAATTACTGGTTTCATCTTCTTCTAACAACATATCTACCAAAGCTAGACCTTTGGGAAACATATCTGGATTTACATATCTTAAATATTTATAAGAATTTGAATTAATACTAAATCTTGTATTAAAACTAGAATATATTTTATTTGATTCTACAATATAAGTGATGAGATAGTCGCTTTTTTCTCCAATTTTATTTAACAAATCTGCATACGAATTTTTAACACCACTGTTTAAATTTATATGATTAATACTTAGATAATCTTTAACAGGATCTACAGTTTCAAACTCTTTAGAGTCTATATTACCAGCTGCAATTTTTGCTCCTGCATCTTGGATTTCTCTTAAGTCTAGAATATATCTATCCAGATGATTTTTAGTGATAATTAAAATCAATGCCAAAATTATTAATATAAAAATCGGAGTAAAAAAGCCTAATATTTTTGCTGTTACTACAACTCTTCTGAAACCTTTTTGTATTATGAAAATTATAAAATATCCTAAAGCCATACAAATTGCAAACACTAGTGCTATAATTATTATTCCCAAAGGATAAAATTTATTATGAATATTAGTAATAAGTTTATCATTGCTACCAAATCTCAAAAATGACAAGTTATTAAAATTTTTTAAAACAGCAAAATATTCGTTAGGATTAACTACATAAATTCTTCTTATATCCTGGACTTTTACATTTTTTATAACATTTTCATCCATCTTATAAATACTCTGTAAATTCAATTCTGCGTTAGTTTCTAATTTATAAAAATTTCCGACTAAATTATTAGTAAAATATAAACTGTTATCTAAGTCCACAGAAAATCCAGAAAGCAAGAATTTATCTCTAGGTATTAAATAAGAGTAATCAATAAAATTATCATCAAGATCTAAACAGAAAAGTTCACCTCTCAAAGTAGAATAAAAAATTCTACCATCTGATAAAACAGAAATATCATTTACAAAATCTACATTTTTATCTGAAATTTCTATACTCGGTTTAACTTCAAAAGATTTTACTTTTTCAGGACTTTCGTTTTCCAATGGATTTACTTTAACTACATCAAAAACACCTTCTTTGAAACCGATTATAATAATATTTTGGTCTACAATCTGAATTTTTTTTACATAATTTTCTATAGGAGGATTGGGATCATTTGAAAAATCAATATTTGCTATAGTTTTTAATAAGCTTCCTTTTGTGTCGTACATTAAAACAGATTCTTGAATTAAAGGAAATTCAGAAAAAATTTCTTTTTTACTTCTAAATTGCTTAGATATATAAAAATTACCTTTAGAATCTACATTAATCTCATTATAATTAAAATTTGATTTTTCATCGGATTTATCTAAATCGAATTGAAATTCCAATTTACTAGAAACATTTATTTTTGAAATTTTATAAACTTCTTTATCTTTGTCTATGCTTAATATATAAATATTTCCAGCAGGGTCTATATCAGAATTAATAAAAGTTCCAATATTTGGTCTGTTAAAATAATCTTGGACGAAAAATCCAAGAACAATGCCAAAAATTGCTATTAAAATATACCAAAAATTTTTATTTAACTTTATCTTAAATTTCAATATAAAAACCCCCTAAACTATTTAATATTCGCTATTTTAGTAATATAATCCAGTAAAAAATATAAAAAATCAAGTAAAAAATATATTTTTTTGTGAAAAGATTATAGAAACTCGGGAAAACATTACATTTAGTACCAGTTTAAAATTATCGAATATATTAGGTATTTTAGAAAAAAATTAAAAAACATAAATAAATTTTTGATACAATTTTAAGTAAGATGGAAGCTTGGTTGTCAAATTTGGTTATTCTGCTCTTCCTGGTAGATATAAATTTATTAATTTATGTATGATTTTTGTTTACCTTATTAGTGCAGTAATTTACAATATTGTTAAAATAATCTAAACAATTTAATGATTATTAGCAAAAATTTTTTTAGGAGCGGAAACCGAGTAAGTTTGATATAAACAGATTTAATATTTTTTCTCAAATTACTCTTTCAAACACAACGTTAATTTTTTGTAAGGGGGTTGTCATAAGAAACAACAAGTTTTAAATTATAAAAATCTGCTATGGCTTTTACTATAGATACAGCTATTTTCTGTAATTTTTCGTCAGAATTCAAAAAATTTTCATAATCATACGGGTTATTTAAGTAAGCACATTCCACTATTATGCTTAAAATTTTTTTTATGATTCCTTCTTTTACTATTCTATAATAATCAGCAATTTCGCCTGTGTCATACTTAGTACCGTTTTCAGATAATCTACGAAACAAACCATCTGGCAAAAAAGGACTTGGTGTTATACCGATTGACTTCAAGTTTTCTAAAATTTTTAAACCTAACCTCTCTTCCTCTATATGCAGATCGTTTCCTTGTAAATCTTTAGAATGAGCATTTGTAACTAAAATCATAGAACCACTGTGAGTTTCTTTAGAATTTTTTTTGCAACGAGTTTTTATCTCAGTAGCATTATTATGTATTGAAACAACCAAATTCGCCTCTTTTTCAATTCCAAGCTGAACTCTACTTTCTAAATTTGGATTGTCATCTTCCTTATGAGTTATATATACTTCAATTTCTTCACCTTTGTCATTGGCATATTTTTTAAACTCTTTTTCCATATGTAAAGCTATTTTATAATTAAGATCCTTTTCTTTTACTACTATTTTATTAATTTCTTCACACAAAAGTGTATACTTAGAACTACTTAAATCAGGTATTTCGTTTTCTTTAACTAAATACTCAACAACAGCACCAGAATCTTTGCCACCATGACCAGGATCTAAAATTATGCAAAACCGTTCTGCATAAACTGTATTTCCTAGAAAGATTAATAATACAAAACCTAAATTAAATACATTTTTTTTCAATTTTAAAACGTCCTTTATAATAAATTAAAAATTTTAAATCAAATGAAATGCTATAGTTACAGCAGCGAAAACTATTGAAACTATAGACGTAAGTTTTAACAAAATATTTATAGATGGTCCTGAAGTGTCCTTAAATGGATCACCAATAGTATCACAAACTACAGCTGCTTTATGGCACTCAGAATTTTTTCCGCCGTAATTTCCTGCTTCTATAAATTTTTTTGCATTATCCCAAGCACCACCAGCATTTGACATCATTATGGATAAAGCAAAACCCGTAACGGTAGTGCCAGCTAATAATCCTGTTACACCACCAGGACCTAATATTAAACCTGTTAGCACTGGTAAAGATACAGATATTAAAATTGGTGCTATCATCAGATTTTGTGATGCTTTAGTACACAAATCAACACAAGAAACATAATCAGGTTCCGCCTTGCCTTCAAATAATCCTACAATTTCTTTAAATTGTTTACGAACTTCTAAAACTATACTTTGTGCTGCTTTTCCAACTGCTTCCATAGTAAGTGCTGAAAATATAAAAGGTAACATTGCACCCAAAAACATTCCTATTAAAATTGGCGGATTATTTACACTCAAATTAAGTCGCAAACTAGGAGCTATTTTGTTTATTTCAGAAATGTAAGAAGCTATTAAAGCCAATGCGGTTAAAGCTGCAGAACCTATAGCAAAACCTTTTCCAGTTGCAGCAGTCGTATTTCCCAAAGAATCTAAAGCATCTGTTCTTTTTCTAACATCTTCTCCTAATTCAGACATTTCAGCTATTCCTCCAGCATTGTCTACTATAGGACCATAAGCATCTGTTGCTAAGGTTATTCCCAAAGTTGACAGCATCCCAACAGCAGCTATTGCGATTCCATATAAACCTTTATTAAAACTTGACATATTAATTACATTTCCACCACAACAAAAAAAACTTATTAAAACAGAAGCAGAAATAATAATCACTGGTGCTACTGTAGATTTCATGCCTAAAGATAATCCATTTATAACCATGGTAGCTGCACCAATTTCGGATGATTTAGCAAGATTTTTAACGGGGCCATAATTATCTGAAGTGTAATATTCAGTCATAAATCCTATCGCTACACCAGCAAGCAATCCGCATATTATAGCGTAAAAAATCCCTTTTTCGTTAGGAAGCATTGATTTTATAACAAAAAACGAGACAAAAGCCATCATAATAGCACTTACATAAGTTCCCATTCTTATAGATTTTAATAAACTTTTTTGGTTAGCATTTTCAGTAGTTTTCACAAAAAAAGTCCCAGCTAAAGAAACTACTATTCCACACGCTGCTAAAATTAATGGTATTGCTATTCCGTTAAATTTATAACCTGCTGCAACTCCTAAAGCACAGCTTGACAATAAAGAACTAACATAAGATTCATACAAATCTGCCCCCATTCCTGCTATATCTCCAACATTATCTCCAACATTATCAGCTATAACAGCGGGATTTCTAGGATCATCTTCAGGTATATTTTTTTCAACCTTTCCAACTAAATCTGCGCCAACATCGGCGGCTTTTGTAAATATTCCCCCACCTACTCTTGCAAATAAAGACATGCAAGACACACCGATTCCAAATGTTATCATATTTGAAGTAATTTGTTGAAACATTATAGATTCGACTCTTATTGGTTCTATAGAAGTGTAATAGTGTTTTAAAAAGCAATACCATATAGTTACGTCTAACAAGCCTATACCGACCACCATAAAGCTCATCACAGAACCTGATGAAAAAGCAACTTTTAAAGCCTTGTTTAAACTACTTGTTGCAGCAAAAGCTGTTCTCGAGTTTGCCATAGTAGCTGTTTTCATGCCTATATAACCAGATAGGGCAGTTAAAAAACCACCCGTTAAAAATGCAAAAGGCGTGAATTTACCGACATAATCAAATCTTGACATTAACAATAAAGCCAAAAATACAAAACCAAAAAATATTGCTACGCCTTTGTATTGTCTCTTTAAATAGGCATTCGCACCTACTCTTATGGCATCAGAAATCTTTATCATTTTTTCGGTTCCTTGAGAACAAGACTTCACAGTGTAGAACTTGTAAGCAGCAAAACACAGTGAAACAATAGCTATTAAAATAATAAAAGCTAAAATACCCATAAATTAAAAACTCAACTTCCTTTTGTTTTTTTAAATTAATTCTATAATTGCCATTTCAGCGGCATCTCCACGTCTAGGACCTAACTTGTAAATTCTCGTATAGCCACCATTTTTTTCTGTATATTTTGGCGCTATAGTATCAAATAATTTTTTCACTACAGATTCTTTAGTTATAAAAGAAAACGCCTTTCTTTTTTTGCTTAAATTGTTTTCTTTTGCTAAAGTTATAAATTTTTCTGTTAAATTTCGAACTTCTTTTGCTCTTGTTACAGTTGTTTCAATTTTTTCATTTTCTAATAAAAAAGTCACCAATGCTCTTAACATTGCAACCCTGTGTTCTGTAGCTCTGCCTAATTTTTTTCTATTAGCCACAAAAAACACCTCTCCTTTCGGTTTAAGTTTCTTAATCTCTGTCTTCTAGATTAATTCTAGACTGTAAATCTATTCCGATATCTTGCAATTTGCCTAAAATTTCATCTAAAGATTTTTTACCTAAATTTTTTACACTTTCTAACTCTTCCCTTGCTAAAACAGCTAAATCCTTAACAACATTAATATTCGCCCTTTTCAAACAGTTATAAGCTCTGACAGAAAAGTCTAAATTTTCTATAGGAGTGTCCTCAGATAAGTTTAATGCTTTTCTAGGTTTATTTTTATTAATAATATTGCTTATAGTATTACTACTTTTAGATTTTTCAAATGTTACTTCTAATCCTTGAATTTCTTGAGATACATCAGGAATTTCTAAGAATAAATTAAGATGCTCTGTTAATATTTTTGCTGACAAAGAAATAGCTTCATGAGCCGTAAGCACACCGTTTGTCCAAACTTCCAAAACTAATTTGTCATAATCCGTAAACTGACCTACACGAGTAGGCTCGATATAATAATTAACTTTAGTAACTGGTGTATAAATAGAATCTACCGGTATAGAACCCAAAGTTTTGGTTTTTACACTGTCTCTGTTTTTTTCCAAAGACACATAACCTCGACCATTTGAGAGCAATATTTCCATTTTTAAACTAGAATTTTTATTTAGACTAGCTATATGCATATCAAGATTTAATATTTCTACTTCACTGTCGTGTATTATATCTTTTGCGGTTATTTCGCATTCCCCAGTTTTATCTATTCTAACTATTGTATCTTCTTCAGAGAATAATAATTTAGATTTTAAATTTTTAATATTTAAAACAATTTCAGGCACATCTTCTTTGACTCCTGAAATCGTAGAAAATTCATGCATTACACCATCTATTTTTATAGATTTTGGAGCAGTACCAGGCAATGAAGACAATAAAACTCTTCTTAAACTGTTCCCTAATGTACTACCAAAACCCCTTTCTAATGGTCCTATAATAAATTTTCCATAATTTTTGTTTTCTGAAGTTTCTTCAGTTATAACAGAGGGTTTTTCTATTTCGATCATCAAATACTCCTTAAATTATTTTTTACTTTGAATACAATTCGATGATGAGAGTTTCTTCTACTTCCAAATCTATTTCTTCTCTTGAAGCTTTAGAAATTATCTTAGCCTCCAGAGTTTCCTTGGTTTTATCTAGCCATTTTGGGAAAGGTCTCGAATTACTTTTTTCTACTAAATCTTTAAATTTTTCAGTAGATTTAAGTTTTTCACTTACAGAAATAACATCATCTATTTTAGCCAAATAAGAAGGAATATCTACTTTCCGATTATTAACCAAAAAATGACCATGACGAACCAATTGCCTCGCTTCAGCTCGAGAACCGCCCCAACCTAACCTGTAAATTACATTGTCCAATCTAGATTCCAAAATAGAAAGTAAATTTTCGCCTGCTTTTCCTTCTTTAATTTTTTCTGCTAATTCGTAATAGTGCCTAAATTGTTTTTCAAATACCCCGTAATATCTCTTAGTTCTTTGTTTTGCACGCAATTGCAAACCATACTCCGAATTTTTTTTACGTACTTGTGATTTTCCATGTTGACCTGGGACATAAGATTTTCTAGAAATACCACATTTAGGTGAATAACACCTTTCTGATTTTAAAAACAATTTTTGTCCTTCTCTTCTACACAATTTACAAACAGCTTCTGTGTATCTTGCCATATATTTAAAATAACACCTCCTAAAAATTTAAAATGAAACTAAACACGTCGTCTCTTTGGTGCACGACAACCATTGTGTGGAACTGGTGTAACATCTCTTATAGCCTGTATTTCCAGTCCCGCAGCTTGCAAAGCTCTAATAGCCGCTTCTCTACCTGAACCAGGACCTTTTACTTCTATATTTACTATTTTCAATCCGTGTTCCATAGCTTTTCTAGCCACTGACTCTGCTGTAACTTGGGCAGCAAACGGCGTGGATTTTCTTGAACCTTTAAAACCAAAGCCCCCTGCACTTGCCCAAGAAATCGCATTACCTTGAACATCGCTAATAGTAACTATAGTGTTGTTAAAAGTCGATTTTATATGAGCAACACCTCGTTCAATATTTTTATTTTCTTTTTTTTTGCGTACCGCATTTTTTTTCGCAATCGTCAAATTTACATACCTCCTTATTTCTTTAAAGTCGCTTTTTTCTTGTTTGCTACAGTTTTTCTAGGACCTTTTCTGGTGCGAGCATTAGTCTTAGAGCTTTGCCCTCTAACAGGCAAACCAACTTTGTGTCTGTTTCCTCTGTAACAATTTATTTCCATAAGTCTTTTAATATCAAAAGTTATATCTCTACGCAAATCTCCCTCAACTTTACAATTTTTTTCTATATATATTTTCAATTTAGAAATATCTTCCTCGGGTAAATCTTTAACTCTAATGTCTGGGTTAATTTCTGTTGCCTTTATAATTTTTGTAGACATACTACGTCCTATGCCGAATATATAAGTGAGACCGATTTCAATTCTCTTGTCTTTCGGCAAATCAACACCTGCTATACGTGCCATACTTACTTAATCACCTCCCAAAAATCAACCCTGACGTTGTTTGTGTTTAGGATTTTCACAAATCACTCTTAAGCTTCTTTTTCTAGTTATAATTTTACATTTATCACAAATTTTTTTTACAGATGACCTTACTTTCATAAATTAAACCTTCCCTATTTTGTATATAATAATATATCTACAAATAAAATTCAAATAATATATTAAAAAAACAATTTAAAACATGATATTTAGTTGATGTGAAATATAATATTTAAATATTCATATTTGTATACTTCGTTCTAATTATTGTTAGAACCAGCATTTGTGTTGACGGTTTTATTATTTGCTTCAAAATTTCTATTATTATCTTTATTTTTTGAACGCCAAATAATTCTCCCGTGAGCCAGATCGTACAATGACATTACCACTTTTACCATATCTCCTCGTAAAATTTTAATAAAATTCATTCTTAACTTACCAGATATATAAGCTGTAATTATCTTTCCGTTTTGTAATTTTACCTTAAATGTAGTATTTGGTAGTACCTCTACAACTTCGCCGTCAACTTCAATTTCATTTGAATCTTCTTTTGACATCACCTCACACTCCTTATGATTTGCAAATTTTTTTAGAGACTTTCTTATGTCCTTATTACATTTTAAAACGCTTTCATCCAAAAAAGAATTAGTCAATTTCAAATGTAAAAATTTCTTTTTTTTCGGTTTCCCTAAGGGTCTATATTTACCATCACATATTATAGCATATTTTTCATCGAAATCTAAAATTACGTGAAAATTATTTTTATCCCGACCAGCTTTAGAAATTACAACTGAACCTTTTTTTATTTCCAAATCTAAATTCTCCACAAAATTTATAACTTATTCTGCATTAGTCAATATAATTGGGCCATCGTCAGTAATTGCAATTGTATGCTCAAAATGCGCCGATAATTTGCCATCTGCAGTTACTGTAGTCCAATTGTCAGACAAAACTCTTACTTCATGTGTTCCTATGTTAACCATTGGCTCAATAGCTATAACCATACCTTTACATAATTTAGCCCCCTTATGAGGCTCTCCAAAATTTGGAACGCTTGGATCTTCATGCAAACCCGTACCTATGCCATGTCCAACATATTTTCTTACCAAAGAATAACCTCTTTCTTCAGCATATTTTTGAATAGTATGACTTATATCACCGATTTTATTATCAACAACAGCAACTTCTATACCCTTTGCCAAACTTTCTTTGGTAGTATTAATCAATCTTTGTGCAGTTTCGCTAATCTCTCCACAAGCAAAAGTGTAAGCATTATCTCCGTGAAAACCTTCAAAATAAGCTCCTATATCTATGCTAACAATATCACCTTTTTTTACAATAATATCTTTGCTTGGAACTCCATGAACAACAACATTATTAATAGAAATGCAAGTACTCGCGGGATACTCTTTGTGGTTTAAAAAAGAAGGTACGGCATCCTGTGATTCTATATACTCTTGAGCTATCGAGTCTATTTCCCAAGTACTGATTCCAGGTTTAACAGATTCTCCAGCCAATTTTAAAGCCCTTGCTGAAATTCTTCCAGCTTCTATCATTATTGAAATTTCTCTTTCTGTTTTCAAAATTATCATTTTAAAATTTCCTTAATTATATTTTTTGATGATTCCTCAAACGGCCGCTCACCGTCTATATTAGACAAGATATTCAATTTTTTGTAGTAATTTACTAAAGGTTCAGTTTGATCATAATAAATTTTCAATCTCTCTTTGACAGTTTCTAATTTATCATCAAATCTTTGAATCAAATTTCCATTACATCTATCGCAAACATCTTGTTTGTTTGGAGACATTTCTGTGTAAATATTATAAGTAGAGCCGCATTTTTCACAAATTCGGCGACCAGACATTCTTTTATATATCAAATTATCAGACGCATGAATATTAATAACCTTATCTATTTCAACATTATTTTTATTTAAAGCTTCAACTTGCGCCAAAGTTCTAGGAAAACCATCTAGTATAAAACCGGTTTCACAATCTCTTTTGCCTATACGTTCTTTTACCATATTAATAACTATATCATCTGATAAAAGCTGACCTTTGTCTATATAACTTTTAGCTTCCTTGCCTATATCAGAACCATTTTTTATAAATTCTCTAATAATATTTCCAGTTGATATAATAGGAATTTTTAGTTTTTCAGACACTACTTCAGCTTGTGTACCTTTACCAGCGCCTGGCGGACCAAGAAGTATTATATTCAAAAAAATCATCCTCCTTCTCACATATATTATTATAATTATTAATAAATGTCAATCTTTACTCATTTAAAAAAATTTAATCTAAAAAACCTTTATATTTTCTCATCATCATTTGAGATTCCAATTGTTTTATCGTTTCTAGTGCGACACCCACTAAAATAACTATTGAAGTACCACTTAAACTTAGACTGCTCATTCCTGTTAAAAATCCAAAAACAATGGGAAAAATTGCTATAAAAGCTAAAAATATAGCACCTAAAAATGTTATTTTCGACAAAATTTTATCAAAAAATTCCATAGTAGGTTTCCCAGGCCTTATGCCTGGAATTACACCATTACTTTGTCTTAAATTGTTTGCCATTTCTAATGGTTCAAAAGATATTGATACATAAAAATATGAAAACATTATAATCAAAAAGAAATAAATCACAGCATATAACCAACCATTTATAGATAAGGCCTCTAAAACTTTTTTAAAAAAACCAGTAGGTTTGGTGAAAAGACTAATCAAAGTTGGCATAGACAAAATAGAACTTGCAAAAATAACTGGCATAATACCGGCCAAACCAACTTTTAATGGTATATGACTAATTTGGCCAGCATATAATCTTCTTCCAGCAGTTCTTTGAGCATATTGAACCGGAATTCTTCTTTCAGCATCGTTAATGAAAACTATAATCCACATCATACCCAAAAGAATTATTAAAAAAATTGGAACATAAACAAAATATCTCCAATTTTCTCCTGGATTCATGGCGGCAAACATAATAAAAGTAGAAAGTTTCGTAAATATAGCAGGCAATCTCGACACTATGCCAGCAAACAACAATATAGAAACACCATTACCAATTCCTTTTTCGTTTATTCTCTCACCTAGCCACATTATAAGCGCCGTACCAGCAGTAAAAATCAAAACAATTATTATAAAAACAAAAGTACCAGAAGCTCCTTGAGTATATTTAATTACAGATTGTCCTTCAAAACTGCTGTTTTTTAATTGTAAATAATAACCGGCTCCTTGCATTAATCCTAATGCTATAGTGACATATCTAGTTATAGTATTAATTTTTTTTTGACCTTCAGAACCTTCTTTTTGCAAATTTTCCAAAACCGGCAAAGCTATGCCCATCAATTGCATTATAATCGATGAATTAACATAAGGTGTAATTGACATTGCAAATAAAGTCGCTTGTGCAAAAGCCCCCCCTGAAAGAGTATCTAAATATGCTAGTAAAGCGCCTCCTTCAGCAGAATTACCCATTAATCCTCTTAATGCTTCAACATTTAAAAAAGGAACCGGAATCATAGAACCAATTCTAAATACTATTATGATCATAACGGTATATAAAATTCTTTTTCTTAAGTCAATAATTTTCCACGCATTTATTAAAGTTTTAATCAATTTATATTACCTCAACTTTCCCACCGGCATTTTGAACTTTTTCTTTAGCGCTTTCGGAAAATTTATGAGCTTTTATCGTCAATTTTTTATTAATTTTACCATTTCCGATAATTTTTATTTTATTAAATCTTTTTTTTATAATTTTCTTAGACTTTAAATCTTCTGGGCTAACCACAGAATCTTCCTCAAAAATGTTTAATTTTTCTATATTTATAGCTAAAACTTTTTTAGCAAAAATATTATTAAACCCTCTTTTAGGAATTCTTCTTTGCAAAGGAGTTTGACCACCTTCAAAACCTCTTTTTCTGCTGTAACCTGAACGAGCTTTTTGTCCTTTTTGCCCTCTACCTGAAGTTTTTCCATGTCCTGAACCATGCCCACGACCGATCCTCTTTCTTTTTTTTCTGACAAAATTTTTAGGTCCAGTTATATTACATAATTCCACTATCTACACCTCTTTTTTTAATTTTCTAAAATCTCTAATAAATGATTTATTTTAAAAATTTTACCTCTAGTTTGCGGATTATCAGGGTGAATTTTTGTATTATTTACTTTTTTCAAGCCGAGAGAATTCGCTACCAAAACTTGTTTTTTCTTTTTGTTATTCAAGCTTTTTATTAATTTAATTTTTAAATTTTTCATAAAACTCACTCCTTTAATTTAAAATTTCTTTTATAGTTTTTTCTCGCCCATCTGCTACTTGTTTAAGAGTTCTTAAAGATTTAAGACCTTCAAAAGTAGCTCTTACGACATTAAACGGATTATTTGATCTTAAAGATTTAGTCCTTATATCTTTTATTCCAGCGGATTCAATAACAGCACGAGCAGAGCCTCCAGCTATAACACCAGTTCCTTCGGGCGCTGGTTTCATGAGCACTCTGGAAGCACCAAATATTCCGATGATTTCGTGTGGTATAGTTGTTTTTTTCAAAGAAATTTTTATTAAATTTTTCTTAGCATCTTCTATACTTTTTCTTATAGCATCGGGAACTTCCCCGGATTTTCCTGTTCCAAAACCAATCGTTCCATTCCCATCTCCAACAACTACTAAAGCTGAAAACTTAAAATTTCTACCGCCTTTTACTGTTTTTGAAACTCTGTTCACGGATACCAATTTTTCTTTTAAATTTAAAGTCTCTGCATCTATTCTACGCAAAAATGATCTCCTCCTTTTTCTAATGTACAT
Organism: Candidatus Paraimprobicoccus trichonymphae; assembly: GCA_036322875.1. Classification (GTDB taxonomy): domain Bacteria; phylum Bacillota; class Clostridia; order Oscillospirales; family Acutalibacteraceae; genus Paraimprobicoccus; species Paraimprobicoccus trichonymphae. The sequence goes on from AP027925.1 coordinate 752,686, forward strand.
TAAATTAAAATTTCAAACCTGTTTCTCTTGCGCCATCTGCAAGTTCTTTAACTCTCCCATGATATAAATAACCACCTCTGTCGAATATTACTACATTTATTTTCTTTTTTAAAGCTTTTTCTGCCAGTAATTTCCCAACTTCTCTAGCAGCTATTTTATTTCCAGTACAAATATCTTTAAATTTTTTATCCAAGCTTGATGCCGAAACCAAAGTGATTTTTTTATCATCATCTATAATCTGAGCATAAATATTTTTTAAAGATCTAAAAACATTTAATCTTGGGCGTTCAGCATTTCCAAAAATTTTATTTCTAATTCTTTTATGCCTTTTAATTCTAGCTTTATTTCTATTAACTTCATTTATCACTATTTTCACCTCAACAAATCATTATTTTTTTAATTTTTTCGCAAAAAATATTGCTTCGTAATGTATATATTTAAAAAGTTCTGCAATTGCTAAAGCTCCACAAAAACCGCCTTTTAATACATGTCCAAAAACCGCACAACGAACACAAGTGCAAGTTAAAATATTATAAAATCCATAACCACAACACATTTTTATAACTAAAAACACTGTAAAATCCAAAATCATTTATATATTTTTATCATACTAAATTCCTTATTTAGATTTTTTACCAGTTTTTCCTTCTTTTCTTCTTATAATTTCATTTGCATACTTAATTCCTTTGCCTTTATAAGGTTCAGTTGGGCGTTTTTCTTTTATTTCTGCTGCAAATTGTCCTACTTTCTGTTTATTTAAGCCAGAAATTGTTATTTTATTTGTACCTTGAACCTCTATCTTGATATCTTCGGTTTCTGAGACTATAACTTGATGAGAATAACCTAAATTCATGACAAGATTTTTACTTTGTTTTTGAACTCTGTAACCAATACCGTTTACTTCTAAATCTTTTTTAAAACCCTCTGTGACACCTTTCACCATATTAAAAACAAGAGAACGTGTCAAACCATGCAAAGACTTGTTAAATTTACTGTCATTTGGTCTTTTTACTGTAATTACTTTAGGAGAAATTTCAATAGTCATATTATTATGAATTTCTTGATTTAATTCACCTTTTGGACCTTTTACATTTAAAATACCATCGTTAAAATTTACTTCAACATTACCAGGAACATTTACAGGCTTTCTTCCAATTCTAGACAAAATTTTAACCCCCTTTAGTTTACTTTATGTTAAAAAAATCCCTAAAACTCACCAAACATGAGCAAGAATTTCTCCACCCACATTTTCTTTTTTGGCTTTTTTATCGGTCATTATACCTTTAGAAGTAGAAACTATTGCAATTCCCAAACCACCTAAAACTTTTGACATTTTTTCAGCACTGCTGTAATTCCTCAAACCAGGTTTTGAAATTCTTTTTAAACCTTTAATTACAGATTCTCTTTTATTTTTATATTTAAGATAAACTTTTAATATATTTTGTTTTCTGTCTTCAAGTACATAAAACTTTCTTATATAACCTTCTTCAAGCAAAATCTGAACAATAGAGCTTTTCATATTAGAACTAGGTATTTTTACATAATCATGTCCAACAGAACTTGAATTTCTAATCCTAGTCAATAAATCAGCTATCTTATCAGTTGTTGGCATTCTTTCCCTCCTTTCTTATAAAAATTCTAGCAAAATTAAAATCAACTTACCTTATAATAGGTTTAATGTTTCATCGAAAACGTCTTAATATTTTCTCCACATTCGTAAATTCCGTCTGTTGTAGACGTACTTAAATTTAGTTTATTATAACAAATTTTGTTTGTCAACAAAAAATTCAAACGCAATCTTATAAAAAACAAATTTTCAAATTTGTTCAAATTACCAACTTGCTTTCGTTACACCAGGAATTTCGCCTTTATAAGCCAAATTTCTAAAACAAATACGACACACACCAAATCTTCTTAAATATGAATGCGGTCTACCACAAATATTACACCTAGAATATTCTCTAGTACTGTATTTTTGCTTTCTTTTTTGCTTTACTTTTAGAGAAACTTTTGCCATCAAAACACCTCCGCTTTAAAAGGTGCACCAAGTAATAATAATAACTCTTTTGCTTCACTATCAGTTTTAGCAGTAGTCGTTATACTTATATCCATGCCCCTTATTTTATCTATTTTATCATATTTTATTTCCGGAAATATAAGCTGCTCTTTTATTCCCAAATTATAATTTCCGCGCCCATCAAAAGATTTTAAATTTATTCCTTTGAAATCTCTTACTCTTGGCAAAGCAAAATTAAATAATTTATCTATAAAAACAAACATTTTTTTGTTTCTTAAAGTTACTTTAGCAGCGATTTTCATGCCTTCACGAACTTTAAAGTTGGAAACGGATTTTTTTGCCTTACATACAACTGGTTTTTGACCAGTGATTAGCGATAAATCATTCACAACGTTAATTATAGTTTTAGAGTTATCCTTAGAATCACCAACACCAGAATTAATAATTATTTTTTTGAGTCTTGGCACTTGCATTTTATTTTTATAAGAAAATTTTTTAAGCAACAAATCCACAATCTGAGATTTATAATACTCTTTTAATCTTGACAAATCAAAACCTCCTTTCTCAATTTATTCTATTATAGCATACTGTTACACTTTTTGCAGTAACGATGTTTTTTACCAGAATCGTCAAGTTTATGATTAACTCTAGTTTTTTTCTTGCAAGTAGGACAAACGAGTTGCACTTTACAAGCATACAAAGCACTTTCAGTCTTTTTAATACCACTTTCTTGATCCGCTTTTTTAGCTTTAACATGCTTAGAAACTAAGTTAATACCTTTTACCATGAGCTTTTTTTCTTTCGGACTTACAGCTATAATCTTTCCTTGTTTATTCTTATCTTTGCCAGAAATCACAGCTACTAAGTCGCCAGTTTTCACATGAATTTTATTCCTCAAATTTAACATTTAAATCACATCCTTATTGGTTTAATATACTATGAATTATTTTGAATATCAAGTACTTTTTCTAAAAAAATACAAAAAATTGTTAAATTAAAAACTTGATAAATAAAATAATAATTTTTATTTTTTGATTCTTGGCTTTACGCTTTTTATAAGTTTCATTTAATTCCAAGCGTTAATTCTAATTGAATCCCCATGATTCTCATTTAATATTGACAATTTATTATTTTTTTAGTATTTTTGCACAACTTATCCAACCAAACTGAAGTTTAGTGATTTTTTTGCTTTTTTTTAATAATAGACCTTTTGTGAAATTAGCTTAATTATAACTACATGAAATACGAAAAAGTAAATTTTAGAAAAATTAATGGAGTAAAACCACCAGTATTTGAAAAAATATTAGAAATATTGCGAAAAAAATATGAAAACAAACATAAGTATTACGGCACTATTCAAAAGCAGCATAGAATATAAATTGATTTTAATCGATGATAAATAAACTTTTATTATAAAGACTGAAATCACTGTAAAAAAAATCAGAAAAATTTGCTTTGAAAAAAACACGATTTCACGCGAAATCTAAAATCCGAATAAACGAAAAAATTAAAGTAATTGCAGATACGGGTTTTCGTGAGATTTATAGATTTCATAAAAATCTAGAAATTTCTAAAAAGATAACTGAGAAGCAACTACTTATAAACCATAGAAAAACAAAAAAATCGTAAAATTTCAAGTTAGAAAGTTAAAATTAAGAATGTCATAAGGTTTGTTAAACGTTTTAGAGTACTTTCTGAAAAATATAGAAATCATAGAAAACGTTTTAATTTAAGGTTTAACTTAATTTGCGATATCGGCAATTTTGACACTGCTTTTTAATTTCACCATTTCAAGGCAAGGAGGCCCTTGACTTTAGTTGTAGGGAGTAATTGCAATTTTTTTCTCAAATTTTATAATAGACCTGTCTAAAAACAAAAAAATGCTAAAAATCTTAAAAAAAGATTATCAATCGACACACTGAAAAGGTGAAAGAAAGGGATTTTCAGTTGAATTCAGATTAATAATGGCACTTGAATATTGGCGAAAATACAGAAACATGCGTCATATGGCCTTTGACTATGAAGTACCAAAATCAACGCTATGCAAATATATAATTTTTTGGGTGGAAGATGTGCTAAGACAGTCGGAAGAGTTCAAGATCAAAGAGATTAAAGAACGTTTTAAACCCGGTAATATTGAAAAAAATAATTTTGAAATGTTGTTCTTAGATGTTGAACAACAGCCCCGAAGTACAAACAAAAAGTATCATACTCAGGTAAAAAAAGAGGCACACAACAAAATATCAAATTTTAGCCAATGCAAAAACACGTGAAATACTTGATGGTTTTTAATGCAATCGACGCAACACACGATTTTGTAATATTTAAAAATTCTTTAGCCAAAACACTCGGGAAAAAAGTTAAAATTTATAGTATAAAGAAGTATACTATGGTATCTATTTTTTACAAATTATGTCTAATATATACATAACATGAAACTATCGGAAGCAAATAACAAAAATATGTGACGATCGATTTTCATCTAAAACTGTGTAATTTTGTCAGTTTATTAGATATATTCAAACTAAAAATGTGCCACAATTATTGCCAGCATAAATTTACCATTTTTTTAAATTTGAATAAAAAAAGATTCATGATTAATATAGAATTGTTTATTTTTTAATTTTTTTCAATGTAATGTTTTTCAAAATTATATATTGACATTTAAATATTAATGTGATAGTATTTTATTTTAGATATAATGTATTTATAATTTAAAAAATTGTAAGGAGTATTTTAGAAAATGAAAAACAAAAAAATTAAGAGAAAATTATATTGTGGATTAATGTCTTTAGTCTCTAGTTTTAACATCTTTAATTATTCTGCAAAACCTGTAGTAAAGCCTGTAGTATTTAGTGCGACAGTTATGTCAGCTGTTACTTTGGGGTTTTTGTATTTTACACATAAAATTTTATCTAACAAGCATCCAAATATGCCTAATGCAAATTCTGCTTATGCTGAAAAAAATCCTATTATTCCGTCTAATGATAGAATTATTGATTGTGACGAAATTACTAATATAACAGACCCAATTTCTGACACTAGCCCTGATTATGATTTAACAAACAGTAGTGCGGGAAACCTTATTATTCCGTTTAATGCTGAAATTACTGATTGTGGCGAAATTAATGGCATAACAGCCTCAAATACTACTCGATTTTCCAGTCGTATATTTGAAAAACCTCCAAGCAAAGATGATATACACCAAGTAGGACGCGGCGACGATTTAGAAGATTGTTATATATTAAGTATACTCATTAGTATTTTAAATAAAAATCCTGAATTTATATATAATATGATGAAAGATTTTGGAGAATATGTTATAGTAAGACTGTTTTCACCAAAAATAGATAATTTTGGAAATATAATATCTCTAAAACGTGTATACATAAAAGTTAATAAAATTCGTTTAAATAGCAGTAAATGTGCGAACTGGGTAAATGTTTTAGAAATTGCTTATGCAGCTTCAAAATTGAATTGTTTGTCGTATAAAATCAAATATCTTAAATCAGATAAAAAGACAAAAGAAAAATTTGGTGATAATATTAAAAGAGTTAAAAAATATGACAACAAAGAAAATGCTAGCATATCAGATATACACAGGGGGTTTGCTGGAACTACATTAGCAATTTTCACCGGAAACATATGTGAGAATATTGAAAATAAAGAAGGTAATACACTTTTTGAAAATAAGCTTAATTTGCCTTATTCTTTACAAGAAAATTCATTATTTTACAAACTGAATTCGTCAAAAATTACAACTGTTAATTTTCAAGAAAATAATATCAATATAGTAAGTAATCATGAATATGCTTTAGACCATACTGCGGAAGAAGGAGGAATTAAATTTATATATATTGCAGATCCATATCAGGGTAGAGCACAAGAAACAAATCCCATGGAAGTTTCAGTTATATTAAAAAAAGGTGTAAACGCTTCGGATTATTGGAGGGCGATGTCAAATGGCGATGATATGGACAAATTTGACACAAATTATTCAGGACGTAATTTACCATGTCCGTGGTACGAGTGGAATGCAAACCAGATGACGAGAAAAAGTGGCAGAGGAAAAGCAGTTTTTCGTGTAGAACTACATGATTTTTATCAGGTGTTTTCCGAAATATCTATCGGTCACATTTAAATTATAAATAATCAAACTTAATTTCATCATATTTATGATTAATTTTTACGATTTTTAAACAAATATAGCAATAGAATCACCAATTTTTTTAGAATTTACTGCTTCATATTAAATAATTTAAATTAGAATATTTTTTAATTTTTTTATATTATAAATTTACAATTATATAAAAATTAATTTGCTTTAAGTTCAATTATGTACCAATAAAAGAAATCAACATTGCTCTTGGACACAATGCAAAATCAGGCCTTTTAAAAAAATTTTTTTAGAAAATGCTAATTGTGAAAAAAAGATATGTGAAAAGACAAAGGAAACTAAACTTAATGCTGAATACCAAAATTTTCGCAGACTATTCAGATAAATAATTTAAAGATTGAATTTGTGGTACTTTTCTCATTTAAAAAATTCTTCAAAATAGATGTTATACCAAAGCAAAAAAGTATAAATGGTCCAAATTTTTCTACTGTTATCCCATTTGTTGTCATAATGATCTTCTAACAGTTTTAAAATTTTTTCTGTGTTAAAGAATTTTTTAGAGGCATCGGATTCAAAAGTGTTCTTTATTAAGTAAAAATATTTCTCCATTTTTATCCAATCTCTTATTGGCACTGGAAAACCTAATTTTTTCTTTTCAGCGGTTTCTTTTGGAAGTCTTTTTGAAGCTGCTAATCTTAAAGCATATTTTGTATTTAATTTATTTACTCTAAAATCTTTGGGTAAACTAGAAGCAATTTTAAAAACTTCCTTGTCTAAAAAAGGTACTCTTAGTTCCAAAGAATTAGCCATACTCATTCTATCGGCTTTTAGTAAAATGTCGCCTACTAACCACAAATTCATATCTAAATACTGCATTTTAGTGGTATTGTCATATTCTGAAGTTTGATCATAAAATTTTTTGCAAAAATCTTTAGGATCAGTTGAAAATTCAGGTTTTTTTAAAATTTTGTCTTTTTCTTCTTTTGTAAATATAAAAGCATTTCCTATAAATCTATCTTCGAGAGTTTTTTCACCTCGAATTATAAAACCTCTTCCCTTGAAATAAAATGGAAGTTTCTTTGCAATTTTAGCTAAAATTTTTCTAATAAATTCAGGTAATATTTTTTGGTACAAATTTAGGCTTTTAGATTCATTATAAATTGAATAACCACCAAAAAGTTCATCTGCACCTTCACCAGATAAAACTACTTTTACATGCTCATGAGCTTCTTTACAAACAAAATATAAAGCCACGCAAGAAGGATCAGCTAAAGGCTGGTCCATAAAATATTGAACCTTTTTTATAGTGCTCCAATACTCTTCTTCTGAGATTATTTTTACGTGGTGTTCTAAATTAAATTTGTCTGAAAATCTTTCAGCATAAGCAACTTCGTTATATTTTTCATCAGAATCAAAACCGACTGTAAAAGCTTTTTGCCCTGAAAAATAAGAAGCAACGTAACTTGAATCTATTCCACTAGATAAAAAGCACCCAACTTCTACATCGCTTATTTTATGTTTATTCACAGAATCTTCAAAAATCTTTTCTATATTTTCTACTGATTCTTTCAATCCTAGTTCGTCATTAATATTAAATAATGGCTTAAAATACTTTTTTTTAGCAACTTCACCATTTTTAAAATATAAATATTCTCCTGGCAATAAACTGTAAATGTTTTCAAAAAAAGTTTCTGGAGGTACAGAATACTGGAAAGATAAATAGTTATCCAGGGCCTTGTAATTGAATTTTTTTTCAAGTTCTGGAAAAACCAAAATACTTTTTATTTCTGAAGCGTAGACAAAATTTTCTTTCATATTACAATAATATAAGGGTTTTATTCCGAAAAAATCTCTTGCAAGAAAGACACTTTTTTCTTGTCTGTTAAATATAGAAAAAGCAAACATACCTCTTAATTTGTTTAAAACGTCCTCTCCATATTCTTCAAATCCATGAACAATGACTTCCGAATCTGTTTTAGTGTAAAATTTATGATTTTTAGATATTAATTCCTCTTTTAGTTCCTTATAATTATAAATTTCTCCATTGAAATTAATTACAAAATTGTTATTTTCATTATAGATAGGTTGTTCACCAGTTTTAATATCTATAATGCTCAAGCGTCTAAAACCCATAGAAATAAAATTATCAGCAAAATACCCAACACTATCAGGGCCTCTATGAGTCATTAATTTAGTCATTTTTTTTATTACTTTTACTTTGTCCTGAACTATGCCTGTAAAACCACAAAGACCACACATTTATTTTTAACTTCCCCTATGCTTTTTATAAAATTATATCATTTTATTGAAAATTATTAAAAAAAATCACAAATTGTATTATAATGAACCTAGGAGTGCATTTTATTGAAAAACAAAAAAATAATAAGAAATATTTCAATCATTTTGGGAATACCAATTTTGATTATTTTAATAGTAGCAATGTTAAACGGATTATTTCAGCGTGATAATTTTAAATATTCAGAGATAATAGATAAATTCAAAAAACATGAAGTTACGGAGTATAATTTAAATTTAGGTTCTGGAGATTTAGAAATAATATTAAAAAATGGAAAAGGTTTGCGTTATACTGCGCCAAGTGTAAATTTGTTTTACTCAGATATAAAAGACCATGTAGAAGAATATAATAAAGAAAATTTAGATAAACCTATGGTTTACAATTTAACAAAACCTGTAGAAACTTCATGGTTGACTAATTTGTTTACTTTCGCAATAGCGCCTGCTTTGTTGCTATGGTTATTTCTTTGGATAATAGCTAGAAAGTTATCAGGTTCTGGAGATATAGGAAAACAATTTGGATTTGGAAGAGCTAAATTTAAAAATCAGTCTGAAAAATGCAAAAAAACTACCTTTCAAGACGTAGCAGGTGCTGATGAAGAAAAAGAAGAATTAACAGAAGTAGTAGAATTTTTAAAAAGTCCTAAAAAATTTACAGATTTAGGAGCTAAAATTCCAAGAGGTGTTTTATTAATAGGCCCACCTGGAACAGGAAAAACTCTTTTGGCTAAAGCGGTTGCTGGAGAAGCTGGGGTTCCATTTTTTTCTATTTCTGGTTCAGAATTTGTAGAAATGTTCGTAGGTGTTGGTGCTTCTAGGGTTAGAGACTTATTTGAGCATGCTAAAAAAAATTCTCCTTGTATTATATTTATAGATGAAATAGATGCTGTAGGAAGACAAAGAGGAGCAGGTTTGAGTGGAGGACATGATGAAAGAGAACAAACTTTAAATCAATTGTTAGTAGAAATGGATGGATTTGAAACTAGCGAGAATGTAATAATAATATCAGCTACTAATAGACCTGATATTTTAGATACAGCTTTAACTAGACCTGGCAGATTTGACAGACAAGTTGTAGTAGGTTATCCGGATATAAAAGGAAGAGAGGAAATTTTAAGAGTTCATGCAAAAAATAAACCTTTTAGTCCTAATGTAAAATTAAAGACAATAGCAAAATCCACGGCTGGTTTTACTGGTGCTGATTTGGCAAATTTAGTAAATGAAGCTGCTTTATTAGCTGCGAGAAAAAATTTAAAAAAAATTACAATGACTGAAGTAGAAGAGTCTACTATAAAAGTTGTAATAGGTGCAGAAAAAAAATCTAGAATAATAACCGACGATGAAAGAAGGCTTACAGCATATCACGAAAGTGGACACGCAATTGCTACATATTTTTGTGAAACGCAAGATCGTGTTCATCAAGTTTCTATAATCCCAAGAGGATTAACAGGCGGTTACACCCTTTCTTTACCTGAAAAAGATAAATTTCATGTTTCAAGAAAAAAAATGCTTGAAAATATACTAGTATGTTTGGGCGGAAGAGTAGCAGAATATTTAGTTCTCGGAGACATGTCAACTGGTGCTTCTAATGATATAGAAAAAGCTACCAAAACTGCAAAATCAATGATAGTTAAATATGGAATGAGTGATAAACTTGGACCAATAAATTACAGTATGCGCGATGATGAAAGTTTCATAGGAGAAAAAAGTTATTCAGAAAAAACTGCTGCTGATATAGACTCAGAAATGCAAAAAATAATTATAAGTTCTTATAGAAAAGTTGAGCAAATCTTAAAAGATAACATAGATAAACTTCACAAAGTAGCTGAATTTTTACTTGAAAAAGAAAAAATTTCAGGCGATGAATTCGAAGGTATTATGAGGTTAGATTAATGGGATTTAGAAAATGCAGTTTTTGAATTTTTTAATAAATATTTAATAATAATCGTAATTAGCAAATTACGTAGTAGTAAAACCTACGAAGATTTTGTAAAAGTGTGGATACCGAATTAGATTTAATTTTTGATTATGAAAAATGTTGCGAAAAAGAGCATAAAATATGTAATGAATAGAATTCATAAACTCAAAAAAGTTTTAAATATGAAATTGGAAATTTCTTAATATTAATACAGTTAAAGTAGCTTCAGGAGAAAGTAATAAATATCTTGGCGTATTAGATCAGCAATGTAGGAGTGTAAATTTTGACAGTTGTGTAACGTTCTATTAACTCGTTATCCCCAATGGTACGACGTCAAAAAATTTAAACAATAAAGATGTAATGAATAAAATTCAGATGATGATTTAGGTACAAAAGATCAAATTATTATAACTATTCACACTTTTGAGAATTTTTTAAGAAAAACTATGAATGGTATGGTAGCATTTGGGGACTGTCTAAAGACAATCTCTTTTGCTACTAAACGAGAAAAAAAGAGAGTGCAAGTACCGAATTAAACACGATTTTAAGTAATCTTGAAGAAAAAGTTGATAAAATAAGTACAATTGCTAGAAAAAGTGTTGAAATAAATAGTAAATATACTGGTATTGATAGAAAATTAATAAGGAAAGTATTAGAATCAGCAAAATTGTTTGCGATAAAGATAGATATTATAGATTACAAAAATATTAAAAGAATTAAATTTAGTGAGTTAAAACTTGGTAAAAACATACAAGGAGATGAAATTATAAAAAAATTGCTTCGTACGTTGTATAAATGTAAGTTTTGCCAACATATAATTCATAAAAAATTAAATGCTAATACAAGATTGCTGAAAAATGGGGTTTTAAAGGATCTTCCATGGGATAAACAAATTGAAGGTACAATTTTTGCACAGATTCTAACTGTTTTATATAATTTAACAGGGATTGCAGGAAATGTTGCAGGAGCGATAGGAAGAGATTTTTTATTTTGATAGCAGTATAATATTTTTGCTTTTCCCTCAAGATATGAGAATTTATTTAAGTGATTATTGTTTTTAAAAATTAGTAATAAATTTGAAGTTTAAATAATAAGAATTAATATATTTCTAAAATCTTGAGGGGAATACGAAAATGAATTACAACATGGACAAAGATGTTATATTTAATAATAGTTTGATTTTTAACGACGGTCAGGAATTACCAGTTGATATGGATTTTAGCTTGCCAGATTATTGCCCAGATATTCAAAAAATTTTAAAGTGTCAAGTAAAGCCGGCTATTATTTCTAAAAATGTATCTGGTGACAGGTTAAATATAGACGGAAACGTAAATATAAATCTGATATATACAGATTCTGAAAAATCATCTGTCAGGTGTTATGAAAATACAAGCCCGTTTTCTTGTTATGTAGAACTAAAATCTGGTTTTGAAAATAGTATATATAATAATGAAATAAAATTAGGTTATATAAATTGTAAAGCTGTGAGTCCAAGGAAAATAGATGTTCATGGGGCGTTTACTGTACATACGAAAGTTTATAACAAAGAAGATATTAATATAACCAGTAATGTAAACGGTGAAGATATTCAACAACAAGTTTTAAATTTGAATTTTAGTAATTTAGTAGGGAATAGTCAACAAGTGTTTTCTGTAAATGAAGTTTTAAATTTAAGTCAAAATCAGATAAGCCCTGAAATTATTTTGAGGTCGGATATAAATTTTAATTTAGAAGATTATAAATTTGTTTCTGGAAAAATTATAATAGATGGTAATTTTATTTTGAGAATTTTATATATAGGAGCTGCAGATTTAAATCAGATAGATTTTATAGAGTACTCTATTCCTATTAGTCAAATAATAGAAGTTCCTAATGTAACTGAAAAATCAAAAAATATAATTAATATAGAAATTTTAAACTATAAATTAAATATAAATAACGAAGTAGATTCTGAAAATAATAATCTTATAACTGCAGATATAAAAGCCATAGCAAGCGTAATGAGTTTTGAAGATAAAAAAATAAAATTAATTTCAGATGTTTATTCTACAAATTATGTTATAAATAATGAGTATGAAAATATTAAATTAAGTAAACTAGAAGATGTTTTAAATCTTAATTTTTCAGACAAAAAAACAATTGAACTTTCTGAATTTAGAATTTCAAGTGTTGTGGATATTTGGGCAAATGTAAATAATATAAGTTCAGAACATAAAGATGGTAAAATAATTTTTTCTGGGAAAACTAATTTAAATATTTTAGCTTTTGATACTGAGTCTATGCCTTTTTATATAGAAAGAGCTATAGAATTTGAATTTGAAAATGATTTTGTATCTGAAAATAGTAATTTAGAGGTAGACTCTAAAATTATTCCCCTGAGTTTAAATTATAAAATGTCTGGAAGTAGCAATTTAGAAATACAATTAAATTATAAATTGCATTCTAATATTTTTTCTTGTTATAAATACAAAACCATATCAGAATCAAGTACGGAAAAAGAAATTCCAAAAGATAAAGACACAAATTCTGGTTTAATTATTTATTACTCTGAGCCAGGAGAAAAGCTTTGGGACATAGCAAGAAAATATTACACTTCTGTTGAAGAAATTTTAAAAGAAAATAATTTAGAAGCAGAAATAACAGAACAAAAAGGAATGTTATTAATTCCTAATAAATAGATATTACTAATTAAAATTTTGGAGGATAATAAAATTGGAAGAACGAAACATATACAGAGATATAGCACAAAGGACTAATGGTGATATATACATTGGCGTAGTTGGACCAGTAAGAAGTGGAAAATCTACTTTTATAAAAAAATTCATGGATACTCTAGTTATACCTAATATTAGTAATTTAAGTCAAAAAGAAAGAGCAATAGATGAGTTGCCACAATCAGCAGCTGGTAGAACTATAATGACAACTGAACCTAAATTTATACCTGAAGATGCAGTAGAAGTAAACATAGGAGAAAAAGCTAAATTTAAAACTCGCATGATAGATTGCGTTGGTTACATAGTTCCAAGTGCTTTAGGATATGTAGAAAATGAAACTCCTAGAATGGTTCAAACCCCTTGGTTTAAAGATGAAATACCTTTTAATATGGCAGCTGAAATTGGTACAAAAAAAGTAATAACAGATCATTCTACTGTAGGTTTAGTTATAACAACGGATGGTTCTATAAGTGATATAGAGCGATCAGAATATCAAGATGCTGAAGAAAGAGTAATTGCTGAATTAAAAGAAATTGATAAACCGTTTATAGTTTTATTAAACAGTACAGAACCATATTCTGAAAGTAATAAAGCTTTAGCCGAAGAATTATCTAAAAAATATGACACTCCTGTTATTCCGATAAATTGCTTAGAACTCGGAGAAGAAGAAATAAAAAGAATTTTAGCACAAATTTTATTTGAATTTCCCGTAAAAGAAGTAAAAATTAATATACCTAGATGGTTATCAAATTTAGAAAAAGATCATTGGTTAAGATCTGATATTTATTCTTCTGTACAAAAATCAGCTCAAACTTTGAACAAAATAAGAGAAATTCAAAATATAACTAAAAATCTTTCTGAATCTAATTATGTGAAAAATTCTGAAATAGATTCTGTAGATTTAGGAACAGGACAATCGAAAGTAAGTTTAGTATTAGACCCAAGTCTGTTTTATAAAATTTTAAGTGAAAAAACAAATTTAGAAATTTCAGACGAATGTGCCCTTATGGATTGTATATTAGACTTCTCAAAAATAAAAGCAAAATACGATAAAATAAGTGCTGCTTACGATGAAGTAAACGAATCAGGTTATGGAATAGTAATTCCAACCATAGACGAATTAAGTCTTGATGAACCTGAGATAATAAAACAGGGCAGCAAATACGGAATAAAATTAAGAGCTTCTGCTCCGTCTGTTCATATGTTAAAAACAAAAATTTTTACAGAAATTACTCCAATAGTCGGTACAGAACAACAATCTGAAGATCTAATAATGTATTTATTACAAGAATTCGAAGAAAATCCAGCTAAAATTTGGGAATCTAATATTTTTGGAAAATCTTTACATGAATTAGTAAATGAAGGCTTACAAAACAAACTATACCGCATGCCATCTGATGCAAGAAATAAAATAAAAGAAACCATAGAAAAAATTATTAACGACGGTTGTAATGGTTTGATTTGTATAATAATTTAGCAATATTAAAAAATTCGTTATTTATATAAAACTGAGAGAAAATCGCTAAATATTTATTTTAGTGCAGGTAGCAAAATAGGCGATTTGCCCAAGGATAGAACACCTTTAAAAGCACTCAGAAAAATGAAAAAACATTTACTTATGAATAAAAAGTACGAGGGCGATGGGAATTCGCAAGTTAGCCAAAACGCTGAATTTCGTGCCAATTTAACCGAAAAGGACCGTGGTCATTTGATAAAATTTCATATAATAAACGTAATAAAGGTAGATGATGTTTCAAAGAATTAAGTAATTTAGGCGTATTTTCACTCGTTATGATAGGCTTGATATTATTTTTTATTCTTTTATTTTTTTAGCTCCCTTTTCTGATTCTTTGTTTTATCTGTGCAAGCTATGACAACGTTACTATGGAAAAACCTAGTATTGTTGAAAAATTAGTTAAATAAATATAAGAAAAATATTATTCTTACTTAGTTTTTGTTGTATAATTTTTTGTAAATTTTTTAATTTATTTTTTTGTTATAAAACTTTCTGTATTTGTAAATACTAATTATAAATGTAAATTTATTTTTTTAGAATTTTATATCTACGGCTCTAAAAATTTGGAGATGTCGTAAATATGGGAGATTATAAAAGTATTTCAGAAAAATTTTGGAAAAGTTATAATGAATTTATAAAATCCAAGGAAAATCCTGAAAAGTCAAACAGAGAAAATATTAAAGATTTAAATGAATCAAGAAAAAAATTGTCGGAAGTGTGTAGAACTATTGCCACGAATATTAGTAACTTTTTAGGTGTATTTATTAAACAAATGCCATACAACATGAAAATTAAAAGTGAATTAAACTACTTATCTAGTGAGGCAATTTGTTTTGCAGGATTATTGAAAATTAAAGATGAAAAAGCATTTATAAAATTTATGAAATCAAATTTAAAAAAAGACAAATCAATAGAAAAAGAAGAAATAGATAAAATTATAAATTTATTTGCAGAATTAAAATTATTAAGTGAAAGAGATTTCTATAATTTTTATAAATATTTTGTTAATTTTATTTTCTTTAAATGTACAGACAGCATATTAGGAAAATTAAGCGAGTCATCGCTTGAGAAACGCATTAAAGAAAGATTTAAGTGAACTTATTGCTACTAGTGTGATTGAAAAAGCAAAAGAAATATTTATTTTAAGTGATTCTTACACTATTGAGTGGGATTTTTTTCTTAAAGTACATTATTTTTTTGTAGATTTAAATGCTTATGCAAAACAGGATACAGTGAATTTACGGATGAGATTAAGTAAAATATTCAATAGATGTCGTAAATATATGAAATTATTTAGAAAAAAAGGTTTAAATAAAGATTACAGTACAGAAATTGTGAAATACGTTGCATGTGCAGCTTTTAAAGCGAGGAGAAAAATTGACTTGTGATCTTGGTTCGCTGGATACGTATGCTGATTTCAATATTACAACCGATAGACTAAAAAATTTTACTGAAATTGAATTTACTGAAAAAATATTAAAAGAATTCGAAGACTTATTTAGTGATATACGGCTTAAGTGGTGGCTAGACAATTTAGTAAGATTAAGAGGTAAAATAGAAAAAATTCAAGATACTGAAAAGAAAAAACATTGTATACGAAATTTTACTCCACTGAATATTTTTATGAATAAAAATAATATTGAAAATACCGAACTAACAATTGAATGCCATAATAAAAACTTCTAGAATAATGTTACAAAAATCAGGAACAATAATAATAAGTAAAAATTGTTGCACCTAATAAAAGAACAACATTTTTACCAATAAATTTATAGAGGTGTTGTTTATGACTAATAATGAAGAGTTAATTAATATACTTAAAGATGTGGATAAATTGAAAGAACTTACTAATGCAGAAAAGAAATTTGGTATTCAAGGTGTAAAAAATATAGTATCTAAATTTGGACTAGAAATCTCGCTTGAAGAAATTACTCGAATTGTTGAAGCTTTAAAGAATGCTATTAAAATCGCACATAAAACTCAAGAAGAATTGGTAGAAAACTTAGAAAATGTTCCAAACATAACAGCAGAGAAATTTTTAAAGAGTGACATAATTCAAAATACAGATAATTTAGAAAAACTTGTCAGTGCCAGTAGTGTTCAAGAAGCAAAAGATATGATATCTAAATTTGGATTAGAAATTTCCCTTGGTGAAACTAGTAAAGTTGTTGAAATTTTACAAAATGCTATTGAAAATGCACAAGAAGCACAGAAAGAATTAGTTGAAGACTTAGAAAATGTCGCAGGTGGAATAGCAGGAAAATTTTTAGAAAATAATGCTTGGAACATAGCAAATTCAGTTTTTATTGTGGCAGCTACCGATGTTGAGAAAAATTAATTTGTAGCATTCAAAAAAAACATTAAATCAATTTTTTAATGCTTGAAGTTTCAACTGAGTTTCCGCTGGAACAGCATCCTTTGTAATTTTGGCATACTATTATTTTTTGTCAATATTTTTACGATTCATCCGCTAAAATAGATATTTTAGTGGTTTTCTTGCGGATTTATGTAAATTTAAATATTATTTATAATAATGTACAGATACTTAGTTGATTTGGTTAATAATTAAATTAAAAGAAAATTGCATAATCTACGCTTAATAAGAATATAAAACTTACTAAAGGTTTGATTATTGCAATATTAAGTTTAGGAATATTTTGTATGGCTGTTTGTGCAGACAAATTTTGTAAAATCATTCAAGTTTCCATTATGTGGGAGGTAAATGTTTAATAATAACTACACATAAATTAAAATTTTTGAAGAAAATCAAAATTTATACACAAGTAACTCACACTGAAAATAATAATGTTGGTTATTCGTATTTTTATCAATTTTTGCCATATTATCATTATTTAGATTTGGCTTTTTGCTCAGTATTCAAAGAATTGTGATGATATTTCACAGTTAAACTTACGTATTTTTCTTTGCATGATTGTTTAATATGATTAATTAATTTGTTAGTTAATTTATCTCTCCATCTGTGTATGATAAATTGTTTACCTTACCTATTGTTGTTTTATCATTTGTCTTAGCTTCTTCGATTTTTGTTTTTAATGTTTTTATAAAATTATTTTCTTCTTCAATATTTTTAACTGGAGTATTAAAATTAATACCCGCTACATTTTTTAAACAATGAATCCATTCCTCCTCTGTTTCAAGAGTAGAAATTGCAAATAAGTGCTAATTTTTTTGATTTCTTAACTTTAGCTTTTCCTCTTGAATCTGGTAAATGGTTACATAGTAACTACGCATTTAATTATTTCTTCCTTTTCTAATTGTAAATTTGAAATTTTCATAGCAGTATTTATAGGTTTTTGCGCACTTCTGGGTACCTTTTTGCTATTACGAAAACAACTTATCCAAACTTCTTTATTTTCGAAATACACACTAAAACGTGTGCTTCCTGGCATATAAAATCACCTATTTTTAAATATTTATGATAAAAACTTTTTCTAGCAGATAATTTTAATAATAATATAATCACAAAAAATATGTCAAATTTATTTTTAAATAGAGCGATTTTCATAATATTTTGTTTAATTTTTCTACTATTAAATTTAAAACTGTAAATTGTAAAACTCCCAATAAGTTCCTTTTTTTTCTATTAATTCTTGATGTGTTCCTTGCTCAACAATTTTTCGGTTATCTAAAACTAAAATTCTATTTGCATTTTTTATAGTAGACAATCTGTGGGCGATTATTATAGTTGTTCTATCTTTAGAAAGTATTTCCATAGATCTCTGTATATATTTTTCACTTTCATTATCCAGAGCAGATGTTGCTTCATCAAATATTAAAATAGGAGGATTTTTCAAAAAAACCCTTGCTATTGATAGTCTTTGCTTTTGACCTCCTGAAAGCTTCAGACCATTTTGTCCGATTTCAGTTTTATAGCCATCTGGAAAATTCATTATAAATTCATGTGCGTAAGCCTTTTTTGCAGCTTCAATAATTTCATTATCATCAGAATCAAGTTTTCCATATTTTATATTTTCTAAAATAGTTCCAGAAAACAAATAATTATCTTGCTGGACAAAACCTATGTTTTTTCTTAAATTTGAAATTTCAATATTTTTTATATTTATATTGTCAATAGTAATTTCGCCCTTTAAAATATCGTAAAATCTAGGTATTAAATTGCATAAAGTAGATTTACCAATTCCCGAAGAACCGACTAAAGCTACATCTTCACCAGATTTTATATTTAAATTTAAATTTTTAAAAACATAATTACCGTTTTTTCTGTATTTAAAATTTACATTGTTAAAACAAATATTTCCTAAAGTATTTTTTAATTTAACAGAATTTTCAGAATTAATTATTTCAGGTTTTATTCTTAAAATTTCCAAAAATCTTTCATATCCAGCAATAGCATCTTGATATTGATCAGTCCGAGAAATTAAACTAAATATCGGATCAATAATAACATCTACATATAAAATAAACGTCATTAAATCATTAATAGACATAGTATTATTTAAAATAAAAAATATAGAAAAGGAAGTTACAATAGGTATTAATCCGATTATTAAAACTACAGCACCTGAAAAAAAACCAGCTATCAATTTAAAAGAAAACTTTTTACTTTCTACAAAATTTTCATTAACATTTTTAAATTTATTTATTTCCAAGTTTTCATTTGAAAAAGATTTTACAGTTTTTATTCCCGCTAAGCTATCTTCAATTTGCGAATTTATTTCAGAAATTTTTTCATGATTATCTAAGAATGCTTTATTGATTTTTGGAAGTTTAAACATAGCTATTATCAAAATCAAAAAAATTATTCCAAAAGTTATAAAAGTCAATTTCTTGTTTATATAAGAAAAAACTATTAAAGAACCAATTATTTTAAGAGATATCATAGTCACGTCTTCAGGCAAATGGTGCAGAAATTCACTGATATTGTTAAGATCCACTGTTATTCTTGACATTAAATTTCCAACTTTTTCATTATCATAAAAACTAAAAGAAAGTTTTTGACAATGATTAAAAATCTCTCGACGCATATCTTTTTCCATTTTTGCACCCATCAAATGCCCATAGTATATAGTGAAATAATTACAGCAATATAATAATCCGAACAAAATTAAAATAATAACCACAAAAATTAAGAGCATTTTTTTAGTTTCATTGCTTTCTTGATTTGAGATATTGTTTATAACATATCTTATGATTAATGGTACAGTTAACATTATTAGGGCATTTAAAATGGAAAAAAACATGTCTAAAAAAAATATTTTTTTGTATGGTTTATAATATCGAGTGAATTTTTTTAGTTTGAAATTCATGAATTTTTTAACCTCCAATACTTTAATATATCTAAAAAATATAATATTTGACATTTTTATTATAACTTTATACTAAAAATATATCAATTAATAAATTTAAAATCAAAAAAATATTTGACATTATATTTATTTTATGATATAATTCAAATTTTATTATTATGAATTAAAAAAAACAAAAATGCCAACAAAGTAATTCAAAAATTAAAATTACTATTGTTGCCTTATGTGAGATGAGTTTTGCATTTAGTTAAAAAAAGAAGTTTTCTAAGAATTAAATCACGAAACTATTGCTATTTTTTTGAAAAAATACATTTATTTTTTGAGTTTTTTACATAATTTTTCAAAAGTTTCTGTAGTTCAAAATCCACTTTTTTAGCTGTTTTTTGTCTCAACAATATGCTTTTCCGATCTAAATTTTTGATCTCATAAAAAATGATACTTTTCTTATTGATTTCATTCCTTATTTTTTATTTTGAGTATTTCCATTCATTTTTGTTAAAATATCTAATATTTTGTTACTTTAGCACAAATTTTTAAAAATTTCTCTAATTTCTATATTTTTACCGCAAGTCATTTTGCCTTCTTTACAAACGCCGTTTACACATGAAGGACCACAATTTTCAAATATATTTGGAGCAATTTTTCTTACTAATTTTAACATTTTTGTAGCTAATTCACGAATTTCCCATTGCGCTCTGCTACAACATCTATGTTTAAAAAAATTAAAAAGACTCCTCGCATTAAAAGTACAGATCATTTTTGTTTCACAAGCATTTGGGAGTACAAATCTAGCATCTTCTATAGATTTTTTTTCATGTGAATTTTTGTCTAGCCCTATAGTAATTTTATAATTTACTTTTAAAATATCAACTATTTTATTATAACAACTTTGAGATGATATTATAGACTCTAGAAAAACTTCTCTAGCTTGAGGAATTTTTTCAATTTCTGGGGGGATAATGTAATTAAACTCAGATTCTTGCACGTATCTTTGACTTTTAACACTGTAAGATGCTATTCTGTGTCTAGTTATTTGTGCCATACATGCCCTAGAAATATTTTCTATTCCAAAAGTAAAGCTTATGTGTTCAAAAGGACTCTCGTGACCTAATTTTACAAGCATTTTTATAAAAGTTTGAACATCTAAATCTGAAAGATTTTCTTCTATTTCACTAATATTACATTTTGAATAACACAACTTTGCAGCCATAGCAACTACTTTTTCTGAATTCGGAGTATATGAAATTAATTTTACCTTACACAAAATATAAAAACCACCATATAATTATTATATATATTAATATTGTAACGCAAAAAAATGGAGATGTTTTTTTATTTCTAAAATTAATTTTTTGATAATATTTGGAGGAAATTCAACTGAGCATGAAGTTTCAATTATTTCAGCAAGTAATGTGATAAAAAATATATCAAAAGAAAAGTATAATTTATTTTTAGTGAGAATTAATAAAAAAGGCGAATGGTATCTATACTCTGGAGACATAAATAACATTTTAAATAAAAATTGGGAAAACGATAAAAACAATAAAAAAGTTCTTATTTTCCCAAATGTAGGAATAGTAATAATAGAAAAAGACAGTTATAAAACTATAAATATAGATGTGGCTTTTCCTGTTTTACATGGAAAAAACGGAGAAGATGGTACTATTCAAGGTTTGTTAAAATTGGCTAATATTCCTGTAGTCGGGTGTGAAACTGCTTCTTCAGCTGTGTGCATGGATAAAATTTTTACAAATTCGATTTTAAAATTTAATAATATAAATAAACCTGATTTTATGTGGTTTTATTATTATGATTTTGAAAAAAATCCTGAAAAATATTTAAATCAAGTGGAAAAGTTCCCGGTTTTTATAAAACCTGCAAACTCCGGTTCTTCAATTGGGGTAAACAGGGCATATAACAAACAGGAACTTGAAAATTTCATAAAAATAGCTTCTGGCTACGACGAAAAAATTTTAGTAGAAAACGCCATAATAGGTCAAGAAGTAGAATGTTCTGTTATTGGTAATGAAGATTTAACAGCGTCGATTCTTGGCGAGATTGTAACTAAAGATGGATTTTACGACTATGATGGGAAATATATAAACGATACTTCTGAATTAATAATACCAGCTAGATTATCCGAAAAAATTACAAATCAAGTCAAAAACATCGTTTTAAAATCGTATAAAATTTTAGGTTGTAAAGGTTTTGCGAGAGTTGATTTGCTAGTAGAAAAAAATTCCAATGAAATTTACTTAAACGAAATAAACACAATCCCAGGTTTTACAACTATAAGTATGTACCCGAAACTAATGAACGAAATAGGATACAAAATGCCAAAGCTAATAGACAACCTAGTAGATTTGGCTTTGAAGAATTATAAAAATGTTTAACACAATTGTTCTCATATTCATAATGATTTAATACCAAAAACAGTTGCTAAAATTCCAGATGCTGTTAAAATACTTGGGACAGCTAAATTACCAATTATTGCAACAGCTCTATCGTTTTTTCTCCGCAATAAAAGAAATTATCAAAAAAATTTCCGTTAAATTGAAGTTTGGTTATAACTTTATAAGCAGGTGTTCCAATAGTTGCAATGATACCACACCTGTAGTGGCACAAACAATACTTGTTGCTTTACCCCTTTTTAAATTCTAATTTATTTATAATAAAAACATAACTCTACAAATATATTTTAAAATATATTTCTAAGAATGTCAATACAAATATTTATTTTCCGATTATCATAAATCTAATGGTATGATGCGCTCCCATTATGGGAATTTTCGCGATCTAATGATCACAGTAATCAAAAAATTAACTCCGTAAGCCTTCCACGGCTTTTAAAATTTTATGTTGATAATAATCTAATTCATTCATTTTTAACATTTATTGCAGCATTTATATCTCTATTTATACAACATTACATATTAATTATATAATAATATTTGAAGAATTTAACAATTTTTATTTATTATTTGCTTTCGCAAATAATCGCTAGTAATCGGAGAATTTCGCGTTTTATACTAAATACATTGGTATTAAATTATTTTAAGGCGTGATCTCAAATGATTATATATAACTTTTATGTATTTATTTAATGAAAAAAATAAATAATAATTTTATGATTATATTTTTAAAGGTTGTGGAAAAATGAATAAGAGTAATAATAAAGGACCAAAAAAAGAAATAACGGAGTATTTAGACAAAATTTTCGGTGGTGTAAATGAAAAAAAAATTGAAGAAATAAAAAAAAATATAGAAAAGAATAAAAATGAAAGTTTTAACGAAACAAAAAACATTGATTGATTAACTTAATAACAATATAACTTTCAAAATTTTGTATTATAATTAATATATGAGAATATTACGATATTGTAAAAAATTTGAAATTTGGTTTTTGATTTTAGAATTAATGGCTTTAATATCAAGATCAGTAATTTTTTACGATCTTTTGCCGGCGTATATAGATTCTATTATTTTTTCCTGTGTTGCAATTTTAGGTTTATGTGTTGCTAATTTAAATTTTTTTTATAGTAAAAATTTTACTAATTCAAATAATTTCAAATTATTGTTATTTTTTTATTTTTCTATTATTATTTCATGTATTTTTAACTCAAAATTTGGATTTACTGGTAATTTAAAAGAGCTAGTTTGGGTAAGTATAAATATTTTCCTTTTGTATCATAATTATAAAATTAATAGTAAAAATATAATTTTCATACAAAATTTGTTGGTGATTATTTGGTTAATTTGTTCTTTTTTTTCCTTAATCACTTTTATTTTTCAAATTTCAAGTTTTTTATCTTTAAAAATAGGTTACATAGATTCAAGGTTGTTTGGAATTTTCGGAAACCCCAACAACGCTTCAAAAATTTCTTTGATCACAGTGATTTTCTCTTTTTTCAATTTATCGATAAAAAATCAAAAAAACTTTTTAAAAGTAATTTACAAGATCAATATATTCATACAAGTTATATACATAATTTTTTCTGGTTCTAGAGTTACTTTTTTAGCATTTTTACTTTTAAGTTTAATTTACTCTTTTTTTCATTTTTACGAAATTTATAAAAAAGTTCTTTTACCTGTATCTTTAGCTATTTTAAATTGTTTAGTTTTATATCTAATTTTAGAAATAGTGAAATTTTGTTTTTCATATATTCCATATTTAGTAGACGATTTAATAAATTCAAGACCCATAGAGCTAAGAAAAATATCTACTAGTAGAATTGATCTAAAATCAAGCGGAGATATTTCAAATTTGAGATTTAAAATTTGGACAGGAGCATTAGAAATATTTAAAAAAAGTTGGTTTTTTGGAACTTCTCCAAGAAATGTAATAAAATATGCTGAAAATTTAAATCCAAAAAACTTTATAGTTGCTTACAATTATAGACTCCTTCATAACACATACATAGGTTCTTTAATTTACACTGGAGTATTAGGATCTATTTTTATTTTTACATTTTTTATAAAATCTATACTAAATATTTTCAAAAAAATGTTTAATTTTAAATATAACATTGAAAGGCATCTTTTTCATTCTCTGAGTTTATCTGTGATTGGTATTTTTTTTTACGGAATATTTGAAACTGAAATATTATTTGTGAACACAATTTGTTGTTATTTATTCTGGGTTTTACTAGGCTTTTTGTCATAAAATTTCGATTTTAGCTGAAGTAAATGTAAAAAATTTGACAAATTTATATAAATTTGCGAGAAAACCGCTAAATATTTATTTTAGCGGATGAATCGTAAAAATATTGACAAAAAACAATGGTATGCTAAAATTGCAAGAAATGGTGCTTACGTAAGACGGGGGGAGTAATCGCTGAGAGCGTAAAACCAAGAATTTGCTTGGTCTTTAGCTAAGCAAGGAGGTCTAATTTTACTAAAATATTCAAACTTCAAAAAACCGTAGTCATATGAACGATTAAGATGTTATTTATGACAATGAAGGGCCTTATAGACATTTAAAAAGTTGGAGAAAAGGAAAATAGTGGAAATTTGAATATTTTTATGATTTTTAAAGATAAAAGTGACATAAAAATGTAAAAATAAATTACAATTATAAAAAAATTTCTTCAGTATTTTTTTTAAAATTTTATAGTGTGCAAGTGATAATTCAAGTATTTTGCTAAAAAGATATAAGTACTATTATCAGGTTATCAAATTTGCATGGTTGATGTATTGAAGAAAATACAATATTTTTGTACCAAAAAATTGCCGACAGCTTCGTTTACAATATATTTATATTAATATACTAAAATTTGTGTTAGTTGCGCAAACGAAGATGACTTTTGTAATTTACATTAATACATAGAAACAAAAAAATTAATAAATATACATTAATATTGCTCCATAAATTAGTATGTATAAATAAATGAAAGAATTTGATAATTTTTAAAATTATATATGAATATATATTTATAAATAAAGTAAATGGAGAAATTGAATTTGAAAATTTATTTAAACGCTTTCAACAGGAATAAAAATAACTATTTCAGCGGTGGGGATGAAAAATATTACATGAATTTAATAATAGATGAAATTTCAAATCTTTTAGATTCATCTGGTATAGAATATTCTAGAAATAGTACAGAAAACGTAAAATTTGAAAATAATAAATTTATATATATTTCCTTACATTCTGGTGATAATTTGGACAATGTTAAAATATTTTACAAAAATGAAAAAAGGTTAGCTGAAGTAATTAAGGAAAAATTCGTAACTTTTTTTTCTGAAAAAACTCAGATAAATTTATCGAGCAGAAATTTTCCAGACAAAATTATATCAAAAATGCCAGCTATATCTATAAATTTTGGAAATCACGAGAAAGAAAGTATCTCAAAATGGATCAGAGAAAATATGGAAAATATTTCAAAAGCTATAGTAATTTCAATAGCTGAATATTTATCAGTTCCTTTTTTGCTACCAAAAAAGAAAAAGGTTTTAAAAATATATAAAGAAACTTGTATTTTAGAAAGACCAAACATTAATTCTAAAATTTTAGTAAAAGCAAAAATATCAGAAAATATAGAAATAATAAACCAATGGGAAAATTGGTATTTAGTAAAATATAAAGATATAATTGGATATATGAATATTATCTAAAAGCATGATTAGAAATAACTAACAAACGAAAATTAAACGAATAATTTTAGTCTTTTTACTT
Organism: Candidatus Paraimprobicoccus trichonymphae; assembly: GCA_036322875.1. Taxonomy (GTDB): domain Bacteria; phylum Bacillota; class Clostridia; order Oscillospirales; family Acutalibacteraceae; genus Paraimprobicoccus; species Paraimprobicoccus trichonymphae. The sequence goes on from AP027925.1 coordinate 778,729, forward strand.
TAAGTAAACAAAATTCTGTATATATTATCAAAGTCTCACAGACAAAAGTGTTGATAAGTTTAGCAGAGAAATTATAATTACTAATTTATTTAATAAATAATAAATATTTAGTAAACATTTCCAAATTTTCATTTTATGGAATTTAAAAATAATTTTATTAATTTTTCCACTGGCAAACTTTCGTCTAATTTTGATAATATTGGCAATGTTATTTTTTTTTGATAACCTAAAATTTCTAAAGCTTTAACAGCTTCTTCTAAATTTTCAGATTTTTCAAATAGGTTCTCGTAAATTTTCATCTTAAATTTGTCTTTTAATTCTAAAACTATTCTTTCAGCAGTCTTTTTTCCAATTCCAGCAGCTTTTGTTAACATTAAGCCGTTTGACGATATTATATTAGCTATTTGTTCTGGTGAAAATTCTGACAGTATAGCTAATCCAGCTTTCGGACCAACACCTGAGATTGAAATTAGAACTTTAAAAAAGTTTAATTCGTTAATTTCAAAAAATCCAAATAAATCTAAAATATTTTCTCCTGTTTTTAAATATGTAAATAAATTTATTTTTTGATTAATTTTTCCTTGTAATAAATTTACAGTTCTTTTTGAACAAACACACTTATAACCAACACCTGAACATTCTACAACTAAAAAATCTTTTTCAATTAATATTAAATTACCATTTAAATTATATATCAAATCATTATCCCCGAGTTAAATTTTTTTGAATTTTTTGAAAATTTACATGGCACAAAGCGATAGCTAGAGCATCTGCAGTGTCATCAAAATTTGGTGCGTTCTCTAATCTTAACAGTCTTACAACCATGGATATGATTTGATATTTTTGTGCTTTTCCATATCCAGTTATAACACTTTTTATTTGCAAAGGTGTATATTCAAATATATTTAAATTTTTTTTTTGAAGTGACAACAATATTACACCTCTTGCTTCCGCAACTCCAATAACTGTTTTTCTATTTTTTTGAAAATACAAACTTTCAATTGCCACTTCATCTGGTTTATATTTTTCACAAATTCTAGAAATTTCATCAAATATAATTTCTAATCTTTCAGAAAATTTTTGTTTTGAGCCTGTAATTATTGAATTATAATCTAAAGTTTTATAAATACTATTTTCAAAACTTATAACTCCGTAACCTACACGGGCATATCCAGGATCAATCCCTAAAACTATCATTTTAAAAATCTATATTTATTAATAAGATTTCCCCCAGTAAATATTATAACTACTATTTTCACCGCATAATGGACATTTATTGGCATTATTTTTTTTTATTATACACCTGGAAGTAACACCATATTTTTCTTTAACTAGATCCTCACACTTAGAATTACCACACCAACTTGATTTTATAAAGCCGTATTTTTTATCTAAAATTTCTTCAAAATTATCTTCAATTAAGTAAGTAAGATCGTTTGTTCTTTTTAAAGATTCTTCATATAGTTCAAATTTTAACTCGTCTAAACTTAAACAAATATTTTCTTCTAAATTTTCTAAATTACAAATTTTTTTTTCGCTAGTATTTCTTTTTACTAACACACACTGATTATTTTTTAAATCTTTTGGTCCAAATTCTAACCTTAAAGGTACACCTTTCATTTCATATTCAGAAAATTTCCAACCAGGTGTTTGGTCTGTTAAATCTAATTTTACCCTAAAGTTTTTATTCAAAATATCGTAAATTTTTAACGATTTTTCTATAATTTCTTTGTTTTTTAAGTTAATAGGAATAATTATTATTTGGATAGGAGCTACACTTGGCGGCAAAACTAAACCTTTATTGTCTCCATGAGTCATGATTATTCCGCCTATTACTCTGGTCGTCAACCCCCAAGAAGTTTGATAAGGAAAACTTTCCTGGTTAAATTTATTCCTGTATTTAATTCCAAATGCTTTTGCAAAACTATTTCCAAAATAATGACTAGTAGCTGACTGCAATATTTTTCCGTCATGCATCATAGCTTCTATAGTATAAGTTGTTTCAGCACCAGCAAATTTTTCCTTTTCAGTTTTCTGACCTTTTATAGTAAAGATACACAAATCTTTTTCTAAAAAATCAAAATACAAATTTAACATTTTTTCTGTTTCTTCTCTTGCCTCTTTCTCAGTTTCATGTATAGTATGACCTTCTTGCCAATAAAATTCCACAGTCCTAAGAAAAGGTCTAGTTGTTTTTTCCCACCTTACTACATTACACCATTGATTATATAATTTAGGCAAATCACGCCAAGATTTTATTTTTTTGGAAAAATAATCGCAAAACAAGACTTCAGATGTTGGTCGTATACACAGTCTTTCTTCTAATTTTTCGTTTCCGCCGTGAGTTACCCAAGCAACTTCAGGTGCAAAACCTTCTATATGATCCTTTTCTTGCTGTAACAAACTCTCAGAAATAAGCAAAGGCATTAATACATTCTCGTGATTTAAATCTTTGAATTTTTTGTCTAAAATTTTCTGAATATTTTCCCAAATTGCACAACCATACGGTTCTAAAATCATGCAACCCCTTACTCCAGAATAATCCATTAATTTAGCTTTTTTCACCACGTCCGTATACCATTTAGCAAAATCTTTTTCCATTGAAGTTATTTCTTTCATGACATTTTCCATATAACATAATATTACTCAAAATAAATCAAACTGTCAAATCTATTTAGTTTTAAGACTCAGAAGAAATCTTACCTAATTCTATTACAATCGAATTATTATTTTTATTATTAGGATAAAGAAACGGTGCTATTTTTCCAATTATATGATTTTTTATCTCGTTAGTATCACTTTTTTTTACATTTTTTATTAATTCATCAAATAATGTTTTTAAATCTTTTAATTCATTTCCATTAAGTTTAAATAATTTGCGAGATTTAACACTACCAGTTTCGCTTGATACCCATTCACCGCTGCTTACATCATTAGGTGTACCCATTAAGGAACTAACAAATTCACTTAAAAATTCTTTTAATTTTTCAGGCACTACGGAAGTAGTATTATCTAATGCTTTTTTAAGTCTAGTCCCCAAACTACACCTTATCGTAACTGAATCAAGTGATTCATAAACTTCAGTTTTGAACTTTTTAATATTGTCGTTTAATAACTTTATTTCTTTAGCATTTTCATTTGATTTTTTGAAATCTTCAAAAATTTTTCTTATTTTGGTTTTCATGCCATCATTTCCAGCTGCGTTTGCAATAGTTTTTTGATAATTAAAAGCCTTTATTTTTAACTCTAGCAATTGAAAATTTATTAAAATTTTGTCTACATTTTTTTCTTTATTTTTTAATTCTTTTTTTAAATTTTTAAATTCTGATTTAAATTCTACCTTTATATCTCCATCATTTTCAAGCTCTTTAATTTTACCATCTAAGAAACTTGCAATATTATCATTATTACTTTTTAATTTTAATATTTTGTCATATATTTTACAAAAATTAGATTCTCTTGAATCATTAAAAGCGTCTTCAAAGCTTTGCTTATCAAAGTTTTCAATTGAACACTTAAGAGTATTTACAAATTTATCATTTTTCCAATAACTTTCATTTTGTGAAAATGCGGTTAAAAACTTACCACTTAAATACTCCGCAGACATTCCAACAATTTTCGACTTAATTGAAGCTAAATCAAGTGACAGAATATCTTTTTCTTTTTTTGAATTCGTTAAATAATTTTCTAATAGCTTAACTAAATAATTAACATCAGAATCATTATTAAATTTTTCAGATATTTCATAAATTTTTGCAACTATTTTAATTAAATTTTCAGTTTTTTCTTTAATTTTTTCTAAATTTTTAGATATTTCTTCCGGAGATTTTATTTCTATTTTTGTTCCAGGTTCTGAGACTTTACATTTTAAAACATAATCCTTCATATTTTTAATTTCACCTTCTATAAACATCGCTTTTAATACTGAAAATTTATTAAAATTTTCTTTTAAAAAATTTTCTATATCGTTAATTATTTTATCATACTCTGGGCTTAATTTGTATTTTTCAATTTCATTTTTAGCACCCAAGATATTTCCTTCTCCAATTAACTTTCCTACTTTTTTTTCTAAATTTTCGCACCTGTTTTTGTCTTTATTTTCTATTTTTTCAGTAAGTTTACTCAGTGCATTATTTATTTGTTCTATTTCAGATTTTACAGGTTTTTTCAAATCTTTTATAAGAAGTTTAGCTAGATTATCAAGTTTGACCAAATTTTTTAAAAGATTTTCAAAATAGACGGCTGACGCCTTTATATGATCATTTTCTATTTTGCTTAGTTTTTTTTTGAATAAATTGTTGAAGTAATTAATAGATTCTGTATTAATAGAAACCCAAAAGGTATCAAAATATTTTTTAAGTTCTGCTTTTTCAAAAACAGTAAGATACCCAAAAATTTCTTTAAAACCTAATCCAAGTTTTATAAAAATCTCTGAATTAAAAATGACTTTAGCCTTATCAACAAATTCCTTCTTAAGATTTTCTTTCTTATTAATTTTATTTTCAGATTCAAATTTGCTATAAATTTCTATATTTTTAGTTAAATCTTTTGTAAATTTATTTGAAATCTTACTTAAATTTTCAAGTTTTTTAATAGTATCTTTTTTATATTTTTCGTATCCTTTAATACCACTTTTCTTAGTATCTTTTTCACTATTTTTAGATAAAAAATTAAAAGCCATATAAAACACTTCCTTAAACATAATTTTAGTTTATTGTGTGTAAAATCAATAAATTTATTCATAAAAATTTAAATCACAATTTTGGAACTTGTTCAGAAGTCAAAAGAGAATACTAAAAATATGTCAATTTTTTAATAATCGTAATATTTTTAGTTTTATAGACATATAAATATTTATGCGTTTTTTTATTATTTTAACTAAGAAAAAATTATTTTTAATTCTAAGTTGCTTTGTACTTACTATAGTTTCAGTATTTATAAATATTTTTGCGGTTGCAAAACAAAAAATAAAACCTATTTTTTTTGTGCAAACTGACAAAAAATTAGTTAGTTTAACTTTTGACGCAGGATGGGGAAATGAGCAAACTCCTACACTATTAAAAATTTTTAAAGACAATGATATTAAAGTTACTTTTTTTTTGGTAGGCGATTGGGTTAGAAAGTATCCAGATTCCGTAGAAGAAATCAGCCAAGCAGGTCACGACGTACAAAATCACTCTAATACTCACCCTCATTTAACAAAATTGTCAGAAGAAAAAGTTGTATCTGAAATTAAAGAGTGTAATGACGCAATAGAAAAAATCATCAACAAAAGACCATATCTGATCAGAGCACCTTATGGTGATTATGATGAAAAAGTAATAAAAACAGTAACAGAAAAAGAAAACATGCATTTTGTACAATGGGATGTGGATACCATTGACTGGAGAAAAGATGCTAGTATAGAAAAAATTCTGGATAGAGTTAAGAAAAAATCAAAAAATGGATCTATTATATTAATGCATAACGGCGCTGAATGTATAATTGAAGCTCTTCCAAAAATTATTGCTTATTTGAAAGAACAAAAATACGAAATTGTACCGCTTTCAAAATTAATATATAAAGATGGTGAAAAATTTAGCATAGAACATGACGGCAAACAGTTACAACCAGAAACTGCTAAAACAAATACAAAAATTACAAATTTGTGTGTACGTAATCAAAAAAAGTCCTGCGATTACCGTTGCCGAAACCAAGAAAACTAAATTTTGGGGAAACGTTGTATAAAATAAGCAAAAAAAGACAGTTTAAATCAAAACGAAGAAAATAGAGATTGTCTCACAAAACATTTGAAAGGAAAAAATGATAACAACTCAATTTAAATTGCGCCAGGCAACAAAAATTGCTTTCCAAAATAATTTATAAATACATAAATTTAGTAAATGATTTGGCTGATTATGACCACCAAATTTTTGCGCAATATTGCCAAATTGTATCAAAAATGAATTTGTAAACAACAATCAAAAGCATTTAAAAAAGCACAAAAAGGTACAATAATAGAAATTTCGCATGAAAAATCGTCAAAAATACATTCAGAGTTGACTAAATTGTTCAAAAAATTAATAATATAAACATGCAAATTATTATAATAAAAAATTTATATTTTTGAAAATCATACAATATAATTTTAATACTTATATTTTGGTATTAATATATAATGAATCTGTTGATTAAAAATTTAACAAAAATCAGGAACATATAGTCTGAAAAAGTAACTTGAATGTGTAATAATTTGTTGTTATATAAAATTAATAATAGAATGGAAATTTAAAATTGGAAATTTATAATATTATTTCTAAAAAGAGAGATAAAAAAGAGTTAAGCAGAGAAGAAATAGATTTTTTAGTTAATAGTGATGTAGAAGATTGCCAAATTTCAGCATTTTTAATGGCTGTATATATTAATGGTATGAATAATAAAGAGATATTTTGGCTTACTGAAGCTATGATTAAGTCTGGAGATAAATTAGATTTATCAGAGATTTCAGGGATAAAAGTGGATAAACATAGCACAGGTGGAGTTGGAGATAAAACTAGTTTAATTACATCATCAATAGTTGCATCTTGTGGCGTTCCGATTGCAAAGATGTCCGGTTCTAGCCTTGGTCATACTGGTGGAACTATTGATAAATTAAAATCTATCCCTAATTTTAAAGTTAATTTAAGTAAAGAAGAATTTATAAATAATATAAGAAAATTTGGAGCAAGTATAATAAGTCAAACTGAAAATTTGGTGCCAGCAGATAAAAAATTTTATAAATTAAGAAATTTAACTGCAACTGTAGAGAATATACCCTTGATAGCTTCTAGTATAATGAGCAAAAAAATTGCTTCAGGCGCTGACTGTATATTATTAGATGTAAAAACTGGAAATGGAGCCTTAATAAAAAATTTAAATCAAGCCATAAAATTATCCAAAATTATGATTGAAATTGGCAAAAAATTTAATAAAAAAACTATTTCTGTAATAACAGACATGAATTCTCCACTTGGAAACACAGTTGGAAATTTAATAGAAATTTTAGAAGTATTAGAAGTTTTGAATAACAAAGGTCCAGAAGATTTAAGACAAATTTCAATCTATTTGGCGGCAAATATGCTAAATTTAGCAAACCTAAATGACTGTGAAAAACTGTCTTTAAATTCTTTGGAATCAGGATCAGCTTTGAAAAAATTTAAAGAAATAATTTTATCTCAAGGCGGGGATATTTCTAATTTGAAAGAAAACTTCGAAAAAAATACTTTTTTTTATAATGTTATGTCTAAAAAATCAGGGTATGTCAGTGAGATAAACACCGAAAATTGTGGAATTTCATCTATGATTTTAAGTAAAAAAGATGATAACTTAGATTATTTTGCTGGAATAAAATTTTACAAAAAAATCGGAGATTTTATAAATACCGGAGATTTAATAGCTAAATTATATGTTCATAAAGAAAATATTAATTATGAAAAATTTATTCAAGTGGAAAAGATTTTAATAAAAAGCTTTAAACTTAGTAAAAACAAACCTATAAAAAGTAGTTTGATAAAAGCGAAATTTACAGAAGAAGATATTTAAAAATCGGTAATATTAACGTTCACAATTATGATATCGGGTTTAAATATTATTCTAATAAACTACCGTGATGCAGAGCATGGTGCGGCATCTATGCCCGGCGCTAGTAACCAAAAAAAGTAAGCTGACCGCGATGAATACGAGAATACTCTTTGCCTTGACTTTTTACGTAATTTCCAATCTATTTTTCGTTTCCGTGCTTTCCAACTGTACCAACGAAATATCCTGCGCTCCACAAATTGCCGCCCCATAGTTTTTCCGGACATAGTTTAAAAATTTTTGCTTTGCTGTTATACTATTTATTACTTTTACTATGTGTGAGGGCAACAATATTGGCACCGATTTTATCAAAAATGTACATGATCACCATCTGTTCCTATTTCAAGTGTATTTATCTCACATACCGCTTGGATATTTTTTTGCATGTTTGTCCTAGCACTATGATTTTTATAGATATATATGCTTATAATTTTATACTTCTCCCACCAAAATATTCTTGTGTTATTGTACCTTTTTTTAAAATCGATGCAGAGCATCTGGGAATTTTACCCGATTCAATTAAAATTTTTTTTAAAGTTGTTTTTTCACGAACAAATAAATTTCCTCAGCACCATTAGGGAACTTAATTTTTAACCATTGCTTGGACAAATAAACATCTCAAATTTTCACCGCTTTTTAGGGTTACGGTTGTCGTAGATATCAACGATATAGCTTTCCGTTGCTAAATTAGCTTCTTTGTAATCAATACTACTATGAATAATTTCCCCAACAAAAATATCCATCGACTCAGACGACCTTAAATACGAATGATCAGCCTCTTTAGAACTAGCTTTATCAAAGCTATAAAAATATTTGGATGCTGCTTCTTATTTTTTTTCTAAATTAGAAATTTTATTACTTTTTTTTTGCCCTGTACAACATGCTTAAAAATTTTGTAGCTACCGCAACTTCCTCCTATCACCACGAACAGTAATATAAATCAATAAGTACGCTTTTCTTAGGATTATTTTTATCATACACTCAAAAACTCCATGTGGTTTGGTATCCACTGCTTTAAAATTACAACCTGCGGAACTACTTATTGCTAAAATTTCATTTATCTTTTTGTTAAATATCTATTTCTTTCTCCTGTTTTTTAAACTAGCTATTATAAAATAAAACTAACTTCTATTATAATTTATTATAACACTAATTTTTATAAAATATCAAGTATTTTTTATTAAAAAGCTCAGAATTTTAAAAGATTGTTTATAAATTTTATGAATTCTCGTTTTCTTAACAAAAATTTATTCCTATTTTTTCTCGATTTTTGTAACAAAAGTTATTTTAGCTGCAAATAATTTTTTGAAAAGTTTTGCGGATAAGTAGTTTTCATTTAAAAAAAAATTTACGAGATAAATTTTTTGTTAAGTGCTTCATAACATCAACATGCTAACACAGTGAATTCTGTGGTTTTTTATACTGATTATATCTTGTGATAAGAAATTTTAAAAAATTTATAAAAAGTAAATATTTATCTTTTTCATTAATTTCTGCATTTTTCATAAATCTTTAAAATTTTTGTTTCAAAGAAACAGCTTTATTAAATACATAATTATTTTTTGAATCCAAACAAAAATAACCTGTTCTCATAAATTGGTAAGATTTACCATATTTTGCATTTGCTAAACATTTTTCTAATTTACAATTTTTTAATATTTCAAGTGAATTTTTATTTATATTACCTAAAAAATTTTCCGGGACTGCGGATAAAAATAAATTGTTATACAGTCTAATTTCTCTAGTAATAGCTGTTTTTGAATCTACCCAATGTATAGTACTTTTTACTTTTATATTACTTGATTCAGAACCAGATTTAGTCTCTGGCAAATATTCAGCATAAATTTCTCTTAAATCATTATTATTGTCTTTTTTAAATCCCACACATTTTATTACGTAAGCCGACTTCAATCTAACTAAATTATTCTCAAATAATCTATAGAATTTTTTACTTGGACTTTCAGAAAAATCATCTTTTTCAATATATAATTCTTTGGAAAAACTAATTTTTCTTTTGCCATCTAAAATATTGTTAGGATTATTTTTTATCTCGAGTTTTTCAACTTTATCTTCTGGATAATTAGTTATTACTAATTTTACAGGATTTAAAACTGCCATTACTCTTTGAGCTTTCAAATTTAAATCTTCCCTTAAACAATGTTCTAAAAAACTATACTCTACGGTGCTTACAGATTTAGAAACACCAATTTTTTCACAAAAATTTCTAATAGCTTCAGGGGTATAACCTCTGTTTCTTAAGCCACTTATAGTGGGCATTCTTGGGTCATCCCACCCTGAAACTAAATTATTGTCTACTAGTAATTTAAGTTTTCTTTTACTCATAACAGTATATTCCAAATTTAATCTAGCAAATTCTATCTGCTTTGGTTTGGATTCTAAATTTATATTATTTACAACCCAATCATATAATGGTCTATGATTTTCAAATTCTAAAGAACAAAGTGAATGGGTTATATTCTCCAAGATATCTTCAATTGGATGTGCATAATCATACATCGGATAAATACACCATTTATTTCCAGTTCTATAATGGTAACTCCTGTCTATTCTATATAAAACTGGATCCCTTAAATTAAAATTTCCAGAATTTAAATTTATTTTAGCCCGTAAAGTCATACTTCCATCAGAAAATTCACCGTTTTTCATTCTATTAAATAAATCTAAATTTTCATTTATACTTCTATCTCTAAATGGACTAACAGCTGGGTCTGTCAGATTACCACGATTTTTTTTCATTTCTTCAGAGCTCAATCCACAAACATAAGCCAAATTTTTTTTTATTAAATCACATGCAATTTCAAACATTTTTTCAAAATAATCTGAGGCGTAATAAAATCTATCTTCCCAATCATATCCAAGCCATTTTACATCTTTTTTAATATTTTCGACATACTCGAAATTTTCCTTGGTTGGATTTGTATCATCCATTCTTAAATTACAAACCCCACCAAATTTTTTAGCAATTTCAAAATTTATACATATAGCTTTAGCATGACCAATGTGCAAATATCCATTTGGCTCAGGCGGAAACCTAGTATGAATTTTTTTATTGACTTCTAAATTATTTTCTTTTATCAAATCTTGTATAAAATTATTCATTTCTATCATTAAATTTTCACCCTTAAAATATTATATAATTTATATACTAAAATTTCTAAGTTTTTTTATGTCTTTTAGTAATTTTAGTATTTATGCAAAATAAACAAGAAAATCGTTGAACTTTAGTTCGATTATATGAATCACAAAAAAATTGACTATCTGCTAATATCGGACAAATACTGTACGGCCCACAAGAATTTATGATATTAAAACTTTTAAGCACTGTATAAGGATTTTGAAATTTTTGGTGTAAATGTCGTTAAATAATAAATTGACACTCATTCTTATGAATTTAACCACGAATTAGTAGCAAAAACTTTATATAAAATTTTTTGCTTGTATAAATAAAATTAAATTTATTAATATTTATAACACTGCAAAGAATATTCAGTTTAGAATGTTTAAAGCTAACAGCGTAAAAAATCAAATATCACAGTAGTAACTATTGAAATACATTCTGATAAGCAGAAAGTTTACAAAAGCAACCCGACTTTAGTTGCGAGAAGTTTATTTAATTATGTAAAATTTACACCAAACGTAGATATTATATCAAATTTTATTTAATATGCACAGGGTACAATTAAATAGCTCCGCACTATTTGCTATTTTTATTTATAAAAAAATATTTATTTATAATAGTTGAAATTGCTATTCCGATGAGTGTATCTATAACTCTCTGTATAACAAACATAAAATTATTTGTCATGTCATAGTTTATTCTTGCAATTATAACAAGCAAAATCACGCAGCCTATTGATACAGATTTTCTTCTATTAAACAAATTACAAAAGTAAGAAACAAGCAAAATACACATAGGTAAAACAAATATTCTTACTTTGTCGTAGTATGGAATGTATCCAGATAATTCAAGTGCTAAATATCCGATTGCTGCTCCGATTACAGTTCCAACAAATCTATCTATCCCTTTTTCTAAAGATTTTTTGTAAGATTGCCTCATGCATACAACTGATACTGCAGCAGAGCAAAACAAATCCTCACGATTTAAAATTACAGATATCAAAGTACAAAAAAACACTGCAATTGCTGTTTTGATTGCTCTTAAACCAATTTTATAATTTTTGTTAATATTTATCATTTTTTCGTTACTGAAAACTTACAAAAATTTAGTCGAAATATAATCATATAGATTGTACAACCAAATATACACAAATTATTTTATAAGTTTTATAATGATGTTAGTTTTACAATAACTTACTCCTTTCCTATTTTTTTAATATCTTAACAAATATAAAAAATTTGATTACAAAATCAAAATTTTTAAAATTAACATTTTATTCATATTTAATTAATCTTAATTAATATTCGTTATTTTGCCGATTAGTTTTCAATTTCTTTCTTCCTATTATTTATTATATACAAATAATTTCGAAAAGTCAACAAAATTTATATACTGGTAAAGAAAAAATGAGTCTATATTAACAATTTTTTATTTTAGACTATATATATGTGTTGTGGAATTCTCTGAGATTTTTCAGGTAATTCCATATAATTTCCAAACGCAATTCTTAAATATCTGTCATATCCTAATGGCAAAGGAACTTCCAAATTTTCAAATTTTTTGTATACCCTACCCACAAAAATTATACTAGGATATTTATTTCTTATGTATTTTGGTCCAGCACATAGTTCAGTTATATATTTAGACTTATAAAATTTATACTTACTCATCCTTTTTTCTGAAAAACTCCAAATTTTATATCTTGCATATTTATTTCTTACAATATCAAGCAAAAATTTACACACAAATTTTATAAAATTTCCATGATTTTCCGGGATTTTTTGTACTAAAAAAAGTGAATATAACAAAGCCCAAAAAATTTGAATTTCTCTTGATATAAAATTTCTAGGACAACCATCTAATGGAAATATATCTAAACATGCAATTGCATTATTTTTTTTTAATAATGAAATATTTGAGAAAATTCTTCCCGAAAACTTTTCGCTGGGGTATGAAAACAGATAATTTTTATTATTAGGTTTCTTGTTCCATAAGTAACTTAATTTTATGTAGTCATCTCTAGGCATAAAAACATCTATGTCATCATCCCAAGGTATAAAACCCATATGACGAATGCTACCAATACAACATCCGCCACACAAATAAAAAATAAGATCATTTTCATCACAAAATTTTTTAAAGTGCCTCAAAATTTCTAAACAATTAAGTTGAACATCTCTTATTTCTGACATATTACTTATTTTTTATTCCTCAGTAGAAGAATCTATATCATTTTTTTCAATATCAACAAAACTTTCATCATTACTATTAGGAACTTTTTTTTTGAATATCAATTCTTTGCCGCAAGTACTACAAAATTCTGCGGAATTTTCATTATTATGACCACAATTTTTGCAAATCTTTTTATTTTTCAACTTTGAAGTCTTTTGTTCTAAATTTTCTATTTCTTTTTCTAATTTTCTTATCTCTGTGATTTGAGATTCAAAGTCTAAACTATCCAAATTATTATTTACCTTAGCAAAATAGAAGTCCCTACCTAAATTTTCGAATTTTTTTCTTAACTTTCCTTTCAAATCCGAAAGTTTTATTTTGAGCTTAGAAATATCGTAAAAGAACTCTGCTCTTTCACCCACTACATCAACCGCATTTTTGGTCTTTTCCAATATATCATCTAATAAACTCATATAAACCACTCCCACATTAAAAATTATAAATATTATAGTACTAAAAAATTGCATAAATTACAATAATAATTTCAAATAAAACTTGTTGTGTGTTTTTATAAAATTGATAAACAACTAATAATAACACAAAAACAGTGCATAATAAACAAATAAATACTAAAATATTAAGAAGAATAACCGCAAAATTAGGTAATAATACTCAATTAGTATTGAATTAAACATTTGAAGTTTTAAGTATTTATATTATAGAATTACAATAAAATAAAAAATAGTAATGTGATGTGATGTTTATGTGTAAATTATTAGATACAGATAGAATTTTTGATATCTTAAAAGATGATAAAGTTAAAGAATTGAATTTTAACAAAGAAGTAGCAAAAAAATTAAATAATTTGGAATTAATTGATTTGGCTAAGAAAAAATATTTAAATAAGATATTAAATATTTTAGGTCGAAACAAAGTATTTAATGATAAAGAAAAACGTCCATATCCTACTGAAAAATCACCCTTAGATAAAATAAACAAGATAATATTGATAATAGAAAATTTTAAATTATTTGAAAATTATGAAATCAACTTGAGAAAACTTTATGAAAATTTAAATAAATTAAAAAAAGGAATAGGAAAACTTAATGTTGTTGCTCCAAAGTATACTGGCAATGATGGTATTTTTGTATATCACAAAAGTGTTTTAGAATTTTTAGGTTCACTAAATAAATCTGCAGGAAAAGAATATATAGTTTTATTCAATAATATTAAATCATTGTTAAAAAATGATAATGATAATTTTTTTAATGATAAAGGGACCGCAGATGAATGTTTTTTTAAAATTCGTGAATATTTAAAATCTGAAAATGCTAATATTAAATTATTGGTACCATTACAATCACTTATGAAACAACTTAAAAAAGTCACGTTAGATAGAGCTGATATGGTTCTCAACTCAAAAAAGTCTAATGGTGAGTGTCCCACAGAAACAAGAAATTTTGGAAATATTGTCAAATTAACTATACCAGATAGTTGGACATTTATTAGAGAATACTGTTTTATAGATAACGAAAAATTAGAAACTTTAAGATTAAATTCTAAAGTGAAAAAAATAAAAGAAGGCGCTTTTAAAGGTTGTAAAAAGCTTAAAAAAATTGTGTTCAATGGTAAATTAGAAGAAATAGAAAAAAATGCTTTTGAAGATGCTTTTACAGAAAAACCTATCTTCATAAAATATGAAGGATGTGATAAAATAGAAAAAGAAGGAAACGATAATTTTATTAAAGCGGCAAAAGAATTCGAAAGTAACACATAATGGCTAAATTGAATATTATTTTTATGATTTCAGAAGAAGCTCAATTGATTGCTTTCCGGTAAATTTTTTAGTACACCATATTTTTTTAAAGTTTCTAAAACAGGTTTTGGAAGTTTGGTTCTGTCTTGAATTTCTTGAATAGACAGAAATTCTCCATCTTTTCGGGCTTCTCTTAAATTTTCAGCTGCTGCCTGACCAATACCGCTTATTGTACTGAAGGGTAATCTTATTTTTTTGTTTTCTACTAAAAACATTTTCGCGTCAGATTTATATAAATCAACAGGCAAAAATTCTACGTTTCTGGCTATAGCTTCATTTATAATTTGTAAAGTTGAATAAGAAGTTAAATCCTTTGCGGTAGTAGTTCCTTTAGCTCTTTCGTTTATTTCTTTTATTTTATTTTTCACTGCTTGATGACCTTGCATTACTGTAATACCGTCGAAATCTTCACCTCTTACTGTAAAATAAGCTGCATAATATTCGATTTTTTTATAAATTTTATACCAAGCTAATTTTAAAGTAGAAATCATATAAGCGACAGCATGGGCTTTCGGAAACAAATATTTAATTTTTTTGCAAGATTCTATGTACCATTCAGGGACATCATTTTTTATTAATAAATTAATGTCTTCTTCTTTTAATAGTTTAGAAGCTAAACCTTTTCTAGTTATTTCCATAATTTTAAAAGCGGTTTTAGGTTCTATATTTTTGTGAGTCAAATAAGTCATTATACTGTCTCTTGTTCCGATTACTTCTGAAATTTTACAAATTTTATTTTTTATTAACTCTTGTGCATTTCCAATCCAAACATCAGTTCCGTGAGATAAACCTGATATTTGTAATAAATCTGCAAAATTTTTAGGATTAGCTTCTACCAACATTTTTCTTACAAAATTAGTTCCAACTTCTGGCAAAGAAAAAGTACCAGTTTGAGAATCTATTTGCTCTGGCGTTACTTTTAGTGCTTCTGTACTTGTAAATAAACTCAAAACTCTTTTATCACTCATAGGAACTTTTTTTATTTTTATACTAGTAAATTTTTCTAAATAATAATAAATACTCGGTACATCGTGACCAAGTTCATCTAGTTTATAAATAGTGTCATGTATAGAATGAAAGTCAAAATGAGTCGTAATATTTTCAGATTTCTGGTCATTAGCTGGTTTTTGAATAGGACAGAAATCATAAATTTCTTTATAATCCGGTACTACTATCATACCACCTGGATGTTGACCAGTAGTTCTTTTAACACCACTACAACCTATTGAAAGTCTTAAAATTTCTGCTTTTTTATATTTAATGTTTTTAACTTCAGAATATTTTTTTACAAATCCGATTCCTGTTTTTTCAGCTATAGTAGCTATAGTCCCAGCTTTAAAGACTTTGTCTTTTCCGAATAATTTTTCTGTATACTTATGAATCTTCTCTTGACATTCCCCAGAAAAATTTAAGTCTATATCAGGAGTTTTATTTCCTTCAAATCCCAAAAAAGTCTCAAAGGGTATATCATGACCATCTTGCAAATACGGTTTTTCACATTTAGGACAATTTTTTTCTGGTAAGTCAAATCCGGAACCATAACTTCCATCTGTTATAAATTCACTTCCTTTACATTTTTGACAAATATAATGTGGAACTAATGGATTAACTTCTGAAATTCCAGCTATATTAGCCACAAAAGAAGAACCTACACTACCTCTAGACCCGACTAAATAACCTAATCTTTCTGATTCAGCGACTAATTTTTGAGCTGTCATATATAAAACCGAAAAACCATATTTAATTATAGAATTTAATTCTCTTTCTAGTCTTTTTTTAACTATTTTTGGTAAATCTTCACCGTATATTTCTTTAGCATGTTTCCATGTTATTTTAATTAATTCTTCATTTGAGCCTTTTAATTTAGGAGGATATACACCACTTGGAATAGGACTAATTTCTTTTATTAAATTCGAAATTTTATTAGGGTTTTCTATCACTACTTCATGAGCTTTTTCTCTTCCTAAATATTCAAAATCTTTAAGCATTTCTTGAGTAGGTTTTAAATACAAAGGTGCTTGATTTTCAGCATCTTCGTAACCTTGAGCAAACATTAAAATTTTTCTGTAATCAGCTTCATATGGCTCCAAAAAGTGCACATCTCCAGTAGCAACCACCGGAATATCCAATTCATTTCCTAATTTAATCACTATTTTATTGAATTTTTTTAAATCCTCTATATCCTGAATTACTTTTTCTCTTAACATATAAAAATTATTCTCTAAAGGCTGAATTTCTAAATAATCATAAAAACTTGCAATTTCTATTAAATCGTCCCAAGGTCTACCAGAAACTATAGCTCTAAATAAATCTCCGGCTTCACAAGCACTTCCTATTAACAAACCTTCTCTGTATTTAATCAATTCACTTTTTAAAATTTTAGGTTTTTTATAAAAATAGTCTAAATGAGAAAAAGAAATTAACTTATATAAATTTTTCAAACCTATTAAATTTTTCACTAATATAATTTGATGATAAGTTGGCAATTTTTTGAAATCCGCTTTAGATAGCCCAGTATTTAGTTCTTGTATAGAATTAATGTTATTTTTTTCTTCTATTATTTTAAACAATTCTATTAATATACAACCTAAAGCAAGAGCATCATCTAAAGCTCTATGATGATTAAATTCAGATATTTTTAAAAATTTAGCTACTGTATCTAATTTATAGTTTTTTAAACTTAAAACAGCCCTAGACATCGGGACTGTGTCTATAAAAGTAAAATCAAATTTCAGACCATTATTTTTAATACTTGTTTTTATAAAAGAGACATCAAAAACTGCATTATGTGCTACCAATATAGGATTTTTACCGCAAAACTTTATAAAATTTTCTAAAACTTTTTTTTCTTCTGGAGAATTTTCTAACATTCTATTATCAATTCCGGTTATTTCCGTAATTTTTTGGGAGATTTCTATTTTTTGATTTATAAAACTTGAAAAATTTTCAGTAACTGTTCTGTTAAAAACTTTTACAGCTCCTATTTCTATGATTTTGTCATTTTGAGCGTTTAATCCAGAAGTTTCTATATCAAAACAAATAAAATCTTTATTAAAGTCAGAGTTTTCATTTCCTACAACTATCGAAATAGAATCGTTAACAAAATAATTTTCTACTCCGTAGATTATTTTCATATTTCCGCCGTTTTTTTTTATTTTATTTACAGTATTCATGGCCTCAGGAAACGCCTGAACAACTCCATGATCAGTAATTGCAATAGCTTTATGTCCCCATTTGTAAGCTCTTTCTATAATCTTAGAAACGCTAGTCAATCCATCCAAAGCTGACATATTACTGTGCATGTGCAATTCTACTCTTTTTTCAAGTGAAGTATCTAACATTTCAGATTTTTCTACATAATTTATACTTTTAATATCTATTAATATTTCTTTGCTATAATTATCAAAAGTGCTGTTTCCTTTAATTAAAACAGTATTATTTTTTTTCAATTCTCTCAAAAATTCAACTTTTTTTATTAAATCTATAACTCTACAAGTAATAGAGTTTGTATAATCGGTTAAATTTATATTAACGATATATTTTTTTTTATCTTTAGTATTTATGAAATCAATCGAAACAATATCTCCCCAAATTATTACATCTTTAATTTCACCAATTATTTCTTTTATTTTAATAAACTTTTCATTTAATTTTATTAATTCCCCATAAAATTCTTTGTTTGTACCTTTTATCATTTCAGGAATCCAACAATCATTATTTTCAAAAATTTTACCAACAACTTTCAAATCAGATTTAATATTTTCTGTTTTTTTTTCTAAATCTAAATTCAAATTATCTTTTTTTTCAATTTTTTCTTTGGTTCTGTCTTTACAAATAATTTTTACTTCTTTAAATCCAATATCTAAATTTAACAATTCTTTTTCAACAAGTTCTTTTTCCACAAAAACGTTTAGATATATTTCTAAAAATTTTTTTTTTCTAATTATTTTCATCAGTTCAATTTCAGTATCTTGAGAAAAAACGTTCTTCTTAAAATATTTTCTAAAAACTTCGTTAAATTTTTTATTACTCAATAAATACTTATCTCCGATTTTAAATAATCTTTTAAAATGTAAAAATCAACTACTATCAGAAAACACTAGTTAACATGTTAATTATATCACAAAGTATTGATAGTTTTATTTAGCTTAGACTCTAAAATATTTAGATGATATTTTTATATTATATGAAATTTTTTTTAAAAATTTTGTTTTATAAAGATAATTTTATTATTGAATTTGCTGATAAAGAAGCTATCGTAGTTTCAAACATTAGTTACTTATAAAACAGCGATGACGTCGGTAACACAAAAAATATACCTATCCTAAAAACCACAAAATATGATATAAAAAGAATATGTGCACCCAGATAGGGCTTTGTTTATAGTAGATAATTGGAACTATGCTGTATGATAACGCAGCAGAAAGGCTTACTTTACTGCAAAACAAAAGTTGATCAATGCACGGTGAGGAAGCGGCAAATTGTTCTGGAGTTAAGGTTACGATTAGCAGTAGATATGGAAATAGGGCTATCTTGCCTAATGCAAAGTCTGTTAACCGAGAAATTAAACTCTTAGCTCCTAATATTGCAATGAGCTTGTATGTCGTATTCGTACACACTGTTACCACAATATTGCAAAGTAAGCACGGGAACATATTTTAACAGACTACAAAGCATATCCGATAATTTACATCCAAGAAACAAAGTTAATTGGGGATTACCTAAAGGGAGTTTATTCCACATGGTAACAGAGCCTTCATATTAATCCAAGGGCGGGAAAGCGTCAAAGGGAGGCAGTTAGTATATTTCAAAATAAGAAAGTTGAAAGGACGGAGAATCCGTGACAAAGCCAACGACTGATATTTTGGAGCGTATTTTTAAAAATTCTAGTGACCATAAAGTTGGCGTATATACTCATTTTTACAGATACCTCTTACGTACTACGTTGCTTACCCAAAACCAAGCAAAAACAATGGTACTCTGAATCCAGGTACTGATAATGATACGATAGATAGATTAGGGAAGAACGTATGTTGAAAAGTTAATAACAGAACTTACAAATGGTACTTTTAAACCCAAGCCATTACGCAGGGGATTTATCAAAAGGCTTAATGGAAAATGAGACCCGTTGTTACACCAGTTTAATAGTGCAATATGGTTCATAGAAGGCGACATCAAAGGCTGTTTCGACAACATAAACCATGATAAACTCATTGAAATGCTTGATCAAAAAATTAAGGATGGCAAATTTATAAATATTATCCGAGATTTTCGGATACATGAAAAACTGGAAACACCACCAAACTTACTTGGGTACACCCCCAACCCTCACCTATTTTTGATAACATTTATTTAATTGATATCGTAGTCTTTATCGGCTAGCAAAAAATCAGCGTTTATGCCGGTTACAATCTTTTTTCCAAACTTGCAATCCGCGACGGTACCCGCTGTGACAAACATTCTGACCGGCATACCATGCGCATCCGATGAATTTTGGAATGTGGGTGAACACCTTTACATGGACGCGTCTATCATCAATTTTCAGTTCATCTATTAAAATTTCCAACAATCTTTCCCATTCGCCTTTGTCTCTCCAACGACAAAATTTTCTGTGATTATTTTTCTAATCTCCATATTCTGTGGGCAAACTTCGCCACGTCGCACCCGTTCGCAAATTCCAAAAAACTGAGTTTATAAATCTCCTGTTGTCCTGCGCGTACCTTTTCTGCCCTTAAAGTTTGGTTCCAATAATTTTCCAAACTCTGTCCGCTATATCATGCCTTCTATGCATTTTTATCACCGTTTTTATTATATCACTTTTTTATTGACGACACTATCTAGTATTTAACTAACAGGTTTACGGTATAATTATTTTATATTGAGACCAATATGATTTTTACAGCAAGAACTATAGTTATAATGCATCTTAAGTAATATCAATACCCATAAGAGAAAGTAAATATTTTGAATACAACAAATGTATTTCTGAACATATACAAAAATTCTATTACTATAAGGACTATTAAAACAATTGTCACTTTTTGTAATTTTCAGTAATAAATTGTTGAATTTTGTAAATCAACTGTGGTATAATTACTATATGTTTTCAGAAAGGCAGTTTTATGATAAAGTTTGAAAATGTAACTAAGTTATATAATAATTCAGTTTTAGCACTTGATAATCTGGATATAAATATACATAAAAATGAGTTCGTATTTATAGTTGGTTCATCAGGGTCAGGTAAAAGTACTTTTTTAAAGTTAACTACAAAAGAAGAAGAGCCTACTTCAGGTAATATATTTGTAAATGGTAGAAATATTACTAAAATGAAATATAGAGAAGTTCCTTATTTGAGAAGGAAAATGGGAATAGTTTTTCAAGATTTTAGGTTAATAGATAAAATGAGTGTTTTTGAAAATGTTGCTTTTGGTATGAATATAATTGGTGCAAGTACTAAAAATATTAATAAAAGAGTTCCTTATATTTTAAATTTAGTTGGACTTAAAGAAAAAGCCAAAAGAAGACCTAATGAATTATCTGGTGGAGAAAAACAAAGAATTGGTTTAGCAAGAGCTTTAGTTAACAATCCTAGTATAATTATCGCTGATGAACCTACTGGAAACATAGATCCTGTAATGTCTTTTGAAATTATAAATTTATTATCTAAGATAAATAAATTTGGCACGACTATAATAGTAGTTACACATGATTTATCTATAGTTAGGCAATTCCCTTTTAGAATAATAGAAATATCGAAAGGCAAAGTAGTTAATGATAATTTAAATCGGAGTGAGTTTTCTTGGTTGTAGCTTTTAATTATATTAAATATTTTGTAAAAGAAGGCTTTAAAAACATTTGGAACAACAGAACTATGTCGTTAGCTTCTATTTTAGTTATGAGCTGTTGCTTGATTTTAACAGGTGGTGCTATTTTGTTATCTGAAAATATAGCTCGTTCTCTTAAAACTGTAGGTTCTAACAATTCTATAACAGTATATTTAAACGACAATATATCCTATGAAAATTCTCATGAAATAGAACATAAAATAAACTCGTTAGATAATATAAAATTTTGTGAATTTTACTCAAAAGAAGAAGCAATTCAAGAATATAAAGAAATGCTGGGAGATTTATATGATTCTTTTAGAGGAGAGGAAAATCCGTTTCCAGATGCTTTTCATGTTTCTATGAAAGATTTGAGTTTATATAATGAAACAATAAAAACTATACAAGACATAGATGGAGTAGAATCTGTAAGTGACAGAGGTGATACAGCTAAAAGACTCACGGATTTAAATAATTTAGTGTCTGTTTCAGGCTTTTGGATAATAGTCAGCTTAGGTACGGTTTCTTTATTTATAATATCAAACACTATAAGAATAACTATGTATAACAGAAGGTTTGAAATAAGTATAATGAAGTCTATAGGTGCAACTAACTGGTTTGTGAGAATACCTTTTTTAATAGAAGGAATTTTAATAGGAACTGCTTCCGGGGTAGTTTCTTTGTTTTCTCTAAAATTTTTATATATTAAAATATTAGAAATAATAAACAATATTGTTCCGATAAACGGTGTTGTTTTTGGAGATGTTTTTTATCGCATGTTAATTAGTTTTTTAGTCTCTGGAGTATCTTTCGGATTACTTGGAGGATTAATTTCTATAAGTCGTTATTTAAAAAGAGAAGGTGTAAGCAATGTTGCTTGGTAATAAGCAAAAAAAAATTAGTATTTGTATATTTTCTTTGAGTTTGTTTTTGTCTAATCTTTGTCCTGTAAATTCAAATCCAAATATTCTGCAAAAAGATAAAGAGAGAATAAATCAAGAACAAACAAAATTAAAAGAAGAAGTTCAAAAAATTGAAGGAACTATCTCTAAAGAAGTTTCAGAAAGAGATTCGATAAGGAAAGAAATTAAAGAATCTAAACAAAAAATAGATTTTTCTAATCAACAAGAATTTAAATTAAATATTGAAATAACCAAACTTCAAAGAGAAATTGAAGAGCTTAATTTGAGAGTAAAAAAGAAATTAGATTCTCTTAAATCAGCTTTGAGCAAAATTTATAAATCAAATGAAGTTAGGCCTATAGATATAGTTTTAAATGTCAGCAAATTCGAAGATTGGATTGACAAAATGGGAATTGCTAAACAAGTTAATGAATCTGTTTCGATTCAAATTGTGGCTTTAACCTCTGACATGAAAAGTTTAGAAGAAAAAAAACATTTAATTAAAATTAAAAGTGCAGATTTGAACAAAGAAATAGAAAAATTAAATCGAGAGAAAATTCATTTACAAAAATTAATCGATAAAAAGAATAAAATAATAGACGAAAAAAATATTTCTAAAAAAAAAGCACAACAAGAAATAGACGAAAACAGCGAAGAAATAAAAAAAATACAGCAAAAAATAGATGAATACTATAGGGAACAAGAAGAAAGAATCAGACAACAGAAATTACTTGAAGAAAAGCAGAGAAAAGCCCAAGAAGAACAAAAAAAGGTTCAAAATAAAAAAACAACTCAAGAACAAGTAAAAGTTAAAAATCAAAAAAATCCACCAAAGTTAAACCAAGATAATAATTATGGATCTACAACAATATGTGCTGGTTCACATGTTCGCACAGGTCAACTTATTGGTTATGTAGGTAGTACAGGTCATTCAACAGGACCTCATTTACATTTTGAAATTAGGAGAAATGGTGTTAGAATAGATCCTGGTGGTTTATCTAATTTTAACATGTATAATTTAATAGATAGCCCTATTTTATATGTGACTTCAGGTTTTACAGACAAAATAAACAGAAGCTCTCAACATTGTGCTATAGATTTGGCCGGGCCTAGAGTTTATGGTTCTAAGGTTTTTGCTTTTGGTTCTGGGGTAGTTATTCATGCTGGTCCACTTGGTGGTTATGGCAATTTAATAATAATAATTCAAAATGATGGATTAGTAGCTTACTATGGACATTTAAGTGGATTTGCTAGAGTATAAAAAGCTGGGAGTAATATTATTGATTGGTTAAGAAAATTTTAAATATAATTGTCTCTCTGATTTTTTCCAAAATTGTGTCCGTATTGCGAAAAAATTTTGAAAATAAGTGAAACTTGTGTAGATTGTTTAGAAAAAACAAGAGACAATTCAAAATTTGTTTTATTATCTGAAGAAAACTTGGAAAATCCATGTTATTGCATAGCTGCTCTAAAATATAACACTTTGGTAAAAAATGCTGTATGGAACTTTAAATTCAAAGGAATAAAATCATATTCTGAACAACTTTCTTGTGAAATGTTTTTGGCTGTTAATAGGGTTTTTCAGAATATGAAATTTGATTACATCACTTGTGTACCTTTGCATAAAGACAAAAAATTAATTCGGGGTTATAATCAAGCGGAAGCTTTAGCAAGAGATTTAGGTAAAAAATTAAATGTAAAGTATATAGATTTAATAATTAAAACAAAAAATAATAAAGCCCAGCATGACCTGAATTTAAAAGATAGAATTGAAAATATAAAGAATGTTTTTGATATAAATAAAAGTATTGAAATTTCTGAAAATTCTAATATTTTGATTTGTGATGATATTTTGACAACGGGAAACACTTTAAAAGAATGTGTAAAAGTTTTATATAACTCTGGATTTAAAAATATACAATGTACTTCTATAGCTTATGTAACAACAAACAACTAACAAATGTTTTTAAATATAACTTTGCTTTACAATTTGAATTTATTTTTTAATTTACTTAGTTTATATTTT
Source organism: Candidatus Paraimprobicoccus trichonymphae (assembly GCA_036322875.1). Taxonomy (GTDB): domain Bacteria; phylum Bacillota; class Clostridia; order Oscillospirales; family Acutalibacteraceae; genus Paraimprobicoccus; species Paraimprobicoccus trichonymphae. The sequence continues at coordinate 803,204 of AP027925.1, forward strand.
ACTGAAAAAATATAAAAAATCAATAAAAATGTTATTTTGTATATAATATTTAATTTCATTTTTAAACTATTTTAGGATATAGTCTAAATTTGCAGTAAAAATTTTATTGAGAACAAAAGCTCTAACTAGAAGTTAGAGCTTTATATTTGAAAATTGCAATTGTTAAAATTTTCCGTAGTTAACTTCTTTAATTCTAACTAAATATTTTGATAAAAAAATTTTTATAGTGTACAATTATAAATTTTCTGCTTTTTAAATCTATTATTAAACGCTCTCATAGCACTATTAGTTATTTTACGCTATTGATTCGTGACTAAGATCATAAAATGTATATTATTCACTATTCGGTTTTTGCAATTTAAACAGAAAACATGGAGCAACTATGTAAAATTCATATTCAATTACTATTCCAAACATATTTAGCACATAACTACTTTATATTTTAATGTATTTACACAAAATATTAAAATTATCTATATGTTAGTGTTGTAGAATATCAGAACTAAAATGTTGATGCAAAAAACTTAAGTCATATTTAAAATAATTATTTTTTCATTTCTAAATATTTTCCTATACCTTCGGCGACGCAATCTAAAGGTTTTTCAGGTAAAAACACAGGCATCTGAGTCTCTAAAGAAAGATATTTATCCAAACCTTTTAACAATGCCCCGCCGCCAGTTATAGTTATCCCGTTTACTAGTATATCAGAAGAAAGTTCTGGAGGAGTATTTTCTAACACAATTCTCAGAGCATCTACAATTGTTTTTAAAGGGTCTACAAGTGCGTTTCTTATTTCTTCAGATGTAATTTTCACATGTTTTGGTAGACCATTTAACAGATTTCGACCTTTTATCTCTATTTCACATTCAGGAATATCTTCGTGTTTGGTAGCTGATCCTATTTGAATTTTTATATTTTCAGCTGTTCTTTCACCTACTAGTAAATTATGTTTTCTTTTTATGTAAGAAATTATGGATTCATCGAATTTATCTCCAGCAACTCTAACAGAATAAGATTTTACTATTCCACCTAAAGAAATAACCGCTACTTCAGAGGTGCCGCCACCGATATCAATAACCATGCTTCCTACTGGTTCTGAAACCGGTAAACCTGCACCAATAGCTGCCATCATAGGTTCTTCTACCAGATCTACTCTTCCAGCACCAGCTTGCTTAGCAGCATCTTCTACAGCTTTTCTTTCTACACCTGTTACACCAGATGGTGCACAAACAACTGCTTTAGGTTTACTAAAAAACCTATGTCTCAAAGTGTTTTTTATAAAATATTTCAACATACTAGCAGTAATTTCAAAATCAGCTATTACCCCATCTTTTAATGGCCTAACAGCTACTATAGAACTAGGAGTTCGTCCTAACATTTTTTTTGCTTGCAAACCCACAGCCAAAACCGAATTGTCTTTGATATCTATGGCTACTACGGAAGGTTCTCTTAAAATTATACCTTTGGTTTTTACATAAACTAATGTGTTTGCAGTGCCTAAATCTATTCCGATATCTTTTGCAAACACATCTAATCTCTCCTAAAAAAATGGTGGGAGATGATGGATTCGAACCATCGAAGTCTGAGACAACAGATTTACAGTCTGCCCCCTTTGACCGCTCGGGAAATCTCCCATTTGTTAACATCAATGGAGCTGGTGGACGGATTCGAACCCCCGACCTGTTGATTACAAATCAACTGCTCTACCGGCTGAGCTACACCAGCAAACACCACTCCAGATTATTGTATTATTATTACAAAATTTATTAAAAATGTCAATTAATTTTAAAATTTTAAAAAAATTAAGCATTTTAAACATTATTATTTTTAAAAACTGGTTATTATTAATACATTCTTTACTTTTTTTATATTTTCAAAAACTTCTAAAATAGCAAAATAGCTATTATTTTCATACTCCACAGACATAACTTTACCTACTTTTAAATTTTTAGGATAAAGCCTGCTTAAACCAGAAGTTACAACTATGTCTTCTTTATTAAAACTTTCTTTAGAATCTACATATATTATCTTAGTTAAGTTTTTGTCGCTTAATTCAGAAGTTCCGCTTATTATTCCAGTTTCATTTGAATTTGAATTTAAAATCCCTATCCGGGAATCTGGAGCCAAAATAGTTCTTACTTTGCTGGAGTTTTTATTCACCTCGCAAATGTATCCTATGAAACCATATTCAGTAATTACAGAATTATTCAAAGAGATTTTATCTTCAGAGCCTTTATCCAATGTAAAATTATAAAAATAATCATTTGGATCTCTAAGTATAACAGAAGAGGTTACAAATTTTAACTCTGGATTACACTCTTTCACATCACAGTATTTTTTTAACCTTTCATTTTCTTCTTTTATTTCATTATAATTTATTACTGCGTCCCTGAGACCATTTATCTCTCTTTTTAAATTTTCTATTTCAACTTCTTGAGATGATTTACCGGCAAACTTTTGTAATATTTGAGCATTAAAATTATAGAAATTTGAAAATTCTTTGTGAATCGGCAAAAAGATGTAAAAATCTAGACTTATAATATTCACATTTTTGAGTATAAAAACACACAACAAACCCAACATTGTCATTATCAGTATTGAAAATTTATTTTTTCTAAAAAAACCCATAAACAATTTTATTATATCAAACTACAATTTTAATTATTTGACTTTCTATTTAGCTAAATTCTTGTTTCTGCGTATGTTTCCCAAGCGTTAATTCCCATGAGACTCACGGTACTTATTTGATATTAGCAGATTATTTTTTTGTCAATATTTTTTATAATTTATCTGATGAGCATTCAAATCAGTGTTTAAGGCTCAATCTTGTTCGTTTTATTAGAAAAATCTTAACAAAAAAATTCATCTTTTCACAAAAATTATTCTGATTTTTTGTAAACATACAAAAATATTTTTTAGTATACCGCCCATAGATTTAATCTCATGTAGATTTTGTGCAAATTATCTCTGATAGATCTTCATTTACAGTGCACATATAAAAGCGTATTTAACACTTCTGAATTGCGGCGGCTGTGAACAAATATTTGATTTTTTTGTAAATTTCAATTGTTATTTCTATAATTTTGTTATATCACATAATTATTTTTTTTGAGCAGGCTCTAAAACGCAATTTTTGTAAAAACACTAAGCCTGTGCTGAGTAATTGACAAAGAATATACTCTTACAAATGTATTTATACTTATTTTTTCTGGCATTCTTTCTCTAATATGCTTCTTTTATATCATTAAAGTCTTCAATAATTTTGCTAAAATAACCTTTTCGATTTGTAGATGAGAGAAACTAAAATTTTAATTTAAGAAGATTTTGTGATGAAGAAAGCACTGACTACAACAATAAAATTTCTGAATTTATTAAAAATGAAGCGACTAAATATTTTTATAAAGGTGATTGGAATTTGATTGGCAAAAAAACTTTGTGCAAAAATTTTGTAATTATATAATATTTTTCGTATTGAGCTATATTTTTTTAATTAAAAAAGTATAAATAGATATTTTTTCATGAAAATTTATAAAATCTATGATATTATTATAATGAACAAATGTAGACAAAGGACTAGATAAATGCCTTTATAGTTAAATGGATATAACGGAACTCTCCTAAGGTTCAATTGTAGGTTCGATTCCTACTAGGGGCACCATGAAATTTTTAAAAAAGTGAGATTTGTATTTAATAACAAAATTATGAATAAACAAGAAATAGAAAAATTTTTAACTTACAATGGTATACCACTTGTTAGGGTGGATAATATTATTTATTACGGAAAAATAAATCAAAAATGTATTGCTAAAATTGAAATAAAAAATTTTGAGGAAAATAAAGACTTAAAAATTTCAAACGAGCTTGAAATCCAGATTTTGGATCATAGAGATAGAGTACTAAAATCAAGTGAAAAAAATAATTTATACTTAGCTTTAGATTTAGCCAAAATTTGGTTAGAAAGAATCTTGGAAGGTAGTTGATCAGATTTAAAGTAATAAAGGTAGTAAAATTAAAAAGAAGAAAATATTAAAATTTGGTTAAAGCCAAAAAGACAATGCGATAAATCTTTTTATAGCTATTTTGTATTTACTTGATAATAAATATAAATTAATTATACTACGTTTTTGTTTTTGGACAGGTGGCAAACGTATAAATACTACTTCCTATCAATGTTAATCCACTTGCTAAAATTGCAACAGGTGCTACAGTATTAATAAACACATTTTGTATGCCTTTTTCACTTTTACAATCATATACAAATAACTCATGATCATTATACGAAATATATACAAAAAGTAAACCCAAACCAGTTGATAAAACACCAGTCGTTAAACTTACAATGCCTCCTGTTTTACTCGAAGCGCTTTTAGATACGATTCGGTAAATTCCGTTTCCAAGTGCTACAGCACTTATTGACCCAGGAATTGATAGAGCAATAACATTCGATGGTTGCTTAATAATTTCAGACAACATGCCACCGATTAATGAAGAAGTACCAACTACTCCTAAACCTGCACCAACTGTTTGCACGATAGGAGAAACTAAACTTTTTTTATCTTTCTCGTTACTTTCAGCAGCTAAACCTATACTAGAACTAATTAACAACAATAAAGCTAAAATACTTTTTAAACGCAAATTTTTTTTCATTTTTTAAACCCTTCCTTTAAATTAATGTATGTAAAACAAATTACAAATACAATATTACGACAATTTTTCTAAAAAGTCAATAGAAATATTTATTATTCAAAAAAAGTTCAAGTTTGGTTTTATATTTATAAAAGATCTATCATTGTGATAAATCTTTTTATAATTAAGTTTTATTTTACTTGATAATAAATAAATTAATTATACTACGCTTTTGTTTTTGGACAGGTCTAATAGATCCTTGGAGACGATATTAAAAATAATGAAATAAAAGAGACTGAGAAAAAATTTTTGAATTTAAATAAAAGTCTGAAGAAACAAATACCTCTTTTAATAAATTAAAAATATCAGCGGATGGATATAAAAATTCGATAGTAAAACGGTTAAAAAAGCTTGAAACAAATGAGTTGGAAAATAAAACGGATATTGAAAATCTTAAAATTTTAGAATTATTATCTTATAAAGTTTATAGTTATACACTTAGAACGATAACTAAAAGGAACTCTGGTTCTAAGAATTTTGAAGATTGCAAAGCAAAGTTTTATAAAAAAGCGAGTAACATTGGCGAAATGAAGGTTGCCATTTCAAAATTAGACTAAATAATTATGTAAAAACAATTTAAAATATTACATGAAAAAAATATATTAATAAATATAAGTTTTGATGGTAAAAATTATCATGGCTGGCAAATTTAAAAAAATGCTTTGACAATTCAAGAGGCTTTTGAGAAAACTTTTAAGATAAGAAAAAATATATAAATTTTATAAAAATATTGACAATAAAAAATAATTATAGTAGTATATGTATATAAAATTTCCAGGAAGTGATTTTTATGTCAAAGGGTGTATGGAAAGGTTTATTTTCGAAAATTAAAGAATCTAAAAAAAATTTCCCAAAGCTTGGAAATGTTAATATGTTTGAGTCTGCTAAGGACTATGATAAAATAAGAAATGAACAAAAAATATTTGTAAGAAGTATCAAAGATTATTTAATTGATAATGAGGTATTTGCTGATGGTTAAAGAAGCGGCTTATAAAATAATTTCTGATTTAAATGAAGTATTGAAGGAGCAAATACCTCTTTTAGAAAAATTAGGAAAATCAGCAAATGATTGTAAAGAGTCGATAAAAGGCCGGTTAAATAAACTTACAAAAAGTGCAAGATCAAGTAAAAACAATGAAATAGAGATTGGCAGTCTTAATGAATTAGATTTATTGTGCATGGAAGTTTGTGGTTATACAGTTAAAACAATAGTTAAAAGGAACTCTGGTTCTAAGAATCTTAAAAATATCCTTGCAAAGGTTGATGCAGACGTAAAAGAAGTCGGAAAAATCTTTGAAAAATTAACATAGTTGTTGAAACAACTAAATAATTATGGAAAAATAATTTAAAATATCATATGAGAAAAAATATATTAATAAATATAAGTTTTGATGGTAAAAATTATCATGGCTGGCAAATTCAAAAAAACGCTTTGACAGTTCAAGAGGTTTTTCAGGAATCTTTGAAGAAGGTTTTAAAACATGTACCCGAAATAAAAGGCTGCAGCCGAACTGATACTGGGGTTCATGCAAATAATTATTTTATAAGTTCAAAAATAGATTCTAAAATTTCCATTAAAAGGTTAAAATTGGCTGTTAATAGATATTTGCCTGTAGATATTGTAGTAAAAGATTGTTTTGAAGTTTCTGATAATTTTCATGCTAGATATTCTTGCATTGGCAAAGAGTACGTTTATAAAATCTGGAATGATAAAATTAGAAATCCTTTTCTAAGCAAACATGCTTTGTTTTATTGGAACAATTTGGAAGTAGATTTTTTAAATAAAGCAGCTAAAATTTTCATTGGAAAAAGAAATTTCAAGTCTTTTTGTACTGTCGATAAAAGAAATTCAGAAAATATGATTAGAAAAGTAGAATATTTCGATGTTTATAAAGAAAAAAATAATATCGTAATTTTTAGAGTAAAAGCTGATGGATTTTTGTATAATATGGTAAGAATTATGGTAGGTACTCTTTTAAAAATAAATAAAAATAAAAATATAAATTTAGAAGAAATTTTAAACTCTCAAAACAGAAAACTTTCCGGTCCAACAGCACCTGCTTGCGGTCTGTATTTGAATAAATTGTTTTATGAAGAATTTTAAAATAAAATTTATTTTTGTATTTTTATTTTTAAGTGCAATATTTTTTTTGTTTTACAAAAAAAATCCAAATTTTTCTAAATTTTTTAGTTTGTTGAAAAATAATTATTATATTTATTTAAATAACAAAAACAGCAACTTTCCTTATGAGTTAAAAAATATAAATATAAATTTTAAAAATAATTTAATAATATCTGATAATATTTATATTTTGAGCGATGTTTCTTTTTTTTCTCTAGATTTTGGTGGAAATATTTTATTCAGTAAATTTCATAATTTTAGAAGGCCGAGACTCAAAATTTTTAATAATAAATATTTAGTTTATGATGTTGGTGGTTTTGAATATAAAATAGAGAATAATTCTAAAATTTTAAATAAATGCAAATTAAAAAATAGAATAATAAGTTGTGATATTTCTGAAAATGTTTACGGAGTTTTAACAGAATCAGATAATTATTTAGCTAAATTGACAATATTTGAAAATAATGCAAATAACGAGATTTATAAATATTATTTTGCAGAAAATTTTATATCAGAAATGGCTATTAACGAGGAAAATGTAGCTTGTTGCGGTTTTAATATTTTAGAAGGAAAACTCAAATCTTTTATTTATTTTTTAGATTTAAAATCAGAAAACTATAAATATTTTTTTGAAGTTGAAGAGAATTTTTTATTTTACATAAAAATTTTTTCAAATAATAATTTGGTGGCTTTAGGTGATAAATCTTTAATTGTAATAGATACTAAAACAGGTCTAAAAAAAGAAATAATTTTTAAAAAAAGAACTTTAACATGCTTTAAATTTGTAAAAGATTCTGGAATTTTAATTAGTTTATTGGTGGGGCAGACTTGCGAAATTTTATTTATAGATAAAAATGGAAATATTTCTTTTGAAATTAAAACTCAAGAAAAAATATTGGATTTAAGTTTTAAATCTAAAAGAATAGCAGTTTTATTAAATAATAAAATTTTGATATATAATACTTCAGGAAAAATATCAAAAACTGTAGAGTTAAATGTCTGTCCTCAAAAAATAGAGTTACTATCTAAAAACAATTTGTTGCTATTTTATGAAAGTAAAATAGAGAAAATTTTACTATAAATTAATAAAATTATATAAAAGACAAAACCAAAAGTTATGATTAATGTCAATTATCTCATGTTGAAGTTTGTAGTAGATTAGTGGTTCAGACGATTTATATCTCCTATTTTTAACAGTGTTACGTTGATTTGCTATCAGTATACTTATTTCGTACTTCAACCATATATTAAACTATTAAACTTCAGATTTATTTCACAAAAAAATGTAAACTATCATCGTTAAATTTGTATCTTTAAGATTTACGCTCAAAAAGAGATGTTTTTGCTCTTACCATATGACAACATTTAGGCAGTTTTGGGAAATATAACAATGGTGAACGTTTTTTTATTATTTTTAGTGTTAATTTTTTTAAAATTTTCATTATGCACATAAATTAAAAATTTTATTTCAACAAATTTTTTTGTTTATGAAAGTCGGGTGTTTTTTTCATATTGTAGTTTAGGTAATGTGAACCTCTCATGACAGATTTTCATGGGTCACTCCCAAATAATTTTCGACCTCGTAACCTACGGTGTATATTCCGATAGTTCCTACTGTACTGATTGACAATTTGTGCTGTCAGTTTTCAAAAATTCCTATGATTATAGAAATCAATCCTACAAAAAATGTATATATTATAAAAATATTAGTTTTATTTTTGTCTAAAATGTATTTAAAAATTTTTATAGAAAAAAATCCCACTATAGCTGATGTACAAATTCCGATTAAAACATCGAAAATATTAATATCTGAAATTAGTTCCAGTTTATTTATTTCTTTTAATTCCAATAAAACTGCTGCTATTATTGCTGGTGTACCTATTACAAAAGAAAAATCTATTGCAGTTTTTTTGTCTATCCCTCTTAGAAGGGCAATTGAAAGTGTCGAACCAGATCTAGAAATTCCAGGAAATATAGAAGCTATTAACTGAGTTAAACCTATACTTAAAGCATCAAAAATGTTAAAAATTTTTTTCGTATTCTTCAAATACAATATTTTTTCTGATTTATATTCTCTTTTAAATTTCTTATTACTTATAAACAATAGAAAACTAGTAATCATTAAACATATACCCACTAAAGTGATATTTCCGCTGTTTGAAAGAATTTCAGCTAAATTTTTTAAATTTTTTAAATTACCAGGTAATGGTAAAAACAACAAAAATAATGGCAATAAACTTACAATAATCATAATCGCCATTTGTTTATCTTTATTTAATTTATTAAATCTGAAATTGTTCCTAAACAAATCTTTCAAAATTTCAAAAAAAGCAAGGATTAATCTTAGAAACAATTTATAATATACACATATTACAGAAAACAATGTACCCAAATGCAACATTACATTAAAAAACAAATTGTTTTCCTGTTCTTTAAATATATATTGAATTAATAATAAATGCCCACTGCTTGAAACTGGCAAAAACTCCGTGAGCCCTTGCACAATTCCTTGAATTACAGAACTTAGTATATTCAATATTTTCACTATCTCCAAATCATTATGTAAAAATTGGAGTTTACCCCACTATATATTTATATTTAAATATCTTTTAAATATTCAAAAGATTCACAATTAGTACATTCACATGTTGTAGCATTTGTTTCTTGTTCTCCAATTTCTATATTATCTAAAATGCAACAATCTTTAGCACTACAACGAAGTTTACATTCTTGCACAGAGCATTTTATATTTTCATTAAAATTATCTCCCATAAATAATCACCCTTTTTTATTATATAATAAAATTACTCACGAACGAAATAAATAACTTTTAGATGAGTTTTTAATTATCGACAAAACGTCGGTAATTTGAGGTAAACAAGTTCAACTGGTAGCGGGTTAAAATGGATGTGGACTATACTTGACCCCTTAGGTACGATGATTCTAAGGAATTAGAAGTCGGTTTACCAAACTAAGTATAATGAAACCTATACTACGATAGAATAGTTATAACACCTATATTGCTCTGTCGTATGGCATTAAGTAAATCCAGAAAATGCAGCTCGGGTGTGCGTGCACCTGTTCGGCGAGTAGTGTAAAGTTGATGAAAATCCAGTTTAGCCAACCACTCATTACGTAAGTTTTGGAGCTAAAATGGTAACATTAGGTTTAAGTGTAGACTGGGGGAGAAAACGAGCCGCAAGCGAAAGCTGAATTGATTGAGCCTCGTGAAAGTTGTCAAGTAGGAGCCGATGTCGTTTATATGGCAGCAGGTAATAAGAGTCATTCGAGAAGGCGAAAATGACCTACCGTGGTCAAAGAGTATTGCGAGCTTTATATTGGGTATACTACATGTACCAGGGAGAACCTGTAAATTCTCGAAAGGGTATGGCGAAAACAAGGGGTAAAATCCAAAAAAAGTCAAAAAATTTATAAGCTAGTCGGAGCAGTTCATAGTACCGAAGAAATGTATGAAAATATGTGAAGTGAAGGGATTGCCACAATAGTTAATCTTTTCAAAGAAACATGAAAATTACACTAGAGGTAAACAATTCAATGATAACTGGATTAAAAAGAATAGAGCAACTCGTAGGAAAGTATCCAAAACGAAAATTGCAGACACTGATGCATCTAGTTAATGTGAACACAATCAAGGAAATTTACAGAGAGCAAGTAAGAGACAAAGCGGTTGGAGTAGAGAAAGTTTCAAAGGATGAATAGACCTGTCCTAAAACTTTAAAATATGCTAAAATTTTAGAAAGGACAATAAAAATAGAATTGAAAAATTACCAGAAACAAAATATTTAGTAACATTCGGAATAAGAAAACTAACATTTGAAGCAATGCACGCGATCCTCTAATAGCACATACAAGGAGATGCGCAAAAAAAGCGGTAGAGCGCGAAAATTGAGTGTTTTGGATACGCTAATTATTATGTTTGGCTATTACCACGATTATCGCACAATGGAAAATTTGGGCTTTGATTATGGTGTATTTGAACAACTAATTTCCGAGGCTGTTGCATGGGTCGAACAAACTTTAATCAAAGATGGAACATTTTCATTGCCGTCAAAATGCGAATTAATCAAGGAAAACACCACGCGATAATTGATTTTACAGAATTTGCATCGAACACGTAAATCATCGTATTAAACGCTTCAAAATTCTTCAACAACGTTATCGCAACAAACAGAAAAAACACTTATTAAGAATTTCTCTAATTCCGGCTATTTATAACTATGAATTGAGGTTTTAGGACAGATTTAATATGAAACAGTTCTACAAAGCCAACGCCGAGAAACTTATTATGCAGATGAGAAAATTCAGCTATAGACCAAAACCGGTAAGAAGAGTCTACATTGAAAAAGTGGTTTAGAAAGGGCCAGAACTGTCATCAAACAGTAAAATATTTGGATAACAAGCTGACAGGAAAAACTAAATGGGTCGTAGATATTGATATTAAAGAGGTTCTTTGACAATGTGAAATTTTATCTTCTGATAAATCAATTAAATAACACTAAATTGTTAAAATGAGCAAAAAACCATGTAGCTTGTGCGCAAACAAAGGATCTGCACTTTTTTCCATCAAAAACAGCAGTATACCAGAATAACATAAACTTCCAAAAAAAATTAATTTTTTAGAATAAATTGAACGCCTTTTAAAGTTCCAAAATATGCTTATTTTTTCTAATGTAATAATATAAATATTGTTGTGCAATACCTGCATATTTACCGAAAATTTTAATATCTTTATTTGCGATAAGTTTATCAACAACTTTTTTCATCCATATATCCATCGGGAAAGCTTCTAACTTGTGGTAGGAATATAGCAAAACACATTCAGAAATTTTAGGGCCTACACCATTTAGCGTTACTAATTTTTTTCTTGCTTGATTGATTTCCATATTTTTTATTTCTTCTAAATTTATTTCTCCGGTTGAAATTTTTTCTGCTGTATTTAATATATATCTTGTTCTAAATCCACTTTTTATTATTTCTAAATCTTTTTTTTTTAATTGAGACATAATTTTATAGTCTGGAAAAGAAAAATTGTTGTTTGACAATTTGTAACCAAAGTTTTCACATAATTTTGAGATTATTTTTTTTATTCTGGGAATATTATTATTTTGAGAAATTATAAAAGAACATAAAGTTTCCCAAGGTTCTTGATTTAAAATATGGATATCAGGACAACTTTCGTATGCTTGAAGTAAATAAGTATTAGTATTTGACAAGTATTTTTTAATTTTTGTATAATCAAGGTTCAAATCAAAATAATTTACCCAAAAATTTTTTACATTGTTAATATTACTGTTTTCGATTATCAAATCTTTGTTTTTTTTATATACTGTAATATTTTCGTTGTTTGCTATTCCGTGATATTTATTATTTATTTTTTTCCAACGAAAGCACTGACCACATTCTAATGTGTTTTCCAAATTGATGTCATTTTTTATTTCAGTTATTAATATTTTATTTTGTAATTCCAGAAAATTCATTTTAACACTTTCATACCTAACATAATATAATTTAAATAACATTTTTACAAGGGGTATTTTATGAAAAAAAAAATTATAATTTCCGGAAATTGGAAAATGAACAAAACAATTCAAGAAACAGAAACTTTTTTAGAAGAAATAAAAACGCTTAATTTAAATAAAAATATAGAAATATGTTTATTTATTCCATATACAAATTTAGCAACAGCTATAAAATACTCAAATAATATGAAAATAGGCGCACAAAATTGTCACTGGGAAGAATTTGGTACTTTTACAGGCGAAATCTCAGTTAGAATGTTGGACTCTTTAGGTATAAAAAATATATTAATTGGTCACAGCGAAAGAAGAAAATATTTTAAAGAAAATTGTGAAATTATAAATAAAAAAATACACATAGCTTTGAAATATGATATGAACATTACTTTATGTGTTGGCGAAACTTTAGAAGAAAGAAATAGTAAAATAGAGCGTCAAGCCATTTTAAGCCAATTAAAAAAATCTTTTTATAATGTATCTAAAGATTTCATATCGAATTTCATAATAGCTTATGAACCAGTGTGGGCAATTGGAACTGGTATAACTGCTGAACCTTCTCAAGCAGAAGAAATGTGCAAATTTATAAAAAAAAGTGTATATGAATTATATAAAAAATCTATAAGAGTAATTTATGGAGGATCTGTAAATTCTGGTAATATAGAAAATTTTTTAAAGCAAAATAATATAAATGGTTGTTTAATAGGTGCGTCCTCTTTAAAAGTAGAAAATTTTGAAAAATTGATAAATAAATGTGTTTAAGTCAATAATAAAGTTAGGAAGTGTTAAATGGCTAAATATACTATTATTTCAGATATTGAAGCATCTATTTTGAATATATTAAGAGATAAACTTGTTCCCATGCCTATAGATAGTAGTGAAAGTATAGGAATTTGTGAGCCTTCTGAGAGAGGAGACTATATAGTGGGGATACATTCTTATGATATGAAAGAAATAAAATCGAGCGATGAACCAAAGACTGTTTTACCTGACGGTAATTTAAAAGATCCACCAATGAGTATTGAATTATATTATATGGTATCTGTTAACAGCAAAGCAGAATTAGAAGCAAAAGCAAAAGAAGAAGCAATAATAATAGGTAAAATAATGCAAATTTTCAAAGATAATCCTGTTATTCCCAAAAATTACATTTTAAATAGCGGGAATGAAGAAATTGGTGACATTGCTGTGACATCTTTAACTTTAAGCACAGAAGAAAAAGCTAAAATATGGGCGATGTTTGATGATGCACATAAAATTTCTGCTTTTTATATGATAGGACCTGTACTCATAGATTCCGAAAATATAACAATTCGCGTACCGAGAGTTAGAGATTTATTTATAAACAGTTCACAATATGTTCCTGAAAAAGAAATAAAATTTGAAACTAAGATAACAGAAGAGGATATAAAAGCAGAAGAAGGCGGAGACGAAGAAGAGTCTGAAGAAGGAACCGAAGAAGAAGGCGAAGACGAAGAAGGAACAAACGAAGATTCTGAAGAAGAAGGAGAAGAGAGTACCGAAGAAGGGGAGGACTCTGATGATGAAAATGCTGACACCGACGCGGAAACAGAGGAAGACTCTGAAAGCACCGAAGCAGGTTCTGAAGAGAGTACCGAAGAATCAAGCGATGAAAACACAGAGGAAGATACAGAGGAAAATTCTGAAAGTGATAAAGAAGAGGGTTCTGAAGACGCTGAAGCAAGCTCTGAGAGTATTGCCGAAAAAGATAACAATCAAAGCGATGAAAGTACGGATGAAGATATAGAGGAAGATTTTGAAAATGAAGAAAAAGAAGTTTCTGAAGATGAAAATATTAAAGAAAATTTTAAAAACGACAGCGAAGAAAGTAGTGAAGAAATCGAAACAAGTTCTAAAGACGACACTTGAAAAATTTGATAAATATACCAAACAAAGCAATTTTAGGTTTGTGTAGAAAGTCTGATAATTTTCAATATTTTATATAAAAACAAAAACAAAATTGAAAAAATTTTCCTCAGAATTAAGCGGTTTAGACATATTTTTACTTGTTATTTGTTATAAAAAATTAATATTATGTTCATAAATTTTATATATTTGACGTTTATATTTGATTCCTTATTTCGTGTGCTCAGACTCTAACAATGCTATCCGGACGACAGCTCAATATATGATATTGTTTTGTAATGTTATGTTTTTTGGTCAGTTTCAAAACTCACCTAATTTGTATAATTTAATGGGAAATTTATACGTGAAAATTTTGATGAGAAGAGAGCAATGGGTGTTTGGCTTAAACACTAAACCTGTCCTAAAACTTTAAAATATGCTAAAATTTTAGAAAGGACAATAAAAATAGAATTGAAAAATTACCAGAAACAAAATATTTAGTAACATTCGGAATAAGAAAACCAACATTCGAAGCAAAGCACGCGATCCTCTAAAGCGCATACAAGGAGATGCGCAAAAAGGCGGTAGAGCGCGAAAATTGAGTATTTTGAATATGCTAATTATTATGCTTGGATATTACCACGATTATCGCACAATGGAAAACTTGGGCTTTGATTATGGTGTATCTGAACAACGAATTTCCGAGGCTGTTGCATGGGTCGAACAAACTTTAATCAAAGATGGAACATTTTTATGGAACATTTTTATTGCCGTCAAAACGCGAATTAATCAAGGAAAACACCACGCGATAATTAATGTTATAGAATGCGAAACCTAACGTCCAAAACATGGACAAAAAGCTTCATATTCGGGTAAAAAAAGACACACAATAAAAGACCAAATAGTCATAAACAGCGACACAAAACAAATTATAGGTATTTATGAAGAAAAAGGTTTTGTGCATTATTTAGAGATTTTTAAGCGCAGTAAATTTCATTTGTTGAAAGATATTTTATTTATTGGTGACAAAGGATATCAGGATTTAAAACTCTACCATTCAAACAGTTTGACGCCGTATAAAAAGCCGAAAAATGGCGAATTTACTGACGGTTTAATTCGCAAATTTCAAGTTACAGAATTTGCATCGAACACGTAAATCGTCGTATTAAACTCTTCAAAATTCTTCAACAACGTTATCGCAACAAACAGAAAAAACACTTATTAAGAATTTTTCTAATTTCGACTATTTATAACTATGAATTGAAGTTTTAGGACAGATCTAATTTGGTTTTGATTCCAAATAAGCAATTTCCAAAATATTTACCCATTTTGCGCTACTGCTAAATATTAATAGTGTCAATTATCTCATATCAGGGCTTGTAACAAATCAACAAGCCAGTATATTTATATCTCCCACTTTTAAATTGTGCGGTAAAATATTTTGATGATATTATAACAGAACTTGACAACGATATTTTTTAAGATATGATCATTTGTTTTTAATAAAATCAATTATAAAATCAATAAAAACTTTATACTATTTTAACGTTTTAATCCAACTTTCTCTATTTTCAATTTTTGAATTTGGATCATACCATGCTTTTGCGAGATGAAATGCATAATTAGCTGCTTCTGCTTTTTCTATCGTTTTGTACCAAGATATTTCATTTCCCGGTTTCGTATTCCAAAACCATAAATCCATCTTCAAATATACCTTCACTTGCTTTATTTTTAAACTCAATAATCTTGCCACCTGAAATGTTCTCCAAGTCTTTTTTTCTCAATTTATGCATATTAAACCGACCTTTATCCTTAAGCTTACACATTATTTTATTATATAATATTTTTATTTGTCAAATTTAACAGATAATAAATAAAAATTGTCAAATTCTTCAGATATTATTACATAGATATAAATTATTAAAAATGAAGGTATTAGATTGATATCAGTGCAGATAAGTAAACTATGGTACGTGATACTGTAATCACCATGGTTATGAAAACCTTCACTTAATAAAAATAATGGTGGTATGTCGCTAAAAAAGATATATACTAAAAATAGTGTTTAACTGTTAAGTTGAAAACTTTTTGTTTCAGTGTATTTTTCGATTGTATATATTCAATAATTTTAAATTTATATATAATTAAATAAAATTTATTTTTTAAACACAGCCAAACTACTTATTTTATTAGGGGAAATTTAAATTGTTAAATAAAAATGTATTTGTATGTTGTGAATGCGGTTTTGAATCAGCAAAATGGAATGGCATTTGTCCTAGCTGCAATCAAGGAAATACTATGTTCGAAGAAACTAAAAGTTCTTTTGTTAAAAAATTTAAAAAAAATAAAAGAAAAATAGTGTCGGAAAGCATTTCAGATATAAATGTTTCAGATGAAACTAGATATAAAACTAATATAAAAGAATTAGATAGAACTTTTGGTGGTGGCATAGTAAAAGGTTCTCTTGTGTTAATAAGTGGCTCACCTGGTATAGGAAAATCTACTATACTATTGCAAATATGTAGTTGTTTAAATGAAGATTTAAAAATCTTTTATATTTCAGGAGAAGAATCTAAAAGTCAAATTAAAATGCGTGCTTCGAGGCTAAACATAAAAAACAAAAATTTATTTATAATCACAGAAACAGATATAGAACTAATAATAGAAGAAATCGAAAATTCAAGACCAAATTTGGTAATAATAGACTCTATTCAAACCATGTGTTATTCTGAAATATCTTCTATACCAGGGAGTGTTTCTCAAGTAAAAGAATGCTCGAATTTACTATTAAAACTTTCTAAGAGTTTAGAAATTAGTATATTAATAGTTGGGCATGTAAACAAAGACGGTGTGATAGCAGGTCCGAAAGTTTTAGAGCATATAGTAGATGTAGTGTTATATTTTGAAGGTGAAAATCAAAATTCTTACAGAATATTAAGAGCTGCAAAAAATAGATTCGGTTCTACAAATGAATTGGGCGTGTTTCAAATGACTTCTCTAGGACTAAATGAAATACAAAACCCATCTCTAATGATGTTATCAGGTAGACCAAAAAATTCGTCAGGAATCTGCATAGCATGTACAATAGAAGGTTCTAGACCTTTATTAACAGAAGTTCAGGGATTAGTTACTAACACAAATTTCGGTAATCCAAGAAGAATGGCTACAGGACTTGATTATAATAGACTTAATTTGATATTGGCAGTATTAGAAAAAAGAGCAGGTTATTTTTTTTCAAATTCCGATGTCTACGTAAATATAGTAGGTGGTTTAAAATTAAATGAGCCAGCAGCAGATTTGTCAGTAGCTCTTGCTTTAGCGTCAAGTTTAAAAAATCAAGTTTTAAATAGTAATTCTATAGCTTTTGGTGAAGTGGGATTATCAGGAGAAATTCGTGCAGTTTCAAATCCAGAATTGAGAGTAGTAGAATCGGAAAGATTAGGATTCACTCATTGTGTTTTGCCATATCATAATTTAAAAAATTTGGAAAATTTGAAAAAAATTAAAATAAAAATTTCAGGAGTGAAAAATATAAAACAAGCCTATGAAAGTATAATTAAATAAAATAAATTAATATTTATATTAAAAGTCAAATAAAATCAGCGGCAGTTGGTTAGGTCTAAATTTGTGAATGTTCTTGAATATTAAAAAAACGTCATTTTTGTGTGCTAGTTGTTTTTTTAACAATATTTTTTATTGATAACTAATATTCAAAAAGTTTAACGAAATTTTTTTGTGTTATTTTTGTATAAAAAATCCATTTTTTGTTTTCTAACCAAACTCAAATTTAACACTCAAAAACTCTTATAACAAAGAAGATTACAAAACAATCAAATAGTAAAAATCGTTGATAATAATTTTAATTAAACTGTATAATACTAAATATAGTAGATTATTTAAAAAATTTTTTTTAAAATGAGGAGTTACTCAGTGTGAAAAAAAAAAGTGTTACTCAGTGTATAATCCTTAGTTTAATTACTTGTGGAATTTATGGTATGTTTTGGTATGTCGAGTTAGTTGACACTTTAAATACTTTGACTAAAACTAAGAACATGTCTGGAATTAGTACATTGCTGTTGACTTGGATAACATGTGGAACATATGGAATATACTGGGCATATCAAGCGGGTAAAGCTATTGATGAGTTAAAATCAAATGATGGTTTAAGTTATGGTTTCATTTATGCTATATTGTATGTTTTTACTGGTGGAATAGTTCCATATGCTATTATTCAAAATGAATTAAATAATTATTACGATGATTTATATAATAAACATTAAATTATTATGAAATTTCGAATTTTTAAATTAATGAAAATATATTCAATTCTAATTTTTTTAGGATTAATTTATTGTTTGGTAATTAAAAAGACTAATTTTCGGATTCCGTGTATTTTTAGAAAAATAACTGGCCTAAAGTGTCCAGGATGTGGAATTACCGATTTTTTTTTGTATTTATTTAATTTAGATGCAGTTTCAGCATTTAAATGTAATATTGCAATGATAATAATTTTTCCTGTATTAGTTTATATTTTAATCATACAAAATATTAAATACATAACAAAAAATGATTCAAAATTTGAATTTAAATATGTAAAATCGGGCTATATTTTAGTTTTTTTATTGATAATTTATACATTTATAAGAAATATATTTAATTTTTAATTGTCTTTTTCAACAAAACACCATCTTAATTATAATACACAAAGTGTTGTAACCTCATGTACAAATTAGTAAAAAATATTTATATTTTTATTTATATATATCAATAGACCTGTCCATAAACAAAAGAAATGGTAAAATAAACAAATGAATAAGTATGAAAAAATACAAAAACAAGAAGACCAGAATTTCAAATTAATCACAGGAGTCACAAAAGCGGTATTCAAAAAAATGCTGAAAATCTTAAAAAAAGATTATCAATCGACACGCAGAAAAGGTGGAAGGAAGGGACTTTCAGTTGAACTCAGATTAACAATGGCATTTGAATATTGGCGAGAATACAGAATTATGTGTCATATGGCTTTGGACTATGAAGTACCAAAATCAACGCTATGCAAATATATAATTTGGGTGGAAGATGTTTTAAGACGGTCGGAAGAGTTCAAGATCAAAGAGCTTAAATAACGTTTTAAATCCGATAATACTGAAAAAAATAATTTTGAAATGTTGCTCTTGGATGTTGAAAAACAGCCAATCGAAATGCCGAAGTACAAACAAAAAGTATCATACTCAGGTAAAAAAAGAGGCACACAACAAAATATCAAATTTTAACCAATGCAAAAACATGTGAAATATCTGATGTTTTTAATGCAATCAGCGCAACACACGATTTTGTAATATTTAAAAATTTTTTAGCAAAAATGCTTGGGAAAGAAGCTAAAATTTATGCAGATAAGGGGTATCAAGGAATTCAAAAATTTTTTCCGAATGCTAAAATACCAAAAAAAGCTACAAAAAATCGTTCTCTCACTGAAGAAGAAATCATTGGAAATAAGCTTTTAGCACAAAAAAGAATCACAATTGAACACATTAATAGAGAAATAAAAATATTTAGAATTTGTAAAAAAATTTACAGAAACAAAGGAAAAAGAGGTTTACTCAAGGTCAAATTAATTGCAAGTTTGTATAATCATAGATTGGGTTTTTGAGTTTAGAAACAGGTCCAATATAACTTTTAAAAGTCTTATGCGTGGCGTAATAACAATCAAAAAGACATTTTAATATATGAATCAGAAAATTCCACAATTGAAAACATCAAAATTATGATTTTTTAAATCCCATTTTTTGAATTAACGCAATGCTTTTTTTTATTCTAAATATAGATTCTTCTTTTTGTATTATGTCTAAAATTTCAGCTGCACCGCCTGGAGTTATTAATTTCCCAGAAATTGCTATTCTTACTGGAAACATGACTGCACCATTTTTTAAATTTAATTCCTTTGCAGTATTAACTAATAAATCATGTAAGTTTTCAAGATTCCAATCATCTAAATTTTCAAGTTTTTTCAACACAAACTCCAAAACAAAAAAGGAACTTTTTACATCGGTTTTACTTTTTTTATTTATATAAATATTTACATCATAATTTTCAAATTTATCTAAAAAAGATATCTTTTCAGGTATTTCAGAAAGTTTTGTGATTCTATTTTTTAACATATTTACAATTTTTTTATAATCTAAATTTTTATCTATAGATTTTTTTATATAAAAATTAAATAATTTTAATAATTCATTCTGTGTTTTCGACTTTAAATACTCAAAATTAAACCAATTTAACTTATCAAAGTCAAAAATAGATTGAGATTTACTTATATTTTCAATCGAAAATTCATTTTCTAATTCTTTAAGTGAAAAAATTTCCTTTTTATTGTTTGGGTACCACCCTAATAATACTATGTGGTTTAAAATAGCCTCTGGTAAATATCCTTCTTTAATTAGATCCTCAAAACTTACAGAACCATGTCTTTTAGATAATTTAGAAACAGTACCATCCAAATTTTTTCCCATTATAAGTGGTAAATGAACATATTTGGGAATTTCCCAACCAAAAGCTTCATATAATAAATTATATTTTGGTGTAGAAGATAAATATTCAGAACCACGCACGACATGAGTTATTTTCATTAAATGATCATCTATCACATTTGCAAAATTATAAGTAGGAAGTTTATCTGTTTTTATTAAAATTTGGTCATCTAGATCGTTGTTTTCTACAGTGATTTCACCAAAAACCTCATCAAAAAAGCTAGTATTACCATCCAATGGTATTTTTTGTCTAATAACGTGACTAGTATTTTTGTTTATCAGTTTATTTATTTTTTCAATAGAAAAATTTCTACAACATCTGTCATAACCACCTTCTATTTTTTCAAGTCTATTTTTATTGCAAAAACAATAATAAGCTTTATCTTTTTTTATTAATTTTTGGGCATACTTTAAATATAATTCTTTACGTTGGCTTTGAACATACGGGCCAAAATTTCCACCTATGTCTGGACCTTCATCATGTTTCAAATTTACTGACCTTAAAGTTTTATATATTAAATCTTCAGAATTTTTTACATATCTTTTTTGGTCTGTATCTTCTATTCTAAGAATAAAACTGCCATTGTATTTTTTAGATATTAAATACTCAAAAAGTGCTGTTCTTAAATTACCAATATGCATATATCCAGTGGGGCTGGGTGCAAACCTTGTTCTTACTTCCATGAAATTATTATATCAAAATAATTACAAAAAATAAAATCCTACTTTTAAATTTAATAAAGTTAAAAGATGAAAGAAATAGAAAATAGTTCCGAAAGGTACAATATTGAAGTTGCAATTCAAAAATCCAATTCAGATCATTTACATTTGCTTGTAAAATCAGAGCCATCTATATACATTTAATTAGAGTTTTGAAACAACATACAACTGCGGAAATTTGAAAATTACACTTTTCGATTTTAGTAGAAAAAATTTTGTGGTCTAGAGGTTTACTTTGTATCAACCGTGTCTACAGAGGCAATTTTGAATTAAATACAAAACCAAGGGAACTAAAATAGAAAAAACATTTAAATATAATGAACAAAAAATAAAAAAAGAGTTCGGTACGTATTCGGAAATATTTAATAATATTAACGCTTGTAATAAATACGTAAAAAATAATTTTTCCAAGGGATATATTAAATTTAGGATCAAAGGAATCGATAATTTTAATATTTTTGTAAGTATGGTAACAACAACGATACTCTGCAAGTTCTGCGAAAAAACAGATCAGCGTGATGCCCAACTAAGAGAAGAAAGTGAGAATTATATTTGCATATAAATTAAAAAATTATTTTTAAAACAAATTATGTTACAATACTAGACATAAATTTTTGTTTTGTTTATTCTAGTAAGGAGGACTGATTTTTTTGAAAAGTGATATAATTGACAAAATAGTAAATACAGATAAAAAATCCAGAGAAATTTTAGCAAAAATATTGGAACTGAAAATAGACTCCATACAAAGAATTAATACTATAAGAGAGAAGAAAAGGAATGAATGCTTAAAAATTGCCAAATATAACATAAAGTTTATAGAAAAAAGGGAGAAAAAGTTTGCAAATGAAAGAATAAAAACATTAGAAAATGATTTTAAAAAAAAATTTGATCGAATAAAATTAAATTGTGACGAAAATAGGAAAAAATGGATAAACGAAATAATTAACAATATATTATAAAATAATATTAATAGCAAAATGTCAACATTAAGATATTAGACGAAAATGGATTAAAGTTACAAAATAATTGCTATATATTGTGGTTATCTAGAGTTTTTGCAGAATGGACTTCAAGGTTTATAGCCACTTAAATTTACTTTTAGAGTTTACAGAAAAAAGGCGAAAAAAACCGCTAAACTTTGATTTAATCAGATGATCGTCCCAAAATATGAAAAATATTGACAAAAAATAATAAATTGCTAGTAACAAATGAGTATTGATGGTTGATCAGAAATTAATGTTTGTGGATTGGATGTACAAAGCAAAATATCGCGAAAACACACACAAGAACAATTTTGTGTATATTTTTGTATGTGTTTGATAGTAATGGAAGAATTTATTTTTTACAAATTTGAAAATAAACAGAAAGCGTAGAAAGTTTTGTTCCAAAAAAATCTGATGCTAAGTAGTTGATTCTTGAGGATCAAATAAATACATAATAGTGCCATACTGATGATATTAAAAATTTAAGCCCACGAGGTAATTATTTGTTATATGGAAAAAAAATTTGACTATTTAACCGAAGCTTGAGGGTTAGCATAAAATTTTCCAATATTCGATATAATTAAACTGTTATTCTGTGTTACTCTTAGTTTCGCTCTTATCTTCTAAACTATTTTTGTCATTGTTGTTTTCACTAGCCCAGATTTTTTTTAGCGAATCGCCCAATTGCATTCCAAGAGACAACGATGACTTAGTTTGATCGTCCAAAGGGAAAAATTTAAAATCTTTTGGAAAGAGATGAAATTTACCTCCACCTACATCATTTAAATCTTTATCTGTTATATATAGATCGTTTTTTTGCAAATTTATTTTTAAAATATCCAATATTAACTTTTCAAATTCATGTTCAGAATAATTTCCTTGAGTTTCTTCAATGGAAAAATCATACATTTCTTTGATTGTGCTTTTTTTAAAAAGTTTTCTATATAATTCATTATCTTTTGACACTTTTTCAAAAAATTTCTTCATGTCTTTATTCATATATAATATACACCAACCTTTTTTCTTACTATTATTAAATATATTTTCTACCAATTTATTTTTTTGTCAAGCACTAAAGATAAATCAAAAAATAATTTTATCTGATTATTTAGTAAAAAAAATTGCAAAAAATTAGAAATTTACCTATGAATAATGATATCAAAAAATATAAAAATTTATACAAAACAAACGAGAAAACCGACAAATTTTAATTTAACCGGATGAATTGTAAAAAAGATTGACAAAAAAAAATAACCTGTTAATATCAAGTAAGTATCATGGGGGTTCGTTGGAATTAACGCTTAAAATAGTCATTTGCAGGGTAATCGCAGAAGATCGTAGAATCGAAAATATGTTTGGTTTTTGACCACGTAAATAGGCTTGTTTTTATTTAAAACTGAGAAGGTGAAATGATGTTTGGTATTTTTAACGACTTATTGGGCTATGTTTGCAAAATAGTGGAAATATTAGTCTTATTCAAAGTCCTTGTGTTATTAGAAAAATACATAAAAAAGGAAAAAGGATAGATAAAAAAATCAGGTTTTTAATCAAATAAAAATATAAGAGTTTATTTAAATTTAAAAAGTGAATCTTAAGTATGCGTTTAAAAAATATAAATCTCATGTTAAATTTTTTAAAATGTAACTGAGATTTATGATGCTATGCAAACTAGTAATATCTATTCGTCTAATTGTTCTCTAAACTTTAGAAATTTCTATTACTGGCATTGGTATTTTGATTTGAATTGTTATTGCTGTTATTGCAATTGCTATTAGAATTGTTGTTATTATTATTGTTTGAGTTATTATTATTGTTCAAATTGTTATTATTATTGTTACTTCTATTGTTGTTATTTCCGTACATATTAATCACCTCCACATAATTTATTATTTGTAGTAATTAATGTATTTATACTCTAAAATATAAAAAATTTATAAAATAAAATTATGGTTATTACATCAACCAATGAAGAAATTACCAAAATCAAACTAATTAGACCTGATTTTTTTAAATATTTTTTTAATTTTTCATATAAATTTAAATTATTATTTTTAGGGAATAATACTGAAGAAAATATTACTGAAAAATTTATTGCATATATAGAAATTAAAATATAACTCATGCACGATAAAAATAAACCTGGTAATAAAATTAAAGCGTGATATCCTATTCCTTTTAAACCATAAATTAAATACAAATATCCGATAGTTATGCCGATGCTTGCTCCCTTAAAAAAAATTAACGCAGGAATCAATATAATACCAAAAAAAGACAACGACATCGCTATAATTAAAAAAATAAATACAGAATAGTTAGAAAACGAAGATATAAAAATAGAAAAATTAGATTGAGAATTTCTTTCTTTAAAATCATTTAAAAATAAAAAATCTAATTTTTTTATAGTGTCTAAACTTACAATATCTAAAAAAAGTGTACCAAATAGTATTCCTATCAATAATAAAACAGATAAAAAAATCAATAATTTATTTGTTTTTAAAAAATCAATTATTCCTAGATTTTTTATGTAATTTTTCAAACTTATCAAAAAAAACTTCATAAAAATTTTTATATATTCTCCTATATTTAAAACTTCTATAGTAAATTCTTATGAGCATATTTCTAAAAATATGTTATTTACTTCTTAAATCATGAAATAAAAAATTGAGCATTTATTTACTGTCTGCTTTTAATTTAAAAATTTTATTTATTTTTCAAGACATATCAGACAATAATACCTGTTAAAGGTGGTTGATTTGGAAAAATATGAAATAAATAAAAAAGAGCTAGAAAAATTAGGGGATATGGATCAAACAATTTTTATACAGCAACAAAAAAAATATAATGATTATGCTGAAATTTTTGAATCAGAAAATTTTAAACAAAATTGTAAAAAGGCTTATAGCACGAGCGAATTTTTTAGTGCAGAGAATAAGATTCAAAAATTAATCGTTAACTATGCAAAATTCTCATGAACAACTGAAAATATCTAATAATAAAACAGTGTCTGATATAGAAGCATGGAAAAATAAAATTAAATTTTTTGAAACTACAGCTGAATCAAAAACTGATGAAGAAAAGACTAAACTAGATGCACGAATCCAAAAAATAAAAAAAATATGTCAAGAAGTTGGAAATTCTCATGAACGAATAAAAAGTACCATTTAAAATTTAATAAAAAAGCCATAAAAGGAATAGCTTAAAAATTTGGCATAGTAACAAAAAAACGGTATTAAATGCACAAAAATATGTTCAAGAACATTTGTCGGAAATAAAGCAGGCACTTGACGATTTTGTCGCTAGCAAGATTAAAAGCTCTAGTGTTAATAAAAATTGTTAACAATCGAAATGGTAAATCCACCAAAACAGCTTCATATAATATGATCAAAATTAATAACGCAGCAAAAAAAGTAGATCAACAAAATTAGTTGGAAATGCTGTTGATGCCATGATTTCAAAAGGCAATGAGTTAAGTAATAAATTTGAAGGCGACATACTGGATGAAAAACAATTAAAAACTAAAGCTAAGTCCTATAAATCACAGCTCGAAGATAAATTGAACTTATTGATAACTGAAGATTGTAATTTGCAAAAAGTGAAAGATTTAATTTGTGTTGCAGGTTTTGCTAGTATGATGTCAAAAATATATCCTAAAGTGGTAAAACTTGTTGAAATAATATCTAAAAAAATGAAATCATTATTAAACGATAATTCTATAGAAAAAATGATGAAAGAAATACCAGACAATAGATTTCACCTGAAAAAATTGACGTCAAAAAACAGAATTTTCCAAGTTGGAAAGGTTTTATTATAAAAGGAATTTTGAAAGTATTAAAAGTAATAGGCAAATTTTTGTTAACTATTTTGTTGATAATAGTAAGAATGCTACTTACTCTTTTATTAATAATAGTTGTAATTTTTTATTTATTGTTTATTTTAAGGTAGCTTTCTATTTTTTTTGATATCCGGAGGATCAATAGACTTCGAGTGGATTGAGGAGAGCATTGATGGGATATGGAATGAAATTGGAAATATTAGATCTATATGGGCTTTATAATGATTTGTTCAATTTTTTATAACAATATTGCTTATTACGAATTTTAATTAATATTTTACTTTACACTCAATATGCAAAAAATTCTCTTCTTATATGGAGGATGAGTTGTGTACTAGCGATAACAAATGAATAAATTATTTAAATCCATTAATATATATTTAGTTTTTTTATTTTCAGAAATTTCAAAATTATCCTGATATTCTTTTTTGAATTTCTGTGTTTGCTTTGATTATAGAAAAAAAGGCGAAAAAACCTCTAAACTTTAGTTTAGTCAGACGAATCGCTCCAAAATATAAAAAAATAACAAATCGCTAATATTAATAAGTACCGTGGGGCTTACGAAAATTCACGCTTGAAAATAAAATGGAATCTATGTAGACAGAGCCAATCTGTGATAGACATTGAACCAAGAGTATACGCAAAGCAGATGGTCAGAACACAATCAACACAGACATATATAAAAAAATTTCTATCATGTGGTACCAACTTAATTCCTTTTTTGATTTAAATAATTTGAAACAATTTCTCTAGTTTTTAAATCTAGATAGTGTTGCCAATAAAGACTAGCCCAAAGAGCGATGCAGCGGAGGTGGACTGCGGCGAGGCGGCGTAACGAGTGGCAATTCTGCGCCAATATTTTAAGTGCAAAAAGCATTTTCAACGAGGTAGCGAAGTTTGTATAAATACTTATCATAAGGTCTTTGAATTTTTCGATTTTTCTTTGGCGGAATCACAACTTCCATGTTTTTTGAATTTGCGAATTCAAAAATTTCATTGGTATCGTAGCCTTTATCGGTTAGCCAAAAGTCAGCGCTTATGCCGGTTACAAGCTTTTTTCCAAACTTGCAATCCGTGATGGTACCCGCTGTGACAAACATTCTGACCGGCATATCATGCGGTGAATTTTGGAATTGAGCCCCTTTTATACGCTCCATGTCTTGATTTTCGACCTTTGCGCCGGCTGCGTGTGGGTAAAAATCTTTAAATGGTACGCGTCTATCATTATCCTCCGGTTTATATATTAAAATTTCCAGCAATCTTTCCCATTCGTTTTTGTCTCTCCAACGGCAAAATCTTCTGTGGTTATTTCTCCAATCTCCATACTCTGCGGGCAAATCTTGCCACGGCGCACCCGTTCGTAAATTTCAAAAAACTACGTTTATAAATCTTCTGTTGTTTTGCGCGTTTCCTCCGCGCGTGCCTTTTCTGCCCTTCAAGTTTGGTTCCAATAAAATTTCCAAACTCTTTCCATTATATCGTGCCTTTTATACATTTCTATCACTGTTTTTATTATATCACTTTTTTATTGACGACACTATCTAAACATGCTATATTTTATAATAAATTTTATGTATTTAACCAAAGTATTAGTAGCCGTCTTTTCGTCTTTCCCGTTGGACAACACTGTTAGTTCGGATTTATTTGGGAATTTTAATATTAATGTGCCTAATAAACTTTTTGCGTTTATTTTTTTTTCCTCCACCTCAAACCATATTCTAGATTCAAATTCATTTGACTTTTTTACAAGAAACACTACCTCTTCAAAATTTAAACAAATATCATTTTTTATCACTATTTTTTTAGCATACATATCTTGCACCTCTTTAAAGGTATATTTTAAAGCATTTTCTCAGAAATTTTTTTGAAAAACAAAAGAACATGATTGATTATTTTAGATAGTATCGTCATAACGGACAGAGTTTTGAAATTATTGGAACCAAACTTGAAGGGCCCTTTGCGAGGTATTTTAAGACCAATTTTCATATGTCTTTTGAATATGCTGTCGTTTAGTTATATCACAAATTGTTTTAAATCGGAACAGCTATATTTACATCTCTATCCAAAACAAACTTACAATTATCACAAACTTAAGTTATCCTAGATAATAAAAATTCTGGGTTTTTACAGCCACGGCAAGAATAAGTTTTGCTTTAAGGAAACTATCTTTTTCTTCTAATTTAAAATTTAATTCATTATTTTCCAATTTAAAAAATAGCATTATTTGCATATTCAACGGCCGTAATAGCTATTTCATATTTTTGTAATTTGAATTCTAATGGCCCAGATTTTTTTTTATTATTTTTACAATTTTCTATTTTTGTTTTGAGTGCCTTAGTTATATCACGCGAAACAGAATTAATAATATTCTTTATGTTTATACTTTCATTGAAATTAATTCTATGTCTTGGTTTAAAATAATGTATACAAGTCTCAACTAAGTTACGCAAAAGAGGCAATCTAAATTTCTTAATTTCACTAAATTTTTCGAGGAGTTTGTCTTTGGCATTTTGAATTTTCTTAAAGCGACCTTTTTTATCTGTTCTTTTATCATTACCCAATTCTTCAATTTTACCATGCAAATAATTAAATGTTTTTCCCATTTGCAATCAATTCCTTACTTTTCGTATATGATAATTAAAATTAAATTTTATGTCAAGTGCTTTATATAGATAATTTCAAACAGACATTTTCGAAAAACTTGTAAACTTAATTAAGGTGCATTTTGACTTTAAAAGTTAAATATTCTCAAATTCGCTTATTTTATTAACCATTCCTGAAGTGCTTAAGCAATATTTTTCTATTTGTGATTTCATCGAACTATGTTTTACATACCTGTCATCTATAGCTACTATTTTATATTCACCAACATAATTATTCTCTAATAATATACAGCCTAATTTTTCCGCTACACCTCCGCTTTTTAATGATTCTTCAAAGAAGAAAATTTTTTTAAAATTAAAAATTACTTCTAAAATCTTTAAGTCTATAGGTTTTACAACATTCAATTTTAAAATACAAATTTTTATATTTTTTTCTAGTAGTATTTTTCTGGCTTCACATGCAAAAGAAAATGTCCTGCCATACGTGATTAACAAAATTTCGGTATTATTTATATCTCCGTGTGTATCAAAATTACTTTTATTATATTCATAGCCATCATAGCGGTATAATTCTGACCCTTTTGGATATCTAATAGCAAAAATTTTATTTTCAATACTATTTATGGAATAATTTAAAATATATTTTAACTCATCAAAAAAACTAGGACAAAAAATAGTAACATTAGGAATTGTATTTAAAAAAGAAATATCGAACAAGCCTTGGTGTGTTTCGCCATCATTCCCGATTAAACCTGATCTGTCTATAGCTAAAATTATTTTTAGTTCCTGAATAGAAACATCGTGAATAAGCTGATCATATGTTCTTTGCAAAAAACTGGAATTTACCGCAAAAACTGGAATTAATCCACCAACTGACAAGCCACTGGCAAAAGTTACAGCATGTTCTTCAGCTATGCCGACATCAAAAAATCTGTCTTTAAATTTATCAAAAAATTTATTTAAACCAGTTCCAGATTTCATAGCTGCAGTAATAGCACAAATTTTAGGATTTTTTTCAGCTATTCTTACTAGCTCTTCACCAAATACATCTGAAAAATTTTCATTTGTTTTTTTTGAGTTTCCAGTGGTTATTTCAAAACTACCAATTCCATGAAAATTTTTAGGATTTTTTTCAGCAAACTTATAACCTTTTCCTTTTGTAGTAACAACATGAACAAAAACAGGTTGATTTATATTTTTAGCTATATTAAAAGCTGTGTTGAGCTCTTTTAAATCATGACCATCAACAGGCCCATAATATAAAAAACCCATCTCTTCAAATATAGTATTTTCGTAGACAAATTTTTTAACAGCAGATTTAGATTTTATTAATAACTTTTTTAATTTATTGCCAATCAAAGGAGTACTATCCAAACCTTTTTCAACTATATTTTTAAATTTAATATATAAATTTCTTGTTCTAATTTTAGATAAATAATTTGATATACTGCCTACATTTTTAGATATTGACATTTCATTATCATTTAAAACAACTATAAAATTTTTATCGAATCTTCCAGAATTGTTTAAACCTTCGTAAGCTAAACCACCCGTTAAAGCGCCATCACCAATTATAGCAATTGTATATCCAGGCTCGGAATTTATTTTTCTAGCTTGAGCTAAACCAAAAGCACTTGAAATTGAGGTACTACTATGCCCCGCTGTAAAAACATCATATTCACTTTCAAATCTATTAGTAAAACCAGAAATTCCGTTTTCTTTTCTAATGTCCTTTAATTTTTCTGATCTACCGGTTAAAATCTTATGAGCATAACATTGATGCCCTACATCCCAAATTATTCTGTCGTTTTTACCATTAAAAATTTCATGCAAAACCAATGTAAGCTCAACAACACCTAGATTAGAAGCTAAATGGCCGCCATTTTTAGACACAACGTCTATTATTCTACGCCTTATTTCTTGACAAATTTTTTTCTTATTTACCACTTTATTTCAAATCCTTTCAAACAAAATCGTTAAACAACTTAAAATTCAAATTATATCTAAATTAGATTACACAATTTTTAATTATTTTATACTATCATCAATTATCATTATATATATTTTTCTTCGAAATAATTGATTATTTTAAATAATTATCATACAATCAGATAATGTAAATTCTATCAAATACAATGTGTTTGAAATTTTTGTTGTTATTGTTTATTTTTTTGGAAAGGTTGTAGTTTTATGTTAGAGATTGTATTTAAAGATGGTTCAAAAAAAGAATTTTCTGAAAGTATTGAAGTTAGAGAAATTTTTAGGAAGTTAGGAGTAAAAAATGCATGTGCTGGAAAGCTAGATAAAAAGTTGGTCGATCTTAGAACACAAGTCAACTTTGATTGCAAACTTGAACCTGTTTATTTTGATAGTCTAGAAGGTAAAAAAGTTTATTGGCATACCGCTTCACATATTTTAGCTCAGGCAGTTAAAAATGAATTTAAGTATTCTAAATTAGCAATAGGACCAGCTATTGACAATGGTTTTTATTATGATTTTGATTTAAAAAGTAATTTAAATAAAGAAGATTTGTCTAAATTAGAAAATGAAGTTAACAAAATAATAAAAGAGAATTTGAAAATTGAAAGATTTGTCATGAAATATGATGAAGCCGTGAAATTTTTTGAGGAAAAAAATGAGAATTATAAATTGGAAATACTGTCAGAAAATTTAAATAAAGAAGAACATGTAAGTTTTTATAAACAAGGTGAATTTGCGGAATTATGTTCAGGTCCACATTTGTTAAGCACTGGAGAAGTAGGATGTATTAAATTGTTAAATTCAACTGGAGCATATTGGCGCGGAAATTCTAAAAATAAAATGCTTAAAAGAATTTATGGAATATCTTTTCAAAATAAAAAACAACTTAAAGAATATTTGGAAAATTTAGAAGAAGCCAAAAAAAGAGATCATAACAAGCTGGGCAGAGAATTGGAGTTTTTTACAACTGTTGACTATATTGGGCAAGGATTGCCAATTTTAATGCCTAAAGGCACTAAAGTTATGCAAATTTTACAAAGATTTGTTGAAGACGAAGAAGAAAAACGCGGTTATTTGTTGACTAAAACTCCTTTGTTGGCTAAAAAAGATTTATATGAAATTTCAGGACATTGGGATCATTACAGAGACGGTATGTTTGTAATAAATTCAGATGATAAAAACAAAGATGTTTTAGCTTTGAGACCGATGACTTGCCCATTTCAATTTCAAGTTTATTTGAATAGGAGCAGAAGTTACAGAGATTTGCCAATGAAATTAAATGAGACTTCGACTCTGTTTAGAAATGAGGCTAGCGGCGAAATGCATGGTTTAATAAGAGTTCGGCAATTTACCCTATCGGAGGGGCACATAGCTTGTACTCCTGAACAATTAGAAAAAGAATTTACAGATTGTTTAGATTTGGCAAATTTTATGCTTGAAAAATTAGGCTTAAAAGACGATGTTTTTTACAGGCTTTCAAAGTGGGATGAAAACAACAAAGAAAAATATATTGGTGATAGTGAAGAATGGGAAAACGTCCAAAATAAAATGCGCGATATTTTAGACAAATTTGATTTAAAATATGAAGAAGTAGACGGAGAAGCAGCTTTTTATGGTCCCAAATTAGATATTCAGATAAAAAATGTTCACGGAAAAGAAGATACTTTAATTACTATACAAATAGATTTTCAATTGGCAAAAAGATTTGATATGCAATATGTAGATATCAATAATCAGAGACAGTATCCATATGTTATACACAGAACTTCTTTAGGGTGCTATGAAAGAACTTTAGCCCTTTTAATTGAAAAATATGCTGGTGCTTTACCATTGTGGTTATCTCCTGAACAGGTTAGGATTTTAATCTTAAATGAGTCTTTATACGAAAAGTCCAAAAAATTGAAATTAAAATTAGGAGAAAACAAGATCAGAGTTTTTATAGATAACAGAAATGAAAAAATAGGTTATAAGATTAGGCAAGCACAGTTAGATAAAATACCTTATATGTTAATCTTAGGAGAAAAAGAATTAGAAAAAAATTCAATTTCCGTGAGACACAGAGAAAAAGGGGATTTGAAGTCTATGAAAATTGAAGAATTTATAAATTTAATTAACAAAGAGTTAAGTTGTTGAATTTTTTCAGTAGAACACAATTAAGTTATTATAATAAAATATTACAAAAAATAATAAAACAAAAATTTCGTCACACTTCTATCCGAATTGATTATTTGTCTGGTTTGTGTTTTTGATATTAAACGATATTTTTAAAATCATTTTGGAAATATCACAAAAAAATCCCGTCAAATTCTTAATTGAGCTGATTCTTTATTTAATCTGCATTTTAAATATTAAACAATATTTTAAAAATCACATAGTTGATTAACGTCATAAAATTTTATATCTATAATATTATTTACAATTTTACTAGCTTAAATACTATTTTTATTTAATGTATAAGTTATTAAAATACGTAAAAAATAAATAACAAAACAAATAAGAGGAGCTGACTTAACTATGGATAAAGAAATGAAAACTATAGCCCCCAAAATAAAAATTATGAAAAAATACGAAAAAATTCCCATACATGTTGATAAAGATTTATATATACTCAAGGTTATTTTTGGAAAAAATGGTATTTTTAGTGTTTTTAAAAAAATCAAAAAAAGCGGGGAATTTAATAAAATTTTTGAAAAAGAATTACCTAATGAAAGGGAAAGAAAAGATGAACAAAGCTAAAAATGATGAAAACATAGATGCTATAATTGATAATTTTTATATTATTTTAAATAGTGCTGATGGAATTTTTGATTATGCTAAAATATTAAACGATAAAGAAATGCGATTACATTCTAAAGAAATTTTTGAAACAGTATACAAGTTTATTATTTTGGCAGCTGGCGAGATTAAAAAATTAGACATAAATAAAGATAAAGATACTGCTGAATTTGATAATCAAAAGAAAAAATTAAAAAAATTGTACAGTGAAAAAAATAAAAATGCTGAATTTAAAACAAAAATTTACAAAAAAGCGTTTTCTTGCCAAAAGGTAATTGAAACTTTGAAGCCTTCCGGAAAAGACTTTTTTACGAAAAAAGGTCTTTTAGTCGATGAAGAAAATTATAACGAGTATGATTATGGAATAAACCTGAATTCATGTGTAGAAGCTATAAATGAAAGTTTAGGTAAATTGAAAGGTTTTATAGCTTCAGTGTTTTCAACATTTGATGAAGCACCAGAAGGAAAAATGCCAGAATTTTTTTCAAAATTCGCTGAAAATTGCCAAAAATTTGGCAAAATATACCTAAAAAAAAGTCAACTTAGCTCTTACTTGTGAAGGAAAGGCTAAAATCAGCCTAGCAAAAGTAATGAAAAAAATGACCTATAACTCCATAACTCCACCTAATCCCTCTGTTTCTAAATCAAAATAATCTTAATAACGAAGACATTTTTGGATTTTTGAAAAAAGCACGAAGAATGATAAAAATGCAAAAAATATCTTTGGGTCAATTTTTGTCGAAAACATCTCTTTTAAATTTATTTTTAAATCTTTTTAATGTCGTTGTCTGAATAAACACAGAAGCCAAGATATTTTGGTCACCGATTGAGTTTTCACTGAAAATCAAATATTTCACATTACACGGAGCATTTATTAAAATTTTCCAATATACGACGAACTATTCCATCGACAAATAAGACTTTTACACTTATCGTTAAATTTTTGTTTTATATATAATTTGATCTCAATTTGAATTTTATTCAAACCAGTTATTTATGTAGTTTGCTATTGCTTTACCGATAAAATTAGGAGTATCGCTACATTCCATGTACGCGAACACTTCAGCAAAAAACTCTGTTGGATAAATTTCACCGCAGGTACTTATTATTTCATCTATATTTCTGTATTCTTCTTTTGCAATTTTAAGTATTTCATTTTTCATTTTATTGGATCCATCTGCCAGACATTCTGTAAACTGCAAAAATTGATTTTCCGGATTAAAAAACCAATCAATTAGGTTAGCAACTCGTATCTTACCTAATTTCTCCCAATTTAGTTCAAGTTTTTGGATTAAATAGTCGCAAGCCAACCGACTCCATTTCAGGCGTAAATTCCCGTGAGCCCCACGGTATCTTTTTTCCATGCTTTAAGTTCCAACTTGGTTTTCGTTTAAGCGCTCTTAAAATTTTAGCATACCATTATTTTTTGTCAATATTTAGCGATTTTCTCGCGGTTTTATATAAAAAGAATATCAAATATTAGCAGCGACCTGGTAAAAATTGAAAAAACTATGCATAAAAACAATGACTTTTTCAAACAATATACTTGATGTTATTATTTAAAAAAGGGGATGGTTTTCATGGCAGGTAATAATCCAGACGATTATAAACCAATCGTGATTGATTTCGACATTAAAAATATTGAAGAACAGATTATAATTATAAAAAGCACAGCAAAAGATTTAGAATCATTATTATCAAGTAAAAAAAGTGACAATGAAAAATTGAAAGAAGGTCATGAATATCTAAAAAAAATAATTGATGATAAATATGTTATACGAAATTTAAGCATAAATCTTTCAAAGTTTATTTGTGACAATGGTAGTTTTAACCTTAATGTTTTAGGAGTTTTTGTGGATGATTTTCAAGAATATTTTGAAGAAATTGAAAAATTGTATAATGAACAACCAAACAGAGGTTTTAACGTTAAAAAAATAATTGATCCGCAAATCTCTCTGCTCAATAAAATGAGTAAAACAGCAGAGTCTGTGATTACAATAATTAAAGAAGAAAGAGCGAGTTTTGACAAAAGGTTAGATTATTTAACGAAAAAATATAAAATATCTAGAGAAGATAAAGAATCAGTTCCAAGATCAAGAATTTTAATAGGTGATATAGGTTTTATGAGCAATTACAAAGGACTGGATATTTTAGAGGAAAAACTAAAGCTAAGGAGTATTTTATTAAAATTCATAAAATTAAAAAAAAATTTTAATTCTATCAAAAATAAATTATATAGCACGGATAAAATAGATGAAATAACTAAAGAAATAACTAAAATTATTTCAGTGGGATCTCTTAAAAAATGTTTAGATTTAGATTCACTAAAATCAAAAATTAAATCACACGAAGAAAGTTTAAAAGAATATGAAAAAACTTTTGAGCTTGAAAATTTAAGATCGCAGTGTCTTGAAAAATTTGAAGAAATAAATACAGGCCATGCTAAAGGTTATTATAAAGACTCAAATATAAAAGATTTAAATATAAAAGATTTAAAAGATTTAAAAGATTTAAAAATTTTAAAAAATAATATAATTGATTGCCAAAAAATAGAGGAACTAGCCGATATAAGCCATGATATACTTGATATGTTAATAAGAAAATTAAATGAAAAAACAAAAATAATAGAAGAGAAAGAAAATTGCCGCATAATGTTTTATAATCTAACAAAATCAAAATATTTTAAAGTGTTTTATCCAAATTTTAAAGACACAAAATCAAATTATATTAATAGAATAGCACAATGTGACAAAAAAAAATTACAAGAAATTAGTGATGAGTTAAAAGATTTAGAAAAAAAATTAAAAAATTTAGAAGATTGTGTTGATTTTGAATTACGTGACAAAAAAGGATCAATCGAACAACTAAATGACCTTAAAAAATGCATTCAAAATGAAAAAATTAAACAAGAAAATAAAAATAAAATATTCCAAGAAATTGAATATAACATAATGGTAATAAGAGAAAAATTGGACCCTGACAACCATGATAATATTTTAAAAGAAGTCAATTTCTTTGATATGCGCACAAATGTTAAAAATAATCTTAATAATTTAAAATTAGGATTTCAAAAATATAGAGTATTAGAATATTTAGAAGAATTTCAAGATGTAGCGAATGAAAATTTTGGTGATATTAATGATATTAATATTAAAGATTATAATACTCTTAAGAAATATTACGATCAGATCGATGATATTATTAAGACGAAAAAAATCACTAATATAGATAGTCTTATTAGTTGCTTAAATGATACCATAAGAACTATAGGAAGTTTAGATGATTTGTGTGCTAAATATAATAATCTTATATACGATGCAATTTGCAAAAAGAATCTCGCCGCCCAAAATAAAAAAGCCCTAAATGATTTTAATATAATATCTAATGAAGTTAAAGAAATAGTAGAAAAATATAAATTTATTTCAGACGATTACAACAATTATTTATCAAAATTAGGAAATGAGAAATTCGATAAAGAATACCTTATAAAACTTCTTCAAAAAATTAAAGACGCACATAAATACATGGAAAGTAACGGTTATAAAAATAGAGTAAGCGAATTAGAAAAACGTTTTTCGGTTATATCGAAGGTGTATAATGATGATAATGGCCTTTCTAAATTTTTTGCAGAAAAAAACTTAGGTTTAAGTTTTAATTACTTTAGGGATGCTTTTTCAAAAATAAAAGAGACGCTTGCTGATGAAACTTCCAAAACAGAAAAAATTTCAAATCTTGAAAATAGTCTTAAAAATAGTCTTAAAGAAGTTGAAGACGCTAAAAAAAATCAAATCACAAGAATGGGAGAACTAAAAAAATTGAAAAAAGAATTTGGAAAATTATCACATAATATAAAAAAAGATACTAAAAATTCGAATTTTATAAAAACAATAGACTCACTAACAAGACAAGGGTATGTAACTGTTGAAGAACTTGAAAATTTAAAAAAAATTATAACTGAAAACAAATGATTTAAAATATAATCGCATAAACAAGTTTAAGATTTAAAAAATAAGCCGATAGCATTTTGCTTAGTTATATTGTAGGTTTCCTCAATATTCAAATTTAAAATATCTGAAATTTTTTTAGCTGTTAACTTAATATAACTAGAGTCACACCTTTTGGCTTTTTCAGGATATGGAGTTAGGTAGGGACAATCAGTTTCCAACAAAATTTTTTCTACAGAAATATTTTTAACAATTTCAACTAAATTTTTATTAGTTTTTTCGTAAGTTATCATGCCGCCAATTCCCAAATATAAGCCTAAATTCACAATTTTTTTTGCAAATTTTAAATTTCCCGAAAAACAATGAACAATACCTTTTGGCTTATATTTTTCTAAAATTTCCAGAACATCATTATGAGACTCTCTATCGTGTATACAAACTGGTAAGTTGTATTTTTTTGCTAAATTTATTTGGTTTATTAAAACCTCTTTTTGAAAATTTTTATTTTTATTACCATAATGGTAATCTAATCCAATTTCACCGATGGCCACTATTTTTTTGTTTTTGAAAATTAAATTTTCTATTTCTTGTAAATAATTTTCTTGTAAATTCTCTAAGTCTAATGGATGAACACCTACAGCAGAATATATGAAATCGTACTTTTCAGATAGTTCTAAAGATTTTTTACTTGATTTTAGATTTGTGCCTAATTCCAAAATGGCAAATATACCTTGATTTTTAGCCAAATCTTTTAGCAAAAAATCTCGGTCTTTATCGAAAAGTTTCTCGTGATAATGCGCGTGTGTATCAAATATCGAATTCATAAACTTCCCTTTTGTTTAAGTTTATTTAAATTTTAAAAATAACCATCCTAACCAAAGGCATTTTTTATGTGATTTATCTTAAATTCTTTATTACAATTTACAATTTCAATTACATCAAATCTTGGTTGAATTTTTATATTATTTTTAGCAATATATTCATATGCTGTTTTTATAATCTTTTTCTGTTTACTTCTAGAAACATATTCTAAAGCATTCGCTATACATCCTACTTTTCTTAATTTAACTTCAACAAAAACAATAAAATGTTCGTCAGAAAAAATCATATCAATCTCACCATAACAACTATGATAGTTCCTACAAGTAAACTTAAAACTATTTTTTTTTAGATAACTTTCAGCTATCTGTTCACCGCTATTTCCAACGGTCTCAGATAATTTACCCAAACAAATCTATTTTATTCTGAATTTCTTTTTGTTTTTTTATAACTTTATTCAATTTATCTTCTTTTAGTTTTAGTTCATCTTTTTTGATTTTAATTGTCTTCTCATTGTTCTCAATTTTTCTCAGTTCATCATTTAATTTAAAAAAAGAAGACTTTTTTAATTTTTGCTTTAAAATTTTATTTTCTTTTTTCAAATTCGAAACTTCGATATTTAACTTGTTTATGTTTTCTTTTAAAAGATTTATAAATTCATTATTAATTTCCTTCTTCAAATTAAGAGACTCAAATTTATATGATACCAAAAATTCACAAAAAGACACTTCAGGGCGCACAAAACTAGGTTTGTTTGGACCTGAATTCACAGCTAAATTAGAATCACTAAGCTTTGAGATATTATTGTTATCCTCGGTTTTTGCTTCTAAGTTAAAGCAAAACAACTTTAACAGCAACAAACCACTACCAAAAACACTCACGAATTTTTTCAATTGTTTAAACTCCTTAAAAAACATTCCTTTATAAACGTCAATATATATTTTATATCTGTATTTATTAAATGTCAAAAAAAGTTTTTTGTCAACATTTTTTAAAAATCGTCTTGTTAATTTTATTCAGAAATCAAATTTCATTTTTAACAGGTTTTAAAAATAAATTCAACAGTTCTTTTTTAGGATTTGCATTTTTGCATACTATGTTATAAACAGAATTGCATATAGGAACACTAATTTTATATTTTAATCCCAATTTTACGAGTGCTTTTGCTGTTGAAATTCCTTCTGCTATTTTTTTATAATTTATATTTTTTACAAAATTTTCGCCAAACTGTCTATTGTGACTATGTTTAGAAAAAAGCGTAGCTTGATAATCTCCTAAATGGCATAAACCATATGCTGACATTTCATTTCCTCCCATAAATTTGATTAAATTCGCAATCTCTTTTGCGCCTCGAGACATCAAAGGACCTTTTAAAGATTCATAATTTAAACCATCTAACATTCCTGAAGCTATACCAATAACATTTTTAGAAGCAGCTCCTACTTCATTTCCTATTAAATCTGTTCCATAATAAAACCGTATTAGCTTACTCGAAAATTGTTCTATAAGTAATTTTTTTATATTATAATTTAAAGAATCTATAACCATACAAGTAGGTATACCTTGTGTTAAGTTTTGCACGTGTCCTGGTCCTACCAATATGGCTACACTTGTTTTTTCAAAATATACATAATCTTCTATAACTTGAGTTAATCGCTTTCCAGTAAATTCCTCTAATCCTTTCATACATAAGATAATAATTTTACTTTTTAAACTATATTTAGATAATTCTTTCATAAAACTTCTTAGAGATTGAGAATTTATACATATTGCCAGTATATCAGACATATTGACAGATTTTTCTAAATCAGAAATTATATTTATTTTTTCATCTAAAAAAACATTATCGTTTCTTCTGTAAACCAACAAATTATTCAAATTTTCAGAATTATATCTTCCCCATAATATTACATTTTGACCGATGCTACTTAGGTACCAAGAAAGAAAACTTCCCCATCTACCACAACCTATAACAGATACTTTAATTTTTTTACACTCCAATTGTTTAATATCATTTTACACATTAATTTTTAATTTATCAACTTTTGAATTTATAAAATTTTATGTGTTGATAAAAAACTTGACATATTTTTATGTTTACTGTTAAATAAAATTGTTCAAATTTTTTATGCTTATTTTTCGAAGCAGCAAAATCTAAAATATATAAAGGAAGTAGGTTTTTTAAATTATGTCAAATGAAAAGCATTGGTTAAGAAATAAATTTAGAAATATTACTAACACACATAAATTTGATAAAATGGAAAAAAGCATTAAAATCATAAGAAAAGAATTTGGAAATTTTATAAAAATAAAATCTGATCTTAAATTTTATAAAAAAACTTCAACAGAAAGTTTTGAAGTTGATGGAACAGATTTTGGTTCAAAAGTTAATAGCCTCGATAATGCGATTAAGGCTTTTGAAGGTGATGTTTGGAAAAGGTTAAAAAATTCTTATACAGATGACAAATATGATTTAAAAGATAATGCTAATGATCAATCTCTGAATTTGTAGTAAAAGTATATCAAATTTTTTACAAAAAAATAAATTTAAAAAATTTTAGAATAATTATAAAATATTATGAGGTATAAATTGGATAAGATATATAATTTTGATAACATAGAAAATAAGATTTCCAAGTTTTGGGAAGAAAATAGTTTTTTTTATTCTAAAGTTGATAATAATAAAAAAAAGTATAGTATCGTAATTCCACCACCCAATATCACTGGAAAATTGCACATGGGTCATGCATTGGATAATACTTTACAAGATATTCTGATAAGGTTTAAAAGAATGCAAGGTTTTAATTCTTTGTGGGTTCCGGGTTCTGATCATGCTTCGATTGCTACCGAAGCTAAGATAGTAGAAAATTTAAAAGAAAAAAATTTGAATAAAGAGAAAATCGGAAGAGAAAAGTTTTTAGATTATGCTTGGAAGTGGAAAGAAAAATACGGCGAAATGATTACTGAGCAAATTAATAAACTCGGTGCTTCTTGTGACTGGACAAAAGAAAGGTTCACTCTTGATGAAAACTGTAATAAAGCTGTAATAGAATTTTTTGTTAGATTATATGAGAAAAATTTGATTTATAGAGACAAAAAGATGATTAACTGGTGTCCGAAATGTTTAACTGTGATTTCAGATTCTGAAGTTAATTTTAAAGAATTTGATAGTAAATTGTATTATGTTAAATATTATTTATTAAATAAAAAAGATTACTTAGTTGTAGCAACAACCAGACCTGAAACTATTTTTGGTGATACAGCTATAGCTGTAGGCTCTGAAGATTCAAGATACGAAAAATTAATAGGCCAAAAAGTTATAGTTCCGTTAGCTAACAGAGAAGTAACAATAATTGTTGATAGCTCTGTAGAAAAAAATTTCGGAACAGGTGTTTTAAAAGTTACACCGGCCCATAGTATGGTTGATTTTAAAATTGGATTAAAAAACAACTTGGATATTATTGATATTTTTGATAAAACAGCTGTTTTAAATGAAAATGGTGATAAATATGAAAATCTTGATAGATATCAAGCTAGAAAAGAAATCGTAAAAGATTTAATAGAAAATAATTTGATAGAAAAAATTGAAGATATAAAAAATAATATAGGCACATGTTATAGATGTTCTTGCAATATAGAGCCAAGAATTTCTACTCAATGGTTTGTAAAAATGAAAGAATTAGCTGAACCAGCTATAAAAGTTGTAAAAGAAAATAAAATTAAATTCATTCCAAAAAGATTTACAAAAATTTATTTTCACTGGATGGAAAATATAAATGATTGGTGTATTTCTAGGCAACTTTGGTGGGGGCACCGAATTCCTGCTTTTTATTGTAAAAATTGCAATAATATAATAGTTTCCAGAAATAGAATAGAAATTTGTACTAAATGTAATTCTAAAAATGTTATACAAGATGAGGATACTTTAGATACATGGTTTTCTTCTGGTTTATGGCCATTTTCAGTGTTTAATTGGCCGAAAAATACTTCAGAGTTAGAATACTATTATCCAACTGATGTTTTGGTAACAGGATATGACATTATATTTTTCTGGGTTGCCAAAATGATTTTCAGTGCTCTTGAAATGACAGGTAAAATTCCGTTTAAATATGTTTTCGTGCATGGATTAGTAAGAGATTCTCAAGGCAGAAAAATGTCTAAATCTTTAGGAAATGGGATAAATCCTCTAGATATAATAAATAAATATGGTACAGATGCTTTGAGATTTGCACTTATTATGAATAACAGTCCAGGAAATGACACTAGGTTTTCAGATGAAAAAATTCTTTCAAGTAGGAATTTTACAAATAAAATATGGAATGCAGCTAGATTTATAAGTTTGAATTTAGAAAATAAAAACTTTAATTTAGAATTAGATCTAGATAATTTACTTGAAATTGACAAATGGATTTTAAGCAGGTATAATTTTGTTGTTAAAGAAATAACAGAAAATTTAGAAAAATTTGAACTTGGGGTAGCTATACAAAAATTATATGATTTTGTGTGGGACGAATTTTGCGATTGGTATATAGAGTTTTCTAAAATAAATTTAAACAATCAAGTTTTAATTTATTTGTTAATTAATATAGTTAAATTATTACATCCGTTTATGCCATTTATAACAGAAGAAATTTGGCAAATTTTTAATGACTATAATTTTAAAGAAAAAAAATCTATTAGTATTTCAAATTTCCCTAAATTTAGTAAAAATTTAGTATTCTTAGAATCAGAAAAAAATGTAAAAAATATAATAGAAATTATAAAATCCGTTAGAAATAGACGTAGTGAATTAAATATCTCAAATAATAAAAGAACTCATATTTATATTTCAAGTGAAAATTATGAAAATTATGAAAATTTAAAAAAATTTAAAAATATAT
This sequence comes from Candidatus Paraimprobicoccus trichonymphae, assembly GCA_036322875.1. Lineage (GTDB taxonomy): Bacteria > Bacillota > Clostridia > Oscillospirales > Acutalibacteraceae > Paraimprobicoccus > Paraimprobicoccus trichonymphae. Next base: position 846,475 of record AP027925.1, read on the forward strand.
TAATAAAGTTCTGTTATGCTAAAAATATAGAATTCAATAAGAAATTTGATATAGAAAACTCAATAATTGTAATAACTAATTTTTCTAAAATTTATATTCCGTTAGATGAATTAATAGACATAAAAGCTGAAATTTCTAGATTAGAAAAAGAGTTGAATTTATCAAATAATAATCTGGAAAATATAACTAAAAAACTTGGAGATAAAAATTTCATAGATAAAGCTCCGAAAAATATAGTAAGTAAAACTATAGAAATTTATGAAAATTTAAAAGCAAAAATTTCTAAAATTAAATTAGAACTAGAAAAATATGTAAATTGATCTTTAACAGTTATTAGTATTTTATTGAGATATATAAATATTGCTGTTTTTGCACATCAATGATGAAAAGGAGATTTTAAAAACTGATGGATTATATTATTGTAGGTTTGGGAAATCCAGGTGTTAAATATAAATATACAAGGCATAATATAGGATTTGAATCTTTAGATTTTTTAAGTAAAGAATTTGATATAAATATTTCAAATGAAGGTTTTTTAGGAATTTACGGAAAAGGAATAGTAGATAATAAAAAGGTAACTCTATTAAAACCGATGACTTATATGAATTTAAGTGGACAGAGTGTTTTAAGTATTATTAGTTATCATAAAATTAATATTGATAGGTTAATTGTAATTTTTGATGATATTTATTTGGATGTAGGTAAAATAAGGATTAGAAAAAATGGTTCTCATGGCGGACATAATGGTGTAAGAAATATTGTAGATTTGTTGAATAGTGATAATTTTTTCAGGATAAGAATAGGAGCTGGTAAAAAACCTGAAAACTGGGATTTATCTGACTGGGTAATTTCAAGATTTTATGAAGATGAAGTAAAAGTTATAAATAACTCTATTAAAAACATTGGTAATATTGTAAGATTAATTGTGTCAGATAACAAGGAAAGAGCTATGAGTTTATATAATTAGAGAGGTTTTTGTTTATGAAATTTAAAAAATTTATTATTTTATGTTTAATTTTTAATAATTCACTAAGTGCAAATTTTTTTGAAAATGATAAAAATTTTAATATTTTTGATTTTTTAAAATTTGATGAAAATTTAATAGAATTTTTGATTTCAGGAGATGCTTTATTATATATAGGAATTTCTCTTGTGTCGTTTTCAATTTCTGGAATAGTTTTTACGGCGTTACCTGATAGCCTAAAAAAATTTCATAAAAAAGATAAATTTTCAAAATTGAAAAATAGGTAATTTTAATTTATTTGTTTAAAATGCTTCAAAATGTATTGCAAAATTTTTTTTGTTATTTACACTATATAAGTAGAATATTTTTTATTTATAAAAACATAAGGTGGTATTTTATTTTAATGTTGAGCAAAATTTTTCAAGGAGTTATTGATCAAATAAATGATAGTTACATAGATAGAGCAATTGGGGTGATTGATGTTGAAAGTTCAAGAGTAATTGTTTGTAGTGATGTAAGTAAAATTGGAAAAATTGTAAGTTTTAATAAGGAAAATATAAAACCTGGTGTTTTTTTCGCTCATAAAGACTGTACATATAAGTATTTTAATGATGGCTTAAATACTGAGTTTTTGACTTTCATTTTTGGTACAGATGAGGTTTCAAAGAATTATGCTTGTTTAATTACAGTATCGATGGAAAATGCTCTTAAATATTATAATGAAAAACATAATAAAACTAACTTTATAAGAGATTTATTGTTAGACAATATATTATTTGGAGACGTTTATTTAAAATCTAAAGAACTGGGATTTTTGTCAGAAATTTCAAGAGTTTGCATGGTTATAGAAGTAAAATCTAAATTAGAGATATATACTTACGAAATTTTAGGCAAATTATTCCCAGACAAAAATAGAGATTTTATAATCAGCATAAATGAAACAACAATTGTCCTTGTCAAAGAGGTTCCAGAAGATGTGGATTTTAAAAGTCTTGAAAAAATTGCTGAGGGCATTTTAGAAATTCTTTCTAACAAAAATTATGTTGATGTTGCTGTTATAGGAATAGGTTTACCTGTCAATGAAATAAAAGATTTAACTTCATCTTTTAAAGAAGCAAAAATTGCGGTAGAAGTTGGAAAAGTCTTTGAAACTCAAAGAAATATAGTTAGTTACACTAATTTGGGAATTGCAAGGCTTATTCATCAACTACCGACTACTTTGTGTGAGGCTTTTCTTAAAGAAGTATTCAAAAACAACTCTTTAGAAAATATGGATCAAGAAAGTTTATTTACTGTGCACAAATTTTTTGAAAATAGTTTAAATGTCTCAGAAACTTCTAGAAAATTATATGTTCATAGAAATACTTTGGTTTACAGACTTGAAAAAATAAGAAGACTTACAGGTCTAGATTTAAGGGAATTTGAAGATGCCATTGTATTTAAATTTGCCTTAATGGTAAAAAAGTATTTGTCTTCAAGTGCAAAGTATTAAATTAGAACATATGAATAGAATTAATATATTAGACAAAAAAATTGTTGAATTAATAGCTGCGGGTGAGATAGTTGAAAGACCGGCTTCCGCTGTTAAGGAATTGGTTGAAAATTCTATAGACGCAGGGGCAAATATGATTTCTGTTCATATAAAAAATGGCGGAATTAAATTCATAAAAATTTCAGACAATGGATCAGGAATTTGTAAACAAGATGTAAAAAAAGCTTTTCTGAAAAATGCCACTAGTAAAGTAAAAGACATATATGATTTGAATTTTATTAAAACTTTAGGATTTAGAGGAGAAGCTTTAGCTTCTATAAGTTCTATTTCTAAATTAGAATTAATTACCAGAATAAAAAAAGAAGATGTTGGTTCTAGATACTTGATAACCGGTGGTGAAGAAGAAAAATTTGAAGATTTTGGTTGCCCAGTGGGAAGTGTTTTCACTATTAAAGATTTGTTTTTTAATACTCCTGCTAGAATGAAATTTTTAAAATCTGATGTAGCTGAAGCTAATGCTATATCAGGAATTATAGACAAAATAACTTTGTCGCATCCAGAGATTTCTTTTAAATATGTTCGTGATGATAAAGAAATTTTAAACACTTCTGGTGATGGGAAAATTTTTTCTTGCATTTATTCGGTTTATGGAAAGGAATTTTCAGAAAATTTAATTCCTATAGATTATGAATTGAAAAACATAAAAATTTCGGGATTTATAAGTAAAACTTCTTATGGTAGAGCGAGCAAAAGTATGCAGCATTTTTTTGTAAATAACAGATATGTAAAAATAAAAATAGGTTCTGTTGCTTTGCAAGAAGCATTCAAAAGTTCGATGATCTCGGGAAAATTTCCAAGTTGTGTTTTATATATAAATTTATCCTACCAAGCTGTAGATGTAAATGTTCATCCAAGTAAAACAGAAGTAAGATTTATGGACGAACGGTTTATTTTCGATACTATTTATTATGGTACTAAGAATGCTCTTTTAAAATATGACAATCAAGTTATTATAACTAGTAATTTTAAAGAAGATAAAGATAAAATTTTTGAAAAATATTATATTCCCAATGAAGAATTTGAAAAATTTGAAGCTATAAATAATTTTGAAAATATAGCAAAAAAAAATGTAGAACCTGAATTAGTTCAGAAAAAATCTGATTTTATGAAAAATAAGTTTAATTATTTAATAAACAGTATGATTAAAGAAGAAAAGCAACAGACATTTGAAGAAAAAAATGACACGCTAAAAATACTCGGAGAAATTTTTAAATGTTACATAGTTTTACAAAATAATCCTCAAGAATTAATCTTGGTAGATAAGCATGCAGCTCACGAAAGATTAATTTATGAAAAACTAAAATCTAATAAAATATCTGAAAATTCTCAAGTTTTATTAGAACCGGTCATGATTAATTTAGAAAAATCCGAATATTCTGCTATTTTGGAAAATTTGGATTTAATTTCAAAGGTTGGTTATAAAATAGAAGATTTCGGATCTGGGAATTTGATAGTAAGAAGTATACCTGTATATTTAAATACTTCTGATATATCAAATTCTATAATAGAAATTTCTAATTACATTTTAAAAAATAAGAATAATTTAGATATTAATCATTTAGACTGGCTTTATTATAGCATTTCTTGTCAAGGAGCAATAAAATCTGGAAAAATAAGTAATAATTTAGAAATTTTAGATCTAATCAAAAAATTATTAAATAATTCCGAAATAAAACATTGTCCTCATGGTCGAAATATATTTTTCTCAATATTAAAAAAGGATTTAGATAAAAAGTTTAGTAGAAAGTAGAATATAATATTGATATTTTTATGACTTTATATAAAAGTAAAGTCTTTTATATATACATTAAATAAAATTGCTCAAAATATAAGGTGTAAGTAATTTATATCAAAAAAAGAATTTATGTAAAAAAGGAATTTTACATTTTGTATAAACTTCTAATGAAATAAAAATAACATCAAAAATTGTAAGAACAGGATTCAAATTTATTGAAGAATTAGATGTCTTTAATGGCTAAAGTAATAAGTATTGATTCTGAGATTAAAAGTCATATTGGAGCGTTCATCTGTTGTTTTACGGGTTTTTATTAGTGGATACATAAATGGAATTTTAGCAAGTATTGGTGTTGGTAGCAAAGGTTTTACGCTTTTTAAAAGAAATAAATAACGATTTCTTATATTAACAATGTTTCTTGTAGGAAATGATTTTTTGATAATTTTCCATTTTGGTCCATGTTTATTCACTAAGTTTAAAATCAGTTGGTCTTCTTCTATTGAAAAAGGATTTGTTGAACTGGAATGTGGCACAGTAACCTCATTCCAATGAAATTTAAACCTTCGAATTTTCTGTTTGAGAGGGTTATCTAAGTTTGCAAAAAATAAAGAGAAATTATCCTTTTCTTCTTTATTTTCTAAGCTTTTTTCAAATTTTTTTATAATAAATTCCCAATTTTCAGTGCCATATGTCTTAATAATATATTGTCATATTTTTCAGTAAAAATAAAGTTACTTCCATAACCATAAACATTCCCTAAAAAAGCAACTCCCATAAGCAAACATGCCATAAACGATGCGGTTTTTCTTTTTTTCATGATTTAATCTCCTTAAAATATATTTAATACACGATATAATCCAAACAAATTATAACGTTAAATTTAATTATACTTAATTTAGAATTTAAAATTAATGATATTTTCATGTAAAATATGTTACCTAAATATTTGTAATTTATGCTAAAATCAAATTATGAAATTAATATTAACTTTATTATTAAAAAGCACAGTCAATTTGTGATTTGTGTATTAGTATTAATTGTCTTTGTGATATTACTGTTAACATGTTTAAGTATTAAAAGTCAAAATTATAAATTGGGGAAGAAATTTTCTTCAAACTCGTTGAATCCTGAAAATTCTGATGTAGTACTATTTTCATTAAAGGAAGCGTTGAATCCTGAACGGTTCAATTTCACAGTAGATTCACTTTCACCTGTTGCTGTCCTAAAACTTTAAAATATGCTAAAATTTTAGAATGGGCAATAAAAATAGAATTGAAAAATTACCAGAAACAAAATATTTAGTAACATTTGGAATAAGAAAACCAACACTTGAAGCAATGCGCGCAATCCTCTAAAGCGCATACAAGGATATACGCAAAAAAAGGTGGTATAGCGCGAAAATTGAATGTTTTGGATATACTAATTATTATGCTTGGATATTACCACGATTATCGCACAATGGAAAACTTGGGCTTTGATTATGGTGTATTTAAACAACGAATTTCCAAGGCTGCTGCATGGGTCGAACAAACTTTAATCAAAGATGGAACATTTTCATTGCCGTCAAAACGCGAATTAATCAAGGAAAACACCACGCGATAATTAATGTTATAGAATGCGAAACCTAACGTCCAAAACATGGACAAAAAGCTTCATATTCGGGTAAAAAAAAGACACACAATAAAAGACCAAATAGTCATAAACGGCGACACAAAACAAATTATAGGTATTTATGAAGAAAAAGGTTTTGTGCATGATTTAGAGATTTTTAAGCGCAGTAAATTTCATTTGTTGAAAGATATTTTATTTATTGGTGACAAAGGATATCAGGGTTTAAAATTCTACCATTCAAACAGTTTGATACCGTATAAAAAGCCGAAAAGTGGCAAACTTACTGACGGTTTAATTCACAAATTTCAATTTACAGAATTTGCACAAAAAAAACACTTATTAAGAATTTCTCTAATTTCGGCTATTTATAACTATGAATTGAGGTTTTAGGACAGATCTATTGAGAGGCACACAGTTTAGAGTAAAATTGTGTTTATATTTCATCCTAAAAATCGAAATACATAAATTGGTTGGATTGTTATTATCAGTTTAATCTTTTTTAGGTTTAATTTTAAAGTTTAGAATCACAATTTTTGAGCAGTTATACCAAAAGCTAGCAAATTTGCCATAAAAATGGGTAAAGCAAGAGCAAAAATTTTATTCTAATTTAATTTTTTTACATTTCTTCAAATTTCATTAATAAATCATTAATATCAAATTCGGATTTTTCCTCTTTTGAAATGTCTAAAGTTATTTTCCCATTTTGTAACATTATTAATCTATTTCCATATTTTAGTGCATCTTTCATATTGTGAGTTATCATAAGAGTAGTCAACTTATTTTCTAAGACTAATCTTTCCGTTTGTTCCAAAACTATTTTAGCAGTTCTAGGATCAAGGGCAGAGGTGTGTTCGTCCAATAACAGCAATTTGGGTTTTTTTAAGGTTGCCATTAACAAAGAAATAGATTGTTTTTGTCCGCCAGAAAATAAAGATACTTTTAAATTTAACCTATCTTCTAAATTTAAATTCATTGATTTTATTAAATTCTTATACTCCTCCTTTTCTTTTTCAGTAATCTGCCAATTTAAAGTCTTTTTTCCTCCTCTCCGTTTAGCAAGAGCAAGATTCTCATAAGTTAACATATCAGATGCCGTACCTTTAAAAGGATCCTGAAAAACTCTGCTTATCATACTTGCCCTTTTGTATTCTGGTAATTTACTTATATTTTTGTTGTCAAGAGTTATAGAACCACTATCTAGTGAACAAGTACCAGAGATCAAATTTAATAGTGTGGATTTTCCAGAACCGTTTCCTCCCACAATTATAACAAAATCTTCAGGATCTATAGTTAAATTAAAATCTTGAAAAATTTTATTCGAGTTGAAAGTTTTAGAAATATTTTTAATTTTTAACAATTTTTATACTCCTTAAGTGAAATATATATTTTACATATAAATAAGCTGTAACAATTACTATTATATATATTTTTTTTTATTTTTCAATTCATTTTTAAAAATTTGTTAAAAAATAATATACTATGTTTTTTTTATTGGTATGTTTTACCAAAAATAGATCAGAAAAACCTATAATATTTATGCAGAGAATGAGTTTAACTCATTGTTTTTTGATAAAATATGAGTATGTCACTTTTAGCTTACAATTAATTTCATTAAATTTATATTATTTAGTAAACAATCCTTTTAATCAGTAAAAAAACGTTGACATTTGTAAAAAAATATGTTATAATGCATAAAATATTATTATAAAAAATCAATTTTATGAGAAAAAGAAATATTGTTTAATAAAAAAATAAATAAAATTTTGGTAGTGAATTTAGCTTTGGGTTTAATTTTCGTAGATTGTAATTTTAGAGCAGTGGATACCAAACCACATGGAATTTTAGAGTTGGTAAATGTTAATCTTGTGAAAAGTGTACTTACCGTTCTAGCACCGTTTGTGATCGGATAGTAAAGATGAAAAAAGCAAAAAAATTATTGAAAGTTGTATTTCAGAAGAAAAAAAAGAAGTAGCGTCTGAATATTTTTACAGCTTTGAGGATGCTAATTCTAAAGCTGTTGAATTTAAAGTTAGAAAATCAATTTTTGTGGAGAAATTTATTGATAGTAATAACAATAATTACAAAGAAACTACATTAACAAAAGAAGAAAGATCGTTGATATTTAAGGCGAAGTAACCCTAAAAAATGGTGATAAATTTGAGTTTATAGTTGATTGTTATCCCACTAAGGGAGAACAGGATGACCCTAGGACGAATAAGATATTTAAAATTCAAGCGAAGGTTTTAAATGGTTAAGAATTCGGTTCGATGATAATTGTGTGAAATGTTATTTGTTGAGTGAATAAAACTATGAAAATTTTTGGACAGAAAAGGATTATGCATTTTAAGAGCAAAAAATGGAATTTCTTACTACGAGGTTATCAAATTTAAGGAAAATAGTGAAACCACCCTTGATTTTAAAGAAACATCTAAAAAATATGTTGTTGGTATGGCACTTTCAGTAAAAACAAAAGACAGAAAGGTGTTTCTTTGAAAAAAGGATTTTGGTCCTAGTTCAAATTCAAATATTGGTTACATAAAAGTTTTTTCCAGTTGGAGTAATAGCTATTATTATTTGAGCGGATAAGGTAACGATAGTTTACAAAGGGAGGAAAATTAGTAGTAGTGATTGCAAAAAAGATAATTTAACAGAAAAAAGACATATCTTTGGTATCGATAGAAACGGTGATAAATTTAAGTTTGTGACTGAGTTTAATCCCAAGATAGATATGATGCTATAAAAATTGGGAATTATGGGGATAGCGTGCTAAATTTGTCTAACTTCTATTATTGTTTGACAATAAATCAGGATATTATGCAAGAAGCCCATGCGAATATTTTATCTAGATAGTATCGTCAATAAAGACTAGCCTAAAGAGCGATGCAGCGCAACAAGTAACAATTCCGCGCCAACATTTTAAGTGCAAAAAAGCATTTTCAACGAGGTAGCGAAGTTTGTATAAATACTTATCATAAGGTCTTTGAATTTTTTCGATTTTTCTTTGGCGGAATCACAACTTCCATATTTTTGAATTTGCGAATTCAACAATTTCATTGGTACCGTAGCTTTTATCGGCTAGCAAAAAATCAAATCTTATGCCGGTTACAAGCTTTTCTCCAAACTTGCAAGCCGCGACAGTACCCGCTGTAACAAACACTCTGACCGGCATACCATGCGCATTCGGTGAATTTTGGAATTGAGCCCCTTTTTGTACGCTCCATATCTTGATTTTCGCCCTTTGCGCCAGCCGCGTGTGGGTGAACCTTTACATAGGCCGCATCTATCATTAATCTCCGGTTCATCTATTAAAATTTCCAACAATCTTTCCCATTCGCCTTTGTCTCTCCAACGGCAAAATCTTCTGTGATTATTTTTCCAATTTCCATATTTTGTGGGCAAATCTCGCCATAGCGCACCCGTTCGCAAATTCCAAGAAACTGCGTTTATAAATCTTCTGTTGCCCTGCGCGTACCTTTTCAGCCTTTCAAGTTTGATTCCAATAATTTCCCAACTCTGTCCGTTATATCGTGCCTTCTATACATTTTTATCACCGTTTTTATTATATCATTTTTTTATTGACGACACTATCTAACACAGCCGCTAATTTTTTTATTAATTTATATTTAAATGTGGTGATTTTAGCAACTAGATTTATTATGTGCAAAAAACTAAAAATATTATTTATTTTTGTAAATATAAAACTTGATTTATACGTTTATGCTAAAATTATACAATTTAATTTTCACACACTGACAAAAAATGATATATCTGTGATTTTGTGATTGAAATACCTGAAAAATTTCTAAAATGTTATTTTAAAAAATTTTAGTCGATAAAATTTATTTTGATTTTCAAATATATCATGGCTTTGGTTTTTTGCTATAAATTTTATTTAGTTCAATTGCAAAATTTTTTAAATATTATAAATAAAATTTTATTTGAAAATTGATTTGACATCTTGTTTTATATGAACTAAAATAACAGATACATACTTAGAAGATTAATTAAAGTAAAAAATATGGAGTGTTGTTTGGTTAATATGCTAAAAACAAAACAGTTCGGAAATGTCAAGAGGGTTAGTTTTTCAAAGATAAACGAGGTGATAGAAACTCCAAACTTAGTAGAATTGCAAAAAGGTTCTTATAAACATTTTTTGGATTATGGTTTTGTGGAAGTTTTAAAGGAAGTTTCAGGAATTAGTGACTATAGTGGAAATTTGGTTTTAGATTTTGTGGATTTCAAGCTTGATTCACAGCACCCAAATTATACTATAGAAGAGAGCAAAGAAAAAGACACTACTTATGCGGCTCCTTTAAAAGTTAAAACTAGATTATTAAATAAAAAAACTGGGGAAATAAAAGAATCTGATGTTTTTATTGGGGATTTTCCGTTAATGACAGAGAAAGGTACTTTTGTTGTAAATGGTGCGGAAAGGGTAATAATTTCTCAGTTAGTTAGATCACCTGGTGTTTATTTTAAGATGGAGTATGACAAATCGGGTAAAAAATTATTTAGCGCAAGTTTAATTCCTAATAGAGGTTCTTGGGTCGAATATGAAATGGATGCAAATGGTGTGATGTATGCTCGTATAGACAAAAACAGGAAATTTCCTATTACTGTTTTTATTAGAGCTTTGGGTTTAAGTTCTGATAGTGATATTTCGGAGTATTTTGGTTTCGAAGAAGAGACTATACTTGCAAGTTTTAAAAAAGACAATTGTAAAGATACCAAAGAGGCTTTATTTGAAATATATAAAAAATTAAAGCCAGGTGAATTACCTACTGTTGATAGTGTACAAAATTATTTAAACTCTTTGTTTTTTAATTCTAAGAAGTATGAGCTATCACGTGTCGGCAGACATAAATATAATAAAAAACTTGGTATTTCTGATAGATTGCAGAAACAGGTGTTAGCTCAACCAGTTTTTAATCCATTGACAGGTGAAATTTTAGCTGATACTGGAGATTATATCAGCGTTGAAAAATCACTTGAAATAGAAAATGCTGGTGTTTGTGTTGCTTACGTAGCTAAGGATGAAGAAGAGGTAAAAATAATTTCAAATTGCATGGTTTCAGCTAATAGTTTTTTTGATTTTGATGTTGAAAAAAAATGTCACATAAGAGAAAAAGTGAGATTTAGTATTCTGGTTGAGATAATTAATTCTAACGACACTAAAGAAAAAATAATAAGAGATATAAAATTGAGGATGGACGAGCTAGTTCCTAAGCACGTAATTATAGACGATATATTCGCTTCTATAAATTATATGAATTGTTTGAATCATAACGTAGGTAACATAGATGATATAGATCATTTGGCTAATAGAAGAATAAAATCTGTAGGTGAATTGTTACAAAATCAGTTTAAATTAGGATTTTCAAGACTTGAAAGAGTAATAAGAGAACGAATGACTTTACAAGCTCAGGATTTAGATGTAATTACTCCTCATGCACTTATTAATATAAGACCTATAGTTTCAGCTATAAAAGAGTTTTTTTGTTCTTCGCCTTTGTCTCAATTTATGGATCAAACTAATCCTCTGTCTGAAGTTACACACAAAAGAAGACTTTCAGCTTTAGGACCTGGTGGGTTATCTAGAGACAGAGCGGGATATGAAGTTCGTGACGTTCATTATAGTCACTATGGTCGTATGTGTCCTATTGAATCGCCAGAGGGTCCGAATATCGGTCTTATTTCTTATTTAGCAACTTTTGCAAAAGTTAATGATTACGGGTTTATTCAAGCACCTTTTAGAAAAATAGACAAAGAGACCGGAATAATTACAAATGAAGTAGTTTATATGACAGCTGATGAAGAAGATTCGTTTACTATAGCACAGGCAAATGAAGAATTAGATGAAACTGGAAGATTTTTAAACACGAAAGTTCATGCTAGACACAGAAACCAATATATGGAAATTGAAAGAGAACTAGCTGATTTCATGGATTTAACTCCGAGAATGGTTGTGTCGGTAGCTACTTCCATGATACCGTTTTTAGAAAACGATGATGCAAACAGAGCTCTTATGGGTGCGAATATGCAGAAACAAGCTGTTCCACTATTGAAATCTGAATCTCCTGTCGTTGGTACTGGTGTTGAATATCAAGCTGGAGTAGATTCTGGAGTTTGTGTTTTAGCTAAAAAGAGCGGAACGGTAAAAGAAGTCAGTTCAGATAATATAATAATTAAATATGGAGATAATACTACTGAGAGATATAAATTAATTAAATTCAAAAAATCTAATCAGAGTACTTGTATAAATCAAACACCTATAGTAAAAAAAAATCAAAAAGTAAAAGTTGGCGAAGTAATAGCAGATGGTCAAGCTACTCAAAACGGTGAAATAAGCCTTGGAAAAAATGTTTTGATAGGGTTTATGAACTGGGAAGGGTATAATTTTGAAGATGCTGTATTAATAAGCGAAAAAATCGTCAGAGAAGATGTCTATACTTCTATACACATTGAGGAATATCAGCTTGATTCTAGGGACACTAAATTGGGGCCTGAAGAAATAACTAGAGATATTCCTAATATAAGTGAAGATTCTCTAAAAGATTTAGACGGAAATGGGATAATTAGAATAGGTGCTGAAGTAAAAGCTGGCGACATTTTAGTTGGAAAAATCACTCCAAAAGGAGAAACAGAATTAACAGCAGAAGAAAGATTATTAAGAGCTATATTTGGTGAAAAAGCCAGAGAAGTTCGTGATACGTCTTTGAGATTGCCACATGGTGAGTCAGGAATAGTAGTGGATGTTAAAATATTTACTAGAGAAAATGACAAAGAGGAAATGCAACCAGGGGTAAATAAAATTGTAAGATGTTATGTTACTCAAAAAAGAAAAATTTCTGTTGGGGATAAGATGGCTGGTAGACACGGCAATAAAGGTGTTATATCAAGAATTTTGCCTGTTGAGGATATGCCATTTTTACCCGATGGAACGCCTTTGGATATAGTTTTGAATCCGTTGGGTGTACCTGCGCGTATGAATATTGGACAAGTTTTAGAAACTCACTTAGGGTATGCAGCAAAAACTTTAGGGTTTAAAGTCATGACTCCTGTATTTGATGGTGCTAATGAAGAAGATATAGAGAAATGTCTGAAAAAAGCTGGTTATAATTCTGATGGAAAAATTATGTTGAGAGATGGTCGTACTGGTGATTATTTTGACAATCCAGTAACCGTGGGTTATATGTATTATTTAAAATTGCATCACTTAGTAGATGACAAAATTCATGCAAGATCTACAGGACCTTATTCTTTGGTAACTCAACAACCATTAGGTGGTAAGGCGCAATTTGGTGGTCAAAGATTTGGCGAAATGGAAGTTTGGGCACTTGAAGCTTACGGTGCTGCTTACACACTACAAGAATTATTAACTGTAAAATCCGATGATGCTTTAGGAAGAGTAAAAACTTATGAAGCCATAGTTAAAGGTCAAAATATCCCAACGCCCGGTTTGCCAGAATCCTTTAAAGTTTTAGTAAAAGAATTAAGATCTATTGGTTTAGATGTTGCTGTGTTAGACAGTAAAAATAATGAAATAGATTTAAGGAAAAGTTTTGAAGAATTAGAAGAAGATTTTGGTTTAAATATTAAAGCTGAGTTAGAACCAGAAGAGTTATTAATGGATGATGAAGAAATTATTGATGATGATGAAACTGAATTAAATGATAGCTTTAGTATATAGAAAAATTTTGAAGAAATTGTTGAAGGAGATTAAAAAATGGCTATAAAATTTAATATTTTTAATTCTATGAAAATTGGTTTAGCTTCTTCGGATAGAATAAAGGAGTGGTCATACGGAGAAGTAAAAAAGCCTGAGACTATAAATTACAGAAGTTTAAAACCTGAACCGGATGGTTTATTTTGTGAAAAAATTTTTGGCCCGCAAAAAGATTGGGAATGTCACTGCGGAAAATATAAAAGAATGCGATATAGAGGGAAGATATGCGACAGATGTGGAGTTGAAGTTACTAAATCTAAAGTCAGAAGGGAACGTATGGGGCATATAGGATTAGCTACTCCTGTTTCTCATATTTGGTATTTTAAAGGTATTCCTTCAAGAATGGCTTTGTTGTTAGATATTTCACCCAGAATGTTAGAAAAAGTTTTGTATTTCGCTTGTTATATAGTGATTGATCCAGGTAATGTAAGAGAAATAGACAAGTGTCAATTTTTGTCTGAACAAGAATATAGAGATTTAAGAGAAAAATATGAAAATGATTTTAAAGCAGGAATGGGTGCAGAAGCAGTAAGAACTTTACTTACTAGTTTGGATTTAGAGAGCATATCTGTAGAAATAAAAAAGGAATTAATGATAGCTTCAGGACAAAAAAAAGTTAGATTGTTAAAAAGATTAGAAGCAGTAGATGCTTTTAAAATTTCAAATAACAAGCCGGAATGGATGATTTTGGAAGTATTACCTGTTATTCCACCAGATTTAAGACCCATGGTACAACTTGATGGTGGAAGATTTGCAACTTCTGATTTAAATGATTTATATAGAAGAGTAATAAACAGAAATAATAGATTAAAAAAATTGTTAGATTTAAGTGCTCCTGATATTATAGTTAGGAATGAAAAAAGAATGTTACAAGAAGCAGTAGATGCTTTGTTAGATAACGGTAGACGCGGAAAAGCTGTAACTGGTGCAAATAGTAGACCTTTAAAGTCTCTTTCTGATATGTTAAAAGGAAAACAAGGTAGATTTAGACAAAATTTATTGGGAAAAAGAGTAGATTACTCTGGCCGTTCAGTTATTGTTGTAGGTCCCGAATTGAAAATTTATCAATGCGGATTGCCTAAAGAAATGGCTTTAGAGTTATTCAAACCGTTTGTAATGAGAAGACTAGTAGAAACAGGAACTATTTCTAATATAAAAACAGCAAGAAAAGCTATAGAAAGAGCTCATGACGAAGTTTGGGATGCTTTAGATATAGTAATAAAAGACCACCCAGTTTTGTTAAATAGAGCGCCTACTTTGCATAGATTAGGAATTCAAGCTTTTGAGCCAATATTGGTAGAAGGAAGAGCAATAAAATTGCACCCGCTAGTTTGTACTGCTTTTAATGCTGATTTTGACGGAGATCAAATGGCTGTGCATGTTCCATTATCTGCAGAAGCCCAGTCTGAAGCTAGGTTTTTAATGTTCGCGCCTGGTAATTTACTTAAACCATCAGACGGAAGAGCAGTTGTTGTCCCTACCCAAGATATGGTTTTGGGAATTTATTATTTAACTATGAAAAAAGAAAATCAGTTGGGTGAAAATAAAGTTTTTAAAGATTTTGATGAGGCTTTATTAGCTTACGAATCTAAAATAATCAGTCTTCATGCTAAAATAAAAGTAAGAAAAAAAGTTAATTTCAAAAATGAATTTTTGAGTAAAATAATAGAAACCACAGCTGGACGAATTATATTTAATTCTAAGTTGCCACAAGATTTAGGTTTTAAAGATAGAACTAAAGTAGAAAATGTATTTGATTTAGAAATAGATTTTTTAGTAGGTAAAAAACAACTTGGTCAAATCGTAGACAGATGTATAAAGAAACATGGTACTTTAAAAACTTCTAAAATACTGGATGAAATTAAAACTTTAGGATTTAAATATTCTACAAAAGGTGCAATTACTGTGTCTGTCAATGATGCTGTGATACCGAAAGAAAAGAAAAAAATAATAGCTAACTCTGAAAAAGAAATAGACAAAGTTTTAAATTTTTATAAAAAGGGTTTGTTATCAGATTATGAGAAAAAAACGCTTGTTTTAAAAGTCTGGGAAAGAGCTACTAATAGTGTGACAAACGCTTTAAATAATATTCTAGATAAAAATAATCCAATTTTTATGATGGCAGATTCAGGTGCTCGGGGTTCTATGAGCCAAATCAGACAACTTTCGGGTATGAGAGGTTTAATAGCAGATACTTCGGGAACTACAATTGAAGTTCCTATCAAATCAAATTACAGAGAAGGTTTAAATATACTAGAATATTTTATTTCTTCTCGTGGTGCTAGAAAGGGTTCTTCTGATACGGCTCTTAGAACTGCAGACTCTGGTTATTTAACTCGTAGATTAGTAGACGTGTCTCAAGACATAATTATAAGAAAAGACGATTGTGGTACTATTAAGGGACTAACTGTTTTTGAAATTAAAGAAGGTAAAGAATCCGTAGAATCTTTTAATGAAAGATTAATAGGAAGATACTTGTGCCATGATTTTACAGATGAAAACGGAGAGGTTTTGGTTTCTAAAGAAAAATTATTAGACAGTGAAGACACTGATATAATAATAGGTAAAAACGTGAAAAAAATTGAAATTAGATCTGTTTTAAATTGTAAGTGTGAACACGGAGTCTGTAAAAAATGTTATGGTGCTAACTTGGCTAACGGAAAACCTACTTCTATCGGTGAAGCAGTTGGAATTATTGCCGCACAATCGATTGGCGAGCCTGGTACACAGCTTACTATGAGGAATTTTCATACCGGTGGTATTGCAAGTGCTGAAGATATAACTCAAGGCTTGCCTAGAGTTGAAGAATTATTTGAAGCAAGAAAACCCAAAAGATTAGCTATCATTAGTGAAATTTCTGGTAAAGTTGAATTTGAAGAAATCAAAAAAAATAGATATGCAAAAATTGTAAATGAAGCAACAGGAGAACAAAAATCATATTTGATTCCTTTTGGATTGACTTTAAATGTCGATGAAGATCAAGAAGTTGAAGTTGGAGATTTATTAACAGAAGGTTCGGTTAATCCGCATGATGTTTTGTTAGTAAAAGGTCCTGAAGCAGTTGTTAATTACCTAGTAAAAGAAGTTCAACGTGTTTATAGACTTCAAGGTGTTGACATAAATGATAAACATATAGAAGTTATAGTAAGACAAATGCTCAAAAAAGTCAGAATAAACAGCGCCGGAGATACTAATTTACTTCAAAATTCAATAGTAGATAGAACAGAACTAGAAATTGAAAATGGTAAAATTGGTGAAGATCAAGAAAAAGCAAATTATACCTCTATATTATTAGGAATAACAAAGGCTTCTTTAGCTACAGATTCATTTTTATCTGCGGCGTCTTTTCAAGAAACAACAAGAGTTTTAACAGATGCAGCTATAAAAAGTAAAATGGATTTGCTTTCTGGATTAAAAGAAAATGTAATAATAGGAAAATTATTGCCAGCTGGAACAGGAATTCATGAATATAGCGATATAATTATAGAATCAAATTAAATTTTATATAAATCCGCGACTTTTATTTGTTTTATCTTTAGAAAATCATATGGTAAATAAAAAACACTTTCATTTTTCACTTTTTTGATTGTAAGCCACAAATACCTGTGGAATTTATCCTACGGGGGTTTACAGATGGTTTTGGTAACAAAAAGAACTACAAATCTCAATTTAACAGTTTTTTTACGGTATTAATTTTATGTATCTTCGTTTTTGGGATTTTCATAATGCTGCTTTAAAAGAAAAATTCTTCTTTCTGCTGCTCTATTAAGTACAATTAATGAGTTTGAATACATTCTTCTTTCTTTTTGAATAATATCATTTAATTCTTTGTTACGTTGCTGAATTTTATTCATTGTATTATAAATGCATTGCAGAGTGTTTTCATCTAAATATTTACCATTGAAAAGTGTACCAAATTTTTTATTTAGGTTAGTAAAGTTTTTAAAATTTAATTCAAGACTTTTAAATTTTGTAATTAAGTTCTTCCATTCCGGTTATTTTTCCATCCAAGACAGATGCAATTAAAGGTGCAACTAAATCATCTTTAATTTGTTCACTTAAGGAGTTAAAATTTTCAAGATTTAATTTAAATATTTCCTTTTCTTCTTCCAATTTTTCATTTTTTGACGATAATTCAACCAACGCTAATTTATTTTTTGAATTTTGAGAATTTAAACTTATTAATTTACGATCATTTTTAGTCATCTCATCCCACAAAGAATTAATATCAATTTTAAATTCCATGACTTCAATAAATTTTCCAAATTCATCTCTTGAGTTCTTACTTACTAACTCCACAAGCAAACTATAAGACATATGAGCAAGTACATTATCTAAAAACTTTTTTATCTCTAATCTGACAGAGAGCGCTATGCACAAGATTAGCACTATTACTAAGATTGCAAATATATTTCCCAATTAATTTAGTATTTGAGCTTGCTGATTTTTCTATTGCTGTTTGTATCATTTCAAAGGGATCTGCACTTAAATTTAAACCTCCTGCCAACATACTAGTAATTACCATTAATATAAATACATTTTTAACTTTTTTGTTTAATTTCATCTTTGATCTTCTTTATTTATTTTTTGTAGTTTCATTTAATTTATAATATAATTTAAACTCTTAATATTATTAATTATATCACAATAAAAAATTTTTGTAAATAAAAATTTATTAGAAGTTATGGGTATAGCGTCTAAGAACTTTTTTAACAGCATTTTCTCAATTATATAAACAGTGAAACAGCTAGTGTTTGTTTGAACATAGTATAAAATATTATTGTAAAATAATAATAAAATAAAAAAAGGATTGTAAAAAATAATATGATTAATTTTTCAGTACCCGACATAACAGATTCGGATATTTCAGAAGTAATTAGTACTTTGAAATCTGGTTGGATCACAACAGGGCCTAAAACTAAATTATTAGAGAAAAACATAGCTGAATTTTGTGGTACAAAAAAAGCTGTATGTCTAAATTCGGCTACTGCCTGCATGGAAATAACTTTAAAAATTTTAGGAATAACTGAAAATGATGAAATTGCAACAAGTTCCTATACTTATTCGGCTTCATGTAGCGTAATTTGTCATGTTGGAGCAATTCCAGTATTAATAGATACCAAAAAAGATTCTTTTGAGATGAATTACGAAAAATTATTTGAAAAAATAAATGAAAAAACTAAAGTTATAATTCCTGTAGATTTTGCTGGTATAATGTGTGATTATAATAAAATTTTTGAAATTGTTAATTTAAAAAAAAATTTATTTAAACCAAATAATAAAATTCAAGAATCTATTGGAAGAATTATAATTTTAAGTGATTCAGCACATGCGTTTGGTGCTAGCCAAAAAGAGAAAATGTGCGGTCAGATAGCTGATTTTACTAGTTTTTCATTTCATGCTGTTAAAAATTTAACTTGTGCGGAAGGTGGTGCGGTTACTTGGAAAAGTATAAAGAATATTAGTGATGACGATATTTATAAAAAATATATGCTTTGGTCTTTACATGGGCAATCTAAAGATGCACTTGATAAATATAAAAATAACAACTGGGAATATAATATAATTTACACTGGTTATAAGTGTAACATGACTGATGTTCTAGCTTCTATAGGTTTGTCACAACTTAAAAGATATAAAAATTCATTGAAAATTAGAAAAAATATATTAGATATATATAATAACGAGCTTAAGAATGAAAATTTACAGATTTTAAAGCACTCTGGGGAAAATTTTAAATCTAGTAATCATTTATATATTGTGAGATTGTTAAACAAAGATGATAAATTTAGAAATAATTTAATAAAAAACTTATTTGAAGACGGAATTTCTACAAATGTTCATTATAAGCCGTTGCCGATGTTTACTGCCTACAAAAATTTGGGATTTGACATGAAAGACTTCAAAAATTCTTATGACATGTACAAAAATGAAATAACATTACCGTTATACTCCACACTTAAAAATATAGAAATTGAGTACATAACAGAAAAATTTAAATTCCATTTAAACAAGTAAAAAAAGTATAATGTTAGAATAAAAGGAGTTGTTAAAAATGAATACGTTAAATCAAGTATTAATAGTGTTTTTAAAAGAATTAAAAATGATAATTCGAGACAGAAAAACATTTTTTTTTGGTTTGTTGATGCCGTTTTTACTAGTGCCAAGTATGTTATTAATAGTAGACTTTTCTATGAAAAGTTCTCAAAATCAAGTGTCAAATAAAGTAACTATAAGTATGAGCAATACAGATAATTGTTTTTACAATTTTTGTAAATTTCAAGACAGTATAAACGTTATAGATCTAGGTAATATAAAACCTGAAGCTGCTTTAGAATCTGGTAAAATATCTGCTTTTGTGTTGCTTGATGAAGAATTAGACCAGAAAATTTTAAATGGTGATTATTACGTTTTTTACGTAAATTTTAATGAATCATCTTTAACTTCTATGATGGCAATGCCTATATTAAGTTATTATGAATCCTTATTTAAAGATATAGCTGATAGATACGGGATAAGAAGCAAAGAAATTCTTTATGATATGACTTCTATGCGATTAAAACCGTATTCTGAAATTCAAACTACAAGTAATTTTGACATGAGTTCTTTGTATTTCAGTATGTTAGTACCATTTATGTTAGTATTATATTGTTGTATAGGTTCAGCAAGTACAGCAAATGACTTAAGTGCCGGAGAAAAAGAACGTGGAACTTTAGAATCTTTACTTTCTACAAGTGCTAGTAGAACTGCTATATTAGTGGGTAAATTGATTGTAACTACAGTTATGGGCGTAATAGGTGGTTTAAGTACAATAGTAGGACTTTGGTGTTATTTATTGATTTCTTCAAGCAATCAAAAACATGTAAATATAATCGGATTTGTGACTTTATTTTTAATTACTTTTTTCACTTCAATGTTTTTTGCTTCTATAAATTTATTAATAGGAGTATACTCGAGATCTACAAAAGAAGCACAAACTTATTTAGCACCTATTTCTGTTGTTTGTTTCATTCCTGCTTATTTTACCTATACTTTGGATGCTGGAAGTGTAACTTTAGAATATTTATGTGTTCCTGTTTTAAATGTAATATGTATTATAAAAGAAATTTTTTCTAATGCCGTTGTTTTGAGCCATGTTTTAATAGTAATACTTTGGTTGTTAATATATATATCAGCAATATTTTTTGTCACAAGTAGCATGTTTAAAAAAGAAAGTGTTGTATTTAGAATTTGACACAAGAAAAAATACTTAAGGGAGTGTTTTAATGTTTTTCAAAAGATATTCTGAATACGACAAAAATTACATTAAAAATCAAAAAGAAAAAGATGTTGTAAAAGGCAGATTACAATATTTATGTTTCGTTAAACTAACAGTAATCACTTGTAAGGTTAAAAAGTAAATATTAAACCAACACTTTGACTAAAAGATCTTAACTTAAAATATAGTATAATTGATCTCTAGCCAAGTAATAAAATGTATGACTATATGTATGACTATTGCCGTAGACTGGAATTTTTTTGCTTTTAAAATCTCTGAAATGAACTTGAGTCTTTCAGATGAAAGAATGTGTTAAAACTATAATCGCATATGAAATAATAAAATAATAATTTGAAAAATTTATTTAATGTAGTGTAGCAATGTATATATTTTAAGCATTTGTATGCAATAATTTGGAATATAAACAACGGATTTTTAACAAGAAATTTAGTTACATAAAAATTTGAAATAAGATCCAAGTAATTAATTTGTATAGCTCTTCAGAATGTTTTTTAATTTTAATATGTTATTGTGTTCTAAGTCAACCAAAGGTAATCTGCATTTGCCTACCTCAAATTTCAAAATATTAAGGGCTTCTTTTACAGGAATAGGATTTATATCTAAAAATAAAGAATTCATTAGTTTTAAATATTTGATCTGTAGTTTCATACTTGATTTTATATCCCCAGAAAAAAATTTATCTACAATATCGTGTGAAACTCTAGGAAATATGTTTGCAAAAACGGATATTACTCCAATTCCTCCTAAAGACAAAATAGGTAAAGTTTGATCATCATTGCCAGAGTAAACATATAGATCTTTCTTACACAAAGAAATGGTTTTAGCTACAGATGAAATATCGCCATTTGCTTCTTTAACGGCAATAATATTCGGATGTTCCGACAATTTTAAATAAGTTTCTGGTAAAATATTACATCCTGTTCTTGAAGGAACGTTATACAAAATCACGGGAGTATTTATGTTGTCTGCTATATGAAAATAGTGTCGAACTAAACCTAATTGAGAAGTTTTATTGTAGTAAGGGGTTACCACTACTAAACCATCTACACCTAATTTTTCAGCTTGATTTGACAATTCCAATGCGTGCTTTGTGTTATTACTACCAGAACCAGCTATCACAGGTATCTTTTTATTTACTTTTTTTACAGTAAAATCCAATATTTCTAAATATTCTTTTTCACTCAAAGTAGCAGATTCACCTGTGGTTCCACATGAAACTATAGCATCAGTGTTATTGTCAATATGAAATTCTATCAATTTTTCCAAGACACCAAAATTTACAGAACCATCTTCTTTAAAAGGTGTAACAACAGCTACTGCTGAACCTTTAAAAATTACTTTTTTTATAATAAACAACTCCATATTATTTTAATATATTATATTAAAGTTATGTGCGATTAACGACAAAATATTAAAATTATTTTTTTGACTTTTTATAAATTTTTCAAAATTATAAATATAACAAATTAGGCAGTCTTTAAGCAATGACGTTTTCTTGGGATATTTTAAAATCTTAAATCTTTTTATACAGCGATTTATATGGAAGCATGGATTTCTGATATTATTTGTTTTTTTATCTTTAAATTTTCTACTAGCGTTGCGTTAAAATATCCCATTCATATGAGAACCGCCACTGACAGCAATTTTCGATATTTTAATTGTTTTTTGAAATAAAATTATCTTAGAACAAAAAACAAGATTATAATTTTTAATTATAATCCTAGAATTTTACAAATACATTTGATTTTATTATACAATATCAGGAAACCAAATCATCAATACATACCACCCATATCTGCTCCACCTGGATGACAACCAGCTGGTGATGGTGGTTCTTTTTTATCTGCTATTAAAGATTCAGTTGTTAAGACCATTCCAGCAATTGAAGCGGCATTTTGTAGAGCTGAACGAGTTACCTTGGTTGGATCCACAATTCCGAATGAAATCATGTCACCATATCTATCACCAAGAGCATCATAACCATAGCCAATAGTATTTTCTCTCTTAACATTTTCTACTATTACAGAACCTTTCAAGCCCGCATTTTTTGCTATTTGTTTAAGAGGAGCCTCTAATGATTTTAATACTATTGTAGCACCTGTTTTTTCATCGCCTTCTGCTCTATTATTTACGATTTCTTCAACAGCACTTACAGCATTTATTAAAGCAATACCTCCACCGGCTACTATACCTTCTTCAACAGCAGCTTTTGTAGCTGAAAGAGCATCTTCTATTCTCAATTTCTTTTCTTTCATTTCTACTTCAGTAGCAGCACCAACTTTTATTACAGCTACTCCACCTGATAATTTAGCAAGTCTTTCTTGTAATTTTTCTTTATCAAAATCAGAAGTACTGTCTTCTATCTGGGTTCTAATCTGAGCAATTCTTGCTTTTATATTCTCAGATTTTCCTGCACCATCTACTATTATAGTTCTTTCTTTTTCTATTTTAACTTTATGAGCTTGACCTAATTGATCTATAGTTGTTTTATTTAATTCCAAACCAAGTTCTTCAGAAATCACCTGCCCACCTGTTAAAACAGCTATATCCTGGAGCATTTCTTTTCTTCTATCGCCAAAACCAGGCGCTTTAACTCCTACACATATAAACGTACCTCTTAATTTATTAACTATTAAAGTAGCAAGAGCATCACCTTCTATGTCCTCAGCTATAATTACTAATTTTTTACCTATTTTAACTATTTCTTCTAGTAAAGGCAAAATTTCTTGAATGCTAGAGACTTTCTTATCAGTAATTAAAATATAAGCATCCTCTATCACTGCTTCCATTTTATCATTATCAGTTACCAAATAAGGAGAAACATAACCCCTATCGAACATCATACCTTCGACGACTTCTGAATAAGTTTCAGCTGTTTTAGATTCTTCAACAGTGATAACCCCATCAGCTGTTACTTTTTCCATAGCTTCTGAAATTAATTTTCCTATGAACTCATCCGCTGCTGAGATAGTTGCAACTCTTTGAATATCACTAGAACCGTTTATCTTTTTAGAATTTTGATTTACAGCTTCTACAGCTTTATCTACAGCTTCTTGAATACCTTTCCTTAATATTATAGGGTTAGCACCTGCAGCTACATTTCTCATACCTTCTTTTACTAAACTCTGAGCCAACAAAGTTGCTGTTGTAGTACCATCTCCTGCCACATCGTTAGTCTTGGTAGCGACCTCTTTCACCAATTGCGCACCCATATTTTCAAATGCATTATCTAGTTCTATTTCTTTTGCAATAGTGACACCATCATTAGTAATTAAAGGTGACCCAAATTTCTTATCTAAAACTACATTTCTACCTTTAGGTCCAAGAGTAATTTTTACAGTATCTGCTAACTTACTTATTCCAGTTAATAAAGCCTTTCTAGCTTCTTCACCATAAATAATTTCTTTTGCCATTTTATAAAATTTAAAACTCCTTTTAAAAAATTTAGAATACCGTTGCTAAAACTTCAGACTGACTTACTATCACATAATCAACATTATCTATAGTAACTTCTGTCCCAGCATATTTTCCAATTATTATTTTATCACCAGGATTTATATACATTTTTACTTCTTTCCCATCAACCATACCACCCGGTCCACGTTCTATAACTGTTGCTAATAATGGTTGCTCCTTTGACTTACCTGCTAGAATAATTCCACTTTTTGTAGAATTTTCCTCTATTTTTTTAGCCAAAATCTTATCCAAAAGTGGCTTTATTTTTGCCATTATAAATAACAATCCTCCTTAAAAATTTTTGATTTTATATTTTTAGCACTCTCACTCTTAGAGTGCTAAAATTATTCTCCGATATTTAATTCAAAAAAGCAATATTATTTTTCAAAATTTACTTTATGAACAAAAAAAAATATTTAATTAAAATTTTTTTATAAAATTTTTATATATACTGAAACTTTAGCGATAAACAAATTTTTAAGCTTGTCCCAGATGTTTTGTTTTGCTAAATTAATTAAAAATAAAATATTAATTCGATTAATTTAAGCATAATTTACAAATATCAGGCAGCATATTTTACATGAAGATATTATTGACTTTAGATTCTAAATTAAGTATAATTAAATTATATTATAATTTGTTTGAATTATAATATGTATTAAATATATTTTAAGGAGTTAAATCATGAAAAAAAGAAAAATCGCATCGTTTATGACATGTTTGCTTATAGGAGGCGCTTTTCTAGGGAATGTTTATGGAGGTAAATTTATTTTTAATAAAAAATATGACACTATACTTACTAATATTATTGAGACACATGGCACTGGTAATTGGGAACTTATTTTAAAAAAATTTGAAGAAAGCTTAGAAAGTCAAGAAGAAAAGGATAATTTCTCTTCATTTTCCATAAAATCAGATAACCCTCTCAAACAGAAAATTCGAAGACTTGTATCTCATTGGCATGAGGTTACTGTGCCGCGTTTCTGTTTAACAAATCCTTTTTCAATAGAAGAAGACCAACTAATTTTAAACTTAGCGCGTAGATATGGACCAAAATGGAAAACTATCAAAAAATCATTTCCTAAAAGAAACATTGCTAATATAAAAAATCGTTTTTTATTTCTTTTAGAAAACCCTTTGCTACGAATACCAATATTTGCTCCAAATTTCACTAATGTACCCACTAATGAAAACCATGAAACAACAGATGAAAGTGTCACTGCGCCCGAGCCTATTTTTGAATTTGAATTTCCAGAATTCGACGATTTCTTTAATGATTTCTTTAATAAAACAACAGATGAAAGTGTCACTGCGCCCGAGCCTACTTTTGAATTTGAATTTCCAGAATTCGACGATTTCTTTAATGATTTCTTTAATAAAACAACAGATGAAAGTAGTACTACATCAAAATTTTCAGGATTCAACGAGTTTGAAGAAAATTTTTTCCCCAATTTATAATTTTGACTTTTAATATTTAAACATGTTAACAGTAATATCACAAAAACAATTAATACCAACACACAAAGCACGAATTGATTGTGCTTTTTAATAATAAAGTTAATATTAATTTCATAATTTGATTTTAGCATAATTTACAAATATCAGACAACATATTTTACATGAAGATATCATTGACTTTAGATTCTAAATTAAGTATAATTAAATTACATTATAATTTGTTTGGATTATATTGCATATTAAATATATTTTAAGGAGATTAAATCATGAAAAAAAGAAAAATCGCATCGTTTATGGCATGTTTGTTTATGGGAGGTGCTTTTCTAGGGAATGTTTATGGATGTAACTTTGTTTTTAATAAAAAACATGACACTATACTTACTAATATTATTGAGACACATGGCACTAAAGATTGGACACTTAATGTAAAAGAATTTGAAAAAAAATTAAGCGATGAAACAGAAAAAAAGAATTTCTATTCATTATTTGACAAATTTTCAGATGATCTAATACTCAAAAAGAAAGTCAGGAGACTTCAAAATCGTTGGAATAATTTTTTAAAACCAAAAAAAGAAAAGTTTTCAATAGAAGAAGACGAATTAATTTTAAGCTTAGTGAGTAAACATGGATCAAAATGGAAAATTATCAAAAAATCATTTTCGAAAAGAACCGCTGATAGTATAAAATATCGTTATCTTAATCATTTAATGAAAGCAAGTGAAAGTAGGAATGCGTCTGAATCTACTGTTGGAATTGAATTTCCAAAATTCAACGATTTTTTTAATGATTTCTTTAATAAAGCAACAGATGAAAGTAGTACTACAATTGAATCTCCATGGTTCAACGGTTCCTTTAATGAAAATTATGAAACAACAAATGAAAATAGTACTACATCAGAATTTCCAGGATTCAACGAGTTTGAAGAAAATTTCTTCCATAATTTATAATTTTGGATTTTAATATTTGAATATGTTAATTAAAATTAGAACAAAAATAATTAATAATAACATACAGAACACAAATTGATTGTGATTTTTATAGAAAAAAAGGCGAAAAAACTGCTAAACTTTGGTTTAGTTAGATGAATTCGCCTAAAGGTATAAAAAAATGCTGACAAAAAAATAATAAATTATTAACATTAAATGAATATCGCGGAGCTTAATAAGAACAAGAATTCACTTGGTATTTGGCCAAATATGGTGTCAAATTCAAAATTTTGTGTGCACAAGAAGCAAGCTTTTGGCAATATTAAGCTATGAAACTGGAAGATTTTTGCATAGATTCTACCTTAAAATTACATACAATCAGTAAGATGCGGATTTTTACAATTGAATAACATCGCCTTAAACAACTTAATATTTACACAAATATTACCAAATGTGGCGTAAAGCCCCGCTATAGGGATATATGCCACAAGATGTTTTAATGTTTTTTTCTTTTTTAAAAAAAGACTTGTATTATATTAAAGCATATAAATATGATCTATGAAATATAAGTCAAATAATAATGTTGATGCTCATGTAAATATCACGTAGTGTGGTGCCCAAAATATCGACAAAATTTTGGCTAGAGAAGTCGAAGCTCAGTTAAAAGAGTTGATAACAGAAACGTGTGCGGAAATACAAGCAGACAAAATTGAGATGGAAATGTAGAAAATCAAAAAACATCTGAAAGGAAAAACAAATGATAACAGTTCAATTTAAATTGTTATTAACAGCTGAACAACAAAAATTGCTTTCCAAAACAACTTATGAATACATAAATTCAGTGAATGATTTGGTCGATTATGTTATTGCACAATCAATTTTTCCTAAACTTTCTTCAACGAAATTTCGTGCGAAACTGCCAAGTTGTGTTAAAAATGAAGTTGTAAACACGGTCAAAAACATTTTTTTAAAAAACATGAAAAAGGTACAACACAAAACATTGCGGTTTTAAAAAGACCTGTCTGTATTTGGAACAATCAAAATTATAAAATTCATGAATGTCATATTGAGTTTCCGATGATTGTCGGCGAAAAAGTAAACGAGTCAAAGTTAAGGCAATAATTCCTGAAGAAATGTTTTCAAAATTAAATTCTAACAAATTTGGTTCATTGCGAATAACTCAAAAAAATAAAAAGTGGATCGCTCAAGTTGCGGTTCAAGAGGGAACTGTTATTTGTAATGGCAAAAAAAAAAACAATGGGTGTAGATTTAGGTCTGAAAATTCCTGCGGTTGCTGTTATCGAAACTCAAAAAACTAATTTTTTTGGAAGCGGTAGACAAAATAAGCAAAAAAAAGATGTTTCAAATCAAAACGCAGAAAATTAGGCAAGTTAAAAAAGCAAAAAGAGATTAGAAAAATAAATAACAAATAGCAACGGTGGATGACTGACCAAGATCACAAAATTAGCAGGAAAATAGTCAATTTTGCAATTAAAAATAATGTTTCAACTTCTTTAGGTTGGAACAGTTGACGAACATTCGTCAAACGGCAAGAACAAGCCGTAAAAACGCTAAAAATTTGCATACATGGTCTTCTATCACTTGGTAAATTTTATTGAGTATAAATCCAAAATGGCTGGAATTAAAATCGAATACGTCGATCCAAAATATACCAGTCAAGATTGTACAAATTGTAACGAAAAAAATCATGCAAAAGTATGCTTGTAAATTCCGTGGATATATCTCTCATCGGGGTCGAGTTGGTGCTTTAAACATTAGACCTGTCCATAAACAAAAACTGGTAAAATAAACAAATGAATAAGTATGAAAAAATACAAAAACAAGAAGACCAAAATTTCAAATTAATCATAGGCGTCACAAAAGCGGTATTCGAAAAAATGCTGAAAATCTTAAAAGAAGATTATCAATAAACACACAGAAAAGGTGGAAGGAAGGGACTTTCAGTTGAATTCAGATTAACAATGGAACTTGAATATTGGCGAGAATACAGAAGTATGCGTCATATGACCTTGGATTATGAAGTACCAAAATCAACGCTATGCAAATATATAATTTGGTTGGAAGATGTGTTAAGACGGTCGGAATAGTTCAAAATCAAAGAGATTAAAGAACGTTTTAAATCCGATAATATTGAAAAAAATAATTTTGAAATGTTAATCTTAGATGTTGAAGAACAGCCAATCGAGATGCCGAAGTACAAACAAAAAGTATCATACTCATGTAAAAAAAGAGGCACACAACAAAATATCAAATTTTAGCCAATGCAAAAACACGTGAAATACTTGATATTTTTAATGCAATTGGCGCAACACACGATTTTGTAATATTTAAAAACTCTTTAGATAGTGTCGTAAATAAAGACTAGCCCAAAGAGTGATGCAGCGAATGTGGACTGCGGCGAATCGGTGTAACGAGTGGAAATTCCGCGCAATGTTTTAAGTGCAAAAAAGCATTTTCAACTAGGTAGCGAAGTTTGTATAAATACTTATCATAAGGTCTTTGAATTTTTCGATTTTTCTTTGACGGAATAACAACTTCCATATTTTTTGAATTTGCGAATTAAACAATTTCATTGGTATCGTAGCCTTTATTGGCTAGCAAAAAGTCAGCATTTATACCGGTTACAAGCTTTTTTTCAAACTTGCAATCTGCGACGGTACCCGCTATGACAAACATTCTGACCGGCATACCATGCGGTAAATTTTGGAATTGAGCCCCTTTTTGTACGCCCCATGTCTTGATTTCTGCCCTTTGCGTCGGCCGCGTGTGGGTGAATTTTTACATAGGGCGCGTCTATCATTAACCTCCGGTTCATCTATTAAAATTTCCAGCAATCTTTCCCATTCGCTTTTGTCTCTCCAACGGCAAAATCTTCTTTGATTATTTTTCCAATCTCCATACTCTGCGGGCAAATCTCGCCACGGCACACCCGTTCGCAAATTTCAAAAAACTGCGTTTATAAATCTTCTGTTGTCCTGCGTGTTTCCTCCGCGCGTGCCTTTTCTGCCCTTCAAGTTTGTTTCCAATAATTTCCAAACTCTGTCCATTATATTGTGCTTTCTATACATTCTTATTATATTACATTTTTTGACGACACTACCTATAATTATAAAAATATAATTTATATATATTTTATAAAAAATACTTGACATTATATTTTTTAATTTTATACTTAGCATTTGAGATATGTTTATCTCAAATTTATGTAAAAATAAGGATATGTTATTTATGGCAAATGTTGAATTTAAATTTATATAAGTACCCAAACCTGATCATACTAACCTGAATTTACTCTCTTTGAGTATAACAAAACTAGAAAATAGTGAAAGTAAAAATTTTAAAGATACAAAGTCTTGGGTTAAGGCGGTATGTGCTAGAACGGGAGCAGATATTTTAAAAATTACCGACGAATCTTCCATTGGTTTAGGTGAAATAAATTTTAGATTTTGTCTGACAAAAAGCGATAGTGCTATTAAGATAGCAGCTCAGCAAATGAAATTATTTTATGATACTTTTTTATTTAACCCGAACCCACCTAATTTGTATAAATTAATGGAGAATTTTATACGTGAAAATCCTGATGAGAAGGAAGAGTTGGATGTTTTGCTTAAAAATACCTGAAGTAATTTTAAAAAATGTAAAGTGAGGTTAAAATTAATAAATGGTAGAAAAAGTAATTGCCATATTTTACTTAAGAAAATATTTAGTGAAAAACGTAAATCAATTTTTAAAATTCAAATATAAATTACACTTTTTTCATATTTTTGGAAATTTCCTTTGCTCTATTTATGATCCAACTCGGTACTTTTGCTAATTTTGCTGTCTCTATTCCAAAACTTTCATCTATACTTCCTGGAATTATTTTTCTTAAAAAAATTATATCATCGTTATTTTTCTTAATAGCAATGCTGTAATTCTTTATGTTTTTTATATCTTCACTTATTTTGGTGAGTTCATGATAATGTGTTGAAAAAAGCGTTTTGGATTTTAACTCAAAAGAAATATATTCCAACACGGCTCTCGCTATACTTATACCGTCGAAAGTTGAAGTTCCTCTACCTATTTCGTCTAAAATCAGTAAACTTTTTTGTGTAGCATTTTTCATAATTTGTGCTACTTCTTGCATTTCTACCATAAAAGTTGATTGCCCTGAGGATAAATCATCTGATGCACCTATCCTTGTGAATATTCCGTCTACTATTCCAATTTCAGCACAATCAGCTGGTACAAAACTTCCAATATGAGCCATTAAAATATTCAAAGCAATTTGCCTCATATATGTAGACTTTCCTGCCATATTTGGGCCCGTTATGATATTTATATTATTTAAATTATTATCTAAATTTATATCATTAGGAACAAATGGACAGCTGTCATCTTTTAACATTTTCTCTATTACAGGATGTTTGCTATTTTTTAAAATAATTTTGTCACTTAAATTAACTTCGGGTTTAGTATAGTGTTCTTTATGAGCAACTACAGCTAAAGAAACCAAAACATCTAAAACAGCTATTATATTTACAGTTTTTTCAATTTTTTTATGGTAATTATAAATTTCAGCTCTGACTTTTTCAAAAACTTCAAATTCAAGTGATATTAATTTTTCTTTAGCGTTAGAAATTCTATATTCTAAATCTTTTAATTCTTTAGTTACAAAACGTTCACTATTAGAAAGAGTTTGTTTTCTAATATAATTTTCAGGCACTAAGTTTAGAAACGAATTTGTAACTTCTATACAATACCCAAAAACTCTATTAAAAGTGATTTTTAATTTTGGAATACCCGTTTTTTTTCTTTCATCGTTTTCCATTTTAGTAATTATTTCTTTACTGTTGTTCATATCGTATTTTAAGCCGTCAATTTCCTTATTAAATCCAAATTTTATTATACCACCTTCTTTTATAGCCACAGGCGGTTCATCTACTATCGAATTTTCTATTAATTTACAAATATCTTCAAATAGATCTATATTTTCATATATGTCTTTTAAAATATGAGAATTACTTTCAGAGAGTAAATTTTTTATGCTTTTAAAATTAGAAATACTATAACCTAAAGATTTTATCTCTCTGCAGTTAATAGAATTACAAATTAGTCTAGTCAAAATTCTTCCGACATCATTTATTTTTGAAAGACCTTCTATTAAGTTGTCTCTTAAAAACATATCAGAAACTAACTCAGAAACAGCTTCTTGCCGATTATTAATTTTAATTAAATCTATCAACGGCCTTTCTATCCAATTTCTTAATAATCTTCTACCCATAGCCGTATTTGTTTTATCAAGCACCCATAATAAAGTGCCTCTTTTTTCTCTATTTCTCATAGTTTCAACTAGTTCTAAATTTCTTATAGTATTTAAATCTAATTTCATATATTGATTTTTAGTATAAAAATCTATCTTGCTAAATCCTTTTAAATTGTCTTTTTGAGTATATTCTAGATAACTAAATAATCCCCCTAAAGTTTCAAGTGATACAGTATTGTTCAAATTTTCTAAATCTTGATTATTAAAATATTTTAGTAACTTTTTTTTATAATCATAACTTTCAACTAAAACTCCGCCAAAACTAGAATTCAATCTATTCTTAACAAATTTTTTAATACTTCCAGAGTATTTTTTATCTCCTCTATAGATGACTTCACTTGGTGAAAATCTGGCTAATTCATTTTTTACTTCAGAGAACAAATTGCTCCCAAATGTCTCAGTGATTTTTAATTCACCTGTAGAAATATCCGCAAAGCACATACCGCACTTGTCATTCAAAATATAAACACAACAAATAAAATTATTTTTGCTTTCATCTAATAAATTACCTTCTATTATGGTACCAGGAGTTATTACGCGAGTTACTTCCCTTTTAACTAGTCCCTTACAAGCTAATGGATTTTCAATTTGTTCGCATATGGCAACTTTATAACCTTTGGAAATTAGTTTAGATACATAATTTGTATAAGCGTGATACGGCACACCACACATAGGAGCTTTTTCCTCTTGACCGCACTCTTTACCAGTGAGAGTTATATCTAATTCTTTAGAAGCCGTTTTAGCATCTTCATAAAACATTTCATAAAAGTCTCCAAGCCTAAAAAAAACTATACAACTTTCATACTTTTTTTTTATTTTTAGGTATTGTTGCATCATAGGAGAAAATCCAGACACACTTGATATTGTAATTCACCTCACGCCTAAAACTTATACTTTATTTAACTATGCAAACTTCCGCAGACTAAGGTCTGCGACTTCCTGTACAATATTCTGACCTATTACAGCAATACACCACGACAATTAGTGCTTGGACAAACTTGTCAAGCCGCTCCTGCGGTTAGGACGCTGGATACAACATTTATATCTTTACCCTTTATATTTTTGGGCTATTCCACCAAGCTAAACATTAATTTAACGATTTTCTTGCTTTTTTTATATAAAAATTTAAATAAAGGTATTAAACTATCAGCTAACATCACAACCGTCATTATAACCCCTCATATTTTGATCTACAGGACGACCATGAATAGCAGTAATCACTTCAGTAACTTGAATAGAAATGAGAGCCGTTGCGGTAACAGTCGCCACAGAAATTGTAACAGGAGATGTTGCAGAAGCAACCGCTGTTCCTTGTAACGATACTGAAGTTAAACCTGGTGACACTGCCATTACAGGAGTAAAACACGCGGGTGTACTATCACCACCACCAATATTTTTTAAATTTTGTTCACTTATTTCGTACGCCAAATCTGGCATACAATGTAACCTGCTATCCTTTTCTTCTCTATCAAGCGGATTTCTAACTATTAACATGATAAAACACCTTTCTAAAATTAAATTTTATAACACACATTAAAATTGTTTTTTTGATTTTATTCAAATAACTTCAACAATTTCTCAACACCAAACTCTCTCAATAATTATCTGGACTGGATAAACACTAAATATCCTAAAAACCAGTATCTTTTATACAAATATAAACCATTCATCTCTACGCAATACAAATTGTAACGAAATTTTTCCGACTTTGCCACAAAGATTTCTAATACTATTCTGGACTTACACTTAGCTAAATATCAAGTAGCTTCTTGGAATTTTGTGCTTTCTACGATTATTTCCATATCTTATGTAAGCTTCATTTCAAGCACTAACTTTAATGAGTTTAACAGTGCTTATTTAAAATACTACCAGGTTATTTTTTTTTGTAAATTTTTATTTTTATTATTTATCCAATTAAACTAAAATTCAGTGGTTTTTTCACTTGCTTTGTATAGAATTAACAAATTTATATTATTTTCTCATTTAAAATTGCCTTTCTTTAAAAATGAACTACCGCGATGAACACGAGAATACTCTTTACCTTGACTTTTTACGTAATTTTCAATCTGTTTTTCGTTTCCGTTGTACTAACGAAATATCTTACGCCCCACAGTTTTTCCGGACATAATTTAAAAATTTGCTTTTCTGTTATACTCTTTATTACTTTTATTATGTTTATGAGCGACAACATTGGTATCGATTGTATCAAAAAATGTATATGATCACCATCTGTTCTTATTTCAAGTACATTTATCTCATAGCGCCTGGATATTTCTTCACATGTTTGCCTTAGCACATCGTCTACACTACTGTCGAAATATATTTTGCGGGGCAAACGTAATGGTACAATAATACAGAAATATTATAATTTTTATGGATATATGTGCTCATAATTTTGTACTTATCCCATCAGAATGTTCTTATGTTATTGTACTTTTTTTAAAATTGATGCAGAGCATCGGGGAATTTTACCAGATGCGATTAAAAAATCACTTAGAACAAACAAAGTAGAAGCTGAAAAGATAAATAATATTAACAAAAGAAACACAGCTTGAACTGTTAGGTACATACTGTTTTCAAGATGGTTACAAAAGTTTTGAACAGATACTAAGGCTTAACGATAAAATTGTCTAAAATTTCAGACGAAAAACCTATCTCTGAGCCCCCTGTTTTAATATAATATAAAAATATACTTAATTTGTCTCCTCTAATTTTTCGTGTATAAAATTTTAGTTTTTAAAATAAATTTTAACAATTTTGCTATCTTCCTTATATAATTTTTTCAAAACTTAAATTGTTGAATTTTAATGTATAAATTTTTTACTTTAGAAACAAATAATACAAAATAGATTTGCGAAATATATAAATAAAGAGAGTTGATTATACTTATGGTTAAAAAAAGGAATTTTCAAAATTAGAAAATAAAGTGGTTGATTTTGTTGAAAAGAGCGGTGATATCTATTTTAAAACGTATGTATTTGATAACTTTTGTAGTTTTTATAATTATTTTATAAATAAAAAGTTTAAAGAAATTATTGCCCAAAGATTATATTCTGAAATAGATAAGAATGCAGCAGAAATGCTAAGCAATGTGGAACGTGATAATGATAAATTTATTGCAAAACTAAAGAATACAGTTAAGAATTATATTAAATCAGATAGTAATTCTCAAAAAATTCTTACAACTATTAAAACATTGAATGAATATTCTGGATTTAATGTTATTAAAAATGAAATTAAAAGAAAAAATAAATTTTTTTTAATAAAACTGAAACAACAGAAAAAATGATATTAACGAAAGAAAGCGCGTTTTTTTAATTAATTTTTCAAATTATCTTCTTAATTTAAAAAACAAATATGAAAACCCTCCAAAAGATTATATTGAAGAAAATTTTAAAATATTTCTAAAATTATGTGTAAAAATTTAAGGAAATAAAGTAATAAATAGATTTATTTCTGAAGAGACAAAAGGTACCAAAGAAATAAAAAATATTAGAGGAGTTTTAGAATGCAGCAAAGAATTATCTGATATTTTAGACGAAAAAGAATCTGTAGCTAAAGAAGATATAGTTCACTATAATATAAAAATATACTTAATTTGTTTCCTCTAGTTTTTCGTGTCTAAAATTTTAATTTTAATGCATAAATTTGCTATTGAAAACAAATAATACGAAATAGACTATAAAAAAAAGAGTTGATTATAGTTGTGGGAAAAAAACGGCAATGATTTTTTTGAATATTATGTATATAATATCTTTAAACAAATTGGTATCAGTTTTAGAAATGAAGATTTTATCAAATCTGAAGATTCAAATTTTAACCAAATTATTGTCGGAAAATTATATTGTCATATAGATGAGAATGCTGAAAAAATGCTAAGTGAAGAGGAAAACAAGCAAAAATAAGTTATTGTGGGACTAAAAAATATAGTTAAAGATTATATTAAATCAAAAAATAATTTGGAAAAGATTGATAAATATATTAAAATATTGAGTGAATATGCTGGACTTAAGGTTATTAAAAATGAAATTAAACCAAAAAAGAAAAGTTTTTTTAATAAAATTGAAATAACAAAAGATGACAGTAAAAAAATGAATTGTATTAATGAAAAAAAGCATGTTTTTTTTATTGACTTTTCAAATTATCTTATTAATTTAAAAGAAAAATATAAAAACCTTCCAGAAGATTATATTGAAAAAAAATTTAAAAGAATTCTGAAATTATGTGTAAAAAAACACGGAAATATTGAAAAAGTTTTAAGATACAGCAAAGAATTATCTGAAATTTTAGACGAAAAAGAATCTGGTTCACCAGACTTAAGAATAGGAAAATCTGTACTATGATAGAGTAGTTGTGACGCATATCAGACTGTAGTTCTGTCGTGTAGCATTATCATTAAATAAAGCAGGAAGGTGAAGCTCGGCGGGGGGTGCTACACATGCAAACTATGTCATCGTAGAGATAAGGACGGAAAAACAGTATGGTAACAGTATAACGCAAATAGAAAACACAGAGTAAGCAACTAATCCGCCTCTAAAAAGTGGCGATTTTTTCGCTTTTTTTTCTATAAAAATATACTTAATTTGTTTCTTCTAGCTTTTCGTAATCGCAATTTTCATTTTTGCAATAAAATTTTGATAATTTTGTTGTTTTTTTATATAGCCTTTCTCCACATTTTGGACAATTTTCACTTAAAACTTCATCCCATGAAGCAAAATTACATTTAGGATAATTATTGCAACCATAAAAAACTCTTCCTTTTTTAGTCTTCCTGAGTATAATATTACCTCCATTGCAAAGCGGACATTTTACTCCAATTTCGTTTAATTTACTTATATTTTTCTTATTAGTACATTCTGGATACCCAGAACAAGATATAAATTTTCCAAACCTTCCCCTTTTTATGATCATTTTCCTACCGCATTTTTCGCAAATTATATCTGTTTCTTCTTCAAAATCTATTTTCTGCCCTTTCATATCATTAGTAGCTAGATCCAGAGCTAATTTAAATTTAGTATAGAAATTATCTAAAATTTTTACCCATTCAGATTTTCCGGATTCTATAGTATCCAAATTATCTTCCATTTTAGCTGTAAATCTTAGGTTTATTATATCATCAAACCTATCATTTAATAATTTGTTAGTAACTTCACCTAATTCTGTAGGTTTTAAAATTTTTTGTTCCTTAGTTACGTATTCTCTGGATAATATAGTAGAAATCGTGTTAGCATAAGTAGAAGGTCTTCCTATACCGTATTCTTCAAGTGATTTTATTAGACTTGCTTCAGAATATCTATGAGGCGGTTGCATAAAATGTTGACTAGATTCAATTTTTTCCAATTTTAAATTTGAATCTTTTTTCACTTTTGGCAAAGCTTTTTCTTGTTCACTTTTTTCATCTTTGCTTTCTGTGTATAAAACTGTGAATCCATCAAACTCTACAATGTATCCAGAAGCCTTAAAAATATATTTATTTTCTTGTATATCTGTAATATCTATCTGCGTAGTATTCTGAATACAATCAGACATTTGACTTGCTATAAATCTGTCCCAAATTAATTTATATAATTTATACTGATCTAAATTTAAATTGTCTTTTAATTTTTCAGGATTATAACTCGGCATAGTTGGTCTTATAGCTTCATGAGCATCTTGAGCTTCTATTTTGGCTTTTTTACTAACTTTATATTTTCTGATCTCTTTAGGAACATATTGTTCACCCCAGGTATCTAAAATATATTTTCTAGATTCTTCTGCTGCATACTCAGAAACTCTCACAGAATCAGTTCTCATATAAGTAATTAAACCAGTTGGACCCAAATCTTTTATTTCTATTCCTTCATACAACTCTTGAGCTACTTTCATAGTATGTTTAGGTTGAAATCCTAATTTTCTAGAGGCATCTTGTTGCAAAGTAGAAGTGATAAACGTAGGAGCAGGCTTTCTTTTTCTTTTGCCTCGTTTTATTCTTAAAATTTTATAGTTTCTAGTTTTTAGCTCCTCTAATGTTTTATTTGTTTGAGCTTCATTTTTTAGATCTAATCTTTCTTCTTTTTTTTCTGTTTTGTAACCATAAAATAGAGTAGATAATTTTTTTTCAGAACCTTCAGGCAAAAAATCAGCACTTATACTCCAGTACTCCTCTGGCTTAAAAGCTTTAATTTCTTCTTCTCGGTCTACTATTATTTTAACGGCTACAGATTGTACTCTACCAGCTGATAAACCGCCACATATTTTTCTAGATAAAAATGGACTCAATTTGTAGCCAACAATTCTATCTAAAATTCTTCTAGCTTGTTGGGCATTTACTAGATTTATATCTACTTTTTTAGGGTTGCTCATTCCGTAAGTAACACCTGATTTTGTAATTTCATTAAAACAAACTCTGTTTTTTTCGTTTAGATCTAAGTTTAATAAATACGCTAAATGCCATGATATGGCTTCACCTTCTCTGTCAGGATCTGTAGCAAGAAAAATATTTTTACTTTTTTCAGCTTTTTTCTTGATTTTTTCTACTATTTTTTCTTTATCTTTTGAAACTTCGTAATTAGGCTTAAAATTATTTTTTATATCTATGCTTATTTTATTTTTTGGTAAATCTCTAACATGTCCCATTGAAGCAATAACTTCAAATCCTTTTCCTAGATATTTAGTTATCGTTTTAGCTTTTGCTGGAGATTCAACTATTACTAAATTATTTGGCATCCTATCTAAATTCCTTTAAATTTTTTTAATATCAGTATTTTCTAAATTTTCCAAGTGTCTACATTATTAGAATCTCATTATTAGGATAATACTTCTGAAAAAAATAACGACTTGAAAAAATATTAAAATTTCCTGTGTTTTAAGTCAATGGAGTGTGACCATTTTACTTCATTAAATTATAAAAAGAGTCTTATTTTTTACACATCCAACAAGCTCTCTTTGATAATCAAATAAAACTAAATTATTTTCGTGTGTTATTTTACTATTTTTTTATCCTGTTGTAAACCATAATAAGAACTATATTATCAAAATATATTATTTGATACTACAAAATCAAATTTTATAATTATGAACAATAAATTTTACTTTTTATGTTAAATATTTAAAAAAATAGTCAATACCTTTATTTTTAAAACTATCGTTATTATTACTGTGAAATGTATTGTTAATTTACTATGGATAATCTTATATTTATTACGTCAAAGCGGTTTTTAATATTCAAAAATTAGATTCGTTTTAAAAAATTTTTTTGTCCAAATTTATTAGAATTTTTAATAATTTTAAGCCGATGTCTAATCCAATTTACATTAAAATTATAAAAAAATGAAAAAATACCCAAAATTAAAACTATAAATCTGAGTATTTTCAAAAAAATAATAAACAAATATATTATTAGTTATCTAACTTATGCTCATCTTCCCTTAATACATAATACCCTACCATAGTTTTTAACCATCTTACCTTTTTAGCCTGTTCATCACTCAATTCTTCTTTTTTCACAAAAAAACAACCATTAGATGTCTCGACTTCTGAAGGACACTTTGACCCTTTTGATTTGCTGCTTTTAACGAAATAAAAAAATGGGGCGCCTTCTTCTGTGAAATGTTCATTAACTTTAGAAACCCTTCCACCTCTTGAGAAAAAATGAACTATCCAATATTTATTCTCGGTATTATCCGGAAAATTTTCATATAGGCCATAATAAAAATTGAAACAATCAAAATAATGTTTCCAAATCCCATATGAAATAGCACCAGTGCCTACTGCCCCCAAAAAAGAAACTCCTATAATCCTAATTATTTTTCTAAAATTATCAGGAGCCTTAGGAACATTTATTGAAACCTTAGGTGAGTCCGCTCCCTTCTCACATTATAAAATGTTGACACCAAAGTTAATGAAGCTAATGTATTTGCTAAAAATTTTACCTTTTTACTAAACAATTTTATTTCCTCCTAAATTTTTATTTTATGGAACACTTAATTCTTATGTAACCAAAAAGTTCATGCTACTTTTATTATTGTATAACAAAGTTAGACTTAATGTCAAGCATTTTTTCAATATATTTAAAAATAAATTATTATTTTGTATAGTTTTGTTATATTGTATTTAACTAAGAGAATCATAAAATACAGATAAATATTTTTATTCTACGGTATTAGAATTTGGTGATTTTTTAAATTTATTTTAAATTTAGTATATTTATCTAATTTACTTGTGAGTTTTATAGTTCCGTTGTGAGATTTTACAATTTTGTTTGTTATATACAAACCCATACCCGTCCCAGATGTATTAGAATTTTTCACGGTTTTTGCTCTGTAAAATTTGTCAAATACATGTTTAATGTCGCTTTCTGAAATACCGATACCAGTATCTTTTATTTCTATAGAAACACTTTTTTTAGTTTTGAAAGTCTTTATGTTTATTTTACCATTTTCTTTGTTATATTTGATAGCATTTGAAATTAAATTATCAAAAACTCTTTTAATATCTGTGATAAAACCTTTTATAAAAATATTTTCACCAAAATTTAAGTTTATTTTTATGTTTTTTTCTTTTAATAAATTTCCCAATTCTTTTAAACGTTCTGAAATTTCTAAATTTATATCTACTTTTTCTTTTGGTTTGTTTGACCTTATAGTATTTAAAACTTCGTTTACAAAATTTAAAATATTTTCTGAACTTTCCTGAATTATGCTGTAAATTTCATTTTTATTTTTTTTGTTCAAAGTACCTTTTTTCAAAAGTTCAGCTGATAAAATTAAAGAACACAACGGATTTTTTATATCATGTACTAATTCAGATATGGATTCTACATCTTTATAAGAATATTTTTTTTCATCCAGACTTATATCATTTTTTTCTTTTCTATTTGATTTTATAGTGTTCAAAACTTCATTTATAAAATTTAAAATATCACTAGATTCTTTTTTTATTATTTTATATATTTCATTTTGAGCTTTTTCGCTTAAAGTTTCATTTTTTAAAAAATCTGCTGACAATGATATAGAATGCAGAGGGTTTTCTATATTAAAAATTAAATTTGATACTGATTTTAAAGTTTCATCAGAATATTTTTTTATAAATAAATTTGACATACATATATTATATTAATATTTTTTTAAATCATATCTTTTTTCCTAAGAAAATACCAACTTATTAATGCCAGAATTAGTGATAAAACAATAGGAAACCACCAATAATCCATCATCGGGATATCAGGGTTGTTCATACCGTAAATTCCTGAAATAACCGTAGGAATAGAAATTATAAGAGTTATTGAAGCTAAAACTTTCATGACAATATTTAAATTATTAGAAATAATAGACGCATAAGCATCCATAGTCCCAGACAATATATTTAAATAAATTTCTGACATTTCTATAGCTTGTTTTATTTCTATCAAAGCATCTTCTAGCAAATTTTTGTCATCTTCTAGTAAATTCATATGATTTCTTCTTGTAAGCTTCTGAAAAGTATTATTATTTGCTTTAAGAGAAAAAGAAAAGTAAACTAAGGATTTTTCTATTTCTAAAAGCTGAATTAATTCTTTATTTTTCATAGATTTTCTTAGTTCTTTTTCTACATGACCAGTTATTTTATCTATTTGCTTTAGATATTGTAAATATTTACTTGTCATTCTAAGCATGATATGTAAAACAAAATTTGATTGTAAATCTGTTCTTACATTTCTTAAAAGTCCCTCTGAAAACTCCTCTATTATAGAATTTTCGCTTAAAGAAACTGTGATTACAGCAACTGGTGTTACCATTATAGATAATGGAACAGTATAATAAGTAAAATTTTCTTCTGTTTTGTTAACTATAGGGCTATCCAAAACTATAA
The DNA here is from genome assembly GCA_036322875.1 of Candidatus Paraimprobicoccus trichonymphae. Taxonomy (GTDB): domain Bacteria; phylum Bacillota; class Clostridia; order Oscillospirales; family Acutalibacteraceae; genus Paraimprobicoccus; species Paraimprobicoccus trichonymphae. The sequence continues at coordinate 888,336 of AP027925.1, forward strand.
GTGTAGTACCTTCTTCATAATCTATATGAGAAGATTCTTCTTCATCTAAAGAAGATTTGAGAAAATCTGGCTCTAAATTGAATTTAGAAATTAAATAGTCAATTTCTTCTTCATTTGGTGCAACACATTTAACCCAACAACCATCAATATAATTGTCTATACCTACGATTTTCGCATTTGCAGATGTTTTGTAATAAGAAATCATTTTTTTGTTAGTACTCCTTTTCTTGTACTTTATCTCTATAATTTAAATTATAATTTTTTGATAAAAAAACTCAAGGAAAAATTGTGTTTGCCTAACCGTTTATGCATTAAAAAAATTTTAAAATCCGTTTTTATTCATTAGAGCTTGTTTACATGAAATAAAATTTGGTGTAGTGAAAATATAAAAAATTGAGCATTTATTCCCAATTTTCCCATAATCTAAAGATTTTAAATGTTATTTTTGTATGTGTTTGTTGTAAAAACGGAAATTTACCTTAAGCGGTTGTCATACAATTTATGTACGATTAAATTGGCGGGGCATTGGAAAAGATATTTGCATATTCGGTACAATCTCAAATAAAATTTTAGATTTTGTCTATTTCCATATAGATTAAAATGTTAAAATTAATCTATGTTGACAGTAGATATAATTACATTATTTCCCGAAATTATAGAATTTGTAATTTCAAGAAGCGTTACAGGGAGAGCTATAAAAAAAAAATTTTTAGATATAGAGTACCATCAATTGAGAGAGTTTACAGATGATAGACATAAAAGAGTGGACGGCAAACCGTACGGAGGCGGCAAAGGTATGCTTCTGAAGGCGGAACCGATTTTTAAATGTTTTGAGTTCATATGTAATTGTAGAAAAATTATACCTAAATTAATTTATATGTCTCCAAAAGGGAAAGTATTGACTCAACAAAAAGCTAAAGAATTAACAAATAATTCTAATATATGTATTTTATGTGGACACTATGAAGGCATCGATGAAAGAATTATAACTTCTATAGTTAATGAACAAATTTCTATAGGTGAATATGTTCTAACAGGTGGTGAGATCCCAGCTTTAGTGTTATTGGATACAATGTTTAGGTTAGTTCCAGGAGTTTTGTCAGATAATGAGTGTTTTGAAGATGAAAGTTTTTATAACGGAAAAACTTTAGAATATCCGCAATATACTAGACCATATAATTGGAGAGAAAACAAGGTACCAGATGTGTTATTATCAGGAAATCATAAGGAAATAAAGAATTGGAAAACCAAAAATTCTGATTATGACTCAGAATAGTTTATAGAACAAAAAAATTGTTGACAAAACTAATTTTTTATTTTATTATCATATCTACTAAGATATCCAATGATAAATAAGTGAGTGGTTGATTTTGAATAACATAAATTACATTAAATTTGCTGTGCCAACAGTTTTAGCAGTGACGGCTTTGATATCAGGAGGAGTTTATTTAGGAAAAAAAACCAAATGAAAAACGATGTGCTTGCCAAATTTGGTGGCTTTGAAGTGAATAGCCCAAGAATATTATTTTTGTTACGAGACAGCTGATAATCAGTGCAGTTTGGCAATAGTAAGTAGTGAAGATCAAAAAATCATAAAAAAGTTAAAAAATTTGGAAATTGTTAATGGAAAAATAAGAATATCTTCGAATTTTAGTATGCGTCTGTCTGGTTGCACATGTGTGGAAAAAACAAAATTTGAAAAAATGGATTTGGGTTCAAGATATTTAGAAGAAAGTCTTGATACAAAGAAAAAAGAAATGCACCTTATGTCACTTTCCATTAAAAATAACAATCTGAGGATTACAACAGAAGAATGTGGTGAAATTTTATTAATTAACCCAAAAATTTTTATGCATGAAAGAAATAAATTTAAAATATTAATTTCGGATGATAAGGCCGGTTTGCTTTGGTGGGGTAAACTTGAAATTATAAAAGTTTTTAAAAATAAAGAAATTGATAATAGTTATGATGTAGATCTGTTTGATTTTTTTAAAGGTGAAGGAATTATTAAAAGAAGTAATAGAAGAAGGAAATTATTGTAAATACTTCTATAATGGTGAAGACATCGAGTATATTTGTTTTAATTCATTATGCATTCCTGTAGTTGATAAAATAGAAATAATTACTATTGATAAATTTAATTATGAGGTTAATCGTCTTAAGTTACTAGGTAGTTTAGTGGAATTTCCTGCTTGACACTCTGCTTGGCTAAAGATCAAGCAGATTCTTTTTTCCGCACCTCCAGCGATTACTTGCGTAAGCTCCATTTCATTTTAAGCGTAAACCCCGTGAGCCCCACGGTATTTAATTTTTAATGCATGCTTAAAATTTCAATTTGGTTTTCGTTGAAACACCATCTCTTGTAATTTTAGTATACTATTATTTTTTGTCAATATTTTTACGGTTCATCTACTAAAATGAATATTTAGTGGTTTTTTCGTGAATTTATATAAATATTCTAATATAAAAATTATTGTATTGATATTGTAGAACATTTTAAAATAATTAGTTTATGATTAACATTTATTATATATTTTAAATTCTATCGGTATGATAATAAAATATCTAAAATAATGAATTTTATGAAATGTAATTTTCATTGTATTTTTTAAATATAAAAAGGATAATAATAGAATAAATATTCTGGAGGGTGTATGTTTTTTTGATTAATGGTCAAGATTTTAAATTTGCAATAATTTCGGGGGCAAATAATCTATATAAAAACAAAAATTTCGTTAATGAACTTAATATTTTTCCAGTTCCAGATGGTGATACAGGCTCCAATATGTCTATGACTATGGAACCAGCTGTAAAAGAGCTAGAGAACGAAGAAAGTAAATATATTAATGAGATTTCAGAGTTGGTTTCTTCTAAATTGTTGATTGGCGCCAGAGGAAATTCAGGGGTTATTTTATCTTTGATTTTCCAAGGATTTTCTAAAATTTTAAAAAATATGGATGTGGCTTCAGGTGAAGATTTTGTTGATAGTTTAGAATTAGGCTCAAATTTAGCTTATAAAAATGTAATGAATCCTACCGAGGGTACTATTTTGACTGTTGTTAGAATGGCATTTGAAAGAGGAAAATTGGCTTTGAAAACTAGTAATGATTTGATATATATATTTTCTCAAATATGTATAGGCGCTGAAGAGGCATTAAAATTGACTCCTGAATTATTACCAGTATTAAAAAGAGCCAATGTTGTCGATTCTGGTGGTAAAGGTTTGTGTTTAATACTAGAAGGCATGTTACATTATTTCAAAAATGGAAAAATTATAGAAAAAGAGATCACAAACTTGAATTTAGAAATAGATGATAAATTTAAAAATGATGTGTCTAGATTTGATGGCGATATCAGATTTACTTACTGCACTGAATTTATAGTTAAAAAAAATAAGTTAACAAAAATTAACGTAGAAAAAATGAGAAAAAAATTAGAAAGAATTGGTGACTGTGTGGTAGTAGTTACAGATGAAATTATTATAAAAACACATGTTCATACTGAAAACCCAGACAAAGCTTTGAAAGAAGGTTTAGAATTTGGCGAATTGATGAATATTAAAATAGAAAACATGAAAGAACAACGAAGAGTAATTTGGGAATCTCAGAGTAAAAATAAAATCGAAATTGGAAAATTAGAATTTGCGGAACCTATTGAAGAAGTTGGATTTGTAGCTGTCGCTTGTGGCAATGGATTGGTAGATTTATTTAAAAATTTAGGATGTAGTAATGTTGTAACTGGTGGACAAACTATGAATCCAAGCACAAATCAGATTTTAGGGGCAGTTCTTGCAACTCCATCTAAGATTGTATATGTTTTTCCAAATAATAGAAATATAATCATGGCAGCTGAACAAACTGTAAATCTAGCAAAAGATAGAGTAGTTGTTATAATTCCTACAAAAACTATTCCACAAGGTATTTCAGCTATTTTAAAGTATAATTTTGAAAATTCAATGGAAGATAATATAAAAATTATGACAGAAAATCTTTCAAAAGTGCAAACTGGTCAAATTACTTTTGCAGCTAGAAATTCTGAATTTGGTGGTTTAAAAATTAAAAAAGATAATATACTAGCTTTAAAAGATGGCAAATTAGTTTTTGTTATGAAGGATATTATAAAAACTTTATTTAAGTTACTAAAATTACTTGTAAAAAAAGATTCTGAATTTTTGACTATTATTAAAGGGGAAAATGTAACTCAAGAACAGTCTGACAAAATTAGTAATATTTTAAAATCTAAATATAAGAACTTAGATGTAAATATAATTCAGGGTGATCAGCCTGTTTATTATTTTATAGTTGCAGTAGAATAAAAAATTAAAAGAACTTTTGTAAGTATATATAGCGTTTTAAAATATAGACTAAGTGTGCTTACATTTCCAAAAGTAATATCAAAAGAAAAAAATAACCAAACAGAGATAATTAAAGAAACAAAAGTGACTAAGAATATGCGTAATCAAAATATTCGAAAAAGCGAGAACGGTAGATTAAAAAATTCATAATTGTATTAAAAAATCAAAAATTTCAATCGAGATAGAACAAAAAATACTTAAAGAAATCAAGAAAATAACTGACATGACATTAAACGAAATAATAGAAAAATTTGCCAGAAAAAACGTTTAATGACATTGATATTTTATGATTATCGAAGTATAAAAAACGTTAAATTTGAATATATTTTTTAAAAATATTACGTAAATAAAACCGATTTCTGGATTGGACAAGTTTTATATAAAGCTGGTCCTTCGAGGTAAAAATTAATTAAATTAAAATAGTAATATTTCATTCGCGATAACTGATATAGCTGAATGTAAAACAAAGAGATTAAAACCAATCATGTTCTGTTAAAAAAATAACTGATCAGATAATTGTAAGCGGAAAAGCTGCCTAAATTATCAAAAATTGTTAAAAAAAGATTAGTTTATGATTTAAAAATTTTCAATATGAGCAAGTACCATTTTTCGAAAAATTTTGTTAATTTGAAATATCAAGATACCAAAATTTACCACTCTAATAGTCCGCCGCTAAAAACAGTTATCTATTGATTTTATTCTCGAAATAGATGCTATAAAATTCATATCGAGTACGTAAATTTCCGTATTAAATGCTTTAAAATTTTGTAATCAGACCTCTTGATTTCGCAAGGAAGTTTATTTACTACATTGTTTTTGAAGATATAAAAATTTGTTTTTAAGTTAATTTAGTTATTTTTTTAAAAAAATTTTGACTTTGGACATTTTAATTTTGCTCTTATTTCTTTGCTTAGTGCTTTTGCCACTTATTTTAAATCAATACCACTTATGATGAAATTCATAATAGTTAAAGTATGAATTCTTGGTCTTACGATCATTCCGATAATTTTTATCATATTCTGTATGTTTTAGCAAAATTTGTTGCCGTTAATTTACGATTAAAATCATAAGAATGCACGGCAACATTTTTTCAATGATTTTTAAAACTTGAATTGAATTCGTAAAAATTTTTACTGTTTAATTTATCTGTACACATTCTCAAAGTTTCTCCAAATCTTTGGTAATGCACAATTTCTCTTTCTCTTAAAAATTTAATAGGGTCTTTCACAGCCGGGTCATCACAAAATCTTAAAATATTTTCATAAGTCACCCTCGATTTTTGCTCTGTAGATAAATTTTCGTGCAAATCTGCTATAGGTTCACTTTTTATCGAAATATTTAAATTTTCTGGAGATATTCCAGTTGTATGATTTACAAAATAATCTTGAAAATTGTTATTTTCTATTTCTTCTTTTGAAATATTTTTGGTTAACTGGTAAATTATTGTCCCTATTATTTCTAAATGGTTTAATTCTTCAGTTCCTATATCTGTCAAAACTGCTTTTAATTCTGGGTATGGCATGGTAAATCTTTGGCTTAAATATCTAACAGCAGAAGCTAGTTCACCATCCGGTCCACCATATTGGGATAATATAATTTTAGCCAATTTAGGATTTGAGTTTTTAATATTAACAGGATATTGCAATCTTTTTTCGTAACACCACATTCTATTAATTCTCCACCCCGGTGTTGTCGTCTTCATTCAACAAATTGTCATCATTTTCCTTTAAGTTAATATTTTTTCCACTAATATAAATGCTATCATTTTCTTCTGTTTCATCATTTTCCCATGGCCAAGGGTCTGAAACCCATTCCCAAGCATTTCCTACATTGGAATCTGTAGTACTTGTTATGGCTCCAAATCTTTTTTCATAATCTTTTTTTAATTTTTCACTCTTTTTTTTATATTCTTGCAACTTATTTTTCACTTCAATAGCATTTTGATGTGTATCTAAATACAAATTTAATTCTACCACCGCAAAATCTAAACTTGAAATTCTTCTTAATAATCTTTCTTTATCAGTCATTTTTTTCATCACCCTCAAAATTACAATCGCAAAAAGGTTTATCTAATTCTGGAAACAAAGTTCCAGCGCAAAATCCCTGTTCTATATCATATATCTGTCTAGAATTTTGATATGGTACATATGCCATAGCAACTTCTGCATTTTCAGGCACAGGCGATATTCCATATTCTTTAATTTTCGACTCAAAAAATAAATCTTTCATTTTTTATATTTAACTCTCCTCTCTCAACGAGTTTTTTTATTATTAATATATGAAAAATTTGAAAATAAGGTTCCTCTAAAATTTTCAAGTTATTATGTAAACTGCCTATCGTAGCTCTTGCAACCCAATAGATTACAATATTAATGGGTTGGTATGTCATTCAGTTTCAAGCACGAAAGCATCAGAGCAAATAAAGGCAACTCGTAAAACAACACAAAACAGTTGAAATAGAACATAAAAAGTTTGTCCTGAAACTGATAAAATAGTGATATAGTGATTGTAGAAAGCCTAAAGGGCAAATTTTTAGTGCAAAAATAATTATTTTTACACTAAAATCACATTTATTAAATATAATCAAATGACTTTTTAAGTCTAAAAACAGAGTATTTATAGTTTATAATCAGATGTAAATATAAAAAATTGGAGAATCAAAAAAATGATACACAAATATAAACTAAATAATTTTAATATAGTTTTAGATACAAATTCTGGAGCTATTCATTGTGTTGATGATGTTTGTTATGATATCCTGGAAAATATGTCAGGAGAAGATTTTAAAAACAAACCGAGTAATTTATTATTAAAAAAATTGTTAAATAAATACGATAAAAACGAAATTGTAGAGTCTTATAATGAAATTTGTGGTTTAGTAGAAAATGGACAGTTATTTTCCCAAGAAAATGAATTTTATAAAAAAAATTTTTCTTTTAATTTTCAAATAACAGCTCTATGTTTAAATATATCTCATGATTGCAATTTACGCTGTAAATATTGTTTTGCATATAATGGAACTTTTGGTAGTGAAAAAAAATTAATGGATCTAAATACAGCAAAAAAAGCAGTAGACTTTTTAATAGAAAAATCCGGTGATATGTATAATTTAGAGATAGATTTTTTTGGTGGAGAACCTTTATTGAATTTTGAAGTTGTAAAACAAACTGTGTATTATGCGAAAAATATAGGAAAAAAATATAATAAAAAATTTAAGTTTACAATCACAACGAATGGGTTGCTATTAAATGAGGACAATATATATTTTATAAATGAAGAGTTTTATAATGTAGTTTTGTCTTTAGATGGAAGAAAATCTATAAATGACAAGTTTAGAATCACAAAATTAAAAGAAGGATCTTACGATTCAATAGTGCCAAAATTTAAGAAATTAGTGGAAAGCAGAAAAGATAAAGAATGTTATGTTAGAGCAACTTATACCAGGTATAATTTAGATTTTTTACAAGATATTTTGCATATTTATAATTTAGGATTTGAAAATCTTTCTGTTGAGCCAGTGATTGCAGATTGTAACTTAGATTATTCTATAGGAGAAGAAAATCTAGAAAAAATACTTTTAGAGTATGAAAATTTAGCAAATAAAATAATAGAGTTCGAAAAAGAAAGTAAGAAAATCAATTTTTTTCTTTATAACATTGATCTTGAAAATAGTCCATGTAAAATAAAAAGATTAAAAAGTTGCAGTTGTGGAAACGAATATGTAGCTATTACACCTCAAGGAGATATTTTTCCGTGCCATCAATTTGTAAATTATAGTGAATTTAAAATGGGTAATTTGTATTCAAACAATTTTAACGAAGATTTAAAATTGAAATTTTCAAAAATCACTATTTATAAAAAAGAAAAATGTGAATCTTGTTGGGCAAAATTTTATTGTACTGGCGGATGTAATGCAAATAATTATATGTTCAATAAAAATATATGCAAACCTTATGAAATTTCTTGTAAGATACAGAAAAAAAAATTAGAATGTGCTATTATGCTAAAATTTTTTAGAAATTTTAATAAAATTAGTGTTTAATAATTTCAAGAAAAGTAATATAATAGGGAGAATAATATTGTAGAAAATTGGAGGCAATTAGTATTAATTACAGTGAAAAAGTTTTGGATCATTTTAGTAATCCTAGGAATGTAGGGACAATTGAAAATCCAGACGGAGTAGGAGAGGTTGGTAATGCAAAGTGCGGAGATATAATGAGAGTTTATTTAAGAGTGAATAATAACGTTATTACAGATGTAAAATTTAAAACATTTGGTTGTGGCGCTGCTGTTGCTACCAGTTCTATTGCAACTGAAATGATAAAAGGTAAAACCGTAGACCAGGCTTTAGAATTAACAAACAAAGCAGTTGTAGAAGCATTAGATGGTCTCCCGCAAATAAAACTTCATTGCTCTGTTTTAGCTGAGAATGCAGTGAAAAAAGCCATTGAAAACTATAAAGAAAAACAAAAAAAATAAACGATTATATATTAACTATTAATAGACCTGTACAAAAACAAAAAAATGGTAAAATAAACAAATGAATAAGTATGAAAAATTACAAAAACAAGAAGACCAAAATTTCAAATTAATCACAGGTGTCACAAAAACGGTATTCAAAAAAATGCTGAAAATCTTAAAAAAAGTATCAATCGACACATAGAAAAGGTGGAAGGAAGGGACTTTCAGTTGAACTCAGATGCACTTGAATATTGGCGAGAATACAGAAGTATGCGTCACATGACCTTGGATTATGAAGTACCAAAATCAACGCTGTGCAAATATATAATTTGGGTGGAAGATGTTTTAAGACGGTAGGAAAAGTTCAAGATCAAAGAGATTAAAAAACGTTTTAAATCCGATAATACTGAAAAAAATAATTTTGAAATGTTGTTCTTAGATGTTGAAGAACAGCCTCGAAGTACAAACAAAAAGTATCATACTTAAGTAAAAAAAGAGGCACACAACAAAATATCAAATTTTAGCCAATGCAAAAACACGTGAAATACTTGATGTTTTTAATGTAAAATCAGCGCAATACACGATTTTGTAATATTTAAAAACTCTTTAGTCAAAATACTCGGGAAAGAAGTTAAAATTTATACAGATAAATGGTATCAAGGAATTCAAAAATTTTTTCCGAATGCTGAAATACCAAAAAAGCTACAAAAAATCATCCTATCGCTGAAGAATAAATCGTTGAAAATAGGCTTTTAGCACAAAAAAATCACAATTGAACACATTAATTAAAGAAATAAAAATATTTAGAATTTGTAAAGAAATTTACAGAAACGAAGGAAAAAGAGGTTTACTCAAGGTCAAATTAATTGCAAATTTGTATAATCATAGATTGGGTTTTTGAGTTTAAAAACAGGTCTAATGGCTAAAATTACAATTAAAATATGTATCATAAAAAAGTAATAAAGAATGGAATTTCAATTTAATGAAACATCCGTACAAAAGACATTTCAAACAGAATACGTTTCAAAATCTGAAACCAAATTAATAATAATAAAAATGTTCATGGTGAGATTTATTAAATTTTAAGTTTTTTGAAAATTAGTAAAAATATAGTTTTAAAAAAGCTAAAGTTCTCCTCATATCTAAAATATTTAAACTGCAAAAAGCTTTTGAACTTGTTATTTCAAACCATTTGAAGTGTACAAATTTTTATTGGATTATTCAACAAGTTTGCTTTGATATAACATCTATTTTGAAGAACTAATATAAGTAATATTTTGAAAAATTTTTTAAATGAAAAACGTACCATAAATTCAATATTTAAATTGTTTATGGTACGTTTGTTTGTAATTTTACTTGTATTTTGCTGGAACTCTCCACGCTTTTTGGAATTTTTCATAAATATCTTTTATTCCTTTGAAATGCTTTTTTACCATGTCAAATTCAATTTCGCTGAAATCCTTTTTTATTTCTTCGTCAATTATATTTTTTGATCGTGTATAATTCTCTTTAAATACAAAATATTCAATAATATCTTCTTGTTCATCTATAGTACAATTCACAAGATAAGTTTTAAGCATTTCTACAAGAGAATTTTTACCTTCCGTTTCAAATATTTCTACAAAAACTGAAAAAAGTTTACATAGCCACTGTAAATTTTTTTAAATGTTTCAAAATGTGTTTTTACTAAATTTTCATTTGGTATTTCGCCACTTTTTTGTAATTCTATTAATTTGTTGAAACTAAATCCCTTTTTAGGTATAACTCCCAATAATTTTTTTAAATAATCACCCATATACAAACACAACCTTATTAGTTTTACTAAATTTTATTTTAGTCATTTATAATTTTCAAATACGAACCACCGTGTTTTTATTATTAGCAAATTTTTGTATTTTATGCACAGGAAACAGAAAATTAGGATTTTCTATCATCAATAAGAAAATTTCTCCAAAATCCACCCGTCCCACTTCGCCATGTACCCAGGTTTTGGTTGTGTGGCAAGCCGGGCGGCGTAAACTTTCAAATATCAAATCAGCAATATGTATTAACTGTTCTAACAAGGAAATTTTAAATATATAAAAATATTTTATCTTTTTTGATTATGTTCTAAAATAGTTTATAAATAAAATTAAATGTAGCAAGTTTATTTTGTTATAATTAGAATGGCTAAAATTACAGTAAAATATATATAAATCTGAAACCAAATTAATAATAGTAAAAATGTTCATGGTGAGATTTGCTAAATTTTAAGTTTTTTGAAAATTAGTAAAAGTATAGTTTTAAAAAAGCTAAAGTTTTTCTCATATCTAAAATATTTAAAATGCAAAAAGCTTTTGGACTTGTTATTTCAGACCATTTGAAATGTAAAAATTTTTATTATATTGCTCAACAAATTTGCTTGGATATATGTGTAAACTATTTTAGACCATTATCAAATTTTTAGTTGACAAAAAAATTTAAGTATTCATAATAATAACTACAATTATATTTGTAGCTAAATATTAACGCGGAATGGAGCAGTATGGTAGCTCGTCGGGCTCATAACCCGAAGGTCGTGGGTTCAAGTCCCTCTTCCGCAACCACATGGGTTTAGTTAGTATGTTTGGGTGTAGTGTATTGATGTAATATTTTGTGCCTGAAGTGTTGTCAGTAATGTTAGTTCAATGTATCTGAAAATTGGGCTATGTAATTAAAAATTAGTTTTTACAACGAAACAAGAAATTTGGATGCAAAAAATGTATTTTGTTGTATGAGACAAATGAAGAAATCGTTAAGCTTTTAGTTGAAAAGGGGTGCTCCAAAATATAAAAAAATGTTGACAAACAAAAGTTTGCTTGGTCTTTTAGAAAAGCAAAAGATGAACTACCGCGATGAATACGGGAATACTTTTTGACTTAACTTTTTACGTAATTTTCAATCTGTTTTTCGTTTCTGTATTTTCCAACTGTACTAACGAAATATTTTGCGCTCCACAAATTGCTGCCTCACAGTTTTTCCAGACTATAGTTTAAAAATTTGCTTTGCTGTTATAATATTTATTACTTTTACTATGTATGTGGGCGACAACATTGGCACTGATTGTATCAAAAAATATACATGATCATCTTTCAAGTACATTTATCTCATACCGCTTGGATATTTCTTCACATGTTTGCCTCAGCACATCGTCTACGCTGCTCGAAAATTACTCGCCAGGCAAACGTAATGGTACAATAATACAGAAGCATTATTTTATACTTACCCACCGGAATGTTCTTGTGTTATTGTACTATTTTTTAAAGTCGATGCAGAGCATCAGGGAATTTTACCCGATGAGGTTAAAAATTTCCGAGAATAAAGCGTATCTTGACTTAAATGATCTAAAATATAACTTAAAAAATTATGAAATTTACATTTTTTTGCAATTTATGGTATTATTTAAATTATATAGTGATCATTTAAGTATTTTTATGAGTATTTCAAAGATAATTTACTTAAAATTTTAATAGAATATGGATAAAAAATGTCAGAAATTAGAGTCATTGTGTATAATAGATATAGCGGTCCCAGCAAGATGTCTGGGGTGCTTGGTATTGGAAAGATGATAAATTTTTATCGAAAAAAAATAAAAAGTAAAGTACAACACGAATTAATACTGGAAGATAATTCAAGAACTGTCGAGTGTGTAAAAAAAAACTTTTAAAAGAAAAATCATATGAAAATTTAGATGAAAAAGAACTTTTTTTATATGAGTATGATAGTAAATCGAATAAAAAAGGAGATTTGCTGGAAGATGACTCTACAATAGAAATCAAAGAAGAAAAAAAAGAAGTTGAATTATACGCTGTTGTAAGACAGAAAAAGATTATAATTGTAAATCTTCCAGTAGGTGAAGTTGATAAATTTAAAGAAACTAAAATGTTGGTTAAAACTGATATAAATTTTAAATCTTTTTTAATAAAATGTGAGAAAAAAATGAACTACCCCGCAGCTTGCTGCGGGGTAGTTCATTTATAAAAATTTAAAATTAAAAATTCATTGTACCGATAAATATAATTTTTATTATTCAGGCAATAATAATAAATTTTTTAAGATGCCTTTAGAAGATTCAATAAGAACAGCACAAACCGTCATTGGTACTTCTAGTCAAAAAATCACAAAATTTTTTGTTGAACTTATAGATTCAAATCCAATTCCTAAAATGTCACTAGAAAAAGTAGAATTTTTAAAAGAGATAAAATAATTTTTAAAACTCGAAAGATATGTTGAGCATTTTCAAAAAGTAAAAAATAGTGAAAAATGTACTTTTAAATATACTTTTAAAAATAAGGTTCCTGAAGAAATTTCATGTTCAAAAATACAGAATATTGTCAATTTATTTTTTCGTTTTAATGAAGATATAAAAAAATTGAATTTGGATTTAGTTAAATCTTATGTTGAATTTAAAGTCGAAGGAGAAAAAAAGTGTTTTTATAATTCTTTTCATACTGAAAAAGGAAATTTTTTTGATCACAAAACAGAGAAAGAACTTACAGCTTTGGTTATGTTGAATAAATTTCCTAGTATTTTTATACCACCTGATTTAAAAAATTCTATTGATATGGATAAAGTGCCTGAATTTGAAGAAAATGTATACAAAAATATAGCGAAAGATGGTAGTTTTTTTACTGGTATTTTTGAGAATACAAGAGTAACTGTTGTTTGGGGGGACGTATTAAGATTAAAAAATATTTTCAGTAAAGTTAAATATAAATTAGAAGCTTATTGTGTTGTTAATTCTACAAATTCTAAAATGGAACCTGGTTGTGGAGCATCTGGAAACATTTATGGAGTAGGCGAAAGTGATAATAAAAAGAAAAAAGAAAATCAAAAAAAATTAAGTGAATTAAATAAAGCAGAAGGAATACACAGAAAAATTGAAACTGGCTGGGCAGTAAGTGGCCCCGTCACGGAAAGTCATATCAATTTAGGGATAGAAGAAATTGTTCATGCAGTGGCACCGAATATGAAAAGGCCTGGAGTAAAGAAAACAAAAAATGTAGATGATATGAAGGTAAAAATGTACGAGGTGTATTTTAGATCTTTACTGGTTGCAAAATCTAGTAAAGTAGCATTTGTTTCTATGGGGACTGGTATTTTTGGATGTGACATTCATAAAACATCAACAGTAGCATTAAAAGCCATAAAAGATATGATAAAATCAAAAATAAGAGAAAAAGAAGAAATTATACTAGCATGTATAGGAATAGAAGATTTTTGGTGTTATATTCATGCATGTTTACACGTAATTGACAACGTAACAAAATGGTCCACAAATGTACAGGAAATAAAAAATATAAACCATAAAGTTTTAAAACTTGTTGCCAATTTTGACGAACTTAAAAATGATTAACGAAAAACAACATAAAACCCCGAATTTTAGTTGAGCAACGCGGGGGGATACAATTCGAAAATTAAAAACAATAAACAATAAAAAATAGCCATAATTTAGGAATATATCAACCCTTTAGTAGCAATTCCTCTTGTGGCATTTTATTAGTCATATAAGGAATGGTGTTTTGGTCGATTCTTGATATTCTATCCTCTAATATGATCATGACAACTGCCCCCCTGCTTTGCGCAAATTCTTGGCTCAACGTCTGTCGCGGGTCGGTTCTCTCTTACATAAACTCTATTTCATTCCATTTGAATTCCTTGATACCATTTATCCGCATAAATTTTAACTTCTTTCCCGAGTATTTTGGCTAAAGAGTTTTTAAATATTACAAAATTGTGTGTTGCGCTGGTTACATTAAAAACATCAAATGTTTTACGTGTTTTTGCATTAGCTAAAATTTGATATTTTGTTGTGTGCCTCTTTTTTTACTTGAGTATGATACTTTTTGTTTGTACTTCGAGGCTGTTCTTCAACATCTAAGAACAACATTTCAAAATTATTTTTTTCAGTATTATCGGATTTAAAACGTTTTTTAATCTCTTTGATCTTGAACTTTTCCTACCGTCTTAAAACATCTTCCACCCAAATTATATATTTGCATAGCGTTGACTTTGGTACTTCATAATCAAAGGCCATATGACGCATATTTTCTGTATCCTCGCCAATATTCAAGTGCATCTGAGTTCAACTGAAAGTCCATTCCTTCCACCTTTTCTGTGTGTCTATTGATACTTTTTTTAAAATTTTTAGCATTTTTTTGAATACCGCTTTTGTGACTCCTGTGATTAATTTGAAATTTTGGTCTTTTTGTTTTTTTATTTTTTCATACTTATTCATTTGTTTATTTTACCATTTTTTGTTTTTGGACAGGTCTAATGTTAACACAATCTCTCATTCGCGCATATTTTATAACAACATGGGAGAGATTAAATGTCTAAATTATTAATAAATGGCGAAAAAAAGTTAATTGGAGAAGTAAAGATACAGGGATCCAAAAACAGTGCGTTACCCATTTTAGCAGCGTGTATTATGTCAGAAGATATTTGTGTTTTAAAAAATTGTCCTAGTTTATTAGATATATATGTTTCAATAGAAATTTTAGAACATCTTGGATGTAAAGTAAAATTTGAAGATTCTGTTTTAACAGTAGATTCTAGAAATGTTCATAAACATGATGTACCAGAAAAATTAATGCGTAAAATGCGGTCTTCTATTATATTTTTAGGTGCTTTAGTTTCTAGAGTTGGAAAAGCAAAATTATCTTTTCCAGGCGGTTGTGCACTTGGCGCTAGACCTATAGATTTACACCTAGATAATTTAAAACATATGGGAATAGAAATATATGAAAATCATGGTTTTATAAGCTGTAAAGTTAATAAAAAGTTAACAGATTGTAAAATAACACTTTCTTTTCCAAGTGTTGGAGCAACTGAAAATTTGATACTAGCAGCAGTTAAATCTGAAGGGATTGTTCAGATTATAAATCCAGCTAGAGAACCTGAAATTTTTGACTTAATAAATTTTTTAAATAAATGTGGAGCAAAAATAAAAATATCTGAAGAGAATAACATAATTATTCATGGAATAAAAAAATTGCATGGGACAGAGCATGGAATTATTCCCGATAGAATAGTAGCAACTACTTACATGTCAGCAGTTGCGATTACTGGTGGTTCTGTTTTGATAAAAAATATAAATCATAAAGATTTAGATTCTATCATTTCTGTATTTACAGAATCAGGTTGTTCAGTTATTATAGAAAATAATAATCTTTATTTAAAAGCACCAAGAAAATTAAACTCTAATAAATCATTGAGGACTATGCCATACCCAGGTTTTCCGACAGATGCTCAAGCAATTATTATGGCTATGAATACTGTATCTGACGGAACAAGCATATTTATAGAGAATATTTTTGAAAATAGGTATAAACATGTTAGTGAATTGGCAAGACTAGGAGCAGATATCAAAATAGAAGGAAAAGTTGCAATTGTAAAAGGAGTGAAAAAACTATCGGGGGCAAATGTAAAATCAACTGACTTAAGAGGTGCTGCAAGTTTAGCTGTAGCTGGCTTAAATGCAGAAGGTCAAACTATTATTTCAGATATTTACCACTTGGATAGGGGATATGAAAATTTTGAACAAAATTTGAGAAATTTGGGTGCGAATATTTCTAGATTACATTTAAAAATATTGTCACAAAACAAATGAAAAAGGTAAAAAACTTGACACTCTGCTTGGCTAAAGATCAAGCAAATTCTTGGTTCTATATCCCCAGCGATTACTCGTCTTACGTAAGCTCCATTTCATTTCAAGCGTAAATTTCTGTGAGCCCTCCGGTATTTAATTTTTAATGCTTGAAGCTTTAACTTGATTTTCGTTGAAACAACATCTCCTATAATTTTAGCATAACATTATTTTTTGTCAATATTTTTACGGTTCATCCGCTAAAATAAATATTTAGCGGTTTTCTCGCGGAGATTTATATAAAAAATAGGCAATCAAACCAAATTAACTAAAAAATTTGTTTGGCAACGGTATCTAAAATGCTCAATTTGATAACGCTCTTTTAGAAGATTGTTTACGGATTCTATAAGTCATCTTTTTCTTCGATAAACGTCTTTTTCTGCAATATTTTTCAAATGCTTTACAAAATTCATCTGTATCACAAAATTTTGCTATTAATGATCCTTTTTGCATAAAAAATCTGCCTCTTTGGTTTTCTGCAAACACCTTTTTGTCAGCTTCGGGACAGATTTTTCATATCCTATTTTTTATCGAACTCGCGTTAATCAGATGTTTCCCTCAGAGTTTCATCAGTATCTATATCATCTATTTGTGCATTGTTTTCTATTGAATCATTTTCGATTTTGTTGTCCTCTATTATATTTTCTTTTATTACGCCATTAGTAAATCTTGTATATCCATGCAAATTGCATTCATGTGGGACATTGCTGTTGGAGTAATACCCTGTAGCTTTACTTGGACAACTAGGATTTGCGAGTAAACCTGTAGACCTACAATATAAATTTTCTTTTACTTTATTATCATAGTTATAATCAATTTTAGATTTGTTTTTTAAATATTCTTCCATTATACTTTTCCAAATTTTAATAGCTGCGGAAATTTCTTTTATTCTTCTTGGTTCATCGTATCCCACCCAAATACCAGATACTGCATAAGGACTCATTCCCAAAAACCAGCTGTCAAAATCATCTGTGGTAGTACCAGTTTTTCCTATTATATTCCAATCGTTTATGTTAGCTAATTTTCCAGTACCTTCTGGACCTGTTACTACATTTTTTAATAATTTATTCATAACAGTAGCCGTCTGTGGATTTATAACTTGCTCTGGAATATTTGTTCTGTTATCTAAAATAATTTTATTATTTCTGTCTGTAATATAATCATAAGTATAGGGTTTATAGTATCTTCCGCTATTTCCAAAAATTTGAAAAGCTGCTGTCATTTCTCTGACTGTTACTCCAACATGAGTGCCCCCAGTTGCAAGTGCAGACAAAGATGTAGAATCGTTTCGATCTAGACTATAAAATTTTAATTTATTAGTTAAAAAATCATAACTTCTTTTTGTACCTAATTTATTTATTATTTGTGCTACTGGAGCATTAGCTGATTTTTCTAGTGCCCATTGTAAAATTACGTTTCCTCTGTAACCGCTGTACCAGTTTAACGGCCATTCTCTTGTAACGCCATCTGTTTCTAAAATCAAGGGTTTATCTGAAATTATAGAAGAATAATTATATAACCCAATATCTAAAGCCAAAGTATATGCAGAAAGTGGTTTTATAGTAGAACCTGGCTGACGTCTTGCTTGATTAGCTCTGTCATATAGTAAATTCCCTGTTTTTTCTTTTCTAGAACCTAATATAGCTAAAATTCTACCGTTAAAATCCATTAATATATAACCAAGCTCTAATTTTGGGTCTAAAAGTGAATTTTTTACATTTTTTTCTACTATATTTTGGGCGTTTTTATCCATAGAACAATAAATT
Source organism: Candidatus Paraimprobicoccus trichonymphae (assembly GCA_036322875.1). Classification (GTDB taxonomy): domain Bacteria; phylum Bacillota; class Clostridia; order Oscillospirales; family Acutalibacteraceae; genus Paraimprobicoccus; species Paraimprobicoccus trichonymphae. Next base: position 906,583 of record AP027925.1, read on the forward strand.
TTTAAACCTTGTCTATATAAAATATTTTCAGCTGATTCTTTTCCTATGTTATATTTTTCGCACAAATCTTTAACTATATCTTTTAGCATGGTTTCTATATACCAATTTCTAACTTCGTTGCTTAGGTTGTTGTCTTTAAAATTATTATTTTTAGAGCTTAATTTAATATTTTCAGATTCCCCTATAGCTTGAATATATTCTTGTTTTGTGATTTTCTCCTGAATCAGCATTTCACTCAAAATTAATTCTCTACGTTTTTTATTTTTTTCTGGATGATTTAACGGATTATAAGCAGTAGGATTTTGTGTTATAGAAGCAATAGTCGCACATTCTAATAAAGAGCAATTTTTTATATTTTTATCAAAATAAATATTAGCTGCTGTTTCTGCTCCTCTGCTTCCGGCGCCGAAATTAACTATATTTAAATACAATTCTAAGATTTCATCTTTAGAATGAGTTTCTTCTAATTTTAAAGCTCTAAAACTTTCTCTAAGCTTTCTAGTTAAACTAAGTTTACTATCTCCAGTTACATTTTTTACGCATTGTTGTGTCAAAGTAGAACCGCCGTATAAAGGCTTACCAGTCATCAAACTTAAAACCGCTCCAGTAGTTCTAAAAAAATCTACTCCAGCATGATTATAAAATCTCTTGTCTTCAATAGAAATTATAGCATCTTTCATATATTTAGGTATTTCTTTAAAGTCAACCCAAATTCTATTTTCCACACTATATATTTTTTGATATTCTTGATTATCTACATAAATAAAACTAGTCAAAGAAAGTTTAGAATTATTAATATCAAGCAAAAAACTATCATCACTGGAAGAAGTTATGTAATGTTTTATGTAAATCAAAATAAATATTCCAGAAAAAAAACATAATAAAATAATTGTTAAAAATGTCTTCCCGAAAGTCAATAAAATTTTAACAAAAATATTTAAAATTTTCTTTTTTTTGTATTTTGCACTAGAACTGTATTTATTTATATCTACTTTTTTTTTCATTTTTTTTACAATCCATTGCAATAATTATTTACACGACATTTTTCACATTGAGGGCCTACAGCTTTACAGACATTTTTACCATGTAAAACTATTCTGTGGCAAAAATCTGTAGACTCAGATTTAGGTAAAATATTTTTCATAATTTTTTCTATTTCATATGGGTTCTTAGAGTTATGAAATCCCAATTTTCTAGTAATTCTCATAAAATGAGTGTCTACTATTATGGCAGGTTTTTTAAATATTTCTCCTAAAATCAAATTAGCTGTTTTTCTTCCAATACCAGGTAACTTAATTAATTCCTCTAAATTATCTGGAATCTCACCATTATAATTTTTTATCAATTTTGTACACATAGAGACTATATCTCTAGATTTAACCTTATAAATTCCGCATGGATGAATATATTTCTCTATTTCTTCTACATTGGCTTCAGCAAAAGATTCCATATTTGGAAACTTTTCAAATAAACTAGGTGTTACTTTGGAAACCTTTAAATCAGTACATTGAGCTGACAACCTAGCTGATATTATCAATTCTAAAGGATTTTTATAATCCAAACCACACTTAGGATTCAAATATGTCTTTTTTAGTATGCTTATAACTTCTGGGATTTTCTTTTTCATTTCAAATATTATAACAAATTTGAAGAGTCAAATCTAGTTTAAAATATGAAAATATTATTATGCAGACCTGAGTATATATAAACGCTATTTTTTAATAGACCTGTTTCTAAACTCAAAAGCCAACCTATGATTATACAAATTTGCAATTAATTTGACCTTAAGTAAACCTCTTTTTCCTTTGTTTTTGTAAATTTCTTTACAAATTCTAAATATTTTTATTTCCCTATTAATGTGTTCAATTGTGATTCTTTTTTTTGCTAAAAGCTTATTTTCAATGACTTCTTCTTCAGTGAGAGGATGATTTTTTGTAGCTTTTTTGGTATTTTAGCATTCGGAAAAAATTTTTGAATTCCTTGATACCTCTTATCTGCATAAATTTTAGCTTCTTTCCCGAGTATTTTGGCTAAAGAATTTTTAAATATTACAAAATCGTGTATTGCGCCGATTGCATTAAAAACATCAAATATTTCACGTGTTTTTGCATTGGCTGAAATTTGATATTTTGTTGTGTGCCTCTTTTTTTACATGGGTATGATACTTTTTGTTTGTACTTCGGCATTTCGATTGGTTGTTTTTCGACATCTAAGAGCAACATTTCAAAATTATTTTTTTCAATATTATCGGATTTAAAACGTTCTTTAATCTCTTTGATTTTGAACTCTTCCGACCGTCTTAACACATCCTCCACCCAAAAATTATATATTTGCATAGCGTTGATTTTGGTACTTCATAATCCAAGGTCATATGACGCATACTTCTGTATTCTCGCCAGTATTCAAGTGCGTCTGAGTTCATCTGAAAGTCCCCTTCCTTCCACCTTTTTTGTGTGTCGATTGATACTTTTTTTAAGATTTTCAGCATTTTTTTGAATACCGCTTTTGTGACTCCTGTGATTAATTTGAAATTTTGGTCTTCTTGTTTTTATAATTTTTTATACTTATTCATTTGTTTATTTTACCATTTCTTTTGTTTATGGACAGGTCTAATGCATACAAAAATATAATATGAAATTTCAATTGATTTTTTTGCAAGCCATAAAAATTCGGTGTCTTAAATGTCGTAAAAACTCAAAAACTTACGTTCATTTGTGCCAAAAGTATAATTTCAATATTATGATTTATTGACTATTAAATCTAATATTGTTGTTATTTATTTTGAAAAAATATTTCTCTAATTGGGTATATTTGTGAAACCATATATAGCTTGTTATAAAAATTTTAAAAAACAGCGTTAAAAAAGTTCGGTTTATAAAATTTACAAAAAAAATTATAATAAATGTTCAAAAATAGAAAATTTGCATAAAAAATTATTGAATTCTTTTCTATTTACAAAATTAGAGAACTTATTGTAGCATAATTTTTGATTAACTTTTATTTTAGATGTGATTTTAAAATGATTGATTCAGAAAAAATTATTAAGGATAAAGAAGGAGAACCTATAGAAAAAGAAGTTTACTTAGTTAAAACACTTGGAGATTTAATATATTGCTACAAAGATGAAATTAATGGTCTAAAAGCTAGTTTTAATTTTTGGGGGCTCTCTCCTCCATTCAACTAAAGAAAAAATAACAGAAAGTGGTACTAAAATTCCAGTAGTACATGTTTACGGTCGTAAACTAAATTCATTAAAATATAAAACAGACATAAATATAAAAGATTTAGTGAAAAAAGTATCAGAAGGTAAATTGAAATTTCCTATTAAAAAACCTGAAAAATGCGATAGTGATGAAAACAAGAAGAATTGGGAATCTGTTAAAAAAATAATTGCAGATATTAGAATAGAGTTTGGTAAAAATAAAGAAACCAGTGAGAACAAAAAGTAAATGACCTTAAATTTATAATTAAAGAAGCATTAGATATTCAAAAATTAAATACGGCTATAAGTATTGCTAATGATGTATTTACTATACAAAGAATTTTTGGTAAACAAAAAAAAGTAAACTTACTGAAATTTTTACACAAATTGAAAATTTTTGTAAAAATATTAATGTTGAAACTAATCGTGATATTACAAAAGAAAAAGATAATGTTCAGAATATAAATAACATAATTACTATTTTAAATAGTTATAATCCTATTAGTTACTTAGGTACTACCTATATAAAACCTTCTTTAGATGTTTTAACAAATCAATGCAGATATATTATGGATATGGAACAAACATATATAAATTTTGAACTTGAAAAGGAAAGAGAAAAAAACGAATTATTAAAAAAAATAGAAAATTTAAAAGAAAAAATTTGTAACTCAAATATACAAACAACTAAGGATTTAAATTTAATTATAGACAAAATTATTGAACCAATTAAAGAAAAAATACTTCAATAATAATTTTGAATGGAATAAAAATAGAAAGAAAAACCAAAATCGCAAAAATAATTTCTCATTTAAAATATTATAAACCAAAAGATAAAATAGGTGAATATTACACTAAACCACTTTTAGATGTTTTAATTAAAAAGCTTAAAAATGAAGAACAGCGTAAAAATTTAAAATATTAATGTTCATGATAATAATTATATTCCGCTTATTTAAATATTTTTACGGTAAAATTAAATCAGCGCTAACAGTATTATCCCATTAAAACACACCAATAAACTCACCACAACAGCACTCACGGTCTTAATTTTCTTTTTCATGTTTTTATGTAACTTTACTAAATTTTCCATTCAAATACAGTTTTAAAACTGGTTTTCAAGTCGGTATTAAAAACTCTATGAATGTCTTCAATACTTTCCACAGGTTCATCTTCATAAATAATTTTTTCAAGTTTCTTCTGGAAATTTAAATTTTTCATTAAAAAAAGAGCTTTTTCAAAATCCACCTTTCCAGATCTACTTGAACCGACTAAAGTGAGACCTTTTTCTAAAATATTTCTAGTATCAATATAAACTTTATTTTCAGTGACACCAAGCAAAACGATACTGCCTAAAGGATTAATGTGCTTAATTATGTCCTGAATTGCAGAAGAGCTACCTTCGCCACCTACACATTCAAATGCATGATCAAATTCTAAATTTTCAGAAATATTATTAGAAATATAACTTTCATCTACAAAATCAAACAAATTTAATTTATTCTGATTTTTTCCTATCACTATAATTTTCGATTTTTTAAGCATTTTTTTTAGAATTAAACAAAGAATATAAGCTAAACTTCCATCACCCAAAACACCAATTCTATTTTTTATATAATGAGAAATTTTTAAAAATCTATTTACAGAATGAACCGCTACACTAACAAATTCAGTTATACTAGCTATTTTTAAATCTATATCTTCAAAATTTATAATCCTATCTGAGTTTAAATTTACAAATTCCCTCATAAAACCATCATAACCACTAGACAAAAACCCAGCATTTTTTCCATAATTTTCAAAAAAATTATAATTTTTATCTAAATTAAAATTTGGTATTAAAGCTACTTTTTGACCAATTTTAAATTTTCCTGAATAATCATATGCAATTTCACCGCAACATTCGTGAATCAAAGCCATAGGAAGTTTTTTTTCTAATATTTTAACATCTCTTTGACCGTTATAATATCTTTGATCAGCATGACAAATAGACATATATCTGGGTTTTATAATTATGTTTTTATCTATATGTATACCTACATGTTTAATATTAAAAACTTTTGGCTTTACTAGCTGATAAATATTATTGATCAAATTTTTCTCCTGAAATCATAGCTTGTGCTATTTGATAATCTGAAATGGTAGTAATTTTAAAATTAAAATACTCACCTTTAACCAATTTAACAGGTTTATTTTTCAAATAAAATATCTTACAGGCATCCGTTAAAGTATCTTTTTCTTCTTGAGTTAAACTTAAATATAATTTTTTTAACAAGCTCATACTAAAACTCTGAGGTGTTTGACCTAAAAAAATGCTGTTTCTATCTGGAATTTCGGATACAAAATTTTTATCTTGAGAATAAATAACAGTATCATTAGAGTTTACTACCGTGTCGCAGGCTTGATACTTCTCAGCTGAAATTATATTTTCTTCTATCATTCTAAGAGTAACAAACGGCCTTACAGCATCATGAGTTACTATAATATTATTTTCATTCTCACCAAATTTATTTTCCAAAAAATCTATTATGTTTAATATAGTTAAATTTCTGTCTTTTCCGCCTTGGGTTATAAATATTTTTTCATTATTTAAATTATAATTTTCTAACAATTCCTTTGTATAATCAATCCAATATTTATGAATACCTAAAACTATGCAATCAAACATGTCACACAATAAAAATTTTTCTATAGTATGCATAATTATAGGTTTATTTCCAAGCAACATAAACTGCTTTGGAAGATCAATTCTACCCATTCTAGTACCAGTTCCACCCGCTACCACAGCACCAAATATCATAATATTTGTTATTATATTACTTTTCGTACTTTGACTTCAATAATTTTTACTAAATTTATTATTTATTACAAATATCAGTATATTCTTCTAAAACTTTGACACTCCCCCTGCCTAAAGGCAGGGGATTCTTAGGTGCATACAGAAGTATATTTTTACCATCTTTAAGCCCGGTATGCTATTGCCTCATCCGTTCATATAGCAGTTTAGGCTGATTTCCTTTTACCAAAAACCACAGGTGCGTTTATAATGTTTAAAGCACCAACTCGACCCTGATGAGAGATATACCCACAAAATTTACAAGCATACTTTCGCATGATTTTTTTCGTTACAATTTGTACAATCTTGACTGGTATATTTTGGATCGACGTATTCGATTTTAATTCCAACCATTTTGGATTTATACTCAATAAAATTTACCAAGTGATAGAAGACCATGTATGCAAATTTTTAGCGTTTTTACGGCTTGTTCTTGCCGTTTGACGAATGTTCGTCAACTGTTCCAACCTAAAGAAGTTGAAACATTATTTTTAATTGCAAAATTGACTATTTTCCTGCTAATTTTGTGATCTTGGTCAGTCATCCACCGTTGCTATTTGTTATTTATTTTTCTAATCTCTTTTTGCTTTTTTAACTTGCCTAATTTTCTGCGTTTTGATTTGAAACATCTTTTTTTTGCTTATTTTGTCTACCGCTTCCAAAAAAATTAGTTTTTTGAGTTTCGATAACAGCAACCGCAGGAATTTTCAGACCTAAATCTACACCCATTGTTTTTTTTTTTGCCATTACAAATAACAGTTCCCTCTTGAACCGCAACTTGAGCGATCCACTTTTTATTTTTTTGAGTTATTCGCAATGAACCAAATTTGTTAGAATTTAATTTTGAAAACATTTCTTCAGGAATTATTGCCTTAACTTTGACTCGTTTACTTTTTCGCCGACAATCATCGGAAACTCAATATGACATTCATGAATTTTATAATTTTGATTGTTCCAAATACAGACAGGTCTTTTTAAAACCGCAATGTTTTGTGTTGTACCTTTTTCATGTTTTTTAAAAAAATGTTTTTGACCGTGTTTACAACTTCATTTTTAACACAACTTGGCAGTTTCGCACGAAATTTCGTTGAAGAAAGTTTAGGAAAAATTGATTGTGCAATAACATAATCGACCAAATCATTCACTGAATTTATGTATTCATAAGTTGTTTTGGAAAGCAATTTTTGTTGTTCAGCTGTTAATAACAATTTAAATTGAACTGTTATCATTTGTTTTTCCTTTCAGATGTTTTTTGATTTTCTACATTTCCATCTCAATTTTGTCTGCTTGTATTTCCGCACACGTTTCTGTTATCAACTCTTTTAACTGAGCTTCGACTTCTCTAGCCAAAATTTTGTCGATATTTTGGGCACCACACTACGTGATATTTACATGAGCATCAACATTATTATTTGACTTATATTTCATAGATCATATTTATATGCTTTAATATAATACAAGTCTTTTTTTAAAAAAGAAAAAAACATTAAAACATCTTGTGGCATATATCCCTATAGCGGGGCTTTACGCCACATTTGGTAAAAACTAAGATGCCAGACTGTTAATATTTTGATGTTATTTAGATTGTTTAAATAAGAAATTTTTATTGATAATTAACTTATACCGAAATCATCATGTGTGCATTTTTTAAATATATTTATTGAATTTTTTAATTTTAGTTTTCATAAAATGTTTATAGATATTGAAAAAATATGGTCGTGATAAGTTTTATGAATTATGTATGGGCTTTTATAATGGTAATTAGTATTATTTGTGCTTTAATTACAGGTAGAATTAATTTAATTTCAAGTAGTTTAATTTCAGGTGCCGAAAATTCTATAGCGTTTGTTGTTTCTCTTATAGGGATTATGTCTTTTTGGACTGGATTAATGAAAATTGCTGAAGCAAGCGGTTTAACTAATATTCTAGCTAAAGTTTTTATGCCAATTTTAAAGTTTATTTTCCCAGAGTACACTGATAATTCATCTGTTTTAAGAGCTATAAGTATGAATTTAACTGCAAATTTTTTCGGTCTTGGAAACGCAGCCACACCATTTGGATTAAAAGCAATAAAAGAAATGCATGAGTTAAATAACAAATCTGATATAGCAAGTAATGGAATGATTACTTTTATGATATTAAACACTGCACCTTTACAATTAATATCTACAACTTTGATAGCAATGCAACAAAAATATGGAGCAGATAATCCTTTTGATATATTAATTTTTATATGGATAATTTCTATTGCTTCTGTTACAATTGGATTAATTTTTTCCAAAATATTTCAAAAATTAGAGAAGAAATATGATTGAAATTTTAAACAAATTTGGGTATTACATAATTCCTACAATAATTTTTTCAATAATTTTTCATGGATTAATAAAGAATGTTCAAATATTTCAAGTTTTTGTTAATGGTGCTAAGGAAGGTTTACAATCTGTTTTTCTCATAACACCCTCTTTGATAGGGCTTATTACAGCTGTAGAAATTTTAAAAATTTCTGGTGCTTTAGATATTTTTTCCAGTTTGATTTCACCGATTACAAATTTTTTTAGAGTACCGTCTGAAGTGGTTCCTCTTATACTTTTGAGACCAGTATCCGGTGGAGGGACTTTGGCGTTATTGGAAAATATTTTGAAAACTCACGGTGGAAATAGTCTCATAAGTAAAATTTATTGTTTGATAATGGGTTCTACAGAAACTACATTTTATACTTTAGCAGTATACTTTGGGTATATAAACATAAAAAGAACACGATATGTTATTCCATGTTCCCTAATAATAGAATTAACTTCGATTATTTTAGCACTATTACTAGCAAGTTGACACTTTGCTTTGTTGAAAACAAAATTCATAGCATCAGTTAGTTTCAGATTGTATAGCGATGTATTCAGATCAAAAAGTGGTATTGAATAATAACAAGATATATACTACAATGAAAAAGTACAAAATTTTTGAAATGTTTTGTCGTATTTTTATTGTTAAATTTGGGATTGAGATTTTTTGAAGATGTTTTTAAAATGTTTTAAATAATAATCTTAGATTTCGAAGGTATGTTACGGAGCTGAATTTTTTTGGATAAATATACCGGGAAAAGACTTGATGCTCGTTATGAGATACACGAGTTAATAGGTGTTGGAGGTATGGCACTTGTTTATAGAGCTTATGATACTTTAGAAGAAAAAATTGTCGCTATAAAGATTTTAAAAGATGAGTATTTAAACAACAAAGAATTTATAATAAGATTTAAAAACGAATCTAAAGCTATAGCAGTTCTTTCTCATGAACATATTGTAAAGGTGTATGATGTAAATCTTGGTGATGTGCTTCAATATATAGTGATGGAGTATATTAATGGCATAACTTTAAAGGAGTATATTTCCCAAAATAAGACAATTAAATGGGAAGAAGCTGTTTATTTTGTGGAACAAATTTTGAAAGCCTTGAGTCATGCTCATGGTAAAGGTGTAATACATAGAGATATTAAAACTCAGAATATCATGTTATTACCAGATGGAAATATAAAAGTTACAGATTTCGGAATTGCTAGATTTTTTAAAACTGAAACCCAGACTATTACCAACAAAGCTATTGGTTCTGTGCATTACATCGCTCCTGAACAGGCCAGGGGAGATATTACAGATGAAAAAGCTGACATTTATTCGGTTGGTGTGATTTTGTACGAATTAATAACTGGAAAATTACCATTCGAAGCTGATAACGCTGTTTCTGTTGCTATTATGCAAATGCAAATTCAACCCGAATCGCCTAAAAAAATAAATGATATTATTCCTGAAGGTTTAGAAAGTATAACTTTACATGCAATGCAAAAAGATGCTATTAACAGGTATAATTCAGCCGACGAAATGCTTTCCGATATTTTATCATTAAAACAAAACCCTGATGTTAAATTTAATTATATTAATTACACAGATGCTAATTCTACTAAATATATTACAGATTTAAATAGTGGGGTAAAAAAAAATAAATTAATAGATAAAGATAATGTAAAATCTAAAGTTTTAGTGATAATAGGTGGTATAGCTGTCGCTGTTTTTATATTTGCTATGATTTTTTTAGGAATTTCTGTTTTTAGATATTTTAACAATAACTCTCTAAAAGACATAGAAGTTCCTGATTTCATAGGTATGAGATATTCTGATTTACAAAATAGTGATAATTACAAATTTAATTTTAAAGTAGAAACTGTATATGACCCAAGTAAAGAGGGAGGCGTAGTGATTGACCAAGAACCAACTGCTTTTTCTAAAAAATTAAAAGAAAATTCTACTGTTATATTAAAAATAAACAGTCCTGGAGTATTAGTTACTATCCCGAGTGTAAAAAGTTTGACTAAAGAAGTTGCAGAGGCTAAATTAAATAATTCTGGAATTAAATATGAAGTCTTAGCTATAACTGATGATGATACTCCTGAAGGTATAGTAAAAAGCACAGACCCTATAGAGGGCACTAAAATAACCGCTGATACCACTGTTAGAGTTTATGTCAGTAAAGGCCCCGCTGAACAAAAAATTTCAGTCCCTGATGTTATAAATAGAGATTTTAAAACTGCAAAATCGGAAATATTATCTAAAAATTTAAGAATATATGACAGTGTTGCCTATGAAGACAGTGATAAACCTAAAGATACGGTTTTATATACAAATCCTTTACCTGGTGTTCCTGTAAGTGCTGGTTCTACTGTTAAATTAACTTTGAGTTCTGGAAGAAAAAAAGAAAGAAGTTTTGAAATAAAAGTAGATTTGCCTTTGTTGGTGGATTATGAAATACCTATTGCTGTTTATGCTGATGGCGTTTTAGAAATTTCCAGAAAAATAATTCCAGCTTATAATAATGGAGAATTCTTGATATCTAATATAAAAGGTAAAACTGGTATAAAAAAAATAAATGTACATTTGAATAATAAACAATACAGAATTTATGAAATCGATTTTGACAAAACTTCAAATAATGTAAGTCTTATATCAAAATATGAATTTGTTCCTAAAGAAATTACTAATAATGGAAACAAAAATAATAGTTCAAACAACAGCACTAATACTGATAGTAATACTTTTAGTACCGGTAGTAATAATAATAGCACTGCTAATACTGATAACAGAAGTTCTAGTAATAACAACAATACTCCTACTCCAAAAACATTTACAGTGCCTGATTTTCCTCAAACTAAAATTGAAAAAAAAGTAATTATTCCAAGTGGTAGTTCGAGTGGTGACGAGACATAAGAAATGCTAAAAATAAAGAACTAAATTATATAGTACTAAACTTTCTCAAACCCTACATTGACAAATTACTTGAGAATGGAATAAAAAATAGCATTTCTAAAATTTTTAATATAAATATATATGAACTGATTTTCAATAAGATAAAAAGCAATTTTTCAACTAGAAGACAGATAAATATAAATAAATATCTTGGAAAAGTTTATGTCCAATACAGAAAAAACGGTATAAAAATAGAGCCAACAGGACTTACAAGGTTATTAATAAAAAAAATAAATATCAGTGACAGTCAAATATTAGAAATTATCGAAGATATATTAAATCAAATACAAAAAAATTATATTGAAAACTTTGATTATTTAATAGAAAAAACAGAGCTTATAATTTCAGATTTGTCAGAAACTGGGATTTATAAGCCGCAAAATTCAGAAGAGAAAACTTTATACGATTTAGTTTTATTGGTTTTATTAAATTATTATAAAATTTTGAACGACACTCCTAAATGGATAAAACCAGCTTTAAATAATTTAAAAAGTAAAGAAGTTATTGAAAATTTGGTTAGTTTAGCCAAAAAATATGTTATTATTATACTGTGTAATATAAGCGAGAACATTTTTTTAAATTTTAAAGTTACATTTGATTCTGCATTTTTGAGATTGATATTAAATAGAAAGACTAATAAGGGTCAAATATCTAAGTTATTAAAAATTTTCGATATAAATCTGGAAAGAATAATATCTAATTTTTTTGAGAGATATATGAGTTCTAGTTTTTTTAATAGTTCAGGTGAGATATTGACTGAATTGATAAGCAAATTTTTAAGTGATTTAATACCTAAAATTGAAGAAAAACATAATTTTAGAGGCAACAAGCCCTTTCAGATTACTATGACTTTTAGTGAAAATTTTTTTACTGAGAGAAATTTAAGGTGGTATACTAAAATAAATTCTGATTACAAATATATAGAAATCAGTAAAAACAAGGATTTTTCGGAATTTTTAAATCTAGAATCTCACTCCATAAAAACGTCTAGACCTAAGCCAGTTTTAAGTTTGGGGGTTATATCTAGTTACACAGAAGAAGAAATTTTCAAACATTCTATTAAATTAAAAAATTTAGAATTAAATAAAATTTATTATTACAGAATTTGTAGTTTAAAAAAAAATAAATCTAAAGAAAAAATATATAGATTTAAAACTCAAGACAATAAACTTAATAATTTTAGATTTATTGTTTTAGCTGATTCTCAGGCTATGACTAAAACTGATTATGATATATTTTTAAAAGTTTTTTCTAATTCTATAACAAGAATAAAAAATCCTGAATTTGTCGCTCATTTGGGAGATTTTGTAGATGATGGAAATAATGAAAATTATTGGGAATGGATATTGAACTCTAAAATTTGGGCAGAAAATATTTTAATTCCTTTATCTGGAAACCATGAAGCAAGAAAAATTTTACTATCAGATAAAAAAATAGAAAATTCTATATTAAGACATTTTTATTTAACAGATTTGTCAAATCAAGATTTAACTACTGGAGCTTATTATTCTTATGTTTATAAAAATGTTTTATTTATAATTTTGAATACTAATAATTTAGATTTAATTAATAATAATTTAAGTAAAGAACAATATGACTGGATTTTAAAAGTTTCAAAGAGAGAAGACGTAAAATTTAAAATAGTATTTACACATAAATCGCCGTATTCAAATGGACCGCATTATAAAAATTTAGATGTAAAAGAAATAGGAAAACAATTAATTGATCTGTGTTACGAATTTGATATAGATTTGGTTATAAGTGGACATGATCATGTGTATGTTAGAACGCCTGTTTTGAATTTAGGACAAGAAATTTCTTGTGACGAAAAAATGATAAGTTATAAAAATTCTGAATTTTCAGTTTATGTAAATCCGAACGGCACTTTATATGTGACTCCTGGCACTTCAGGAGTTAAAAATTATAAACAAAATAAAAAAGCAAATATTCCCATAGAATTTGAAAAAGTAATAAATTTTCCAATTTATTCGGAAGTCGAAATAAAAAATAATAGTTTGTACTTTTCAGCTTATAAATATGATAAATCTAGTAACAGCTCAAAGTTATTAGATTGTTTTGCTATAGAAAAGAAAGAAGAAGTTAGTTTAAATTATTTAAATAAATTTATAGAAAGTATACCAGATTGTCCTTGGAAAAATCATGACAAAAGAATAATAAAAGCCTTTAAAATTTACGAAAAATTGAGTGAACAAGATAAATTTCAAGTTAAAAATTACGAAAAATTAACTAAAATTTCGAAAATAAATAGTTTATACAAAAGAATATTATCAGGAGAAACAGCAATTGTAAAAAGCAAGAAGGAATTTTTAAGATCTATTTATAATAAAAAAGTAACTAATATAATAACAGATTGCGAAGAAATAAAATTTGAAAATGAATTCGGATTTAAAAATATTATTATAATAAATAGGAGCCTGAGTATAGGCGGTAGTGCTAAATTATGTTATGTGAATTTTCATGTAAAAAAAGGTTCGATTTTTCTATTAAAAGACAGCATTTGTGTAGATAACACTAGAAGGCTTTTTTCTCTTTATAAAAATTTAAGCGTGATTAATTTATATGAGAATGCTGTTTTAATTTTAGGAGATAATTCTTCTATAAATAGCGGTTACGGACTTGGATTTAATTGCAAAAACTATATTTGTATAAAAGGCAAAAATACTAGCGTTTATTTGAACAATAAATATCATATAAAGAATTATATCTATGAGAGTAAATTTAAAACTAAAGTAGTTATAGATACTAAAAAAAATGAAAAAATATAAAAGATTATCGCAAAAAGACATAAAAAGAATAAATTTTATGAAAAAAGTGAGACTTGCACTTAAACAACTTTCTGTGTTCTTGTTTTTAATAATTTTCATAATAACTTTTTTCGTAATAGGAATCGTTTATTTTTATAAATTTATAGATAAAGAAACTATCTCAAGCGAAAATAGCAATAATGATATTTTAATAGAAAAAATTAAGGAACCAGATGAACTATTAGACAGCGAAAAAGAAGAATTAGAAATTTTAGAAAAATCTGGATTAGCTGCAAGAGAAGAAACTAAAAAAAGTACGGATAAAAAAGAATTTTCTAAAAAAAATCTTAATAAATTAAATAGCTATGATTTTTCAGAATGGCATAAAACTTGCCCCGAGGAGTTAATAATCGTGAATAGTCATAATTTGTTAGATAAAACCCATATTATAAAAACTAAATTATGCAGAAACAAAGAAATAGCTGTATGTGTTGCTGAGCCACTTGAAAATATGATCGTAGCTGCAAATAAAGAAAATATTAAATTATTTATTTCTTCAGGTTACAGAAGTATAGAATATCAAAAAAAATTGTTCGAAAATCAAGTTGAAAGAGAAATAAATAAAGGCTTCATAGAAAAGGAAAAAGCAGAAGAACAAGCTCAAACTGTAGTTGCAAAACCTGGTGCTAGCGAACACAATCTCGGAATAGCCGCGGATTTTAATGGCGTTTTAGATAATTTTGCTAATACAAAAGAATATGAATGGTTAACTAAAAACGCACATAAATTCGGTTTCGTAGAAAGATATACTAAAAAATTCGAAAAAACTACTGGAATAATACCTGAACCTTGGCATTGGAGATATGTAGGTGAAGAACACGCGAAAAAAATTAGAGAAAGTGGGTTAAGTCTTGAAGAATATGTGTACAAAAAAATAAAATAAACAGCTGAATTTTTTATTTTAACTATTCTTGCGATAATGCTTCTTCAACCAAAACAAAATATCCAAAATTACCCTCACTACTAATCGAAGCGGTATATCCATATGGGAGTACTGATAGCCTTTGTAACCTAAATTCCTCCTAGCAATGGCATTAAACCAATAAGTACACTTTTCTTAGGATTAACATTTACCAACTCTAAAATTTCATGTGGTTTGGTATCCACTGCTCTAAAATTACAACTTACGAAACTTAAACCCAAAGCCAAACTTTCTGCCAAAAATTTTATTTATTTTTTTATTAACTATGTACATCTTATAAAAAATCATTATCAGAATTTGAACTTGAAAAATCAGATACATATGTTTCTTGATAATAACATACTTTTTCACTAAAAGGAACCTTAATCAATATCCATTTGACATTTGCATTTTTTTGCTCTAAAGGATTGAAATTTCCTGCCATATAAAACATTTCATTATTTTTTGCTAATACGGTAGATCCGATAAAAATGGCACAAGCTCCTTCTTCTACATCTGGTTTAAAACTACATTTCTCAACAAATGCAAAACTACACAAACAAAACTCATTATTATCAGAAGTATTATAAAATTTAATGTCACCAGTAATTTTTTTAGAACTATTTTCAAGAATTTCCTTGTTATTATATTTTTTAAGATCTCCTTCTCTTATTAACAATGGCACTTGAATACTGGCAAGAATACAGAAGTATGAGTCATATGGCTTTGGATTAAGAAGTACCAAAATCAACGCTATGCAAATATATAATTTGTGTGGAAGATGTGTTAAGACAGTCGGAAAAGTTCAAAATCAAAGATATTAAAAAACGTTTTAAACCCGATAATACTGAAAAAAATAATTTTGAAATGTTACTCTTAGATGTTGAAGAACATCCGATTGAGATGCCGAAGTACAAACAAAAAGTATCATACTCGGGTAAAAAAAGAGACACACAACAAAATATCAAATTTTAGCCAATACAAAAACACGTGAAATACTTGATGTTTCTAATGCAATCAGCGCAACACACAATTTTGTAATATTTAATTTTTAGCCAAAATATTCGAAAAAAAAGTTAAAATTTATGCAGATAAGAGGTATCAAGAAATTCAAAATTTTTTTCCGAATGCTAAGATATCAAAAAAAGCTACAAAAAACCATCATTTCACCGAAGAATAAATCGTTGAAAATAAGCTTTTAGCACAAAAAAGAACCACAATTGAACACATTAATAGGGAAATAAAAATATTTAAAACTTGTAAAGAAATTTACAAAAACAAAGGAAAAAGAGGTTTACTCAGGGTCAAATTAATTGTAAGCTGTATAATCCATAGATTGGGTTTTTGAGTTTAGAAACAGGTCTATTATACTTTTTGATCCAACCATTTTTTTCTCCTTTTCAGTACTGTCAATAAAATAAATTATACACACAATACATATACAATTTTATTATATCATGCCTCAAAATTAAATGCAATAGTTTTTTTAACTATCAGATCGGTCGATAAAGTCAAGCAATGGTGAACAGATTTGGCTAAAAACGGGGAGCAAGCCGCCAAAAATTTATGGAACGCTGCTGTGGACGGAGTGAAAAATTTGCTGAAAAAAATGTTGTCAATCGGCGAAGATTTGGTTAAGAGTATTTGGAACGGCATTTCAGATATAGGAAAATGGCTCAGAGATAAAATTAGCGGTTTTTTCGGTGGTGTGGTCGACAACATTAAAAAAACTTCTTCGGCATTCATTCGCCGTCAACGTTGTTTGAAAATGTGATTGGTAAAAATCTTGCGCTTGGTGTTGGAGAGGGATTTGCCAACGAAATGGATACGGTATCAAAATTCAATGATAAAATTCAAAAATTAATTGTACAGAAAGATAAAATTGAAACCGAAGTTCAACTTTTAGTCGCAGAAAATGCCAATATCGCACAAAAACAGGAAATTTGCAATGAAAAGCGAAACTTCAAAGTTGTGAAATTTCAAAAATTAGAGCAAAAAATTTTAGATTTAGAATGTCAAAAAGCAAAGCAAATCGCAAATCAATACCAAATTGAAAAGTTTTTGAAAAAAAATTGGTAAGAGCGATAGCTTTTTAACTAAATTTGATGAAGAGTTGTGGTTTTCATTTGTAAAAAATATTACCGTAAAAGCTGATAACATGATAATTGTGGCGTTTAAAAATGACGTAGAAATCATAGTTAGAATGTACAGTGACTAAAAACAGTGTATCTAAGCCATTTTTCGGGTGTATGCATATCTTTTGACGAAATTTTCAAAATTAGCCGTTTTTGAGTGATTTTTAATTATTTGTACTTACCTAAATATGCCGAAAATCCCAGAATTACTGGGCATTTTCATGGTATTAAAAATTGATTCTTATATGTCTTGTCACTGCTTATTTGATACAATTTGACGTTTTATTAAATTCGGTTCATTTTTGAAAATTTTTGGATTCATCTTTTAACGGTTTCTTATGAGATGGCTTGATTTAGTTGTTTTTCGCTATACTTGAAATTTTTCATAAATTTTGTTATTATAAAAACGTATCAAAAACAATGTATAAAAATTTTAAACTTAAATTTGGTGATAAAATGACTGAAAAAGAATAGCTTTTGTAAAAGATCTTTTTAAAAAATCAGGGTACATATTAAAAACATCGGTATTTCGTAGTTTAGGCGTATCAAGTCGCGACGTGAAAGAACTTTTAGAAAAAAATTATGTGAAGAAATTAAAAACTGGATATTATTTCTGTAATGAAAATTTTAATAATTTTTCTGATTTTGAGATCGCTAAGATGCTTATGCCACGAGGAATTATTAGTGTTTTTTCGTCTGCAAATATTTTAGAGCTCACAACTAACAATCCTATGGCAGCGTGCATCACTATTCCAACAAGCCGTTTGAAGCCCGTTCTTCCTAAATATCCGCCAATCGAGGTTTTTTATTCTTTTGACGAAAATATAAATCTTGGTGTTATAGATTTCAAATCTGAAAATATGACTTTACCTATGTACAACGCCGAGAGAACAGTATGCGACTTGTTCAAGTACAACGATAAAATCAGTAATGATGTAGCTTTAGAGGCGCTTAAAAATTATATAGCTCGCAAAGATAAAAATTTGCAACAATTTTTAGATTATGCAAAAAAACTGCGTGTTAAGAAAAAAGTGAAAATGTATGCGGAGGCTATGATATGAGCGTGAATCCAGCAAGCATTAAAGCAAAACTTAAAAATTTAGCGATCAAAGAAAACAAGCAATTTGATTATCTTTTAACCCTATATTTTATAGAAAGACTTCTTTATCGTGTGTCGATTTCAAAATATTCAAAAAATTTCGTTTTAAAAGGCGGTTTGCTTTTATACACAATTCTTGATGAAAAAGCCAGAGCTACAAAGGATATAGACTTTTTAGCAAAGCAAATAAATAATGAACTGAAAGAATTAAAATCTATTTTCAATGAAATTTGTGATGTAGAATCTGACGATGCAATTATTTTCGACAAAAGCACCATAATTTCTGAAAGAATAAAAGAAGATGCGGATTACGAGGGTGTTCGCATAAAAGTTTTGGCCTATCTTGAAAAAACAAGAAAAATGTTTCTATTTGACATTGGATTTGGAGATGTTGTAATTCCGAAACCTGTTGAAATGGAGTATCCCTCGTTGCTGAACAAAGAAAATTCAAGAATTTTTGCTTATTCACTTGAATCAGTTATTTCGGAAAAATTTGAAGCTATGATTTATTTGGCTGAACTTAATAGCAGAATGAAAGATTTTTATGATATTTATAGCCTTTGTAAAAATTTTGATTTTGACGGAAAGATTTTACAAAAGGCTATCACTGAAACTTTTAACAGAAGAAAAACAATTTTGCCAGAAAACCCTACGGTTTTTTCGAATAAATTCCCTGATTTAAAAGAAAAGCAACTTCAGTGGACTGCATTTAAGAAAAGAATAAAATTTGCCTCAGATGCTGAATTTTATGACGTTTTAAGCAAAATAAGAATTTTTTTGTTCTCTATCTACAACTGCATTTTAAATCAGCAAAATTTTAATAAAAGCTGGAATCATACAACACAAAACTGGCGGTGATTGGTATTGCGATTAAACCTTACAATTTAATGCTTTTACAGTTTCTTGTATTTTGTATTTTTTATAAATTTTCGAGCATAAAGCTACCGCCGCGAAAACAACTCCATTCAGAACCACATATTTGAAATTAAATAAAAAACCATTCATGTGCTCCTATGTGTGTAAAGCTTCTTAAATATAGTGATACCAAAGGATTCAGCAAAACACAGCACTAGAACACAGCATTGAACACAACACAGAATTTTTAACTGGAGGAATAAAAAATGAGTTTTTACAAATGGCTTATTAAAAATTACAAGGGATCGGGCTGTCCAAAGGGTGATCTTGCAGATGACGCTGTAAGAGATAGTGAATTTTCGAAAAATTCAAGTAGTTTTAAGCAAATATTAAACTATTTGAATTCACAGGGAGATTGCTATGGTTGTATTTCGGCGTTTGAAGAAGCTTTTAATGAATTTGAAAAACTAGTGCCAAAATGCAAGAAAAGATTATAGAGCAAAAATTTGTTAAAGCTGTTAAGACTATCGGAGGATTTGCCCCAAAATTTATAAGCCCTGAGTTTGACGGAATGCCTGACCGGATTGTACTTTTGCCAAAAGGTAAAATTGCCTTTGTTGAAGTAAAAGCTCCATGATATAAACCAAAACTAATTCAACTTTCAAGACACGGAATGCTTCGAAAATTAGGATTTAAAGTTTATGTTTTAGACAACTCAGCACAAATAGAAAAAATTTTAAAAGAGATTGGGGGTGACCACTCTTGAAATTTACACCACATAAATATCAGCAATTTGCAATCAAATATATCGAAGATAGGCCGATATCTGCAATATTGCTTGATTGCGGACTTGGAAAAACTGTGATAACACTGGCAGCTTTAACTAATCTTTTGTTCGATGGCTTTGATGTACACAAAATCTTGATAATTGCACCTTTGCGAGTAGCAAAATGCACTTGACCTGATGAGATTAAAAAATGGAAGCATTTTTCAATTTTAAAATTTTCCGTTGTTAATTTGCATAGAAGCTGAGCGTAAAAATGCGCTGATGAAAAAAGCTGACAAAACCTAAGAAAACTCCTTTCTTCACAGGATTATTAAAATGTGGAATATGTGGTGCGAATTATAAATTCAAAATGAACAGCAAAAAATCAGTCTGGATATGTAACACACTTTTAACTCTCTCGGTGAAAATCACTGCAGTTCAAAACAAATACCAGAAAATATACTAAAAGAAAAACTTCAAGAAATAGCGGAAATAAAACAAATTTTAGTGCCTTGGCAGGGCATTTTATTATTTTGGCTGAAAAATGAAGAGCAAATCAAAAAGACTTTGGAAAATAAATCCAGAAGCAAAAAGTGAGGGAAAAAGCGCTATGCAAGCAATAGCACAAAAAGTTATCACGATAATTCCTGCGAGGAAAGACCCATTTTCAAAATTGGAATTAAATTCTCTAAAACGGCGCAGAGTAGCGAGTTACGGTCGTGTTTCAACTGACAGCGACAAACAACTTTCAAGCTATGAAGCGCAAATTGACTATTACACAAAATACATCAAATCCAAGCCAAAATGGGAATTTGTTCGGGTTTATGCCGATGAGGGAATTACAGAAACCAACACCAAAAACGTGATGAATTCAACGAAATGATCGATGATGCACTTGATGGAAAAATTGATTTGATTATTACAAAATCTGTTGCAAGATTCGCTAGAAACACCGTGGATACGCTAACCACAGCCCGCAAACTTAAAGAAAAAGGGGGATTGAAATTTTCTTTGAAACTGAGGGTATTTATACGCTTGATTCCAAAGGTGAACTGCTTCTAACAATTATGAGCTCAGTGACACAAGAATAATCCAGAAAAATCTCTAAAAATGTTAGATTAGGTAACGGAAAATATATGCAAGACGGCAAGTTTAGCCTTGCTTACAAAAGTTTTCTCGGCTACGAAAAAAGCGAAAATGATACTTTGAAAATAAATTTGAAAGAAGCGGGAACAGTAAAATTAATTTACAAATTATTTCTTCAAGGCAAGTCACCATCGGCGATTGCGAGAATTTTAACAAGCAAAAAAATTCCAAGCCCGATGAAAAAAGAAAAATGGAGCCAAAGCACAGTTCAAAACATTTTAACGAATAAAAAATACCGCGGAGATGCTTTGCTTCAAAAGTGCTACACAATTGACTTTCTCAGTAAAAAGAGAAAAGTTAACGACGGCGAAGTTCCGCAACATTGCATCGAAAACAGCCATGAATCAATTATCGAACATGATATTTTCTTGGCAGTGCAAAATGAATTAAAAGCTCAGCAATTTTTGGAATCAAGTAGCAATACCATTTCTACTTTTTCGAGTAAATTAGTTTGCGGAGACTGCGGCAGTTATTTCGGTTCAAAGCTCTGGCACTCAAACGATAAATACAGGTGCAGAATTTGGCAGTGCAACAAAAAGTTTAAAAACAAGGTAAAATGCCAGACTCCGCACCTAAAAGATGAGCAAATTCAAAATATTTTCGTTGAAGCATTTAATAAAATTAATGTTAGATAAAAATACCTTGATTGCTGATTGCAAAGCCGTTATTGACGAACTTTATGACACTTCCGAGATTGATTCTGAAATTGAAAAGTTGCTATCCGAAAAAGAAAAAATTAAAGAAAGTGTTAAAAAATTAATTTTGAAAAACGCTACTATTATTTTGAATCAAGATGATTACAACGCCCACTACAACAAGTTTTCAGAAAAATTTGAAAATATAAAACAGAAAGTTTCTGATTTAGAAAAGCAAAAAGCCGTTCAAGTTACAAAATTATGTCAGGTTGAAGCCTTTTTAAAAAAGATTGATAAAACTGAAACTTTCCTTGAGGAATTCGATGAAAAATTGTGGTTTTCGCTTGTTAAAAATATCACCGTAAACGCTGATAACACGGCGTTTGTAGTGCTTAAAAATTGCGCAGAAATTAAAATTTAAAATTTTAAGTTTACCTTTTATTGGTAGGCCTATTTTTTTATGCCAGAAAATAAACAATTGCTTAACCAAGCAGTTTGACAAGGGAAATGCACCAGAACTTTTGATGGTTTACTTGCATCTTTTGACGGTTTTAACTCTTTGGTTTTCTTTTAACGGTTTTGCACCCAATATTTCTGAAAAACACCCGATTTTGATGATTTCGCCAAAACTTCTAAACGCAAAAACACCGCACTACTGCGGTATTCAGCGTTGTATCAAATCGCTGTTACATGATGGTCGAGATAATAGGATTCGAACCTATGACTTCTACGTCCCGAACGTAGCACTCTACCAAGCTGAGCTATACCTCGACTTTTTTTGGTTGCGAAACTAGGATTTGAACCTAGACGTACAGAGTCAGAGTCTGCAGTGCTACCATTACACCATTTCGCAAAATTTGTAAAATTACAACACTTATTTTAATTTTTGGTGGACACTGACGGACTCGAACCGCCGACCCTTTGCACGTCAAGCAAATGCTCTACCAACTGAGCTAAGCGTCCTTGACATTAAAAAAACAAAATATTCAAACTTTATAATAAACCTGTCTATATTATTATACAACATTTTTTTATTTGTCAATAATTAAAGATATCTGAAAAAAACTAACAAATCGAAAATTAGTTAAATAATAATCTGAATAATATTTAAGTGTGAATTTCAAAAAAATTTGCTATGCTAATATATTATTTCATCGATTTTTTGCAGAATTATTCAATTTCACTTTTAGCTTCATTCGAAATTTTTTTACCTTTTTTAATTTTATTTATACAGTTTCCTAACTAATTTGGCTAATATTATCATATTTTTTATTGTTTCATGCATTTTTATTTATTATAAACATACAATTTAAGAATTTATTTTGTTAAAATACTAATATTATGAGTACAATATTTATTTTCAGAGTAAATATCTTTATTTATAGCCAATCTAGTATTAAAACATCCACCTAAACATTTTTTATTATAATTGCAAATTCCACAGTTTCCCGCTAAATTTTCTGCTTTAAAATTCCTTCTCCAATTAAAAGAATTTGGATTTTCCCATATTTCTTTTATACTATTGTATTTTATATTCCCTTCGATATATTTTTTATCACGAATAGAAGTGCACCCAAGAATATCCCCATTATGCAATATCCCAAAAGTTCTTATTCCTGCATTGCAACCACACCAAGTCTCTTCAATTTTACTGTTGACACAATTTATGCTCATCAATTTTTTGTCATAATAACCTATGCAATCAGCGGGATAAATTTCTATATTTCCTTCTTTGAACGTTTTATAACAAAAATCTACTATTTCTAACACTTGCTCAGGCTCGATTAACCAATCTTTTTGATTTGAAAAATTCCCCATTGGTAAACCTATTTGAATCTGCCATAAATCTACTTTTAGAGAAACTAACAATTTTTTTATGCTCTCTAATTCTTTTATATTTTTTTTAGAAATAGTTGTAACAACTCCTGCACTTATGCCATTATTCTTCAATAATTTTAAAGAATTAACAGCTTTCAAAAATGCACCTTTTTTTCTGATTGAATCATGAGTTTCTTTGAGCCCATCTACGCTTATTGCAACCGTAGAAACACCCAGATTTTTCAATTTTTTTACCAAGCTAGTATTTAATAACCATCCGTTTGTAATCATATTCACAGCTATTTTTTTCTCAGTCAAATGTTCTATTAAAATCGGCAAATCTTTTCTTATTAAAGGTTCACCACCCGAAAGAGTAACCCAAATTAATCCTATTTCTGCACACATATCAATAAACTTTAAAGCTTGTTCAGTAGTTAATTCATCTGGCAAAACTTCTTTACAAGAAGATCCACAATGACCGCAATTCATATTACAACCCATTGTGACTTCCCATACACATGTGCATGGATAATACTTTCTATAAACTGCACTCAACCTCCATAATTATTATAATAATTATTTTTTTAATATTATTTGAAATTATGAATAAATTCAACAAATTCATTTCAATCACTTGTGATATTACTGTAGCACATTTTTCTAAAATAGTAAGAATTTTATCAAGGAAAATTAATCAAAAAAGTTTATTTTTTATATTTATTGTAAATATATGCTAAAAATATTTAACTTAAAATCGAAAATTTTAACAATATAAAAAACTTTGTTTTGTGAATATATAAATTAAATTTTGTAAATAATAACCCTTGTGGAGGTGCATGTATAATGGGAGATATAAATTTAAACAAAAAAAGTAAGGGTTTTTATTTCATAAGTTCACTTTTTGTATTGATAGTGATTGCGGTTGCTTGGTCTTTCTATTTAAATTTGAAAGATAACACTGTTTCAGATAAGCAAAATATTAGTAGTAAATCTAATAGTAAACAAGTGCTAACAGAAGAAGACTCAGATAATTTAATTAACGAATATGATGATAATGAAAGTTTTATCGATTTTAAAAAAGAAGAAAAAAATACTTCTGATATTACCAACTTAAAAAGACCAGTAAGAACTGAAAAGAAATTATCAAGTTTAAGGTCTAGAATTAGATCTAATGATAACAAAAATGATACATTGGCAGTTTCTTCTAATAAAATTGAAAAATTATTAGTTGTATATCCTACCAACGAAGAAATAGTTAAAGAATTCAGTAAAGACCCAGTCTACTTTGAAACTATGAATGATTTTAGAGCACACGATGGTACAGACTTTAAAGCTGATGAAGGCAGTATGATAAGATCTATTACAGATGGAAAAGTATTAAGTATTGATGAAGACCCATTACGTGGTAATACTATTATAATAGAACATAAAATAAAAGATAACGAATATATTGTTTCTTATTCTGGACTAGGTAGTGATTCGCTTGTCAAAAAAGACGAGTCTGTGAAGACAGGTCAAGAATTAGGTTGTATAAAAATTGTACCCTCAGAAATTGAACTTGGGAGTCATTTGCATATAACTATACAGGACAAAAAAACCAATGATTTTCTTGATCCAGCACAGGTTTTATCAGAAAATAGATCTTGAAACATTTTTTATATAAAAATTTTAAAAGCACTCGAAGGATGGGTGCTTTTTGATGGTGAACGATTTTTCAGCATAATCCTTCGGCTTCTCTTAATTATATTGCAAAATTCAATCAGAGTAGAGTA
Organism: Candidatus Paraimprobicoccus trichonymphae; assembly: GCA_036322875.1. Taxonomy (GTDB): domain Bacteria; phylum Bacillota; class Clostridia; order Oscillospirales; family Acutalibacteraceae; genus Paraimprobicoccus; species Paraimprobicoccus trichonymphae. The sequence goes on from AP027925.1 coordinate 931,861, forward strand.
TCAATTTTTAAAGAAATTAAAAAATCAAAAAATTTAAATTTATTTGGTCCCCTAAAATACATGAAAATTGATTGAAATGCCAAAGTTTATTTTGGCAGTTACAATTGCCAGAGGGAAATAGCTTTAGTTTCTATATCCAACAATCTTCGTGAAAATTAACGTTTTGTGTAGTTTCACTTAGTGCAATTTTGTTTATTATGACAAATTTTACGTTATTTTTTTATATTGAGATTTTTTTTAGCAAAATGCTGGCTAGAATTAAAAATAGTAAACTTATAAAAAATTTTGATATAATATTTAAAATATTGGTGGAAAGGATTGTTTTATGATAAATAGAGTTAGTATAGGTAAAGATATAAATTTGACTTGTATTTTAAATAAAAAATTTAAGACAAGTAGGATTTCTTTCACTATATTTGTGCCGTTAGAAAAAAAATATGTCTCTACAAATTCTTTAGTTATAAATTTACTAGAGAAGACTTGTAAAAAATATCCTAATTTTAGTGTTTTAAATAAGAAGTTGGATGAATTATATGGTGTAAGTTTAGGGACCAGTATAAATAAGCTAGGTGATTTACAGGCTTTAAATATGTATGTTTCTTTTTTGAATCAAGACTTTATTTTTGAAGATAATATTGATATAGTTTATGAAGCGTCTAATTTGTTATGTGATATGATATTTGATCCTGTTTTAGACAAAGCTAATTTGTTTGATATTAGAAATATTTCACAGGAAAAAAGGCAATTAACGGAACTTATATTATCTGAATATTCTGATAAAAGAATATATGCTAGATTAAAATGCGAAGAGTTGATGTGTAAAAACGAGAGATCTGGAATAAATAAATTAGGTGACATAAGTCAAATTGAAAAACTAGACTTGGAAGAAATTACTGAAGATTGGAAAAATTTGTTAGAAACTTCACATATTGAGATAGTTACAATAGGCAGTGAAAATTTATTTAGCAAAGTTAAAAGCGTTTTTAAAAATAAATTTGAAAATATAAAAAGAAGAGATGTTTTAGACTTTAAAACTGAGATTGTTAGAAAAGTTGACAAAGTTAGAGAAATTAAAGATTTTATAGATGTAAAACAGAGTAAATTGATTTTAGGATTCAGAACTGATTGTGCGAAACCTGAAGATGGTGTTATCAGTATGAAAATTATGACTGTGTTATTGGGCGGATATGTTGGATCTAAGCTGTTTTTAAATGTAAGAGAAAAAATGAGTTTGTGTTATTATTGTTCCGCTTTATTTAATAAACACAAAGGTTTGTTATTTGTAGAAAGTGGAGTTGAGGAGTCTAATATAGAAAAAGCCAAGGAAGCTATTTTAAAAGAAATTGAAGATATAAAATTAGGAAATTTCACAGCTGAAAATTTAGAAAGTACTAAAATGTATGTATCTCAAGCTTATAAAAAAATTGATGATAAATTAAGTTTACTTGATGACTGGTATGTTACTCAATCTTTTTCTAGAGAAATAAAAACTCCTAAAGAAGTAATTCAAGAGATAAATTCGGTAAAAAAAGAAGAAATTATAGAGTCAGCTAAAAAATTAATTTTAGATACTGTTTATGTATTAACAAGTAAGGAGAAAAATTAAGTATGAATCCAGAAGAAATTAATAATGAAAAATTAAAAGAGAAATATTTTTATTTAAAACATGAGTCTGGTTTAAATATATATGTTTATCCAAAAGAAAATTATAATTCTATATATTGTATTATAGGAACCAAATTTGGATCAATAAATAATGAGTTTAAAGACATAAACACTGGTAGAATAATTCAGGTGCCTGATGGAATTGCACATTTTTTAGAGCATAAGTTATTTGAGAACAAAAACCACGCAGACGCTTTAAGTCTTTTTGCTAAATTAGGAGCTTCAGCTAATGCTTACACTTCTTTTGATAAAACGGCATATCTATTTTCATGCATAGATAATTTTGAAGAATCTTTGAAAACTTTATTAGACTTCGTTCAAAACCCATATTTTACAGAGCAGACAATACAGAAAGAACAAGGGATAATAGGTCAAGAAATACAAATGTATACTGACAGTCCAGAATGGAAAGTCCTAATTAATTTATTAAGTTCGATGTATTTTTTTCACCCAGTAAGGATAGATATAGCTGGAAGTATAGAATCTATTTCAAAAATTACACCTGAAAATTTATATGTTTGTCATAATAATTTTTATAATCTCAATAATATGACTTTGTGTATATCAGGAAATGTAAACCCAAGTAACGTCTTTGAAATTGTAGATAAAAATTTAGATAGTAAAGTATCTGAAAAAAATTTCAATGTTCAAAGTGTTTTTCCAGATGAACCTTACGCGGTAAAGCAAGACTATATATCAGAAGAGTTTGAAATAAATTCTCCTATATTTAATTTAGGATTTAAAGAAGATTTAAATGATTTAACGGTAGATTCTAAAATGTTAGCACATACCGAAATTTTACTATATTCTATATTTTCAAAATCTTCAAAATTATATAAAGAATTGCTGGATCAAAGTCTAATAAACACAGATTCTTTTTCTTGTGAATATTTTGAAGGTCCCAAATTCGCTTCTGTGATAATTTCTGGAGAATCTAACAATCCAGAAAGAGTTTCAAGAATAGTGAAAAAAGAATTAGAAGAAATCAAAAAAAATGGAATAGACAAAACTGTTTTTGAAATTGCAAAAAAAGCTATTTACGGTAAAAATTTGAAAATATTTAATGACATTTCAAGCATTTCAAATATGATTTTAGATTTTTCCCTTTCAAAAAGAGATTATTTTAAAAGTATAGATCAATTGGTAAATGCAAATTTAGACGATGTAAATTCCAGACTTAATTTTCAGTTAAATGAAAGCAAAGCATGTTTGTCAGTTGTACAGCCTAAATTAAAATTGCCTTTTTTTAATTCATGAATTAAAAGATTAATTTTAAATTTTATTTTTATTGTTAATATTTCATTTTTTTGATATAATAAGAAATAATGCAGAGTGTAACCATTGTGCGATAATGTTAATGAATATGAAGTTTTTAAAAACCAAGAGAATATTAAAAAATGCGGAATAGAAAACTTGCTTGGTTTTTAGCCGAGTAGCAACAAAAATAGGAGAAGAATTTAATAAATACTAACTTGCTAACTACGAATTTTTAGGTTATATGCATTTGGAATTTTGTATGAAGCGGAAACTTGTTGGTTGTTAGTATCTTATTATTGTATATTTATATCATATATTAAAAAATAATTAAGTGAAATTTTATTTGTTAAAGTATAAATAGCAGATTTGAGAATTCCAAAATTAGATAACATATTTATTATCGATTTTTTTATGTTACCGACATTTGAATTAAAATTATATGAATAAAAAAAACAGCGATAGTTTGATTTTTTATGTAAATTTACCGAATGTTGCACTGGATAAAGTGTAAAATATGGTTCGATCGTGGTGTTTTTTATTGCCGAGGATATAGAAAAATGCGAAAAAGAAGAAGCCGAAAAACATTGTTATTATTTACAGTTATTTAGTTTTTTCAGGTAAATTAAAATACTTATTCATAATATCTTTTGCTACATTTTTAGAAATTTTACCGTTTTTTCCGTTTGCTATTACTACAGCAATAGCTATTTCTGGATTTTTAAGAGGAGCGTAACATATAAAAGTAGTATGATCTGAACCAGAATTTTGAGCCGTTCCAGTTTTTGCAGCGATTTCTATAGGATATTTAACAAAATCTCTCGCTGTTCCTGATAACACTACTTCTCTCATACATTCTTGTACTAAACTCAAATTTTCAGGAAAAAGTTCTAAATTTTCTGAAATTTCCGAATTAAATTCATTTATTTCTTGCAAAACATTATTTTTAGCATAATCCATTGATTTTTTTAATAAATGTGTTTTTTTTCTAACACCATTGTTTGCTATAGTAGCTGTATACACAGCTAATTGTAACGGAGTAATCATATTATCTGATTGTCCGATAGCTGCTTGAGAAGATCCAGACTCGTACCAATGGACACCAACTTTTTGACTATGTTCAGGACCTGCTATTATTCCAATACTTTCTGATATTTCAATTCCTGTCTTTATACCCATCCCAAATTTATTTGCAAATTTTTTTATTAAATCAGGTCCAAGTCTTCTTCCGAGCTCAGAAAAATAGACATTACAGGATTTAGATAAAGCTCTTTTTAAATTAGACCTTCCATGAGTTCCCATACATCTTAATTTGTAATTTCTGTAAAAATCATAATATCCTTTGCAATATATAGTTTCATCAGAAGTTATTAAATTATTTTCAAGAGCTGCTATGGCAATAAGTGGTTTATAAATAGAACCAGGGGCAAATGCTCCGTTGAAAGCTCTATTTAACAGTGGAACATTTTTTTTATCAGCCAATAATTCAGGATAATAACTCGGATCTTCAACAAATCTTGATAAATCATAAGTCGGAAAAGTTCCAGCTGCCAATACAGAAAAATCTTTTATATCCAAAACAACAGCTGCACCAGATCTACAATCTTTTATACCAAGAGTTTCTCTTGCTTTTGTTATATTTTCTTTGAGAGAATTGTTAACAACTTTTTGCAATTCTGAATCTATAGTCAAATATATAGTGTTTCCAGGGATACTTTTTTCTTTTTCAAAAATATTTCTTGCAACACCGCTTTTTCTAGAAATTTCAACTAACTTTTGACCATCTTTTCCTCGTAAACTATCTTCAAAAGCATTTTCAATACCAGATTTTCCAATTAAAGAATCCATACTATAATTTTTGATTTTATTTTTTTCATACTCTTCATTTGACATTCTAGCAATATATCCAAGCAAATGTGGTACAACTTCACTATTTAAATATTTTCTTTTTAAATAAGTTTCTATTCTTAAACATTCTCCTAAATTTATTTCGTTTTTTAAATCTGTAAATTTTTCAGAAAGTACTAAAACTGTATTTTTATCTAAATTGTTAGAAAACAAATACGGGTAAATTCTAGACATACTTGCAACTGACTTTTCCATATTATATCTAACACTTAAAATTTTTAAAGAATCTTCAATATTATAACTGTCTTTTAATTTATACCTTTTTTTTAATTCTTGTACACAATCTTGAGCATCTTTATCTTTATCAAATTTTAAATTTTTTCTAAGAATGGATATTTGAGATTCTGAATTCTCGGAAAATTTAAATTTTTGGTTTTCTAACTCTATTGGTAAAATATTAATCCATTCGCAATTTAAATTTTCTAATAATTTAACAATATAAATTATATAATCATTTTCTAATTCCCTTTTTATATTTAGTCTATCAAGAACTAGTCTATAACTGTTTAAATTTACAGCCAATCCCACACCGTTTCTATCTAATATTTCTCCTCTAACAGCATCTGTTTTTATTAAATACGAGTTATTTTCTATCGATCTTTTTTTATAATAATCTGAATTCATAATTTGCCAATTTATCAAAGTTACAATAAATATAAAAAAAACAAGACCTATAAAACAAATTAGGAAAATTCCCCTTTTTTTATTAATACTCATCTCACCACTCTTATATATTTAATTATATTTTTAAATATTTAAGAAAAATTATTTATATAATATAAAATTTAGTACCTAAATCCAATAAAAATTTTTACTAATACAAATTTATAAATGATTGAGCAAGTAAAAAATAAAAAAACTATGATCTGTACAGATAAAATACTATAGATCAAAATAACAAAAAAGATGAATGCAAATATAAAATTATATTTTTTAAAAATCAGTCACAACTTAACGAAGTGTTTTGTGCACAAATACAAACGTGGTCATTGTCCAAAAAAATTGGTGATCGGCTCTAAGAAATTTAAAAAATTATAGGTTATTTATTGGTTTAGCAAAATCACAGATTTTAACCTTTTGAATAGTATATTATTTAGAGGAGATTATAAAAAATCCTCTAGGAACACAAAAGGAGGTAAAAAAAAATGACCCCAATAACTAATAGAGCGTTTTTAACTTATACTTACGGAAATAATGCCCCAGTAGTAGAAGTAAGCTCAAACCTTGCCACTGCTGAGGTACCGGATACTTTAAGCGTAGAAAAAATTTCTATAGGGAATTACTATCGACCAGATGGTTCAGTAGTGTATCTAATAACAATAACAAATAATAGCGATTCAGATATAAATATTACCAAATTAGAAGATGATTTGGGTAAGAGCGTAGAATTTGATAACCAAATTGGTAACCCACTTCATAAACGACTTAAATTCATTGAAGGTACAGCTTTAATATCAGTAAATAATGAAAATTTTGTACCAATTGAAAATTTTAATTTTAATGACGAAAATGGAAATTTAATTTTTATTGATAAAAAAATTGAAATAATACCTTCTGGATCTTCTATAAAAATTTTATTCGAAACTAAAGTAACTAACAAAGCTGATGTAGAGATCGGATCAACGATTACAAACAAAACAACTGCATACAATGGCCCTAAATCAATAGGTGATTATGAAGATATAATAACAGTGGATGATTTTGCAGATGTTAAAATTTTTAAATTTATTACACCTGAAAATATAACGAGCAGTAAAGATATAATATATAATTTTACAATGTTAAATTATGGAAATGTGCTTGCGAAAGATGTAGTTTTGACAGACACGTTTGAATCAAATGCAATAAGTGAAATAGTATCAGTAAAAGTAGATGGTACGAACATAGAATCTTGTGTTAGTGGTATATGTACACTAAAATCTGATGTTGGTCCATGCTATAATTATGATGCAAGTAGTAGGAAACTAGACATTAGAGGAATAACTATACCTGCAGCAACATTTGTGAAAAATAATATAACAGAAAAAGTAACAACAACACCTGGAAATACATCAGTAATTGTAAACGCAAAACTTTAAATTAGATAAAAAAAATCAAATGTATATTCAAAACAGAGCTTTCAGCTATAATTTGAAAACTCTGCATTTCTATATATTTATTTTAAAGTTTATTCAGTCTGAATTTACTAATTCTAACATCTATAAGATAATCTTGTGATTCTTTAAATATGACATTTCCTTACATTTTACATTATATTGATCAGTATCTACATCAAACATTTCTAGAAAATCACCTAAAATGTCAGTTTGTCTTAATTATTCTATTTTATAAACATCGAATTTTTGAATATTATCTTTTACGACCATTTGTACTGAGATTTTCCTACAAATTCAAAATTCTGATATTAATGTATATACTGGAATGACTTTTTCAACAACACTTTATAAATCAAATTCGAATCTGTCTTATATTAAATTATATCTTACGGAAACATTCTATTATTATTTAGATAATCATTTACACCTCTAAAACTTTCATATTTTTTGTATGGCGAATTCGTAATTGACTGAATTAATTTTCGTATAATATTAAATTTAATATTATATACTTTTTTAAACGCTTTAAAAATTCTAAAATTAATAATCTTTCTTCATTATTTGCTCTCACAAATAGTAATCATCAACCGAAAAATTTCACGTTCCCTGTTGAAACTTTTAATGTAAGTATATCGAACAAATCCACAAGTATTTATAGTTTCGTCTTCAGCATTTTTTTAAATTTGTTTGTTGTATCTTGGTTCTTTCAAATAACTAAATAATTTGTAAGATTTTCCTATAAGAAAAGGCACAGCAAATATAACAGACATAAAATTGACTCCCATGTACAAAGTAAGATAATCATCTTCTTTAATAGAAATACCAGATTTAAATTTTTCCATGTAATCAGTATAGTGCGCCATTATATTTGAGGTACATGTTAATGTAGTAAGTCCAGAAAAACTAGCGCCAATGCCAGCCCAAACAATAGCAGGAGTTCTTTTTTGTAGTACAAACTCACCATTTTCGTTTGATACTACAACTGGTGCAGTCACTAATGATTTAGAAATGTTGTTCCCAGCTGCACCATAAATATTAAAATTTAAAGATGCTGATCCTATCATAAAAACTGATAATATTAAACTTTTAAAATGTAATGATTTTCTCATTTTCTATCTCCCTTTATAATAATATAAAATATTTTTATTCAGTATAATTTAAACAAATTATACCTGAAGTATATTATGACATTCGATTTAAATAAAGTCAATTAAAAATTCTAAATTTAATAAAATATATTTGTATCATTTAAAATTTATTAAATATTAAATTAAATGATCAAATATTAAATATTTTTAAAAATCTAATTTATTTTTATATAATTTAAATTCTATCAAAATTGAACAAATTATGCTTACACATTTAGGAATTGATATAAATATTAAGCTTTGGTTTAAAATAAGTTCACATAAAATTTGGCATAATAAAAATATGAAAATAACAAATTAAGTTTATGAAAAAATTGAATATTTAATTCTGAAACAAAACAGTCACATTTAATTTAGAGATTATTAATTAATTTCTTTTATATACTCAAAAATGGTCGTAGATGGCGCGGACAATATTAACATACAATTTATATGCGATTAAATGGGTTCATTAGAAAAAATATTTGTATATCAATATAATTTCTAAAAAATCGAATTTTTTATCAGCATAAAAGTTAGTTCGGATTTTATTGGGTCATCAAAAAATTATTAAATAGTTGCTCGAAGTAGCTATGGGTGTAAAAAAACATAAAAATCGACAAAATCATCGAATTTTATACCAATTATTCTACCAAATATAGCTAAAAAATATTTAATTTTATGATAAAATCAATATTTATTTTCCAAAAAGTGTATACAATTGTACTAAAAGAAACATAGGTTCAGCATAAGATATGTGAGATTAATCGAAATAAATCATTTATTTGTGTGCAAAAATTTTTAAATATAAATTATAACATTATTTACTCTATATTGTGATTGAAATTGAACTAACAAATGTTGTATAAATCAAATTCACGCGAATGATATACAATAATAACAAAAAATAAATTCATACTGTTCTAAAATTAACAAGATGAGCTATCCCAGGAATAGGTTCATTTTGTTGTACAGAAGTGGGTGACATCAAGGCACCAGTTGCCATAAAAATTATGTTTTTAAATTCTTTTTTTTGTAATTTACTTAATATATAAGAACATAAAACGGATGCCGAACAACCACATCCTGAACCACCTGAATGTACATCTTGTTCTTTTCTTTTAAAAATTATTAAACCGCAATCTTTATGATTCTTAGAAATATCTATATTTTTTTCTTTTATTAACAAATCTCTTAATAAATTGCTTCCTACAGCACCTAAATCCCCTGTAAAAATTGCATCGTAATCTTCTGGTATCGTTTCAGTATCTGAAAAAAAATTTTGTAAAGTTTCAAAAGCTGCTGGTGCCATTGCTGCTCCCATGTTGTTCTGGTCTTTTATTCCTAAATCTGTTATTTTTCCTACAGTTACTTTATTTATATAAATGTCTGTTTTCTTTTCTAATCCTAATATAACTGATCCTGAACCTGTAACAGTCCATTGTGCGGTTGGCGTTCTTTGTCCACCATATTCAAGGGGAAATCTAAATTGTCTTTCAGCTGAACAAAAATGAGAAGAAGTAACAGCTAAAGTCCTATTGGCTACTTTTGATTCTATAAAAATAGAAGCCAAGACTAAATTTTGGGCCATGGTAGAACAAGCACCATATTGGCCTAAAAACGGAATTCCAAATTTTTTTAATCCAAAAGTTGAAGAAATATTTTGATTTAATAAATCTCCAGAAAAAATATAATCTATATCTTCAGATGTAAGTTTTGCTTTTTTTAGTGATAATTTTACAACTTGTGATTGTAATTTACTTTCTGATTTTTCCCAAGTTTCTTCACCTAGAGTTGTATCCTGAAAAATTTTATCAAAAAATTCCTTTAAAGGTCCTTCAGATTCTTTTTTCCCAGCGACTGCACTAAAAGATTGAACGAAAATCTTATTTTCAAATTCAATTGTATATCTCCCTAATTTTTTAGGCATATTTTACCAACTCCTAAAAATTATTATTAATATTTTTAGACCAAATTAAACAACATATTATTAATTTCTTTGTTTGAATATTTTTCTTGATATTCTTTTACATTGAAAATTTTAACTACTTCACCTTTGTTTATAACTACTATTCTGTCAGAAAAAAGTTTTATATTTTCCATGGAATGACTTGAAAATATTACAGATTTATTATTTTCTTTACAAAATTCAATAAAATCAAAAACTATTTTAGCAGATTTAAAATCTAAACCTGAATCTGGTTCATCAAACAAAACAACTTTAGGATTGTGTATGACAGACCGTGCTATAGCAATTTTTTGTTTCATTCCTCTAGAAAAAGTTCCAACTAATTTATCTGCATAATCTTCGAATTTAAATTGTTCTACTAATTCATTAATTCTGTTTTTAGTTTCAGTGTCTGACATGGAATTTAACTTTGCAAAATACTCTAAATTTTCTCTAGCTGTCAATTTTTCATATAATCCAACTTCATTTCCAAATAATACTCCTATATTTTTTCTAACTTCTTTTGAATTTTCTAACAAGTCATACTCGTTTACGTGAACAGTACCAGCAGTTGGAGAAATCATGGTACTTATAATTCTCAACAAAGTAGATTTACCGGCACCATTTTCTCCAAGTAAACCTACTATTTCAGAATTATTTACGTTAAAATTAATATTTTTTAAAACTTCAATTTTTTTAAAATTTTTATAAATTCCCAAAATTTCTATCAATAAAAAAACCTCACTATTTGAATAATAATTATATCAAAATAATAACTAATTTTTCTTCATTAAATTTCATTAATATTTTTAAATTTTTGAAAGTGCTGTTTTTTAAAGGTACACATAAAATAAAATAACTTTTACTGTTTTTTTGAGTATTTTATGTTTTGTAAATAATAACCTAAATTGAGATTATAATTTTTGAGAAAATTAGACACGAAATGTAAAAATAATAGTAAATATCAAGTTGTTTTATGTTTTGAACGAATTTTATTTAACTAGAAACATAAAAATTGCTTCTTTCTGTTAAAATTTTTCTTAGAGCTATAGATAACTGATCAGGGCATGAAGTCGCTCTGAATCCACATTTAGTACCCTCTAATTTTGTAATCACTTCCTCTGCTTTCATTCCTTTTACTAATTTAGAAATTCCGTTGGAATTCCCACTACATCCACCTTCAAATATAACATCTTTTATCATATTATTGTTATCCAATTCTATATGAATTTTTCTTGAACATGTTCCGAATGTATTATAATCATAACTTTTTGTATTTTTTAAATCATTTATCATATTTTAATTCTCCTTGTAAGTGTCATAACATTTATTATACATAAAATAGAGTAAAAAGTAAAGAACTAAAATATTTTTTACAAAAAAAATTCACATTGTTATAGAAAAAAAGGCGAAAAACCACTAAACTTTAGTTTAATCGTATGAATTGCGAATAACTCTCACAAAAAATGTTGACAAAAAACAATAAATTGCCACAGTTAAAAATAGTTAAACTTAAATAAATAAAAAATCTAAGTGTTTACGTACAAATTTAAGTTGTAACACAAAGTGAAAACAAGCACCGTTTAAGTAGAAGCTTGCAGCATTTATTTTTTTTGTGAGGGAAAAAAATATATTAGATTAAAATATCACATAATTTTTGCTCGTAAATAGCGTAGAAAAATACTTTAATAACCAACTAAAACTTCGATAAAAGAAATAATATTGAAGTTTTGAAACAATAGACAACTGTAGAAATTTGGAAACTATACTCTTAAGTTTTGATAGAAAAAACAAGCAGTCAAAATTGAAATAGTTGTGGTTTCAAGAATTCTGAAATCAAAAATTTAAAAATTCGCAATTGAATTTGTTTTAAATGAAGGATTTAGATTATTGTAAACATAAAATTTTAAAATCCGTGGGTTTCACGGAGTTAGCCTGTTGATACTGTAACTATTGGGTGGCACATGTCACGAAAAGAAAATATTTCTAAATATAATTGAAATTGCAACAAATGAAACACTTATGAAGATAATTAAAAATTTTCTGAAATTGTTTAATGGCACAGAAAGTCTGTATAAAAACATAATTTGTATAAAAGCTGTAACAAATACACATAAAATTGAATAATATTGTTTAGTTAATCTTAAAAAACTTAGTTTATATATGAATATACAAAATAAAACTGCTAAAAAAACTAGTAAAGCAGTTGGAAAAGATTTTTTTATGATGTTTCTTAACAAATTTTTCTCTACTTTTATTTTGTTTTTTTCTAATGCTAAAACAAAAGATGGTAACCCTATGGTAAGAGAGCTAATTAAAGTCATTTGAATTGGAGAAAAAGGGTAAGGTGCTGAAATAAATAAAAACAAAACTGCTAATAGTACAGAATAAATTGTTTTTACTAAAAAAATAGAAGCTGAGCGTTGTATATTGTTTATAGCTTGACGCCCTTCTAAAAAAATAGTTTTTAAAGATGAGAAATCTGAATTTAATAAAACTATGTGTGATATAGTTCTAGCTGTTTCACTACCATTTGCTACTGTTATACTACAGTCAGCTTCTCTTAAAGCTAAAACATCATTTATTCCATCACCTATCATAGCTACAGTATGGTTACTTCTTTTTAATTCTTTTATTATTAATTGTTTTTGGATTGGACTTACTCTCCCGAAAATGCTGTTTTTTTCTACTAAATCTTTTAATTTTTCATCGTGTTTTAAATCATTTAAATTTACATAAGACTCGTAATTTTCAAGATCTAAATTTTTAGCTATTTTAGAAACAGACTTAGCATTATCACCAGAAATTACTTTAACTTCTACACTTTCTTTTTTGAAATAATCTAAAATTTCCTTTGAATTTTTTCTGAGTTTGTCTTTTAACAAAATCAGAGCTACCAAATTTAAATTATCAGGCAAACCATTTTTTTCTTTGAAATCATTTCTAGACTCAGCTAAAACTATAACTCTATGTTCTGAGTATTTTTCCACTAAGTCGATTACTTCCTGGTTATTTTTAAAAACAAATTCACCAGCTCCAATTATATAACTGGCATGATTTTCTATATAGATTCCAGAATATTTTCTTTCAGAAGAAAAATTTACTGTTCGTTTTGCTTTTAACAAATCACTTTCATTTTTTCTAAACTTAGATTTTATAACTTCCAAGACTTGATTATTAGTGTCATTTAAATTATAAGCTAGCAATTCTAAAATTTTATCTATTTTATCAGAAGGATTATTTATGTGAGAAACTATATCTACTAATTCAAGCTTATTTTCAGTGAGTGTACCTGTTTTATCTAAACATAACACATCTATTTTAGCTAAAGTTTCTATACAGTAAATATCTTGTACTAAAATTTTTATTTTAGATAATTTCAAAACACCAGCTGACAAAACTGAACTTATTAATAAAACCAAACCCTCCGGTATCATACTAATCAGAGCAGCAGATACAGCAATTATAGCTGGATTTAAATCATGATTGTTAATAGTCAACTGTTTACCAAATAAAATTATACCTATTGGAATTATTATAATAGAAATATATTTTATAATTCTCTTAACGGTACGCATAATTTCAGATTCAGTGTTTTTAATATTTTTAACTCCGGAGAGAATTTTAGCCGAGTAGTTATTTTCGCCAACTTTTTCTACTTTTGAAACACATTTATCATTAGCACTGACTATAAAACTTCCAGCTAATAATTTATCTCCATCACTTTTTGAAATTAAATCAGATTCACCGGTAATAAAAGATTCGTTTACTTCGCAATTTCCACTTACTAAAACACTATCAGCAACTATTTGTTCTCCTGAATGAATTAAAATTATATCTTCTAAAACTACTTCTTCTTTTTTTATTTTTAATTCTTTGCCATCTCTTATTACAGTAGTATTTTTAGAATTTACCAAACTTAATTTATCTATAGTTCTTTTAGATCTTATTTCTTGAAATACTGAGATCACAAAATTACATACAGCAACTCCTATAAACAATAAATCTTTATAAGACCTGGTGTACAAAACCATAAAAAATAATACTAAATTCACAAAATTAAATAAAGTAAACAAATTACTTTTTAAAATGTCACTTATAGACCTAGTAATAATACTTTTATCAACATTTACTTGATTTTGTTCTATTTTTAATTTAACTTGATCGTTGCTTAAACCCATTTCGTTCATTTTAAAACTCCTGAAAATTTTAATCACACTATATAATAATATAATTATAAGCATTAAACACTAAATTATTAATTTTACAGTTCAAAATAAAAAAAATCGATGGCTATTAATTATAGAAAAAAAGGCAAAAAACCGCTAAACTTTAATTCAGTAGTATGAACTACCCAAAAATAGAAAAAATGTTGACAAAAAATAACAAATCGCTAATATTAAATAATTATCTTGGAGCGCACGGGGATTCATGCTTGAAATGAAATAGAGTAGATCGAAATCTACGATGAACATTGAACTAAGAATCTGAACAAGGCAGATGGTCAGTTGTTTTGTTACTAGAAACAGTATTAATTTAAATCCAATTAAAGAACCAAACTCCCAAGTAAGAATTTGGTTCTTAAAACAAGATTTCAGGTACGGCCTACTTTAAATCTCCTACTAATTCAACAATTCCGAAAACGGTTAAACCAATTGTAGCTACAAATGAAACTATACTACACACCCCCCTTGTATTGTTGTTAGACCAATTACCCCCAATATATGAATCGTTGCAAGCATGATAGATGGTTGAAAAAGTGCCTACACCTACTATCAAAGAATCTTTAACCAAGTTTTTATTAATTTTCCCAGCAAAAAAAGTAGTGGTACTTAATAACACTACTGATAAAACCAAACATTTGAAACACAAAAATCTTTTCAAAATTCAAATAACTCCTTTTTTTATTTAATTATAAAAATCCTCAAATATTGTAGTACACAACTCTTGCACTTGATTAAAAACCAATCATATTCTTGGTTCTGGATTTTCAAAATCATCTGTAATTTTTATTTTAGACATCAATTCTTGTGAGCCCTACAATACTTATTTAATACTAGCAGGTTGTTTTTTTTTGTCAATATTTTTACGATTTATCCAACTAAACTAGACCTTAGTGGGATTTTTGTGTATTTTATATAAAAGCGAAAAAATTGTGAAAAGAGGTTACTTTGCAAAATAAAAAAAACACATACTGTATTTTTAATTAATAATATTTTAAATAAAATTAGAATAAAGGAAAAAACTGCTCACTTTTACTATTCATCATAAATAATGATGGTTGTTATATATTTTGCTGGTTTATTATGAAACTAAAAAACAACCTCTAAAATGAGAGATTGCTTATTAATGTATTTTTCTTTATTATGAACCATTAAATCAGACTAAATCTGTTATTAATCTAAAAACGCCAATACCAGTTAAAACACTAGTAAATAAAATTCCAAGCGTAACAGCAGATGTTCCCGAATCAAAAAACCACATACTTGTATCAAGAATATGGTTTTTACCCGCACCGCAGAGCTGAAGACCAGTTGCAGCAACGCCTGCCCCTGTCATCAACACATTACTAATTGAAACTCTTTTGGTTGATTCCTCTGGCTTTCCAGCAAAAAAAACTGGAGGCGCTACCAACATCATTGATAAAGCTAAACTTTTAAAACGTAAAAATTTCTTCAAAATTTAAATAACTCCTTTATTATTATTTTTTATTTATTGTGTTGTTAACAAAACTCACAACACTTTTGTTATTCTAGTTCATAAAAATAAAAATGTCAATAAATAATTTATATTTTTACAAATTACAAAAATATATAACGAAATTTTAAAGAAAAACTATTGACAAAATATTTTTATTAATGTATCATAGTATTGTAACTTTTATGAGTTATAATCATTTAAATATTTTAAATTAAAATTTTATAGGAGATAAAAATGATACATAAAAAAAGAAATTTATTTTCACCATTTGTAGGTGCAACCATATTGTTTTTTGTTTTAAACCCAATAAATGTTAATGCATTCAAGGGTGAAAATGATATACGGCAAGCCATAAATAATAAAGCATTTACGAAAACCTCTTCACAGCAGAGTGTCTTTTCCATGTCTTTGTTTAAACTTTTAAAAAAAGCTCAAAATTTTATAAGTTCAAACAGTTTATCAATAGATCCAATGGATAATATTGCAAATTTAGATCCAAAAGATTTTGAGAAAAAGTTAAAAGACATACATCTTAAACTATCAAATTTAGTAATAGCAACAATCAAGGGATTATCAAAACTTGAGGTAATTAATAAGTCTAAAAAAATTGAATCTAAAAAACAAATTAACGATATTTTAAAACAAATTGGATTTGATGATAAGACTAAAAATTCTATTTCAAATGACGCATTTATGGAAGCAATTACAGAAGCAGAAATATCAAACGCAGTTCCTTTTGCTTTTGGGCAACAAGGTAACCCTCAATTTTATGCGCCACAGTCTCAATTTCCTGCGCAACCAAATTTTGTAGCAGGGCAACAAGGTAACCCTCAATTTTATGCGCCACAGTCTCAATTTCCTGCGCAACCAAATTTTGTAGCAGGGCAACAAGGTAACCCTCAATTTTATGCGCCACAGTCTCAATTTCCTGCGCAACCAAATTTTGTAGCAGGGCAACAAGGTAACCCTCAATTTTATGCGCCACAGTCTCAATTTCCTGCGCAACCAAATTTTGTAGCAGGGCAACAAGGTAACCCTCAATTTTGTGCGCCACAGTCTCAATTTCCTGCGCAACCAAATTTTGTAGATGGATTTCCCGCTGTATCTTGTCCAACCCCAAGTTTTCCTGAATTTTCAAAAATTACATCCTACCCGTTTATTACATTTCGCCAGTTTATTCCAAATTCTATGCCGCAGTCTCAATTTCCAGGGCAACAAAATCCTATGCAACAACAAGTGTTGCCGCAAAGTCGGTCAAATTTAGAAAATTATGAGTTTGGAAAGTTATTGGGTGAAGGAAGTTTTGGTAGAGTATATGAAGCAATTGATAAGCTTAATGGACAAAAAGTTTGTATAAAAATGATATTATTTCACAATAATGACAAAGAGCTAAAAGAGTTACAAAATGAAGCACATGTTTGGTGTAATTTAGAACACAAAAATGTAGTCAAATATTATTGTAGTTTTGTTAAAAATGAATATTTATATATCGTAATGGAACTTGTTGAAGGAAAGACACTAAATCAATTACTTGATGATAGTAGCATGCCGCTAAATGAAAATTGGGCATTATATTATTTCAATCAGTTATTAGATGCCGTAATGTATTGCCATATTAATGAAATTATACATAGAGACCTAAAACCACAAAATATTTTGTTGGGAAATGATAATCAGATAAAACTTGCTGATTTTGGAGTATCTAAAGATATGAATATGGGTGGTGCTCTTGCTAAAACACAAATAGGTACACCTTTTTATATGGCACCTGAAATTTTTAGAAAATTAGAATACAGTTATGAAGTCGATGTTTGGGCTTTGGGCTGTTTATTATACGAAATGGTCACAAAAGAAAAACCTTTTGGTACAGATTATCTTACATTTATGGGCAATGTAGTTAATAATGACCCTGAACCGATAAATACTACAAATTGTAGTGATGATTTAAAACATCTTATCAATATGATGCTAGACAAAAACCCAAAAACTAGAATAAAAACAAGAGATATTCTAAAATTGCCAATTATTAAGAATAGCAGAGATGTTGCAGGTTTTAAAAATTATTATTATAAAGAGATGCACTAAGTTTTAGTTTTTTTATTCTTTATATAAAAATACACAAAAACTAAATAGCAAATAGCAAGTAAAACCGTTATTTTTAAGACGGTTTTATTTCTTTTATCCCCAGTTTTTGGTGAATCAGGAACCGTGCTAACTGTTTCATTTTCATCTTTGATTTCATTATTATTACCATTATCTGCAGAAGAATTTTCATTATTACTATTTTCATCTTTGTCATCAGGAGGCACAGACTCAGGTTCACTAATATCTAGTGGCTCTTCAACGTCAACAGCTGTTTTCCATCTAGCGTATACAATTTGAGTACCTATTGTATCAGCAGCTATTTGATCGATTTTATTTCCCCCTTCTAATGAATCATACCACCCTTCAAACTCGTTATTTGTTTTATCTCTAGTAAAAACCCTATTTTCTAGTCCTGGCTTTAAAGGCAAATCTTTACTGGTAGTTTCTGAATATTCATATGTCCTATAAGAAGATGCAATTTCAGTTTGCGTAATGTCATCTTCATCATACATATATTGTATTCTGAAACTGCAACCCTGAAAAACGGTTTTATTGAATGAGGAAATATTCGGATTTAAATTAGTAATTAACAAATCACTACAATTTTTAAAAGCATTATCACCTATAGATGTTATATTGCTTAAATCTAGAGTTTTTATTATACAATCTTCAAAAGCGTTTTCTCCTATAGTCTTCACAGCTTCTAAATTAATTTCTTTCAGTAATGTGCAATATTTAAAAGTGTTTTTTGCTATAGTGGCTAAGCCATTGCCCAAAACGACTTTTTCTAGTTTAGTAAGACCTTGCAGTACTCCTCCGCTTGTTCCACCTTCAGGTATTTTAAGCAAATTAGTAATTCCACTTATATCAATTTCAAATGTCCGACCTTTGCCAAGTCTTTCTTTAATTTTGATAAAATCATTATAATTCATACTTATACCAGTTATAATAAGTTTTTCCGCATTTTCACTATAAGGATTATTACTTAATTCATAGTCTATTGCAGTACTAACTTCATTTTCATATGCGCCAGTAATAATCATAGTTTTGCTTTCTTCTGTATAATTTATCTCTGTTATTGCTTTCACTGGAACGCCCAAAAATAAGAAAATAAAGATAAAATTTAAAATTCCAATTTTTTTATAAATATTTTTGTACATAAAAACCCCCTTGTAAATTCAATATTTATCTCTTATAATTCGCAATATTTTTGAAAATATACATTTTTTTATTTAAAATTTTTAGCTACATCATTGCCTAAAAAATTAAAACAATAAATGGAAAAAAATTTTACTACAATTTTTTTGTATATTTTAAGATTTTTATTATAAAAATAAATGAATAGTAAATTATATCATCAACTATATTACACTAAGAATTATACATAAAGAAAGGTGGTGATTAAAAATAGAAGATGAAAAAGTTATTAATTTGATAAAAGAAAATGAAAATTTTTGTTTAGAACTGCTTGAAGTGTCTAAATCAGGTACATTCGAAGACTTTAAACGTTTTATGTATAAATATAATTTAAAGTTGACAGAAGATGATACAGAAGAAAATTTTAAAAAGTTTGGAGAACTTTTAAACAAAAATAAGAAATTAAAAGAAGTTAAAAGACCATTAAACGAAATAGATACCAAAAAAATAACTGGTGGTGGAATAATAGCTACTGTATTAAAAAACTATCCTCATTTAGCAAAAAAAAATAGTTTTTTAGATTTAATCAATTAAATTTGATGCGGTTATAACATGTTTGCAAAGGATTTTTTTATCAAAAAATGGTAGTTTTTTAGAGATACAAAAAAGATATTTTAGAAAAAAATTGCTGTTCATCTTTTTAAAATAATTAAAATCTTTAAATTTCTGAAGTTTAATCAGAAAAATCAGGATTTTGAAAAAATAAAATTATTATTTTTTAGATAGTGTCGTCAATAAAGACTAGCCCAAAGAACGATGCAGCGGAGGTGGACTGCGGTGAAGCGGTATAACGAGCGACAACAATTCCGCGCCAACGTTTTAAGTGCAAAAAAGCATTTTCAACGAGGTAGAGAAGTTTTTATAAATACTTATTATAAGATCTTTGAATTTTTCGATTTTTCTTTGGCGGAATTACAACTTCCGTATTTTTTGAATTTGCGAATTCAACAATTTCATTGGTATCGTAGCATTTATCGACTAACAAAAAATCAGCGTTTATGCCAATTATAAGCTTTTTTCCAAATTTGCAATCCGCGACGTACCCGCTGTGATAAACATTTTGACCGACATACCATGCGCATCCTGTGAATTTTGGAATTGAGCCCCCTTCTGTACGCTCCATGTCTTGATTTTCGCCCTTTGCGCCGGCCGCGTGTGGGTGAACCTTTACGTGGGACGCGTTTATCATTAACCTCCGGTTCATCTATTAAAATTTCCAGCAATATTCTGCGGGTAAATCTCGCCACGGCGCACCCGTTCGCAAATTCTAAAAAACTGTGTTTATAAATCTTTTGTTGTCCTGCGCGTGCCTTTTCTGCTCTTCAAGTTTGGTTCCAATAATTTCCAAACTCTTTCCGTTATATCGTGCCTTCTATAAATTTTTATCACCGTTTTTTTTATATCACTTTTTTATTGACGACACTATCTAGAAAATTTACAGTTTCCTAAAGTCAGAAATAATTCTTCAAACACATCATAAAAAAGCAATTTCTCTTTAGCCAATAAAAAAATTGAAATTTCATTATAAACATTTATTTTTTGGACAAATTTTGATTTTTGTAAGCAGCTTTGTTTAAGTTATTAAGTTTTTTTTCGGCGTTTAAAATAGTCGGAAATTTTTATAGAAAGATTATTTTTAAATTTACTAAAACACTATTGTACCCGGAATATTTTTTAAACTAGACAAAACTTCAATTTTTACGTTATATTTTTTAGCTAATTTTATTGAATTAATATTTAATACTTTAGCTCCAGATTTGGCTAAATTTAGCATTTTATCATAATTTATTTTAGATATTTTTTTTGCTTTTGTGTTTTCCTTTGGATCTAGGTCATAAACGCCATCTACATCGGTGTATATTTTGCATATATCTGATTTCAATTTAGCTGCTAATGCTACCGCGCTGGTATCAGAACCACCACGGCCAAAAGTAGTTATATTATTAAATTTATCTATTCCCTGAAATCCAGCTACTATTACTATGTTTTTTTTATTCAGCTCTGATAAAATTCTATTAGAATCTAAATTTTCTATTTGAGCATTTCCATAATTATTGTTAGTTTTAAACCCAGCTTGCCATCCTAATAAGGAAACTACTGGAAAACCTAATTTTTCTATCGCCATAGATAATATAGCAACAGACATTTGTTCACCGGTAGACAACAAAACATCGAGTTCTCTTTTAGAAGGATTATTGTTTATTTCTAAAGCTTGACTTATTAAATTATCTGTAGTTTTTCCTTGTGCAGAAACCACTACCACTACTTTGTTGTTATTAGAATAAGTATTAGTTATTATTTTTGCAACATTGAAAACTCTTTCCGCATTTTCTACAGATGTTCCACCAAATTTCTGAACTATAATCGACATTTTTAGATATCTCCTTGTGTTCTATTTTTATATAATAGTTTGTGCTTTTATCATATTCTTGATACTTAATTTATGTGCGTAGTTTATATTAAAATTATATTTAATAATTAAATTTAGTTCAATAGTTTTTATTTTTTTTATCTTAGAAAATTAATATATAATAATAAAATTTGTCAAAAAGTGTTGAAAATTACATAATAAAAATGCGCTTAAAGTGTAAAATTAGTAAATTAAGTAAAATGTTATTACATCAATGCTATAACTTTAAAGTTAAAAAAATGAATAACAATTATAAAATAAAATAATTAAATCAAATAATAAAAAACATATGTTTTTTTTATATTTTTTGAATGTTTTAGGGTTTGTTGGTGCTCATCAAAGGCAAATCATAAGTATAAAATTTTTTGAAACAGTTTTTTATGCAACGAGTAAATCCTCTAAAATGGCAGTACTTAATTTAAAAAATTCTTGGTTTTTTGTTGCTTACTTTTTTTATTTTTATTCATCTAATTTCAAAACGGACATAAAAGCATCTTGCGGTACTTCTATACTACCTAATTGTCGCATCCTTTTTTTACCTTCTTTTTGCTTTTCTAAAAGTTTTTTCTTTCTTGTAATATCTCCGCCATAACATTTTGAAGTTACATCTTTTCTAACTGATTTTATGGTTTCTCGAGCTATTATTTTACCGAAAATGCAAGCTTGAATTGGAATCTCAAACTGTTGCTTTGGTATTTTTTCTTTAAGTTTTTCTGTTATTTTTCTTCCTCTTGAATAAGCCCTATCTTTATGAATTATAAAAGAAAGAGCATCTATTATTTCTGAATTTAATAGTATATCTAATTTTACCAAATCGGATTTTTGATATCCTATTATTTCGTAATCAAAAGAAGCATAACCTTTTGTTTTTGACTTCAACATATCAAAAAAATCATAAACTATTTCATTTAAGGGTAATTTATAATTTATATTCACTCTGTCAGAATCTAGATATTTCAAGTCAATATATTCTCCGCGTTTTTCCTGACACAATTCCATAATGTTTCCAATATAACTTGATGGTGCAAATATATGAGAGTTTGTAATGGGTTCTTCAGTAGATTCTATATTAGCCAAGATAGGATAATTACTTGGATTATCTATATAAATAACGTTTTTGTTAGTCAAATTTATTTTATATATAACACTTGGAGCAGTAGTAATGATATCTAATTTATATTCTCTTTCTAATCTTTCTTGAATTATTTCCATATGCAACAAACCTAAAAAACCACATCTAAAACCATGACCTAAAGCACTTGAACTTTCTAATTCATAACTTAAAGAAGCATCGTTCAATTTTAATTTTTCAAGAGAATCTTTTAAATCTAAATATCTAGAACCATCTAATGGATATATTCCACAAAAAACCATAGGATTTATATCTTTATATCCCGGAAGAGTTTCCTCCGCTGGATTATTTTCAAGAGTTATGGTATCTCCGACTCGAGCCGAACTTAAATTCTTAACAGAAGCAGCTATATAACCGACTTCACCAGCTATTAAATTATTCCTAGATTCCAAATTTATAGCTTTAGAATATCCACATTCTGTGACTGTAAATACGGAATTACTAGACATGAATTTTATGTTGTCTCCAACTGATACTTTGCCTTCAAAAATTCTTACGTAGACTATGACGCCTTTATAAATATCATAATAAGAATCAAATATTAAAGCCTTAAGTTTAGAATTTAAATCTCCTTTTGGTGACGGTATCGATTTAATTACACTTTCTAACACTAAATTGATATTTAAACCAGACTTAGCTGAAATTCTAGGTGAATCTTGGGCAGAAATTCCTATAATTTCCTCTATCTCCTTGCAAACTTTATCAGGATTCGCACTAGGCAAATCTATTTTATTAACCACTGGGATTACTTCTAGACCTGAGTCTATAGCTAAGTAAGTATTTGCTAAAGTTTGAGCTTCTACACCTTGTGAGGCATCTACTACTAATATAGCGCCTTCACAAGCAGCTAAAGATCTTGAAACTTCATAATTAAAATCAACATGCCCGGGTGTATCTATTAAATTAAACATATATTCTTTATTATCGTAATTATAAAACAAAGTAACTGCATGAGATTTTATTGTAATTCCGCGCTCTTTTTCTAGTTCCATGTTATCTAACAGCTGATTTTCCATGTCTCTCTTAGAAACAGAATTTGTAAGTTCCAAAATTCTATCTGCAAGAGTAGATTTTCCATGATCTATATGTGCTATTATGCTGAAATTTCTTATATTTTCTTTCTTCATTTACTTCCTAATCCTTAAACATAAAAATTCTATACCTTTATATATTATATAGATCCTAGAAAATTATCAAATTTACAACTATATTTGAAAATTTCATATTTGTTTTACATTAATTATAAATAAAGATTTTATTGTATAAAAAACTAATATTACCAACTATTTCTTTAGAACTTTTAGTAAAAATAAATATTTTTGCATCTTTTTCTAACTCTTCATGAGTCTGATAAAATTTTTGTTTCGACAATTTATCGAATGAAAATTTGCTTGTTCCACCTTCACCATTAAAATACAAATATTCACACGTTTATATATTTTTCCACCAAAAATACTAAATAGTGTCGTCAATAAAGACTAGTTCACATCCGCTGCATCGCTCTCTGGGCTAGTATTTATTGATGACACTATCTAATAAACTAGTTATAACCATTATTTTCAATTCACTGGAACAATTGGTATCAATTTTTCCGAATTATCATCATATATTAATAAATTTGTAAGATTTCTTTTTTGCTTATTAAAATCAAAAATTCTAAAGTTATTTTTTTATTAAGATTAAATATTTAACTATTTTTAAATATTTATTTAGATAGAAAAATTTGTTGTAAAAATTTTCTTCTGTTAAAATTTCGATATTACTTTCAAAATTTTGCATTTTTCTTACGTTCAATATCATATTTCACTATTTACCTATATCGTTTTCTTCATCATTCTTTCCAAATAGATACTGTTTTTTATGTAACTATTTTCATCAGCACATAATATTTATATAATTATGTATATTTTTCCATCAATAATAAACTTCTTATAATCAGCGTTATAATAGACCTATTTCTAAACTCAAAAAGCCAACCTATGATTATACAAACTTGCAATTAATTTGACCCTGAATAAACCTCTTTTTCCCATATCTGAAATGCTGTTCCAAATACTCTTAACCAAATTTTCGCCGATTGACAACATTTTTTTCAGCAAATTTTTCACTTCGTCCACAACAGTGTTCCACAAATCTTTGGCGGCTTGCTCCCCGTTTTTAGCCAAATCCGTTCCCCTTTGCTTGACTTTATCGATCGATATGATAGTTAAAAAAACTATTGCATTTAATTTTGAGGCATGCTACAATAAAATTATATACGTGTTACGTGTATAACTTGTTTTATTAACATTACTAAAAAGGAGAAAAACATGATTAGATCAAAAAGTATAATGTATTGTTTGGGGGCAGCGGCAGGGGGGGTAGCTATCGTTGTCTGTTGCGTAGTGTTTAACCCATTTAATAGGACACAGTCAACATCCAGTATTGAAGGTGACTTTTCGCATATAGATAAATCTGAGACATCGGCTGCTAAAATTGCGTATGAAGCCGCTTGTATCGCGAAACTTAAAACTACTCAAATTTTGCAAAATATTGTTAGTGAATCTGGCGAAAGCATTTTCGAGACATCGGCTGCTGAAATTGCGTACAGAGCTGCTTGTATCGCGGAACCTAAAATTACTCAAATTTTGCAAAATATTGTTAGTGAGTCTGGCGAAAGCATTAATTTTGTTGGTTTTGAAAATAGACTAAAATTAGTTTCTTCAATTAATAGTAGGATTTTACGTGAAAAAAGAAAAAGCAAAGCACAACAGAATGAAAGTTATATCATCGAGACGTTTATTCCGGATCTTGTCAGATATTCTTTAATTGTAAGTCCCGAAGACTATTGCAGAATATCGACAAAAATAGTTGCAGAATTGAAAAAACATTTTTCAATGCATCGGCTCTGGAATGCTTGGATATACAATAATAGACCGTATAATGGCTACAACACGTGGTTTAAAGACGAAAATGGTATAAATTTTGAAGTTCAATTTCACACTGAAGAAAGCTACAATGCAACTAAACTAATGCATCAATTTTTTGAAAAATCAAGAGATTTGCCACCGAGTGACCCGATTGCAGCAGAAGCGAATTCTAAATGCTTAAACATTGGCAGGCAAGTTAACAGACCGCCAGGTGTTGATAGGCTTGAAAATATAACGTAGGTTCTTTACAATTATTGTTGCGTTTTTGCAGAATTTATTTAACTATTACGCTTCAGTAGTCGCACTTGTGCCGTTTTGCGCCGACGCCGTCGATTTTATGTTTTTTGTTAGCGAACCTTGTAAACGTATTTGAATCCACGTCCAAAAAATTCTTGAACAGCGTTAAATTTTTGCAAAGTTTTTGTTGAAACGTCCGTTCTTTGTGACATCTCAAGGATCGAGTCGCCATAACTTATAGTGTCCACAATCGCCGATTCTATCGCATTTTTCAAATCTTTTATGCCTTGAATTATGCCTTTTATCGTTTCCATTGTAGCTTGCGTCGCAAGCGATACCTTAAAAATCTCGCTGAATTTCTCTGATTTTTTCCGGTTTCGTCTTCGGCTTTGCCAAGTTTACCTAGTTCTGGCGCGTTTTCTGAAGTTGCTTTTCCTGCTTCATCAAGGGCTTTCAAATAACTAACTAATTTGTAAGTTTTTCTTATCAAAAAAAGCAAAGCAAATATATCGACCAGAAGATTGATATTCACGAAATTAGCAATATAACTACATTCTTTACTAAGCCCCTCCTCCTTGGCTTTCAATGCTGCAATGCAAATCATTTTAGATGACGACACTAAATTTGCGGTACATGCTACTATAATAAGTCCAGAAACGCCAATGGCAACCCAAACAATAGCAGGAGTTATTTTTTGTAGTACAAATTTACTATTTTTATTTGACATTACATTAGAAATATTGTTCCCAATTGCACTATAAATATTAAAATTCAAAAATGCTGTATCTACCATAAAAATTGATATATGTGGTAGTTTTTTCTAAAAAAAATTATATTATATTAATATGAATGATATAATGCAAGGTATGAAATATAAATAAAGTAATAATGTTGTATACTCGTGTAAACATCACGTGGTATGGTGTTCAAAATATCGACGAAAAGTTTTGACAAAATAATGATTTAGCGATTGAAGTGTTAGAATCAAGTTAAAAAATTATGAAAAATGCAATTCAAAATTTGGCAAGTAAATATCGAATAATCAATTTGATGGTAAATTTATTAAAATTTTTCCTTTGTACATGCAATTTTTTTGATATTTTCTCAAAATATATCTAAAATTTTTAAAGCAAATTTTTTATAATAAAACATCATCTAAAGAATATAAAATTTATAGATTTTTTATATTTTTTCATGTAAATCAACTAAAATTATTGATTTTTATATTAAAAATCCTCCGCTTATGTTTATAATTTCTCCAGTTATATAATTAGAATTTTCACTTGCCAAAAATAATATCAAATTTGCTATTTCAAAAGTTTTCCCAAATCTTCCTAAAGGAATTTGATTTTTTAAATTCTCCATTTCTTCTGAAGTTAAGTTTTTAATCATATCAGTGCTTATAACTCCCGGAACTATACAGTTTACTTGTATGTTACTTGGTCCAAGTTCTTTTGCTAAAGCCTTTGTTAAGCCGATTATAGAAGCTTTTGAAGCTGAATAATGTACCTCACAAGATGCTCCAGTTAATCCCCAAATAGAAGAGATATTTATAATTTTACCTTTTTTATTTTTTATCATATTTTTTAAAGCAAATTGTGTACAATTAAAGACACTTTCTACGTTTATCTCGAAAATTTTTTTCCACTCTTCTAAAGTTATCTCAGTGAATAATTTTTGTTGTGCTATACCAGCATTGTTAACCAAAACATCTATATTCTCAAAAAAATTGAGAGTTTTTAAAATCAATTTTTCCGCTTGATTTCTTTTGGAAACATCGGCTTTTAAAGCATAAACATTTTCATTAAATTTTTTTATTTTTTTTTTTAATTCAAAAGCTTCAGCTCTAGATGTGTTATAATTTATGATTAAATTGTAATTTAATTTTGCAAACTCTAATGCGGTTCTAGCACCTATACCTCTTGAAGCACCTGTAATTATTACAGTTTTATTTCTATAACTCATATTGAAATTTTATCACAAAAAATATGTTGAATATATTTTTTATTTGTAATAAAATAAAGTAATTAACGAATTTTTTGTTAAAATGAAGGGGAATATCAGTGAAGTCAAAAAAAAATAAACTACAATATGTAGGTTTAATAGGAACATCAGTTTTAGGCTTTGTGGCAGGTTATACTGTTAAATTCAATGAAAATAATAAATTAAAACAAGATTTGGAGTTATCAGAAGAAAAGGTTAAAAGTGTTAATTCTCGACTGTTGATAAACGGCAATAAAAATGAACTGAACGATGATAAATTGCAAAAACTTGAAGAAGAAAATTTTAAATTAAAATCTGAAGTAATAACTTTAGAAGAGAAAAATCAAAATTTGGAGCGTAAATTTGAGATATATAATGATAAAAATCTTCGAGGTCTTGATGCAAAAAAATCACATATAGAAAATTTATTACATAAATCACAAAAAAAGACTTTTATAGAAAACAGTGATTTTAAAAATTCGTTAAAACAATCAAGAGAAAACAATGATTTGAAAGTAAAATTATTACTTTCAGAAACTGAAATCGAAAGAATGAAAACAATAAATGTTGATAGTTCTAACAATAAAAAATTGAATAATATGGGTTTTCCAGTAAAATATGCGATGATTTGTGGTAGACTGAAATCAAAAGTTGATTCCCAAGATAAGATTATTAAATCTCTGGAAGATAAAATTGAAAGCAATTTATTACTAAAAAATCAAGATAATTTTGAAGAAATAGAAAATAAAAACCTGAAGTCTAGGAATCAAAAGCTTGAGAGTGAATTAGAAAAAAAAGAAAAAATTATAAATTTAAGTTCTTATAAAGAATTATCATTCAGAAAAGAACTAATGAATGAAAATAATGATTTAAAATCTAAAATAAAAAATTTGAAAGACAAGAATCAGAAACTTAAAGATGAATTAAAATTGAAAGAACAGAATTCAATTTTAGGATCTAATAGGGAATTGTTATTTAAAAAAAAATTAACAAATGAAAACGAAAATTTGAAGTCTAGAATAGAGAATTTAGAGAATAAAAATCGAGAGCTTGAAAATGAATTAAAATTAAGGGAACAAAGTACTAATTCAAATAGCAAAAATATTGAAATTTTGAAAAAACAAATTGAAGTTTTGTCAGAAAATTTGACTTCAGATGATTTGAAATTAACAGTTCAAGAATTACAGGATGAAAATACTAATTTAAAATTAAAGATAAAAGTTTTAGAAAATAAAAATAGTTATTTAGAAATTGAAATTAAAGATAAAAACAAAGATATACAAAATTTATCAAATTATGAGAAATTGCAATTTCAAATTGATTCTCAAAATGAGTTTATTAAGTATATGAAAAACCAATTTGAGGTTTTTTCAAAAAATGTGGATTCTCAAAAAAATAGCGATTTGAAATTATTAAATAAAAGAATACAAGAAATTGAAGATGAAAATACTAATTTAAAATTAAAAATAGAATTTTTAGGAGATGAAAATATAAAACTTGAAAAAGAAAAAATTCAAAATTTATCGAATAATATGGACGGAAAATTACAAAATGAGAATTTTAACTTGAAAACAAGAATAGAGTGCTTAGAAAATGAAATTAAAGATAAAAATGAAGTCGTGAAAAATTTATCTAACTATGAAAAATTACAATCTCAAATTGATTCTCAAAATGAATTTATTAAATATTTGAAAAACCAATTTGAGGTTTTTTCAAAAAATGTGGATTCTCAAAAAAATAACGATTCAGAAATTTTAAACAAGAAAATACAAGATCTTGAAAATAAGAATGATAATTTTAAACTGAAAATAGAATTTTTAAAAAATGAGAACGAAAAATTAGAAACAGAATTAAGTAATAAAAACCAAGATATAATATTAGATAATAAACATGATGAAATTGCCGAATTATTAAAAAGCCAAATTAAGGAATTATCTGAGAAATTGTCACTTCAAAATCAAAAAAGTTCTAAAAAATTAGAAGAGTTTAAAGAAAACGATAAAATTTTAAGGGAAGAAAATCAAAAATTAAAGGAGAAATTACAAATAAATGATGATTTAGATAAATATTTGGAAGAAAACCAGAATTTATTAAAAGAGTTAAAAATTTTGGATCAAGAAGTACTAAATAAAAGTACTGAAGTAGAAGAATTTAAAAATAGAATTCAAGACTTAGAAAATATAATAAAAGAAATGAAAAAAAATATAAAATTATATAGTGAGAAATTTAAAATTTTATCTGAACAATTTGGATATTTTTCAGGGGAAGAGATAGATGAGAAAAGTGCAAAAGCCTATTGTGATAAACAAATTAAGATTTTAAGAGACGTTTATCAATCAAGATATGAACTATTTAAAGAAAAAATTAAAATAGAAAGAGAACAAAATAAATGAGAATAATAGTAGATGCTTTGGGAGGAGATAATGCTCCGCTAGAAATAATAAAAGGATGTTTGTTGGCTCAAAAAGAATATAATTTTGAGATAATTTTGGTTGGAAATGAAAAAATAATTAAAAACTCGTCTGAAAAAAATAATTTAGATATCAAAAATTTAGATATTAGAAATTCTGAAGGCAAAATTGACTCTAACGATGAGTCTGTGGAAATTATGAAATCAAAGGGAAACAGTTCGATGTCTGTGGGGCTGAATTTGCTAAAAAATGGCGATGGGGATGCTTTTGTTTCAGCTGGTAATAGTGGTGCTTTGTTAATCGGATCTACTTTTATAGTAAAAAGAATAAAAAATGTGAAAAGGGCTGCTTTTGCCCCTGTTATTCCTAACGAATCTGGTTTTTTTATGCTAATAGATAGTGGCGCAAATTCAGAATGCAGAGCTGAATTTTTGGATCAATTTGGTATTTTAGGTTCTGTTTACATGGAAAAAGTTATGAATGTTAAAAATCCCAGAATTGGGCTTGCAAACATAGGAACTGAAGTTACTAAAGGTGACGTTTTAAGAAAAGAAAGTTTTAAATTACTCTCAGAAAATACAAATATAAATTTTATCGGAAATGTAGAGGCTAGAGACATTCCCCAAAATGGTGCTGATGTTGTAGTTACAGATGGTTTTACAGGAAATATTATTTTAAAGCTGTATGAAGGTATGACTTCTGCAATATTTAAAAAATTTAAAAACGTTTTGACTAAAAATGTAAAAACAAAAATCGGCTCTTTATTAATATTACCTGAATTAGAAAGGATGAAGAAGAATGTGGATTATAATGAATACGGCGGTGCTCCTATAGTTGGCATATCTAAACCGATATTTAAAGCGCATGGAAGCTCCAATGCTTATACTATTAAAAATGCTCTAAGATTGGCTTCCGAATATGTAAAACAAAATATTATTTATGAATTTTTTGGAAGATTTAATTAACAAACAATCGATGACGGAATACATGCTGGAAGATTTCAAAATCTGAAATTCACAAAGCAATCAGTCCTAAAAAAATCACAAATATGATTTTGATTATGAATTAAGTTCATATTATCCATTTGTATCCTATTCCCCAAACGGTTACAATATTTTTAGGGGTAGAAGGGTTATCTTCTATTTTCATTCTTAACCTTCTTATATTTACATCTATAATTTTAATTTTTTCTTCTGAAATATTATTTTCGCCCCAAACATGCTTTAAAATTTGTTTTCTTCCTAAAGTAAAATTAGGATTTGAAAAAAAATATTCCATAATTTGAAATTCAACTTGAGAAAGGGAAATTACTTTCCCGAATTTCTTTAAAATTTTACTTCTTAAATTTAAAACAAATTCTCCAAATTTTATTTCTTCTTTAAAATTATTCTCTGTTCGCGTTAAATTTAAAACCACTCTTCTATATAAGACATCCATTCTGGCTATAAGTTCAGATGGACTAAATGGTTTTGTAATGTAATCATCTGCTCCGTACATAAGACCTGAAATTTTATCTATTTCCTGAGTCTTGGCTGTAAGTAGGATAATTCCTAAAGTGTCACTCAATTTTCTTAATTTTTTACATAAAGTCAAGCCATCCATACTTGGTAACATTATATCAATAACAGCAATATCAATATCTGATTCGTTTTCAAATATTTCAAGAGCCTTTTCTCCTGTATCAGTTTCTACAACTGTATAGCCATTTCTTGTTAAATTAATAACTTCAAACTCTCTTATAACTACTTCGTCTTCTACAATTAGTACTTTTCTCAAAATTTTCCCCATCAAAATTTTAATAATAATAAATTCTTGAATTTAATTTCCTAACTATTGTAACACACAAAAGACCATATGATATTATTTTAATAAATAACAAACGAAAATGTGATTCTCTTATCTCAAAATCAACCAATCATTTTACTATCTATCAGGTAAAACCATAAATCTCTCTGCGATTGTTAAATTAACATCAGTGTGTTCAATGTATCCTCAAAAAAGATGCTTAAAATTTTTATTTCTATACAAATTGACAATATGTTAAAATTTTTTTGAATTTTGTATCAATCTCATTTGCAATACCATATCCTAGTAAAACACAACATAGTATTTACATAATCATTTATTCGTCTAAATTATCAAAATGTTTCATAGCAAACTACTTCAATTATCCAATTTATACTAAACCGACACTCCCAACGAACAAATTCTGAGGGATTGCAAGATATGAATAATAACACATTTTTACTAACCTAAATCACCCAGTATGTTATTAAAATATCTGTGTGCATAACTAATTTCCAAAGCCATAGTTATTTACAGAACCTATGCTACTCTAATGTCTTTTTTCTTGGTATATTTTTAATTAAAATATTAAAATTAAAATTCAGATCAGATTTGATTTTGCTTGTTTTGTACGCTCACAACTTTGGTTGCCAGTCGTTTCATCTGTTTTTCCAACAGTTTGGCATGAAGCACCACATTTACAACAACCAGAGTCTTTATTTTTAAAATTTAAGTCTCCAGTGTATAAAGTCTTTACTCGACTCAAAAAATTCACCTCCCAAAATTCGTATGCTACTAATAAAAAATCTTGCTTAGATCCCTGTAGTATTTTATTTCATGATCATTTTTGCAAAACCCTTTCTATTTTATAATATTTTTTGTTTATTAACAATTTCTTTATAAAATAAAATTAGGTAATAACTCAAAATAGTTTACAAGCAATAAAAAAATCATGTAAGTCAAATACCAAAACAGTAAAAAGAAAAATATATTCTGCTGAAGAGCAGAAAATGTATTTCCCAAGAATTTTTTGAATATATACGTTGGTACTGAAATTTGTATGTAAATTGTAGAGAAAATTAAGTTATAAAAGAAAAGAAAGAATAGCTAATCGAAACTGAAAAAATCGAATATGAGTGGGTTATTAGAAGTTTAAGCTGTTTTCTGTATTTGATCCTATATTTTGCACAGATTTTTAGTTCAACGTCAATCGCAGGCCTACTCTATCTTACATAGATTCCGTTTCATTTTAGGTTTAAGTCCCACGGCACTTGTCTAACGACTTATTATTTTTTTGTCAACATTTTTTATTTTGGGGCGATTTATCAAATTAAACTAAAATTTAGCGACTTTTTCGCTTTTTTTATAAATTTGGTTCTTACCCCCATTTCAACTAAAGTACTCTGTTTTTTTAGAGGATTTAACCGAAATTCTTTAGATTTTTATATCTTGAAATTTTAAACAGTTTGAACAAATGATTGAATACAAATCTCAGTTGAGCTACAGCCATGCAAGAAAAAGCTAAATTTTTTCAAATGTAAATTTTGCTGATGTCATGATGTTACTAGAGATCAATCAAATTCTTGGTTATACATTCTTTGCGATTGCTCACAAAGCTTCTATGCTGAATACGTAATAATTGAAGTAACAAAAGCTGAAATAAATATTTTATATCACCCCAAAAATATTTGAGTGAAAAATTCACAAAATTAGTTGCTTTTTTAAGTTATTGACAAATTTTTGCTTTAACTTTTTTCAAGAAAGTTTTAATTTCAGTCCAAAATACGACGGCAAAAAATTGTGTTAATCCCAAATTTTCGAAGATTTTTAAAACTAATTTAGATTTATATAAATCCATGGAAAAACCGCTAAATATTTATTTTAGCGGATGAATCGTAAAAATATTGACAAAAAATAATAGTATACTAAAATTATAAAAAATGCTGTTTCAGTGAAAATCAAGTTGAAACTTCAAGCATTAAAAATTAGGTACCGTGGGGTTCGCGGAAATTTACGTTTGAAATGAAATGGAGCTTACATAAAACGAGTGATCGCTAGGGGCGTAGAACCAAAAATCTGCGCCAAGCAGAGTGTCAAGAACAAAGCTATCGCGAATCATCGGTGGTTTCGGCTCATTTTTAATATATTCAGCAAAAAGATGTTATTCCTAAAGTTCCGTAAAAAGTTATATATCAAGTTTCATCACTTAAAACGAATTTATAGATTTGCATTGAAATTTCACGTATTTAATGCTTTTTTCTATTCTTTAATTTTTAAGTTCTCGACAATAGAGTCTTGTATAAGCGAGTTCTCATAAAGAAAAACCAATTTCTTTTTCCAATTTTCTTATATTGAACACTGAATTTAATGATATCATTAACTATTTATTCAGATTTAGTACTGTTTTCGCTGTGTTTTACTATTTTTTCTATTGTTTCTTTACTTAAAGGTAGCTATTTTTCATCACCAAAGCTAGTTTGAAATATTTTTGCAATAAAATATAAATTTTATATAAAAATTTTTTGCTTGTATAAATAAAATAAGTTTGTTAATATGTATAATGCTGTAAGTAATGTTCAGTTTAGAAAACTTAAAATTAACAGCATAAATTATCAAACAGTACAGTAGGAGCTATCTGGGGATACACACCGTAAGTTATGAGGTTTTACGAAGCAGGAAATTTGTAGAGTGACATACGAAGCTCCTGCCGGATTCGTTAATACTAGATTAGTTATAAATATAATATTAAAGGAGGTAATTATTTGTTATTTGAAAATTATAAAAAATTTGAAACTGAATTAGCATGTAGGAAATTGACGGTGGAAACTGGTAAGTTTGCACCGTTGTGCAACGGTTCGTGTTTGATAAGATATGGTGATACCATACTTAATATCGCTGTTACAGCTTCAGAAAAACCAAGGGAAAACATAGGTTTTTTTCCTTTATCAGTTGATTTTGAAGAAAAATTGTACTCAGTAGGAAAAATTCCAGGTTCGTTTTCTAGAAGGGAGGGTAAACCGTCTGAAAAAGCTGTTTTAGCTTCAAGATTAATTGATAGACCAATAAGACCGCTATTTCCAAAAAATTTAAGAAATGATGTCGCGGTAAACTGTACAGTTTTGTCTGTAGATGAAGATTGTTCACCTGAAATAACAGCTATGATAGGTGTTTCTATTGCTTTGAGTATTTCAGATGTACCATGGGATGGACCTATTTCTGGTGTTTCAGTAGGTTATGTAAACAATAAAATAATCATAAATCCTGATAATAAGCAAAATGAAGATTCTGATTTGTTTTTAACAGTCGCTTCTAACAGCGAAAAGGTCTTGATGATCGAAGCTGGAGCCAATATTATCAGCAATGAGATTATGTACGAGTCTATTTTAAAAGCGCATGAGACTAATGTTAAAATTATAGATTTTATAAATAGGATACAAAAAGAAATAGGGAAAGAAAAATTTAAATATATTAGTAGTGAGTTAAATAAAGAAGTTTATGAAAAAATTAAAGAATTTTCAATTAAGAAACTAGAAAAAGCTCTCTTTTCAAATAGTAAACAAGAAAAAAAGTTGTTTTTAAAGGAAATTTATGAGAAGACTCATGAAAAATTTAATGATCTATGTCTGGAAAATGTTTTAGAGGTCGATAATTGTCTTTATGAAATTCAAAAAAAAATAGTAAGAAATTTGATCTTAAAAGAACAAAAAAGAATAGATAAAAGAAAATTAAATGAAATAAGAGAATTGTATTCAGAAGTAAATTTATTACCGAGAGCACACGGATCTAGTCTGTTTGTGAGAGGACAAACACAAGTTTTAACAGCTGTAACTCTAGGAGCTTTGAGTGAGCAACAAACTCTTGATGGTATAGATTTAGAAGTAGCAAAAAGATATATGCACCATTACAATTTTCCTGCTTATTCTGTTGGAGAAACTAGACCAAGCAGACCACCAAGCAGACGAGAGATTGGTCATGGAGCTCTTGCTGAAAGAGCTTTAACTCCAGTTTTGCCTTCTGAAGTGGATTTTCCTTATTCTATAAGACTAGTTTCAGAAGTTCTTTCTTCAAATGGTTCTACTTCTCAAGCCTCGGTTTGTGCTTCGAGCTTGGCTTTAATGGATGCTGGAGTTCCGATAAAATCTGCTGTTGCTGGTATTTCTTGCGGTTTAGTAACAGAAGGAGAAAAGTATATAACTTTTGTTGATATACAGGGTTTAGAAGATTTTTTTGGTGATATGGATTTCAAAGTCGCAGGTACAAAAGATGGTATAACGGCTATTCAAATGGATTTAAAAATAAAAGGTTTAAAACCCGAAATAATAAAAGAAGCTCTTGACAAAACTTATAAAGCTCGTGTTTATATACTAGATAATATAATGTCAAAATGTATAAAAAAGCCTAGAGAAAAGTTATCTGAACATGCTCCAAAAGTTTTGTACACTAAAATTTCTGTAGACAAAATAAGAGAAGTTATAGGTACGGGAGGAAAAATTGTACAAAAATTGTGCACAGATTTTGATGTAAAAATAGATATTAATGATGATGGAAAAATTTTTGTTTTAGGTACAGATATAAAAAAATGTCAAAAAGTTATAGATTTTATAAATAATATAGAAAAAGATCCAGAAATAGGAACACTTTATAAAGGAAAAGTAACTAAAATAACAGATTTTGGTGCTTTTATAGAAATTTTACCTGGTAAAGAGGGAATGTGTCACATTTCTGAAATTAGTTATAATAGAGTGTCTAAAATAACGAATGCCGTGAAAGTTGGCGATGAAGTGTTAGCAAGAGTGATCGATTTTGACAGTGTAAAAAATAGAATAAGTTTGTCTTTGAAAATTTAATATTCAAATTTACACAAATTTTATGTTCATTAAACGTCTATATTTTTACTCCACCAGGCAGTAACAAAATATTTTAATTAACATTTCTTATATCTTTAATTAAATCTAAAACATCAGATTTTTTTGTAGCCGACTTGTACAAAAAAGCAAAATGAATATTTTTTTGATAGTTTTCGAAGTATTTTATTTTGAAAAAATTTTAGAAATAACCGATCTCAAAATTTATGCAAACAATGATTACGGTGAATATACCATAATAAATTCACGGTAGTTAGTCAAATTTATATGTTTGAGCGTTCAAATCAGCGTTTAGAGCACCATCTTACTCGTTTTGTTAGAAAATTTTATTCGGTTTCTCAAAGCACTGAAATGGCGGTTAACTCTTTGTATGTTTGGGCCTACAACCATCTTATTTCTAAAGTTTCTTTATAATTTACATATTTTTTGTGTTGCTTTGTTGTTTATAGCAAAAAATATATAAATTTTATAAAAAACTTGACAATAAAAAATAATTATAATAATATTTGCATATAAAATTTAAATGAGGTGGTCCACATGGCAGGTGTATGGAAAAATTTATACAAAAAAATTAAAAATGAAAGTAGTATACCCGAAGGGAAAACTGAGATTAAAAAAATCACACAAAATTAGAGGGAATTTTTTGGCGAAGTATTTATCTTCAAGCTAAAATCTATGATGAAGATAGAAGTATAGCTAAAAGCTTAATTAAACAATTTATACAAGAATTTAATAGCGGAATGGACATCATTGATTTACTTGGTAGCATGGTGTGGTGGTTGGTCCACTAACTGTTCAAGTAAACTCTTTAAACGAGATTAGTAAAGGAGCGAAGGAGTTTTTGAAAGAAGCCGATAGAATGTTAGAAGAAATCAAAAGTAAAACAAATTCTAAAAAAACTCAAAAAGAATCTATATCTATATTAAAAAAAAAATAGTTGATTGTGATGTTATTAATTATGCAAAAGTTATGGTAATAAAGAGAAAAAAAGATGACAAAATTATTAGTAAATTAAGTAAAGAAGTTTCTGATGAAACAAAATTAGAAATCCTTAAAACTAAACTCAGTGAAATTGGTCCAAAGTTGTAAATAGAACTGTTAATGGTAATATGTTGGACAAAAATTTTCTTAAAATTTTTTCACGCTTAAATATTACTTATTTGACACTGGCAGGTCATTTTTTTGTTAATCTTTTTTCACGATTGTCTGAGTTTAGTGGTTTTCTAGTTTATTTTATAAAAAATTGTAAAAAAACGCTATTGAAACATAGTGTTAAAATTTTTTTACACCTGCCAAAAACGACAAAATTTGTGACCATGTAAGTAAGCAAATGTAATTTAGAAAAAATATGAATATATAATAAAAATATGCAAAGAATAATTTATGGAGCACGCTTTTTGTCTAAGACAGATTTTCACAAAGCGTTCATACGAAAAGTACTAAATTTTTTATTATTATTTGAACGTTTGCTATGATTTAATTATGAATAATTTTGAAAATTAGTCTTCAATTAAAAGTTGTGATTTATTATTTCAATTAGAGGTGAATATTTATGAGCTCAGAAGATTTTAAAAAATTTAAGACTTGTTTAAAACAAACAAAAGATGCTATAGACATGGCTAATGATGAAGATATCAAAAAGCTTGAACAAAGTTTGGCTGATCGATATTTTGGTAAAAAATTAAGAAATAATGTTGACAGTAGCTTTTTGGCTGAATTTAGCGAATATAATGTTAAAAATAAAGAATACGATAAAAAAATTGACTATAAAAAGCTTTTGGATTCTCTTATTAAAGAGGCGACTGCGGAGTTTAAAAAGGTAAAATTAAATTTAAAAAATTATTTGAAAATTGACTATGCTTCATTTTTAAAAAAAATATATAATATGAAGGGAGAAGAAATTAAGAAAGCAGAAATAAACGCTTCAGGCAAAAATTTAGAAAATTTAGAAAAAACTAAAGCATGGATGGAAAATTTAAAAGAAGATACAAAAATTCAAGGACTAGTTATACCTACTTCTCACGATGCAGGTACACATTCTATAGAGATAGATTCGCCAGATGATGCATTGGGGAATGCTGCGAAAACTCAATCATTGAATTTCATGGGTCAACTAAGAGCAGGAGTCAGAAGCTTTGACTGGAGAATGAAACTTGAAAACGGAATACCCGTTTTCTTTCATGGACCTATTACAGGTGGACCAGCTACTGATGGAATAAGACAAATAACAAAATTTCTTGAAATTCATAAAAAAGAGATAATAATTTTAACTATGGTTCATTGCGATAAAACTTGTCTTGACAAATTTATAAAATTACCTATGGTAAAAATATTCATAAATAAATTTGTTTTAGTACCTAGTAAACAAGAAAAAATGAAAGTTTCTGAGCTTACGATAAGTACATTTTGGGACAATACAAAAAATGTAATTATATTTGACAAGTTTGGAATTGATAATTTTTCTTTTAAAGATGGATATAAAAGTGTATTTGACCCCCAAAAAAGAAATGATGAAAATGACGATGTTATGTTAGAGAATGAAATTAGTTATTTGAAAAATAAGGATTCGGATAAACTTCATAAAATCACACCAATTCATACAGCGAAAGTTACGGACTTTTTTAAAAAATGGCGCATAGCACCACTGCAAGAAAGCAGAAATGAAACATTTATTCTTAAACGTATTGATAAACTATTGAAAAGTAAAGATTTTATAAAAGAGGCTAATATGGTATCTATAGATGCAGTTGGTGAAGATAAAAAATTTATTCAAAAACTAATAGATTTAAATGAAGAACGTGGACATTTTAAAAAAATTGACACTTTCCACGCCGGAGATTCTTAGGTGATATAGAAGTATATTTCTATTATTTTTAAACCCTATATTTTCAATATGGCTTTCACGAATTTTATAATCTTGATTATTCCAAATACAGACAAAATTTTTCAAAATCACAATATTTTTTTGTGTTTTTTAAAAATACTTTTGATCGTGTTTACAATTTCATTTTTAACACAATTTGGCAGTCTTACACGAAATTTTACTGAAGAAAGTTTAGGATTGCACAAAACCACATAATTAACCAAAACATTTACTAAATTTATGTATTCATAAAAATTGTTTCGAAAATCAATTTTTGTTGTTCTATTGTTAACAACAATTTAAATTTAACATTTATAATTTGTTTTTACTTTTCAAATGTTTTTTGATTATTTCATGTACTGTTTTATAACACTGAATAGCGCACCGAAACAAAATACAAATTTGCCTCATTATATTACATTATTTACTTTAATATAATGCGAGTTTTTTAAAAAAATATTAAATAAAGTATAATTGTTTATATGTTAAAAAAAGTTGGGGAGGTATAAAAAATGACAAGAAAATCAATTTTAAAAATTTGCGTATTTTTAATTTCTATAATAATTTTGAATATTTTAGTAAATGCAGACTTTGACGGTGAATTGTCTGTTGATTTTTTTAACGTTGGAAAAGCAGATTGTAGCTTAATAAAGTTTAAAGATAAAAATATTTTAATCGATGCTGGAGATATTATTGAAAAAGGTATTCGTGAATATAATGTAGTTGACTATTTAAACAATAAAAATATTAAAAAAATTAATTTAGTTATAATTACCCATCCACATAGAGATCATATTGGGCAAATGAGAAATGTCATAGAAAATTTCGAAATTGAAAGTATCATAGTTTCAAAATTTAAAGAAGGTGTAAACTATGATTTTAAGATTTATGAATCAGTTTTAAAAACTGCAAATTCAAAAAAAATAGATATAAAATATGTAACAAATGGTGACAAATTTGAATTTGAAAATTTAAAGATTAATATTTTAGGTCCTTGCTATGAGTATAATAATATAAACAATGCTTCAATTGTATGTACACTAGAATACGGAGAAATTAAATTTTTATTTACTGGTGATGTACTAAAACAATCTGAAAAAGATATACTCTCAAAATATAAAGAAGATCTAGAATCTACAGTTTTTAAAGTTCCTCATCACGGCTCAGAAATTTCATGTTTTCCAGAATTTTTATATAGAGTAAATCCAAAATATTCAGTAATTTCAGTTGGAACTAATATAAGAAACTATCCTTCAGCTGATGTCTTAAAATATTTAAAAAATATTAATTCTCAAGTACTTAGAACTGACATACACGGTACAATAACTTTTTTTACCAACGGTAAAGATTTAAAAATAACCACAGAATTTTATCCCGAATATGTTGGCTCAAACAATGATATTAAAATAACAGCAGAAGCAGGGATTATTCCTAAAACAGCAATTTTATCAGCAAAAAAATTAGCTTCTGAATCAAATAACGGTGTTTTTAAAATAGGAAATTTAGATAAACCTGAAGAAATAGAACACATAGATATTTATGATATAAAGCTTTTAGATTCGAATAATAATTTTATATCAAATTTTGAAAAAGATGTTCAAATTTGGCTACCTGTGAGAGATTATATGAACTTATCGGATTTAAAGGCTGTTTTCATATCTGACGAAGAAGATGAATATTTCAATGGTGAAATTAAAGAATATGAAGACAAAAAGTACTTCGTTTTTAACACACTTCATTTAAGTGAATTTGGAATTGTAGACACGTTAACTTCACAAGAAAAATCTAATAAAGAAACTACCAATAAATTATATTTAATATTAATTTTAAGTATTGTTTTTATTTTGGGATTTGTGCTTTTTATTAAAAATAAAAAAAATAATCCGAAGATTTGATTTATTTTTTTATTAAATATGAAAAACAAAGGGATTCACAAAGAAAAGACTCACCATAGATTTTTTTTATGTTTCCTAAACAATTTTTAGCCAAATTTAAATTTTTAAACATTCCAAATACACTAGGACCACTTCCAGTCATACTAGAGTTTAAAGCCCCGTATTTTAAAATTAATTCTTTTATACTTGAAATAATATTTTTATCTTTATTTTCTAGCAAGTCTTCAAATCTGTTAAATAAGTTTTTCGAAATTTCTAACGAATCTTTTTTTTCTATTCCTAATAATATTTTTTTTATATCAAAATTATAATTTTTATTATAAAATTCAAATTTTTCATAAGCATTTTTTGTAATTATTTTTAAATTTGGTTTAACTAAAATAAAGTAACAACTCGGAATATTTTTTAATTTTTCTAATTTTATACCTGTTTCTGTTGCCCTAAATGTACCACCAAATAAACAAAAAGGTACATCACAACCTATTTTAGAAGCTATATTTAAAAGTTCTTTCGACTTTAAATTAGTTTTAAAAATTTTATCTAAACCAATTAAAACAGCAGCTCCGTCAGTACTTCCACCCCCAAGACCTGCACAAATAGGAATATTTTTTTGTACATTTATATTTAAACCTTTATTTTTTATTTTTGTAAAATTAAAAAAACTAACTATAGACTTGTAAATTATATTTTCTTTCAAACTACAATTTAAATCTTTATTGCAACCTATATTTATAGTGTTATCAGAATTTTTTTCTATGTCAATTATATCATATAACCCCACGGTTTGCATTATAGTGTCTAAATTATGATAACCATCTGGTCTTTTACCTAATATTTCCAGTGCCAAATTTATTTTGGCTGGTGCAAAAAATCTCATAAATTAATTTTCCCTTTTCAAATATTATTAATAGTATAATATAAATTTTTGTTATTCACAATCATAAATTTTAAATTAAAAACATAAAAATTAAATAATAATTGAGAAAATATATAAGACAATAAATAATTTTTTAGACGTATTTATTTATAAAAAACCTCAAAAGATAACAAAATGGAAATATTAGGAAACTGAGATAAAAGTAATAATTGATATTGTAAATATTGGAGCAATTAAAACAGCTATAAATTTATTTAATGATGTGTTTGATACGTTAAACGATATTTATAAAATAGAGGTTGCAGAAAAAAACAAGAATGTTAATGTTAATCAATGGGATTAATGTGACGCTGTGTTTGAAAAGTTATTAGTTAAAGACAGACATTTTGGAGAGTTATTAGTTAATGTTAAAAATATAACAAAACATTATTTATTTAGGTGAATTAAAAGAAGCAACAGGTGAAAATACCAAAAAGCAATGCAAAAAAATCTCATCAATATAGAATCTAACGAAGAGATAATAAATGAAAAACTAAAAAATATCAATTTGCAAAAAAGTAGAATCGAAATTATAACTTATTTTAGCAAAATAAAAATCGGTTTGATAAGGGAATTTTACACTTTTGGATACATAAAATAATCATCATCATATCTTGATTTTTGACTGTGCAAAACAGTTAGTTCTATTATATTAGCCAAATTGTTACATGATCTTACAGGTAAATTGTATACAGGGAGTTTTATTCCTAAGATTTTTGTATATTCTAAT
Organism: Candidatus Paraimprobicoccus trichonymphae; assembly: GCA_036322875.1. Lineage (GTDB taxonomy): Bacteria > Bacillota > Clostridia > Oscillospirales > Acutalibacteraceae > Paraimprobicoccus > Paraimprobicoccus trichonymphae. The sequence goes on from AP027925.1 coordinate 974,977, forward strand.
TCATTACATAGTTTTATTTCATAGTTTTCCCATTTTTTCAAATTTATTACAATATCTATTTTTTTTGAATTTTCGATAGCCATCAGACCAAAAACTTTTTTTATATCTATTAACCCTAGACCTTTAATTTCCATATAATTTTCATGTTCACAGCAAAAACCTTCTAAAATATTCTCTGAAATTTTTCTAATTTCTACAGTATCATCTGAAATTATTTTATGTCCTCTTTTTATTAGTTCGAGTGCTGTTTCGCTTTTTCCAATTCCACTTTCTCCCGTTAATAAAACTCCGACCCCATTTATATTTAAAAGTTCTCCTGACCTAATAATTTTAGATGCAAAATTATAATTTAAAAAAGATTTTAATTCATAAACTATATCTTCTGTGCTTTTTTCAGTTGACAAAACAGGTACCGAATACAGCTCAGCAAAGTTTATAATATTTAAACCAACTTTGATTCCATCAGCTACTAATAAAACAGACAACTCAAGAGAAAAAATTTTATTTATTAAACAATCTAATTTTTTCTTGCATAGCCTAAAAAAAATTTTTCCTCATTTTTCCCCATAATTAAAATTTCATTTGGATTAAAATTTTCAAATTTCCCAATAATCTCTAAACCCATGTAATTTATACGCTTAGAATGTATTTTTATTTTATTAAACTGATCCGCAATATATACCCTTTGAAACCCAAATTTTTTTTCTATTTCATGAAGAAATAAAGACATCTTTTCACTTTCAAATCATTAATTAAACTTTATTTGTTATAAAATATCAACTTAAATTAAAACAATTACTTACAATATAAATCAATAAGCATAATTTGTCAAATTTAGATTTTAATTTCTTATAAATTTTTGTTATGCTGTATCATATATTATTTTATCTGCACAATCCCTAAAACATACCGAGAAATGGTTACCGAATTAAATAATCTGTTTTTTCACTTTAGTAGTATTGACGTACGCAAATGCGTATGGTATAATATTATTAAAGGGGTGACAATTATGTATAATATAAATATTACTAAAGCACGAGATAACCTATACAATTTAGTCAATATGGCAATTGAAGATAATGAAATCATTAACATAAGCACAAAAAATGGTAATGCTATTTTGGTAAATGAAACAGACTATAATTCGGTTATAGAAACTTTGTATTTATCTTCGGATATTGAATATAAAAAAAGTTTGTTAGATGCTAAAAATACTCCATTAGAGGAATATGTTGATGAGGAAAAAGTTGAATGGTAAAAAATTTCAGAATAAAATATAGCAAACAAGCCATAAAAGACATAAAAAATTTAAAATCAGCGAATTTAGACTCTAAAGCTAAAAAGTTAATAACTATACTAAAGGGTAATCCATACCAAAACCCTCCACCATATGAGAAATTAACCGGTGACTTAAATGGCATGTGCTCGAGAAGAATTAATATACAGCATAGATTAGTTTATCAAATCTGTATTGATGAAAAAATTGTGAAAATACTGAGAATGTGGAAGCATTATAAGTAAAATTGGAACGCTCTGAAGAGAGCGTTTTTTTATTTGAAAGTGGTGATAAAAACGGCAAGCGGAAGTAATACTTTTGGCGGTACAATCAAGCTAGAGGGCGAAAAAGAATATCGTAACGCACTAAAACAAATAAATTCAGAATTACGTGTTTTAGGCTCTGAAATGACCAAAGCAACCGCAAAATTTGATAAAAATGATAAATCTGTTGAAGGCTTATCAAAGAAAAACGAAGTCTTGAATAACCAAATAGACAAGCAAAAGGACAAGGTTTCAACCTTAAAGGAAGCATTAAAAACTTCCAGCTAAGAATACGGCGAGAATGATAAAAAAACTAAGAACTGGCAAATTTCGTTAAATAAAGCCGAAGTTGATTTAATTAAGATGAAAAAAAGCTTGTAAACAATGAAAAGCCTTAAAATACGAGAAAAAAACCACATCGGAAAATGCGCAAGAGTAGGGTGAATTTGGCAAAATCGAAGACGAAGCCGGGAAAAAAATTCGAAAAGTTTGGTGAGATTTTCAAAACATCGCTCGCATCGCAAGTCGCACTGGAAGCAATAATAGGTATAAATACTTGATAAATGCGATAGATTAGGTAACTATTTACACTGCGAGTTACGGCAATTCGATTTTTGAGATGTCGGAAAAAACAGGTGTATTCATATAAGTACTTCAAGAATATTCAGCAATTGCAGAGCTTGTAGATGTTGATTCAAATACAATGACAAAAATTCTATCTCGAAACAAATAAAATCCGATGCTAAACACTTTTAACGACTTGAAAAGCATGCTCGAATTACGTAATAAATTAGGAATTTTATTAAAAAAACTTCAAATATTTGTTATAATATTAAACTAAAGGTAGTTGAGTTAATGTCAATTCTAAAAATTGAGGATCTTTCTTACAAATATGAATTCAGTAAAATTAACGCTATAGATAATATAAATTTCAAGGTTGATAAAACTGAGATAATAGGATTAATTGGTCATACAGGATCTGGAAAATCTACTTTTGTACAATTGTTAAATGGGATTTTAAAGCCTACATCAGGTGAAATCTTTTTAAATGATGTAAATATAAAAAACATAGAAAACTTGTATTCTAAAATTGGAATTGTCTTTCAAAATCCTGAAAATCAGTTATTTTCTGATACTGTTTATAATGATATTTCATTTGGATTAGAAAAACTTAACTTAAACAAACAAGAAGTAAAAAATAGAGTTTGCGATTCTTTGAAATTTGTAAATTTGAGCAAAGAAATTTTGGAAAAAAATCCTTTTGAACTATCAGGGGGTCAGAAAAGAAAAGTTGCACTTGCTGGAGTTTTCTGTATGGAACCAGAAATTTTAGTTTTAGATGAGCCTACCTCAAGCTTAGATCCAATAAGCAAAAAGCTTTTGATAAAAAATATTATTAATTATAAGGAAACAAAAAAAAATATTGTAATATTCATAACTCATAATATGGAGGAAGTGGCTAAAATTTCTGATAGAATTTTGGTAATGTCTAAAGGGAAATTTGTTTCTATTGATACACCAGAAAAAATATTTTCAGAGCCTGAAAAATTAAAAAATTTAAACTTAGAGATTCCACAAATTACTCAAATCATGATAAATTTGAATAACCAAAATTATAAAATTAAAAATAATATAATTAATGTTGAAAACGCTGTTAATATATTGTTAGATCTATATCGAAAAAATTATTGAAAAATTTAAATTTTGGGTGAATATGATTTCATTAATGGACAAGGCTTTATGGAGAGAGGGAAATTTAATCCAATTAGAGATTCTAAATTGTTTAACAAAAAAGTAAATAAAATTTTGGCAGTAAATTTAGCTTTGGGTTTAAGTTTCGTAGGTTGTAATTTTAGAGCAGTGGATACCAAACCACATGGAATTTTAAAGTGGGTGAAGGTTAATCTTAAGAAAAGTGTACTTATTGGTTTAATATCGTTGCTAGGAGGAGCTGGAAGTTATTTAGGTTACAAAGGCTATCAGTACTCCCATGTTAAATTTTATGATAGTGAATTAGAAGCTGAAAAAGACCTGAAAAAAGTTAAATCAGAATATCAAGACTTAGAATTTGAAATTCGTAAGGTTCATTCAACCAGCAAAGATACTATAAGGATGGTGATAGATTTGCTATTAGTGCAAAATGTGGTGAGAGAAATATAATAATATCAAAAAATGGTCAAATATTTTATGCCGCACCTGATTTTTGTCCTAAAAAAAATCCAAATATTTATTATATAGTAGTTGATAATATTATATATATAAGAGAAGGAGATCTTGAAAAATATAATAAAGAAGAAATTCTTGAAAACAGTTCTAAAAAAATTTCTGATGACATTGAATTTTATACTCATGATGAATTAGAGAATAACAGGTATGCATATGCTTTGGGAGGAAGTTATGAATCAAAAAATTTTTACGCAATTTGTTTAAACGATTACGCAATAAAAACAAAAGATAATAAAGTATTTGTTCGTGAAGAAAATTTTAATCCTTTAGATGACAAAAATGTAAATGTCAAATATTTAGAGGTTATGATTCCACATAACAAAATTGGATATTTTATTTTGGTGGAACAACATGACATTAAACTTTATACTCATGATGAATTAGAGAATAACAGGTATGTATATGTTTTAAACGGAAGTTATGAATTAGAAATATCTGAACTTAATTGTGCAATTTATTTAAACGATAACACAATAGAAACAAAAGATGGTAAAGTATTTGTTCTTGAAAAAAATTTTGATCCTTTAGTTAGCAAAAATGTCAAATACTTAGAGGTTAATAATATATGTGATAAATTTTTTATTTTGAAAGAACAATCCTAAATTTAAGAAGCAGAACCATGCACCTGATGAAGCAAAAAATCATAAAAGCGCTCCTGAAGAAAATTCTGGTGGCATGGCATTGAATTTTAATAATACTTTTGATGACATTAAATTTCATAATACTTCTGATGATAATGAGTTTTGTTTGAAATTTGCATTTGTTGAGAAATGTAGTTTTAAACCAGATGTAGAAGAAGGAGCTTGTATCATTTTTAACGTCGGATCTACCGTATTAGCAAAAGATAATAAAATGTTTTATAATGTCAAATGAATATTGATTAAGCTTCCTTTTGTTAGAAAATTATGTTATTATCAAGAAACACATGTATCTGATTTTTCAAGTTCAAATTCTGATAGTGATTTTTTACAAGATGTACATAGTTAATAAAAAAAACAGGAGAAGAAAATATTGTTTAATAAAAAATAAATGTAGTTTTATTAGAAAATTTGACTTTTATGCGTAATTTTTGATAATGCTAAAAAAGGTAGAAAGTGCGCAAGAAAAAATTAAACAAGTATGAACAATGAAAAATTATGGGCAAATATGAGAAATTAGTTTCGGATCAATTCAAAAAAATTTACAAAATTTCGAGTCACTATTTTAAAATCGTAATATTTATAAATAATTAAAATAAAAAATTCATATTTTTTATGGGATGCATTATTTTTATATTATTTTCTTTGGCTAATTTTTTTTTAAATTAAACTGTATTTTATAGTAAAATAAATTTTATTCATACTTTTCATTAATAATTTTGAACAAATTTTCCGACGCTTTTTATTTTGATAATTTATTGGTGTCATTTAATAATTATTACAGAATTCTTATCTAGTTCTTTAATAAGTAACTCCATAGTTTTTTCGTCGACTGCAACACAGCCGGATGTTGGTATTCCTTTTTCACAATGCAAAAAAAATGCACTTCCTCCCCCGGGTACAACATTGTCCATATTGTATCTTATCGGTATAAAATATTTATAACTAATTTTATAATCGATTAAATGTTCACTATTAACTAAATGTTTTTTTACTTTTTCAAGTTCTTCAAAATTAAATTCTTGATAAGTATTATATAATTCACTTTCAGGGTTACTTATCCAATAACTATTTTCAGTAATTTTGATAAATTTCATTTTAGTGCTATTATCTGGTTTTTTTATTCCGTAACATTCCGGTCCAAGTTTATACATACCACTTGGGGTTACGTTTTTTCCTTCTTTTGTTTTTCCAATTCCATTTTTGCCAATATAGCCTCTTTCACTATTTAAAATTTCTATCCATTTTCCTTCTTTGTTTTTTTTTAAATACTTAACAGCAGCAGTATGATTTTTTGAATTTCCAATTACTAATACAACTTGATTTATCTCTTCATTTATGTTTTTAAGTTCATTTTCTATAACTTTTACGGGATTTAAAACAAAAAACAATATAATTGCACCTACAAATGATGAAAGTAAATTTCTTTTTTTATGTATAATTTTTATTTCTTGTTGTATTTAACTTCACATAAATTTATATTTGAATTTCCACTAATATATAATATTATATTATTTATCTGATTATTAAAAAAGGAGCATTTTAAAATTTTATTAATAAAATTAATAAAAAAATTTTTTGTTTTTTGCAGTATTTTTTCATTGAGAAATTTTTCAATCCATGCAGATTTTTAATCAAGGATATTATGAATTTTATGACTATAGAACAGAAAATTTCACTCATTTTAAGGCAAAGAAGCCCTCGACTTTAGTCGTAGGGAGAAATTGCCTTCCTTGTTTTGTTTTCCCTGAACCTTTTCTTAAAATTTTTAAACCATTTTACAATTTTTTCTCAAATTTTATAATATAAATTGTCATTATAGAAAGAGCTAACAGGGATAAGAAACACCATCTTTTCATTGTCGCGATAAATCTTTAACGCATTAAGATTGAGTACATAGTTGAAGTACAAATTTTGTAGGGCAGCATATCAATCTGCCTATGATGTAACTCCACTGCGCAAGCTAAAAATGGGAGAATAAATCGTCCGAACCACTGGGTTGTTACAAGCTCCGGCATGGGGTAATTGATAAATGCTATGTATAAATTTCCATTTAGAACAATGGGGATCACCACGGGCATTTGCAGAAGCGATTTCTAAATACGGACTTAGAAGTGTAATTTTTTTTGCTGATAGTTTAAAAGATACGCAAGAAACTGTAATATTAATCCTTACTATACAAAATCGTATTATTGAGTCAGAAAAATTTATTTTTCCAGTTTTAATTATGGTTGATCAAGAAGATGGAATAGTAACGAGATTTGGGACAAGGAACGTGCTTCTCTGAAAATATGGCTTTAGGGTTACGGTATACAAAGAATCTTGAGTATGCTTATAAAATTGGTGAAATAATTGGTGAGGAGTTTCATAAATTAGGTATTAACTGCAATTTAGCTCTAGTTGTAGATATTAATTCTAATTTTCAAAATCTGATTATAAATTTGCGATCTTATGGTAATGATTGTGAACTAGTTTCAAATATGGGGATTAATTTCTTTAAAAGTTTAAAATCAAAAAACATAATATCCACAGCAAAACATTTTCCAGGACATGGCGATACAAATATGGATTCTCATATTGGTACCCCTATTATTTATAAAATTTTAGAAAAACTAGAACAATTAGAGTTAATTCCTTTTATAAATCCTATAAATTGTGAAATTCATATGATCAGACAGCACATGTTCAGTTATCAAATGTAGATAGTAGCAAATATATTTCTAAAAAAGATGAGAGTGAAAATTTTTTTCCAGCAACACTCTCTCATGAAATTTTAACTAAAATGTTGAAAAAAAAGCTAGGTTTTAAAGATGTTATTATTACAGATAGTATGCAAATGGCTGCTATAGGTTATAATTTTAGTGTATTCGTAACAACAAAATAGCTGGTGCGGATATTATTTGTATGCCTTTAGAAATGAAAGGAATTGATGATTTAAATAAATTAGACAACATTATAAATTACCTAAAAAACGAAATTTGAAAGTAATGTAAAAATTATATCTTATGGTGAATTTGTAGGCATGAATTTAGGTGATTATGAAAATTATTGTTCAAATCCAAAAAATAGATTTAATTATAAATTTTCTCCAAATATTCTTGCCGCTATAGAAATGTGTTTTAAATATTTATAAAACATAAACCAAACTTTCATAGAAAATATAAAAAAGTATAGCGGCATGTTTGTTGTTATTATAATATGACAAAGATATATTAGAAAACTATATTCGTTACCAGCGCCTGTGATTGTTGAATTTTGATTTTTAAAAAAGCACTTTTATAGTATGAATGATACAAAATTGGAATTGTTTTCGCAATTTTTTTTTAATAAGTGCATAAAACTATTATTATTTAATCCTAACACCAAATTCAGTATCTTCTAGTTTTACATCTAAACTCTTCAATTTAGCTCTTATTTTATCAGCTGTTGCCCAATCTTTATTTTTTCTTGCTTTTTCTCTTTGTTTTATCAAATCTTCTATTTTAGAATTATTTAATTTATTTTTTTTATTATATAAAATTCCTAAAATTTCAGTTAATTCGTCAAAAATCGAAATAGTATTTTCTAAAAACTTTTTTGAAAAATTCTTATTCTCTAAATTATTATTTACATATTTTACTATTTCAAAAATGGCTGCTAAAGCTTCTGAAGTATTCAAATCATCCTCCATAGATTTTATAAACTTATTTTTAAAAGAACTAATTTTTTCAAGGCCTAAACTCATATCTAAATCCAAATCATCTTCAAAATTTTCTAAATAAAAATCCAAATTTTCTCTGAAATTGTATAATTTTCCTAATGAATTTTTGCACTGATTAATTATCTCTTCGCTGAAATTTATAGGAGTTCTGTAATGCGAAGAAATCATAAGATATCTAATTGGCTCATATCCAAATTTTTTACTTATTTCTCTAACAGTGAAAAAATTATTTAAAGATTTAGACATTTTTTTATTTTCTATATTAATATAACCGTTATGTAACCAATAGTTAGCTAGCTTTTTATCATTACAGCATTGGCTTTGAGCAATTTCATTCTCATGATGAGGAAAAATTAAATCCTGACCTCCGCAATGAATGTCTATAGTGTAATTTAAATGCTTTCTTATCATAGCTGAACATTCTATATGCCAACCTGGACGACCCAATCCCCAAGGACTTTCAAATTTTGGTTCATTAAGTTTAGAACTTTTCCATAACACAAAATCCCAATAATCGTTTTTTTCAGAAACTATTTCTATTCTAGTTCCTAAATTCAAATCGCCTAAATTTTGCTTAGATAGTTTTCCATAATTTCTAAATTTTTTAGTCCTAAAATAGACATCATTACTCTTTCCGATATATGCAAAATCTCTTTTTATTAATTCAGAAATCATATCAATTATTTCTTTAATACTTTCCGTCGCTTTAGGATTACAACTAGATTTTTTTACATTTAATCCATCAGAATCTTTTTTAAATTCTTCAATATATTTTTCTGACACTTCTAAAAAACTAATATTTTCTTGATTGGCTCTATTTATTATTTTATCGTCTATATCTGTGAAATTTTGAACAAATTTAACTTCATAATTTAAATATTCTAAAAATCTTCTTAAAACATCAAATACACATAATGGTCTAGCATTTCCTATGTGAATAAAATTATAAACAGTTGGTCCGCAAGCATAAATTTTTATTTTATTATTTTCTATTGGAACAAATTTCTCTTTTTTTTGACTCAAAGTATTATATAAATACACAAAAAAACCTCTACATTTTATCTTTTAAATACCTACGATTATTATATATGTACATTATACCAGAAATTAGGGAAATAATTATAGAAAACCAAAAAATTATATAAGAACAACTTGTAAAAAAAACGTTTATCCTAAAGTTAAATTCTTCAAAAGATTTTAAAACTAAAATAACGGATATAGAAAAAATCTGACTTATGGTTTTCAGTTTCCCAAGTTTGTCAGCAGCTATAACTTTGCTTTGCTCTACAGCCATTAATCTTAAAATTACAACCAAAAATTCTCTCAATATCAACAAAATAACGGGGAAAGAATTTATAATTTTTAACTCTACAAAACAAATTAAAATAGAAATGACTAAAATTTTGTCAGCTATTGGATCTGTGAACTTTCCGAAATTTGTTATTTTATTGCATCTTCTCGCTATTTTTCCATCATAGTAATCAGTAAAAGAAGCTATTATAAAAATTATAAACGAAATTAAATACTTGTTAGTAATATTACCAGACAGCAACAAAACTACTATGGCAAAACACAATATTATACGTGCTAAAGTGAGCAAATTTGGTACATTCATAAAATAACCTTACTTAAAATTTTTAATCCTTATTAAATATTATATTACATTTATCATCAAAAGATTTCATTTTTATATTAAATATAATTTTTTAAAATAAGATTTGACATTTTATTGAGTATAATGTATAATTAAACAAGGTTATTTTGAATACGAGAAACTTGGAATTGTTTAACAAAAAGGTAAGTTTTTTTTTACAAAATTTTTATCTTTGATTTATTGCGTCGCCAGCTTAATAGTGCATTCAGTGTTGAAAATTTTGATTTAAAATCAAAAATTGATAGGAAGTAATGGTGTTCGGTATCAATATTATCACTTATCGGTATTGGTGGTACAATTATCAAATGTCTGTCAAAAAACAATATCATTTTAATAAATAATACTGAAGATATTGGCATAATTGAGCCTTTGGATGGTAGTAACACGGTGTTTTATCGGCTCTGAAATACTAAGTAATATTCGTTATCTATTTCTCCAAGTACTAGTGCAGATAATTTAAAAAATATTATTGATGAAAGTACAATTGAATCCAGCAGTACTTTCGATGAATTACATGAGGAAAATAGTGATGATTCAAATGATATTTCGATAGTCGATAGCAAACTATCTATCTTACAAGACAATAATCCTCTTCCAAAAAATATTGCTGAAGAAAAAATGGCTGAGTTTTCGAGTGAACTGTCAACAAAAGATGCTTATGGAAATGCTATTATTTATGCTGAAAAGAAGCAATATAATCTATCAATTTATGATGGACAGCTTATTATACCTACACCAAAACAAACATATTCTAAAAACCCGTTTAATATCTTTTTTCATTAAGAGAGAAACAAGAACAAGAATAACCATTTGATGTGTAGTGTATAACTTACGTTCACAATTTTTCCAAAGACGACGAAACTTATCTAACCAAGCATTTGTTCTTTCAACTATCCATTAGATCTGTCCTAAAACTTCAATTCATAGTTATAAATAGTCGAAATTAGAAAAATTCTTAATAAGTGTTTTTTCTGTTTGTTGCGATAACGTTGTTGAAGAATTTTGAAGAGTTTAATACGACGATTTACGTGTTCGATGCAAATTCTGTAATTTGAAATTTGTGAATTAAACCGTCAGTAAGCTCGCCGTTTTTCGGTTTTTTATACGGCGTCAAACTGTTTGAATGGTAGAATTTTAAACCCTGATATCCTTTGTCACCAATAAACAAAATATCTTTCAACAAATAAAATTTGCTGCGCTTAAAAATTTCCAAATCATGCACAGAACCTTTTTCTTCATAAATACCTACAATTTGTTTTGTGTCGCCGTTTATGACTATTTGGTCTTTTATTGCGTGTCTTTTTTTTACCCGAATATGAAGCTTTTGTCCATGTTTTGGACGTTCGGTTTCGCATTCTGTAACATCAATTATCGCGTGGTGTTTTCCTTGATTAATTCGCGTTTTGACGGCAATGAAAATGTTCCATCTTTGATTAAAGTTTGTTCGACCCATTCAACAGCCTCGGAAATTCGTTGTTTAGATACACCATAATCAAAGCCCAAATTTTCCATTGTGTGATAGTCGTGGTAATATCCAAGCATAATAATTAGCATATCCAAAACACTCAATTTTCGCGCTCTACCGCCTTTTTTGCGCATCTTCTTGTAGCGCTTTAGAGGATCGCGTGCATTGCTTCAAATGTTGGTTTTCTTATTTCGAATGTTACTAAATATTTTGTTTTTAGCAATTTTTCAATTCTATTTTTATTGTCCATTCTAAAATTTTAGCATATTTTAAAGTTTTAGGACAGGTCTAATAATTATTTTTTGGATTTCAATCTTGCGATTTTTTAAAAAACTAATTATTATAAAATTAAAGATATCTATAATTTTAAAAAATTATCACCATATTTTATGCATATTTCTTTTGCTTTTTTTAAATTTGCTTCATTTTCCTCTTTTGGAAATTTTTGATCAGGATGTCGTATGAAGCTAATAAATTTCACAATTGCATTTTCATTTTTAGCAAAATAATTATCTAAACCTTTAATAATATCATCTATTTCTTTTGTTTTACTTACACTTACTAAAAAATTACTTTTTTTTGGCGTTTTTACGCTTTTTGAATATAAATTATACTTCTTCTAAAAGATTCATGTAATTTTTAATTATACTGTCAACAAAATAAGTTTTTACAAATGGATTATCATGACATGATTTTAAAGTTTCTTTGATACCAAACTTACCCCATATATTCTCACTGATGTTAATAAGATGAAAATAATGTTCCCTGATGTGATTTCTGAAATCGTTAAAATTGACGACTAATTTCCTTATACCTTCAATTTTTTGCTTGTTTTCTTTATCAAGATTTTTTATGATCTTTTGAATAAGTTTCATATTTTTTTTATCATCAGGACCAAATTTTGAGTAATTTTCATCATTATTTTCTAATTTAAATATCTCAAAATATACATTTTTCCAATATTTCATTTCCATATCAACGACTCTACTTTTTTCATTTTTAAATTTTATAATTTTAGAAAAACTAGTTTTACATTTTTATACATATTCTTCGTTATTTTACTCTATAATATTTTGTTTGTACAGATATCTAGTTAATTAACCACGATATTCTACTGATTTGTTTATTCCCTCAGGCGTGGTATAATTAATTGTTGCATCATCAACACCAAAAGGACAACCGCGTGAAAATGACATTATATTAGTAACTTTATTCCCGTTTTTATGCAAATTTACAGCTACTTTAACCGCGCCAAAAGGTATAAGGTCGTATCCTCCACTTTTCATAGTCCAATAATACATATTTGAATAAATAATTTCATATGAACATGTTATTCCTATCTTTTTTAATTCTTCTTCACCGTAACCTCTAATATAATCAATAGCTGTACCAATTAAATTACCGCCCGAAACATTTTTAATGTCATTATCATTAAGTTTTTTCGTTACAATAACCTCCATATTTATATTATAGCATATTTTTTTAAAAATAAATATCCTTTTATACTTATTTAATTAAAAGTGTACTGTCAGCTTTTATTCGAAATTTCCATTCTCAAGATTTAAAATACTATCAGCCGTTTTCTGTGCAAAAACAACATCATGTGTAATAATCATAATTGTGTATCTTGATTTTGAAAGTTCTTTAATAAAAACTGTCAATTCGGTAACTAATTGTGGGTCCAAAGCTGAAGTTGGTTCATCAAACAAAATTATTTTTGGCTCCATAATTAAAGCTCTTGCTATAGCAACTCTTTGTTTTTGCCCTCCAGACAAATTAATCGGATAGTCATTCTGAATGTTATCAATTTTTAGTCTTTTTATTAAGTCATTACTTTTATTAAATATTTGTTCTTTACTCCATAGTCTAGAATTTTTAGCAGGTATTTCTATATTTTTTATAACTGTTAGGTGATTAAATAAATTAAAATCTTGAAAAATTAATCCTAATTTTTTTGATATTTCAGATTTTTTTTTAGAAAATTTACCATCTTGTATTAAAAACTCATTATCAATTTTTATGCTACCAAAATCTATGGTTTCAAGACCAATAATACACCTTAAAAAAGTGGACTTTCCTTTACCTGATTCTCCAGTTATTGCTATTATTTCACTTTTTTCAACGGAAAGATTAATATTCTTTAATATACATTTATTATTAAAATTTTTGTATAAATTAAAAATTTCTATAACCTTCATGTAAACTTTCTCCTTCCAAAATAAAATTTACTTTCTAATATTTTAAATACTTGAGCAATTAAAGCACAAGTTAACAAATAAATTCCAGCAGCTATTACATAACTCGTAACATCAGCTGTAGAATTCACTATATTTTTAGCATTTGAAAGCAATTCCTGGACTCCAATAGCAAAAATCAAAGCTGTATCTTTTACAAGCGAAATACATTCATTGCATATTGTCGGCAAAGCAATTCTAATTACCTGAGGCAACAAAATTTTAAACAAAGTTTGAGATTTTGAAAAACCTAAAACTTTAGCTGCTTCATATTGCCCCTTGTTAATTCCTAAAAATCCACTGCGAAAAATATCTACAAAATATGCTGAATAATTTAATATAAAAGTAAAAACCCCAGCTAAAAATCTATCCCTAAAAGTTAGATATTCTCCTAATGCTGGAATATAAGGAAGACCATAAAATATGAAAAACAGTTGTAATAACAAAGGAGTCCCGCGAATTAAATTTGTATATAATCTTATTGTAATATTAAAAAATTTATTTTTCGAATTTTGTAAAATACAAATTAATAATCCCAAAGGTAAAGAAAAAATTATCACTATAAAAAAAAGTTTTAAAGTGGTAAAAAATCCTATAAAAATTGGTAAAAAATTTATTTTTTTATTTTCTTGAGTATTTTTATTTAAGTTTTTTTGGGGTTCTTCCCAAAAAAACATATTTGAACCAAACCATTTTTCAGATATTTCCTTTGTTTTTTCTGAATAATTTAAATTTGATAGTCTATTTTCAATTTCATCCATTAACTCAAAATTTCCTTTTTTAACTGCTATAACATAATCTTCAGTAGAAATTTCTTGATTCAAAATTTTAAACTTCTCAGACAATCCTTTTTTATTCAAATAAAATTTAGCAACTATTTCATCTACAACTGTTGCATCAGATTTGTAAGTTTCAACTTCATTCAAACAATTAACCATATTTTCAAGTTCTATAATTTCTTTTATTTTTTTGTTTATATAATGACTTTTTAGAGATTCAACTCCTGTAGAACCTTTTTGAACACAGATAGTTTTGTTTTCTAAATCCTCTAATTCATTAATTTCTGATTTTTTATTTACGATTGCAATTTGATGATTTTTCATATAAGGCCTAGTTAAAAGCATATGTTTTTCTCTTTCATCTGTTTTAGAAAGACCGTTCCATATGACATCTATTTTACCAGTTTCCAATTCAAGTTCTTTTGCGTCCCAGTCTATAGATTGAAAAAACACTTTCTCTCCAAAAACTTCTTTTGCTAAATCAATGTCGAACCCAACAATTTCATTATTTTTACCCAAGAAGCCCATAGGAGGTACATTTATATCTAAACCAACTATAATTTTATCTTTTAAAGCAAAAATCTTATTGACATTAAATAAGTTTAAATATAAAAGACATAACAAAAAAAACATAAAATTTTTCTTAAATTTCATAAAAACTCTCCAACTATAAATTACACAAAAACATAAAACCGTTAATCACGAAATTTATGTATATTTTTTAAAATTATTAAATTATATGTCATATATTATAATAACAAAAATTTTTTATTCATTATGATATTTTATTATACAATAAAGTTCTATGAAAAGACTGTTTGCTGAGATTAATCCTACTTAGAAGCTAAAAATTTCATATGTTATACCGATATTCTTTCTTAAATTAATTTAGAAAAAATAAAAGTTAAATTGAATAATTTTAAAATATCTGTATACACTATTTCATAGATAAAGATATTTTTGAACTAAAAAGTGTTTTTTAATGTCTTTATATAGAATTTGCGATGATATGAAACAAATAAAAATTTTAACGTGAGGTGTTTTTTATGGCAGGTTATACAAGATACCAAGGTTTTTTTGATAAAAAAAATTATAAACTTTTAAAAAAATCGATTTCAGTTCCTTCGGATGTTAGAGATGCAATTGAAAAAAAAGTAGTAAGAAGCACAGAACACGGTGGTCTTCGTGAAGATAGGTGGAGTACGGGGATAGATTTTGTCGGAGCGAATGATTACTTTTACTGCAATTTAAAAAAATCACACAACAGTGGAAAAATTTCAAAAGTGAAACTTAATGACAATAATGAAATAGGTGGAAACGGAGGAAAAAAAGTTTCTGCTGGTTCTGTGGCTAAAGAAAAGGATCTTAGAATTGGCTTTTTATATGCTCATGGACGTTATGCAGATGAAAGTGAGTTGAAAGATTTTTTGACTGTAATACTAGGTTCTAAAAAGAAAATTTGGCAAGATAAAATAGAAAAACAGATTGAAAAAGATAAAAATGATATAAATATTCAAGAAAAAATAGATGAGTTAGATAAATTATTTGGTGATATAGAATTAAATGTTAATACTCTTAGGTTTTATGATTATAATATTGAAACAAAAGGGTCCAGAGGTCGTCTTATTGGTGAAATCTTAGAACACTTGCAAAACAAAAATGCTAAATACCCTAAAATTATATCGTATTGTCATCCATTATAAACAATAAAAGAATCATAAAGTAAAATAACATAATTTGACAAATTACTCAGTAAAAGTGATTTGTCAAATATAAACGATAAATATTATAGTGGATATTTCATTATAAATCATCCGGATTATGTATATAAACATTTTTTAATTATATATGATTTGTGTCAAAAACAACAGTTAAATGAGTAATTATAAAAAATTGAGTTTTACACTGGTTTAGTGTTTATTAATATTTTAGGTTTTGATGTTTAATTAGAAAAATAACATTATTTATGATATAACAAAAAATAAAAATATAAATACGATGATTAATCGGAAATTTCGCTAGCATTTTTATAAGAAAATTGTTCGTAAGAATTTGGCTAGAGTAATTAAACAATATATGATTATTTCAGTTTATGTGCTTGGATTTTCGCTGGACAATATTGTAACCTGTTTGATGTGTTTGCAATCAAAAAATGTGTATAAAATATCAAATATATACTCTCAAACAACTTAGTGAAAACGTTGGTATGAGATAGCGAGTTTATATTCTAATTGAAAAATTTTTTGAATATTATATAATTAAGGAGAATTGATTTTTTGAAAATAAAGATTTTTATTGACCAAGGGCACAATCCAGCAGGGGTAAATGCTGGAGCAGAAGGGTTTGGCTTAAAAGAACAAGAAATTACCTATAATGTTGGAATTTACTTAAAAGACATGTTAAACAAAAACCCAAATTTCAAGAGCAAAGTTTCGCGTAAGACTCCAGATGAGACTTTAGGTGTAAATAATTCAGATAGTTTAAGAATAAGAGTAGATATGGCAAACAACTGGCCAGCCGATTATTTTATAAGTATTCACGCAAATGCAAACATAAATCCTAAAATAAACGGTGCAGAAATTTATATTTTTGAAGAATACAGTAAGGCTTTCTATTTGGCTGAAGACGTTTTGAATTCTATAATTAAAGTTGTTGAGATATCAGATAACGAGGTGAGAATGAATCCTTCTCTTTATGTATTAAGAAAAACGACAATGCCAGCAATTTTAATAGAACTAGGATACTTAACAAATGAACTTGACGCAGTAAAATTGAGAAATGATCAACATGATTTTGCTATTGGAATTTACAGAGGATTGCTAAATTATTTTGGTTTAGAAACTTAATTTATAATATTCGTTGTTAGTATAAAGTAACAAATTATATAAAAATAATAAAAAAATTTAACATCCAATTTCCAAACCTGTTCAATTTAGAAATTTTAGATATATTGTTACATTTATGGAACAACCCAATTATCAAATTTTATATGCAAAATCTTTTAAATCATATAATAATCTTTCGTTTATTTTTAGATTTTGAATTATTAACATGCCCTAAAATGAACTATTTAGTTTTTTAATCTCACTGGTAATAATAAAAAAACAAAATTGCCATCTCTAGATTTAGGCACAAACTTAATAGGTTTTATGGGACTACATAATTCTAAAATAACAATATCTGTATCTAAACTTTTTAAAACATCTAACATAAACTTACTATTAAATCCGATTTCTAGTTCGTTTCCTACAAACTCGACATTTTTAATTACATCTTTAGCTTTACCCATAGAAGTTTCACATGATAATTCTATATTTTCCCTTGAAAATTTACAACATACGGAAGTTTTTAATCTTTCTAATATTAGCAAAGAAACTCTTTCTATACTTTCTTTAAAATTTCTAGTACTTATTTCTACCATGGTTTCAGCGTTTTTTGGTATAGAAACATTATAATCTAAAAATTCATCTTGTAATAATCTTGATATTATATTATGCTTTCCAATTTTAAATTCAATGTAATTAATACCAAAACAGACTTCTAATTTTTCTACATCAGTATTTGACAAAAGTCTTAAAATTTCATTCATAGTTTTACCTGGAACAACAAATCTTAAATTTAAATTTTCTTTGATATTTTCTTTTCTTAAAGCCATTCTGTAACCATCTAAAGCAACTAAAATAATCTCGAAATTTTTTATCTCAAACAAAATTCCAGTATAAACTGGTTTAGAAATATCATCAGAAACAGCAAAAATAGTCTGTTTTATCATGCTTTTTATTACATCTACATCTAAATTTATAAATTCAGGATTTTCAATTCTAGGCAAATCTGGAAACTCTTTAAAAGAAATTCCACTCAATGAAAAATTACTACATCCAGATCTAATATCAGTCTTCAAGTTTTCGAAAACTTCAATTTTTATTAAATCTTCAGGTGATCTCCTTACTATTTCAGTAAATAACTTGGCTGGTAAAACAACAGACCCTTCTTTTTCAACTTCAATATTGATGTTTGTTTTGATTCCAAATTCCAAATTATAACCACATAGTCCTAACGTATTATCGCTTTTTGCTGTTAACAAAACACCTTCAATAGCTGAAATATTTGATTTAGGAGAAACTGCTCTTTGAATCACTGATAAATTTTCTATTAATTCTAATTTATTACAAATTATTCTCATATTATGCATTCTAGTACTTACTCAAATATATTTCAAATTTTTTTGATATTTTTTATATAAATTCGCGAGAAAATCGCTAAATATTTATTTTAGGGAATGAATCATAAAAATATTGACAAAAAATAATAGTATGATAAAATTACAGGGCGTCAAGAATTTTTAATATTAACTCCTATGTGAAGAGTAAAAATTAGACCTATTCTGAAGCCACAAAATATGATATAATAAGAGTATGTGCGTCTGGGTAGGGTTTTGCTTATGGTAAGGAATTGGAGCTACGCAGCAGAAGTCTCACCTTACAGAATGGTAGAAATATACTTCTGTATGCACCTGAGAATCCCCTGTCTAAAGGCAGGGGGAGTGTCAAGACTGATTGTTCACAAAATTTTACAATTTTAAGAGGTTTTTATAAATGTATTTAAAATAACTAAAATTGTTAAAATTGTCTGTTGGTTCGTCTTTCTAGATATAAGTCCTTCATGAAATTCTATATGGGTTATACAATTCGTCATTGAATTGTCTATATTAAACAATAGTGTTTTAATATCAGTATTTTCTTTCACGTACGATTGATTTAACGTATTTTTAATCACAATACTAAATTTTTCAAAAAAACTTCTCACGTTAAAAAGAGTAGTATATGCTGATTTTAGTAAATTTTTAAGTTTTTTATAACGTTCATCACTAATAGGACCTTTAGGACCTTTAATAATTTGCGACTTATCGCTTTTACCTTCCAACTCCAATATTAAATTTTTTATATCATCATCTTTTACAAGATTCTCATAAATCAAGATCTGATTCTTTAAATTTGTAATATGCTCTTTAATATTTGCATTTACCACAGTGTTATTAGTATCGTTAATTAAATCTTTAAATTTATCCTCGGGCGTATGCTTCTTTATTACAATTTTTTCCTTTGTTTTGGGTAAAACCATTGTTTTAACAAAAGCTTTTACAAAAAAACTTAGATCATCGTAACTTTTTTCTATTTTTGCTACTTTTCCTTTTATAATATTGCGTGAAATAGGATCAATTACACAACCACCGATATTATACCTATTTACTATTGGAGATACAATTTCGTTTAAATCTTCGAGTAATACTATAATTTTATCCTTAATATCTTTTATTTCCATACCACACCATCATCCTTATTTAATTTTGTAATACATATTATATGATATTATCTAGCTGCAGCAATATTATTAGCAAAAAAAAAATATTTATACAAAATAAATGAGAAAATCGCCAAATTGTTAGTTTAGACAAAAAGAGTACACTAAATCTATCAATTTTTGAATTATATCTATTTGTGCTTATTCTAAAAAACTAACTCTTCTTGCAAACAAATCAAGCAATTTTACTTGTTCACACATTATACCCCCTAAGTCTTTGTTCTACTATCCAGCTCTACATGTATAGGAAACCATTTGTTTGTGCTCGTTATTGGATAAACAATAGATAATTTTGTAAAATTATTAAAACAATTGCTACTAATAATAATTGCCAGTTGTTTTTTCATTTTTTTATGTCCCAATTGTGGATTAAAATCAACTAAAACTATATTATTTTTACAGAATTTCTTTGTCAACAGATCCACCGCAATCAATTTTCTTTTGTTCATATATACCATTAAAATTTTTTAAAACTCCACTTAACTTTTTAGGTTCTGATTTTTCTAAAATAATTTTGTTATCTTTCTCAATAATTTCTAATTTACCTCTTAATTCAAGTTGCATATTTTCTATTATTATCTTATGAATCCTTATCTCAAAACTATTTCCCTATGTACAAATCGATATAGTTATAAATATTTATTAGATCGGATATTTTGTATCAGATTTTTTATTTTAAAAAGCTTTAAGAATATGCTAAAAATCGGCAAAAACACAATTTAATATATTTTTATTCATTATTTTGAAGCAATAAACTTTTATTTTGTATTTCAAATTTAATTATAGTATATTAAACGCATTTTTTATTGTTTTAAAATTTTTTTCCACAGAATTCAAGTACTGATCTTTATTTTTCTCGCCATTTGTAGCTGAATTTAATTCATAAATTTTAACCGAAACCTCTTTTGAAATACTTTCAGCTGTTTTTTTCGAACTTTCAGAATTGCTATCTACAAAAATACTTTTTATATTTTTGTCAGTTTTTATTTTATATATCAAACTAGAAATTTCCTTTGCATTTGATCCTTCATCATGACTGTGACTATGTTTAGATAAATTTATAGTTTCAAAATTAAAGTCTTTTCCAAAATAATTAAACCGGTTATCTAAAATAACAATTTTTCGTTTTTCAATAGGTATTTTACTTAGCTCGTTTTCCATTCTAAATTTTAATTCTTCAAGCTTTTTCATATATTCAGAAGCATTTAAAATATACTTTTCACTGTTTTTTGTATCAATCTTAGATAGTTGCTCTAAAATATTTTCTACCTGCTTTTTATAGTTATTTAAAGAAAGCCAAATATGTGAATCTTTATGTAATAAATTTATATTTTTGCTAGAGTCTATTATATTGATCTTTTCATAATTTTCTTTTAATTTTTCAATGAAAGAATCTTCCATACCAGCACCATTTATAACAAAAGCCATAGATTTCTCTATTTTTTTCATATCAGTAGGTTGCAATTGAAAATCATGTAAACAACCACCACCGTAGTTTTTTGAAATATTTTCAATTTTGATATTTTCAACACCATCAGTTATATTTAATAAAATTATATAAATGGGATAAAAAGAAGCAACAACAACCTTCTTTTCTTCATTCAAACTATCTATACCGTCATAAAATTCCTTTCTGGGATAACTGTTAAAAAATAACATTACAAAAGAAAATATGACTAAAAAGCCTAAAACAAAAAACAAAATAAAATTTTTCTTTTTCAAAAAATCAGCCTGCTCATATGTAGATTATAATACATTTATTTATGAAAATATAACAAAATCTTTTATCCAAAATATTTTGTAAAACTAATTCTCATCTAATTTGTCTGCAAAGTTATATAGAGCATATTCCATAGCATCAATTACATCTATATTTGTGGTTCCATTATCAAGCCTTTTATTAGGATACTTTTTATTCCATGAAGCATCACACAAAGCACTTATTAGTTCTTTACAATTAGAGTTAACTTTAAATCTTTTTTCATAAATAAGTCTATTCACTAAATTTATCCTGCTTATAATTCTGCCCTTAGAACATTTCTCTACATTTAAATTTATATTTTTAGATTTTAGTTTCTCCTGTAAACCCTTAGTTAAAACCTGACCTAAAGCACCATAATCAGCAAAACAAAAATTTATAGTTTGATATTTTCTGTAAACATAGCTATAAAAATCTATAAATTTTTCATAAAGTTCTTTAGGACTTTGGATTTCAGAAATTAAGTTTTCTTCTAAAACGTGAACTTCTTTAAAATACTTAGTAATACCGACACATATAAAACAGGTTTTGCTTTTATCTGCGCCATAATCTATACCAATGCTTAACAATATGTATTTATTATTTTGAAATCTTTGTATTAAAAATTTATCTGGATTTACTGAAAAATTTTTATATATTAATCTTTTATGATTTTTCAAATTTACTAATTTATAAAAAAAACTTTTTATTTTTGAAAAATTCAAATTTATTATGTATATGTAAATAAATCCTGTGATTAACAGCAATATATTGGTTATTATTGCTGCTGTTAAGCCAAATGCCCATACTAAAAAATCGCCCAGCAATATCCCAAAAACGCCACAACTCTTTTTCACAATTCCAAGCTCGTAAGAATAAGCTATTTTATTTACATATTTATCAAAATTTTCAAAAGATTTGTATTCAAATAAATAAGCAATCGAACAAAACAAAATAATTTCTATAAAAATCAATATTAAATGTGTTTTGTAATATTTTTTTTTATTTTTATTATTAATATCTAAAATAAATACTATGCAAAATATTAAATATGTGCAAGAACCAAAAAATCCCCAAATGAAATTGTGTGCAAATTTCCAAAAATTTTCACCTGGAATTAATATTAAACTAGATAATAACACAATTAAACAAATATTTATAAACTGGTGAAAATATTTTTTATCTTTAAGCATTAAAAACCTACATCCTAAAAAAACATTTTTTCAATTATATACATTAAATTTACTTTTTGTAAATATAAAATAATCACGGATATATTTAATAGAATTACTAAAAATCCTCGTGTTTAAAATGAGCAAAAAAACTGTCAAATTTTGATTTAATTGAATGAGTCGCTTGAAAATGTTGAAAGAATTTTGACAAAAAAATAATGAATTAATATGATTAAAAGTGATTAAATTTTTACATGAAAACTTGAATGTTAGTGTGTAAGTTCATATCTAAAAAGAAATGTGAGTATTAGAAAATTTACAACATTTATTTTCATTAAGATAAAATTAATATTATATGGAGGGATGTGAGAAATTTGCATAAAACAGAAAATGAAAAAGTACATAGCCAAAAATTTTTGGTTCTTGTTAAAATACAAAATCAAATGAAATTATACAATTAAAATAAAACTGTGATAATAAAATTAGGAGTGTATATAAATGTATTTTTTTAATATAAAAGTGAGAAATTTGAAGTTTATCATATTGACAATTTTGGTAGTCAGTTCATCTGAAATTTCTATATTTGCTGCAAAAAATTGGGTAATAATTACGAACAATGAAATTTGTAATAATAAAGTAATAAATATAAAAGTTTTAAAAAATAATGAATTTATTGTATATTATTCAAATAATTATCATAGTGTCCCACCAGCTAATTGTGCTGTTTATTCGCTGGATGAATTTGGCATTAAGTTTTTAAAAATTAGAGGAGATAAAAGAATAAAAGTAACAGGAGGAAATTCATGTAAATTTGTTGACATTGAAATAGAAGATATAAAACTTAAACTCAAAGAATTTTCTCCAATAGAATTGTCTGATGAAGCTAATGTTTTACTTACTTGTAACGGCCAAAATAATTTATCATCACCGTCTTACAATGATAGTGATATACAAGTAACTTCTGGCAATCGCATTGTAATTACAAGTATTACAAATAGTATACTAAATGTGATCGTAAGAGTTAGTTCCGACGAGTTTGAGAGAAGAGGTAGTGCAAGAATTGGTGGGAATACATCGCTTCCAAACGCAGGAAATATTGTAATACAAGGGAATGTGAATATTTATAGTGCAGGTGGGGGAAATGGCGCGGGAATTGGCGGTGAAATAGGAGGTTCAGGTGAAAATATAGTAATACAAGGTTTTGCAAAAGTTGAGCTATATTATTTTCTAGTGGTGCGGAAATTGGTAATGGAAAAGACGGCTCAGGTGGAAATGTAACAGTACAAGAGTTTGCAGGAATTAAAACTATGTCGTATTTTGGCAGTGTGGGAATTGGCGGCGAAAGGAGCGGATCTGGCTTCAAATTTGTTTTTATCGGTAATTGACGTGGAATCTGTCAATTACCATTTATTTTTGTTACTTTATTTTCAAGTTAATGGCAACAAATTCTGTATGAAATTTAAGTCGTGTTTCCAAATGTAGGCAATCATAATTAAATTCTATTTATTGTATTTTCAAAAATTTACTGAAATTTGAATGCTTCGAGTTATAAAACCTAAAGGTTATATATTAAATTATCATAAATATCTTTTTTTGGTAACTTATATTTTACACTTTCTATAATATTAATAATATTCGTTATTTCTATTTCTTTTAAAAACACATAAGACATTAGCACTACAGGTGATGACATGGAAAATCTTATGTTGTGTATGCTTTTTTTAAATCTTATCTTTTTTGGAATTTTATCTATATTATTTTCAAAATTTTCTTTAAACCATTTCTTGCCAATTTTTGATTCTTTCAATTTTTTCTCAAACTCATTGGAATCTTCAGTTTCGATAAATTCTCTTAGACATTTAGAACCTAAATTTCCAAACGGAAACATAAGTCTTAGTATAGATTTTTCTTCTAAATTATAGTATTTTTTAGCTCTAAAAATTCGTACTATATTCATCAAATCTATATAAACATTAAATAAATCTAATAATTCTTTCTTAGCCGAACTTTTTAGATATTTTCTTATAATTCCAAAAGTCATATCATATAAATAAGTGTACAAAATAGTTTCCACGATATTTAAATCTAAATCTTCAATTTCAAATCTCTTTAACAATTTATAATAGCATGTTTTTTTTATTAAATCTAAAAAACCGCTAAAATTATTTATTTTAGAAAATTTTGCAAAATTTATTTTAGTATGTTTAGAAAAAAAGCTTGGCAGATTATAAACTAAATTTTCTGTTTTATCTGCTAACAATAGGGTTAAAAAATACATAATTTCTTGAATTTCAGTTTTAATTATCATGTAACTAAAAAAATTTTCTCCTGATGCCAAATCATATCTTGACAGCACATCAAAAAAATAAAGTAATTCTTTTTTTAATAACCTTTCTAAAACAATTCTATTTAAACTCTCTCTATCTATATTCCCTAAAATATAGCTATAATTTGTTTTAGTTTTTAAGTATTCAATTATTTCTTCAATAGTATTACAAGAAATTAAATTTTTATAATTTAAATTTGTTAACCTTTTACCATAAAGAGCTCTAACTTTAGAAAGCACAGCTTTAGAAGCAAAATAACACAAGACAAATTACCTCCTTTAATTTTATAATATAGTATTTTAGCTTAGTTCACCTCAATATTTATGAAATTTTTCAAATCTCCAAAAATTCATAATTATATAAACTAATATTCAGATATTTCAGACAACTTACACAATAATTATAGTTAAATTAACTAATTTAATTATTTTCTAAAATTAAAAAAAGAGCAAGTTTAGGTGAAATTTGCGATACTTCAAAATTTGACAGCAAAATCCCAAACTCAACCGCATAGAAAAATAAAATCAAAAACAAAGTTCAAATTTTAATTACAGAAAACGCCAGCACCGTGTAAAAACAAGAAACTTACGACGAAAAACACAATGCCAAATTGAAAAATTCTTGAAAAAAGTTAATGAGTGCGATAATTTTTAACTGAATTTGTGGCTTTCATTTGTCAAAAATATTACCGTAAAAGCTGGTGGTACATTAATTGTGATGTTTGAAAAATGATGCAAAAATTACAATCAGAAATAGGAAAGTCGTGGTGTATTGTCGAATTGGCATAGATAAAGAGATTTAAAATATTTATAAATCAAGAACAAAGTATTTAAGACATTTCTTAGAAATGTGCATATTTTTGGGCGAAAATTTCAAAACTAGTCATTTTTTAATAATTTTAAAACTTTCAAATTTCCTAAAGGTGTAAATGTAGAGTTTGCTAAAATTTTGAACAAAAATAAACTCAAATTAAGGGTTTTAGAACGCGGAAGTGGAGAAACTCTTTCTTGTGGAACAGGTGCTTGCGCTAGTGTAGTAATGGGTGTAAAAAATGGACTTTTAAAAGAAAATTTTGATATAAAAGTAAAATTGCTAGGTGGCGAACTCACGATTCATTATGATACAATAAAAAATATTGTTTATATGACCGGTGAAGCAGTAAGCATTTTTGACGGAATGATTAAAATTTAAAAAGAGTTGTTTTGTTACTTTACAGCCGATTTAAGAGTATAAGTAGCTATAAACTTTATACGAAATTTTAATTTATACTTTTAGAAAATTACAAAGTGAATTTTGAAAATTTTGGAATTCAAAAATGTAAATTCTGTGAAAAATGGTGACTTAAACGGGTTTACAATATAATATTTATTTAAAATAAAATAAATTGTTGACAAAATTTATTATTTGTAGTTAAGTAGTGTCTAGGGTTAAAACATAAAACAAATATCCAAAGAGATAGAACAAAATGAAGTTAAAAAAAACAGTGAAGTTTTTGTCAATATTGTCAATGTGTGTGATTTTAAGTTTGGCGCTTAATGCGGGAAGTGGGGGTCAAGTCGGCCAAGTAGTGGTGATCGAACTATAACAATAGACTCAAGCCATTTGGCAATCATTAATAGGGGACTTTCTAATAACACCCTAAAAGTTTTAGAAATTATTGATCGTAATGCTAAGTCTAGCCCAAAAGTTAGTGAATTGTTTAAAAAATATTCAGAAGCTAAGAATGGAATCTCAAAAAATAAATCATATAAAAATTTGGTACTTATATCAATTGTTTATTTATCGGTAAAAAACTCTTATGTTTGCGCTGATTTACTTGCATTATGGGATATAAACGGCGATAGTGCCAATAGAATAATTTTAGATATTAAAACTAAAGTGCAAAATTTAAAAGACGTTAAAGAAGAAAGTGAAGATCCTTCTAGTCAACGTGGACTTAGCCAACGTGATTTGATTATGATTGCTATCGCAAATCAAACTAGTAGTAATTGTATATTTAGTAATCATAAATATAGATATTATAAATAATGTATAATATTAAATATGTCAGATATATTAGAACTTGAAGATATAAAAATCAAATGTGTCCTAACACACTAAAATTTCCAATAATACTGGACACTTTCATGGTATTAAATTTTATTCATTACTTATTTTATATAACTCGTGAGGAACAATATCTTGACCATCGGCCCATTCTATCCCATAACCATCCGAAGTAATATGGACAGTTCTAAAATAAGATTTTCAGCCAATTTTCCATACAAATTACCAACTATATACAGTAAGACATTAAAAAATTTTGTTTTTCCCGTTTCGTAAAAAAATTTTAGATTATACTTCTCTATAGGCACAACTTCAATTATTTTTGGTTGTAGCATTCAATTCTTCCCCTCCGTTTTTTTATTTCAGTGGATCAATTTTAAAATACTGTTCCCCCCATTGAAAGTAATTTCATTTTTTATTTTGGAATTTCACCTTCAATAACATTACCGTCAAAATCTAAGACCACTTCATCGTCTAAATACTTGGCATGAAGATGTGGGGCATATGGTGCCTTTCTGTGTTTTCTTTACATTCATATGATAATTTCATAAAACAAGGACAAATAGGCAAAATAATCATCACCTTCAAAATGACTTGGTACGAGTGACCATAAGGGACACGAAAGAAAGTTAGTAAAAACGCGGATTACGGACGACTTCAATGTTTACAAATAGTACCATATCCAAAAAAATATTACCACAACAAGTCACGAAAGTCAATTTTCGTGATTTTTTTATTTTCAAAATTAAATTTATGGAGTGAAAAATATTGCAAAGATTAACGTTTGATGAAGCAAGACATATTTATTATGTCGATGGTCTCGCAATACCGTCAGTAACGCAAATCATGAAACCGTTAAATTACAGCATTTATACTTGTGGATATTAAAGATTCTATAAGCCAAAGTTTAGAAAAATATGCTTCCGAATTTAAACGACTTAACGATTTCATATTAAACGTAGAAGACAGTGAAATAAGGTTGATTCTAAAATACAGGTATGTTGACGGATTAAGCTGGAGAAAAATTGCCGATAAAATGGGAGAAAGCGGAAAATTCAGTGAAGAATATCCACGAAGACGACACAATTCTTTTTTTAAAAAGTTGACGAAAATGTTGGAATAGTTGGAGCGATATATGATATAATATATAATGGGAGAATAATTTTTAGTCTCCTAATTTAAATTAAACAATTGTAGCCAACGGGAAACCGTTGGTTTTTTCATGCTCATTTTTAAGTTTAAAAAATCGGAATGTATCAAAGAGGGTGGTAGACAGAAATGTTTAGAGGGCGGAAATCAAATTTAAATTTGTCAGAAGAAATGTTGCATCTACCGACGAAAGTACTCAACCAAGAGGAAGAAACGGAAATCGTGAACAAAATACTGGAAGGCGATGAAAATGCAAGAAAAACATTAATTATGCACAACTTAAAGTTT
This sequence comes from Candidatus Paraimprobicoccus trichonymphae, assembly GCA_036322875.1. Lineage (GTDB taxonomy): Bacteria > Bacillota > Clostridia > Oscillospirales > Acutalibacteraceae > Paraimprobicoccus > Paraimprobicoccus trichonymphae. The sequence goes on from AP027925.1 coordinate 1,003,293, forward strand.
GTAGTATATATTTTGAAAGAGCTGGATTTGCTTGACGATGATTTATTATCTGTTGGAACATTCGGGCTAATAAAGGCTGCTAACAGTTTTAATCCAAGTAAACATGTAAAATTTGCAACATACGCCTCGAAATGTATAAAGAACGAAATTTTTTTACAGTTGAGGAAAAACGAAAAATTTAAAAATGATGTTTCTATGTACAATTTGATAAAGAATGGCAAGAATATTTTAATATTGGATCTAATTGACGATGAAACGGCAGAAGAACCGTTTTTTAATTTGGATTCAGAGTATGAAAAAAATTTTCTATTACAAAAAGCATTAAAAATGTTGACACAATCAGAAATAGGCGTAATAGCGCAGTTATATGGGCTATTTGGAAACAAAAGAAAAACTCAGGTCGAGCTTTCAAGAGTACTAGGAATCACACAAAGTTATATTTCCAGAGTTGAGAGCAAGGCAATCAGAAAATTAAGGAAATTTTTTGAAGATGATGATTATTGAGAAATCTTGTAAGTATTGTGGTCGGATTCACAAAGAGGGATATGTGTGTGGAAAAAAGCCCACCGTAAAGAAAAAGAATACCGAAATAGTAAAGTTTAGAAATAGCCCTAAGTGGCAGAAGAAACGAGTTCAAATAAAAGAACGTGACAGGTACTTGTGTCAGATTTGTATGCGTGATTTATATGGAACTTACAGACAGTTCAATCACAAACACATCGAGGTACATCACGCAATACCAATTGCAGAAGACAGCGATTTAAATTTAGATTCTGGTAACTTAATTACAGTCTGTAGAACGCACCATAAGATGTGTGAAACAGGAGAGATTGAATATTCAGAAGTCAAGAAAATTATAGATGAACAAGAAGAAAAAGAGAAAATTATGTGAAGCGTTGCAAAACGTTGACTTATAGCCCCCCAGGTATCTGAGCGAAATAAATTGAATGGCGAAAACACCGACGCCCCCATCATTTACACACAAAAAAAAAATTTCCGTGGTTTTTTAGGAGATTAGAAAGGAAAATGTTTATGAAAATAGAAAAAATTTCAATTAACGCGTTAAAACCTTATGAAAACAATGCTAAAGTTCACACTGAAAAGCAAATCGGGCAAATAAAGAAGTCGATTCAAGAATTTGGGAATAATGACCCGATAGCAATTGACGAAAACAACGTAATTATTGAAGGTCATGGGCGCTATCAAGCGTTAAAAGAGTTAAATTACGAGGAAATAGACGTTATTAAGCTTATACATCTGACGAATGAGCAAAAAAAGGCTTATTCGCTTGTTCACAATAAGTTAACGATGAACACCGGCTTTGATTTAGATAAAATTAACATCGAACTTGAAAATATAAAAAATATTGATATGAGCGAATTTGATTTTAACATAAATCTTGATTTTAGCTTTGGTGAAGACACGGAAGAAAACACAAAAAACGCCGAATTAGATACCGAAAATTTTGACGATGGGAGCTTTAAGCATGAATGCCCTCGCTGCAAATTCAAGTGGAACGATGAATAAAGAATATATTTGGAATTTAGCAGACTTAAGAAGTATTGCTAAAAACGGACTAAAGGTTTTTTCTTGTTTTTCATGTGGTGGAGGCTCATGTATGGGTTATAAACTTGCAGGTTTTGAAGTAATCGGGAACAACGAAATTGATAAGAAAATCAATACAATGTACGTTAAAAATCATAAGCCAAAATATAACCTTAATTGTGACATTCGAGAAATGCTTAACATTAATTTGCCAGATGAACTTTATGATTTAGATATTTTGGACGGAAGCCCACCATGCTCAACATTTTCAATGGCTGGAAGTCGAGAAAAAGCGTGGGGAGTGAAAAAGAAATTCTTGGAAGGGCAGAAATTGCAACGACTTGACGATTTATTTTTTCACTTTATAAATTTTGCCGAACGAATAAAGCCAAAAATGGTCGTGGCAGAGAACGTTAAAGGCTTAATTTTGGGCAAATCAAAAGGGTATGTAAATGAAATTATAAAAGCGTTTCAAAAAATTGGTTATCAGGTACAAATTTTCTTGTTAAACAGTAAATATATGGGCGTACCACAGGCACGGGAACGTGTTTTTTTTATTGCTCGAAGAAAAGACTTAAATTTATCTGATTTAAAGCTAATTTTTAATGAAAACCCAATAAAATACGGTGAATTTTCAGATACTAATTTTAAACCGATAAAAAGCACATCGAGAGCTTATGAATTGTGGAAACAACGAAACAAAACCGATAATGACTTAAGCAAAGCCAATGTAAGAACTGGAAATAAGAAAAGCAATTTTGGTATGAAATTAATACACATCGATAAAGTTTGCCCGACAATCACCTCGAGTGGTTGTTTTTTAAGATTTGATGTGGCAGGCACTTTGAGTGATAAAGACTTCATAACAGCACAAACATTTCCACAAGATTATGACTTTTGCGGTAGAAGCGTGCAATATGTCTGCGGAATGAGTGTGCCGCCAATTATGATGAAAAAATAGCCGAACAGATTTATAAACAAATTTTAAAAGAGTGAAAAATATTGGATATTACTTGGTTTTTAACAATTATTTCGCTGGTTGGAACAGTTTTCAACGTAAACAAAAATATAGCTTGTTTCTATATATGGTTTTTCGGTGACATATTTTGGTTAAGTTTAGATATTTACAACAAAACGTACGGCAGAGCGTTTTTGGATTTAGTTCAATTGGCAATGGCAATCTGGGGCATTATTTCGTGGAAAGGAGTGAAAAAACATGAAAAAATCGACATTAAATGACCAAGCACAAGAAATTTTAAGAATTGCCGAAAAGCACGGAGTCGAACAAAATTTCTTTTTTATAACGACATTTAAGCGATATAACGTACAAATTGGCATTTTAAGTGACTTAGAAAAAATAATTCAAGACGAAGGAACTTTGGTCACAAAAGAATACATTAAAGGCAGTAAAAACGTGTATTCTCACCCTGCAATTACCGATTATAACAAAACCACAGATAGCGCAAATAAGACGGTTTCAACATTAATTCGAATTATAGCCACACTTAGAAATAAGTACGAAGATGGCGAAGAAGACCCATTATTGACAATATTAAACGGAGGCGGTATTTGATGTGGTTGAAGTATATGCGTATAAAGTCGTAAACAATGAAATCCCAGCGCCAAAATATGTAAAAAAACAGTGCGAAGAATTCATAAAAATCTATGAAAATAAGTCAGAAAAATATTTTGTTGACTTTGAAAAACTGAAAAAGATTGAATCGATATTAAAAATTTTAATAATGCCGAGAGGCTTGAAAGCGGGTAACAGTATCTATGCTTGTAGTTGTGGCTATCAGTGGCTATTTTATGTATCTATCTTATGTGTTGTCTATCGAGATAACCCGAATAAAAGGCGATACGAAACAGCGATTTTAGAGGTTGGAAGAAAAAACTTTAAGACTTTTACGATTGCGACGATTTTTGTGTTGTTATTTTTGTTAGAGCCAAAATTTAGCAAATTTTATTCGGTTGCACCCGATGGGGCATTATCACGCGAAGTAAAAACCGCAATCGAGGAAATTTTGAAATCAAGTCCACTGATTTTTTACCGAAATGAAGTACCGAGATTTAAAATTTTACGTGATTATATAAAATGTAATCTTAACGAAAACAAGTATTTTCCACTAAATTATTCTAATTCCAAAATGGACGGAAAATTGACGAATGTTTTTTTGGCTGATGAGGTTGGAGCTTTGCCAAACAGTTACGCAATCGAATCTATGCGTTCGGGGCAACTAAATATTTTAAACAAGCTGGGTTGTGTGATTTCCACAAAATACCCCACTGTTAATAATCCGTTTGAAGATGAGGTGAATTATGCTAAACAAGTTCTTGACGGCGTTCAAAAAGATGAAACCGTGTTTGCACTTCTTTATGAACCCGATGATACTGAGAATTGGACAACAAAAGACGAAATTTTACAACATGCGAATCCAGTTGCTTTGGAAATCCCCGAAATCTGGGAAGATTTATTAAAAAAACGAGCCAGAGCACTGGTTCAAGAAAACTCGAGAGAGAACTTTTTAACAAAACATTGCAATATCATATATCAAGGTGCCGGAACAGAGAGTTTTATTGATATTAAATATTTATTAGGTTGTCGCGTTAATAAAATTGATTGGACGGGTCGAGAAGTTTATTTGGGTGTTGATTTGTCTATGAGTTCAGACAATACGGCTGTTGCGATGGTCTCCGAAGAAGAAGGTAAAATTCTTGCTGATGTATTTTGTTTTATCCCAGAGGGTAGAATCGAGGAAAAAAGCCAAATTGAGAAACTAAATTATCGGCGTTTTATCGACAACAAAAAATGCGTTGCGTGTGGAAATAAAACCATTGATTATGGCGTAGTTGAGGATTTTGTTTTGAGTTTAGAGACAGAATATGGTATAATAATTAAGGCGATTGGGTTTGACCGCTATAATTGCATGAGTTCCGCTCAAAAGTGGAATAAACTGTATAATACGGTTGAAATAAGGCAACATTCGGACACACTTCACCCGCCGACCAAGTTATTAACCGAAAAAATCACAAATGGAGAGTTTGAATATGAAAAGAACATGCTACTTGAAGTCAATTTTGAGAATGCTAAATGCACGTATGACACCAATATGAACCGTTATGTCACGAAAAAGAAGTCAAGCGGCAAGGTCGATATGGTTGTTGCTTTGATAAATGCGGTTTATCTGTTGCAGCAAGATATTATTTTCGAGGACAGAAACTTTGTTTTCCAAATAATCTAGCGAAAATCTAGGATTAATTTAGTTTACTTTTTCTCGGTTTTGTGGTATAATATAAATATAAGGAGGTCGATAAAATGGCTAATGTAGAAAAAATTATTGATAAAGTTAATGCTACCATGTCAATCGAGGGAATGCCGTTAACCATTGAAGATAGACACAGAATAAAAGAAGTTTTAACTGATAAAATTTCTTTGGAAGAAATGGTAAAAAGACTTGTTTTAAAACATACTGTAAAAGTTGGTGGCTAATATAAATAATTATTACGAATTTGAATTTGATAGTTTTTATTGTTATCCTAATACAAATGTTTTAAAAAATAAATTAAATGTACAAGATGAAGTAAAACTCAATGTTGCAGAACGAGAAATTACATCGGTGAAAATTTCAGTTTTAGAAAAAAATATAATTCGAGGTAATTTTGATTTAAAGCATCTAAAAGACATTCATAAAAATATATTTTGCGACATTTATGACTGGGCTGGTCAGATAAGGACAGTTAATATAATAAAAGGAAATATGTTTTGTAATTGTATGTATATAAATGTCTGTGCTGATGAACTTTTCAAAAAATTAAAGTCTGAAAATTATTTAAGAAAATTACCTTTTAACGAATTACCTGATAAGTTAGCGTTTTATTTTGGAGAAATAAATGCTTTGCACCCATTCAGAGAAGGTAACGGTAGGACGCAACGCTTATTTATTGAGTATTTAGCAAGAGAATTGGGATATAGTATAAATTTCACAAAAATAACAGAAAAAGAAATGATAGATGCTAGTAATTTGGCGTTCATTGGCAAATACGATAGCATGACAAAAATTTTCAATAATGTTTTAGAAAAAAACTAAATTTATTATCTTACTAACAAATTGGACTCTGCTAAGAAATCAGCAGGGTTTTTTGTTGCAAATTTTTAATGATAGAGAGTGAAAGAATGAACTTTTTTAATTTCAGAAAACGCCGAGAAGCAAGAGCGGAACAAATAACCCCACCGATTGACGAAGTTTTGTTAAAAGCATTATTGCAGAGCGGAGAAATCGGTGCAACCGAAGCAATGAATATCCCAGCAGTCGCCGAAAGTGTACGTCTAATAAGTGAAACCGTCTCAATGATACCGATAAGGTTGTACGAAGAAAAAGTTGTAGATGGCAAAAAGAAAACCATTGAAATTTCTGATGATGACCGAACTTCTTTACTTAACGATGACACAAAAGACGCATTCGATGGCGTTCAGTTCAAGCGAGCATTGGTAAAAGATTATCTGTTGTACGGCAATGCGTACGCCTTTATCAACAAACAACGAAACAAATCTAAGTCAATTAATTATGTGCCGTGCAAAAATGTTTATATTCTCAGCAATTTCGAGGATATTTTTAAAGATTATGACATTATGGTTTCGGGAAAAAAGTATAAACCGTTTGAGTTCTTGAAAATATTGCGTTCAACAGAAAACGGTGCTTCTGGTGTGGGTATAATCCAAGAGAACTCAGAACTTCTGAAAGTTGCATATGCAACGCTAAAATACGAACAGAATTTGGTGTCTACAGGCGGTAACAAAAAAGGGTTCATAAGTTCAGAAAATACGCTTGCAAAGGATACTATGACCGCTTTAAAGCAAGCATGGAAAAACTTGTATTCTAATAACGAAGAGAACGTGATTGTCTTAAATAAAGGGCTTAGCTTTCAAGAATCCAGCAACACATCAGTTGAAATGCAATTAAACGAAAATAAACAATCGATGTCGAACGATATTAAAAGTATTTTTGGCATACCGCCCAATTTCAACTACGAATTGTTTGTAAAAACTGCGGTAATGCCGATATTAACCGCTATAGAATGTGCTTTAAACCGCGACTTCTTACTTGAAAAAGAAAAAGCGTATGCGGAGTCTTATTATTTTGCATTTGATACAAAAGAGATTACAAAAGGTGACATAAAAGCAAGATTTGAGGCATACAAGACCGCACTCGACAGCAATTTAATGCAAATAGACGAGTGTCGTTACATGGAAGATTTAGAACCGTTGGGACTAAATTTCATAAAACTGGGGCTACAAGACGTGCTTTATAACCCGACCACAAAAGAGGTTTACACGCCGAATACCAACCAAACAACAAAAATTGATTCAAAAATTGGAGGAAATATTAAAAATGAATAATCATGTAAACAAAACTTATTATTCTCAGATATTGGAACTTATTGAGGAACGCAAAGACGAGTTAAAACGCATAAAAAAGAAAACAAACCGAATATGTGAGGACATAATTGACGACTTAGAGATGAGGAGTTGGTTAAACGAAAATTATGAGAAAAAAATATGCAAGTGTTAGTGAAGTTTCTTTTGTTAAGACAAAGTATGATTATCGAAAGCTCAGAGAATATTGCATAGAAAATAAATTGGAAATCAAGAAAACAAATCCCGATATGCCGTGTTTAAGCCGAAATTTATATCCGGCAAAAGCATGGCTTGACGTCTACAAGGTGGTGATATGAATTGAGAATAGAGTTAAGAAATGACGCCGTGTTATTAGATGGTTATGTGAATGCGATTGAACGAGACTCAAAAATTATGCTTGATGAAAAGGGTGAAAGATTCGTTGAGCAAATTAAACCAAAAGTTTTTCAGAGAGCAATCGAAAAGAATGAAGATATTTTTTGTTTGCTGAATCATGACCACAACAGACAACTTGGCTCGACGAAACAAGGAAATGTTGAACTTTTTGAGGATAATATCGGGCTCAGAGCTATTTGCAAAATTACAGACAGTGAAGTCATGCAAAAAGCAAAAGAAGACAAATTGCGAGGCTGGTCATTTGGTTTTGAACTTTTAAAAGAAGTAGAAGAACCGATAAAAGAGGGATTAAAACGTAGATTTGTCGAGGAAATGAATTTAACGGAAATTTCAATTATTGATGACAGAAAAATGCCGTGTTATGTGGGTACATCAATCGAAATGCGAGCCGAAAAAAATTCAAAAATAGAATACCGTGGGCGCGTAGCACGCGCAAGCACTTTCGCGGAGAAATTTTATCAAAATAACAAGCTAAATTCCGCGAATGAAAGCCTTAAATTATCAAAAAACTTAAACGCGAATTTGGTGCGGCACTTTGCCGTCTATGAAAATATTTTAAAACAAATTAAAGGAGAAATCTAACATGAAATTAAAATACTTAACCGAACAAAGGGCGGAAAACCAAAACAAAATGCAAGAAATTTTAAATCTAGCAAAACTCGAAGAACGAGCAATGTCAGAAACCGAAATATCCGAATTTAACGAACTAAAAAAGAAAATTGAGGGTATTGACGTAACAATCAGAGCAACAGATGAAATCAGGGAGGAAAAAATCGAAATGTCAGTAGAAAATACCGATAAAATCATAGAAGACAAATCCAAAATCGAAAAAAGGGCTTTTGAGCAATATATCAGAAATCCCGAAAGAGCCGATACGCCAAACAATATGGCTTTAGGTGACAATGGTGCAGTTATTCCAACCACAATTGCCAAGAAAATTATTGAACAAATCAAAAATATTTGTCCGATTTACTCAATGGCAGAAATTTACAACGTTAAAGGAACATTAATGATTCCGTATTATGGCGATAAAGATAATAATGAAAACGTCAGATGTGCATACGCTACGGAATTTACAGACTTAACATCTTATTCAGGAAAATTCACAAGCATAAGTTTATCGAGCTTTTTAGCTGGTGCTTTGACCAAAGTTTCAAGGTCTTTGATAAACAATAGCCAGTTTAATATTGTGGGTTTTGTGACAAGAAAAATTTCAGAAGCAATTGCTGAATTTTTAGAAAATGAGCTTATTAATGGAACTGGAACTAATACGACTTGTCAAGGTGTTTTAACCGGCGCAACAAATGTTGTCACAACTTCAACCACAGGGGCAATAGTAGCAGATGACTTAATCGACTTGCAAGAGTCCGTAATCGATAATTTCCAAAGCAATGCGGTATTTATTATGAACAGGGCAACAAGAGCATTAATCCGTAAATTCAAAGACGGAAATGGTGAATATTTTTTAAATCGTGATTTTGATTCTAATTGGGGCTATAGATTGCTTGGAAAACCAGTTTACACGACCGACAGTATGCCAACCGTATCAACAGGGGCAAAAGCAATAATTTACGGAGATTTAACAGGTCTTTCAGTAAAACTATCAAAAGGGGTAGAAATCCAAGTATTAAACGAATTATACGCAGCACAACACGCCGTTGGCATTGTTGGTTGGGTTGAAATTGATTCGAAAGTCACAGAGCAACAAAAACTCGCAGTGTTACAAATCAAATCATAACAATAAAGGAGGGAAAATATATGTCTTATAACACAAAAAATTATCACGCACAAAATGGAGATTGGGTTGTCGGCGGTAAAGTTAGGATAGAAAATGGCGGAATAGTTGAAGGAATGCCGCAGATTGCAAATCAACCTAATACTACAACAGAAAACCTTGTGGCTGATTTCAACACTTTATTAACAAACTTGAAAACCGCAGGGTATATGGTAGCTGATTCAAGTGGTAGTTAGTGAAATAACCGCTCAGAACGTTGCTAACTACTTGAAATTAAATTACGAAAGCTTGACTGGTGATGAATTAGCCGAGCTATCGGCTTTTTTAGATACTGCAAAAGCATTTTTGGTTTCGTATACCGGCTTGGATTTAACCACAATTGACTCTTTTAGTGAGTTCGTTGTGGCGGTGTATGTCTTGATTCAGGACATGTATGACAACCGTAGCATGTATGTGGATAAAAATAATTTAAACAAAGTCGTCGAGATAATTTTGAATATGCATTCTAGCAATCTTTTATAAAAAAATTAAATGGAGATATTCAAATGTATATTAATATAGGAAACTTTAACAAAAAAATAGAAATAATTAGTTATATATTAACAAAAGATAACGATGGCTTTGAAATAAAAACAGAAAATATGGTTTGGTCGACATGGGCGCAGGTCACGAATACCAGCGGGACTGAAATAATACGTTCAAATTCTGATTTTGCAAGCGTAAAAACAAGGTTTTTGATGAGGACACCGAGAGTTACCATTGATGAAGACATGGTAATAAAGTTTGAAAATCAAATTTACGAAATTATTTATATCAACGATTACGGTTATAACCGACATTATACGGAAATTATTACGAATTTAACAAAGCAATGAAAGGTGTGTGGATATTATGGCAAGTTTAAATTTTATCAATATTGATTTAGATAAATTGATACCAAAAGGGCTACAAAATGATGATTTAGCGATTGAGATGATAGAATCGGGTCAAGAAATTATGAAGAATGCAATTCAAAGTTCAGCCAACAAATACCGAAGAACCGGCTCAATGGCAAATTCATTGAAAGCTTCAAAGCCTAAGATAGATTCAAGCGGTGCAGCGGTTGGAAAAGTTTTATTCACTGGCACGGACAAAGACGGCATGAAGAACGCATATAAGGCTTTGTGGCTTGAATATGGCACGAAAAATAGACCAGCAACACCTTTTGTAAGACCGGCAATAAAAACGGCTGAAAGCACGATAAGCGGCGCAATGAAGAAGGTTTTTGACCAACAACTAAATTATGAAGGTTGAGCAAAATGAATATAAATCCACAAATAGAGGAAATTTTTAAAGATTTTGAAGTTGATGGTGTTTTTATACCCATCGCTTTTTTGAATTATTATGGAAAATCTGATGTTTATCTGACGTATTACACGTGGCTGGAGCAATCACAAGAATTTCATGATGACGATTATCACGCTTCAATTTCTTACGCCACAATAGACATTTTTAGCAAAACAAATTTTAAAAATATTTTAGCAAGTGTAAAACAAAAGCTAAAAGAAAACGGATTCACGTGGATAGATAATTCGCCTGAAACTTATGAACCGGAAATAGGGTTTTATCATGTTGCAGTGAATTTTTATATTGAAGGTACTTCTGATTAATCAGAAAAATAAAAATTTTATAAGGAGATAGATAATTATGGCAAGTATTGGATTAAAAAGATTTAGATACGCACCGTTGTCTTTAAGTACAATTGAGAACGTTGTTACTGAAACATACGGCACACCAGCAACATTAGCGGGTGCAATTGAGTGTAATATTACCGTAAATAAGTCGGAAGCGACGTTATATTGCGATGACGCAATTAAAGAATCTGCGGCTGTTTTTCAGTCAGGCACGATAACACTCGGAATCGATGAAGATGATGATGAGATTTTTGCAAGTCTATTGGGGCAAACAGTAAGCGCACCTAGCAACGGCGATGATCCCGGCACAGGATTGGTAACTTCGAATGTCAACGATACTCCGATTTACGTAGGTTTTGGGCATGTAATTGTAAAATTAGTAGATAACGTCAGAAAATACAAAATAGAATTTTTCCCGAAAGTTCAGTTTAAACCGTTTGTAACAAGCTCAAAAACTAAAGCTGATACATTGGAGTTCACAACACCATCTGTTGAAGCAACAATTTTCCAGAATTTAAACGGTGATTGGGAAAAACATAACACTTTTACAACAGAAGCCGGCGCATACACAGCCTTAGACGCTCTGTTTACACCAACAACAACACCTTAATGAAAAGAGGAAACAAAAATGATTGATAAAATGACACATTTAGAAGTTGGCTCAGAAAAATACCCTTTGGCGTTCACAATCAACGTAATGGAAGCAATTCAAGAACAATACGGCACGATTGAAGATTGGTCAAAATTGGTACAAAATGCCAAAGAACCGAACCTAAAAGCTGTGAAGTTCTTTATGTTAGAAGCCATCAATGAAGGTATTGACATTGAGAACGAGAAATCGGGTAAAACAAGAAAACCCATAAACTCAAAACAAGTCGGTAGAATTCTCACAGATTACGGTATTGCAAACACCGTAAAAAAATTAAGAGGCACTATCACCAATAGCATAAGTGAGGGAAAAACCTCAAAAAACGAGTAATCCCAGCAGACCACGACGACCAGATTGATTTCTCGTGGATATTGTTTGTGGGTATGAAAATGCTGGGGTTTACGGAAAAAGAAGTCGGACACATGACTTTAAAAAAATGGTTAAAACTGTTTGAACATTATAGAAATTACCATAATTTTAAAACCAAACAAGGGCTTTTTAAAGTTCCAAAAGTTCTAAAACATACCGAAGAATGGTTGCCTGACTAAAAAAACTGAAAAGAAGGGGCGGTGATAAAAATGGCAAGCGGAAGTAATACTTTTGGCGGTACAATCAAGCTAGAGGGCGAAAAAGAATATCGTGACGCACTAAAACAAATAAATTCTGATTTACGTGTATTGGGCTCTGAAATGACCAAAGCAACCGCAGAATTTGATAGAAACGATAAATCTGTTGAAGGGTTATCTAAGAAAAATGAAGTCTTAAATAACCAGATAGACAAGCAGAAAGACAAGGTTTCAACCTTAAAAGAAGCATTAAAAAGTTCTAGCGAAGAATACGGCGAGAATGATAAAAAAACTCAGGGTTGGCAAATTTCACTAAACAAAGCCGAAGCTGACTTAATTAAGATGGAAAAAGAGCTTGGAAACAACGAAAAAGCCTTAGATGAAGCTGGCAAGGCAACCGATGAAAATTCTGAATCTTTAGACGAATTTTCTAAAAGCGAGGTAGAAGCAGGAAAACAAACCCTGACTTTAGGCGATTTAATCAAAGCGAATCTGATTAGTGATGCCATAATTTCAGGCATAAAAGCAATCGGAAGTGCAATTGTAGATATGGCGAATAATATGAAAGAATGTATTGTTTCTGCGGCGGCTTATGGCGATAACATTCAAGCAATGTCGGTAAAAACTGGGGTATCCACACAAGCACTTCAAGAGTATTCAGCAATTTCGGAGCTTGTAGACGTCGATTTAAATACAATGACAAATTCTATGTCAAAACAAATAAAATCGATGTCAGACGCCTCTAATGGCTCAAAAAACATGGTCGACGCATATAACAAATTAGGTGTTTCAGTAACAGATTCAAACGGGAGTTTACGAGACTCCGAACAGGTTTATTGGGAAACCATCGACGCTTTAGGAAGTATGCAAAATGAAACAGAACGTGACGCACTTGCAATGCAAATTCTCGGAAAATCAGCACAAGAATTAAAACCGTTAATTGCTCAAGGTTCTTCAGGGATAGCGGAACTAACGCAAAAAGCATACGAAATGGGAGCGGTTTTGTCTGAAGACGCTTTGAAAAGTTTAGGGGCAATGGACGACAGTATGAAAATCTGGGGCAAAACCTTATCATCGACCTCAAATTTGATCGGTGCAACTTTTGCTCCAGCAATTACGGAAATAATCAGCGGCGCAAACGGAGTTATGGGAGCATTTAACGGTATCATAGCTTCGATTTTAAATGGTGGTGATGTGGACAAAGCAATAAACACTTTTGTCAGTTCGATACAAGAATTGATACCACGAATCATGGAAATCGTACCAAAACTGTTAGAAACCGGCGTACAATTAATAGACGCTCTATTAAAGGGCATAACAACGGCTTTACCGGATTTATTAGATGTGGCTGTTACAGTGATTACATCGTTGATAAGCGGTATAATTAACGCACTTCCGGCGATTGCAGAAGCAGCAATAGAAATCATTTTGGCACTTGTTAGCGGTCTTTCCGGTGCATTGCCAACATTGATTCCGGCAATTATAAACGTGGTACTGACAATAGCGCAAGCATTAATCGACAATATTGACGTGATTTTTGAAGCGGCTGTAAGTTTTTTCATGGGTATAGTCGAAGCAATACCCGAGTTAATTAAAGTCTTAATCCCTAAAATACCGCAAATAGTAATAAGTTTTGTAAATGAATTGGTTGGAAACATGCCGATTTTAATACAGGGCGCAATTCAGTTATTAATGGGAATCATCGAAGCAATTCCGGTTATTGTGCAAGAAATTATTAAGAATTTTCCAGCGATTATAAACGCAATAATGCTGATATTTTTCACTTTACCGACTTTGTTATTTGGAGTTTTTCAAAACATAATTTCAGATATGTTGTCGTGGGGCAAAGACAGCGAAAAAACGGGCGAATCGGGAGCAACAAGTTTTTTGAATTCTGTTGTGGATATTATCAAAAATTTACCATCTAAAATATTCGGCTTTTTATCTGATGTGATTGGCAAAATCGGAACTTTTTTCAGAGATATAATAAGCACCGGTGGTTCAAAATCAGCGGAGTTTCTAAAGTCAATAATCGATAAAATCAAGAATTTACCGCAGGACATCTGGAACGGAATCATCGGGGCAGTAGAAAAAGTTCAAAAATGGGGTACCGAGTTAGGAGGAAAAGCCAAAGATGCCGCCGGAGAAATTTGGAACAACATTGTGAACGGCATTAAAGGGCTGCCAGATAAGATGTGGTCGATTGGCGAAGATTTGGTGAAAGGTCTCTGGAACGGTATAAAAAACGTAAAAGACTGGATTATGGGCAAAATCAGTGGATTTGTTTCAACTATTACAGACGGCATAAAAGGTTTTTTTGGTATTTCTTCTCCATCTAAAGTAATGCGTGACCAAGTTGGCAAAAATTTAGCTTTAGGAATTGGCGAAGGTTTTTCTGATGAAATGAAAGCAGTTACCGAAGAAATGCAAGATTCATTGCCACACGCTTTTGATTTTGATACCGCAATAAATCCCGAGTTTTCCAAATTATCTTCTGAAACGAGTGTAAACAATTCGGACTATATCGTGACTGCGTTTCAAAATGCACTTGCCGGAATGTCTTTTATGATTGATGGCGATAAAATGGGCGAACTGGTAATAAATCAAGTTGAAAGGGTGGTTTATTCGTGAATTATGTGATTGTAAACGGTGTCAACAGCAACACTTTAAACGGTTTGTTAATTTCAGAATTACCACCAATCTCAAAGCCTAAAATGAGGGTTGAAACAACCGAAATAGACGGTCGTGACGGTGATATTAATGACCACCTAGGTTATCAAGCATATGAAAAAAATATGAAAATCGGACTTTATGGAAATTACGATATAAACGCAATTATAGAATTTTTTGGAAGCGGTAAAACCATCGTATTTTCAAACGAACCCGATAAAGTTATAACGTAGAAGTAATTGACAGCATAGATTTTGAAAGGCTGGTTTTATTTCGAATTGCAGATGTTAAATTTCACGTCCAGCCGTTTAAATATTTGTTGAACGAACAGCCTATAGAACTCGATATTGACACAGAAACATCTCTAGTAGTAAACAACGTCGGTTTAGAGAAATCTAAGCCGATTATTACGTTATATGGGTCTGGCGTTGTGGAAATTCAAATAAACACGAGTGCCGCATTTCAAATCAACATTGATGATTCTTACGTGACTGTCAACAGCATGATTGAGGAAGCGTACAAAGATAACATCAGCACATTAAAAAATCGACAAATGACGGGTGAATTTCCAATTTTAAGCGTTGGAGATAACACGATAACTTGGACTGGCAATTTGACAAAAATAGTCGTAGAACCCCATAGCAGGTGGTTATGAAACCACACAACGGAGGTAATCCAAATGAACTTAGAAAAATTAAAAGAAAATTCAGTTTTTATAATAGGTGGTTGTGCTGTGTTAGTAAGTCTTTTGTTGAGTGCAATAGCCATCCATAAATCTAGCAAAAAAATTCCTGAAAAAGAAAATACCGTTGAAACTTTTAATTATGACGATTTATTTGAATCTGAAAGTTGGATATATGAAATGGCTAAAATAAGTATCAACAGTGACGGTTCATGTAAATTTGATGGCGGATATTATTTTGAAGTAACCTGTGAAACTGATGAATGCAACGGATTAAGTCCTGATAAATTAGTACATGGTCAAAAAAATGATAAATTTGTGATGTTTGGTCTTCCTCAAAACAAAGATGATACTGGAAAATACAAAGCATTATTAAAAAGGAACGATTTATATTACAAATGTGAAGTCAAAGTAACGCTTCATAGTTTTAATGATTTTAAAGCTGAATTTATGTATGAGTTAGTTTTAAAAAAGCTTGGAATCAAAAGCGAAACAAATATTTTTAAATATGCCGAATAAAATTCATGGTGAAATTTCACATAATTTTCGATTGTTTTTTTAGATAATAGTGATAAAGGCGGTTGAGTATTTATTTATCAGCACAAAAACAATGGAGTTGAAGAAATGGGAAAAAGATATTCGGGTTATGCAGTTCCGTTTGATGAAAATTATGCTAAATCAATTTTTACAGGTGGCTGTGGATCAACAGCGTTTTCACCTTTATTTTCCAAAATATTTAGCAATAATAATTGTCATGGAAATATATGGATAAAGTTGTCCGGGGCATATAAAAATCATGATAATGATGGTATTATAGGAGATTTTTCAAAAGCAGATGCAGCAGCAAAAAATTATGGTCTTTTTACTCAAAGACCTGAAAATTACGTATGGTATCATGTATTTATGGGTTGGTTTGATTATGAAAATTTTTTAAGTGAAGACATTAATGAATTACAGTGTTTATCTACTGAAAATCTTTTAAATACATTAAATACAGAAAAAATAGAAATCATACAAGGAGCTTATAGGAATAAAAATACAGAAATTTACGATGCAAGATCTTGGACAAATTGTTTTAAAAAAGATTTCGATAAAACCAATTGGATACCAGATGAAGATCATTATTCGCTTATACAACTTATTCCTATCGAATTTACTTATAAATTAGATAATGAAGAATATTATTCATTAAATAACGTAAATAATTCAGCATACTATAGTTCTTGCAACCAATATCAAACATATTTTCAATCAATCAATGTCTATAAAAAATATTACTATAATGACAATTAATAAATCAATAAACTTATTAAATATTTTAGAAGGTGTAGAAAATTAACGATAAAGTTATGAATAAAATTTTAGAAATAAAAAAGAAAATAAAAACTGCTAATTGTAAATCTCAACTAGACGCATATATTAAGGAATATAAAGAAGCTGAAAAAAAACTTGATATAAATAAAAAATCTGAAAATGTTAAAAATAATTCAAAAATTTTAAGAAATCCTAAAACAAAAAATATAAAAAATGGAATATATAATGAAATTTATTATTTGATTTCTACTGGTTTTGATAAAAATATTGAAGACAAATATTTTCCTTTAACCTACAATAATCAACATTCTCCTTTATTTAATGATGATTATGTTTACAAAAATAACGGTGTTTATGGTAATATATGGATTAATTTAACAAAAAACAATCATGATTACGAAGATAGTGACGGATATATAACATATGGTGATTTTTCAATAGCTGACGAATGGGCAGAATATATTGGTCTTTTCGAAGAAGGTGAAAGACCAGATAACTACGTATGGCATCATGTATTTATGGGTTGGTTTGGTTATCGTGATCCAGAAGCATATTTATTCGAGGATGGTTTAAGTACAACTGAGATTTTAAGTAACAATGATGTAAATTTTTTCCAGACAGACGAACCGTTCAAATACTATGACAAAAACATAGGTAAAATTGCAGTACTTGATGCAAGTTCTTGGACAAACTGTATTGACCAAAAAGCTTATTATTGGTCACCTGAAGATTATTCTTTATTGCAACTTGTTCATAAAGATTTAATTTTTGAATCGGATTATTTAGACTCTTGTGATCAATATGTAATATGGAGCGACAATGTCTCTGATGTATATAATGGAGATTATACTCAAGGCAATTATGATAGATATCGTAAAAATTTTAATAGCAAAAGGAGCTAAGAAATTACGATGATTAATAAAGAAAAAATAATAAAAAAAAGTGTGTACGAAAATAGATTAACACATACGAGTAATGACAATGAATTAGGTGCTAGTAGACCCTACGAATTAGGGCATGGCAGCTATGATCCGGAATATGAAACAGCTTATGAAAATTGCATATCTATCTGTACGTGTCAGTTTACACCTATATTTAAAAATCCGGTAGTTTATTGCTTTCCAGACACAAATTTTTTTGTTAATGTTTGGTTTGAGTTGGGAACTAACAGATACTATGATTACAAACATGCATTTTATGCCCTGAAACGTGCTTTAAATAATCCAAAAAATTTTGAAAAATTTGGAAATAACTCTGAAATATTAAAATACGTAGAAGAAACAGTTGAAGGATGGCAAAAATTAGACAAATTCAAACCAAAAGACTATACGTGGCATCATGTATTCATGGGATTCGAAAAAAATCCAAGAAGTATTTTAAACGATATGGTCAATTGGAACAGTGAAGTTCCAGATAACGTATGGGTAAATCCTCATATTCCCGATTGTGAAGATCTTATTCATGACAAAATTAAAAAGAATGAATTAAAATTACTTTCATATGGTGAATTAAAAAATATCTTAAACGCAAGTGACTGGATACAAGGGCTTGGTACCCACACGGGATTTTTTTGGGATTCTACTCATTATTTTGCAATTATGCAACTTGTCAAAACTAATATTCATCAAAAAACATATCCACATTTAGGATCTAATTTTCAAAGAGATATTTTTCTTGGAAATACCCCGGACGAATCTTAATCAAGCCCTGTAACAAATTAACCCAAGTTTGAATGAGTTCATAGTAAATTTTATAAAAACATGGTGGTGCTTTATTATTATACTTTCTAAATTTTCATCAATAACTTTAATATTAGTTTTTTGCTTAATTTATGTATATTCTGCATCTGGGAAACCACTAAAAAATGAGTCTTCAAATATTACATTTTCAGAATATTTAAATCAAAAATTTTATAGTGAAGAAGAAATTTCAAATTTTGAACAAGAAACAGGTATCGAAATTCCAAAATTAGTCAAAGAAATTTACACTTGTAAATTTGATTTTAAAAATTTAATTTTTAAAAGTGAAAAAAATAAAAAGTTAGAAATACAAAAAATTTTTTCACTAGAAGAAATTAAATCAGTTTTTTGGGGACACAGTTCAAGTACTCCTGGTTACATTCGACCACCAAGCAAAAATGCTATCATATTTGCTTTAGATAGTGATGATGAATATATTTTTGGAGATGACAATCATATATGGTTGTATGATCATGAATACAACAGATGCACACATAAATTTACAATTAGTTAACTTTTAAAGTTTTAAAAAATTATTATTAACAAGCACTGTTCACCAGTGCTTATTTTTTTTACGTTAGAAGGTAAAACATGGGAATATCAGGAGAAATGTCAACCAGCAATAGCTACGTAAAATATCACATCACGGTAGTAGAAAATAGCGTATACGTTGCAAATAACAGATCAAATGTTACAGTTTATGTCAGATTTTGGAGAACAAACACTGGCTATGAAACTTATGGAAACGGCACGATTTATTGTAAAGTCAACGGAAATCAATACTCAAGCTCTGTGACCAGTAACCAAAAAATAACAAATTCGGGTATTGATTTATACGTAAGTAGCTTTGATATTGACCATAATTCGGACGGCTCTAAGACTTTGGAAACAAGTGCGTGGATAAATATCACTTCTGTTTTAACGTCAAACGAGCAATATTATTATTCAGAATTAACAAGAATACCACGTGCAAGCAGTATTTCAGGCGGTTCGGGCAACATAGGTTCATATACAACTTTCACAATCAACCGAGCCAGCGACAGTTTTACTCATACCCTTAGTTATAGCTTTCATAATTTAAACGACACCATCGCAACAAGCATGGGAACTGTTGTCTTGTGGATAATACCAACATCTTTTTACGCTCAGATTCCAAACTCAAACAATAGTTGGGGAACGGTATATTGTGACACATATAGCGGAGGAACGTGGATTGGTCAAACATCAAATACTTTTAATGTTTATGTTGTAAACTCAAATCCAACATTTAGCAGTTCAAATATTTCGTACCAAGACACGAATTCTACCGTTGTTGCAATCACGGGCGATAACTCAAAAATCGTCAGAAATCAGTCTACTTTAGCAGTAACATTTAGTGCCGCTACGGCTAAAAATTCGGCGAGTATATCTAGCTATCAGGTTACTTTTAATGGCTCAACCCAGTCGTATTCTAGTGCAACCACAATAAATTATGGAACTGTGAATTCGGGCAATAATTTAAATTTAACAATAAAAGCAATAGATTCTCGTGGAAATTCAACATCAGTAACGCAAACAATTACTTTTTTAGACTGGACGTTACCAAATGCGATAATTACCGCCGCCAGAGTGAATAATTTTGAAAATGATACGAATTTAAAAGTTGATGCAACAATCTCAAGCGTTAATTCGATGAACGCACTACAAACGCTACAGTACCGATACAAAAAAACGTCAAATACGGACTTTTCTGATTATGTGGACATTGATAACCACACGCAATACACCATTTCGATAGACAACACATCAGCATGGGATTTTCAAGTTTTAATTTCCGATAAATTCGGAAGTTCAACTTATAATTTCATAATTGCCAAAGGAACCCCGTTGATGTTTTTCGATACTGGAAAAATCTCAGTTGGCATAAACGGATTTCCGGTAAATGACAATTCTTTTGAGATTAACGGAAAAACAATTTTTGATATGGTATACCCCATTGGAGCAATTTTTTTGTCGGTAAACAGCACAAATCCAGCAACTTATTTTGGCGGAACATGGGTGTCTTGGGGAACCGGCAGAGTGCCCGTAGGTGTGGACACAAATGATTCAGATTTTAACACGATTGAAGAAACGGGCGGAAGTAAATATTTACAATCGCATAACCATAGCACAACCGCAAGTTTAGATTATACAGGAAATTATTCGCACAATCATGGCAATAGAACTGATATTTTGGCAGAAGGTATTAGCGATAATCGAGATGGAAATTATTCTACAGGCAGTGCCGTAACCATAGGAAACACAGGCTCAGGAAACTCTCAAAATTTGCAGCCATATATAACGTGCTATATGTGGAAGCGTACGGCTTAACGATATTTTAAAGTGAGGTTATAAAATGATAAACATTTATACATCAAACGAAACGGCGTTTGCAGACAACGGGCTTAAAATTTTAAAACCACTAAAAGCACTCGTCAGAAAAGAAGATAACGGCGATTATTACGTTGATTTGAAAGATACGATTGAAAATCTAGAATATTATCAATCCGGTATGATAATTCGAGTGCCTACGCCGTGGGGCAAGCAATGTTTCAGATTAAAAAACCCCAGCATTGAAAACAAAAAAATAATTGTTCGTGGATACCATATATATTTTGATTCAGCGAATTATATCATTCAAGATAGCTATGTTGTGAACAAAAATTGTAATGACGCACTCGACCATTTAAACACCGCAACAGACGTAACATCACCATTTACAACGCTATCGGACATTAACAGCGTCAATAGTTTTAGATGTGTCAGAAAATCACTTGAAGAAGCCGTTTCAGAAGTTATAAACCGTTGGGACGGTCACCTAATTAGAAATAATTGGGCAATTGAAGTCAGACAAAATATTGGAACTGACAAGGGCGTTGTTCTTAGCTATGGAAAAAATATTGTGAATATCAAATCGAACGAAAATTGGAATGACGTTGCAACAAAAATCTTGCCAGTTGGCAAAGACGGTTTATTATTAGATGAAATTTATCTGACAAACAGCGAAGATTTGTATGACATACCGTATACAAAAGTTGTTAAATTTGACCAGACGAGCATTGTAGAAGAAGATTTTACTGATGATAACGGTGATTTTGACGTAGATGGTTATAATATTGCTCTGGAAGAAAATCTTCGACAACAAGCCGAAAACTATCTTGATAAAAACAAATTACCAAAAGTTAATTATGCACTAAATGCATATTTAAAAGACGTTTCAGATGTTGGAGATGTAATTTATGTTAAACATCCGAAATGCAAAATTGATTTAGCAACGAATGTAATTGCGCTTGATTATGACGTGATTTTGGAACGTATCGTAAAAGTTGAATTTGGTAATTTTAAAAATAATCTGAAAAATTTAATCGGAAATGTAACAAGCAAAATAACCGAAGAAATCACACAAAATACAAAAGACGCACTTGGAAAGCTAGAAAGTGCTTTGGTTGACGCAACAAATTCGATAAAAAATACGCTCGGAAATTCGTACGTAATTTATGACGGCGATAAAATTCTGATTGTTGATACGCTGCCAAAAGAAGACGCAACCAACGTAATTATGATAAACAATGGCGGTATTGGTTTCAGCCAAAGCGGAATAAACGGCACATTTAAGAGTGCGTGGACAATTGACGGTACTTTAAACATGCAAAACTTAAACACAATTAACTTTGTCGGTGATTTAATCAAAGGCGGTACTTTAAAACTTGGTTCAAATCTTGATGAAAGCGGTAATTTAGAGCTTTATAGTGATTCCAATAAGCTGATTTGCGAAATGAACAAAGATGGTCTTACAGTCTATTGTGATGACAACAGCATAGTCCAGTTAAATTCAAGTTCTGGAATTGTGGCTTATGATTCTCAAGGGAACAGAATTTATTGGCGCGAAAACGATGAGTTTCACATAAAAAAATCAGTCATCGAAGAAGAAATAACAATAGCACAAAAAATGCGGTTAATACCCATAACAACCGATACAAATACGGGTATTGGCATAGTTGCGATGGTTTAAATTTAATTTAGGAAGGCGACAAAAAATAGGCACATCTGGCGAAATGTCCACAAGCAATGGATATGTTAAATATAATATTACGGTCAACGAAAACAGCGTTGATATTGCAAACAACAAATCGAATGTAACCGTATCTGTGCGCTTCTTTCGCACAAATTCGGGCTATGAAACTTATGGCTCTGGTACAATTTGGTGCAAAATTAACGGAACTCAGTACTCAAATTCTATCACAAGCAGCCAAAAAATTACAAATTCAGGTATTGTTTTGTTCAGTTATACCCTTGATATTTACCACAATTCAGACGGTTCGAAAAGTTTAGAGACAAGTTCTTGGATAAATATTACGTCAGTTTTAACGTCAAGTGAGCAATATTATTATCAAAATTTGACAACAATCCCACGAAGTAGCGGTGTTTCTGGTGGTTCTGGAAACATAGAAGGAACTTCCACAATTTCAATAAACCGAGCCTCCAGCAACTTCACACATATATTATATTACTCATTCGGCAGCATAAGTTGGAGTTACATTGCTTCTAATGTCGGTACAAGCTATGTGTGGACATTACCGAGCACAATTTACGCTCAGATTCCAAATTCGAACAGCGGAAGCGGGACAATTCATTGTGAAACTTATACAAATAACGGAAACACATATATCGGCAATTCATCTTGCAGTTTTACCGCAACCGTAACGAATTCATATCCAACTTTTAGCAGTTCTAATATTTCTTATCAAGATACAAATTCGTCGGTAACAGCAATTACTGGCAATAATCAGTGGATTGTTAGAAATCAGTCAAATTTAAAAGTTACGTTTACGTCGGCAACCGCCAAAAATTCGGCAAGTATGAGTAATTATCAAATTACTTTTAACGGGTCAACTCAAACAAAAACATCGGCAGCAACGATAGATTATGGGGTCGTAAATTCTGGCAATAGCTTGAGTTTTAGTATAAAAGCGATAGATTCAAGGGGAAATTATACGTCTGTTTCAAAAACAATCACAATTTACGATTGGCTTCTTCCATCAGCGATTATTACGCTTTACCGACAAAACAATTACGAAAATACAACTTATATTAAATCAAACGTTAGCATTTCAAGCGTAAATTCAAAAAATTCTATTGTTGAAATCAGATGTTTACGAAAGAAAACTGGTGATTCAAGTTGGACTTATTTCACAATGTCGAATAACACGCAATATTCAAGAGATTGTGACAACAAATACTCTTGGGATTTCCGTTTTGAAATAAAAGACAAGTTCGGAACGACAATCTATAACTTAGTTCTTGCGAAAGGCACTCCAATCATGTATTTTGACACACAAAAAATCTCGGTTGGCATTAATAGATTTCCAGAGAACACGAATTCTCTTGAAGTGGGTGATATTTACAGCAATGGCAAGAAATTAACTTTTGATACTATTTATCCAATCGGGGCAATTTATTTGTCAGTAGTAAATACAAACCCTTCGAATTATTTTGGCGGTACGTGGGTTTTATGGGGTTCTGGACGTGTGCCAATATGCGTAAACACGAGTGACTCTGATTTTAATACTGTTGAAAAAACAGGCGGGGTGAAAACTCACAGACACAATTTTAGAATTGGTATGCACTGGTGGTATGGTGCAGCAGCCGGTGAAGGGAGCAACAACGGCACGGGAGCTTACAGATATTCGGCAGATAATTACGATGGTTGGGCGAGAAGCCTAGATTCAATCAGCACAACTATAAACACAGGCTATACAACTTCGGCAAATACGAATAATCCAGCCGGTAAATATTCGATTGGTGATACAGATGTTGGAAGCGGTGTGCAGCCATATATAACATGTTACATGTGGAAAAGAACAGCATGATAACTAAAAATTAAATTTATATGATTCGGATTTTTATCCGGATTTTTTATTTTAGGGGGTGATTTCATGGAAACGAAAGATTTTATAACGAAAGACATGTTTTTGAATTTAGCGGGGTGTATAGCAACTGTTACAAGTATGACCGAAGTTCTCAAAATATTATTTCCACACAGCACAGTATTATTTATGGTCTTTTTATTTAGTTCGTTTGTTGCAGTTGTTAGAATGATACTATGCGAAGATTATTCCCCAGATGGGATAATTTTAGGAATTATCAATGTTATTCCAATTTATTTAGGTGCAATCGGGGCGTATGAATCCGTATTAAAACCGATATACGGTGTTATGTTCGGTAATTAAGAACTGACGGTTAGTGACAAAATAAAGCCCATTTAAGCGGTTAAATGTAATTAGAAACCGTGAAGTGGCGGTTTCCGAAATAAAGCGAAGAAACGAAGCGGTGGTGCGAACCATCGTTTTTTGTATTTTGGGAACGAGATGAGAAGTATTGAGAAAATACTGGATTCTTTATTACGCAAGATACCCGTAAACCTCTGATTTTTTGAATTTAAGAAATATCAAAATTTTGGAGGAAAATTATCGTGAATATTAAAATACAAGATTACAATGGCAAAATTACAGAAATTGAGGTTGAACTCGATATTTATGAATTCGATAAAGAAAATTTTTGGCAAGAGGACTGGCGAGACCGTAAAAGCAAGCAACAAAATTCTATTGATGATTTTTGCGCTGAACTCACATCTGTTTCTTCTGAGGACGAATACATAAAAAAGTCCGAAATAGATGAATTATTTAAGGCAATTGACCAATTATCAGAAATTCAACGCAACAGAATTATATTACATTATTTTTACGGTTTAAAGTTTTTTCAAATTTCTAAGCTTGAAAATGTTTCAGCGAGAAACATAAAACGTAGTGTTAAACTCGCTCTCGAAAACTTAAACAAAATTTTAGCAAAAATTAAGGGTTAACAGGTATCACCTTTTTGTGTTTTTAACGCCCTATAAGTGAGAGGAACTTTTTTAATCTCAATGTGCTTTGAAAACTGAATAAAAAATAGCCGAATTACACTTAAAGATACTTCTGCCCAGTCACAGTCCGAGCGTGATAAAACCGTCGCAGGCAATGAGGGCAGCCGGTGGAAATCCCAGCGGAGGTGGAATTCCTATGATACCGATGAAAGTCGGCAGATTCGGCTATTCTCAAAAAAATTATAAAGGATAGGTTCACATGAAAAATAAAGAAACCATTTTATTTGCTAGAAAAACCGAGCACAAAATAAACGGCGTAAATTACGTCGTAAACTCATTTTTCGATGAAGGCGGTGAAGAATTAAAATGCAAGATAAAAAAGCTCTTAAAACGCGAAATAGAGGGCTCACAAACGAATGCAAATATGGTATAATAAAAAGCGTAAACATTGATTGTTTGGCTGTAAGACCGCTGTATTTAGGAGGATTACAGTGAGCAAGTCGAATAATATCAATTTTTCAGAGCCAAAAATAACCGCTTTATATTTACGTTTGTCACGTGATGACGAACAACTCGGCGAAAGTAACAGTATCTCAAATCAAAGGGCAATACTGTCAGATTACGCAAAAAAGAACGGTTTTAAGAATATCAGAGTCTTTGTTGATGATGGTGTTTCAGGCGTAACACTGAACAGAAACGGCTTTAATGAATTGCTTAAATTGGTTGAATCGGGTCAAGTATCAACGCTGATTGTTAAGGACATGTCAAGACTTGGCAGAAATTATTTAGAAGTCGGGAAATTAACAGAAAATATTTTTCCACTTCATGATGTAAGATTTATCGCCGTAAATGACGGTGTTGACAGCAAAAACGGTGAAGATGATTTTACGCCGTTCAGAAATATCATGAACGAATGGTATGCCAAAGACATGAGCCGAAAAATGAGGTCAACACTAAAAATTAAAAGCCAGCAAGGTCTTGCAGTTGGATTTCCACCGCTTGGCTACAAATACGATGATGACCACAAACATTGGATAGTTGACGTTGAAGGTGCTGAGCTTGTTAAACGAATTTATTCATTGAGACAAAAAGGAGAGAGTGTGAATAGAATAGCTAAACTTTTGAGGGAAGAAAAAGTATTAATACCATCACAATACGCTCGTGAAAGAGGGTTTCGAGCTCCAAGTATAAAAGTTCCAAGAAACAAATATTTGTGGGAACATGGGATGATTAGAAAAATCTTGATAAATCAATCTTATGTCGGTGATGTGGTTAATTTTAAAACTTATAGCAAATCTTTTAAACTCAAAGGAAGACTTGAAAATCCAAAAGAAAATTGGGTGATTCACAAAAATATGCACGAGCCGATTATTGACAGAAGTGTTTGGGAGGAAATTCAAAAATCTTTCGGGACTACAAAATACCGAAAACCTAAGCACATTGAAAAGAATATCTTTGCAGGATTCTTGAAGTGTAACGACTGCGGAGCAAATCTAAATTACAAGTATACACATGATAATCCCGACAATCATTATTTTTCATGTAGAAACAGCCGAGCCAATAACGGAATATGCAATAAAACTCACCATATCCGAGTTGACACCATAACTGACCTAATAAAGAGCAACATCTCTAAAATCATACAGTTTGCAAAATATTTCGAAGATGAATTTGTAAAGATTGTGGTCAATGAAAAATACAAGGTTGCCAGACTTCAACAGCAAAAGAATCAAGAAATATTGCAAAACATGATTAACCGAGAAAAAGAGCTGGATATTTTGTATGAACGAGTATTCGAGGAAAAAGTTTTAGGAAATTTGTCTGAAGAACGGTTTTTAAAATTGTCGGGAAAATATGAAACCGAACAATTTGAACTGAAACAAAAAATCAAAAACCTAAAGGTGGTTGTTCTCGAAGAAAGAGCGCACGAAATGAACAGCAACGAATTTTTAAAAATAGTCCGAAGATATTCAGAAATTGAAAATCTCACGCTTAAAATTCTTCAAGAGTTTATCGACAAGATTGTTGTTTACCACAGAAACGAAGAAAAGGGTGTAACAACTCAAAAAGTTGATATTTATTACAAATTAATCGGGTACGTGAATATACCCACAGTGGAAGAATTTGAGCAAGAAAAAAAGACCAAATTGTTAGTCGCAATCTAGTCTTTAAAAGTAGGATTATTTAAGTGTCATACCAAGACCCTTATAGTTACCCACTATGGTGCGGATAACAGGACTTGAACCTGCATAAATACAAACATTTACATGAACCTGAATCATGTGCGTATACCAATTCCGCCATATCCGCTTTTCTACGTTTTATTATACTAAAAATTTATAAATATTTAAAATCAGATTTTTGTACCAAAAATTTTCTATTTATATTAGTAATTTCTTAAAATTTTTTTAATATTAGCAGATTGTTTTTTATCAACAATTTGGGGAAATCTTATTTGACTAAACTGAAGTTTAGCAGTCTTTTTGCCAGTATTTTTTGAAACTTTGCTCAATTTTATTTTCACCGAACTCGTAATATTTCACTTTTTTGATTTCATCAGGCAAATACTGTTGTTCAACAAAATGATGTTTAAAATCGTGTGGATACTTGTAAAATTGTCCTTTAATTTCTGTATCTTCACCATCACAATGTTTATTTTTTAAATGCCTTGGCATCGAACCTGATTTACCTGATTTAACGTCTAAAATCGCTCTATTTATAGCATTGTAAGCAGAAATGGATTTCGGTGAAAAACAAACGAAAATCACTGCATTAGCAAGTGCAATTCGTGCTTCAGGTATTCCAACTTGAAATGCAATATCAACACATGACTTAACAAAAGGAATAGCCTGTGGATGTGCTAAACCCACGTCTTCGCAAACACATGTCATTAAACGTCTACAAATTGATGATAAGTCTCCAGATTCAAGCAATCTTGCTAAATAATGAATGGCTGCATTGGGATCAGAACCACGCATAGATTTTTGAAAAGCTGAAAGTAAATTGTAATGTTCGTCGCCTTTTTTGTCATATTTTGCTGAACTTTTATTTGAAAGCTGCAAAATAATTTCCAAATCAATTTTACTGAAATTAGAGGAAATGGCAGCTAATTCTAAAATATTAAGTGACTTTCTTACATCTCCTCCACAAGCGAATGATATTTGTTCAAGTGCTCTATCAGTTACTGATAAATTTTGATATTCCTTTTGTAAAAATAAAACTGCTCTATTTAACGAACTTATAATTTCATTTCGAGATACAAGTTTGAATTCAAAAACTGTCATTCTACTTAATAGCGCACTATGAATATAAAAATATGGATTTTCAGTTGTCGAAACAATAAGCGTAATTTCCCCATTTTCAATAAATTTAAGTAAAATTTGTTGCTGCTTTTTATTAAAATATTGAATTTCATCAAGATATAATAAAACACTATTTGTTGTTTGAAATGTACCGAGGTTTGATGTGATTTCCTTAATATCAGCTGTTGAAGCTATAGTACAGTTTAGTTTTTTGAACATTTTTTGAGAATTTTTAGCGATAATCTCTGCAAGCGTTGTTTTTCCTGTTCCAGGTGGGCCATAGAATGCTAAGTTTACTGCTTTTCCAGATTCAATAATTTTGCGAAGTGCTTTATTTTCATCTAAAAGATGTCCTTGACCAACAATTTCACTAATTTCAGTAGGACTTAGTAAATTAGCTAAAGGTTTATTTATAAAAGTTTTCATAGTTTAATTTTAATGTATTTCATAATTTATTAGATAAAATTGATGCTACTTTTTTTATACAAAAACAAATAAGCATAAAAGCCGAGCATAAGTAACAATTTTTTAACCTAAATATCAGAATTTTTTAAACTATTTTAATCCATAAACTAAAATTATTCGTCATTCATATCTTGGATTAATGAGTTCAACAGCTTCTTCAAATCTTCCATAAGTGCTAATGTTTTTTTCATAAGCTTCATTAGGCGATAAACCTTTTTGAATATCTTTCATCATTTTCCCCAAGGAAACAAATTTATAACCAATTATTTCTTTATTTGTGTCTAAACCAAGTTGTATGATATATCCTTCTGCTGTTTCCATATATCTTACCCCTTTTTCTTGGGTACTGAACATAGTTCCCACTTGAGATTTTAATTCTTTACCTAAATCTTCTAGACTTGAACCGACGCTCAAACCATTTTCAGAAAAGGCACTTTGAGATCTTCCATAAACTAATTGTAAAAAAATATTTTTCATTGCTACATTTATAGCATCACAAACCAAATCTGTATTTAAACATTCTAATAAGTTATTCCCTGGTAAAATTTCAGCTGCCATAGCAGCTGAATGCGTCATACCAGAACACCCAATAGTTTCTATCAAACTTTCTTTTACGATTCCAAATTTTACATTTAAAGTTAACTTACAAACACCTTGTTGAGGGGCGCAATAACCACATCCATGGGAAAAACCTGATATATCTTTTATGTTTTTTAGTTTAACCCAGCCTCCTTCCATTGGTATCGGAGCCGAACCGTGATTTGGACCTTTATTTATAAAACAGCAATTTTCTATGTAAAACATCTCCTGAATAAATCTTTAAATTATTATTTAAAAATCCTATTTTTTGATTTTATTGTAAATTTTTAATTTATTTAGTAACCTCGCTTAAAATTCAGAATAAATGAAAAACAAAATCTATGAACCAGAAATTTTACTTTGTTATTTTAGTATATATCTAAATATTAGTCAATAAAATTTTTTATTTAGATTAAGTTTTAAAATTGTGCATTTTTGTGGTGGTGTCAATGAAAAAATTTGTATAAATAAAATGAATTTGCTAAAATATACACAATACGGTATGAGTTATCGTAATATGCATTCTAGATTAAGAGGTCTATGAAACGGGAAATGTTTTATAAGATTGTTTGTGGGATACTCGTTTTTAGTTGCGAGGAGTTCATTTTAAATTAATATACAAATAGATAAAAAATTATTTTAGAAAACGATGCACATTGTAGTATGTAATTTTAGAATTGAACAAAATGAAGGAAGGGAAAAATATGGAAAAAAAATTCAGATCTATAAATGCTATTTTCGCCATCTTAGAACAGGATAACAAAATTTTATTGCAAAAACGTCAAAATACAGGTTATATGGATGGACTATGGGATGTTTCTGTAAGCGGTCATGTTGAAAAAAATGAACCTATATCAAGCACTGTAACTCGAGAGATTAAAGAAGAGATTGGAATAGAAGTTACAAAAGAAAATATAGAATTTGTTTCGTTTGAGCATAATTATTTGTTAGGCATTGCTCACTGTAATTTTTACTTTAAAATTCTAAAATTTGAAGGTGTTCCTCATATTTGTGAAGTTGAAAAATGTTCTGATTTAAAATGGTTTAACATAAATAAATTGCCAGAGGATATGATATTTAATAGAAAAATAGTGATTCAAAATTACCTAAAAGGTATAAATTACAATGAAACCAATTGGGCATAGGATAAAATTTTAAACGCTTCTTGCGTGCCGTTATTTAGTTTTATCTGATATTTCAATGTTCTTTACTATGGAACCTAGCGTTCCATTTATGAATGATGATTCTTTTTCTGAACCATATTTTTTTGTGATCTCGATAGCTTCATTTATTGAAACACTTATTGGAATTTTTTTTATATAAAAAATCTCATATATAGACATTCTGAGTATTGCTAATGCTATTTTAGAAATTCTATCTTTTTTCCAATTATAAATATTATCACCTATATAGTCATCTATTTCTTTTTCTTTGTTTTTTACACCAAAAAATAGTTCTTTCGCAAAATCATCTATTTTTTCTTCCCTAGAAATTTCTGCAAATTCTATCGTACTTTCCAGATTATTTTCATTAAACATGTTCTCAAAAATTAGCTTAAATGCTTGCTCTCGAAACTTTCTTCTACTCATAATAATTAAAATTATAGCACAATTTTTGAAATAATGTGTACTTTAAATTCAGGAATACTTTTTAAAGATGTGATTTTCTGAATAAATTTATCAAAAAAAAAAGAGTGAAAAAATTAATATTACTTTTTCTCGCTTTTTTATCAATTTTTTTTATTTTAGATATGTATTTAAGACCAACTATCAAAAATATGTCCGAAAACAAAGCTAAAACAATAGCTACTGAAATAATAGATCAAGTTGTATTAGAAGAACTATCTACAATTAACATTGATGGACAAAAATTAGTAAACATAGAATATGATAATTCTGAGTCAATATCTTCCGTAAGTACAAACGCTTACTTTATGAACTTAATAAAAACAAGGATAAGTGCAGCTATTCAAAAAAAACTTTCTAAACTTCAAGTAAAAACTTTGGAAATACCTTTGGGAACACTTTTAGGCACAGAAATCTTAAATGGTCGAGGACCTGCGATACCAGTTAAAATTTCCATGTCTGGAAGTTCTATGGTAGAATTTTCAAGCCAATTCAGTGAAAGCGGAATAAATCAAACTAAGCATCAAGTTTATCTAGATGTGAACACCAAAGTTACCATTATTATTCCAGGACATTCTTCAAGTTCTAATATACACACAAATATAATAATATCTGAGATAATAATAGTTGGAAAAGTTCCTAATTTTTATTTTAAATAAATTTTTGATCATTATTTTTTATATGGCGTCGCCTTTTCTTTCATTTTTTTCAACTCACTTTCTCTTGAGCAAATTTTTTCAAACATAATTTCAGCTATACTTCTATTTTCGCCATAAAAAAATTATTTATATTTTTTAAAATATTTTTATATAGATTTTACAAAGATTTTTTCATTTAGTCCAAATCTAAATTGCATTATTAATCTATCTTTTTTTCTCAAACCTTCAACTATTGAATTTTCAATAGTTGAATCTAAATTTTTATGGTCATATCTTTCCAAAATATTTCTTTTAATGAAGATAGATCAACTAACATGCCATTATTCAAAATATTTCCTACAATAATATAAAATAATTCTAATATCAACTTGTATGTCCGAAAAGACATACGGATATATTTCCTTCTTTGACACTTTGCCTGACTAAATACTAAACAGATTCTTGGTTTTATGCCCTCAGCGATTACTTGTCTTACGTAAGCTCCATTTCATTTCAAGCTCAAATTTCCATGAGCCCACGGTATTTAATTTTTAATACTTGAAATTTCAACTTGGTTTTAGTTGAAACACTATTTCTTGTAATTTTAACATATTATTATTTTTTTGTAAACATTTTTTATCAAATCAACTATATCAAGCAAATTTTGTTTGATTTTCAAATATAGATATAATATACATGTATATTATATATTAAAGACAGTGCATGATATTTAATTTTACAAAAAGAAACATATTAAATAATGACATGTTGGTTGATTTATCTTTACTAAAGAAAAATATTTTGGAAAAATATGACCATAAAAGTTTGAATTCGATTATTGAAAACTTGTAAAAGGATGTTTATAACTATTTATGTGAATCCCATTTTAATAAAAAAAGTATTAAGCTGACGAAATTACTAATCAAAAAGGGAATGGAAAATTGTTATGAATTTCTAGCCTTGCTTTGAATATATGTGAAATTTGTTAAAGTATAGCTGTCACGGGGTATAAATATTATTGGATTGTTAGTCATTTTATCGGATGAATCGTAAAAATGTTGACAAAAAATAATAGTATGCTAAAATCGTAAGAAATGGTGTTTCAACGAAAACCAAGTTGAAACTTCAAGTGTTAAAAATTAAATACCGTAGAACTCACGGAAATTTATGTTTGAAATGAAATGGAACTTACGTAGGACGAGTAATCGCTGAGGGCATATAATCAAGAATTTGCTTGATATTTAGCCAAGCAAAGTGTCAAAAAGTGTAAATTAACAATGGTAAGGTATTTAGTATATTTTGAAAAGAGTTTTTTTGATAGTTTTAGATAGCTTGGGAATAGGTGAAATGTTTGATGCTATAGATTATGGAGATAAAGGAAGTAACACTTTAAAATCCTGTTTTATTCAAAAAAATTTTAGTGTTCCTAATTTACAAAAACTTGGATTATTTAATATAGATGGGATTGATTATGCTAAAAAGATTAAAAATCCATTGGCCACGTTTGCAAGATTAGCAGAAAAATCTAAAGGTAAAGATTCTGTAATTGGACATTGGGAAATTGCGGGTTTAATATCTAAAAAGCCAATGCCTGTGTTTTTAAATGGGTTTCCCAAAAAATTGGTAGAAAAATTTGAAAAAATCATAAATAAAAAAATAATCTGCAATAAACCATATTCCGGAACAAAATTGTTAGAAGATTATGGAAAAGAGAGTGTAGAAAATAATAAGTTAATATTATACACATCGGCGGATAGCGTCTTTCAATTAGCTGCACATGAGAAAGTTATGTCCTTAAAAAAATTGTATAACTACTGTGAAAAAGCTAGGAAACTATTGACTAATAGATATGCTGTTGGGAGAGTCATAGCTAGACCATTCATTGGTAAATATCCAAACTATGAGCGGACTGCGAACAGAAAAGATTTTGCATTAGAGCCTTTTGGGATTACCCTTTTGGATAAATTAAAGAATAATAATTATGAGGTAATCGCTGTAGGTAAAATTCGAGATATATTTTCTTGTCGTGGCATTACTAAAAGTTTAAAAACTGTAAACAACCAAGATGGTATGAATAAAACTATAAATATAATAAAAAACGAAAATTTTGAAGGATTGTGTTTTGTAAATCTAATAGATTTTGATACTTTATACGGTCACCGAAATGATGCTTTAGGCTACGCAAAAGCTCTTTCAAAATTTGATGTTCAACTTGGAGAATTAATTAAGTTTTTAAAAAAAGATGATATTTTAATATTAACTGGAGATCATGGTTGTGATCCTTTAAATAACTCTACTGATCATTCAAGAGAATATGTTCCGTTACTTATTTTTGGTAAAAATATCGAATCAAATGTAAACTTAGGTACGAAAGAAAGTTTTTCTTTTATTTCAAAATTTATTCTAAAAATATTTTTGTGAAGGTATATATTGGTATAAATTTTAAAATTTTTTAGTTTTGTTACTATTTTTGACAACTTTTTCTATATTTTTAAAATTATTAGAATTTGTTTATACGAAAAGATAACAACAATATAAAGCAAGATGTGTGGAAGAAAAAAATTAATAACGAAAAAACTGTCTAAATCATGGAATATCTGTTCAATTTCATTACATTTTAGGTCAAAAAAGATTTAGTATAAAATTATTCTCCGACACTTTCGTTGCTTTTTGAATTTTGTTTTCTCCAGATGCTCGCCTAAAGTCTAACCGAAAAAAATCGTGATTTCAATACCTAATAATGTAATGAAATTAAACGAATATCTTCAAAGTAAACTCGACGTCATATTTATTTCTTTGGTAAATTCTTTATTTCGTATAAACAGACTTTAATTGTTATTAACATGTCTGCGCAAATAACCTGTTACAAAAATTAAGGCTATAACTTTTTTGAATTAATGAAAATTTGTTACTCAAGCCTTGTTATATTAATCAAGTAGGTATGAAAATGACGTAAACAAAAAGTAAAAAAAAATTAGTTTTTATAAAAATCCAGTAAAACTATTTGATATTTTCCTTATCTTTAGTATTTTTCAAGACCTAATAATCTCAATTTCAAAAACTAGTTACTAATCGC
Organism: Candidatus Paraimprobicoccus trichonymphae; assembly: GCA_036322875.1. Taxonomy (GTDB): domain Bacteria; phylum Bacillota; class Clostridia; order Oscillospirales; family Acutalibacteraceae; genus Paraimprobicoccus; species Paraimprobicoccus trichonymphae. The sequence continues at coordinate 1,038,243 of AP027925.1, forward strand.
TGATTTTTTACTTTGATGATTGACAGTGTCAATATCTCAATTTTACAATTTATTTTACTAAAGTTTTTAGTTTTCTCGTTTATTTCTTATAACAATATTGACAGTTTGTCAAGTATATTTTTTGAATTCTGCTAATATTGTCACAAAAATGATGCAATTCATAATACTGAAAATCCATTGCAAATCATGTTAAAGCTTATGTATGTTTAAAATATGACCTGGTTTTTTGCTTTAAATAATTTTTATATAAATATTTTTTGTATTATAATATAAAATAAATGTAGTAGAAAGAACGTATTTTTTAAAATAATTTAAACTATAAAATTTTATTTTTAAGATAAGAAGTGATTGATAGTTAGTGATTTGCTAAATTTTGTTGGAATTGTAAAAAAATCCGGAAATCTGGTTTTTGGATTTGGTGCGGTAAAGAATGAATTTTTAAACAACAAGTTAAAATTTATATTATTAGCAAGTGATATTTCAGAAAATACTGAGAATAAAATAAGAAATCTGGTAAAATTAAAAAATGATATTGAAATTGTGAAAATAAAATTTAATAAATCAGATATAGAAAAATATATAAATAAATTTGTAGGAATCATTGGTATTTTGGATTTGAATATGGTAAAGAAGATTAAAGAAATATTATTAGAAAAAAAGTAAGGGGTAATGTCTATGATGAGAAAATACAGAGTCCATGAGTTAGCAAAGGATTTAAAAGTGGCAAATAAGGAAATTTTAAATATTTTAAAAGAATATTTAAATGTAGAAAAAAAACATATGACTGCTCTTACCGAGGAAGAACTTAGTGTGGTTTTTGAATATTTTACTCAAAAAAATCAAGTTGAAAGTTTTGATGAATACTTCAAGAAAAAAAATGATGAAGAAATAGAAAAAATCGAAAATATACAAATTAAAGATTTAAATATAAAAAAACCTGAAAATGTAGTTGTAGATATTAAATCTGTAAGTTTAAACATAGATAAATATAATGAAAAATACGATAAAATAGCTTTAGGAGAAGTTCCAAAAAATAATATTGTTGCTAGTAGATATAATAAACTGAATAATACAAAATTTAATTATAGAGATAGATTTAGATTTTCTAAAAAAAGAGAAACAGAGGCCGAAAGAATACTAAGAGTTACAAGAGAAAGGAAAAACAGAAAAACCGTTATTTTATTGCCGGATGAAATTACCGTAAAAGAATTGTCTCAGAGACTAAAAGTTACTTCAACTGAAGTTATAAAGAAATTGATTTCAATGGGTAACATGTCTAGCATTAATGATTTTATAGATTTTGACACAGCTAGTTTGATATCTATGGAGTTTTTTGCAAAAGCAGAAAAAGAAAATAAAATAAATATAGAAGAAAAGATCATAAACAATAGAAAAGATGAAGAAAAAGATTTAGTTTCAAGAGCCCCTGTAGTTGTAATTATGGGTCACGTTGATCACGGAAAAACTTCTTTATTAGATTGCATTAGAAATTCTAATGTTACATCTGGAGAGGCTGGTGGAATTACTCAGCATATAGGAGCTTATAGAGTAAATTTAAATGATAAAGAAATTACTTTTCTGGACACTCCTGGGCACGAAGCTTTTACCACTATGAGGGCTAGAGGCGCTCAAGTTACTGATATAGCTATATTGGTAATAGCAGCTGATGACGGTGTCATGTCTCAGACAATAGAAGCTATAAACCATGCAAGAGTTGCTGGAGTTTCTATTATAGTAGCTATAAATAAAATAGATAAAGAAAACGCAAATGTAGAAAAAGTTAAACAGCAATTGACAGAATATAATATAGTCCCTGAGGAGTGGGGAGGAGATGTACCGTGCGTACCAATTTCTACTAAAAATAAAATAGGAATAGATAGTTTATTAGAAATAGTTTTATTAGTTTCAGATCTAAAAGAGTTAAAAGCAAATCCAAATAGGAGTGCCAGAGGAACAGTTATAGAAGCAAAATTAGATAAAGGCAGGGGACCAGTTGCTACTGTTTTAATTCAAAATGGAACTTTAAAAATCGGAGACATAGTAATAGTTGGTTTTTCTTTAGGAAGAATTAGAAACATGATAGACGATAAGGGAAAAAGAGTAGATCAAGCTGGACCTTCAACACCAGTTGAAATTACGGGCTTAGACAACGTTCCGAATGGTGGAGATATATTGTATGTAGTTTTTGATGAGAAATTAGCTAGAGAATTAATAGATCAAAGAAAAAATAGTAAAAAAGAAAAAATGTTCAGCACCAAAAGTAAAATAAGCTTAGATAACTTATTCGAACAAATGAGTAAAGCTGATTTAAAAGAATTAAAAATAATAGTAAAAGCTGATGTTCAAGGTTCTGTAGAAGCAGTTAAACAGTCTTTAGAAAAATTAAGTGATTCTGAAGTGAAAATAAATATTATACATGGCGCTGTAGGCTCTATTACGGATTCTGATGTTATGTTAGCAAATGCTTCTAATGCTATAATAGTAGGTTTTAATGTTAGGCCAGAACCAGACGCTAGTAAAAACGCAGAAAAAAATAACGTAGATTTAAGATTTTACAGAATAATTTATGATTGTATAGAGGAAATAAGTGCTGCAATGAAAGGCTTATTGGCTCCTAAATTTAGAGAAGTCCAAATTGGCAGAGCGGAATGCAGATTAGTTTATAAAATTTCAAGTGTAGGAACAATTGCAGGAAGTTATGTACTTATGGGAAAAGTAACTAAAAACTCTAATATAAGAGTAGTTAGGGATGGTGTAGTAATTTTCGAAGACAAAGTTTTATCTCTGAAAAGATTTAAAGATGATGTAAAAGAAGTAACTCAAGGTTATGAATGTGGTATCGGACTCGAAAAATTTAATGATATAAAAGAAAAAGATATTTTAGAATCCTTCGTAATAGAAGAATACAGAGATAATTAAGTAAAAATTAAAAATATCATCAATGTGTGTCATATCCCAAAAATATTTAATGTTAATAATTGCTTATAAATTTTAGTTTAATCTGACGAATAATAAAAAAAATTAGCAGAAAAGGACAACCTGCTAAAATCGAACAAGTATCGTTGTGAGGTTTACAAAAATTGATGTTCGAAATGAAAATGATAACAGCATAAGGGGCATATAACCAAAAATCTGTTTGGCTATTTAGTCAAGCAAATGGTTAAAATATCATTTAAATTCCTAACAATTTTATCTATTTTGAAGATTTAATATTGTAAATTTATATAAAAATATACGTATAATAGAGCTCTATTATTTTAATGCACTTTCTTCAGTTAACACTTTCAATTCTTTCAGCGCTTTATTTTTTTCGCTAATTTCTAATTCGATCATTTTATTTTTTTCAACAATTGTATTATTAATTTCTGTTTTTATGTTATTAATTATTTCATCAAGTTTTTTTTCTATCATTTCATCACTAGTACCTTTTTTAAGTGCAGCAATAAAATCATCAGTTTTTAGTAACTTTTCAAATTCAGAATATACTTCAATACTTAAATTTTTAAATTTGGACTCTATCTCAGGAGCCAACTTTCTAAAACTCGAAATATCCAAACATATATCAGTAATTAAATTTTTAAGTTTTTGGCATATTTCGGGACTTAGTTTAGTTTTCAGTTCTTCAATTTTAAGTTTTAAATTATTAATATTTCTATTATATTTTTTCAAAATTTCCGAATATCCCTCGGAGTTTGTTATTTTGGCTTCTATACGTTTTGACTCAAAATATTTTAATATACTAGTTACGATTGTTAATTTGCCTGATTGTTTTCTGGATTTATATTTTTTTTTGAATGCTAACAATTTTTTTTCAAATCATTAAAATCTTTTTTAAGTACTTCGAAACCGACGTCAGTTATTGCTGCTCCATCGAGTTTGCCATCATCAAAACCAGCCTTACCATAATTTTTTAAAGACGATCTCAAGGTCCTATTTACTATTTTAAAATTTTTTATAAATTTCAAAACATTTAATTTAGCATTTCCAGATATTATTGCTATATATTCTCTGTGCATATTGCTTTTACCTTTTTTAGGATCACTTTTAATTCTAATTTCGTAGCCAGTAATCGATTTTTCTATATTTTCCCAAGTTCCTGCCATACTTAATACGCTCCTATTTAAAAAATTTTTTGTCGCTTAACACAGCCGCTAATTTTTTTTATTAATTTATATTTAAATGTGGTGATTTTAGCAACTAAATTTATTATGTACAAAAAAATTAAAGATATTATTTATTTTTGTAAATATAAAACTTTATTTATACATTCATTGACAATCTGTGATTTTGTGATTGAAATACTTAAAAAATTTCTAGATAGTGTAGTCAATAAAGACTAGCCCAAAGAGCGATGCAGCGGATTAGGTTGGGTTTTTGAGCTTAGAAACAGGTCTATTACAAAAAACTTAAAAATGGCAAACTTACCAAAAATATCAAAAGTGGTTTAATTCTCAAATTGGAAGCTACAGAATTCATATTGGGCACTCATAAAACGATTCAAAATTTTGCAATATCGCTATCGTAATAAACAAAAAAACATTTACTTCTCATTTCTTTAATTTTGGGTATTTATGACTTTGTGCTAAGTTTTAGGATAGATCTATTATATAATACAAAAATTATTTATTTGGAGTGCTGTTTTATGCCTTAAATAATTAAATATAAAATAACATATTTGAATTTAATATTCAATTTTTAGAAAGCAAATGATCAAATTTATATAAAATGCAAACAAATTTATCGTGACAATTGATTTAGAGAAATTAAACAAAATTTTCCCGAAATTGCGTTATTTAATAGTAAAAATTTTAATTAAATATTAAAAAATATATATCAAAGAGATAAATTTCAAAAAAATTGTCCCAAAACATTTTGTAAAGAACAAATTCTGAAATAAAACTGTCTGCTGGTATTCCTGAAAATCTGCCCACTGAGGAAAAAACATGGATTGTTAATGAAAACAATTATATGATGAAATGCTAGAATTTTTCGTCAAATATGAAAAAAATTATTGACTTTTAATTAAAATTTCCAAAATGTCCTGAACTTTTAAAGCATCTGCTTTACCTTTGGTAACTTGCATTACATAACCTATTATGAATTTTAGAGCTTTTTCCTTTCCTATTAAATAATCTTGAACTGCAGTTTTATTATCTTCTATAGCTTCTTTGCAAATTTTATTTAGTTCTTCATCAGACAAATTATTATCTTGCAAATCTTTATCAGATATAATTTCTTCTAAGCTTTGGCCTCTTTCCAGCATTTTTACTAGACTTGATTTTGCTAAATTTATATTTATTTTCTTACTTTCTAATAGTTTCACTAATTTATTTAAATTTTGAGCTGAAAGTTTGATATTAAAATTTTCTTTTTCAGATTCTGTTTCTAAGTACCTAAAAATTGTACTTATTATAAAATTTGAAACCAATTTAGGATTTTGTATATTTATTATACTTTCCTCAAAAAAGGCCGATATTTTTTTATATTTTGTAATTAATAAAGCATCTGATTTGGGAATATTTAATTCATTTATATACTTTTCTAATTTGGCACCAGGCAACACTGGAATTTTAGATCTTATTTTTTCAATTTCTTGTTCTGGAACATAAACATCCAACAAATCTGGTTCTTTAAAATATCTATAGTCATGAGCATTTTCTTTATTTCTCATACTCTCTGTAATATTTAAATCTTCTAAATATCTCAAAGTTTCTTGTTCTATTTTTCTATTTTTTTCTAAAACATCTATTTGTCTTTTTCTTTCATATTCGATAGCCTTGGATATAAAATTTACAGAATTCATATTTTTTATTTCAGTTCGGGTACCTAATTCGGTATCTGTAGATTTTTTTACAGAAATATTTACATCACATCTCATTGAGCCCTCTTGCATTTTACAATCAGAAATTTCTATATATCTCATTAAAGATTGAATTTTTTCTATATACTCTTTACCTTCTTCAACGCTTGAAATATCTGGCTCAGAAACTATTTCTATTAAAGGAACACCAGCTCTATTATAATCTACGTACAAGCTCCCAGGTTTATGAATTAATTTTCCGGCGTCTTCTTCTAGATGAATTCTGTTTATTCTTATTTTTTTTCCACCAGACAGTTTTATATAACCATTTTGACAAATAGGAACATTAAACTGAGAAATTTGATAAGCTTTAGATAAGTCAGGATAAACATAATTTTTTCTGTCAAATTTAGATGTATTATTTATTTTGCAATTAGTAACCAAACCAGCTTTTATAGCAAAAATGACTGCCTGTTTGTTTAATTTTGGTAAAGTCCCTGGTAATCCTATACATATTGGGCAACAATGACTATTAGCATTTGCTCCAAATTCAGATGAGCAACTGCAAAAAATTTTGGTCTTAGTACTTAATTCTACATGGGTTTCAAATCCGATTGTTAATTCATAACTCATTTAATTTTTTCCTTTTAAAAATTTTATTTAATAATATTTTACATTTTTATTTATTAAAATACACATATTTTAGAATTTTATGAAAAAACTATAAATAGTAACAAATATTTGTGAGGTGATTTTTATGAAAGAAAATAAAATTGTAAAATTAGTCTAAAATTTAATTGAAAATAAGAAATTTTAAAAAATATTTAAATAAATAGAGGAGATTACTATGGGAAGAGGAAAAGATTCAATTAAAAATCATTTAGCAGTTTTAAAAATTGCAGCAAATGACTACTTCAAAGAACCAGAAACAGTAACAATGTTAGATTGGTGTAAGGATTCGTCAACTGATGCATTAGATAAAAAGTTTGTCAAAACACTTTATAGAATAAAAACAAATATAGAAAAAGATATTGACTTGTTAATAAATGATTTTAGTAACCTTAAAATAGGTTCAAGAAAATTTGCTTTAACTTGCTTTGAAAAATATAAAGAAAATTTAGATAAATTTAAAAAAGCCGTTGAAGAAAAAATTAATTTAGATCCTGATAAAAAATTAACAAAAGATGATCTAGATGCTATAAAAAAAGAATCTCTAAATCTTTTTAGTTTTGAAGGTTTTTACAAAAATATTATTGAATATCAAAAATCAGTTATCGAAAAAATGGAGAAAATTATAAATTATTTTGAAAATACTCCTTATAAAAAAGTAGTACAAAATAAACTTGACGGTGTTAAACTAATTAATAAAAATATACTCGATGATAACAATTTATTTGACCGTTATAAAGATTTAAATGAAAAAATTTGTGATTTATGGGCTGATAATCCTAAGTCAACAAGTACGCGTGATAAACTTTCTGACCTGTTTTTAAGAGCAATGACACCGCAAATGGCCAACATATTATTTGAGATAAATAGATATCTAATTAAAGGCATAGATGGTACTAAAGTTTTAAGCAAAAAGGTGAGTAGTCTACCAGATATAACAGAAAAAGTAGATCCAAGTGATTCAGAAAATGTTAAAATTTTTTTTGCACCAGTAGTTGAAAAATTTTTTAATAAAAGAAATGAACTTATTGAGTCGTTTAACAAATTAAATCTTAACTTGCAAAAAAAAATGACATTTAGAAAAACATTTAAAGAATTGCTTTTTCCCTACGGTAAGGCAACTTTAGAAGACATAAATCAAAGAGCTATTGGTGATTGTTATTTTTTGGCTGCAATTCAAAATATCTTAAATAGAAATGCTGAAGATATTAAAAAAATTTTTTTAAATGCAGAAGAAATTCCAGTTATAATTACAAAAGAAGATAACCAATACGCTACGAGTTTGGTAGAATTTCCCGAAAAAAATAAATTATTAGAAGTTTCGTTTTTTATTCCGTCTGTAGAGTATGCAAAGGAAAAAGCAAGCCTTGCTAGTGGCAAAAAAGATTTTAAATATAAATTTTATTCAACAGGAAAAACCGTAAAGATCAAATTAGTTCCAGAATTTGTGAAAGAGGTAGGAGGAAGCATTAGCAACAGATGTGCTTATTGGGTTAATTTTTTAGAGAGAGCTTATCATGAGTTTAGAAATAAGTATGGTGAATTTTCTGGTAATGAAAGGACTCAAATAAGTGGGTTCAGAAACAAAATAACGAATTTAGTGAACGCAGTAGAAGACGAAGTCAAAAATCATTTAAATGATGATGACCAATCTAAATCAAGAGCAAAACTTATATTGGAAAAATTGAAAGATGGAATTAGCCAAACAATCGATGGTGGTTATTCTGCATATGTATTTACCACATTAACAGGAAAGGAATCAAAGTTTACAGTTACTGTCTTTGATATACCCGCTGGAGACCCAAAACCTGTTTTTAATGATAAAGATGATATTGAAAAATTGTTTGAAAAAATAATTAAAAAAATTAAAACTAACAAAAAAATAATGGGTTTATCATTCCGAAACAAATTCAGTACTCCTTTGTATAATGAGAAATTTGAAATTATTGCAGATTTTTACCAAAAAGATGTTCTAGTAAAAATTATTGATAGACATCAATATTCTATTTTTGATGTATATAAAAATGGTGGCAAAAATTATATAAAGCTGAGGAATCCTTGGGGATACAATCTTACAGAAAACATGGAAAAGGTTGATGCTGAAGTTATCATAGATTTTGATGATGTTGCCAAAAACATTAGTGCGCTAGATGTAAGTAAATAATTTAGGAGTGATTTTTATGGAAGAAAATAAAATTGTAAAATTAGCAAAAAATGGTGAATTGACTGAAAAGTTAATGCAAGATAAAGATTTTGTGAGAAGAGCTAAAGACATATTGAAAAAAGAAAACACAGATGAAAATGAAATATTTGAAATTTTAAAAACTTTAGAAAAATGTATAAATAAGTCTGGAGAAATAAAAAATAAGGAAGATTTAGAAAATACTGTAGGTGGAAAAATTTCTAAAGTTGGAGAATTAGCTATAGAAACAACTTTTTCACTACTTGGTACAACTGCAGGATTTGTTTTCGGTGCGAATGTGGGAGAGTTTGCGGCAACTTCTGGAAAAGTGAATAAAATATTTGGTGAAAATCTGAATACTGATCATATTTTAATCGGTGGGGCAATAGCAGGTGCAGTAGCAGGAAACTTAGGAGGTTTAGCGCTTGGTAAATTAATAGTAAATAAAATAAATAAATAAAAAGATATATGAATAAATTTCGAATCTTAAATTAATTCAATTAAACTATGATTAAAAGTCACGTTATATATAACTAAGGATATTTTTGTATTATAGTGTTTCAAACAGAAAATCAAAAATAAATTATTATTGAAAAATTAACCGGCCAAATAGGAGGTTTAACATTTGATTGGTAGTGGTAAACAAAGTAAAGTAAAAAATTTAGATGTTAAATCTTCTTAAAAAGTTAAATAGATAATTATGAGGTGATTTTCAATGGAAGAAAATAAAATTGTAAAATTAGCAAAAAATGGTGAATTGACTGAAAAGTTAATGCAAGATAAAGATTTTGTAGAAAAAGCTAAAGAAATATTGAAAAAAGAAAACATAAACGAAAATGAAATATTTGAAATTTTGAAAACTTTAGAAAAATGTATAAATAAATCTGGAAAAATAAAAAATAAGGAAGATTTAGAAAATATTGTAGGTGGAAAAATACCAAAAACTGGAGAGCTAGCCATAGAAGTAATTTTCTCTAATTTGGGTGGATTTTTAGGAGCAATCCCAGGTTCTACTTTATTTGTTACCAGCAAAAACGATATGTTAATGGCTTCTTGGGGTATAGGTCTTGGAATAATGGCGGGACAGATGGGCGGTTTAGCACTTGGTCGGTTAATAGTGGAAAAAATAAATAAAAAGTTAGATAAATAATTTAGGATTGATTTTTATGGAAGAAAATAAAGTTGTAAAATTAGCAAAAAATGGTGAATTGACTGAAAAGTTAATGCAAGATAAAGATTTTGTAGAAAAAGCTAAAAAAATATTGAAAAAAGAAAACATAGACGGAAATGAAATATTTGAAATTTTGAAAATTTTAGAAAAGTGTATAAATAAATCTGAAAAAATAAAAAGTGAAGAAGATTTAGAAAATGTTATTGGTGGAAGAATATCTAGGATCGGAGAATTGTATATAAAGTCATCTTTTACTATTTTAGGAACGGCTATAGGGGCTTTGCCGGGCGCAATTCCGCTCGCTTTTATTACAGAGGGAGATTTAAAAAATATAAATTTCAAAGAAAATGCTATTCCAATTGCTGGAGCAGCTGTGGGTGCGACAGTTGGAGGTATGGCAGGTGCAGCATTTGGTCAACTAATAGTAAATACCATAAACAGATTAGACGATAGATTAGATAACTTATTCTTTTAAAGCCACATTAATAATTAATATTGAAGCGGTTTTTGCAAAAGAAAATAAAATTGTAAATTTAGCGAAAAATGGTAGATTACCTAAATTTTTAATGCGACAATATAACATAGAGTATTAAAAATACAAATGCGCTGCTAGATAATTTGGCAACATTTGTACAATAGAAAATACAGATATTGAAGTAATTGATAATCTGCTTGGTCTTTAACAAGCAAACTTTTGGTTCTATGCTCTCAGTGATTACTTATCTTACGTAAATTTCATTTTATTTCAAGCATAAATTTCTGTGAGCCCCACAGTATTTAATTTTTAACGCTTGGAGTTTCAACTTGGTTTTCGGTTTTCGTTGAAATACCATTCCTTATAATTTAAATATTTAGCGATTTTCTCGCGAATTTATATAAATTAATAGCAAAAAATTTTCCTGTACTTATTTACAAAATTTTATCGTGTTATAATAATAAATGGGGGTTATGTTTTTTGCTATCTGATATAGAAATTGCACAAAAGTCTAAAATTAAAAATATAAAAAAAATATCTGAAAAGCTAGGTATTTTAGAAAATGAAATAGAATATTATGGGAAATACAAAGCTAAATTAAATAATGATTTATTTGAGAGAGTAAAAAATAATAAATCAGGAAAATTAATTTTAGTTACAGCGGTTAATCCAACACCAGCTGGAGAAGGTAAAACTACTACTACTATAGGATTAGGCCAAGCATTAAATAAAATTGGTAAAAAAACTCTAATGGCTCTGAGGGAACCTTCATTGGGACCCGTTTTTGGTTTAAAAGGTGGAGCGACAGGTGGTGGATATTCACAGGTTGTGCCGATGGAAGATATAAATTTACATTTTACTGGTGATATTCATGCTATAACTGCTGCTAATAATTTAATGTGTGCATGTTTAGATAATCATATTTTTCATGGTAATAAACTAAATATTAATCCAAAGGAAATTCTAGTTAAAAGATGCTTAGACCTTAATGATAGAGCTCTTAGAAATATAATTATAGGTCTTGGCGGAAAAATGAATGGGGTAACTCGAGAAGATAATTTTAATATAACCGTAGCAAGTGAAGTCATGGCTATTTTCTGTTTAGCACAAGATCTTTTAGATTTAAAGATTAGGCTTGGGAATATTTTGGTTGCTTATGATTATGGAAATAATCCTATTTATGCTAAAGATTTAAAAGTAAATAATTCCATGGCAGTATTATTAAAAGATGCTATAAATCCGAATTTGGTTCAAACTTTAGAAAACAATCCTGTAATAATACATGGTGGCCCTTTTGCAAACATAGCTCACGGTTGTAATTCTATAAGAGCTACAAATCTTGGTTTAAATTTAGCTGATTATTTGATAACAGAAGCAGGTTTCGGTTCGGATTTAGGAGCAGAAAAATTTCTGGACATAAAATGTAGAATCGCTAATTTAAAACCTGATGTAATAGTTTTGGTTTGCACTGTAAGAGCTTTAAAATACAACGGGAATGATGATTTAAAAGCAGGAATTTGCAATTTGAAAGTTCATATAGAAAATTTAAAGAAATATGGTGTTAATCTTATTGTAGCTTTAAATAAATTTATTTCAGATGATATTCATGAAATAGAACTTATAAAAAATTTTTGTGAAAATTTGGATGTAGAATTTGAAATTTCTGAAGCTTTTGAAAAAGGTGGAGCAGGAGTAATAAATTTAGCTGAAAAAGTTTGTGAATTAGCTGAAAAAAAATCAAATTTTAAATTTATTTATGATTTAGATTTAAGTATTAAAGAGAAAATTTTAAAACTAGCGCAGGAAATTTACAGAGCTAATAATGTTATATACTCAAAAGAAGCTTTAGAAAGTATAAAAAAGATAGAGTTATTAAAAAGAGATAATCTACCTATATGTGTCGCAAAAACACAATACTCAATTTCAGATGATCCTACAAAATTAGGATTTCCAAGTAATTATAGTTTTAGAGTTAATAATATTTCACTTTCAAACGGTGCAGGATTTATAGTTATTTACGCGGGGAACATTATGACAATGCCAGGGCTTCCTAAAAAACCTGCTGCAGAAGTTATAGATATAGAAACCAATAAAATTATTGGTTTGTTTTAAAGTTATTTGGATTGAGCGAATTTTTAAAATTTTATTGTGGTTATTATGTCACTTTTTTGTTTGCTGTGATGAACGGAGGATTTGTCATGAAATCTAACAAAGTTCAAATAAATTCTAAGTACTCATCACGAGAAACGTATAAAAAAATATACAAAAATGTTCCAAGGTCTAATTAAATTTTTATCAAAATTTATGTTATTTTCATTTTTGATTAATACTTTATAAAACGTATTTGAATTGGAATGATTTAGTTGTTCGCAAATAACACAAAACAAAAAAATCCCTTTCCTGAAGAAACAAAACCCTGTTTAATTTAAAATCCGTGCTCTCTTCTATAAAAAAAGTCATCTAAAGCTGCAATTTCGAAAAGAATAGGATTAAGATTTTCTTCGTCAAATGTAAAAACAGTAGAATATTCTGAGACTGTATCGGAAAACGCACCTATCCTAAGTTCTTCACAAACAACTCGATTATTCTTTGCTGTATAACGCCGACCATCTTTTCCCCTTTGAAAACTAAAAATCATACTTATATGCCCGTCATAATTATCGATTAAGCTCATTAAGCATTAAAAGTTTTATTTTGCTCAAACCTGAAAAATCCAAAAAACCAAAAGTAGTTTTCATCTTACCTGTTGCTATTGCCGCTAACATTCCAGGTGCAGACAGCATATCCACAGATATAACCCTGACTTCACCCTTTGTTGGGTGATCAGTTGCATGATATGCTCATACGTCTATTTCCTCTCCGAATCTTACAATTGGAGGTCCGTAAATTTGTCTTATATTTCCTCCTTTAGTTTTTCTTGAACTTCTGTCATGAAAGAACCACTCTTTATCACTGCAAGAATATCTAACCAGCCCGGTACTCCAATCCTTCAATTCATTCGCGCCTCTAGCTAAAACAGAAACACCTAAAAATAATAAAAAAACTACAAAAAACACCGAAAATATTCTACTTGCCTTTATTATAAAACCCCCTATTATTTCTTGAGGCCCAAGAAGACTGGACTCCGTACTGTCAAGATATAACAACTGATTTGACACTCTGCCGGGTTAAAGATTAAGCAAATTTTCGATTCTACACTCCTCAGCGATTACTCAAAATCTTACATGAGCTCCATTTCATTTCAAACACAAATTCCTGTGAGCCCCATGGTACTTGAATTTTTCAGGATGCTAGAATTCTTAATCCTTTATATAGATTGTATGATATTATATTACTTTATAGAACTCATTTCTTCAAAATTTTGACTGTGAAAGATACTTGCTATTATTTTGTTTTTGTACATTATTTCGCAATTACTGCTTCGATACCATTTGTAAGTAGTACTATTCCTCCTAAGAAGGTTGCTGCTAACGGAATATTAGGAAATACAATTCCGGTGACCATACAATCATAATATTCAACCAAATTACGAAACATCCAACATCCACTACCAATTGCTGCTATAGCACCAGATCCTATATTTATAGCACTAGCTACAATATCTTTGGACTTATCCTTGGATAATAAACTCAATGTACCGTATGTAGCGGGAATTAAACCTACTACCATTGGGATTAAACCAAGAACAGGTTTATATCCATTTCTAAAATCTTCAGGCTTTGATTTTAAACCTAAATATAATGCACTACCACCCAAACACACTACACCACCAGAGACTACCTGTGTAACAACTGAAGCAGTATGATTTATAACGTTTTTATTTTTTTGATCACCATTAGCACACAAACCAAAACTCGATACTACTGTTAATACTATCGAAGATAAAACACTTTTTAAACGCAAAATTTTTTTCATTTTTTAGAACTCCTTAAACTAATATATGCAAAACTAATTGCAATCACAATTCTAAAATAATTTCTTTAAAAAGTCAACAGAAAAATTTAATTTGTTTTTTATTCAAATACCGTTTAATTTGTATTCGCACATTACTTCTGACTTAACTGGCATAGCAATACTATTTGCAAGTAAAACCATTCTTTTAACTCCTAACTCCAATTTACATAGTTTCTATAGCGTTAAATATATTTGTTAAACTTGTTTTACCACACAAAGCTAATACCTAATATAAGCTATAGCTATTTACGTTTTAAAATAATCTAGTACGGCTTTTTAAATAGAAAACATGACAGGAAAATTTTAGAATTCAAAAAAACACAGAAAACATAAAAATAGTGCAGAAACTTAAAAATTTATGTAGAGGAAAGGAGGATAATTTCCGTAAAATAACTGCTTAATATTAAATAAATAAAAAAAATTACTTAAAGCTGATAAAAAATTTGTATTATTTTTTTATATTTGTATATAATAGTTTATATGAAATATAAATTTAATAAAAATTTTAGAAAATACATTAAATTAAAAAAGGGAATTGTATAAATGAAAAATAAATCATTTTTAATTTTTGGTGTATTTCTGTTTATTTTAGGATGTGGCGTTTTTGCTGAACACACATTGAAAAATATTAAAAAAAAAGGATATATAATATTATCTACAAACGCTGAATTTGAGCCGTTTGAATATAAAGATGGTAATGAATTTGTTGGCATAGATATTGATATTTCTCGTGAAATTGCAAAAAAATTAAATGTAAATTTAAAAATAGAAGATGTTTCTTACGATGCTTTGCCTTTGGAATTAAGCAGGAACACTTGTGATTTTGTAATGGCAGCTATGAGTAAGACTGAAGAAAAAGCTAGAAACATGGATTTTTCGGAATATTATTTTAGAGCGAAACAATTTGTTATAGTTCAAGAAAATAGCGAAATAAAAAATTCTAAAGATTTAAAATGGAAAAGAATAGGTGTTAATTTAGGTTCTACAGGTGATATATATTGTACGGAAAATTTAGTTGACTCTAAAATAATTAGGTATGATGATAGCACTGATGCGGTTTTAGATTTATTGAACAAAAGAATACAAGCTGTAGTTGTTGATAATTTACCAGCTTTTAAATTAGTAAAAAAGAATAAGGGAACTAAAATTTTAGATGAATATCTATTTGAGGAAGAATACAGAATTGCCGTTCCAAAAGGTGCCACTGAGGTTCTTGAGTTTATAAATAATTCCATAAAAGAATTAAAATTTGAAGGAAAAATAGATGAAATTATATTAAAATATAGTAATGATGACACAGAAATTAATAGTGATTTGTCAACAAAAATTTATAATAATTTGATTTTTAAAGATAGATATATTGGAATATTAAAAGGTTTGTTTGTAACTATCGAAATTGCAGTTTTTGCTATAATATTAGGGACCTTAATAGGAATAGTTATATGCATTATAAAAATTATGAATGATAAAAATATTCTTGTTAAAATTCTTAAATTTTTAGCTGATTTTTATGTAATGTTCATACGTGGTACGCCTATGGTAATTCAGTTGTTTATAATATACTATTTAATACTAAGTTCTACAGGTTTAAATAAAGTAATTATAGCAATATTGTCTTTTGGTGTGAATTCGGGAGCTTATGTTTCTGAAATAATTAGGTCTGGAATATTATCCATAGATAAAGGTCAATTCGAAGCCGGGAGATCACTTGGTTTATCAGAAACAATAGTAATGAAAAAAATAATCTTTCCACAAGCTTTTAAAAATATAATTCCTACACTTTGTAATGAATTTATCCAGTTAGTCAAAGAAACTTCTGTTGCAGGATTTATAGGAGTTGTAGATCTTTCAAAATCAGGGGATACTATAAGAAGTCAAACTTATGAACCTTTTGTTCCTTTGGTAACAGTGGCACTTATTTATTTTTGTATAGTAATGTTAATTACACGATTTATGTCAAATCTTGAAAGGAGATTTCACAAAAATGATTCAAATTAAAAATTTGTCTAAGCAGTTTATTAATGGAAAAAAAATTTTGAAAAACATAAGTTTAAATATAAATCCTAAAGATAAAATAGCTATAATCGGTTCTTCAGGTTCAGGAAAAAGTACTTTTTTAAGATGTTTAAACGGTTTAGATACGCCTACAGACGGGCAAATCATATTTGAAAACAAATGTATTACAGATAAGAAATGTGATATGAGTTATATAAGAAAAAAGATTGGTATGGTCTTTCAACATTTTAATTTGTTCCCACATCTTACAGTTTTACAAAATATTACACTTGCACCTGTAACTTTAGGTTTAAAAACTAAACAGGAAGCTGATATTTTAGCTGATAATTTATTAAAAACAGTAAACTTATCTGAAAAGGTTAATGAGTATCCGGTAAAACTTTCGGGCGGGCAAAAACAACGTGTGGCAATAGTCAGAACTTTAGCAATGGAGCCAAAAGTTATTTTATTTGATGAACCAACTTCTGCGTTAGATCCAGAGATGGTTGGCGAAGTTTTGTCAGTAATAAGAGAGCTTGATATTACAATGCTTGTAGTAACTCATGAAATCAATTTTGCGAAAAAATTTTCAAATAGAGTTTTATTCATGGATTGCGGAAAAATAATAGCTGACGATTCCCCAACTAAAATTTTTAACAACTATAAAAATTCAAGAATAGAAGAGTTTTTTTCAAAAATTTTATAAAAATAAAAAATACAATATTTAAAATACATTTTTACATAATTATTTAGTTGTTTTAATTACGAAAATAAACAACTACATTATTAATATAAGATTTTAATTTATCTGGATTTTTCAAAAGCTTTTATTTAAAGTGCTCAAAAATTTTATTAATATTTTTTCTTTTTTAATATACATAAAAAGAGACATTTTGGACAACTGAAATTTTTTCATTAATATAATTAATTTTCTTTTTACGATTATTTGGTAACATTATTGATTTTTCAAGTTTTTTTATCCTCTGTTTGGCATATATATCTGCGCTTCAAGTAATGGTACTAAACAAAGATCTACTTCTTCATTCAAATTAGCTATTTGTTCCTTTTAGCTTTTTTTCAAAATCTTCTTTAAGTTTAATATTTTAGTTGCTACGCCTATTCTAAAATTTTCTATGAACATTTTGTTAGTTACTCTCATGCTATAGCTATTCCGATTTAAAATAAGCTGCGATAGATTCTTAAACTGTTAAGTAATTTTTAAAATTAAAACGCAACCAATTTTTTAAATTTGCCCATAATTTTTCAATAATATAGGCAACGTCGGCATCGGCTTAGACATTTTTTCATCGAATTCAAATATTGTTTTTTTACAACAACTAATCTGTTTCTAAAACATCGCATTTTTCAGTAGATTTACAAATTCTTTTATGAAGAAATTATAAAAACCTGTGAAAATTGTATAAACAACTTAAAAAAAACAATAGCTTAACAAATTACTAAAACAATAGATATGAGTTTACAAAATATTTTGATTATACTATAAATATTAATAAATTAATTAAAGAATTTAATAGTGAAATAAAAAAATTAGTAGAAAAAATAAAAAAAGAAATTAAAATAGCTACTTCATCTGATACAAATAATACAAAATTTCGTACATTTTTTAGTTCATTAAATCAAAGAATTGCAAACGATGAAAAAAATATTAAATTTGCTTTTGTAAAAAAAGTTAACGAAAATAATATTAGTGCAAAAATTAAAAATGTCGATACTGATATAATTGAAAAAGCTGAAAATTTTGTAAACATGTACGCTTCTATAGATTTTGATATATTAAAAGCGATTGGATTAAATATTAGTAGATTAAAATGTGCATTTAAACCTCTTAATGATCAAAAAATTGAAGTTTTTGGAGAAATTTTAAAAAATATTTATACTGAACTATTAGAAAAATTAAACAAATCCATAACATTAGAAGAAATATATAAAATAAATAACATAACTTTAAAGTAACTTAAGTATCATCTTGAAATATTACTTTTATATAAAAATGAAAAATTCAAAAATCTTCACAATGAAATGTTAAAATATAGCGAGCTCAAAAAATGTAAGATAACAAAATTGATTTTTACAATCACTAAACAAATTAACGTTATAGATACTTATTTAAATAATATAAATTCAATAGATACCATCAAAATTAGTAGAAAAATAATTTGTAATGTACTTAATCTTAATAATTGCTGAATTAAAAAATATTTTATCAATGGGAATTTATAATAATTTAATTAAAATAGCAGAGTATTTACTAAAATTAATAAACGAATGTGTTAGTATGTCATGTGAAACATTCGGAAAAATTGGACTTTGTACCAGTACTAAGAATGTTATCTTTTCAAAAATCAAAAATTTAATATATGAAATATAAAAAAATGCAAATGCTAAAATTTTAATCTCAAATATAAATGATATAGAAAAAGAAATATATAATTTAGAAAAATTGGCTAAAAATAATACAAAAAAAGAAAAAATTTCAAACGCAGATTTTAATATATACATTGTGTTATGGGACGGTAGGGCTAAAGGTAAAGGCTATAAATTGAGTATTTGTAATCCAAGTGGTAAAGTGAACCTCGAAAAATCAAATAACGCAAATAAATTTTCAAGTAATATCGACAAAAAAATTTTATTATTAAACATAGGTGCATCTCAATCAACTCATATGACATATATTGTTTCATTTTTTGCAAGCGATAAACTTGAAGAAGTAAAAAAATTGTTGAAGAAACAGCTAAAGAAATAAACGTAATTTACAATTTGGAACTTAATCTTCGGCATCAAATGTCTAAGCCAATGACGACATTGCCTATATTGACGAATGCGGTGTTAATACGTTTATGGCAAGATATTACGGTAGTTCGAAAATTGGAAAAAGAGTTTTTATTCCTGCGCCCGGACGAAAATTCAAGCGTATAAATATCGTTGCGGGTCAAATTAACGAAAAACCGATTGCAGTCAGAATGTACAAAATCGTTTGGCTTCCGCTATATTTTCCGGACAAAAATAAAATTGAAAAATTATGGGCAAATTTAAAAGATTGGTTGCGTTTTAATTCTAAAAATTACTTAACAATTCAAGAATCTATCGCAGCTTATTTTAAATCGGAATAACTATAATGAATTCGCATCCCATAAAAAATTACCTAACACTAACTACTACATAAGCAGAATCAGTTTTATTTTCAAATTTAGTACTTGTAGCACGAATCTCAAATACCCCTTCTTTTGATGGTGCCGTATACAAACCATTGTTATCTATAGAACCTGTTTTTTCTTTCGCTAATGACCAAATAACTTCTTGGCTACTTGCTCCTTCTATATGTGCATTAAACCTGTATTGCTCAAGCGGTTTGATTTGTGTAGTATTAGGCGTTATTACTACTCTTATATTATCGTCTACCACTAAATCTTCATCTATTCTTTTTATTTCGTGTGGTTTAATTGCCCACCATCTTATATCTACAGCTTGTAAAGAAGTTCTCTCTAGTAATCTTATTCCCAATCTTATAGTACCCTTTTCTGCGTTTAAAACAGACGAAATTTGCACGTGCGGAGCCGAAAAGGTAATTTCTTCTTTTGAAAAAATACTACTATCTCCAAAAACTACTAATCCTTTTTGGTTTATGTCATAAGAACTGTTATCCACAGAAGTTATCACAGCCACATTTCCCACTCCCAAACCATGCACAAATTCATAAGAATAAAAACACTTATTAACTTTAGGATTAAAACCTAAAGTTATTCTTTCTATTCCTGTTGTGATGTTGTCAACTTTATTTGTAGATAAATTTGTAACTTTAGGCTTTTTGTTTTGAAATCTTTCTTTTTCATCATTACTTTCTCCTTCTGAAGTTTCAGATAGATTCATATATTCAGATTTGCTATTTAAGTTTCCTAATAACTCTATCAAATCGTTGCTGAATAAATACTGTTTAAAAGGATGCTTTTCTATGTCATCTATAAAATAACTTACTTTACTAGTTATCAAGTGGAATTTTGCTAAATAAATATGTCTATTCTCTATATCTTCTATTATTTCATCAAAATGTCTTGAATAATATTTATCTATAACTATATCTTTTATATCTGCAATTTCTATAGAAATTGGAATCTCTAAACTCTTCCGCATCCTTAAAATTTCAATTCCTAGTTTTAATTCAAAAAATTCTCTTCTTAAAATTAAATTAGTTTGACTTGTCGATACTGCATTACAATGCAAATAATATTCTTTAGTAAATTTTTTATAAGTAGAAACTTCTGTCTCTTTATAACTTATTTCTAGATCTTCTTTTCCGTTCAAAGCCTTAAAAAATTCACCATGTATATTAAAATTAAATTTGACAGGAGATTCTACATTTTCTTTTTGAAAAAGAAGTTTTATTTTTATATTTTTATTCGGATTAACATATCTATTTATTTGTAAAGATATTTTTATTCCATTTTTATTATAAACTTCTACTATTTGATCAACTAAACTATCTAATTTTAAGTTTTCCTCTTTAGGTACGTCAGAAGTCAAAAATAGTTCATAGGTCTCACCTATTTTATTAAATTCTTTCCCCGTACCACTGGATTTTCCAGACATAGTAACTGAAAAAGTAGTTTCTTTTAATTCTTCTTTATATTTAATACATAAATATACTATACCTTTATCTTTGTTTTCCTCAAAACCTTCTATTACATTTAATTTTTTGACAGATGCCTCTGGAACTATTATTTCTCTGCCCATATAATCTAAAGCCATACCTGTTTCAAGGAAAAAAGTTTTACTGTCTATTAATATAATATCCAAACCAGAAACTATACCTGTACCATTGAGCATCCTGTTTCCAAGTCTTCTTTTAGAATTAAAATAAGTTTGCTCATTTTCAAAATCGCGTACTGTCATTAATTTTCCAAAAAAATAATTATTTCTTTCGCAAGTGTAATAATGCTTGTTATTCATAACATCTCTTCCTTTTTAATCAACTTATTTAACTAATTTTATATAATATTTTTTGAATTTTTACAACTTATTCTATTATTAAAAATTTATATCAAGTTTAAACTCCACTTTAGTGTAAATTATTATCAAACATTTGATAAGGTAAATTTACACACCACAAAGTTGCATAATTTTGTTTCTAAAAAAATAATAATTCTTATCATACTTGTATTCTTAAAATTGAATGGGTTAATTTTAAATTACAACAACTTTTTAAAAGGTATCCTAAATTTCAGAAACATCTATAGGGTGAGGAACTGTGAAACGACGAATATTTTGTGAGAACTGTAGTAAGGTACGAAAATGGAAAATATAATAGAAAACTATGTTAAGTAATATGAAAAAATATATAAAAATTTTACAAGATCGAAAAAATAGTGTTGTAGTAACATGGAAAAAAAACATGTCACCCACTTCGCAGGAGAGATGTTAATTGATTTTTTAAATATTTTAACAGAAGTAATTATGCAAAAAAAATTCCTTTTTGTTCTCATTCTCTTTTTTCGCTCAAGCGTTTGACGTTAAATATAAATTAATTTCTTTCTCGACCCTCTGCTTTGCGCAGATTCTTGGTTAAACGTCCGTCACAGGCCAACCGACTCCATTTCATTTCAAACGTAAATTCTTGTAAGCACCACGGTATCTTTTTTTTAGGCTTTAAGTTTAAACTTGGTTTTCGTTGAAGCACTCTTGAGGTTCTAGCATACCATTTTATTTTTTGTCAATATTTAACGGTTTTCTCGCGGTTTTATATAAAACATTACAAGCAAATATAGAAGGCTAAAAATCTAAGGAGTAAAAAATTTTTTACTAAATGCTTTAAGAAGTCAAAAAATAAAACTAGATGAATCCGAAAGATTCAAAATTTTACAACAATAACTACTAATCAAATTTAAAGACTTTAACTCAGAAAATTTTGTTATTTTGATAAATAAACGTTTTTGACTGTTTAACCAGACTAGGTCAACTTCAAATTAAACAAACTGTTTCAAAACTAATCATAGAACATCTCAACACTAAATTAAGCAAATTTTATTAGCAAGTCACGAGAAATTAAACCCTATTTAGAGTTAAACCAAACTTATACATAAATTTACTTTTTACTTAAACTTTTACTCATGTACTCACCAATTCTAGTATCTACTCTTATTAAGTCATCAATTTCTATAAATAAAGGAACCTTTATTATAGCATACGTCTCGAGAGTTGCGTCTTTTAGAGTGTTTGTAGCGGTGTTGCCTTTGAAACCTGGATCAGTTTTTATTACCTTCAATTTTACAAAAGTAGGTGGTTCTACACCGAAAACTTTACCTTTACAAAATAAAATTTTACAGTCCATGTTTTCTTTTACAAATTTAAAATTATCTCCTAAAACTTTTTTATTTATAGGAATTTGCTCATAAGTATTTGTGTCCATAAAATAATATAAATTTCCGTCATTATATAAATACTGCATATCTTTTTTTCCTATGAAAGCCTCTTGATATTTATCGTTTGGATTGAAAGTTGTTTCTATAACTTTTCCATTAATTACATTTTTTATTTTCGCTCTTACAAAAGCTGATCCTTTACCTGGTTTTACATGTTGAAATTCAACTACAGACACAATATTATCCTCATCTAACTCAAAAGTTATACCATTTCTAAAATCCCCTGCTGAAATCATATTTTTCTCCTACTTTTTATTTTATTTAAAATTTCTTTTGGTCCCCAAAATATATAATACCAATTAAACACTAAAGAAGCCATAAATACAAGTGACAAAAAAATACTATTTTTGAAAAAATTAAATATGCTCAAATAAATTTCAAAATCATTAAATATAATCACACCAACTACTACTGCTGCAGCTGCACTCAAGAGTACCGCACCTGCAGCTATGTCTTTTATTATTTTAGCTGACGAATTATATTCAAAAGCAATTTTATCTAAAATTGCTTCCGTAGATGTATTTATAATCTCCGAAATTAAAACTAATGCTATAGTTAATATTAAAATTAAACATTCTAATTTATTTAAATTAAAAAACGTAGAAAAAACCAGCATATAAACAGTAATCACACTATGTATTCGCATATTTTTTTCGTTTATTATACAGTATTTCAAGCCTCGCAAAGCATTATTTATACTGTCAATTAATTTGATTTTACATTTACCTTGCTTGTGTTCTTAGTGTAAAAAGCGTTATACAAGGTAAACCTAAAGATCCCATAACTTTCTCTTCTTTTTCACGCATTATAATCTTATCTGCCGCTAATTCATGATCATAACCTAAAATATGTAGTATTCCATGAGCTACTAAATAAGTAACTTCTCTTTGAAATGTGGTTTCATAATCTTCCATGTGTTCCAAAACTTTTTCTAAAGAAATTACTATATCTCCAAGCATTTGAAACTTATTTTCAGGATTTATTTCAAATACCGTTTTGCCATTGCCATTTTCTTTTGTCATAGGAAAAGATAAAACATCAGCTTCTACATCTTTACCCCTATGTTTTTTATTTAATTCTTTAGTAACATCATTATCAACCAAAATTATATTAATCTCTGCTGATCCTACGAAATTCTCTGATTTTAAAACAGCATTACAACATCTACGTATTAACATTCTAGTTCCTCTTGGCACTTTAAATTCCTTTTGTTTATCAACTATAATTACTTTGATTTTATCAACCATTATGTATATCACACATATCCTTTATTAATATAATATATTTTTATTTAACATTGAGTAAAAACATCACTTCAATAATAATCCATTATAACAATACAATATTGTAAGTCAATTTTAAAACCATTTTTATGAAATTATTCTAACAAAATTTCTTCAACTTTAGAGATGTTTTCTATACAAACATATTCAGATTTTATGCATAATGTGTTATTTTCTTCGTAAAAATTATTATTTTTGTCTATAATATCTATTTCGTGAAATTTTTCTTGTTCTATTTGTGCAATTTTTTCCTTCAATTCTTCCTTTACTTCATCAATATTGACTTCAATTTTTTTGATTTTTTGTTCGTAATATTTCTCTTTAACTATATTTACACACAAAAAATTGTGTTCCTCATTTTCCGCTCTATAATTTTCATCTATCTCGCTATTAAAATCAAAACTAATAGGAATTTCCAAGTTAAAAATTTTGATTTTAAATTTACTTATTAATTTTCCAGTATCAAAAAATACTTCTCTGTTTAAATCAGTTTTTTCAAATAGTTCTTTTTTAGTTTTAGCAAAAACTTTTCCATCTGCTTTTACAAAATAGTTATTTCCAAAATAATCTTCTACTACTCCACTTATTAATAACTGATTTTTAATTACGGTATCACCAACACTTACTAAAGTTGTACCTTTGTAAGTTTCTATTCTTTCTATTTGACCGTCGCAAGCGGATTTTATATTACAATATTCGTTTTTTTGAACCATTTCAGGAGTTATAATTTTTTCTTTTATTAAAACTTCCAATTTAACACCATGCAAATTAATAGCCACCCAAGACACTGGCAATTTTTTCATAATTTCATTTTCAGAAATGTGTATATTTATTTTTTTTCTTATAGAACCGCTAAAAATACCAGTTTCAGATAAAATATTTAATATTTGACTTTTTTCTATATTTTCAATTCCTTTTATTTCTATAATCCAAATTCTTAAAAAACCTAAATAACCTAATATCATAAAAATAAAAATTGTTATTAAAACCCAACTTTTGTTTTTATTTTTTTTTATGAAAACAGGGAAACCTATTTTTTTTTTTATTTTTAGTTCAAATTCAAATTTTTTAGATATTTTTTCTAAATTTTTAAAATCATTAATAGAAATTCTACTTGACAAGCAATTTTTATTTTTTCTTATATCCCATAAATTTATTTTTTCTCTAACACAAGAATTTATTAATCTTTCTGTTTTATTTCCAGTTATTTCGAATATAACATATCCGTACATCCATCTTATAAATTTTAATAACAATAATAAAACTTTCCCTTTTTTAAGTAATAAACTCTACAGATATAATAAATCCATTTATAACTAAAGAATTTGTATCTAAACATTTTATAGATAAATTTCTACCTAGAAACATCGCAGACATATTCTTAAAACTTATTTTTATCATATGATCATCGTATTCTAAAATATTTCTACATCCTTCAACTATTACTTCACGATTTCCGTTCATTTCCAAATGCATAGAACTAAAATTGGAAAGAATCGGTGATTTTAATAAATCAATTATATTTTTTAATTTCTTTATTTAAAAATCACCTCAATATTCAGATATTTATGAAATTTATTAAATAAAAATTACTTGATATGAATATTTTTCTGAGGTTTTTGATTTTAAATTTTTACTTTGAGTTTTATACTATTTAATTTAAGCAATGATCATTTAATTGTTTTGCCGTTATTTCTGGCATAAAACCCTCAATTATCTCCTTCAGACTTTCCCAAAACGCTTTTATTAAGCGTAATGTTATATTACAATTTTCTTATAAATTTAATATAAATATTTTATAATTTTCTTTATATATCTATACTTGTTTTAAAATTTAGATAACTTAAGCACTAAAAAAAAGTTAACAGTGATAACAGAGAGAAAACAAAATTTTCCAAATTTAAAAGTAAAAAAATTTCAAAAGAATCTTTTAAATCAAAGTCGAAAATTAAACTTTTGGAGAGGTTGACTAAATTTTCAAAATTAAGTTTTGCCATCTGTCAAAGTGTCAAAACAAAAATTATTTAAGTTATAATAAGCCAAAAGCAAGTATAAACTGCTTGTAACAACGAGGAAAGATATGCCCCTAAACCGCAAAATTTTATTTGTATAGGCAGACACTAGTTTTATTATATTAACTTGTTTAAAAAATATAAAATTTTAAATTATGTTCTAAATTATTTTTTAAAACATAAGTATTTTAATGACAAAAAAATATTTGGAGTTGGTTGGTATTTCTAAAGGCATAGATGTTTCTAAATGGCAGGGAGACATAAATTGGGAAAAAGTAAAAAAAGATGGTATAGAATTTGCCATGATAAAAGAATCACATGGTAAAAAATCTACGGCTAATATAGATGCAAAATTTAAAGAAAATGTTGCCGGCGCTAAAAATAATGGTATTTATGTAGGAACATATCATTATAGTTATGCTGATAATGAAAATGACGCTGTATTGGAAGCTCAGTTTTGTTTAGAAAATATAGCAGGATTACAACTAGAATATCCAGTTGTCTTTGATATAGAAGATAAAGAGCAACACAAACTTAGCACAGACCAAAGAACCGATATTTGCTTTGCGTTTTGCAAAGAAATAGAAAAAGCAGGTTACTATGCAATGGTTTATTCTAACGTTGACTGGTTTACTAATTATTTAAATAAGGATTATATAAGTAAAAATTTCGACATATGGCTTGCTCAGTGGAATGTATCAAAGCCTGCATTTGACTGCGGAATTTGGCAAAATTCGGATATAGGTGTCGTTAGTGGTATTTCTACGAATGTTGACTTAGATGTTTCTTATAAAGACTATCCGCAAATTATAAAAAATAAAGGTTTAAACGGTTTCTCTAAATCTATAAGTAATTTGAAAATTGGAGACAAAGTTAAAGTGAAAAATGCAATCCAATATGACGGAAAACCGTTTACAGTCTATTTCCCAGACTATGAAATTATAGAGATAAAAAACGATAGAGTAGTTATAGGGAAAGATGGAGTCGTAACAAGTGCGGTTGACATAAACAATTTAACTAAATCTTAATCTAAAAATAATTTTTCGATTTTAGCGTAAAATTGCAAAATTTAGCCGAGCGAATATAAATGAAATTTAATATCTAATTTGGTGTAGATTTTCGATTCTACGCTTTTTTTCTTTATATCTCGTAAAATTCATTTATTTCATAGATTATCTCATTAGTGCGATATCAAATAAAATTGATTTTTTCACAAAAAATAGCCATAATTAGACAAAGATAAAACAGGGAAGTGGTTAATTGTTTGTAGATAATGTAAGAATATATGTAAAAGCTGGTGATGGTGGTTTAGGTGCTGTATCTTTTCATAGAGATAAGTCAACTGCTTACGGTGGACCTGATGGTGGAAATGGCGGAAATGGTGGAAATGTAATTTTTAGAGCGGATAACAATTTGTCTACTTTGAGTGACTTCAGATACAAAAAAAAATTTATTGCTCAAAATGGTGAAAACGGTGAATCAGCTAAAAAAGCAGGAAAAAGAGGAGAAGACTTAGTAATTAAAGTTCCTATTGGCACTTTAATTAAAAATCAAAAAACAGGGAATTTAATTTTTGATATTTCAGATTTTGAAAATTATATTTTAGCAAAAGGTGGTCGTGGCGGTTTTGGTAATATGAATTTTGCTAATTCTGTAAGACAAAGTCCTAGATTTGCGAAGTCTAATACCAAAGGTGAAGAATTTGATTTAACATTAGAATTAAAATTGCTAGCTGATGTCGGAATTATAGGATATCCAAATGTTGGAAAGTCTACTTTTATTTCGATAGTAAGTAATGCAAAACCAGAAATCGCAAATTACCATTTTACCACTTTGAGTCCAAAATTAGGTGTTGTAAAAAATGGTGATAAATCATTTGTATTAGCTGATATACCTGGTTTAATTAAAGGCGCTTGGGAAGGATTAGGCTTAGGACATGAATTTTTAAAACATATCGAAAGATGTAGATTATTATTACATGTTTTGGATATTTCTGAATCTGAAAATAGAGATTTTATCGAAGATTTTGAAACTATAAATTTAGAATTGAAAAAGTTTAATAAAAGTCTTTTAAATTTGCCAATGATAGTCTTAGGAAATAAGCTGGACATGAGTTCTGAAGAAAAAATAAATAAGTTTAGAAATTATATGAAGATTAAAAATTATGATTTTTTTGAAATATCAGCTATTAATAAAA
Source organism: Candidatus Paraimprobicoccus trichonymphae (assembly GCA_036322875.1). GTDB lineage: Bacteria > Bacillota > Clostridia > Oscillospirales > Acutalibacteraceae > Paraimprobicoccus > Paraimprobicoccus trichonymphae. Next base: position 1,066,415 of record AP027925.1, read on the forward strand.
CTAATTTAAAACTAGTTTTAAATAAAATTTCTGAATTATTAAATAATTTACCAAATATAAAAATTTTCGATCCTGATATAGAAGATTTTAAACGTTTTGAAAATTCAGATGGAAAAATAGAGATAATAAAAAAAGGAACCATATACGAAATAAACTCAGAAAGATTATATAAATTAATAAATTCCATAAATTTTGACGATTATGACTCTATGAATTACTTTCAAAACACAATAGTGAAATTTGGAGTTTCTGATATGCTGAAAAAATCAGGAGCTAAAAACGGTGATACAATAAAAATAAATGACATAGAGTTTGAATACTTTGAATAATCATAATTATATTATATTTAAATAAACATTAAACTTTGGTTTAGTCAAATAAATTGTAAAAAAGATTGACAAAAAACAAAACAAAATGCTAATCTTAAATAGGTATTGTAATGCTCATGAAAATTGGTGTTTGAAAGAAATTTACGCTTGAAATGAGATGGAGTCGGTTGGCCAGCGACGGACGTTTAACCAAGAATCTGCGCAAATCAGATGGTCGATGATAACCAAAAAGAGCGCAAAATAGAAAATTTGCTTGATTTTTAGCCAAGTAGTAAAGTCAGCGTAGATATTTAGTAAATATTTTAAAGAAAATTAAATTTCTCGTTGACATTTCTGGATTAATGAGTTACAATATTACAAGTACATAGTTGAAATAGATTGGTGTGCTATATAAAATTGAATTTTATTTGAAGGAGTAAAAACAAACTAATGGATATACAAAAAGATTTTTTAAAATGGTCCTCGGCAGTTGCATTGCCAATTATAGCAGTTGCTACTTTTGGAAATTTCGCTATTAATCTTGTAAGAGGAGGTAAAGATAAAAGTCCAAGTACACATGTCTCTAGTTTCAGTTCAGGTTGCTCATTCCAAATTACAACAGACAACATTATGTACCACGTCAGAGACTTGGTGGTGAGTGGCGCTACTGAAAAACAAATTCAAAACTTAATTAATAGATGTAATCCAAATTACGGTAATGTTGTAGCCGTAGATAATTTTGAAAGCACCCAAAAATCTAAGGAAGCACTAAATGATTATGTATTTGTTGTTATAATTTCGAAAAAGGATGAAGATGCTTTCGGTAGTTCCCCAGCTGGAAAAGAAATTTTTTCGGGTGCTGCTAAAATGGATGGTAGTTACCATATTTGGGGATACAAGAACGATGGAACTTTTGAACATAAGGTGTTGGTCATTAATAATGGTAATGATGGTAATGTTGATGACGCTAATTACGCTTTATCCGACTAAACTTCAGTTTAGCAACTTTTCCGCCTTTTTTCTATCTTACTTAAAAAAGAAGGTAAAATCAAAAATTTTTCATCCCACAATATGTGTGGGATGTTTTTTTTCAGGTTTTTTAAATAAAATCGAAATATTTTGGTAAAAAAGTTGTTTTTATAGTACGATAGTAGTGTAATTATATTAGCCAGAGAAGTAAACTAACATATATTGTTAAAAACATAAAAATGTTCGTAACAAAGATAATGAAACTTTTAAACAGAGATCTTAATGCTATAATAAATATTAAAAATGAAAGTATCAGATTAATATCAGTGTAAATACGCAAAACCGTGGGAGCTCACAGAGTTAGCCGGTAGCCATTTGGGTTATTTGAGCAGGAAGCCCCCGTTTCTTTTTAGTGGGGACCATGTCACGTATATCTTAAATAAAAAAATAAGGTTAACTATGAACAATTTTAAAAAATTTGGAAAAACAATTTTGGCACCGATGGCTGGAATTACGGATATGGCTTTTAGAGAGATATGTGCAGAACTCGGAGCTTCTTATTTTACCAGTGAAATGGTAAGCGCAAAGGCTATGGTGTATAAAAATTATAAAACTTTAGATTTAATAAAATCTTCTGATAAAGAAAATTTCTTTGTAGTTCAATTATTTGGGAATGAACCTGAAATTTTTCGTGAAGCTGTGATAATATTAAAAAATTTATATAACATAAATTTAATAAATATAAATATGGGTTGTCCAGCAAAAAAAATCGTGAAAACAGGTGCAGGGGCAGCGTTATTATTGAATCCTAATTTATGTGGTAAAATAGTAAAATCTATCACGGATTTAAAAAACATAGATTTAACAGTAAAAATTCGTTCTGGTTGGGACAGCAATAATATAACAGCTGCAGAAATTGCGAAGCAAAGTGAATTTTTTGGTGCGAATGCTATTATAGTTCATGGTAGAACTCGTTCTCAAATGTATTCTGGAAAAGTAGATCTGGAAATAATAAAAAAAGTAAAAAGCTCTGTAAAAATTCCAGTAATAGGAAATGGAGACGTAAATTCTATAAAATCAGCTGTAAATATGTTGAATTATACTAAATGTGATTCTTTAGCTATTGGAAGAGGTGCTTTAGGAAATCCATGGATATTTAATCAAATAAATGAATTTTTAGAAAAAAACGTAGTTTCAGAACCAATTAGCATAGAAGAAAAGGTAAAAACCTTGAAAAAACATATATATAAATTGTTTAAATATAAGCCAGAAAAAACTGCTATAAACGATTCTAAAAAAAATATTTGTTATTATTTAAAGAATTTTAAAAACGCATCCAAATTCAAAAGCGAAGTATTTTTAACTAAAAATAAAAATCAAATTATAGATTTTGTAGAGAATTTAATTAAAATCTATTCGCAAAAAATTGAAAGCTAACGTCATAAATTATCAAACAATAAAGTAAAAACTGTCAAAAATATACGTCATAGATTATGCTATCTAAAAAAAACAGAAAATTTATAGTACGATCTATAAATATTAAAAATGAAGGTATCAGATTGATATCAACATAGACATTGTTTTTGGCTCAAAATTTGTCATAGACCACGTTCAATAAAAATCATTGTGGTTTACACATGTTTATAGAAACGTATAATTAAAATTCCCTATAGTAATAAAACCATTCTAAAATAAGGGAAATCAAATAATTACTGCGAAACTAAATCTTAAATCACAATTTTTTTACTTAAGATTATGCAATAATTTTGAAAAAACAGCGCAACAACACATAAAAACATAATAAAAGGTGAATTAATATAGGTGATTTTTATAATTAACTAGCATAATTATTGCATTTCTGAAATTCAAATCAAAAAAATAAAATTATTCAAATTTATTAAGTAATATATTATAATGTTACAAGTTGTTGTTTATTTTTTTAGAGGTAAAAATGAAAAAATTGAATGAATTGGCTGATATACTGAAAACCAAAGATAATATATGTATTTTAACACACATCTACCCCGACGGTGATACTTTAGGTTCGGCATTTGCATTATGTAGAGCTTTTCAGAAGATTGGAAAAAAATCTAAAGTTTTATGCAGCGACAATACTCAAAAAAAATATGAAAATTTAAAGTTTTTCATAGAAAATCAAGACTTTAAAATTGAATACATAATTTCTGTGGACATAGCTGATTTAAGCTTACTTGGGGAAAATTTAGCTGAATATTCGGATAAAATTAATATTAATATAGATCACCATATTTCAAATAAAAGATTTGCTGAAATTAATTATGTAAATTTTAAATCTGCTGCAACTGCTGAAATCATTTATGATTTATTATTAGAACTGGAAATAGAAATAGATATTAAAATAGCAGAGTGTTTATATATAGGGATTTCTACTGACACTGGCTGTTTTAAGTATCCAAATACGAGTTCTAGAAGTCACAGAATCACTGCTGAGTTAATAAATACAGGCATAGATATTTCGAAAATAAATCACAATCTATTTGAAATAAAATCTAAAAAAATTATTAAAATTGAGAACATAATTTATAAAAATTTAGAGTATTTTTGTGATGAAAAGTGTGCTTTTATATACATTACTCAAAAAATGTTGAAAGATTTAAATATAAAAAATGATAATGAGTTGGAGGGATTAGCTTCTATTCCGAAACAAATTGAAGGAGTAGAAATAGGGATTACTATAAGAGAAAAACCGGATAATTTGTATAAAATTTCGGTAAGAACAAATAATAACGTTAACGCAGTAAAAATATGTGAAATTTTTGGTGGTGGTGGTCATCCTAATGCATCAGGTTGTTTTATTAAAGGAAATTTAGAATATGTGAAAATACAATTACTAAAATCTATAAGTTGTATTTTATAATAATAAAAAAATTTAATTTTTTTGTTGACATTATTTAAAAAATATAGTATAGTCATAATATCTACATTAGGAATTTTGAATGTGTAGAAATAAATATTTTAAATATTAGGTGGTTTTGGGTTATGAAAAATAAAAAAAATATATTTGCCAAAAAAGCAATTTCAATTATATCATCTTCAGTTATGGCAATGACCTTCGTGGGTAGTGCACGTCCAGTTGAAGCATCATTTTGGGGGATTCATTTCGAATCTGATAGACAAGCTATAAGAGACACGATGAGGGAGATGGTGAGTAAATTTTTTGTATCTTTAGCACAGTATACAGATTTATTTTTTGTTGCAATGATTTCCCAATTTAGTGAAGAAGCAAATGATTATATGCAACAAGCTGTAAATTGCTCATCTTATGATGAATTGATGATATTGAAAGGAAAATTACAAACATTAATTGATGGTGCAAGTATGAAATTAAGTCTTGCTGAAGTGCAAAGGCAAGAGCAAGTAAGGCTAAAGCATGAACAGGATGAACAAGATAGATTAAGAAAAATAGAACAAAAAGAAAAAGAAGAGAGAGAAAGAAAAATACAAGAGCAAAAAGAGGAAAGAGAACGGTTAGAAAAAGAGGAACTAAAAAGGATAGAAGAAGAAAAAACAAGAAAAGAAGAAGAAGCTAAAAAAATAGAAGATGAGCACAGAAGACAAATAGAACTTGAAGAAATTAAGTTGAAAACTGCGATGGAGATAAAAGCACAAGAATTAAGAGCAAAAAAATCTGCTTTATTTGATTCATTGATAACCATAGAAAACGATTTGTTAAATGTAAATTCACAAGATGATGTATCTACAAATTTTATTAATACGATAAGCGGAAAAGTAGATTTACTTAGGACAAGAATCGAAAATATGGAAGATGTTGAAAGAGTTGACGCAGTTCAGAATGATATTAATAATTTGAATAGTGAACTTGGTGAATACATAAATCGCCAAAATGCTGAAAAAATGCGTCAAGAAGCACTGAATATTGGAAGTGTTAAAAGAGATCTTGAAAGTATGGTTAACGGTTTATCTTCATTATTGGATAAATTTAAACCTAATAGTAATTCTGACGTTGAAGCTATCAGAACTTATCTATTGCAAATTGAAGATACTGTCAAAAAAATCACTAGTAGTGCTGAAGGTGAAAGTATTAAAAAAACTTTATCATCATTGAATGATACAATTGATAAACTTATAAAAACTCAAAAGCAAACTGAGGAAAGAAATAAAATTATGTCAGACCGTTTTAATATGGATGCAAAAATAAATTCTATATTTCAGGGTAAGAGAGAATTTGAAGAGGTCGTTGGTGGTAATTTTGTAGCAAAAAAAGATTTAAATTCATTTTATAAAGCGTTGGATGATTACAACAACGGTAGGATTCCATTTATACCGAATATAGGTATGGTGCTTAGAGGAAAACCAGGTACAGGTAAAACTTTACTTGTAAAAGCTTTTTTGGCCAGTAAAAAAGAAAAAATTCGGACATACTATATCGCTAGGGCTGAGGATGTAACAAAAACGTATGAAATGGCTTCGAATGACTACCTTAATGATCATATAGTATCCCTCGTTGTTATTGATGATATAGATGCTTTAACTAATGAGAGAGTAGGTAGTAGCTCTAACGAGTATGTATCAAATCTTATTAAAGCATTAGACGCAGCCAAAGGATATGCTATAGGCACCATTATTGTAACTAATAGAACCAATTTGGATCCTGCAATTACAAGATCCAATAGAATAGACCTATTAACTGAGACAAGTTCTTCCCCAACTACAGAAGAAGTTAAACAAATAATAGGAGTATATACTAAAGGTTTGAATTTCGATGCAACTGGTGATGAATATGAAAGTCTGACAAATCAGATGGTTGGTCTTAAATTTACTGGTGCAGAAATTGAAAGAGTGATGAAAATAGCTGTATTATCTGCAATGAAACGTAGTGATGCATCAGGTAATCCAACTGAGGTTACTTTGTTGGTATCGGATATGGAAGTCGGAATGAACGATGTTAGGAATAGTAGACAATAATAAAAAACTTTACATTTTTTAAGTTTTTACAATAGATCCTAATACGGATCTATTGTTTTAAAATTTCTGTTACCAATAAAAATATGAAATAATTATTTAAACTAAGGTTTCTATTTAAATCTTACAGATAAGTTGGCTAATTATACGAAATAATATTAGTTTTTTTATCTTTTTTTAAAGTTTAAGTTAAATTATAATTTATAAGAGAGGCTCTAATTATTAATATATATGAAATTGAAAATAATATTCTAGATACTATAGAAAAAATGAATATGTTATATAAAACTGATAATCTAATAATCGGAACTTCTGGTGGTGCTGATTCTATGAGCTTACTTAATTTTTTATATGATTATAATTTAAAAATTAATAAATTTAACTTAATCGCGGTACACGTTAATCATTGTCTTAGAAACGAGGAATCCGATAGAGATGCAAAATTTGTAGAAGACTTTTGTATGAACAAGAATATTAAGTTATATATCAAAAAAATTGACATTAAAAAAATTGCAAAAGAAAAAAAAATAGGACTTGAGGAATGTGGAAGAAATGTAAGATACTCTATTTTTAACGATTTTAGTCTTAAATATGAAAATTCTAAAATAGCTACGGCACACACTCTTTCTGACAGTATGGAAACTTTTTTTTTAAACTTAATTCGTGGTGGTAATTTAAAGTCTCTAATTGGCATTCCCCCTGTTAGAAAAGATATAATTAGACCTTTGATATTTATTAGTCGCGAAGAAATCGAGTTTTACTGTAAATTTAACAATATAAAATATGTTACAGATAGTTCTAATTTTGACAGAAATTATAACAGAAACAAAGTCAGACTAGACATAGTTCCTGTTTTAAAGAAAATAAATCCTAGCTTTAATTCAATTTTCAAGAGATTTATAAATAATATTTTTCAAGAAGAAGAATATTTAGATAACATTTCTCAAAAAATTTATCTAAATACCAAATTAGAAAATCAAAAATTTAATATTAAAAATTTAAAAAATTTGGATGTTTGTATAAAAAAAAGAGTAATTTTTAAAATTTTAAAAGATTTTTCTGAAAATATAGAATCAAAACATGTAAATTTAGCATTAAAATCCATTGAAAATAATATTAATTACATAAATTTGAGCTGTGATATTAAAATAAAGTTAGAAAATGAAATTTTAGAATTGAGAAAATCAAAAATAGATAAAAAATTGGTTTGGAAATACAAATTTAATAAAATAAATGACTTAAGAGAAATCAACAAGATTTTTTTAGTAAAAAAAATTTTAGAAAATTTTAAAAAATATGATCTCAAAAACTTAGTGGATATAAATAAAATTGAAAATTTAAAAGATGTTTTATTTAGGAATCGAAGACCAGAAGACATTTTTTGTCCAATTAATAGAAATATTACTAAAAAAGTAAAAAAATTTTTTAATGAACTCAAAATTGATAAAAATTTAAGAAATACTTTGGTTTTTCTAGCAGAAAAGAATAATGTAATTTGGATAGAAAATATAGGAGTTTCTGAAAAATATAAAATAGATGAAAATACTAAGAAAGCTTTTTTTATTTATCAAACAAAAAATAATGTACAAAATTTGTAGATTAAGAATAAGTTGCTAATTTTAAATAATTTTGTTTGGCAAGTAAATGAATAAGATTATGATCTTACTTTGTTATATTTGCAATTTTTGAATTCAAGCAAAATAATATTTCTAAAATTACTTTTAACAAATATAGCTATTTCCAGGTGCTTTCATAATCTTATGAGTTTTTTAGGTAGATATAATAATTAATAATTTAAAAAATGTGAAAAAAGATTTTTTTAATGTTATCGATGAAAAAATTAATGGTATAAATCATTAAATATCATGCTAAAAACTGTTGGGATATGCGTTTTAAATTATTTAGATTGAAAGGCTATATAATTAAGCTCTTAAATTTATTTGTAAAAAATAAATTATAAATCTAAACATAATTTTTATTTTTTACATTTATTGTCAAATATTTAATTTTGCTACTGATTTAAATGAATAAAAAACAAAAAAACTGTCAAAACTTTAAATTGTAAACCAAAAATTTTAAAGGGGTGCAATTTTTTTGTTTCGTAGCAGCTTAGATACTAATATATTAGAAAGATCTATTTTTTCCGGTTTTGTAATTTCTATTTTGTTAGTTTTTATTGGATTTTCAAGAGACTGTGATAATATTTCGAAATCAATTTTGAGATTACATATTATAGCTAATTCAAATAATGAAGAAGATCAAAATTTAAAATTAAAAATTAGAGATAAGATTCTAGAGGAAAGTTCAAATTACTTTAGTGAAAGTGTAAATGATTTAGTTTCAGCTGAAAAAGCAATAGAAAATAATATTTCAAATTTGAAAAATTCTATTGAAATTGAAGTTTTGAGACATGGATTTGATCAAAGTGTAAAAATTGAAATTAAAAATATGTATTTTAATACATGTAAATATAATGATATTATTTTACCAGCAGGTTTTTATGATGCTATTAGGATAACTCTTGGAAAAGGTTCTGGAAGAAATTGGTTTTGTGTGATGTTTCCAGCAATATGTATATCATTTTCTAGTCAAAAATCAAATATGGAAAGCATTTTAACTTTCAAAGAACTAAATATAGTCAAAAATAAAGGCAGATTTAAAATAAAATTTAAAATCATAGAAATATTTATATCGATTAAAACTTGGATTGTAAATGTTTTAAGTAGTACAATATATTTATAAAAATTTTAAAGGAATGATCAAAATTAATATAGGTTGCCATTTATCTATTTCTAATGGTTTCGAGCATTCCGCAAAAATGGCTTTGAGTATAGATGCAAATACATTTCAATTTTTTCCAAGAAATCCCAGAGGTGGAAGAGCAGTAGATTTTGAAATTTTAGACATAGAAAATTTTTTAGAAATTTCTCAAGATAATAATTTTTCCAAAATTGTTGCACATGCTCCATATACTTATAATCTATGTTCTGCAAATCCAAGAGTGGTAAAATTTTCAATAAATTGTATAAAAAATGACTTAGAAAATTTAGAAAAATTACCAGAAAATTATTATAATATTCATCCTGGGAGCCATACTGGTCAAGGTATAAAAATCGGTATAGAAAAAATTTCTCAAAATTTAAATGACATTATATTACAAAACCAGAGTACTATAATTTTGTTGGAAACTATGTCGGGAAAAGGAAGCGAAGTTGGCGGTAATTTTGGAGACCTAAAAGAAATTATAAATAATATAGACCTAAAAGAAAAAATTGGTATTTGTTTAGATACTTGTCATGTTTTTGATTCAGGCTATGACATAAAAAATAATTTAGAAAATGTTTTAGAAAACTTTGATAAATTAATAGGGATAAATAGATTAAAAGTTATTCATTTAAATGACAGCAAAAATTTACTTAATAGTAAAAAAGATAGACATGAAAATCTCGGATACGGAAAAATAGGTATAAGTTCTATAGAAAAAATTGTAAAAAATAAATATCTTGAAGATTTAATTTTTATATTAGAAACCCCACAAAAAGACTTGCTGGGATATAAGTCGGAAATTAATTTTTTATTAAATTATGTTTCATAGACACAAAAAAATTTCAAAATAATTAAATTCTTGGTCTTATTTTAACTTTTTGACACTCTGCTTGGCGCAGATTCTTGGTTTTATGCCCTCCCTGTCGATTACTTGTCTTACGTAAGCTCCATTTCATTTTAAGCGTAAATTCCCATAATCTCCACGGTATTTAATTTTTAATGCTTAAAATTTCAACTTGATTTTCGTTGAAACAACATTCCTTACAGTTCTAGCATACTATTATTTTTTGTCAATATTTTTACGATTCATTCACTAAAATAAATATTTAGCGATTTTCTCGCGGATTTATATAAAGAAATTTACAATATTTTTTTTTAAAAATTTAAAAACAAAAAAACACTTATGATATAATGGTCGTTTCAGTATAATAATATTTATAATGATTTTATTTATTTTATTTTATTTTCTGTTCCTGAAATAAGTCGAGAAATATTGGATTTATGTTTTAATATTATGACAAACGAAATTATAGAAGTTACTAAAGTACAGAAAAACATGTTATCATTTGAGTAATTGAAATGTGTAATGAATAAAGTAACAGCGGGAAAAGATAAAGCTGCAAATATAGAAGCTATCGATACAGTCCTAGTCATTAAAAGAACTATTAAAAAAACTATTATAGTAAATATAAAAATATGCCAATTTATTAATAAAGTTGATCCCCAAGTTACCAAGACACCTTTCCCACCTTTAAATTTAAAAAAACATGGATACATATGACCAATCATGCACATAAACATAGAGATATATAATAAATAATTATAATCCATATTATTATTTATTATGTATTTGCTTATGTATATTGCAAATACACCTTTAAAAAAATCTAATAAAAATGTAAAAGTAGCTGAGAGCTTGCTTAGATTTCTTAAAGCATTAGTAAATCCTGCGTTTTTACTTCCTACAGTTCTTATGTCTTTATTATGTATTAATTTTGAAATAATTATTGAAGAATTCATACTGCCTAATAAGTAAGAAATCAAAATTATCAGAAATACTTTAGAAATCAAAGTTTGTCTTACTCTCGCTTTTTTCTCTTATTATAAATCTTATAGGAGTTCCTTCTAGATCAAAACTGTCTCTTAGGCAATTTTCTAAATATCTCTGATAAGAAAAATGAAACAAATTCTTTTTATTTACAAAAAATACAAAATTTGGTGGTTTAATACTTACTTGAGTCATATAATAAATTTTTAATCTTTTGCCTCTATCGGTAGGCGGTGGTACTCTAACTATAGATTGAGCTAAAAATTCATTTAACAAACCAGTAGATATTCGTGTTTTACTAAACTTATAAGCTATATTTATGAAATCAAACAAATTGTAAACTCTTTGACCTGTTTTAGCAGATATAAATACTATTTTTACATAGGACATAAAACTAATGTCACTTTTTAATTTTTTTTCATATTCTAAAGTTGTATTATTATCTTTTTCTATTAGATCCCATTTGTTTATAGCGATAACACAAGCTTTTCCAGCGTCCAAAACTAAACCTAAAATTTTAGAATCTTGTTCTGTAAAATTTTCCTTAGCATCTATTAATAATAAGCAAACATCTGAACGTTCTATAGCTAGGTTAGTTCTTAAAATACTATATTTTTCTATTTTTTCATTGACCCTGCTTTTTTTTCTTATACCAGCTGTATCTATTAAATTATATTTTTGGCTATTATAATTTATTAATAAATCTATCGAATCTCTTGTAGTACCAGGAATATCAGAAACTATGCTTCTATCAGATCCTGATATTTTATTTAAAAGAGAAGATTTTCCTGAATTTGGTTTTCCTATGATACTTACATTTATAATATTTTCAGTATCTTCTTTTGGCATTTCTTTTTTTGATAAATAATTTACTATTTTGTCGAGTAAATCTCCTGTTCCGTGACCGTGTATAGAAGAAATTCCTAATGGCTCACCAAACCCTAAATTGTAAAATTCGTATAAATTTATATCTAATTTTCCAGTATTGTCTAATTTATTTACACATAAAATTATATTTTTATTAGATTTTCTTAATATTTTAGCTATTTCTAAATCTGTAGAAACAACTCCAGTTTTTATCTCAGTAACAAAAATTATCACATCGGCTAAACTTATCGCAATTTTAGTTTGATTTTTAATTTCAGAGTGAAACAAATTATCAGAATCATTAACTTCTAGTCCTCCAGTATCTACAAGAAAAAATTTAACGCTTCTCCACTCACACTCAGCATATAGTCTGTCACGTGTTACACCAGGTGTATCATCTATTATTGAAAGCCTTTTACCTATTAATTTATTGAACAAAGTGGATTTTCCTACGTTTGGTCTACCAATTATCGCTACTGTGAATTTATTTGACATAATACATCCTTGAAATTTTTGATTATTTAATATTAATATCGTCTAATAATAACAACGAAACTTTTTGATAAGCACGTTACTATTATACAACATTTCACTAAATAATTTTTATCAAAAATTGAGGTTTTAAATTATTTTAGTTAATGATTAAGTAAAATATTTAAAAATTTGAATAAGTTTTTATTATGTGAATTAAATATATTTTTTTGATTGCTAAATTTAAATATTGACAATTTAAAAATTAATGTGCATAATAACTGGAAGATTTTTTTTTTTAATTCGGATTATAAAAATATTTTTTGATTTCAAATTTAGAACCTGTCATAAAAATATTTTTTTGATTTTTGTTAAAAAATTGTAAATAAAGCAAACTAGATTTTGAAAACCAACAGTATAAATTGTCAACAAGTACGGTAAAAACTATCGTAATATAAATCCGTGGGTTACAAGTCGAAAATTACTTGTGTGGATGACTTATAAAACTTCTGATTCTGGTTGTGAGAGATTCGAAAATTAAAAAATATGACAAGAGCAGTATTTCTATGAATAAACTTTATGTAGGAGAGAGATTTAAAAATTAATACACCTAAAATAAGTTTAATTATTCCTGTTTACAATGTAGAAAAATATTTGTATAAATCTTTAGAATCAGTTAAAAATCAGACATTTAAAAATTTTGAGGCTATAATCATTAATGACGGTTCGACTGACAATAGTCTTGAAATAATAGAAAAGTTTGTCAAAGAGAATGAAAATTTTATTTTAATAAACCAAAAAAACAAAGGACTTTCAAAAGCAAGAAACGTTGGTTTAGAAATATCTAGAGGTGATTATATAGCTTTTTTAGATAGTGATGATTACATTGAATCTAATTTTTTAAAATTGTTGTATGAAACATCTCAGAAAAAAAACTCTGATATCACTTGTTGCAATTTTTGTTTTTATTCTTTAGAAAAAAATTCGAAATTTTATATGCCTTTCTATAACAGTTTTAATAACTTTTATGGTGAGTATACTAACCAGAAGGCATTAAAAAAATTGATATTAGATATTAGTTCCCATTATTACATATGGAATAAATTATATAAAAGAAGTTTATTTTTTGATAATAATATAAGATTTTATGACATGTATTTTGAAGATATGGCAACTTGTCTAAAATTATTTTATTATTCGAAAAAAATAGTTGTTTTAACTAAAACCCTGTATAACTATACAGTTAGAAGCACTAGTATATTAGGTAACATAAATTCAGATAAAATAAATGATTTAATAGTCGCTTTAGGAATTATAAGAAATTTTTTAGAGAGAAAAAATATATACAAAAAATATAAAAATTATTTGTGGATATATTCTCAGAAAACTAAAATTGTATGTTTACAATTTATTTGTAAAATGCACTCAAATTCTTCTAATTTTAAAGATTTTAAAAAAAATATATACTCAGCTATAAGTTCTATAGAAAATTTTGTCAGTAATAATTATGTTCCAGATTACAGTAAAGAAATACCAGAATTAATTTCAAAAATTGTTCAACCAAAAAAAACTCATAAATTAGTTTAATAAACCGGAATAGACAGAGCTGATTTCAATATTTAATTTTTCATGACATATCATTCAGTTATTCAAATTAGATCAACAAGGTAAAATTATAGTGTGATAATTTAATATATAATTTTATTTCTAAAAAGAAAATTACGTTGAAAAAATTTCACCAAAATTCCATTAGTGTGATGGTTTACAATTATCAAAATAGTCAACCTATTAATTTTACAGTTGCACAATAAGTATATTCGAAATATCTTTACTAAACATATTACATCATATACTTTGACACTCTACTTGGCGCAGATTCTTGGTTTTACGCTCTCAGTGATTACTCGTCTTATATAAGCTCCATTTCATTTTAAGCGTAAATTCCCTTGTGCCTCATGATATTTAATTTTTAACGTTTGAAGTTTTAACTTGGTTTTCGTTGAAATACCATTTTTTATGATTTTAGCAGACTATTATTTTTTGTCAATATTTTTACGATTCATCCGCTAAAATAAATATTTAGCGATTTTCTCGCAAATTTATATAAAATGCAAGAACTAGTAAATTTTTTTTGGCACCTTCTTGGTCTATATACTCATTATTTTTAAAATATCCCATTATCTCCAATTATATTATTCTTAAATTTTTATTTGCAAAAAATTTTTTGTTGTAGTATAATATGAACTTTAGTAGTTTAAGTTATGTTATTAATTAAATGAAACTACAAAAAAATAAAAAAAAGGAGATCAAAAAATGAAATCAAAAAAAACAATAAAAAATATATTTACATCAGTGGTAAGTTTTAGTATAATAGCAAGCAGTTTAAATTTAAGTTCATTTAATTTTGAAACATATATAAATTATTTTGATGAAATTAAGTATAGTAATGGAGCGAAAGATTATATTACTAAAAATATTATTGGCATAAAAGATAAAAAAATTTTTATTGAAAGTATTGATACTTCGATTTCTAAGGGTAATAACACAGAATTCTTTAATATTTGTAATCTTTCTATTGTATTTAGGGTACTTAATAATTTGTTAGACTATGAAAATGAGTTTAAAAATTTTCTTAAAATGTTAGGTGTAAAACCTAAAAATATTGATGCTTTGTGGAACAACGTGAAAAAAGAAAATATTGGCCCTCTGGAATTAGCAGAAAAATTGAATGAAATTAATGAATTTTATTCAAAAGAATTAACAGAAAAATTGAATGAAATTAATGAATTTTATTCAAAAAAATTAAAAGTTAAAGACGAAGAATCAGAAAATAAAATACAACAATTAAAGTCAAAATTTGAATCAACAATAACTTTGTTTTGGGAAAAATATAAAAAAAATGTTGAGGATTTTAAAAAAACTGTTGAAGAATTTTCGGTCCCACCTGAGGAAGCAGATAAAATAAATGAATTAAGGTTTCTGTTTCTTCAACATCTTAAGATTGACAGTAGGATTTTTACGGAAAAAAAAGATTTTGATTATAAATTTGAAAGCGCAATAGATGATATTTTTAATGGAGGAGATTTTGAAACTTTTTTTGATTCAGAATGAGTTTATATATTATAGTTAATTTAATTATTTCAAAAAACCATAAGTTAAAAACTTTAATTTACATAAAAATAAATTAAAAAAGATATTTATTTTTAAAATTATGATTAAAAAAAAGTAAATGTTTATAATTTATCTAATAGGTAACTATACTCTCCAAATTCTTCTTTGGTTATGCAACATCTACCCTGTTTAACATATTCTTTTATTATTGAACTCAAGATGTGCAACATGCTTACTGATTTTTTCTTATCTTGAGAAGCCATAAATGCTGAACTTATTACTACATTTTTAATGCTTCCTCCCGAAAGATCAAACTGTTTTGCTAAGTAGTCTAAGTCTATGTCTGCATCTTTAGGAATTTGTTTAGAGTACATGTTTTCCCAAATTTGTCTTCTTGTTATTTTATTTGGATATTCAAATTTTAATGTATAGCTAATTCTTCTAAAAAAAGCTCGGTCTATATTGTCTAAAAAATTTGTTGTCATGATAATTACGCCTTCATACTCTTCCATTTTTTGTAATAAAAAGGATGTTTCTACGTTTGCGTGTTTATCATGAGAATCTTTTATCATAGTTCTTTTCCCAAATAGGGCATCTGTTTCATCAAATAATAATATGACGTTACTTTCTTTTGCTTCTTGAAATATTTTGTTTAAATTTTTCTCAGTTTCACCTATATATTTAGAAATTATTTGAGATAAATTTATTTTATATAGTTCTAAACCCAATTCATTTGCTATAACTTGAGCAGCTAATGTCTTTCCAGTTCCAGATCTTCCAGAAAAAAGTAAACTTACGCCTCTTCCGTATGTTACTTTGTCTTTCATTCCCCATTCGTCGTAAACTATGTGTTTGTTTTTTATTCTCATGCAAGCTTCCATTAAAATATCTTTTTTATTTCCGTTTAGATATAAACTATTCCAATCATGTCTAACTTCGATTTTAGTAGCATCTTCGGATAATTTATTTATAACTTGTTTATAAGCACATTCATATAATTCTTTTGAAGAAATTTTTTTTTTTAACATTAAACCCAATTTTTTAGCTCTATTTACAGTTCCAAATATTTGCTTTGGATTAAAATAAAATTTATTAGAAAAATCACTAACTTTCACCTCAAAATTCAAAATATCTTTAATTTCAGCTAAGTGCTTTTCCCAAATTTTCAAACTTTCCATTTTAGTTAAATCATCCAATTTAATATCGATCCATAATAAGTTATCCATATAATTCATATCTATTAAATTTTCGTTAGACAAAATAAAAACCGTGTCTGTATATTTACTAAAAATATCAAATAATTCATAAATTTCTTCTTTGTGTTTAATATGAATTAAATCAAAATTTTCAATGCATATACAACCATTAGTGAAAAAAGCTTCTTTACAAGCTAATTTTATACACTTGTAAAATTTGCCATTTTCTTTTTCAGAATAAATTTTTTCAGCGTCAACCATTATTAAAAATCTACTTAGCTTTTCTGCAACTCTTTTAACAATAGTTTTCTTACCAATACCTAATTTTCCGTAAATATATATAAATTTTACTGATTCTATTTTTTTAGTAATTTCAATAAAATTAAAAATTTCATTTACAGTTTTTTCTCGAATTGTTAATTTTAAATGTTTTTCAGTTTCTTTAAAATTTATTGTATCTATGCCATTAATAGAAATTTCTTTTCTTATATTATTAATTATAAATTCAAATAATCTTGCATCTACTTCAAAATTATTTTCGGAAAAACAAAATTTACTCATTTTAGATTCCATTTTATTTAAAATAATAAAATAATTTCCAATACTTAAAACATTATTTTTAAAAAAATAAATTTTTAATATTAAATTATAACTGATTTTTCCATTATTCAATTTTAAAAACAAGTGTCTATATTTTTCATCAAATTTAAGCATTACTGAAAATATTAAACAAAACCATTCTAAATCGTTCAATTTATAAATAAGTTTTACATATTCACCAGCAAAAGGTGTTTCATTATCAAGTTTGGAATTTATATAATATTTAGATTTTTTTAAAAATCTTTGATACTCATTTATATTTAAGGTTCCTTTATTTATATTTTCAAAATAATAATTTGCCAAAAATTCCACTCTGTTAAAATTATCTTCAAGATATTCATTATTATTTACATATTTTATATTTAATAAATTATCAGGAAATATATTTTTAAAATTATCCATCTATCACAACTCCTGTATACAATTTAGATAAATTATATAACAAAATAAATATTAACATAGATAAAGATAAAATTTTAGATTTTGGTGATATAGATTTAAACGGTTACTTTGATAAATTATATATACACAAAATTATCCAATAAAATAAATAACAATCTAAACTAATGATGCCATAAAAACTATGTTTTTAACAATAAATTTTTTACAATTGGTAAATATTCCTTCCCGGTATTTCATTTTTTAGAATTGTAAGAGTAAATACTTTGTATCAACCCGACTCCAAGATACAAACAAGTCATCGAAGAACCTCCAGAACTGAAAAATGGTAAAGTCACCCCCATAACAGGAAGTAAAGTTAGGCACATTCCTAAATTAAAAATAGTTTGTGAAGATATTAAACCTATAAATCCAAAACAAATATACTTACCCAAATTATCATTTGAAATTTTAGCAATTAAAAAAATTTTATAAATTAATAAAAAAAGCAATAATATAAGCAAAAAGCAACCCATAAAACCAAGTTCCTCGCCTGCTACAGAAAATATAAAATCACTTTCTTGTATCGGAACTAAATTATTTGAGACTCTTTCGCCATTGAATAAACCTGTGCCAAACAAACCACCAGAACCTATAGAAATTTTACTTTGAATTTGTTGATATCCCATTCCATATGGATCAGCTTCTGGATTAATTTGATTTAATATTCTTGACCTTTGATAGTCTGCTAAAAAATTCCAGATTACTGGAACTAACAACAAAAACAAAGTAAATATCCCAACAAAATATCTCAACTTTATACTTGAAACAAAAGAGATAAAAAAGGCTATACATAAAAATATAATAGCCGCACCATCATCACCTTGAAAATGCGTTAAAATAACAGGAATCAAAATATGAATAATTACCAAAAATAGATATGCAATTTTATCTATTTTTTTTTCTTTTTCTAGAATAGCAATGTGCTTAGATAAAGTTACTACAAAACCGATTTTTACTAATTCAGATGGTTGAAAATTAACTTTTCCAAAAAAACTTATCCATGCTCTGGCATTTACACCTAAAGATCCTTCGACACTTATTCCGAAAATTAAAGTGTATATTATTAAGAAAATACTAAACAAAATTATCCATTTCCACTGTCTAGCAATAAACTTATAATTTGTAGTTTGTAAAAAAAAAGCCACTGACAAACCACACAAAACTGCAAATAGTTGTACATTAAAAAATTCTACTTGGTCCCTAGAAACACTTTTTATTAGCAATAAACTAAAAAAGGAAATAAATAATACTAAAATCCATAAAAACCTATCTCCAAACCTAAAAAACCTTAGCAAAACTATATTTCCTCTACTAGTTTTCTACATTTTTTACAAACATTACCTCTGAACAAAAAATTCCCGCAACCTACACAATGACTCCCTCCACCACCACACCAATTTATACCTTTTTCAGCATCATCTTTCCGCACTTTTTCCCAATAATCATCTTCCTTGATGGATTTATTTACAATACTTTTCCATTTTTCATAATTATCCTCTTTTAGATTGCCAACATCCTTATTAAAATTGACATGCCCAATATTATTGACTCCAGCTGAAACTTTTTTCAAATCAATATTCTTTAATTTGTCAATCATATAAAACTACCTCTTGGAAAATTGCGGCGCTCTTCTGGCTGATTTAAGACCATACTTTTTACGTTCTTTCATTCTAGAATCACGAGTTAAAAATTTGTTTTTCTTTAATTTTAATTTTAATTCTGAATTTGATTCCGATAGTGCTTTCGAAATACCATGTCTTATGGCACCTGCTTGTCCTGTAACGCCACCACCATGGACATTACAAACGACATCAAATTTACCAGAAGTTTCAGTTAATTCTAAAGGTTGCTTCACTATTAGTTTTAAAGTCTCCAATCCAAAATAATTGTCTATTTCTTTATCATTTATAACTATTTTCCCAGATCCATCATACAATCTGACTCTTGCTACAGAACTTTTTCTTCTACCAGTTCCATAATAAAATTTCTTTTCATCATACATTTTCAAACCACCTCCGGACATTGAGCTTGATACTGATGCTCAGAACCTGATACCAATCGTAATCTAAGTAACTCTTTTCTTCCCAAACTATTATTAGGTATCATCCCTTTCACTGCCAAAAACATAGCTTTATCAGGCTTATTTTTCATTAGATCATCATATTTTATAGTTTTCAGATGTCCAACATAACCTGTAGTTCTATATTTTCTTTTATTTGATAATTTTTTGCCAGTTAAAATCGCCTTGCTGCAATTTATTATTATCACATTATCACCACAATCAACATGTGGAACAAAATTTATTTTATGTTTTCCCCTAAGCAAAATTGCAGCTTGTGATGCTACTCTCCCAAAAATTTTTCCTTTCGCATCTATAATAAACCATTTGTGCTCGATATTTTTATTATTTGGCATAAAAGTCTTTGTCATTTTTCTCCTCCATAACATTATCAATCTTGACACTACTATTTGGCTAAAGACCAAGCAGATTCTTGGTTCTACGCCCCCTGCAATTACTCGTCTTACTTAAGCTCTATTTCATTTCAAACGTAAATCTCCGTGAGCCCCGCGGTGTTTAATTTTTAATGCTTGAAGTTTCAACTTGATTTTCGTTGAAACAGCATCTCTTGTAATTTTAGCATGCTATTATTTTTTGTCAATTAATTATTTTTAATTTATATTACGAGTGACATACTTACACAATTTTAAAAAGTGGCGGCTTCCGTAACCTGGGTAGTTTAACAGGTCAGCACCGTGAGCCCAAAGATTTTGCATATCTACACTAAATATCAATATTATTTTTAATTTTGGGTAGTAAATATTTTTATAATCCAAAACCAAGTACTATTGGATTTCAAAAAATGTGAATTAGCTATGTGTTACATTGAATATTCTTTTTTAAAATTTTACTTTTTCAGTAGCAGAACGAATTCTGATCAAATCTTTTAAGTGCGCCCCGAAGCCGCCTAACTGGTGTCTGAAACTGTGATTGTAGGTGGTTAAATTTCACTATTCCCGACATTGGACCCGCACACTTATAGGAAATGACACAACTATGGGTGCAAGCATGTGAGAAAAATGAAAGGCTAAATTTGGATAGTTGATTGTACAGGCTCAGTTTAATATGGCAACGACGAAAATATGCTGTGAAGTATCGTTATGAGAGATGTTCGAAACAAAACTGATACGAGCAGAATGAAACGAAGTAAGGGGATATCAGGTTTAAAGGGTATCTCTGTTCTGAAGTTTCTGGTAAATAGCACATGCCTAAGTTAAACTTGAAATACATTCACGGAATGGGGTAACTGTCTAGAGGTTCTTGAGGAATCAAGCAGGTAGTCAACCGTAAACACTAGACAGTGGGATGACTCAAGAAGCAAATGTGCGGGGTAATGCCCGTAATATGCTGACGTGAGTTATATGGAGGATAAAGTTGTGATTAGAGGAGAAAATATTATGAAACAGTCTATTACGACAAGGTACGAATGGGACAGCATAAATTGGCACACGCTAGAAAGAGCCGTCTTTAAGATTCAAAAACGAATTTACCAAGCTTCGAAAAGAAACGATACGAAAAAAGTACACCAATTGCAAAGACTGTTAATAAACTCTAGAAACGCAAAACTCCTAGCAGTCAAACGTGTTTTACAGGTCAATAAAGGCAGAAATACTGCCGGAATCGATGGGGTAAAAACACTAACCAAAGAACGAAAATTAATTAAAGTTAGGAACTAAAAGCAAACCTGTAAGAAGGGTATGGATTCCAAAGCCAGGAAAGTTAGAGAAGCGTCCACTAGGGATACCAGTAATGGTTGACAGAGCAAGGTAAGCTCTAGTGAAACTGGCATTAAAGCCGGAATGGGAAGCAAAATTCGAACCTAACAGTTACGGATTTAGACCAAGTCGGTCGTGTCCTCA
This sequence comes from Candidatus Paraimprobicoccus trichonymphae, assembly GCA_036322875.1. Classification (GTDB taxonomy): domain Bacteria; phylum Bacillota; class Clostridia; order Oscillospirales; family Acutalibacteraceae; genus Paraimprobicoccus; species Paraimprobicoccus trichonymphae. Next base: position 1,087,852 of record AP027925.1, read on the forward strand.
AAGGGGCGTGGTGTCACCACTGTTAGCAAACATAGTATTGCACGGACTTGAATTCGATGTAAAAACAGCATTAATGAAAGACATCATGAAGTACGAAAAAAGCAAAGGTAAGACTGGAAGAACCATGAAATGGTACAGAAACACAAGATATGCGGATGAATTTGTTGTTACTCGTGAAAGTCGAGAAATCGTTAATAAAGCTAAGAATTACATTGTCGAATGGCTAAAAGAGATAGGATTGCAATTAAGCGAAACCAAAACTCGCATTGCACACACGCTTAAAAAGGTGAATGATAACCTGATTGGATTTAATTTCCTGGGTTTTCATATGAGGCAGTTTAAGGACTGGCGAAGTAGACAAGGTTTCAAAACGCTAATAATGCCCAGTAAAGAGGCGCAATCCAGACATATTGAGGTTATACGAAAAAGAATAAGAAGTGCATATGCGAAGAAACAAAAAGAATTGATAGGTATGCTTAACCCAGTAATAACCGGATGGTGTGAATATTATCTGAAATCGGTTGCTGGAAAAATTTTTAACAAAATGAAACATCAAGTCTTTAAAATGACTTGGAGATGGGCGTGTAAAAGGCACCCGAAAAAAAGGTAAAAAATGGGTAATGCGCAAATATTACAGGGAGATTAATGGTTGCAAATGGAGGTTCGTAACGCACGACAAAGCAAACATCTTGAAATTACACAGTAACGTTAAAATAACGAGACATGTTAAAACACAAGGTGATAGGTCGTCGTTCGATGGAGATAAAGTATATTGGGAGAAAAGTAAGGAAAGAAATTCGAGGTGCGCATGACAAGTGCCATACAGCTGAGGAGCCGGATGACGTGAAAGTGTCAAGTCCGGTTCTGGAGTCGAGATAAGATTTGAATAGTTACCTCAAAATAAACATTCTAATTTTTGATATCATTTAAATATGGATAAAAAAATAAAAAACTTATACAAATACTTAAAAAGTAAAATAAATTATCATAATAAAAAATATCACGAAAAAGATAATCCTGAAATTAGCGATTATGAATACGATTTATTATTAAAAGAACTGGAAAATTTAGAAAAAGAATATCCTGAATTAAAAATTGCCAGTTCCCCAACTAATTTAATAGGAGGAAGAAAATCTAAAAAATTTTCGAGTGTAATTCACGAAGTAAAAATGGAAAGTTTGCATAATTCTTATTCCAAGGAAGAGTTGGTTTTATTTGATAATAAAATAAGAAAAATAGTCCAAAATTATGAATACGTTATAGAACCCAAAATAGATGGTTTATCTGTTTCTGTTGAATACAAACACGGAAAGCTATTTAGAGCTTCAACACGTGGTGACGGAATTGTCGGTGAAAATATAACAGAAAATATTTTTACTGTTAAAAATTTACCTAAAGAAATTGATTTTAAAGACTATTTAGAAGTGCGAGGAGAAGTTTACATTTCAAATGAAAATTTTTTAAATTTAATAAAAAATCAAAAATTAAATAACAAAAGACTATTTAAAAATCCAAGAAATGCAGCGGCTGGTTCTTTAAGGCAAAAAAATTCTAAAATTTCAGCCGAAAGAAATTTGGAGATAATAATTTTTAATATACAAAAAATAGAAAATTTTAAAATAAATACTCATAAAGAATCTTTAGATTTTTTAAAAAAATTAAATTTTTCTGTACCACCATTTTATAATTTGCACAGTAATATTGAAGAAACTTTTAAAAAAATAGATGAAATAGAAAAATTAAAAAACAAATTATGTTTTCAAATCGATGGTGTGGTTTTAAAAGTTAATGAATTAAACAAAAGAGAAATTTTGGGAAGTACTTCAAAATATCCTAGATGGGCTGAAGCTTTTAAGTACCCACCAGAAGAAAAAATAACTAAAATTTTAGATATAAAAGTGACAGTAGGTAGAACTGGTATCTTGACTCCAATGGCTGTTTTAAAATCGATTTTAATATCTGGAACTATAGTAAGTAAAGCGACTTTACACAATGAAAATTTTATAATTAAAAAAAGTATAAAAATAGGAGATAAAATAGTTTTAAGAAAAGCAGGAGAAATTATACCTGAAGTAGTAAGAGTATATAAAACTAATGAATTTTCAAAAAAGTTTGCAATGCCGGAATTTTGTCCTTCTTGTAATTCCAAAATTACAAAAGAATCTAATGTAATCTCAAGATGTGATAATATAAATTGTCCTGTACAATTATTAAGAAATTTAATTCATTTTGTTTCAAGAGATGCTATGAATATCAAATCATTAGGTGAAAAGATTATACAAAATTTGGTAGGAAATGAATTTTTACTTTCTGTAGTAGATTTTTATAAATTAAGTTCGGAATCTTTTAAAAAATTATATAAATCAGGTGAAAAAATAGCTGAAAATATAATAAATGAAATAGAAAATTCTAAAAATAACAGTTTAGACAAATTACTATTTGCTTTGGGGATAAGAAATTTGGGAAAAAAATCTGCTTATCTGGTGTCCGAAAATTTTAAAAATATTGATAACATAATCAATTCAAATAAAAAAGAAATTTTAGAGATAAATACTATTGGGGAAAAAATAGCTGAAAGTATACGTTCTTATTTTTCTGTTGACCAAAATTTACAAAATATAATTTTATTAAAAAAACTTGGATTAAATACTACATTTTTAGAGAGCAAAAATAGTTCTGAAAAATTTAAAAATAAAAAGTTTGTAATCACAGGAACTTTAGAAAATTATACTCGCTCAGAAATAACTAAACTCATAGAAAAGTCAGGGGGAACTTGCAGTAACAGTATATCTAAAAATACAGATTATCTAATTTTAGGCAAAAAATCGGGTATCAAACTAGAAAAAGCTAAGAAAATAAATGTGAAAATTTTAAACGAAAAAGAATTTGAAAAATATTTTGATTTATGCCCCAAAATTTGTTGAGCAAAAAAATAATATATGCTGGAAAATAGATAATATGAAAATGTATTTTTATTATGGTGTTATGGGCTCTAGCAAAACTGCTATTGCTTTAATGGAAAATTTTAATTTCAGAGAGCATGGGAAAAAAGTCATTTTGATAAAACCTTCTATAGATAATAGAGATGGAAAGTTTATGATTAAATCCAGGGCAGGTTTAAGTAGTGAAGCTGTATTGATAAGTGCTGAAAATAAGTTTTCTGATATATTAAAAGAAGTTTTTGAAGTAATAATAGTGGATGAATCACAATTTTTGAATTATAAGCAAGTAGAAGAATTAAGAAATTTTGCTAATTCTGGTATTGTAGTAATGTGCTATGGGTTGAAAACAGATTATACTGGACGTTTATTTGAAGGGAGCAAAAGATTAATAGAAATTTCTGATACGATTAGAGAGATTCCATCTATGTGTAGCAAATGTGAAAAAAAAGCTATAATAAATGCAAAATACAAAAAGAATAAAATAATTTATAAAGGAAATAATATTGAAATAGGTGGAAATGAAAAATATATCTCTTTATGTCATAAATGTTGGGTTAAAGGGAAAATTCAGGAGAAAGATTTTTAATTAATAAACATGAATATTTTATGCAAATCGCATTAAATCAGGCAAAGTTAGCGAAAAAAAATCTAGACATTCCAGTTGGGGCTGTGATAGTGACTGATAATGAAGTTATCTCTAAAGGTTATAATAAAAAAGAAAAATTTAAAAATGCTATTTATCATGCTGAAATTGAAGCTATTTTTAAAGCAAATCGAATTTTAAAAAATTGGAGGTTAACTAATTGTGAATTATATGTAACATTAGAGCCATGCATTATGTGTGCAGGTGCTGTCATAAACTCTAGGATTTCTAAATTAATTTATGGTTCGAAAAATTTAAATTCTAATTTAAATATATTTGAAATTTTTAAAGATTATAAAATAGAAATTATACCTGAAATTTTAGAAAAAGAATGTTTTGAAATACTAAAATTTTCAAATATATTTAATAAAAATACATAAATTTTTGAAATCATTGATGTTTTAAATGTAATATAGTAATAATTTTCGTTATTTTATGTTTTACAAATGAACACCGAAGTCAAATTTAAATTTTATAATTTCTCAGCTTTTTGACGCAACTTTGTGTGACGAGTAAATCGACCAAGGAAATATATGACATTAAACTAAGTATTGATAGCAAAAAAGTGGTATTCGAAAAAATGCTGAGAATCTTAAAAGAAAATTATCAACCAACACACAAAAAGGCGGAGGGAAGGGACTTTCATTTGAACTCGGATTAACAACGGCACTTGAATATTGGCGATAATACAGAAGTATGCGTCATATGGCTTTGGATTATGAAGTACCAAAATCAACGCTATGCAAATATATAATTTGGGTGAAAGATGTGTTAAGACAGTCGGAAGAGTTCAAAATCAAAGAGATTAAAGAACGTTTTAATCCGATAATACTGAAAAAAATAATTTTGAAATGTTGCTCTTAGATGTTGAAGAACAGCCCTGAAGTACAAACAAAAAGTATCATACTCAAGTAAAAAAAGAGGTACACAACAAAATATCAAATTTTAGCCAATGCAAAAACACGTGAAATACTTGATGTTTTTAATGCAATCGGCGAAACACACGGTTTTTTAATGTTTAAAAACCCTTTGGCCAAAATACTCGAGAAAGAAGTTAAAATTTATGCAGATAAGGGGTATCAAGGAATTCAAAAATTTTTTCTGAATGCTAAAATACCAAAAAAAGCTACAAAAAATCATCCTCTCACTGAAGAAGAAATCATTGAAAATAAGCTTTTAACACAAAAAAAATCACAATCGAACACATTAATTAGAGAAATAAAAATATTTAGAATTTGTAAAGAAATTTACAAAAACAAAGGAAAAAGAGATTTACTTAGGGTCAAATTAATTGCAAGTTTGTATAACCATAGGTTGGATTTTTGGGTTTAGAAGCAGGTCTAATACATTATATAGTCGAAAATTTTAAAAAATCCGAAAAAATAAAATGAGTTGAAAAATTATTTATATTTTATCGAAGTTTAAGAAAAAAATTTTTATTTTCTTATTGATTATGATAAATTATTTTGCCAATAATACATATGAATTGACCATTTACCTATCTAAAGGATAGAGCAGATTCTTAATTCTACGTTATATTACCAAACGTTTGGCAATAAAACAAAAAAAGAAATTTATATTTACAATATTTACTGTAAAAACCACAAAAATAGTAATTTTCTGGAATGGCATTCATAACAAAATTTGAGTTATTGCTTGGTAAATTGTAAAAAATATTTGACGAAAAAATTTTGAATAAACAAGAAATTCTTAAAACAGATTAACATCAGATTATATATTAATTATAATTTTTAAAGAAATATTTTATTAATTTTTTTCCAAAATAACATTGAAAAACCTGGAAAAATATTTATAATAACATTATGAGAAAAGTAGGATATTTTTAAAAAAGTTCGAAATTCTAGTATATTAAATATAAAATGAAGGAGATTGAATGTTGGCTGATAAAAGAGATTTTTATAATGTTTTGGAAATAAACAAGAATGCTTCTGAAGATGAAATAAAAAAAGCCTATAGGAAATTAGCTAAGAAGTACCATCCTGATTTGAACCCAGGTGATAAACAAGCTGAAAAAAATTTTAAAGAAGTAAGTGAGGCTTATGAAGTCTTATCTGACAAAGGTAAAAAAGCTAGATATGATCAATTTGGTCATGCTGGTGTTGATCCTAGTTACAGTGCAGGCGGTGGTGGTTATAGTTATTCTTCAGGAAACCCATTTGGGGAAGAGTTTGATTTAGGTGATATTTTTAGCAGTTTTTTCGGCGGATTTGGTGGCAACGGTAGCAATTCAAGGGGTGCTAAAAAAGGATCAGACATACAAGCTAATGTAAATATTAGTTTTGAAGAATCAGCTAAAGGCTGCAGTAAAAATATAAGTTATACTTGCGTTGATAAATGTGATAATTGTAATGGAACTGGTAACAAAAGTGGCACTTCACCAAAAACTTGTCCTGCTTGCAAAGGTAGAGGGCAGGTAACTATAAGCCAAAGAACACCGTTTGGTGTAATTCAGACGACTAGGACTTGCGATAGGTGCCAAGGCTCAGGAAAAATTATAAGTGATCCATGTAAAGTGTGTTCTGGTGAGGGTAGAGTAAGAAAAAATAAAAATTTAGAGATAAAAATTCCTGCTGGAATAAACAATGAACAAATTTTGAATATCAGAAACAAAGGAAATACCGGTATAAACGGAGGAAGTACAGGGGATTTACATGTTTATGTAAAAGTTAGCAAACATAATATATTTGAAAGAAAAGATAATGATATATGGTGCACAATTCCTATCACTTTTACTCAGGCTGCTTTGGGAGCTACAATAATAATTCCAACTTTGGATGGAAGGGTAGAATATGTTATTCATGAAGGAACTCAAAATGGAGATATTTTTAAATTAAAAAACAAAGGAATTCCTAACATATACGGTAAAGGTCAAGGTGACCAATACGTGAAAGTTCATGTAGAAATTCCTAGAAATTTGTCTATAGAACAAAAAGAGATATTAAAAAAATTCGGTGATAATATAAATGAAAAAAATTACCAAAAAAACAGAAGCTTTTTCGACAAATTGAAAGATTTATTTGGCAGTTGAGATAGTTTCATGTGCTGAACTTGCAAAGCCTTTTTTAGGATCGTTAACAAGAACATGAGTTATTGCTCCTACTATTTTTCTATCTTGTATCAAAGGGCTACCGCTAAAACCTTGTACTATTCCGTTAGTATTTTTTTCTAATTCTTTGCAAACTTCAATTGAGATTCTTTTTGTAGAATCTTTTTCGTTTAAATTTATATTTGTTATTTCTATATCAAAACTTCTTGGACCATCTTTAGATATTGTACACAACACTTGAGCTTTTCCAATTTTTATTTCGTCAATACTGGCGATTTCAAGTTCATTTTTAATATCAATATTATTTACAAAATTTTCATTTAATTTTCCATGTATACCATTGTTAGTATTATTAAGTACTTTTCCTATATAATTTGTGCCGATCAAAGAACCTATTATCTCACCAGGACTTCCTTTTTCACTTTTTTTAATACTATTACAACATGCTGGAAAAATTTCTCCTCCTTTAGTTTTCAATAATTTTTCATTACAAGGGTTGAAAAAACCATGTCCTAAAGCATAAAAATCATGAGTATCTTTATTAAAAAACGTATTTGTTCCTAAAAATTTAACGCTATCTTGTACCCAAATCCCTATTTTATAGCTACCATCAGTCGATTTAACAGGAGTTATTGTAGATTCTAATTTCGTTTGATCTCTGTCGTACTCAGCATGAATATCTTTACCTTCACTAGTTTCTATTACATTTGCTAAATCGTCATTTGAATTTATTATTTTATTATTTACTTTTTTTATAACATCACCTTTGTTAAAATTGTTAGTTTTCACAGTTCCAAATTCAGTGTTTACAAAAGACGTTTCTACAACTAAAGCTCCATTTAAATCTAATACAAAACCTAAAAGCTCACCACTTGGTATAAATTTATTGTTTTTTATATTTTGGTTATAATTTATATTTCCAATGTCTATTATATTTTTTTGTAAATTTGAAAATTCAAAAATCTTGTTTATAGAGTCTATAGGCTTAAAGCCAGTCTCTCCACAGTTAAAACCAATAAAATTAAATATAGTGCAAAAAAATGTAATTAATATTATTTTAGAATTTTTTTTCATAAAATTCACCTCCATATTTCAATAAATAGTATTGTTTGCATATATTTTTTACAAATTCATAAAAATATGAAAAGACTTTTTATAACAAATATAAAAAAGTAACGTAGTCTGGCATTTACTATTGTCTAAAAACGGCAAATCTCCCATTATTTCATATCTTTAACTTCACTGAACAAATTTTGCTATGCATTTTTACCTAATTTCATATTTTTTTATCTTAATCTCTATAAAGTGCTTAATATTTAATTTGCTAAATATATTCTGCGACAAAATTGTAATTAAATTTTGACTTCTGATTTATAACTTGTAATTTTAGAAAATTAAAAAGTCGATAAAGATTTTATAGAAATAAAAGTATTTAATTGAAAAATTTATAAATTAAAAATTTGAATATTTTAAAAAAATACATTAAAATATGATGTAAGGAGAGTTTTAATTTGGAAAAAGATGGAATGGATCGAAATGTTGGTAAGTATAATGCGGAACAAATACAGGTTTTAGAGGGTCTAGAAGCTGTAAGAAAGAGACCTGGTATGTATATAGGTTCTACAGGCCCTAAAGGATTACATCATTTAGTGTATGAAGTAGTAGACAATTCTATAGATGAATCACTAGCTGGATATTGTAGCAAAATAGAAGTAGAAATTTTACCTGAAAATATAATAAAAGTTACAGACAATGGCAGAGGTATTCCTGTTGGAATACATCCTAAGTTAAATATACCTGCTGTAACAGTGGTTTTTACTGTTTTGCATGCTGGCGGAAAATTTGGTGGTTCTGGGTATAAAGTCGCTGGTGGTTTACATGGTGTTGGTGCTTCAGTTGTAAACGCTCTTTCTGAATGGCTAAAAGTTGAAGTCTATAAAAACAATAACATTTATTGCCAAAGATTTGAGAGAGGAATTCCAGTTTCTGAGTTAGAAATTAAAGGTCAAACCGATAAAAAAGGAACTTGTATAATTTTTAAAGCTGATTTTGAAATTTTTACAGAGACTTTAGAATATGATTTTGAAGTTTTGAAAAACAGACTTAGAGAACAGGCTTTTTTAAATGCTGGGATTAGTATTGTTTTAAGTGATAAAAGAAACCTTAATAATATAATCACTAAAAATTTCATGTACAAAGGTGGAGTTACTAGCTTTGTAGGATATATTCATAAGAAAAAATCGGTAGAACTTGTACATCAAGACATTATTAATATATATGGAACAAATTTCGAAAGTACTGCTAGTGTTGAAATAGCTTTACAGTATAACTCTAATTATAGTGAGCTGATTCTTTCTTTCGCGAATAATATTCATACTGTAGATGGTGGAACTCATGAAGACGGGTTTAAAAGAGCTTTAACTAAAGTTATGAATAATTACGCAAGAAAGTTTAATATTTTAAAAGAATCTGATAGAAATTTCTCTGGGGAAGATGTGCGAGAAGGTTTAACAGCTGTCATAAGTGTAAAGATTATAAATGCACAATTTGAAGGTCAAACTAAAACTAAATTAGGAAATACAGAAATAAGAACTCTTGTAGATGAACTAGTTTTTAAAAAATTAGAAATATACTTAGAAGAAAATCCAGCTACAGCAAAATCAATATTAGAAAAGTCTATTTCTGCTATGAAAGCTAGAGACGCAGCTAGAAAAGCCAAGGATTTAATAAGACGTAAATCAGCTTTGGAATCAGCTTCTTTGCCTGGTAAATTGTCAGATTGTCAGTCTAAAGATATGAATTTAACAGAAATTTATATAGTGGAAGGGGATTCAGCAGGAGGTTCTGCAAAATCTGGTAGAGACAGAAAATTTCAGGCTATATTGCCTTTATGGGGCAAGATGCTAAATGTAGAAAAAGCTAGAATAGACAGAGTTTATGGAAATGAAAAACTTACCCCTGTAATAACAGCTTTAGGATGCAGCGTTGGAGAAGATTTTAATCTAGAAAAATTAAGATATGGAAAAGTTATAATTATGGCTGATGCTGACGTTGACGGTTCTCATATTAGAACTTTATTATTGACTTTCTTTTTTAGATTTATGAAACCACTTGTTGAAAACGGACATATTTATATCGCTCAACCACCTTTATATAGAATTACTAAAAATAAAAAACATTATTATGCTTTTTCAGATTTAGAAAGAGACAAAAAAATAAAAGAATTAGGAACAGTAGACATACAGAGATACAAAGGTTTAGGTGAAATGGATTCAACTCAACTTTGGGAAACTACTATGAATCCTGAATCACGAACTATGTTCAGAGTAACTTTAGAAAATGCTACTACTGCAGATGAAACTTTTACTATATTAATGGGTGATAAAGTAGAACCTAGAAGAGAGTTCATAGAACAAAACGCTAAATATGTTCAAAACTTAGATGTCTGAGACTTGATTGTAATAATTTTGCCTAAATTACCCCCAAATTTACTTTGTCTATAAATATGAGGAATTATGTTTACATCTTTTGAAAAAAGCATTAATAGTATTTGATAAAAATTAATGATTAATTTAAAAATTTCGTTATTTTAGTATATAAAGTAGTTAATATTAACAAAGATATTCCTTTTTTAGTGTTTAGGTATGTTTTTATGGAACATCAATTTTTGTATTAAAAATGTTTATATTGGCTTGAAAATTATATTTGAATAAGTTATAATTAACTAAAAGAGTGTGATTTATATAAAATTTGAATCAATTTCAGAAATTTTAGAAGTAATTAAACAAAATAATGAACTACGTGAAATTTTTAAATCCTCAAAAAAAATAGAACAAATGTACAAATTTATTTTGATAAATTTTAAAAATTATAATGTTACTTTTAAAGATTTCAGAAAACATGCTTTAAAAAAATTTAATATGAATAACACCGATCTTTCCGACGAAGAACTCAATAAAATTGCAGGAGGAGTAAATAAAGGGATAATAAGAAGTGCAGCTTTGGCTATAAGTGGGATTATGATGTTTGGAAATGCGCGCATGTTAAATGCTTCTGATTTTGTGTCGAAAAATATTAACACAGGAGTTTCACAAAGTGTTACTATTCAAAATAAGGAAGAGCTTGGCAAACAACTACTTGATTTAATGCACTTTAGACCGTTAGATATTGAAAGAGCTAAAATTTTAATTGAGAATGGCGCAAATGTTAAATACAAAGATAGTTTCGGCTCTACTGTACTGCATATGTGTAATAGTATAACTGAAGCAAAAAATTTTATTGAACGTGGTGCAGTGATTAACGAAAAAGACAGTCGCGGTAATACACCACTACATTTAAGCGTGTAATGAAAATCGCGTTGATCTTGCACAATACCTAATAAGTCAAGGCGCAAATGTTGACATAAAAAACAACGAAGGCAAAACACCAAATATTTTAGGAATAAGAATAGATGATTTTTTAAACAATAAAAATATAAATGTAAAAGATTTTGAAGGAAAAACAGCACTTGATAAAGCGCTCAATGATGTAAACTGGCATTTTCAAAATGGATTTCCACCTATCGCTAAAATTTTAATTAAAAAAGGTGCTGATGTTAATTTACGTGTAGATTCTCATCCAAATGGTTATACTCCTCTTCTTAAGGCATGTGAACAATTGGAAAATGAAAATTTTATGATATTTCATAGAGAAGAAACAAAAGAAAAATTAAATTTAGATATAATAAAAGTTTTGATTGACTATGGTGCCGATGTGAATTGGCGCGGCACAGGGTCTTTGACAGATTATACCGCATTAGAGTCCGCCTGCAAATTAGGAAATAAAGATTTAATTAAATTTTTAGTCGAAAAAGGAGCAGACATTAATGGAGAAAATGGGTATCGGGCAGTTTTTAGGCTTTTTTTATCCATTAATTATATGGTTTTTGATAATACTTACTCTCCAAAAGAAGTTTTAAAATTTCTTATAGAAAGTGGGTTGAAAAGTGGTGAAAATATGACTACTAGATGATCAAAAATTTCAGTTTATATCGATTTACGATTTTATAATACAACATTTTAGAACTAAATATTCTTCATTAGAAAATCTTGACCAAAGAATAGAAAAATTATATAAAATTGATGAATATTTTTTAAATATTAAATTACAATTAGATGAAATGTTTGAACTTTTAAAAAATAAATAAAATTATATATTTTATGCGTAAAAATCAGGTACAAACAATTTAGTAAATTTTGAATTCATAAGGGAACACACAAGTTCAATAAAACCACTCTTGGGGTTGGCAACAATAGGCATATTACTGACCAAGAAATTTATTATGAATAAACCAATATATTAATTTAAATATCAATTAAATCTGAAAACCAATTTAAAATATACCCTTTCTTTTTTTGTCTAATCTCATTTTTTGATCTACTTTATCTAAAATTATTTGAGAAATATTTTCTATATTTAAGTCACTCATATAAGATCTAATAATATCTTTGACGTCATCTTCACTCAAGTGCTTTTCTTTAAATTTCAGCTTTGAATTATTAGGATATAAAAATTTATTGTTCATATTTTTAGGAGAATCTATTACTTTTTTTATAAATTTAATATCTGGATCTTTTTCTTTTTTAGTTTTAACCTTTTTAGATTTTTCAATTTCAGAATTTATTATTTTTTTCAAAGGAATAGGATCTTTATGTGCCATTTTTTTATATTCTAAATTTCTATAAAAATTTTTATTATTAAATAAATAAGTTTCTTTGACTAAATTATTATTGTTAACATTTTCTGCACTGTCATTATAATAAAATAGTTTATTTTGAATTATATCTCTGTACAAATTTTTATTTTCAGTTCTAAAAATTCTGCTGGCTAAAATTTTTGAAGAAAAAAATTTTGTCTTTCTTTTCGAGACAAAGTTTTTGGCTTTTTTTATTTTTTGAATATTATTTTTTAATGTTAAATTATAAAAATCATGAATATCAACATTTTTAGTTTCTAAACTACTGATAATTTTATTTGTTTTTAAAATATTTTTGTTGTTAGTTTTTAAAATATTATTTATTATATTTTCGACAGCCTTTTTAGATTTCCTTTTAATTGATTTTTTGTTTGTTACTGTTAATTTTTTATTTAAAATATTCTTCTCTAATTCATAATCTTTATTTAAAATTTCATTTTTAGTAACTGTTTTTAATTTTTCACCAGCAATAACTTTATTTTTAGATTTCTGATAAATCAGATTAGATTCAAAATCTTTGGCGCCTGTGTAGTCATTTACAAATATTTTTTTGCTTTTAGTTTTGATGCCATTTTTAGTTTTAACTTTAACAAATTTACTAATATTTTCGTTAACTTTTTCAAAAATTTTATTTTTGTGCGAAAATATATTTTTAATAATAGACTTTTTATTTAAAATATTCTTCTCTAATTCATAATTTTTATTTAAAAATTCATTTTTAGTGATTGTTTTTAAATTTCTATCAACAATAATTTTATTTTTAGATGTCTTGTAAATGATGTTAGATTCAAAATTCCTAATATTTGCGTAATTATTCAAAAATGTTTTTTTAATTTTAGTTTTTATACTATTTTCAATTTTATTTTTAATAAATTTATTAATATTTTCGTTGACTTTTTCAAAAATTTTATTTTTTTTTGAGATTATATTTTTAGTAATAGAACTACTCAGATCTAATTTTTTAATTATCTCTTTTTTATTTTCTCTAACTTCAAAAAAATTTTTAACACTCTCAGAAATATTTTTCTTATTTATTCTATCTATACTTAAATAACTTTTTTTATTAATTAAATTATTTATAGTTTCGATATTTTTTCTTTCAGAGAAAACCTTAATTATAGAATTACTTTTAGAAATTTTGGAAATCAAGTCCAAAGTATTTTTTACTTTACTTATTTTGGTAACTACATTTTCAGAATTTTTTAATTTGAGTTCATTTTCTTGTATTGTCCTTAAATCTTTTTCGTATTGATTTTTAGATTTTATTTCTAATTTTTTCTTCTTTAAATCGATAACTCTAGTTTTGAACTTTTTAAAAATATTTGTTTTTACATTTCTAATATCTAATATTTTTTTATCAGACAAAATTTCGGACATCAGATTTTTATTTATAACATTTGCTAAAATATCTATTTTTTTGTCTAATTTAATTTCTTTAGTATTCAAATTAGAAATTATTGATTTTTTTGCTAAATCTCTAGCATGTATTAATTTATTTTTATTTACTAACTTCTCTAAATTTTCTAATTCTACATGTTTTTCTTTTATTTTTTTAATTTCTATGATTTTTCTGTTTAAATTAAAATACTTTGAATTTTCTAAATCTTTATATTTTCTTTTTTCTATTAAATTTCTAACATTTGCTTTAGTAATATTTTTTAGGAATATTTTTTCTGTTTCTGAGACTAAAGTCGAAGCCTTGGTAGATTTATTATGGTTACTTTCAGTGACTTTAATTTTTTTAGTATTTAATATATCTTCTAAAAATAGATTATTGTTAATTTTTCTAATATTGTTTTGTTTAATTAAATTTTTATTAGTTTTTAAAACATTATTTTTAATATTATTAACATTATCTTTGTTTATAAGATTAAATTTGCTAGTTTTCACTTTATTTAAGATATCTTCGAGAGAATTACTTAATATTTTATCATAATTTCCTGAGCAAAAAAATTCAAAAACATTTTCTTTTAAATTATTTTTTAGTAATTTTTTTATGTGTTCAACATTTGTTTTATAAATGTTATCAATAAAATTTTCTTTGTTGTTAATAAAATTAGTTAAATTACCAGTTTTATTAACAATCTTTTTAGAAATGTTATTTTTTTCTTCTGTTAAATTAACTATTTCATTTTTAATTATTTTCTTTTTATCTATTTTTTTTTTTGAATCTTCTGAAAGAGACTTTAAAAGCTGATCTAAAGTCTTTACATCAAAATTATTATTTGAAACTACTTTTAATTTTTCAGTTTGAGTCTTTGTTAGACCATTTTGGACCCTAACCACTTCATTTTTCAATTGGTCCAAAATTTGTTGTTTTACAACTGTGTTATTCTGAAAAATAGAATTTTGGTCGTCTTGATTCGCTTTTAATTGCAAAAGTAAATCCATAATAGAATCTAGTTTTGCGTAATCAAAATTGAATCTGTTTAAGTTATATACAAAATCAGGTTTAGGCAATATATTTTCGTCAAATATAGTATTAGAAATATTCGTTTTTCTAAGTATAGACTTACAAAAATTATTATTTTTACCTAAATTTAATGAAATAGAATTATTAATAAATAAATTTTTTGTCACTCTAAAATTTTTTGTTTGTATCATTAAATTCAACCCCATTAATTCTTAAAATCTAAATAAAAAACTTCTAGCTTAAATCCTTAATCCAATTTTCATGTATTTGGTTATATACTTTGCATAATTTTTCTAATCTATTTTTATCTTTAGCAAATTCTAGTTTTATTCTTAAAACTAATTTAAAAAGATTCTCGACTTGAACACACGTTTGTAATGTCATTGTATTTGCTTCATACATACCAAATGCCACTTTATTACCAAATTTATCAAAATCGTACTTTTCTATATTTTTTCATAAAATTTTTAATTTGCTAAAATCTGCTTTATAGTCCCAATTTGCACCTTTGATATTGTGACTCATTCCATTATATATTTCTTCCAACACTACATCTCTCATATCATGTCTTACACTTCCTTTTTAATTTTTATCGTAGTTCTTAAGAAGGGGGATTAACCTAAGAATAATTCGATTAATTTTTCAATCTGAATATATATTTGCATTATCATAGACTATTTGTCAAATTTTTTACCCATTTTTTGATTTATTTAAAAATACAACTTTTTTCAGTGTTTGATTATAAACCTAAAATAACGATACCGCTAACTCTAAAAATATTTGCAATACCATTATATTTAACTCTATTATAGAGTAAATGGTTATTAGCTATAGCCTAAATTTACCCAAATAATAGCTTTATACGCTTTTCTGCTAAAGTCTATAACGTAATAATGTCAAGTTAAGCGTAATAATTGTTAATTTCTAAAAAATTTTCTTTTTTGCTTACGAGACAATTTTTTTAATTTTTGAAGTCACCTTTACTAAAGAATTAAAAAATTTGCACAAAAAATTTTGTTCTGGTCTATTTCAATATACTTAAAAGTTTTAAAATTTTGTTCAAGTCACTCTACTTTTGAAATATATGTTTTAAATTTTACTAATAAATTATAAACTTCATTTTTATTTTCGGTGTTTTTTAAATTCCCTTTCGCTATCTATAGCTGTTCCGATTTAAAATAAGCTGAGATAGATTTTTGAATTGTTAAGTAATTTTTAGGATTAAAACGCAACCAATCTTTTAAATTTGCTTATAATTTTTCAATTTTATTTTTGTCCGGAGAATATGGCGGAATCCAAACGATGTGGCATTTATATAAACATGCAATTTTTTCGAGTTCCGATTTTTTGTGAAAATTAGCGTTGACCACCAAAACTTATGCTGCTTTGACATAAAACTGGGCAGAGTTCATATTCAACCCAAATCTGAAAAAATGCCGCAGTCATCGACCATTTGTACATTTTGACTGCAAACGGTTTTTCGTTAATTTTACCCGCAACGATATTTATTCGCTTAAATTTTCATCCGGACGCAGGAATAAAAACTCTTTTTCCAATTTTCGAACGGCCGTACTGTCTTACCATAACGTATTAACACCGCATTCGTTAATATGGGCAATGTCGGCACATTGACTTAGACATTTTTTCATCTAATTTTTGACGTTTTATTTCGTCCCTTTCGATGTAAAAATACTCTTTTTCTAAAGTGATTCCTATTCGTTCCAAAGCATCGAATGCACCGGATGTTAAATCACTAAATTTTTTTGCTATTTCTGAAAGTATTGCGTCAGAATGTCCTTCGAGGTAAGATTCAAATTCTTCAGTGAAAAATTTCGTCACAGTTATCCTTTTTAATCGCTTTTCTAAACTTCACTATTTCGTTTAAAAGTTTTTTTCACGCTTTTTTCGAACTTACACCCAATTCCTTACGTGCTTCTTCATAAAGTGTGTCCTTTTGCAAGATATTTTAAGACCAATTCTCGCATGTTTTTTGAATATGACATCATTTAATTATATCACAGATTGTTTTAAATCGAAACAGCTATATCCGTGAATTGTCTCCAACTTTGCTGCAAAATTGCTCTGCCAATCTGTGATTCTTGAGTAGATTTTTCGCCGCCAAATTCTAAATCACGGTTTTCGCCCAAGATTTTCTTTGATAGCCTATGTTAATAGTCTTTACGCGTATTGCTGACAGCCTTATGTGTTTTTGCAAGTTCCTTTCGCGGTTGTTACTACCCTTGACTTTGCTTGATAATCGTTTCTGTTCGTGGATTATATTTCGCTCTTTTTTCTTTAAGTCTGGCAAATTGTACTTTTGTAAATATTGATATATTTTACTTATTTCAAATTTTACGTGAAAGTAAAAAATAATATTAACATGATCGATTCCATTCTTGCAAGCTTATTTTATATTTTGGAGCAATATATTCAAAAAATTTCTCTTGCTTGATTTGATATCTCATCATCAAAAACTTTCCTTCGATATTTTATTATCAAAAATCTATATAAGATAATAACCTACCATAAACAACAAACTAGCGCCAGCATCTAATTCCATGAATATAACCTCAATTCTTCAAATACACATTAGTTATATCTTGTGATATTGATCCTTTGTTTTGCGCAGGTTCATCATCCGTCTCAAGTTGATCCTTACATAGATACATTTCATTTCAAGCGTAAATTTTCGTGAATTTTACGACGTTTATTTAGTACTAACGATTTGTTGTTTTTTTGTCAACATTTTTTATATTTTGGAACTATTTATCCGACTAAACTTCAGTTTAGCAACTTTTCCGCCTTTTTTTCTATAAATTTTGTCAATCTTATTGGTTGTTTAAGCAAATAAGCACTATCTATTTCACCACATTTGTCGGCAAAAAAATGCTGTTAGGTTAAATATCAATTTTAAGGATCTAAATGCGGAACATATACGAGTCCAGTACAAATTTAATTTTATGACTGTATTATATTTACGATATTACTGTTTATTTTTAAATTACTTTTTTTAGGATATTTTATTTTAAGAATCCCATTTTCAAGATGCACTTCAAGATCTTCAGATTTAAGATTTTCATTGCTTTCATTTTTTAATTTTATAGAAAAATTACGTTCCTTCTTTTCATCTTCTTCTTTTGTTTTTGCATTAATCTTCAATTCATCATCTTTACCTAACTCGATATTTATTTCGTTTGAGGCATATCCCGGCACTTCTATCCGAAGTAAATAATAACCATCTTTCTCCGTTGTTGCTACCATTTTATTATCAAGAATATTCTTAAATTCACTGAAAAAATCTAAATCACTATTATATGGTGATAAGTATGACATAAAAAAACCTCCAAATATATTTTTAAATTTTTAAAGTATTCTAACAAAATACTCTATTTATTATTTTAAGATATTTAAATTAGCAATGTCAACAATCGACTGCTAATTTTTATTTTATATCCAAAAAAATGTAAAAAAATTATATATTTTGACGTTTTTAGGATCCAAATATCAATATTTGTAATATTTTTTAAAAGAGTACGTAAAATTGTGAGGCGGGATAATGTAACTATGTAATCCCTCGATTTTCTTTAAATTAACATTATACTTATAACCTACGCGAATCCAGCAGAAAGATATAAAATTAGATAAATTTCTAAAACCGCTAAACATTTATTTTAGCGAATGAATCGCAAAAATATTGACAAAAAATAATATACCTGTCCTAAAACTTTAAAATATGCTAAAACTTTAGAATGGATAATAAAAATAAAATTGAAAAATTACTAAAAACAAAATATTTAGTAACATTCGGAATAAGAAAACCAACATTTGAAGCAAAGCATGCGATCTTCTAAAGCGCATACAAGGAGATGCGCAAAAAAGGCAGTAGAGCGCGAAAATTGAGTGTTTTGGATGTGCTAATTATTATGCTTGGATATTACCACGATTACCGCACAATGGAAAACTTGGGCTTTGATTATGGTGTATCTGAACAACGAATTTCCGAGGATGTTGCATGGGTCGAACAAACTTTAATCAAAGATGGAACATTTTCATTGTCGTCAAAACGCGAATTAATCAAGGAAAACACCACGCGACAATTGATTTTACAGAATGCGAAATCGAACGTCCAAAACATGGACAAAAAGCTTCATATTTGGGTAAAAAAAGACACACAATAAAAGACCAAATAGTCATAAACAGAGACACAAAAAAAGTTAGATTATTGCCGACAAAAAACAATAACTAGAACAGCACGATTTGCTTATAATTGGGTATTAAATAAACAAATACAGGTACAGACAAATTAAACCAAATTATCTGACAATGAATTGACAAAATTAAAGCAAACAATTGATTATCAATGGTTCTATGGTGTTATTAACAGAAATTTCATCGATTCAAGTCGTCAAAGAGTTCCTTTATATCAGCATTTACGACCCATTTAGTTTTTCCCATCAGCTTGTCATCCAAATATTTTACCACTTGATCACAGTTCCGACCTTTTCTAAATCCATATGAATAATCATAAAATTTCGGCTCATATATTGCGTCTAATATTTCAGCAAATACTTTTTGAACTAATCCGTCTCCATTCAGAACGGTCTCAACCCACTACTGCCCACTTTTTCGATGTAGATTCTTCTTACCGGTTTTGGTCTATAGCTGAATTTTCTATAAATCCGCGAAAAAACCGCTAAATATTTATTTTAGCGGATGAATCGTAAAAATATTGACAAAAAATAATGGTATGCTAAAATTGTAAGGAGTGCTGTTTAAACGAAAACCAAATTGAAACTTCAAACATCGTTTTAATTCTAAAAATTACTTAACAATTCAAGAATCTATTTCAGCTTATTTTAAATCGGAATAACTATGATATTTATAATATAGAAACACCAACAAGAAACAAACTAAATGCTCTAAAACTAGTTGATAATAATTTCTTTAAATTTTTTTCATAAGTATATCATCTCCAAATAATATGTTCTTTGTCTAAACATTTGTAAAATATTTATCGACCTTGACATGATTTTTCTCCAATATAATCATTTATATAATACCTAAAATTTTCAAATATTTTTTAATAAAAAATGTTTATTGGTTTAAAATTTTGAAAATGAATTTTTTAATTTCTTGCTTATTATTATTTAAACTTAATTTGCTTAAAATTTCTATTTCTAACATGAATTTTTTTCTGTTTGTTTTTATCGGTTTCGCTATATAAATTTTTTTATTTTTAGTTTTTTGTATTCCTTCTTCGTTTAATAGTAATTCTTCATATAATTTTTCTCCTGGCCTTAACCCTGTGTATACTATTTTTATATCTATATTTGGAGTGTAACCAGACAATCTTATTAAATTCTCAGCCAAGTCTTTTATTTTGACTGGATTCCCCATGTCTAGAACAAAAATTTCACCTCCTTGAGCCAAACTTCCTGCTATTAAGACTAAACTCACTGCTTCGGATATCGTCATAAAGTATCTTATAATTTCTGGGTGAGTTACAGTGACTGGACCTTTATTTTTGATTTGTTCTTCAAATAAAGGTATAACAGAACCATTTGACCCCAGTACATTCCCGAACCTGACTGCTACAAATTCAGTTTTACTAATTTTATTTATATTTTGAATAATCATTTCACAAATTCTTTTAGTTGCTCCCATGACACTTGTCGGATTTACTGCTTTATCTGTAGAAATTAATACAAATTTTTTAACATTGTATTTATCAGCAGAATTAACTAAATTTAAAGTTCCGAAAATATTATTTTTAACAGCTTCTTCTGGATTTTCTTCCATTAAAGGCACATGTTTATGGGCTGCAGCATGAAAAACCACATCTATACTTTCTATGCTAAATATTTTATCTATTTTTTCTTTATCTCTTATAGAAGCAATTTCTACCTGTAAATTTAAATTATTTTCATATTTAAATTTCAATTCTTGTTGAATTTCATAAGCACTATTTTCATAAATGTCTAAAATTATTATTTTATTAGGATTCAAAAAAGCTATTTGCCTGCATAGTTCAGAACCGATAGATCCACCTCCACCAGTTATTAAAATATTTTTGTTTTTTATGTACTCGCCATACATTTTTTTATCAAATGTTACTGGATCTCTTTCTAGTAGATCTTCTACTTTTATTTTCCGAATTTTGGAAGTAAGCGAAATATTATTCGTAACAGCTTCATAAATATTAGGAATTATTCTGATTTCTAAATTGGTTTTAGAACATATATCTAAGATTCTTTTTTTTTCTTCATAAGAAATAGTGATTATAGAAAATAAAATAACTTCTATATTTTTTAATTCACATATTTCAGAAATTTCAGAAGTCGAACCCTCTATTTTGACCCCTAACAATTTTCTACCAATCTTTTCTTTATCGTCATCAACTATACATATTGGAAAATACTTATTAGCTGGATATTTAGATAACTCTCTTAAGACACTTGCTGTAGCTTCACCAGCGCCAACTATCAAGAGTCTCTTTTTATTACTATTATCAAAAATTTTATTATCAAGCAATTTATTTATTCTGTACACTAATCTAAATACGAATATCATACATGTTGATACTAATAAAAACAAAATATACAGTCTTATTCCTAAGTTCAAATTTAAAATTACCGTAATAAAAGAAAACACAAAACTAGCACAAAAAGAAGCAACGCCAACGTAAAAAAAATCTTCTACATCAGCATATCGCCAGATTTTATCGTACAATTTAAAAATTAAAAATACAACTGAAAAGCATATATTTACTAAAATTAAGTTCTTCAAAAAAAAACCTTCATACCCGACCAAAAAAAAATTATTTTTGTTTACTGCAAAAGAAATATAAAAGGATAAATTCCATATTGCTAGATCACACAAAAATAACATGTGTTTTCTGTACTTTTTCAAAATTTCATACAATAAAAACATTTATATTCCTTGATAACTTTGTTTCGATCGAAATTTAAAAATAAACAAGAATTTCGTAATAAATACTTAATGCAATTCAAATCGTATTTGTTATATCAAAATTATGCTTGATTTGTCAACTATTTTTTAAGTAATTGCCTAAATTTCATATTTTGATTCTATTATTTAAAAATAATTTTTTAAATAAAGCATTTACAAATTATAAAAAATCTATTATAATATATAGTATATAATTAATGAAAATAGTAGGGGAGTTTCATATGAAAAAATTTAAATTAAAATTAATTTCATTTTTAATGTCGTTTTCTATATTTTTACCAAGTAATAAAGCTATCAAAATAAACATAAATTTTGTTGCTGATAAACTGCCAATAATGTTATCTATTTTTATTCCCACTTCTATATTTGGATCAATAGTTTGTTTACATAAACATTTTGAACCCGAACCTAAATTATTTTCTTTAGACTATTTACCAAAAAATGAAGTTGTTAATGAAGTTATTATAATAGATGATTTA
Organism: Candidatus Paraimprobicoccus trichonymphae; assembly: GCA_036322875.1. Taxonomy (GTDB): domain Bacteria; phylum Bacillota; class Clostridia; order Oscillospirales; family Acutalibacteraceae; genus Paraimprobicoccus; species Paraimprobicoccus trichonymphae. Next base: position 1,110,099 of record AP027925.1, read on the forward strand.
AGAAATTATTTTAAAATTTATGAGAAATTAGGTGATGGTGGATTCGGCAAGGTGAATAAGGCAATACAAAATGAAACTGGTGCAAAATGTTGTATAAAAAAAATAAACAAAAAGCCGTTGTATAGTGATGAAATATATAAAGCAAAATATAAAAATGAAATTAGAATTCATATAAATTTAAATAACCAAAATATTGTAAAATGCTATGGAGGCTTTTTCGATAAGAATACAGAATCATATTATATAGTTATGGAGCTTGTAGAAGGTTGTACATTACATGAACTTATCAAAAATGGATTTTTTTCGAATAATGAAAGACGTGTTATTGAATTTTTCAAACAGTTATTAGAAGCGGTCAAACACTTACATGACAGAAACATAGTATATAGAGATTTAAAACCCTTGAACATATTAGTAGATAAAAATCATATTTTAAAAGTTTGCGATTTTGGCCTTTCCAAAGTTATTAGCAATAAATACGTAAAAAATCGGGCGGGTACAGCTTGTTATATGTCACCGGAGGCAATTAATTGGCTTGAACAAAGTTGCGAATCAGATATGTGGAGTTTAGGTTGTATATTGTATGAAATGCTAACTAATAAAAAATTATTTACGAAAGAAGAACCTTCATATAATGATTTTAGATATATAGAGGAAATTAGAAAAAAAAAATTTAATAGAAAAATCGAAGAATTACTTATTTATCTTTTAACACATGATCCAATGGCAGAACGTGAACGCTCAAATCCAAGGAGAAATTGTTCAATTGATAAGGTTATTTATTTATGTAACGAATTATTTTTATAACAATAAACAACTTTGACCTAAAGTGTGGGGAATAATAACATATTTGCATTGTGTGATTTATAAACAATTTTACTCATTTTTCTCTTTTATTATTATACCACTTTTTTATTCGCCCATCAAAGTAAGAATTTTATCCTGAGAAATTAAATCAACTATTTGTCCTCCCCTCAAAAAAACTTCTGGTTATTAAAATTACGAATTTTATGGTATTTATTACAATAATTAGCAAATTATTTTTTGGTCAATCGTTTTTATTACTTATCTAATTAAACTAAAGCTTAGTAACTTCTTCTTTTATTTTATTTAAAATTAGCTTTTAGAAAAATAAAAATTTTCAATTTTAAAAAAATATGTAATTTTTATTTATAATTTAGTAGTGATATTTGAGAAAATTTATACTTATGGTATTTTTATTTCATTAGGTCTAGTTGTATATTTTTTATCTAGGTTTAAAAATAAGAACAATATAAAAAAATTGGTATTAATAAGTGAATTTGTTACATTAGGTACAGTTAGTCGTTGCTTTTTGTATTTTGTACACTATATTAAACCATTGACAAGTATAGTAATCATTTCTTCTTTCTATTTGGGAGCAGAAAATGGTTGTTTAGTTGGAATTTTAAGCATGTTGCTTTCTAACATTTTCTTAGGGCAAGGACCTTGGACTTTTTATCAAATGCTATCGGCTGGATTAGTTGGAAAATTTTCAGGATTATTGTTTAACAATTTAAAATTAGATAAAAAAAATTTGTTCTTAATTTCTATATTAAATATATTTTTTGTGTATGCACCAATCATGAATTTTTCATCTTATTTTGTTATGTATAAAAATTTTAATTTAAATATATTATCAATTTACTTGATAAATAGTATAATAAATGATATAATTCACGTGATTTCAACTATAGTTATTTTATTTTTGTTGACAAAATACATAAAAAAAGTAAAATTTATATGAATCGTAAAAATATTTACAAAAAATAATAGTATGCTAAAATTATAAGAGATACTGTTTCAACGAAAACCAAGTTGAAACTTTAAGCGCTAAGTATCGTTGAGTTCACGGGAATTTACGATTGAAATAAAGCTTACGTAAGACGAGTAATCGTTGAGGGCTTAAAATCAAGAATTTGTTTGGTATTTTAGCCAAGCAAAGTGTCAAATAATTGAAAAATGTTTTTATTCGTGGGAGTGATTTAGTTTGTCAATATTAGAGATAATTTTTGGGATTTTGATATTAGTGATTTCAATTTTAATAATAATAGTTGTTTTATTTCAAGAAGGTAAACAACATACTTCCGGGGTGATAACAGGTGGTGGTGCGAACACGTTTTTAAATAATAATAAATCTAGATCTGTAGATTCTTTGTTAACTCGTTGGACAAAGTTTATTGCTGTTATTTTTTTCTTATTAGTTATATTGTTTAATGCCATAACGTTTTTTAAGTTATTTGGAATTTGGTAAAAGTTTTAACCGTTGTTTAAATTAACAATTTGTAGTCATATAAATTTTTTTAGCTTACATAATTTTGCTAGAACATGCAAGATGTGTTAAGAGCTGGTGGGGGTATACGTGTGTAGAGACAACATATGTTATATGTGTAATTTCAAGAATTTTTGACATTTTGCCTTATGGTAAACTTGTCGATTTATTTTTAAAGAAAATTTCGATCCTTCAGCTAAGGAAAGTGCAAATGTCAAATTGATAGGGGCTACTAATTTTGATTCTGATAATGAAATAACAGGATATTTTGTTTTTGAAGAAGAAGTATAATCATTGTTTTGATGGATTGATCTGAAAATTATCATTCAAAAGAATAAATAGTTGAAAGCAAAAAATTCAACTATTTATATTGCTCTCTTAGTATATAATTTTAGCTAATTAATTAATAAAAAAATGTTGACATTTGTAAAAAAACATGTTACAGTGTATGAAGTACTATCATAAAGAATCAGTTTTAGGAGAGGAAAATATTGTTTAATAAAAAAATAAATAAAATTTTGGCAGTAAATTTAGCTTTGGGTTTAAGTTTTGTAGGTTGTAATTTAAAAGCAATGGATACCAAACCATATGGGTTATTAGAGTGGATAAAAAATGATGCTAAAATCTTGGTAAAAAATAACCCTGTGAAAAGTATACTTATCAGTTTGGTACCGTTCGTAGTGGGAGGGGGAATTTACGCTGTCTACAAAATTTTTAGTAACTCTGTGAACATCGATGTTGAAAATTTATTTCCAGAAAATAAAATAATATAAAGTAGCGGCTAAGAATAACCTCTTTTTGGTAACGTGTTGTACGCATATATATTTTAAGTATAAAAACTGTAATAAATTATAATTTTTTTGGTAACTTCGTTGTTTATCTTCTTTTAGCAATTGGCAAATTCAATATAATTCAGTAAAATTATTATATAGTGAAAAATTAATTTTTTATTTTAAGATTTATATATATAATTTTTAAAATATAAAATAAAAATTAAGGAAATTAATGGAATTATATAATTTAGAAGCAGAACAGTCGGTTATAGGTGCTATTTTGTTAGATTCTAAGTGTTTGAACAGGATAGCAGAAATTTTGCCCAATGCAGATTTTTTTTATTCTGAAAATCATAAATTAATATATATACAAATTTTAGACATGTTTATAAATGGTAAAATTGTAGATTATATAACTGTTTTGAACAAGCTTGAAAAATCTGAAAATTTTAAAAATAGTAATTTAAAAACTTACATTTTTGATCTGATACATACTGTACCTGCGACTTCAAATTCTGATGTTTACGCTAAAATATTAAAAGACAAATATAATATAAGAATTTTAGTGGACACCGCAAAAGATATTATAGAAAAAGTTAACGAAAGCACTTTAAGTTCTTCTGGTATTTTAGATTTTGCAGAACAAAAAATTTTTGACATAAGAAAGGATCAAAACAATAATAAATTACAAAAAATAAGTGAAATTGTTTTACCTATTCTAGATAACTTAGGTTCCGGAAAATTAGATACAGGAGTACCAATCGGAATAGCTGACATAGACAGAGTTATAATGGGTTTAAATAAATCAGATTTAATTTTATTAGCAGCTAGACCTGGAATGGGCAAAACTAGTTTTGCTTTAAATATGGTTGGAAATATAGCTATAAAAGAAGAAAAAACTGTTGCAATTTTTTCTCTTGAAATGACCAAAGAGCAATTAGTCACAAGATTACTTTCAATAGAAAGTTTAGTGCCTCATCAAAAATTAAAATTAGGAGATTTAAATGAAAAAGAATGGGAAACATTACAAAATGCCGCCGGTTATTTATCTCAATCTAATATTTATATAGACGATACGCCGGCTATTACTATTCCAGAAATGAAATCCAGACTTAAAAGGTTAAAAAATTTAGATTTAGTTATAATAGATTATTTACAATTAATGTCTAGCGCTAGAAAAATTGACAATAGGGTTCAAGAAATTTCTGAAATCACTAGAAATTTAAAAATTATGGCAAAAGAATTAAATGTTCCTATTATTACTCTTTCACAATTGTCAAGAGCAAGTGAACAGAGAGTTGATCATAGACCCGTCTTATCAGATTTAAGAGATTCTGGCTCTATAGAACAAGATGCAGATATAGTCATGTTTTTATACAGACAAAGCTATTATTTAAATGACAAGGTAGACGAAAATGTCAATATAAATCAAGCTGAATGTATAATAGCAAAAAATAGACACGGAGAAATTCGTTCTGTCAATTTACACTGGCAAGGCGAATACATGAAGTTTACAGCTCAAGAAGAGAAACATTATGAATATTAATTTTTCAAAAATCTTTAATCTTATGTTTATTATAATAACACTGTTTCTATCAACATTTAGACAATAGAAGTTTAACTGTTTTCAATTATAGTAATTTATTTTTTTTTGATTATTATTGAAATTACGAATAGAATTTATTATAAATATAAAATTAAACAAAAAATTACGTATTTTTATTACAAGTTAACAAATTTAACTTTTTGATATAAAATTTTGAAATTAGTTAATAATAAACAAATACAGTAATTAAAAAAATAATTGAGGATTGTTTTAGATTGTTCGTTTTTATTTTATTTTTGTTTAGTTTTGTAAACAAAATTTATATTCCAACATATTTTTCGAGTTTTACAATAATAGGTTTTGTAATAGTTATTTTTTTAATAAGTTTTATAATATTAAAAAATATAAAAAAAAATATTAAATACACAAACTATAAAAAAGGTTTTAAAGATTGTTATGAAAAACTAAAAGAAGAAATTTTTAATGAAATTAATAATGATCCAAAATTTGATAAGAACACTTTAAAAATGATATTAGAAAATTTTGATTTGAACAGAAATCCAATCGAACCAAAATCTGATAAATCGAAATTTATGGTAAATAAAATAAATGATTTTAAATTAAGAGCCAAACCCAAAATTGAAGATAAAATTTTTGATAATTCCAAAATCAAAAAAAAATTAAAACTGCGTAATATTAATATCATGTTATATGTATCCAGTTTTTTGTTTATAGCTGCCTCAACTGTGTTTATATCTACTGCTGCGCCAAGTTTCGCAAAGATGGTAGGTCTTATGTTTGCTACACTAATTTTTTATCTTGCTGGCATAATTTTATATAAAAAAGTTTCTAATTTAAAATCAGCTGCAATAGCTTTTATAGGTACAAGTTTAGCTATTATGCCTTTTAACGGGATAGCTATGAATATATTAGGTGGAACATCAGCTTCCTTTTCATGGCTTTTAATTTCTGCTGCAGGACTGGTATTGTATACATTAGCTACAGTAATCTTGCAAAATCAAATAATTTCTTATATGGTTATGGCTTTTGTTTTGTCTTTGACTCAATCTGTTGTAATGTCAGCTAATTTGCCAATAATATGGTATTTCATAGTATTGATTAGTATTTCATTAATAGCAACTATGATTAATATATTTAAGCCAAAATTTCTTCCCAAAATTTTCAGAAAGCCTTTAAGTTACACCGGTCAAATAGTAACCCCTATAGCTTTGATGGCTAGTATGTTTTTACAAGAAAAAGCGAGTTTGTATATGTATGAAATTGTATTTGGATTAACAGCTTTAAATTATTTAGTTTCTTGGTTACAAAATCGCGATGTTTTGCATGAAATGGCATATCGTGTACTTTTACAAATTACCATTTTAATTTCGGTTTGGGATCTGAGCAAATTTAATTGTAAATCATTGGGAATGTTTTTATGTTTGACATCTGGATTACAGATATTATTTAAATTACAGAAAAAATCATTAAAATTCGAAAAAATTTGGAAAATACTTATGCTAATCATCGTAGCCTTAAGCAACGTTTTATGGCTTCAAGATCCTTTAACAATAGCTTTAAATTTAACTTTATTGGGAGTTTTAAGTTTATATCTTACTTACAAATTTAGAGACATAAATTGGTCATATATTTTATTAATTATTTCGGGTTTATTACCATTTATAATTGAACGCTGGTTAATTGTTCCAAATTTATCTTGGTCACTAGTTTCTTTTACTTTTTTTATGATGAATTTATCGATAGTTATTTTTTATTTAATTAAAAACAAAAATTTTAATCCTAAAAAAAATATTTTTTTCAAAATTTCAAATATTTTTTATTTAATCTTAATATTTTTAATTGGGATATTTGGATTATTTAGTGAAATAATGGGTTCAGAATTAAACGCATCAAAGTATTCATTTTTTTTCTGTGCTTTGTTATTAGTTCTGTTTTCATATGTTTATAAAGTCCATGCTTTTGAGATATTTGGCGTTTTTTGCTTAAATATTTCTATATTTTTAGCACTAGCCAAAATAAATTTAAGAGAATGGTTGTTTTTGATTTCAGACATAATTTGTTTTTTACTTGCAATTTTAGGTACAATTTTACATCACAAGTCTAAAGAACATAAACGACGTGATAACTTATTAATATTCGGAAAAATTACTTTAACATGTTTAATTGTGAATAATTTCCTAGTTGAAAAATCTGAGGTCATCAAAATATGTTTACTAATTTTTTTAACGGCATCACTAATTTCTTTTGTTTTAACAAAAACCAAACTTAAAGAAAATTCAATTTTAAAAATATCATTTTCTTTAAGTTATTTTTTATATATTTTTATAGCTTTAATATTCAGTTTTCATCTTTCAAATATATGGTCTATATTAGTTTATATCATTTTAACAATTTTAATGTGGAATGCTTCTTATTCAGAAAAACAGCCACTTTTGTTGCTTATAAGTAATATTTCTATTTTTGCTTTTACTACAGAATTATTTATTCACACAAAATTAACCAATGACTGGAAAAATATATTTATTCCAGCTTTTGTTACTTCCATTATTATATATTCAGCCTATTGGGTTATGTTTAAAAAAAAAGATACCCAGAGATCACTTATATGTCTGTATTCAACATGGTTTTTAAATATAATTTCTATGTTAAACGCTAATAAAAAAATTTCTGCAGTAATGATAATACTGAGCTCTATTACTGTGTTTATATACGGACATTTATCAAAATATCAATCCGTTGTTGAAATTAGTATTTATTTGTCAACTTTGGGATTGCAATACCTTATAAGTTTATTTTTTCCGAATTTAAATATAGTTTTTTATTCTCATTGGTGGTTTGCAATTTTTATTATAATTTCAGATATTTTTTACAAAACTCAAAAACAGCAAAAATCAATTAGGTTAATTTTTGCAATTTCATTTGTAACTTTATGCGTAGGGAAATTATCGTTAGAACCAAGCGGTGAAGCTTACCAAAATGTATTTTTAATTGAACAAGTTACATTTTTAATATTAGGAGCAATTTTTCATAAACAGTGGATTATTTATTGGGGAGCTGCAGGTGCTACAATTTCTGTTTTATATTTCCTAAGAGCTTATACTTATTTATGGTTAAGTTTCTTAGGATTAATAATAATGTTTTTTGTTATTTGGAAATTACGTAAAATAAATAAAAAATAATTATATTTTTTATAATTTATCTCAAATATCAAAATTAAAAATATACATATTTTTAAACTAACTTTTATATTTACCATTTAAAATATACACTAAAAATTTTCTTGTTTTATTTTGTAAGTTGTGTTTTAAATTTATTACTCTAAAGTCTGTTCACATGAAATAAAACTTGGAGTTAATGAATTAATTGATTTCTTTAAATTCATTCTTAGAAAACTCTAAAAATAATTTGTCGTTTTTATAGTATTTTTTTATTTATTTATTTTATTATAGCGATCCCACTTGAAAATGATTAGTAGTATTGTTATGATCTATAAAGATGGCAGATAGTAAAATGTTTTAGAGAACAAGTTAAACACAGCAAAAGGGAATGCGCACAAACAAGCATGCGCAATTTTTGAAGTAGGAATGGCGACAAAAACGAGGTGGAAAAAATTAAAGTCGGAAGCAGGATCGCTTGACAAGAAAAAACTTAACCTTCAACCAAGAAAGTATGATTTTGAAAAATTAATTTCCTACATAAATGAAAATCCATCCGCATACTTGAAAGACATTGCAGAAAGCGTTGGTGGCACAACTTCGGGAGTTTCTGCAACGCTAGTGCATTTAAAAATATGTTTAAAAAAAAGTAGTTACGTATTCAAAGTGTGATAAAAAACTGGCACAAATTCTCAAAAACACGCCAATTATTTATATTGATGAAGTCGGCGTATATGTTTCGTGAACATGCGTGGAGTATAAAAGGTACAAAAATATTTGGATTTCATCCCTGAAGACGTTTTAAACGCACAAACATCGTTGCTGGACAAATAAAAAATGTTACGGAACTCGAAAGTAAAATAATTGCGCCATTTATCTACAATTGGAACACGAATTTCGAATGGTTTAAAATTTGATTCAAATTGTAACCATAAACAAGTCACCATTTTTTATGCAAATGTCATCGGCATAAACTCCAAAATAAAAACTGAAAATCAAGAACTAGCTATATTGTTGTCAAATGTTGTTGGAAGTACGGGAGTTATGGTTCAAGCCATTTTACCAGACGGTTCTAGTAAATCTCCACAATATTTGTTACCTGCAAGAGAAAGTGTTTATAGATGTTTACGTGTTCATTATCTTATTTATAGATGTTTACGTGTTCATTATCTTATTTGTGGAAAACTATTTGACGAAATTGTTATTAATCCAAACAATCGTTTGTTCCTGTTGAGCCAAGGAGGATACGAATGGATTATTTCTCATAAAAAAGCATTATCCGATGCTTTAGAAATAAAGACAAAAGAAACACTAAGACTTCATGAAAAACCAGAGACGGAAAGGGTGAAATATGATGAAGACGCTGCTTAGTATTGCAGGGTCTGATTGTAGCGGTGGTGCAGGAATACAAGCAGACTTAAAAACTTTTTCAGCACACGGAGTATTTGGAATGACTGTTATTACATCGGTTGTTGCGGAAAATACTTTTCGTGTAACAGATTATCAAAACATTCGATTAGATATCATTGAAAAGCAAATAGATGATGTGTTTGAAGACATTCCGCCAGACTCAGTAAAAATTGGTATGTTGTCTTGCCGCGAAATTATGAAAACTGTAGCAAAAAAGCTTCAAAAATGGAAACCGAAAAATGTAGTTGTTGATCCAGTAATGTATGCAAAACATGGCAGTGCATTGATGAATGAAGGTTCCATCCATACGTTAATATCTGAAATTGTATCGCTAGCTGACATAATCACACCTAATATTCCCGAAACTGAAAAAATAACAGGAACTAAAACAAAAAATCTTAACGATATGAAACAAGCAGCGAAACTTATTTATGAAATGGGATGTCGTGGTGTCGCATTAAAAGGTGGTCATAGTGAAGGCGATATATTCGATTTTTATGAGTATCCTTCCATTCGTTATAGATACAAAACACACTCACGGCACAGGTTGTACATTCTCTTCGGCGATTGCCTCAAATCTTGCTTTGAGGTTTTCTATTGTTAGCGAAGCCGTAGGGAAAGCTAAAAAATACATAAATATTGCAATTGCTCATGCACCAGAGCTTGGAAAAGGTAACGGTCCTGTACATCATTTTTATAAAATGTATAAAAATTTATTTCAAAAGGATGAATAAAATGATTGATAGTTGTATTAATTTGCTCGAAAGTGTAAGAGAAAATAAACCTTTAATTCATCATATAACAAATTATGTGACCGTTAATGATTGCGCAAATGTAACGCTTGAAATAGGTGCTTCACCAGTAATGGCGGGATGCAATTGAGGAAGTTGCCGATATCATTGCTATTTCAAAAGCACTAGTGTTAAACATAGGCACGCTCAATGATCGAACAGTTAAATCCATGATTGTTGCAGGACAAACCGTTAACCAAAAAGGGATACCTGTTGTATTTGATCCTGTAGATGTTGGTGCATCAAGGTTACGTAATACAACCTCATTAGAAATTATCAATAAGATTAAGTTGAGTGTAGTTCGAGGAAATATTTCTGAAATTAAATTTATTGCCGGATTATAATCAGAAACCAAAGGCGTTGACGCTGCAGAAAATGATATTACAGATTTTAATAAAGTCAGAGAAATAGCTAAAATACTTGCAAAAAACATTAAATCAGTAGTTGTAGTTAGTAGTGAAATTGATGTTGTTTCAGACGGAAACAAAGTTATTTATATATAAAATGGTCATCCAATGCTTAGCAATTTAACAGGTTCGGGATGTATGTGTACATCTCTTATCGGCTCGTTTTGTGGTGTTACAAAAGAAGATGGCTATCTTACAACCTCCGTCATAGCTATGCTTTGTATGGGTATATCGGGAAAATTAGCATATGAAAATGTTAGAAAATTAGGGAATGAAAGTTTTCATGTTTCACTTCATGATGCTATAAGCAAAATGGATACAGAAATACTAAAAAGGATGGCGATAATTCGTGAATCCTAAAATAGATTATACTTTATATTTTGTAACAGACAGGGAGATTATGACTTCAAACAGCATTGAAGAATGCGTAAAACAAGCAATTTTAGGTGGATATATGGTGGTTCAACTCAAAGAGAAGACTGCTTCGTCCCGCGAATTTTATGAAACTGCCTTAAAAGTTCGTGAAATTACAAATAGATTGAATGTTCCGCTTATTATTGATGATCGTGTTGATATTACGTCGGCTGTGGATGCCGACGGTATTCATCTTGGTCAAAACTATTTAACATATGAAGTTGTAAGAAAAAATATTGATGAAAATAAAATTATTGGTATTTCTGCAAGTAGTTTAAAAGAGGCAATAACGGCAGCTGAAGCGGGCGCAGACTATCTCGGGGTTGGAGCTATGTTTACAACTGATACCAAAAAAGACGTAAATTATGTAACAATGGATGAACTGCGAAAAATACGCGAAAAAGTCAGTATTCCAATTGTTGTAATTGGCGGTATAAGTAAAAAAACGATACCTCTTTTTAAAGGAACAGGAGTTGATGGTATAGCTTATAGTTTCTGCTATTGTTTCACAAAATGATATTTTAAAAGCAGCTAAAAAATTAAAAGTATTATTCTAAAAAGGTGTTCAGAAATGAAAGCTTACATTGTTATGCTGTTTTGATGTAAAACTGGGCAAAATTCATACTCAAACCAAATTTAAAAAAATACCGCAGTCATCGACAATTTATACATTCTGACTGTAATTGGTTTTTCGTTAATTTGACCCGTAACGATATTTATCCGCTTAAATTTTCGTCCGGGCTCAGGAATAAAAACTCTTTTTACAATTTTCGAACGGCCGTAATGTCTTGCCATAAACGTATTGACACCGTATTCGTCAACATAGGCAATGTCGGCCATTGGCTTAGACATTTTTTCATCAAATTTTTGATGTTTTATTTCGTTCCTTTCGATTTAAAAATACTCTTTTTTTTAAAGTGACTCCTATTCGTTCCAAAGCATCGAATGCACCGGATGTCCTTCGATATAAGATTCAAGTTCTTCGATGAAAAATTTCGTCGCACTTCTCCTTTTTTACCGTTTTTCTAAACTTCATGTTTCGTTTAAAAGTTTTTTTCACGCTTTTATCGAATTTATGCTTACACTCAGTTCCTACGGTATTTAATTTTTAATACTTGAGGTTTCAACTTGGTTTTCGTTGAAACACCATCTCTTATAATTTTAGCATACTGTTATTTTTTATCAATATTTTTACGATTCATCCGCTAAAATAACAATTATTTTCGATTTTAAATTGAAATTTTGTGTTATAATAAATTATGAAGGTTTGTCATTGTAGTCTGAGAATAAAAAATTTGAATGTAAAAAGTATTTTAAATGATATAAGTTTTTCAGTAAATCATAGCGAAATTTTAGCTTTAATAGGACGTAACGGTGCTGGAAAAACGACTGTTTTAAAAGCTATTATAACGGATACTGGATATACTGGTAGGATAGACTTTTTAGATTCAAATGGGAAAAAAATATTAAGACCTAAAATTGGATATGTACCTCAAAAACTAATTTTTGATAGAAATATACCGATGACTGTGCTAGATTTGTTTTGCTCAAATTCTAGATTTCCGATTTGGCTTGGGCATACTAAAAAAAGGAAAGAAAGAGCAGAAAATTTACTTAAAAAAGTAGATTCTATTAGGAACTTAGACACACCAATTGGAAATTTATCTGGTGGCGAGTTGCAGAGAATTTTATTGGCCTTTGCTTTACATCCTACTCCAGATGTTTTATTGCTAGATGAACCACTTTCAGCTGTAGACACTAAAGGAACAGATAAATTATATAATTTAATCATATCAATGCGGAAAGAATACCATATGCCTATAATATTAGTTTCTCATGATTTAAACCACATATATAAATACACTAATAATTATGTTCTAATAGAAAAAAAAATTTTGGAAATAGGCAAAACAAAAGATTTATATACCAGTAAAAAGGTACAGGAAACTTTTAATTTTAACTGTTTCTAGCTGCAATAATCTTCTAAAACAGATGACAATTCTTCTTCATTAGAAAGCTCTATACCTAACAGAAGTAACTTTTGATCTTCATCCGAAAGTTCGACAGTCTGCACATCAGTAATTTTTATTGGCTTAGGATTCTCAGGTTCAAAAACCGCTATCCTTCCTTTGTATTCTTTGACTACAAATTTTATATTTTCATTTAAATCGTTATTTGTTGGAGTTTCTTTTGGTGTTTCAATTTCAAATGATACATCAGGCTTTTCTGAAGACAAATTTTCAATTTTTTCATTTTTATTTTGTTTGAAGAAATACAATAATCCAAAAAACACAAATAAAAAACAAACAACAGATACAATGGTCTTTTTTTTCATGGTAAACACTATTATTTGAACTTAAATTATGTTTTATACATTTAAAAAAAACTAGAAAATGTATTTTAGACCTGCCCTAAAACTTTAAAATATGCTAAAACTTTAGAATGGACAATAAAAACAGAATTGAAAAATTACCAGAAACAAAATATTTAGTGACATTCGGAATAAGAAAACCAACATTTAAGCAATGCACGCGATCCTCTAAAGCGCATACAAGGAGATGCGCAAAAAAGGAGGTAGAGCGCGAAAATTGAGTGTTTTGGATATGCTAATTATTATGCTTGGATATTACCGCGATTACCGCACAATGGAAAACTTGGGCTTTGATTATGGTGTATCTAAACAACGAATTTCCGAGGCTGTTGCATGGGACGAACAAACTTTAATCAAAGATGGAACATTTTTATTGCCGTCAAAACGCGAATTAATCAAGGAAAACACCACGCGATAATTGATGTTACAGAATGCGAAACCGAGCGTCCAAAACATGGACAAAAGCTTCATATTCGGGTAAAAAAGGATACACAATAAAAGACCAAATAGTCATAAACGGCGACACAAAACGTATTTATGAAGAAAAAGGTTCTGTGCATGATTTGGAGATTTTTAAGCGCAGCAAATTTCATTTGTTGAAAGATATTTTATTTATTGGCGGCAAAGGATATCAAGATTTAAAACTCTACCATTCAAACAGTTTGACGCCGTATAAAAAGCCGAAAAATGACGAATTTACTGACGGTTTAATTCACAAATTTCAAGTTACAGAATTTGCATCGAACACGCAAATCGTCGTATTAAACGCTTCAAAATTCTTCAACAACGTTATCGCAACAAACAGAAAAAAACACTTATTAAAAATTTCTCTAATTTCGACTATTTATAACTATGAATTAAGGTTTTAGGACAGATCTTTTATACTTACAACTTTATCTAGAAAATCTGAATATGTTAGACCTACGAATTCTTTATCAAAATATTCCTTATCTTTAAAAGCATCCTCAAAATTAAATATTTTTATTAAAAAAATTACAAAAAAGTAGGTATTATTATTTTTCAAATTTTTCGCATTTTTAAGATATAATTCAAAATTATTTTTCTTAATATTCAATTCACTATCTGTTACATATATCATATTTTTAAAGTAAACATGCGGTCTGCAGCAATCTTCTGTTTTTTCCAAATGTTCCGAAATAGCCAACATGGTCAACCACCAAATTTTTCTTATTTCTGCCTCATTTTTTATGCAATTTTTTTTATTTTTTAAAAGGTGTCCAAGGACAAAATTTATACAAGTTTTAAATTTCTCATTCGTATCTACATTACATAATAAAAAATTTTTTTTCGTCGATTCTATGTATGTGTCAGAATCAGATGGCAACACATTATTGATATCTTCTTCGCTAATCTCTAAAGTAAAATTCACAAAATGTGTAGTTCCACCTTGGTATTTTTTTAGCAAATTAAATGTTTTTTTGAAAATAATTTTAGACACAATTTTATCTTGTGCAATAACATTAGGTACTGTAGGTTGTTCTATGTCATTTTTTCTTTTATTTCCAAGTAAAAATGCAGAAATAATAACTACAGCCGAAGTCCCTAATAAGACACTCATTAAATGATTTTTAGAAAATGAATGCATTATTTTAGCTCCTTTAAATTTTTGAAATATATTTTTACTATCATAAAGTTTAGTTTACAACAATTTTTTATATTTGTCAATATTATAATTTTTGCGGTAGCATCTCTTTAAAAACAAATATTTATTTTTTTACCTATGAGTTTAAATTTTGGGCGTAAATATGATTTAACATTGTAAAAAAATTTCAAAAATCAAACTGAAAAAAAGTATAAAATCTAATTATATTTTTTGTATTTGGAGTGGCAATATTTTAATATTATTTATTATATAACTGTAACATTTTCCGCAAAACACGTCCAAGATAAATAAAATCATAGAATTTTGATTATAAAGTAGTATAAAATAATAGACAAAATTTATGAAAAATTGTTCAATTACGATGAAATATTAATTCTTGTTGTAATATTTTTCCCGCTAATTTTAAAGAAAGTAGGGGCTTCCATAACACAGGTAACTCACAATATCTTGTCTCCACGATTTTTTGAATTTTGAATCGACAGTAATTTAATATCTTATTTATTGCCTTACTTACATCTTTATCCAAAACGAATCTACAGTTATCACAAATAAAAATTCTTTTCGATAGTAAAAATTCAGATTTTTTATAAATACAACGTGAACAGACTTTGTTTGAAGAAAATCATTTTCTCCTCAAGTTTACATTTAATGAAAATTCCTAAACATTCCTTAAGCATTATCAGAAACAGATTTACCAAAATTAAGTGTTTGTGACTATGTCTTTCCATATTAAAGTTTTCCGCAGTTATTGCGCCTTGACACTCCGCTTGGCTAAAGACCAAGCGGATTCTTGGTTCTATGCCACCAGCAATTACTCGCCTTACGTAAGCTCCATTTCATTTCAAATGTAAATTCCCGTGAGCACCACGGTATTTAATTTTTAATGCCTGAATTTTCAACTTGGTTTTCGTTGAAATAGCGTCCCTTATAATTTTAGCATACTATTATTTTTTGTCAATACTGTACGATTCATTTGCTAAAATAAATATTCTCGCGGATTCTATGTAAAAACAAATTGGCTATCTTTATTGGCTTTTTACTCAGAAAATTTGGTTATTTTCTCATGTGATTTTGCAACTTTTATACGTTGTTTGTTTCTATTGTTGATACCTTTTATATATTTGGAAAATTTTCTACACTAGACCTGTTTCTAAACTCAAAAAGCCAACCTATGATTATACAAACTTGAAATTAATTTGACCCTGAGTAAACCTCTTTTTCCTTTGTTTCTGTAAATTTCTTTACAAATTCTAAATATTTTTATTTCTCTATTAATGTGTTCAATTGTGATTTTTTTTGTGCTAAAAGCTTATTTTCAATGATTTCTTCTTCAGTGAGAGGATGATTTTTTGTAGCTTTTTTTGGTATTTTAGCATTCGGAAAAAATTTTTGAATTCCTTGGTACCCCTTATCTGCATAAATTTTAGCTTCTTTCCCGAGTATTTTGGCTAAAGAATTTTTAAATATTACAAAATCGTGTGCTGTGCCGATTGCATTAAAAACATCAGGTATTTCACGTGTTTTTGCATTAGCTAAAATTTGATATTTTGTTGTGTGCCTCTTTTTTTACCTAAGTATGATAATTTTTGTTTATAATTCGGCACCTCGATTGGCTGTTCTTCAACATCTGAGAATAACATTTCAAAATTATTTTTTCAGTATTATCGGATTAAAACGTTCTTTAATCTCTTTGATTTTGAACTCTTCCGACTGTCTTAACACATCTTTCACCCAAATTATATATTTGCATAGCGTTGATTTTGGTACTTCATAATCCAAAGCCATATGACGCATACTTCTGTATTCTCGCCAATATTCAAGTGCCATTGTTAATCCGAGTTCAACTGAAAGTCCATTCCTTCCACCTTTTCTGTGTGTCGACCGATACTTCTTTTAAGATTTTCAGCATTTTTTTGAATACCGCTTTTGTGACTCCTGTGATTAATTTGAAATTTTGGTCTTCTTGTTTTTGTGATTTTTCATACTTATTTATTTGTTTATTTTACCATTTTTTGTTTTTGGACAGGTCTACTAGAAAACTAATTTTTTTACGATTTTCAAAGGATATATTAATTTATATCAAGAACTCAAATTACACTAACTTGTGTATATTTTACTAAAAAATCTTAAGAAGTCAAAAAAATAATGCGCTCAATTCATCTTAACATAATAAATATTTTAGGTATTTGTTAATTACCTCTGACTAAAGTCAGAGGCTTGGTGCTTCTCTAAAAATTGCGTTCTAATCCTGTAAATTCCCCTCATTGCGAAGGAAGCAAGACAATTTTATAATATCAAAAAATAACTGTCAAGTGTTATTTATAATATTTAGAACGCAATTCCTCTCATGACTCAAGTTATAAGATTCTTTGCTAGTCAGGTTGAGTTGTTTTGGCAAAAAATAAAAAAATATTGACATTTTTATAAATATATATAATATTATATGTATAGGTTCGAAAATTAAAAACCTATAATGTTAATGGGGACGCAATGGTTTCGACGGGAATTGTGAACTTAGGCAAGCGAGTAATGTTTGACGAAACATTAAAAAAACGTTATTTAAATGTTAAACGGAGACGATCCTAACAGAAATAAAAAAGCCAAGAAAACAGCAAAGGTTTACTCTTTCGGTTGTCCAATGGCTGCTTAATTAAATTTAAGCGATGTTTTCATTTGGAGTGCTACGGCCGTTTGAGAGCATAATATTAGTAGTGAACGTGAATTAATGAGTTTCTTTGTAGTTAGTCATGAAGTTTTTAAAGATATCTTAAGAATAAAGTTTTCCAATAATCTTGTTTTTTAGAGAAAATTTTAAATATTGGATACACTCGTAGAAAACTTAAGCGAATGATTTTCGGACAGGGGTTCGATTCCCCTCGTTTCCACCACAGCTGGTTATGTAATTTGATAAAATTCATCCTCTTTAAAGTTTTTGGAGGGTGTTTTTGAGTTTCAATTTCTAAAAAATAGAAATGCTAATTAGTGAAAAAAATCGTTATTTTAGTCTTTAATTATTAATATTATTAAAAAAATGCGATAAAAATTTCAAAATTCAATATTTGATTATTAAATTTAATTTTGAACCATTTTTATAGAAAAACTTTTAATTTTACATGCACAATATGATAAAATGTAATAGATTATTTAGAAATTGAAAATCACTTAATAAAATATTTATAGGTGAAAAAATTTGATATTAAGGTTCACAAAAATGCATGGTTGTGGGAATAGTTATGTTTATGTTGATGGCATAAATCAGAATTTAAATAATTTAAATTTGAATGAGTTAAGCATAAAATTTTCTGACAAAAATTTTGGTATAGGAAGCGATGGTGTTATTTTTATTTTCAATTCAACGATTAGTAACGCCAAAATGAAAATGTTTAATTCAGATGGCAGCGAAGGCAGTATGTGTGGAAACGGTATAAGATGTACTTATAAATTTTTGCTAGATAAAAAAATAATAAAAAATATAAAAAAAGTAAATATAGAAACCAAATCTGGAATCAAGAGTTTATATTTAATTAAAAATGAAAACAATAAAGCCTTAATAAAAGTAAATATGGGAACCCCTGAATTTAATCCTAAAAAAATTCCTGTACTTATAAATAAAAAAGAGATAATTCAAGAAAATATTTTAATAAATAATATAAAATATAAAATTAATTGTGTTTCTATAGGAAATCCACATTGCGTAATATTTAAAAATGAAATCTCAAATTTAAATTTAAATAAATTTTATTTTTATGATAACATTTTTCCTAAAGGTGTAAATGTAGAGTTTGCTAAAATTTTGAACAAAAATAAACTCAAATTAAGGGTTTTAGAACGCGGAAGTGGAGAAACTCTTTCTTGTGGAACAGGTGCTTGCGCTAGTGTAGTAATGGGTGTAAAAAATGGACTTTTAAAAGAAAATTTTGATATAAAAGTAAAATTGCTAGGTGGCGAACTCACGATTCATTATGATACAATAAAAAATATTGTTTATATGACCGGTGAAGCAGTAAGCATTTTTGACGGAATGATTAAAATTTAAAAAGAGTTGTTTTGTTACTTTACAGCCGATTTAAGAGTATAAATAGCTATTAGAAAATTACAAAGTGAATTTTGAAAATTTTGGAATTCAAAAATGTAAATTCTGTGAAAAATGGTGACTTAAACGGGTTTACAATATAATATTTATTTAAAATAAAATAAATTGTTGACAAAATTTATTATTTGTAGTTAAGTAGTGTCTAGGGTTAAAACATAAAACAAATATCCAAAGAGATAGAACAAAATGAAGTTAAAAAAAACAGTGAAGTTTTTGTCAATATTGTCAATGTGTGTGATTTTAAGTTTGGCGCTTAATGCGGGAAGTGGGGGTCAAGTCGGCCAAGTAGTGGTGATCGAACTATAACAATAGACTCAAGCCATTTGGCAATCATTAATAGGGGACTTTCTAATAACACCCTAAAAGTTTTAGAAATTATTGATCGTAATGCTAAGTCTAGCCCAAAAGTTAGTGAATTGTTTAAAAAATATTCAGAAGCTAAGAATGGAATCTCAAAAAATAAATCATATAAAAATTTGGTACTTATATCGATTGTTTATTTATCGGTAAAAAACTCTTATGTTTGCGCTGATTTACTTGCATTATGGGATATAAACGGCGATAGTGCCAATAGAATAATTTTAGATATTAAAACTAAAGTGCAAAATTTAAAAGACGTTAAAGAAGAAAGTGAAGATCCTTCTAGTCAACGTGGACTTAGCCAACGTGATTTGATTATGATTGCTATCGCAAATCAAACTAGTAGTAATTGTATATTTAGTAATCATAAATATAGATATTATAAATAATGTATAATATTAAATATGTCAGATATATTAGAACTTGAAAATATAAAAATCAAACTTAAAAATTTGAAACCTAAAATTGAAGCTTTGAGTGAAGCTTTGGGTTTAGATAGCTTAAAAAATAAAATTGAAAATTTAGAAAAAATTTCCGGTAAAGAAGATTTTTGGAATGATGTTAAAAATGCTCAAAAAATTTTAAATGAAATGAATTTGATTAAAAGTAAATTTAGTAATTATATTAATTTAAAAAAAGAATACTTAGAATTATGTGATTTAGTTAAAATTTGTAGTTTAGAAGAAGATTTGTCTTTAATAGGTGAAATTAAAAATTTATTAAAAAAAATAGAGAAAAATTTAGAAATTCAGACTCTTTCTACTTTATTAACAGGAGAATATGATTCAAATGATTCTATATTAACTTTGCACGCAGGTGCTGGTGGAACTGAAGCTCAAGATTGGGTTGAAATGCTGTACAGAATGTATTATAGGTGGGCTGAAAAACACAAGTTTAAAGTTAGAATTTTGGATTTTTTAGACGGCGAAGAAGCAGGTTTCAAAAGTATTTCTATACTAATAGAGGGAAATAACTCTTACGGCTTTTTAAAAGGAGAAAACGGAGTTCACCGGCTGGTGAGAATTTCACCTTTCGATTCTTCCGGCAGAAGACATACTTCTTTTGCATCTATTGAAGTAATGCCGGAGATTGATAACAGCATAAAAGTAGAAATTTCTCCTGAAGATATAAAATTAGATGTATTCAGAGCAAGTGGTGCAGGAGGACAACATGTAAATAAAACTTCTTCTGCTGTTAGATTAACACATATTCCTACAGGAATAGTTGTTTCTTGCCAAAATGAAAGAAGTCAGCATCAAAATAGAGAAATGGCAATGAAAGTATTAAAATCTAAGCTTTTAAAAATAAAAGAAAGAGAACATTTAGAAAAAATAGAAGATATAAAAGGAAATCAAAAAGAGATTACTTGGGGTTCTCAAATAAGGTCTTACGTTTTTATGCCGTATACTTTGGTAAAGGACCACAGAACAGGCTTTGAAATTGGAAATGTAAATTCTGTGATGAATGGTGATTTAGACGGATTTATAACAGAATATTTAAAAAACAAAATAAATTGTTGACAAAAATTTACTTTTATGGTAACATAATTATGTAGTGGTTAAAATTAAAACTACAAAATTAATTAAAATAAAAATCAAGGAAATAAAATGAAATTTAAAAAAACAGGAAAATTTTTGTCAATATTGTCGATGTGTGTGATTTTGGGCCCAGCAATCAATGCAGGAAGTGAACAAAGTAAGTCACATAGTGAGCAAACTATAACAATAAAATCAAAACATCTGGCACTCATTAATAAGGGACTTTTTAATAACACCCTAGAAGTTTTAGGAATTATTGATCGCAGTGCTATGTCTAGCCCAAAAGTTAGTGGATTGTTTAAAGAATATTCAGAAGCTAAGAATGGAGTCTCAAAAAATGAATCATATAAAAATTTGGTACTTGCATCAATTATTTATTTATCGGTAGAAAGCTACAACTCTGGCCTAGAAATACTTTCATTATTGGGTATAAGTAATAACTTACTGAAAGTTGAAATACTTTCAGATATTGAAAATGAAGCGAAAAAGGTAAAAGAAGTGATAAAGGGAAAGACAAAAAGTGGAAGTTTATCAAGTGTAGAATCAAATAGTTGTAAAAAAACAACTGAACCTTTTACACCATCGTCGATATCCTCAAAATCAAATTTTAGCGTAGAAGAACCAACGAATGATAAATTTCCAATAATTTCTGAGAATTTTGATGTTAAAGAAAAAAATTCAGAAAAGCTTAATAGTCAGAAACAAAATGAAAACCCAACATTAAATTCTACTATCCAAGAAAAATTTTCGGAAAATTTGGGAGAAAGAGTGGTGTTATATACGGAAATACGTGATAAATTAAGAGATGAACTTGGTAGAATTGATAGAGAAATAGAATATTTTAAGAAATCTATAAAAAAATTAGTAAAAATTAATGAGGAACTTGGACCTATGGTACAATCTTTATAATTATAAATGAAAATTTGACAATAAAAAAACACAAATTAAAAATGATTATGATATTAGCATATGTTTATCTTATGTCGTCTTGTTGTTTGAACACTGTTTAAAAAAAATCTCTTAATGAAAAACAAGCATGTACAAAAGGAACAATAGGAGGATCTGGAATATTAATGATAGAAATGATAATACTAAATTTTATTAAAGATTTTAGCTCTTCTGAGTCTATATCATTAGATGTTAGTTTTGATAAATTATTTAATAAAAGTGATTAAAAATTAAAATATTTTGTAGAAAAGAAATAAACAAAATTGTAAAAATATTAAAATATGATGGGATAATTGCAATACCAACTGAAACAGTTTACGGATTGGCTGCTAATATGTTTAGTGAAAAAGCTGTTTCTAAAGTGTATTTTGCAAAAGGTAGACCTTCAGATAATCCATTGATTGTTCATGTGTGTGATTTAAGCATGTTAGAAAAATTAGTAACAGATTTTAATAGCAAAGCAAAAGTTTTAGCTGAAAATTTTTGGCCAGGACCATTGACTATGATTTTGCCTAAAAATAATCTAATATCTAATTTAGTAAGTGGAAATTTAAATACAGTTGCCATTAGAATTCCAAATCATGAGATAACACTTGAAGTTATAAAACAATCAAATTTACCATTAGCTGCACCATCAGCAAATATTTCAGGCAGTCCAAGTCCAACTAAAGTAAAACATGTTTTAAATGATTTAGAAGGAAAAATAGACGGTATATTGGACGGCGGAGATTGTGAAATTGGTTTGGAATCAACTGTAGTAGATGTGTCTAATTTAAATAATATAAAAATTTTAAGACCTGGTGCTATAACTAAAGATATGCTAAAAGAAGTTCTTAAAACTGAAATTAAAATAGATAAGTCTGTTTATCATAAAATCGATGAAAATAAGAAAGTGTCTTCTCCTGGTATGAAATATAAACATTATGCTCCAAAATGTAAAGAAATTTTTTTAGTAAAAGCTGATAAAATAAAATATACAAATTATGTAAATAATGTAAAAAAAGAAAGTTTGTATGCTTTTTGTTATGATGAAGACATAAGTCTTTTGAAAGTCCCATATATATCCTATGGATCTAGGAACAATATAAAAAAGCAAATGAAGAATTTATTCGATAGATTAAGATATGTAGAAAAAATAAAAATAAATCATTTGTATATTCATATAGAATTCGATGATAATGCGGTCTATAATAGACTTTTAAGGGCGTCAGGTTTTAATGTAATAAAATTATAGCTTGATATTACTGATTTCTTTGTAGTATTATCAATCTACTGATTTATTTACATAATCAGGATTGTTTTCAAAACTTTGGAACAAATACATTATTTTAGAAAGGGGTTCATTGCATGAACAAAGCGGATTTAGTTTCAAAAATAGCAGAGAAGAGCGGCCTTACTAAAAAGGACTCTGAAAGTGCTTTAACAAGTTTTGTTGAAGCGATTTCAGAAGCACTTGCACAAGACGATAAAGTTCAAATAATAGGTTTTGGCACTTTTGAGCGTCGCAAACGTGAAAAACGAACCGGAAGAGACCCAAGGTCAGGAGAACCTATCGAAATTCCAGCTTCTAATATACCCGCTTTTAGAGCAGGTAAGACTTTCAAAGATGCAGTAAATTAATTGTTTTAACTTAATTTTAAAAAATCCTCTGATTTTAAAGTTAGGGGATTGATTATTTTGGTGCAAATAAATAATTTTTTAATTATATTATATACATATTTAGAATTTTTTTATAAAATTTTACGTATATTTATTGATTTACTGTAAAATAATAATAAAATATAAAATTTATTTTTAGAAAAGATGTGAATTATTATGAAAAAATTTTTCAAAACGTTTTGGTTTTCTACGGTATTTGTTTTTGTTTCAAACTTTTTAATAATGGAATACAAGACTAATAGAGAATATGAAAATGAAGAAAATTTGCCATATTCTGTATCTATGATATTATCATCAATATCTGATGTTTATTTAAAAATAAAGAATTATTTTACTTTAAGCAATTTACAAGAAAGTAATTTAACGACTGAAATGACACCTTTTGAAACACAATTTTCTATAGATCAGCAAAAAACAATTTGTATAGGAGAATCCTTAAAATATATAAGATTTAACGTAGCACAGTTTAACTTAACTTTGGAAGATCAAATTAAATACAGAAATTGGGGTTTTCAAGGAACAATTGATTATTCTGATCCACAAAATGTTTTAGGATTTTCAGAATATGAATTTCGGGAAAATTTCAAAGATTATTGTTTTCAAGATCAAGATGCTTACTGTTACATTATAGATATAAAAGGAAATCCTCATTGTGCCGGTAGATTCAGAATGCCACTTTATGGGGACTTAAAACTATATAATTTCGAAGATACCTCAGAAGAAAAAATTCCTGGAAGAATGTTTTTTATTTATTCTAGTGGCAGTAAAAAATTATTAGATGTAACAAATATACTTGACAGTTGTTTTTTTGACTTATCAAATCCTGCTTCTAACCATAATTTAATTGAAACAATAGGAGCAAATCATAATAGTGCAAAAAACCCTTTAATGTTAGGTTATTATTATACTGATCCAACCCAAGGCCCTTGGTTTATGAAAAAAGTTCCATACACAAGTTTTTGGTTATTGCATGTAATAAATCATGACCAGTCTTTCAGTTTATTTCCTAAAAATATAGCAACTAAAAACGGATATGTAATAAAAGAAAATAACACAGAAAAATTTATTTTAGAATTAGATGATAAACTATTTAGAGCTGGAATAGTAGAAGACGCTCCGATAGCACTTTGGGGTGGTGAAAACAAATTTCAGCCTTACCAATATAACGAATTTCTCAACAAGAATATTAATATCTATATAACGGCAGCTATACCTTTGAATTATGCAGGAACAAAGTTTTCAGATGAAACTGTAATATCTCATTTAAGACGTCATTATTTAGAACTATTCTTATACTGTAAAATTAAAAAAATAAAAAAAGCTTGTATATCTTTAATTGGGACAGGAGTTTTCAATGTTAAACGAAGTTTTCATATTAAAGTTTTACAAGAATTAATTGAAAAAATGCAAGACAGTGGAACGATTTATTTCTTTAATTTATTTAATAAAGTTGAAAATGACGATAATTTTAGTTCTTTAGGATCTATAATTGACACAAAAGACTTTGATAATTATCAAAGCCTTTATGATTATTGTTTAAAATTAAACTAATTAACACATATTGAACGTGATTCCGTCTGGTACTTTTATTTTTAATATTTATTGCAATATTTATATTATAATAAATTTTATTTTATGTAAATAAACTCTAGTTAAACTAATTTTTCGAAAATTATATTTTCTTTTGTGATTTTATCTGCCTTTATGATATCTTGAACAGTGTGAATACTCTCAAATTTGTAATTTTCCAATATTTTCTCTATGATTTCAAAAATTTCTAAAAATTTTATTTTTTTATTTAAAAATAGATCCACAGCTTTTTCATTAGCAGAGTTTATTACAACTGGCATTGTCCCACCGATTTTTATAGCATTTCTACAAATATTAATTAATTTAAATAATTTATAATCAGGTTCAAAAAAAGTTAGTTTTTGATATTTAGTTAAATTTAAACTTTCTGAAATATCAGAATTTACTCTTTCTGGATATGTCAAAGCATATTGAATAGGTATTTTCATATCTGGAATACTCATTTGAGCTAGGACAGAATTGTCTATAAATTCTACCATAGAGTGAATTATACTTTCTCTATGAATTATCACATCTATATTTTCTGCGTCTATATTAAATAATCTAGCTGCTTCAATTATTTCCAATCCTTTATTCATCATAGTAGCCGAATCTATAGTGATTTTTTTACCCATTTTCCAATTTGGATGATTCAATGCTTGCTTAAGACTCACAGATTCTAAATCCCTGTAGCTTTTTCCAAAAAATGGTCCTCCAGAAGCTGTTAGTATAAGTTTTTTTATCTCTTTTTTATTTTTATAATTATTTAAACACTGAAATATAGCAGAATGCTCGCTATCAATTGGTATAATTTTAGATTTATTTTTTATTATTATTTTATTTATAATTTCTCCGCCAACAACAAGAGCTTCTTTATTAGCTAAAGCAACATCTTTCCCAGAACTTAAAGCACTTAATGTTGGAAATAACCCTACCATACCCATTACAGAATTTAAAACTAAATCTGAATCATTACAGCTGGCAATTTCACAAAGACCATTCAGACCTTCTAAAATCTCCAAAAACAAATCTCTAGTATTTTCTTTTAAAATTTTAGCAAACCTTTTATCAAAAACCGAAACTTTATGCACCTTAAATTCTCGAATTTGCTGTTCTAACAATTTGATATTTTTATTGGTTGCTAGAGAATCTATTTTAAAATTTAATTTTTTTATTACCCCAATTGCTTGAATTCCTATTGAACCTGTAGAACCTAATAATGTAACTTTTTTGATCAAATTTTTATCTTCTTTTTATATTATTATAGTAAAAATTCATTAATTATTTAACATTTTAATATTTATATATATAAAATATATATTCTTAATTATTATATCAAAACCATATTTAAATTGTCAAATACTTGTAAATTTTTTAAAATCGATATTATTCTTTATTTTTGATACTTTAATTTATTTGTATAAATTCTAATAAAATAATTAATCGTGAAATGTCCTGAAAACATAGCTAAAGGAACATTTCGATTTTTTCGAGAGAAAGATAATATGTTTCAGGATTTTTCAAATCGATGTAAACTGGAAAACTGGTTATACCTAATTTGTCAATAATTATTTCAGGATTCTGTCTAATTGTCTCACTTTTAAAAAAATGTTGTATTTCGCTAAATGGGTCAACCCACCTACAAACTATATAATATTCTAGCTCTTTAGAATGATTATTCATATTCACCTTGATAAACTCAGAAATTATAGGTGGAAATTTTTTAAGTGATTTTATTTGATATTTTTGTCGCATGTTGATATATAACAAACAAACGCTCACGCAACTTAAAATTAATCCAAACGAAATTATAAATATATAAAAAACGCGAGATGGCACTAATATATTATTTGGGTTATCAGGATTATAGTAAATGAGTAAATTTTTACCTACGTACATACTAGAATCATAAAAATTAATCTTACTTTCATATTTTTTGTCATTTATAGTATATTCAAAGTACACAGTGTAAATATTTTTGTGATTATCGTTTTTGTGTATTTCTATATTGCTAATCATGGCAATGACTTCTTTTGCACTTTTTTTAAAATTAAACTCCTCATAATATTTTGATACACCTATATAAAAAAAGAACAACCCAAGTGTAATCGTAAATAATAACACCATAAAGTCACTTTTTTTTTAATTTTACTATTATTTTTTATAGAAATTTTCAATTATTAAAATAACCTCATTTTTTTGAATATTTTGAAAAGACTGTAGTTGTGAAATTTTACCCCTGTTTATTCACAAAAAATTTGAATCCGACAAAAGGAATGAACCACTTAATTTCAAAAAGTATTCGTTCCGCCTTATGGATCAAAACTATAATTTTTTTATTAGATCTTGGTAGAACGATTTTTATGCATTATTTAATGATTTTGATAATTTTTTTAGTTTGTCTCTAGATTGACTGTTTTCGCCCATTTTTTTCGAACTAATAAAATCTGGTTTTTACTATATTTTTTTCTGATTTTTGCTGACATATTGCCAAAACTTATAGTCATGAATGTTAATGTTCAATTTTTTTGTAAATTTCGCTTGTTACCTCCATACTATTATTATTATCAAATTTATTTCATTTAAACAGGGATATAAGTAAATTTTTCAATTTATTAAAAACTGCACCAAATATCATAGCATACTGAATTTAAGAAGTGATCCATTTAGTTAAAATAATAGTTGAAAAATCTACCGCCACGAGTGTGACATCGTACAAATTTTTTGGTTTTATAAATCTACAGCACATATTTTGGTAGTTCCTATTACATTGTATGTATGTTAACACAATTCGCATATTTTCAATATCATTTGTTAAAAAATTGATTAATATTGAGATATACAATTTATTAAAAAATATTTTTAAGCGTAGTTTTAAAAAACATTTGAGAATATTTTTTTAATTTAGAAAAAATAAAAGTTGAATTGAAATGCTTAAAAAGTTAAAACATTTGTTAATTATATAAAACGATAATAAACAAATAAAACCAAAAAATACCAATAAAAGGGTTAAAACTCAATTCTAAATGACAAAAGAAAAATAAAACTTTATTCTTAATTGTATACAAAAAAGTCAAGTAAAGTTCTTGTAAGTTTTTTGCTGTATAATATTTTTTATAATTTTCTCAAATTTTGTGTATAAATATAATCAAAACACTTAAAATATATAAATAAGTTAATATTTTTATCTATGAGAGGTGAATTATGCCAGAAGAAAATTCAAAAAAAAATTCAAATTATAAATTTTTAAAAAATAAATTATCAGAAATTTTAAAATTAAAAAAAGGAGATAAACTAAAAAAAGAAATTTTAAAATTAGAAAAAAGCCATAAACTAAAAATTGAAAAATTCGAAAAGGGGAATCTTGTCTTCTGTAGATTTAAAAAATTTGAAACAGCAATGGGTAAAGAAGAAATAGGAACTAATTCTACTAAAAAACAAGCAAATAATTTAAAAAGTTTTATAGATATTGATTTTTATGGTGAAGAAGGAAAAAAAGATTTAAAAAACCGTTTAAAGGAGGCGGTTTTTCATTCTGAAAATCAAATTTCGAATAAGTTAAATACTCACGCTGAAAATGGTATAAAACTTGCTGAAGGTTTAAAAAAGGCTTGCGATAATTATATTAAAACTTTAGAAAATGAAAGTCCACCAAAATTAGGAATAGGAAAAGGTAAATATTTAAATTATGTTTCATTTTTTGATAAAAAAGTGCAATTTATAACTAATTTAACAGTGTGTAGTATTAATTTAATATCAAAATATGCTAAAAATGGTGAATACGTAAAGAATAAATTTGAAAAAGTTGTTTCAGAATGTAAACTTTCGTATGGTGCTAAGCCCATTATAGATGCAAAAACAATTGAAGAAAAAGAAAAACCAAAATATGATAAGTTAGATGACGGTATTAAAAAAGCAACATATAACTTAGTTCTAGATAAAATTAAATTTTTTAGAATAAATAAAACCCAAAACTGCCAATAAAAAGGTTAAGACTCAATTCTAAATGACAAGAAAAAAATAAAATTTTATTCTTATTTATATATAAAAAAAGTCAACCTGACTAGCAAGAAATTTTGTGACTTAAGTCATGAGAGGAATTGCGTTCTAATATAAATAATGCTCGACAGTTATTATTTGATTATGATACAATCATTTTAGTATTCTCGCAACGATGGGAATTTGCGGATGTGGAGATGATACAAGACGTTCTAAATTATAACGCAATTTTCAGAGAAGCACCAAGCCTCTGACCTTGGTCAGAGGCAGTTGACGTAAAGTTTTTAAATGTTTTTTATGATGTTATGATTTGACCTTCTCTGTTTTACGCAAATTTTTGATTCAATGTCCGTTGCAGACTAATCTTGTCATAGACTTCATTTTATTTTAAGCTTGAATTCTTGTAAGTATTATAGTACTCATTTAGTATTAGTAATTTATTATTTTTTTGTCGGTATTTTTTATATTTTAGTACAATTTATCCGACTAAACTAAAATTTATCAATTTTCTCGCTTTTTTTCTATAAAAGATGAACAGTGATATTCTGTATTTGAATTATCGAAAAATTCGTCCATCGAACGGATAAATGAATTTTTGACAGTGGCAATTTGATTGTTTTACATTCTTAAGATAAGTTAAATGTGTTGTTGTTAATACAGTGGCATAGCAGCTATGTTTGAGTGTAGTTAGATTGCTAAGATACCCACAATTTTCCAAAAAATGCAACTGCTTGATTGGCCGATATTAAAAAGTCAGAAATAACAACGTGAATAATAAAAATTGAAATTTTGCATATTAATGAATAAAATGAGGATAATAATTGATGTATAATTATTGTAAAGAGGTGTTTTATATGTATTTTTTAAAGAGAAATTATTGTTGTGAGCCACATCACGGGTTAGGTTTATTTTTTATATTTGGGATAGTAGGTGCTTTTTTAACATTTGTTTCTATAGTTACAGCTGTTTATATTTTTATGGACAAAAAGAGAAGAAAAGAAGATAAACAAGTTAAAGATTATTTAGACAACTCTATTCAATAAATTGATTTATCTGAAAGTTCATTTTAAGTTAATTTTTGCTTTAAAACTCGGTAAGTCCGAGTTTTTTTGTCAATTGCATCATAATAACAAAAATTCCACTCACTATTACAGTTATATAGTAAATCAATTGCACGAAGAGTGACAAAGTAAATATAATCAGATAATTGGTTTGGGCGTCTCAATAATAGTTTCAAAAATTTTATTAGGTCGGGTGATGTTATGTCAACTCCTCACCATGTAAAGCCCGGAATTCATCATAAAGGTTATATAGATGATGCTCAAATTTATCTTGCAGATGTAGCGCAAAATATTGATATGCCTTGGAATGTAGTAAATAATATTATTCAAAACACGAGTACTGGAGTTAATGTTCAAATAGGACTTAAACCAGCAAAAGTGACTTTTTCGTTAGGGTACGCAAATGGAGTCTGACCTACTGGTTTGCAACTTGTCGACGCAGCAATAAATCTACCTGTAAATGAACGCCATGTGGCTGTTTTGTATTTGCGGAAATCGAGTGTTAAAAGGGGGTTAATTGGCTGTCTATGGCAACTAATGAATTTGCTATATTTAGTGATGCCAATAGTAGCGCGTTAACGGTGAATTAAACATATGAAATAGATTTTATTTTATGTTTATCGTGAAAAGTAATAATAAAATAATTGTTTTGCTACATTTCAATTGCTTCGTTTTTTTCACCTTCTTTTCCTCGTGCGTCACCAATTGTAATACCTTTTCTTTCAGCACTGTTCATTCTCATAAGTTCATCTCTTATTTTTTGTTCTCTTTGATTCGTAAACTGCTCTGATTTTTTTGTTTTTGCTTAAATTCTTTAAAAAAAACACCAAACAGTGTTAAATTTAAAATACTCAGTGAAAAAATAACAATATTTTAGTAATCAAATAAATAGCAAAAGTTAGTCGTAAATTTAAATTTTTTAAAATATCACACCAAATTGCAGTAATTTTGAGAAGGTATTACGAATTTTCGATAATGAAAGATTAGTAAATTAGCTGATAAAAAAACAATGCGAGTATATGTTATTTCTGATAAAATAAGTATTATCTACTTATTTTTAGGTTTGGAGAGTTGTGTTGAGAATGATATCAGAAATAGATTTAGGAATATGGTCTATAATTCCACCTTTTGTAGCAATTGTATTAGCTATGATAACAAAAAAAGTTATGGTTTCTCTGATTTCAGGGGTTGTGTCAGGAGTACTTATATATTCTGTATATTCTAAATTGGGGATTTTAAGTGTTTTTAACTTAATTCTTGAAATTACTTATAAAAATATATCAAAAAATTTTTTAACAATATTGTTTACTGTCAATTTAGGAATTTTAATTCATTTAATAAGCAATTCCGGAAGTTCTCAAGCGTATACCGAATGGGTTTCTAAGAAAATAAAATCAAAGAGATTAGTTCAAATTATAACTGTTATTTTAGGACTTGCGATGTCTATAGATGATTATTTTAATTGTTTAACGGTAGGAGCGATAATGAGACCTTTGAGTGAAAAACACAAGGTTTCAAAAGCAAAATTTTCTTATATATTAAATTCAATGTCTTCTCCTGTTTGTGTTATTATGCCTATATCTAGTTGGGTAGCACCTATAATTTCTTGTATAGATTCTACTGGATTGAACGGAATGTCCGTGTTTTTAGAGGGTATATTTTATAATTTCTATTCTTTGTTTACCATAATTTTTATATTTTTAATAGTTTCGTTTTCTATCGATTTTGGGTCTATGAAAAAATTTGAAATAAATTCACCAAAAAATGAAGATAACTTAAAAAAAGTTGATAATTTAGACAATTCACTCAAAAATGGAAAAATCGTAGATTTAATATTACCTATTTTAGTACTAGTTTTCGTTTCAGTGTTTTTTATGTTGTATACTGGTGGATATTTTTGTTCCAACGTAACTTACTTAAGTGCGACTATAGATATAGCTATATTAATTTCAGCTATTTATGCCTTAATCGAGTATATCCCTAAAAAAAGTACTAGTTTTAAAAATTTTATTCATAATACATCCAAAATTAACTTAACTTTGGTGATTTTAAGTTCAATAATTATAATTTTATATTTGGTTATGTATATAGTAGGAGCTCTTACATCTGGTATTTCTGTAAGAGATGCTTTTAGTAATACGGATTCAAGCATTTCAATTACATTAGGAACCCTTTTTTCATTATTTACAACTTTTTTCTTATATATTCCAAAAAAAATTATAAATATTAAAGATTTTTTAAATGGTGCATGCCAAGGACTGAAATCCATGACGGGATCTTTAGGGTTTTTGATTCTAGCATGGTTTATAAGTGACATATGTAGAGAATATTTAGGAACTGGAAATTATATAGCTAATCTAGTTTTAAAATTTAATGTCCCTCCTGTGATTATTCCTTTTATAGTATTTATATTTTCAGGAATTTTATCATTTTCTATTGGCACTTCATGGGGGACTTTTGGAATATTGATACCTATAGTAAGCATGATATGTCAAAAAGTTGCTCCAGATATAACAATTTTGTCTATATCAGCAGTTCTAGCAGGTTCTGTTTTTGGAAATCATTGTTCACCTATATCTGAAGTCGCTATTTTATCTTCTACTGCTTCAGGATGCAACCACATGTGTCATATATCAAGTCAAATGCCTTATTGTATATTAGTAGCTGTAATTTCAGCTGTAGGATATTTAATTTCTGGAATAACTAAAAATATAATTTTGAGTTTTGGGATTTGTTTATTAATATTAGTTACTTTTCTATTAGTAATCAAATTTAGTAACAAAAAAATTTAATTTTTGAATTTTTAGCAGAAACTTATTAAAGCCTATTCATAGAAAATAAGAAATCAAAAATAAAAACAAGGTGTACAAAAGAAATAAGCTATTTGTCATAGCAAGGAAAAATATATTTAAATCGTTTGATTCTAAAGAATATTTTTTTGATTTCATTAAGTTTTTTAGTTCGTAAGACAGACTTTTGTGAAACAATTTGAGCAAGTTCTAAAATTTTTATCAATTTTTTCGTATGCACAAACAAAATAAATTTTTGTATCTTTTCTTCTCTTATTTGTTCCGACTGACTGCTGGTTGTACTTTATGTCGGCAAGAAATTCGACTTTTTATTGAAATTATATCACTTTTTGTTTCATGTGAACAGGCAATGTTTGCTCCAAATTTTAATTAAAATAATAGAAATTATAGTGTAAAATAATACTCAAATTAATATTTAGCGCCGGGAGATAATAACATGTTTTTAGAGGAAAATATTTTTTATTTTATAAAAGACAATATAAGTAATAGCTATTTAAATAATTTTATGGTTTATGTATCAGATGTATTTGAACTTTCTATTCCATGGCTTTTTGTTGGAATAGTAATGTTGTTTTTTAAAAAATATAGAAAAAATGGCATTATATTAATTTTGTCTTTGATTTTTTCATATTTTATAGGCAATATTTTAATAAAAAACATTGTTCATAGATTAAGACCGTTTTATACTCTTCCGGATTTGAATTTGATAACAAAAACGCCAAAAGGTTTTTCTTTTCCGTCTGTACACACAATGATGTCTTTTTCAGCAGCTCAAGCTATATTTAAGACAAGTAAAATCTTGGGTATTTTCTCATTTTTCATTGCTACTTTAGTAGGTATTTCTAGGATATATTTATTTACCCATTGGTTTACAGATGTTCTAGGGGGAATAATATTGGGTGTTTTTTGTACTAATATAATTAACAAGTTTTTTGCAAAGTTAAAATTTTAGAAAAATTATTGAAACAAAGCTATCGATATTTGAAAAAATGTTAAAAATATTAAAAAAAGAATATGAAAACTAAACATCGAGGCTGAAAAGTCAAATTAAGCTTAGAAGATATATGCATATATAGAGTCAAATTACGATTTGCGTGAAAGAAATGTTTATCATTTATTAAAATGAGTCGAAGATGTTTTTAATAAATGATAGAACTATCTAAACTGAGAAACATGCTTTTAGAGACTTGCTCAAGGAATTTGATAATATTTTTTATTTTTTTGCAATAAACATTTGCATATTATAGGATGTTAATTTTTATTAATTTTGTTTTAAATTTTTATAAAATTCATAGCCTGACAAGACAGAACCAGGATTGATACTGCTAATATTTTCAGAATACGTTGATATTGAATCTGTTTTTTTATTTAAGCTATCTTTATTAATTGCCGCAAGCGGAGAACTTAAAGCCATTGATGTTAAAATAGTAGAAACAAACTTATTAGTTTTATCTGAAAACAACGTTTTACCTCCAGTAACGTTTGATAATTGATTTTCTGAAATATCGTCAAAACTAGCATACTCACACATTTCTGTTATAAAATCAGTAAATTCTTCTATAGAATAACCATCTTGTATTTCTATGCAAAAATTATACATTTCTTCTATAGTTTCATTTTTTACAAATTTTTGAGATAAAATTTCATTATTTTGTATTTTTTCAAAAATATTTTCTATTATTATTCTCTCTGTCATTTAAAATTCCTCCATTTTCAAATCAAAATCACTGTAAATATTATCCGTGAATATAATGAAAATATTCTTTTAAAATATTTATTTTTTAGTATAATGTAGTAAAGTATTTTTTTTAAAATTAGTCAGGAGAAAGAATATGGCAATATTAGAAATAAGATTAGAAGGTGACGAAATTTTAACTAAAAAATCTAAATTAGTTGAAAATTTTGATAAAAAATTGCATATTTTATTAAATGATATGCAAGAAACCATGTATAAATCTAAAGGGATAGGTTTAGCAGCACCACAAGTTGGAAAATTGCGGAGAGTTATTATAATAGATATAGGTGATGGTTTGATAGAGGCTATAAACCCCGAGATAGTTGAATCAAGTGGTGAGCAAAAGTCTATGGAAGGTTGTTTATCATTACCTGGTGAAATGGGTATCGTAATGCGTCCAAGAATTATTAAAATTAAAGCTCAAAATAGATTTGGAGAAAAAATAGAGTTGTTTGGAAACGGTATGCGATCAAATGCTTTTTCACATGAAATAGATCATTTAAATGGAGTTTTATTTAAAACTAAAGTAATTTCTGGTAATATAAATTTATTCAAAAAAAAAGATAAAAGTAGCTGATTTTTTATTAATATATTATTTATGGGAACACCTGAATTTGCAGTTCCAAGTTTGAATTTATTATTGAAAAATAGAGAATATAATATTTGCGCAATGGTTACTAAGCCAGATAGACCTGTTGGTAGAAAAAGAGAAATAATATTTTCACCAGTGAAATTTTTTGCAATTGAACATGGTATAAGGTTTTATCAGCCTGAAAAGCTAAAAGATAATTGTAATTTTTTTGAAACTTTAAAAAATTACAATTTGGATTTGATTATAGTTATAGCTTATGGAAAAATTTTGCCAAAAGAAATTTTAGAAATTCCTAAACTTGGATGTATAAACGTACATGGATCTTTGCTGCCTAAATATAGAGGTGCAGCACCAATTCAATGGAGCATTATAAATGGTGAAAAAATTACCGGTGTTACAACCATGTATATGGATGAAGGTATGGATACAGGAGATATCTTGCTTTCTGAACAAACCTATATAGATCAAAATGAAACTTCAGGTGACTTGTATAAAAGATTATCTAAAATTGGTGCAAATTTATTAATCAAAACTTTAGAAAATTTAAGTAATATCTCTAGAAAAAAACAAAATGAAGCTGAAGCTACTTATTGTGATATCATTAAAAAAAATTTTTCCCAGATCGATTGGAACAATTCAGCTGAAAATGTTCACAATTTAGTCAGAGGTGCAAATCCTTGGCCAATAGCTTATACTAATTTTGGAAATAAAATTTTGAAAATTTATAAAACTAAAATTTCAAATTTTGAATACCAAAAGAATAAAATGGCTGGAAAAGTTGTAAATGTTAAACCTTTAGTTATTAATTGTAAATTTAGTACTCTGGAAATTTTGACTGTTCAACCAGAAAGCAAAAAAATCATGTCTGCGTTAGATTTTGTTAATGGAAATAACATAGATTTAAATACTAGATTTTGAGAGCAGAAAACATTTATTATAAGTATCGGGTGTACATAGGCAAAATATAGTTGTTTTTTTTCATATAAAAAGCTCAACTTTAATTTAAGATTATAAAATTAGTATTTGTATTTTTATAATTTAAAAATTCGATTTTGCATTTAATAGTTAATTATGTTCAAAAAAGTCAAAAGAAAAAATTTAATGTATTTCAAATAAAAAATTCACCAACTTTACTAAAATTGCATACAAATTTGGATAATGTTACAAGCAAACTGAAAGAAAAATGATAAAATAAAAACCGAAATATCAAAACTTTGCTTACATCATAATTTTAATAAAAATAAAATGCTCAGTTTTCGATGAAAAAAATAAAACAAGAAAAAAGAGATATATGAACTTAACAATAATAATTGTAGCAGAAAAAACTCTATTGAATCACAGTTTTTACAAACATTTTTGAGCGAATTAAAAAGAACATTTAAAATTTCTAAATCACGGGCGATTATTAAATAAATATTCAATTTTTGCTAATTTTATTTGTTGTTCTTATATTTTTATTATAACAATTTTATTACAAATAGATTTATTAAAGATGATTAATTTATTTTTAACGTTAAAAGCTGATTTATTAATCATATTAAAGAAAAATGGTGCTATACTCACAACTCGCACAATTCCTATCAAATCGAAAAAAACAAAGAAAATATAATAAGCATACTTACAAAGAACGACATATTGCCGAATGGTTCTCTCAAAATATTAAATAATTTTACATGATTTTTACAAAATACAGTTAAGATGGATTTTTCTTTTCTCAATCTTGCTTATATCATTTTTTCTCTTAATTTGATTAAAATAATCATGTCTTGCTGTATCGCTTTTGCTCTTTTTATTTACTCACGAATAACGTGTAGTTCAAAATTATTAAACTATTATTTTAGAAAATTTAGTGTATCATCAAAAGATAAGATAAAAAAATCCAAAAAAAGAAGAATTAAAAACTTCCTATCAAAAAGTTTAAAATAAGGTTACTGCTATATAAAATATAAATTTTTATTGAAAAATACTTGAAATTTTGTTATGTTTAGTGCTATAATGTATAAATGCTATAAATTTAAGTTTTAATTTATGGCTTACATAATTAATATTAATAAAATAAGGATGATCAAAAATAAAAAAGTTTATTAGTTTTTCTATTTCTATTTTAATGTCATGTTCGGTTTTTAATTTAAATTTTCATGCAGATAGCACAGAAAACCTGTCTGATACAAAAAAAAGAGCTATTATATTTGCGCCAGGAATTGGTAATAGTCCTTTGTTTTTAAAAGATAAAATTGCTTTTTGCGATTTAAGTTCAAAATTGAATGCATTTAAAAATTATAGATATTTATCAGATAATCCAGCAATTAATTGTGACGAAGATGGTGTACCTGTTGATCCAGATGTTACCTGTACACTGTGTGATACTGGTGATCATTTGTCTGAATATACTTCCAATGTGGCAAAATACGGTGTGGGTTTAATTTGTAAAAATATGTTAGACATGTTACAAGAAAATTTTGGTAGTAAGGGTTGGAAAATTGTTCCATTTTATTATGACTTTAGACTAAGTAATAGTGTAAATGGTGAAATATTAGCAGAATTAATGAATAAATACGATGAAATAATTTTGATAGGTTTTTCAATGGGTGGATTAGTAATTTCTAAAGCATTAACATTGATAGATACAAGAAAAACAGAAATTATAAAAGTAATAACGCTAGGTACACCATACTATGGATCAGCATATACTTATATAACTTTTATGTATGGTATGCCAATGTTTAATGATAAAATTTCAAATTTTTTAGCAGATAAGTTGACTTACTTTAGAGCACGTATGAGAGCATTTATGATTAATTATTTATCTATGTATGAAATTTTGCCATCTTTTGAATTTTTTAATTTTTTTGATGGTTACATTGAAGGTATGGAAACTTACGAGAAAACTGTTGAGTTCCTAAAAACACAAGAATTTAACCAAAAAAGTGATGGTACACAAAAAAATTTATTAGAAAAAGCGGAAAAATTTCACAGAAGTTTATACAAAGATGGAGAACATATAGTTAAATCATTTGATTATCACTTTATTGCTAGCGGATCAGAACATACATTGGTTAAAATAAAAAACAATGGTGAAGAAGTTTATACAATGGGTGATGGTACTGTTATGCTTTTTAGTGCGACACAAGGTGCTGACATTTATGATAAGAATCGTGTTTCGTTAATTCATAGCACACATCGAAATTTATTAACTTGCACAGAGTCTTTAAAATGTGTAGAAAATATTATAAAAAATAAAATAGAAAATAAAATCGATAATTCAAATAGTGCTGAAAATGATGTCGAAAATAATAAAATCAGTAGTAAAATTAGTAATGCAAACGAGAATAGTGAAATAGAGGTAGCATAAATAAAATATTAAATGTAAAAGATTAAAAACCGTATTTACTAAAAATTTGAATATTTATTTTCCCGTTTTCTAGAATTCGAAAATGATTGTGAATAGTGTTTTGTCAGCAAATATTGGTATACGATTTTTATACGAAAGCAACATTCCCATCTTAAAGCGTGGAGTATATTTTTGTTTCACCACCACAACATTATTTGTTCAACTTTGTAAAATTTATATGTTTTATACCCGAGTGCTTAATATGGTTTACCTTTGTGCTAAATGCACTTCTACGATATTTCGCAAGGTATATTATATGCAGAGCGAGTAGCATGATAACACTTTTACACAGCAATTTAAAATACAAAATTTTCACTTTTAAGTTTTGCTAAATTTCACAAGCTACCACCTTTAAGAATGGCTTTAGACTTTTTGGATTTGAATTTTTTCTAGAGATTATAAATTTAAGAACTTGATTAATATTTTTTCAAAATTTGACAAAAATTGTATGATAAAGGAAAATCATAAAAGGGTGAAAATGATTGCGAGTAGCATATCCAAGTAACGTAACAAAAAAACAATTTGAAAAAATTAGAAAATAACTTGAAAACAGTAGCAAGACAACACATCCTATGGATTACGATTTATATAATAGACCTGTCCATAAAATATCAATCATTTTTTGAAAATATATTAAAATAAAATCATAATAAAGAATTATAATCCTAAACTTATATTATAATTAAATAATATTTTTTTAATAGTATTTTTAAAAAATGTCGTATAGTTTTGTAAACATTCAAAAAATTTTTTACAGCAATCTTACTGTCTAGTTATAAACAAGTACGAATTATGAAAAAATTTTTTAATTGATTCCCAAAGACTTCTAAAAGTGCTCTTTTTTAGACCAGCTTTTTGGTTGGCAGATAAATTATTATAACCTATAAGTTCTCCGTTCAAATAATAAGAAATTTTGCCTAATATCTGACCTTCTTCGATTGTAGCTTCACAAAATTCTGGAATTTCTATTTTTCTTTGTAAATTCTTTTCATCCCCTAATTTTAATAATCTTGAAAATTCAGATAAACTTCCTAATTCTATTTCTTCTATATCTGAATTTTTAACCTTTATTTTCACGCTAAAATCTTTATCGTTAAAATTTTTAATAGCAGTATTTTTAAATCCGTATTCAAATAAACTTATATGGTCATTCCAATCATCTGATGCATTCAAAGTCACAGCTATAAGTTCTTTACCTTCGTCGTTTTTAGCACTTGAAAGTAAACATCTACCAGCTAATTTTGTAAATCCTGTTTTGATTCCAGTACAATACTTGTATAATTTTAAAAGTTTATTATGATTTTTACAGAATATAGTTTTAGAAGGACTTATAACGCTTACTCGTTTACTTTTTTGAGAAACTATATTTTTGAATTCTTTATTTTCTAAACAATATGCAGCTAAAGTAGCTACATCAAGTGCTGAAGAATGATTATTGTTTTTATCTAACCCTGAAGGTGTAGTAAATTTTGTATTTTTCATACCTAATTGTTTAGCTTTTTCATTCATTAGTTTAACAAAATTTTCTGTATCACCAGAAACAGCAATACTAGAAGTATTAGCAGCATCATTACCAGAAGGTAAAAGCATTCCTACAACTAAATCGCTTTGTTTTAATACATCACCTACTTGTAGACCCATAGAACTTCCTTCTACACGCACCATTTCATCTGTTATTTCAATTTCTGAGTCTCCAAAATTTTGAATTTTTTCTAATAATAATATAGCAGTCATAACCTTGGTTACACTTGCTATTGGGAGACACATATTTTCATTTTTTGAATAAACAATCGAACATGTATCCGCGCAAATTAATATTGCTGATTTTGCTGATATTTCAATTTTATCTCCAAAATAATTATAAAAACACGAAATTAAAAAAACAAAAAAAAAACTCAATTTTTTATTATTCATATAATACTAACACACCAAATAAATTCTTTAGTATTTTCACTTTTTAAATTTATATGTCAAAAAAATATTTATAGTACTTTTTTTAAAAAAATATCTATAAAATAAGCATATAAATTTTAATCAGAGATGTCTTATCAAACTTTTTTTAATCTTCAAACTTTTAAAATCTTTTAATAACTAGTTGCGGGAAAAACACGAAAATCCATATGATTTGTTTAGGCAAAAAATTCAGTAATTTTTTTACTTTTTCGATAAAATTTGCTATTTGTCTGAAAATTATGAGCTTATATAAAATTTAATAAAATAAAAAAAGAAAAAATTTTTGCTCAGACTATGCATACAAAGTAAATAAATAAATTTTTATTTAATATGTTACTAATTTAGAAAAAACATTGTATATTTGATCAAGTTTTTACAAATAATAATAAAAAAATAAAAAGATTGGTGATATTTATGAATTTTTTATCTAAATTTATTAAGTCTGACAACATAAGAAAATCAGATTTAGCTGAAAAAGCAGCGAAATTACTTGATGTTCTCGAGAAAGAAAATAATGAAACAATCAAACTCACTGATTTAAACGAAAGCAATGATGGAAAAAATAATATCTTAAAGGTTCTTTTTGGTAAAAAAAATGGTATAAAAGATAAATCAAAAGATGAAAGAGGTGTAATGGAAATACTAGCTAAAGCAGAATCTAGTTTTTCGCTGTTTAAGAGTAATTTTAGAAAAATGGCGGAAAGAATAAGAGACAGATATGATGTTATGAAACTAGAAACAACATATGGTTCTCTTAAATATCTTCTTTATGAATACGACAAATGTAATAATTTAGACTTGATATCTGATGAATCTGAAATAAATAAAAATCTGAAATGTATTCGTGATATTCAAACTGAAATAAACGAGAAAATAGAAACAATAAAAAAACTTTGTAACACCAAATTTGCGACATCTATTATATCTCCGACAGTTAATTACAGTAAATCTTCAGAAAATCCGAAAAAAGCTAACCATTTTAATAAACACCATATTATTGGTGATACAGAAAATTTAATACTACAATTAGAAGTTATGCTAAATAACATTGATAGTAAAGGATATATGCACTACAATCAAAAATTCGACAAAAGTAAATTAGAACCAGAAACTATTGCTAAAGTGATAAAATTAAAAAATGAAATTAAAGAAAAATTAAAAAAAATTAAATCAAAAATCAATACTACGGCAGAATCAATTAAAACTAAACAAAATTTAAAAGAGAATAATGTATCTGCAATACCAGGCGAAGATAAAAAAATTGCCAATAATTCAGTAATTAAAAAATATGGTCAAGGTGTTCAAAAATTTCTTTTGTACGCTAAAACGCAATGTAAAGAGTATATTAGAGGAAAAGGAATAGAAGAAGAGCAAATGCATACAGAAAAAAAGAAAATGTATTTAGAGGATCTAGAAAGATTTAGCAATGTAAACCCCAAAAATAAGTCTCTAAATGAATATAAACTTCGAAAAAATGATGAGAACAAACCAGAAAATCTTCAAAAAATGCGTTTTGCTAAATTTGTAATTAATTTAAATTTTGAAATTTAAAAATGATATTAATCAAACTAAAACAAACAATTAAGACTTAAAACGTAATGTAGACTATTTAAAAAAATTCGATCATTTACAGTTTCATATAAGATTCATTTCATTTCAAAATTTAATTATCGCACATGGTATTTATTTGGTGTCAACAGTTATTTTTTTGTCAATTTTTTAAAATTTATATAAAATATTTGTTATATCAGATGTTCATATCTAAAAAAATATTGATTTTTTTCAAAATATATGTTATTTTTAATGAAATGTTTTTAACAGTAAAAATAGCAATAGACAAAATCAAGTATCATATTGACATTTTATATGAGTATTATGTACCAGAAAATTTGAAAGATTATATAAATCTGGGTAAGAGAGTTTTGGTTCCTTTTGGAAATAAAAATTCGCTTAGAATTGGAATAATACTTGAAATATACGAAAAGTCCGATATAGATAAATTAAAATTTGTTAGTGAAGTTTTAGATGCAGAAAATTTGATTATTCCAGAGTTTTTTAAGTTAATTTTTTGGATGAGAGATAAATATTTTTGTACTTATTTTGATGTTGTAAAAGTAATTTTGCCTAGTAATAAAAAATTTAAAGCTAAATCAAGTGTAAGAATATCAAAAAATTTAGAAAAAAAAGTTATAAAAAAATTGACTTTAAAACAGAAGCTTGTTTATGATTATATTTTGGAAAATAAAGTAAGTAATTTGAAAGAAATTTGTTATTGTACTGGTGTTAAAGAATTAATTGTTAATAATTTAATTAAAAATAAAATTCTTGAAAGTTTTGAAGATTTATATTATGAAAACAAAAATAAAAATTTAGATTTTAAAAACGAAGAAATTGAACTTAGCAAAAAACAATTAGAAATTTATGAGGATTTATTAAAAATGTGTAATTCTGAAAATAAAAAAACAAATTTATTATATGGAATTACTGGAAGTGGTAAAACTTTAATTTTAATAAAACTTATAGATCACATTATAAATTTAGGTAAAACTGTGATTTTTATGGTTCCGGAAATTTCACTGACCACTCAAATGATAAATATTTTTAAATCTAGATATAATAATAAAGTTGTTATAATTCACAGCGGATTAACAGTTAAACAAAGAATGGAAGAATGGGAAAATTTAAAATCTGGAATAGCGAGAATAGCTTTAGGAACTCGCACGGCAGTTTTTGCTCCTGTAGAAAATTTAGGTTTAATAGTAATGGATGAAGAACAAGAGCACACTTATAAATCTAGTTTTTCACCAAAATTTCACACAAAAGAAATAGCAAATTTTAGAGCAAAATTTAATAATGCTTTACTAGTTTTATCTTCAGCTACACCATCTATAGAAAGTTATTATTTTGCTAAAACTGACAGATATAACTTGTATACTTTAAAAGAAAGATATAATAAATTTGAACTACCAAAAGTTAAAATTATAAACATGAATTCGGAAATAAGATCTGGAAATACAGGTCAATTTAGCAATGAATTAATCTATAATTTTAAAAAAAATATTTCAAATAATCAACAAAGCATTTTATTATTAAACCGTCGTGGTTAT
Organism: Candidatus Paraimprobicoccus trichonymphae; assembly: GCA_036322875.1. GTDB lineage: Bacteria > Bacillota > Clostridia > Oscillospirales > Acutalibacteraceae > Paraimprobicoccus > Paraimprobicoccus trichonymphae. The sequence continues at coordinate 1,153,716 of AP027925.1, forward strand.
CACACTTTTATAAAGTGCAAGTCTTGTAATGAAGTTTTTATGTGTCCAAATTGCAATATTTCTTTAAATTATCACAGAGTAAATAATAAACTAATTTGTCATTATTGCGGGCATATAGGGAGTTTTTCAAAAATTTGCCCGAAATGTAATAGCAACGATATTTTTTGTGCAGGTTTAGGAACTCAAAAAGTTGAAGAAGAGCTTAAAAATTTAATTCCAGAAGCTAAAATTTTAAGAGTAGATTCCGATACTACTATTTCAAAAAAAAATTATGATATTTACTTTAAAGATTTCTCAGATGGAAAATATAATATAATTATAGGAACTCAAATGATCTCGAAAGGCTTAAATTTTCCTAAAGTAACTTTAGTAGGCGTGTTAAATGCTGATCAGTCTTTATATACAAGTGATTTTAGAAGCAACGAACATACTTTTTCTTTAATAACTCAAGTAGTAGGACGTTCGGGGCGTTCAGATTTATCAGGAAGAGCTTTAATTCAAACTTATTCTCCAGAAAATAATACTATTATATTAGCTGCAAAACAAGATTACGACGCTTTTTATGAATCTGAAATTGTTTTGAGAAAGAACTTAGTATATCCACCTTTTTCTGATATTTGTGTAGTATCTTTTAAAGGAATAAATGAAGAAAGAACACATGTATTCTCCAAAAATTTTTTTAATTCTATCTGTAAATTAGTTTCTCAGGAATACAAAAAAATACCACTAAGAATCATGAGTCCAACTTCAGGAGTTATAAAAAAAATAAACAAAAATTACATATATAAAATTATAATTAAGTGTCTAAATAATAATTTATTTAGACAAATGATGTCTGAGTTGATGATTAATTTCGAAAAAAAGAATAAAACTACCAGTGTGAAATTTTCCGTAGACATTAATCCAGAAATTATTGTTTAGAAATTAATGAAAATTTAGAAATTAAAAACACACTTCAATCGTACAATTATTATTAATCTAGACTTAATTAAAATTTATATTTAAAATAGAGTGATTTGCATTGCTCTGTTTTTTTGGGAAAATTTTACGAATAATTTTAAAATATTCATATAAAAAATTATTTATAATTATGAATTTTATGCTTGACATTTTATTTTTATGATTTATATTCATAATAGAACAATTTGTATTGTTCTAATTTATAAAAATTAAATAAGAGGTGTTTTTATATATGGCTCATATAATAAGATGTACTACGACTCGTTTGCAAGGTGTAGGTGCAAAATTAAAATTTATTTTAAATATAACGGATCGTATAGGAATTGAAACATTGAAAACTTTTTCTAATCAATATTTTAAGAAATATTTTATGGTTTTTGACGGTACACTGGTAATAGGAATCAGTCGATATGAATTGACACATTCATTTTCATGTGTACTAGATGAAAAGAGGAAGATCGCTAAATCGCTTGTAGAAGTTTGTCATTTTTTTGATGGAGCTATCACTTCTGGTGTACAAGTATTTAGTGTTGAGGACAGAAAGGCAATCCAGGAAAATAGCATACTTGGCAGTGATGACCTAAAACATTTAGACGAGTGGGATACCACATTTAGGGTGACAGCTTCTAAGAGTAGAACGTATTATTAATCATGATTTAATCAAAATTTATATTTAAAATAGAGTGATTTGCATTGCTCTGTTTTTTGGGGAAAATTTTACGAATAATTTTAAAATATTCATATAAAAAATTATTTATAATTATGAATTTTATGCTTAATATTTTATTTTTATGATTTATACTCATAATAAAACAATTTGTATTGTTCTAATTTATAAAAAATAAATAAGAGAGGTTTTATTATGAATGGTATAGAAATAAATTTGACGATAACACGTCCAAATGGGAATGAGCTGAAATTTGAAGTTATGATTAATAAGTCGGTATCTACAGAGGTGTTGTTAGAACTAAAGAGAAAACATCTTATGAAGTTTTTTGTTGACTCTGATGGTTCAGGAACTGGTCCGCAATATTATACGTTGTCTTTTAATTTTAATAATAATCCTAATGTTATGAAAAAAGCGGCTGATTCGCTCTTGGGAATTAGTAATTTTTTTACAGATATCGACGCTAAAGATTTATTTGACGCAAGTGTGGTATCAAAATTTAGAAGTTTGGAAAAACAAGAATCTGATGATGATAATATTATAAACAAATGGATAGTCGCATTTAAAAACGCAAAAGTCTAATTTCTAGTTCATTACAAGTTTTATTTAAAATAGAGTGGTTTGCATCGCTCTATTTTTTGTGAAAAAATTGCACAAATTATTTTTTTATCTTAATATCAAAAACTAATTTCATTTAAAAATTTTTGAAAATAAAATCCCAAACTGAAAAACTAAAGAAGAAAAAAGAAAAGCAATAAATATTTGATAAACAATGGAAATAAGAGTTAATTTTGTATTTTTAAATTCTTTTTGAATAGCACTAACAGCAGCTACACAAGGTGTATATAACAATATAAATATTAAATAACTCAAAGCGCTGTAAATACTGAAAGAATTTGTTAACATATTACTTAAATCTTGAATATTATCAGTGTTGTATAGTACAGACATTGTACTTACGATAGATTCTTTTGCTATTAAACCAGTTAATAGCGAAACAACTGCTCTCCAATCGTTGAAACCGCAAATGGTAAAAACAGGAGATATAAAATTTCCAATTACAGAAATTATACTTTTAGAGCTGTCTGAAATATAATTAAATTTAATATTGAAAGATTGCAAAAACCAAATTAAAATAGTAGCTACTAAAATTACAGTTCCGGCTCTTTCGACAAAATCTTTTGTTCTTTCCCAAATATGAATCCAGAGATTCTTAAAAGAGGGTAATTTATAACTCGGAATTTCCATTATAAAAGTAGGATTTTCACCGTAAAATAAAGTGTCTTTAAATAAATAAGCTGTAAAAATTGCTAGAATCACGCCAAAAATATACAAAGAAAAAATTAAAAAAGTTTGATAATTTTTGAAAATACTCGAAGCGAATAACAAATAAACAGGTATTTTAGCACTGCATGACATAAAAGGAATTAGGAAAATTGTCATTTGTCTGTCCTTTTTATTTTCTAAAATTCTTGTTCCTAAAACTGCGGGAACACTGCAACCAAATCCCATCAATAATGGAATAAAAGCTTTACCTGATAAACCTATTTTTTTCAACAATTTATCCATAATATAAGCAGCTCGAGCCATATATCCAGTATCTTCTAAAAAAGACAATAACGTATATAATAATAAAACTTGAGGTAAAAATGAGATTACTGAACCTACACCTTTTATGACGGCATCTAATATTAAACTTTTTGTCCAAACAGAAGCATGAAAATAATTTAATAAATATTTTACATAATATCCAACATTATCATTTATAACTACTTCGAACAAATTTTTTAAATAATTTCCTGCAGGTCCAAAAGTAACATAAAAAATAATAAGTATAAAAACGATGAAAATAGGAATAGCTGTATATTTTCCAGTTAAAATTTTATCGATTTTATCACTAAAAGAAATGTTAAATTTTTTAGAATTAAAATTCCAAATACAAGATTTACATAAATTACAAATAAATTTATATCTTTGATCAGCTATCAAAATTTCTCTATCCATGAACTCAGGTAAAACAATAGAATTTTTTATTAAATTTAAATTGTTTTTTTTTCTTTCACTTAAATTTAACTTTTTTATAGTCATAAAATCATCTTCGAAAATTTTTGTAGCTTCAAACTTATTAACTTCTAATAAATCAGAAATTTTATCTAAAATATTTTTTATTTCGAGAGAAAAAATTTTCATATCTTCATTTTCAGTGTTTTTCTTATTTAAATTTAAAAAAATAACTTTAATTAAGTCATTTATATTTTTGTTTTTGCTTGCAGATATCTGAATAACTGGAATTCCTAATTTTTTAGAAAGTATCTTAAAATTCAAAATTCTACCTTTTTTTTCTAATATATCCGTCATATTTAAAGCTAAAACCGTTTTTATATTTAACTCTAAAAGTTGAGTTGTTAAATACAAATTTCTTTCTAAATTAGTAGAGTCTAAAATATTTATTATTAAATCTGGATTTTCTTCTATAATATAATTTCTAGTTAATACTTCTTCGGGAGAATAAGGCGACAAGGAATATATGCCAGGTAAATCTACAATTTTCACAGAAATATGACTATTTTTTAGTAATCCTTCTTTTTTTTCAACTGTAACCCCTGGCCAATTTCCAACATATTGATTACTACCAGTAAGTTGATTAAATAAAGTAGTTTTTCCACTGTTCGGATTTCCAATTAAAACTAGTTTGTAATTACTTTTGTCAAGTTCCAATATTTTTTTCTTCACTTTCTTCAAAAATCAATATTTCTTCTGATTCTGATTTTCTTATACTTAATTCATAATTTCTTACATTAATTTTTATAGGATCGCCAAGTGGTGCTATGTCCAAAACTGTTATTTTAACCCCTGGTGTGATTCCCATATCTATGATTCTACGCCTCAGAGCCCCTTGATTTCCTAGTTTTTTAACTATTCCAAATTCTTTAGGTTTCATTTCACTTAGCTTTTTAATTTTATGAACACCTCTTTATAATTATAACATATTAATTTATATTTTTGACATTATTTACATAATATAAAAAACAAATTTTTATGGCATTTGTATAAAACAAACGAAAAAATATCCAAAATTTAGTTCAGTTATATAAATTGTAAAAAAATATTGACAAAAAAACAACCTGCCAACACCAAGCAAATACCATGGGTCAAATGAAAATTCACACTTAAAATGGAACTTATGAGTAATTACATAAAAAAGTATGCGCTAAGTAAATATCCAAATTTAATTTAAAACATTCATCTAAATTTCTCATTTTAATGTAAATTTATAATTTAAACGAACTAAAGAAAACAGATCAATCTCCTCCCAAACCTAAAAAAATTAGGGTTATAAACAACATCTAATTTTTGAAGTAACGACATTTTATAGTTAAAATTCCACTTTTGATTTATGAGAAAAAACAAAAAAAATCAAGCAAAAAATATACTTTTTTGTGTAATCTTTTTCGAAATATCATTTAAAATTTTTAAATTAATTATTTTGGCTAATTTTCATATAAATTTTACAAATTACTTTGTAAATATTTGATAAACATTCTTCGCTTTTTATTTTTTTCTTTTGATTTTCAGTCATCAACTCAAGTTTATATGGATTTTCAATTAAATCTTTTACCAATTCTGAACCATGTTTAGAGTCTTTCATTTGAACTGCGAAACTGTTTTCTATTAAATATTTCAAATTTGCTTCTTCTACTATTGGCAAATCATTAAATAAAATTAATGGTTTTTTTATTGCTAATATCTCTGCGACTGAGCCCGAACCACACTTTGAAACCACAATATCTGATGCTCTTATGTAATCATGATAGCTATTTGTATATCTTATTATTGTTGAAACTGTATTAAAACTTTTGTTTTGCTCTTTTATTTTATTAAGTTTGTTGTAAAGTTTCTCATTGTTTCCCGCAATTACCACAATTTGAATTTTCATATCTAACTCAAGAATCTTTTCATACACCTCATCTACAATTCCTTGACCAACAGCTCCCCCAGCTATAACGACCATCGGTAAAGTTTCAATAATTCTTAAATTTTTTCTTATTTCTTTTTGATTGTATTCTTTAAATAAATCTTCTTTTGCCGGTAATCCATTTACAACAAAAATCTTTTCTTTATCTATGCCGTTTTTTACCATTGTTTTGGCCATTTCATCGGTAGCAACAATATACGCATCCATATAATCATTTAAATAAAAATTTTGTATACTGTCGAAATTCAAATCAATTAAGTTGGAAATTACAGCGGAACTTATTTTTCCTTTTTTCTTTTGCTGACCAAGCAACTGAATAATGTACGGTTGATTACTAATTATTATATCAGCATCTTTTTTATTAATCTCTTCTGCGATTGAACTTGAAAAAAATGTCATTGATTTTTTTGTAAGGCATTCTAGGATCTTAAAATTACTACCAATTTTGCATAAATACTTATAAAAATTTGGCCAATTAGACATAAGATTGTTAGTGAACTTACAATTGTCTTCAGAATTTACCAAAATAAATGGATCAATAGCTTCAAATTCAATATCTGGGAAATATTTTTCATAATATTTTTTAATTGGTATGGCAAGTCCTTTGTGGCCGCCACCTGTCATAGTGTATAAAAATAAAATTTTTTTTGGTTGCTCTATTTTCTCTTTTTGGCACCATAAGTCCATTTTTTCTCTAGTTGATAATATATTAGGATCATTTGTGTTCAATTTGTTTTGTGTTGTTTCATTTTCTCTATATGATTTATACTCAGTTTTGATCTGGTTACTATTGATTTTTTGATCAGTAGATAAAGAAAATTCATTCAAGTTTGCTGCACCTATAAAATTTCCTGAATTTATTAAAGTAATCACGGCTAAAGAACTGTTAATAAATTTTCTAGTATCAAACTTTCCTCCAACAATATTCTCTAAATTTTTAGCTTCTTCAACAAAATCTAGATACATCATAAAACTATATTTATCTATTTCGCTGTCCACAGAATTTAATAATTCAAAAAGTTCATATGGATCCTTAGTTTTTTTCGATTTTTTTACTATTAATTCACTAATTTTACCGAAAGCATTATTAATTTTTCTCAACTGTAAATCATCCATTAAAAATCATCTTCTTATTCATAATTTATTTTCTAAGCATTGTGATTCTAGATATTATATAATACAACAAAAAATCTGTCAAATTTTTGTTCAAATAACTATCTCAAAGAAATATTAGTTTTAGGTTCGCCAAAAATTGGAACAACAAAATTTCTATTTTTTATGTTTTTAGGCTCTATTTCTTTTTTACCTTCTTGAGTTACCATGTAAGTAAAAATGTCTATGTTTTTTATCCAAGTTATATTTTCGATTTTTTTTATATAATTATAAATAAATTCTTTTCTCGGGAAAGTTCCTATTTCCCAACCTTTTCCCGAAAAATTTCCTGTTATAGGATTTAAAAATTGTTCTAATTTTTTACTTATTTCTTGATTTACCGTTTGATAATAATTGTAGTCTTGTATTACTATGTCTAATAAAACACTTGTTTCTATATAGTTTACTTCAAATATTTTAATTCTATTTGAATTTACCAAATTTATTGGTGCTTTTCTTTCTATAAAATTCCAAATTCTTTTTCTTATTATTTCAAATTTTTCATGACCGTTCATAAATTTTATTGGCAATATACATATAGAAATTTTACCTATGTTAGGTTGATTATTAGAATCTACATGAGATACACATTTTACTTTATATATATTTTTATCATTTAATTTTATGGATCTTTCAAAATCCGAAAGAGTAACTAATCTATTACCAGAGGAAATTTTATTAAACATTCTTTCAGAAGCATCTTCTACAGTTTCTATATCAGTTCCACCCATTATACTGCTGGGGTTATTTACACCTGTAACTCCGAGATAAGAATTCACAAAATCTTTTATATTATTGGGTTCTAAATTTCCTTTACTTCCATTACATATAGAATAAGTTATTTTTATACTTTCACTATATTGAGAAGTAGGAATTTTTCCGTGCGTACCATTTCCGAATAAAATTTCTCCTTTTGAATAGTCAATTTCATAGACTCTATCATCATTACCAGCTCCGACTATACTATTTATAGGTGACCACTTAACCCAAAATTTTTCTATATTTCCAGAGTTATTATATTCTGTAAAAGTTTCTGTTTTTAAACAATTTTTCAAAAAATATTCTTGATCGCTTGTTGAAATTTGTCCTGATTCGTTTACCCATACTTTTATATCTGAAATATCTGCTGAAGATAATTTACAAATTTTATTTTCTTCGTTTTTATTTATAAAAAAATACTCTGGTTGCCTCTCTTCTTTTTGAATCACATTTACGGCATTAAATAAAATATCTTTTATAACCGGTTTAGCTTCTAATTTAGTTCTACAATATTTCATATTTGGATTTAAAATTCTTATAAAATATCCTGTTGTATTAAAAAAATTTACATTTTTAAAATCATTTTTACCCATTAAAGTGACAGTTTCGCTGTGAGAAATATTATGAGTTAAATCCATTACTTCTAAATCTTTCCAAGTGTAATCTTTTTTATCTCCTTGAGCACAGTATTCCCATTTTAATATTGGATTTTTTTTGTAGACCTTATATTCTATATCCAAAAATAATCTCACTGGGCCTTTACTGTCTAAAGGATTAGTAAGACAAATATATACAGTAGGGCACTGAGTAAAAGTTTTTTCTAAAATAGTAGTTTCGCGAATATTATCGAAATTTATTTCTTTCATTTCTAAATTAGAGTCTACTATAATTTTCTCACAATTATGACCTTCTGCACTGTATCTATAATTTAAAAAAATATCATGAATATACGGAGAAATATAATCAGCAAATAAATCAAATTGATGACTAATTTTAGCAATTTTGCACCTTATAAAATAACTTTCAGTCGCACCAATTAATATTTTTTGTATATTTTCTGGGCATTTAAATTTCAAAATTTTTCTAATTTCCTTAGATTTTGAAACTTCGGGCGAATTAAAAAACTCTTTACTAAATTCATCTATGACTAAATTTGCCCAACCTAAACCGTTCCAGTATTCCCAAGTTACTCTTTCTATTTCTACATTAGAAGGTTCAGCTTCTGCAAAGTCTAAATCACTCATCACAGCTCTGTAATTAATATTACTTTGAACATTTAAAGTTGATTTTATTTTTAAAAATTGAAAAGATATATCCATTGATATTTCAGAATTTTTTTTGCTAAAAGCCTCTTCACTAGAAACATAGAAGCTATTCGATAAATTAAAATTCTCTCCGAACGGAAAAAAATCGATATTTGAAGCACTGTAATCACTAGAGTATATATAATCTGGAGGAATTTTTTGAGAACTGGATTTATATTTTATACTGGTAACAGAAATGTTATCTTTTGGTATTTTTTTAAAAACACACTTTATAAATCTAGAATTTATATTATTTATATTAAAAAAATTAGTTTTATCATCAAATTTTAATTTAACACCAAGTTCTGTTTTTTCAATAATTTTAATTTTTTTCCAATTATTATTTAAACTATAATAATACCAAATCACATTGTTAACATCTGAAAAAATTCCAGAAAATTCTTTTTCTTTTAACTTAGAAAAATCATTAAAAAATAAAAATTCTATTTCGGATTTCTTAGTATTAAAAACTATTTCATCCCAAAAGTAAATTTCATGTTTTTGCAAATTTTTGTAATGAAAATTATCAAAAATCCTAAAGGGTTTTAACTTTTCAGTTTTACCAAAAATATCATTTACAATGTCTAAGCTTCCATCTGTAAAAAAAATTTTTTTAATTTCTGTATTTACAGTACTTAAACTGCCTAAAGTCTGAAAAACTACATTTCCAGTTTCGGTATCTGCTTTTCCAAATAGTTCAGAACCTTTTTTTATATAAGTATTCGCCATAGAGTCTACTATTATTGTTCCAGAAGATGGAGAAGCAGGTTCTAATCTAGTACCAATCATATTTAAAAAAGTAAGATAATAATTATAACAAGTATTATTATATCTGGTAATCGTGTTTTCTAACATTTTGCAATATATTTTAGAAAATACTATTCCAAAATCAGAATTATCATCTTCAAAGTTCCACTCAGGAGTGTAAGATTTAGCTAATTCTTTTAAATCATCAAACAAAATATCGTAATTTCTATCATCAAATTTAGGCAAGTTTCTCATGCTATTGTAACCCCAATACATTGTAATTTTTTAAAATTTCCTGTATTATATAGTTTCCGTGATTTTTAAATAAATATTCTTATGTTTTATATAAATCTGCAAAAAACCGCTAAATATTTATTTTAGCGGATGAATCGCGGGTCTTTAATGCGATTAAAAAACAGCTTGCAAAAAATAATCATTTGCTATAATTAAAAATGGTAAGTACAATTTTGTAGAAATTTAGGTATTTGTTTCCGTTTAGGAGCGAATATTGAGATATGTCGGTAAAAATCACTTAAGATTCATATTGAAGTTTCACATCATAAATATCGTGGGATTAACGGGAATTTACGTTTGAGAAGTCTATGTAAGATACACGACCGTCCCGACGTTGAACCAAGAATCTGCGTAAATCAGAGGGTAAAATAAACATAGTAGCGAAATTTTTGGTTACCTTTCAACAATTAAATCTGGTATCTCATTAATTATACTTTCTAAAACATATGTTTTGTTGTCAGCTACTATATAATTATCTCCAATTTTACTTTTATAATAACTAATATCATCGCGACGCAAACCGTCTTGTCCAACATATATATATAATTAGTAAGAAATAAGTTTACATTTTAGGACGTTAAAACTAATACCAAGTTTACTTAAAACATACTTTTTATTATCGTTCCAAAGTATACTAAAATTTTCATTATAATAATATACTACTATTGGTTTTACATATTTTGTAAAAACTTCCATTTCTCCAATTAATTTTTTTTTGTAATTTTCTGACTGTAATTCCAATGGTATGCCGTTATCAATAGCTCTGCGTGACGATGAATCAAACATCCCATAGTATAAAAAAAGCCATACACATATCGCACCTATTGTTCCCCCAACTGTGCCAAAAACAATTTTGCTTTTATTTGTAATAGCAAACACATTCATTCATTTTTTTATAAATATTAGTTAAAATCTCCCCATTTAACACTATCAACATTGAAACTTCAACTAAATATACAAATAATTATACAATAGTAAAAAATTAAAGTCAATACTATAACTTAGAAAAAATATTTTTAGCGAGAGGTAATTTCCTGATATTATTTATCAATATATGCTGCAATAAGCATAAAAATGGAACTCATAAGTTAGCTTGTCAACACCAGGGTTATTGGATCGCGAAAGTTCTCTCTTCTTTAAATGATTTGGAGCATGTCACTATTTAGGCTTTAAGAATCAATCGTAATTAATTATGATAATATAAAATTATTATATAAAACTGCGAGAAAATCGCTAAATATTTATTTTAGAGAATGAATCATAAAAATATTGACAAAAAATAATAGTGTGCTAAAATTACAAAAGATGGTGTTTCAGCGAAAACCAAGTTGAAACTTCAAGCATTGAAGATTAAATACACCATTGGGCTCACGGAAATTTACGCTTAGGAAGAGCTTTATATGAGACGAGTAATCGCTGAAGGTGTAGGACTAAGAATTTGCTTGGTTTTTATCCAAGCAGAGTGTCAATAGTATGATTATTTGATTGAGAGGTAAGAATATGGATGAAAAAGAAATAAAAAAAAAAGCTAGTGATATCTCAAAATTTTTACAAGATGAAAAATCATTAAAAGAATTTTTTAATGCAGAAAATTTGGAAAAAGCTAGAGAGTTACTTTCAGAACACGGCATAATATTCACAAATAAAGAAACGGAAAAGTTTGCAAGGATGGTGGTAAAAGTTTCTAATTTTAAATCTAAGAATATTGATCAACTTAAAATACTTGAGGAAAATTTAGTAAATATATCTGGCGGTGCTACGTCAGAAAGCACATTGGATAAGATTTTTAGTTTTAATGCAATACTTAAAATTATGGGTACAGTAGCAATAGTAGTGGGTGGTATTGCACTTACAGATAAAATTTACGCAGACTATTATTATCATGATAAAAACAAAGAAGGTTATTTGAGAAAGATTCCTTTCTTAAAGAAAATAAAATCACCGAAATCAGAAAACAATGGAGACGCTCCAACATAACGACTTAGATGTGGAATAAGCGCTTTTATGAAATTTAATGATATTATTTTTAGTGGTACAAATGACATTTGAAGTGTGTTGGATTGTTTAGTGTTTGTTTATGCTTGACATTAATATATGCGGAAAATAAATTATTCATATTTAAGTATTGAAAATTTAATTTGTAATTAAAGGAGATCTTCAATGTTAGACATAAAAATTGTAAGAGAAAATCCAGAAAGAATAAAAGAAATGGTTAAATTAAAAAAAGTAAATGCGAATTTTGAAATAGAAGATTTATTAAAAATTGATGTTGAGAGAAGAAACTTAACAAACAAAATTGGGATTATGCAGTCAGAACGGAATGATTTTAATAAAAAAATTTTTGAAATTAAAAAATCTGGCGAAGATTTGTCTAAAACAATGCTTAAAATGAAAAATTTATCTGATAAAATTTCAAGTTTTAAATCTGAGTTATCAGAGCTAGAAATCAAGCAAAAAAATATTTTATTAAGTATTCCGAATTTACCACATGAAAGTGTACCTATTGGACTTTCAGACAAAGAAAATTTGGAAATAAGAAAAGTAGGTAATGTAAGAAAATTTGATTTTAAAATTAAATCTCATTGGGAAATAGGTAAAAATCTTGATATTTTAGATTTTGAAAGAGGATCGAAAGTTTCAGGTTCTAGATTCTGTTTTTATAAAAATTTAGGTGCAAAATTAGAAAGGGCTATAATAAATTTTTTTTTGGATACCCACACCGAGAACGGTTACAGTGAAATATTTCCTCCTTTTATAGTCAATAAAGATTCTATGTTTGGAACGGGTCAATTACCAAAATTTGAGGAAGACATGTTTAAATTAGAAAATTTAAACTATTTTTTAATACCTACCGCAGAAGTACCTGTTACTAATTTACACAGAAATGAAATTTTGAGTTCAAATAAATTACCTTTGAAGTACTGTGCGTATTCTGCGTGTTTCAGAGCAGAAGCTGGTTCAGCTGGAAAAGACACTCGAGGGCTAATAAGAATGCACCAATTTAATAAAGTAGAATTAGTTAAATTGTGCAAACCAGAAAATTCTTATGAAGAGCTAGAATTACTAACTCAAGATGCAGAAAAGGTTTTGAAATTATTAGCGTTGCCTTATAGAGTTGTGAGTCTATGTACTGGTGATTTAAGTTTTTGTTCTGCTAAAACCTATGATATAGAAGTTTGGATGCCTTCTTATAGTAAATACGTAGAAATTTCATCGTGTTCAAATTTTGAAAGCTATCAAGCTAGAAGAATGTCAATAAAATATAAAAATAATTTAAAAGAAAAAGCTCAACTTGTGCATACATTAAATGGGTCAGGTGTTGCAGTAGGTAGAACAGTTGCAGCTATTTTAGAAAATTATCAAAAACCTAATGGAACATTTGAGATACCTGAAATTTTAAAAAAATATATGTGAAAATATTAAAATAAAATCATGGTAAGAAAAAGATAATAAGTTTTTTAGATTATAAAAAATAATTTATTTCGTAACTTGAAATTAATGAATCTGAATTTTCAAGTACGAACAACCCAGACGAGATAGAAGTATTGTCAGAAAATATATTTAGTTTATAAGATGAAATTTCTAAAAATATGGAAAATAAAGACTATCAAATAAATGTTTGATTGAATTCTAGTGACATTTTTTGATAGTTTTTTAGATAATAAAAATTAAAATTCATATTTTTATACAAATTTGCCAATAATATTTAATGTATAAATTTTTTATACAAATTTTAAAACGAAAGTTAGTGATTAAATATGACAAATTTTTTAAAAGATATCCAAAATTTTGGGAAAACCATAGCAGATAAAGTTACAAAGAAGATAAACCATATTGAGATAGCAAAAGAGGTTTGGATTAAGCTTAAACCTTTTATAATAAATAAACAAAATTTAAAAAAAATAATAGTAAATACTAATGGTATTATTTCAGAAAAACAGGATTCAGATACTAGAGACAAAAGTACGCTTGAAGAATTTTTTGGTCATAACGGCATAATGGTTCTAATTGCCAATTACAGCACCAGTTTTAGTAATTTTTATAAAATTTTGTCAAAACCTTTAAGAGATAAGTATAAACTTATGAAAAAATTGTCTTTTTTACAAATTTCACAATCAAAAAATGACGTAAAAGAAATAGCAACTTTAAATAACAATTATTCCAATTTAGTGGAAAAAATATCACCAATAATAAAAGAAATTAATTTTAAGAATGGCAAAATAAAACAATATGATTATAAAAGTGATTTCCGTAATATTAATCGTTTTTTAGAACTGAGTATAGATGAAAATCGTCCCCTATTCACACTTTCAAATCTTTTTCACTATATTAAAATTTGTACGCGCAATACAAATCAAAATTTAGAATATTTAATATTAAAATTTGATTTTGCGAAAGAAAGTGAGGGAATTTTAAATCTTGGAGAATTTAAAATAAGAAATTTAAATAATTTGAAAGATTTATATACTAATGTTGTGGGAGAGTTTCAAGCACTTAATCGTGCTGCTATATTCGAAAAACAAAAAGAGAAAGCCACTAAGTTTTATATTGGCGCTGCCGAAGATTTTCTTGAATTTGTTAAAAAACAAGCTGCGATTTTTTTGCGTAGTCAAGATAAACGATTTGGAACAAATCTCTCGAATAAAAAAATGGAAATCGATGAAATCACAGATACTAAGATGAGTAAAAAAATGAATTATTTAGATCACCAAAAACAACTATTTGCTCAATTTATTAGAGAACTTGAATTTGAATATTCAAAATCTAATTCTAAAAATAGTGACAAAAATATTACAAAACTATTATCAGAAGACATATCTAATCTTAATTTGGATATTTAATAATATGGGCTTATATACCCAAGTTATAGATAAATAAAAATTGACATTTTTAAGTGATTGTAGTAGCATAATTTAGTGTATAAAGTTAAAGCAAATTTTGGTAAAGAAGGATTGAGGTATATCATGTCAAGACAAGTATCATTAGATTTAACAAGAAATATAGGAATTATGGCACATATAGATGCAGGAAAAACTACTACAACTGAAAGAATTTTATTTTACACAGGTATTAGTCACAAAATAGGAGAAGTACACGATGGTGCAGCGACTATGGATTGGATGGTTCAGGAACAAGAACGCGGCATTACTATTACTTCAGCAGCTACAACTTGTTTTTGGAAAAATCACAGAATTAATATTATAGACACACCAGGGCATGTTGATTTCACTGTAGAAGTAGAAAGATCCTTAAGAGTTTTGGACGGTTCTGTTACTGTATTATGTGCAAAAGGTGGTGTAGAACCTCAATCTGAAACGGTTTGGCGACAAGCTGATAAATATAAAGTTCCAAGAATGGCTTATGTAAATAAAATGGATGCTTTGGGTGCCGATTTTTATAATGTTGTTTCTATGATGAAAGAAAGACTAAAATGTAACGCTGTGCCAATTCAGTTACCAATAATAGGTTCAGAGGATACTTTTAAAGGGATAATAGATTTGCTAGAAATGAAAGCTTATATTTATTACGATGATTTAGGAAAAGATATAAAAACAGAAGAAATTCCTGAAAATATGAAAAAAATTTCAGAAAAGTATCATAATAGCCTAATAGAACTTGTAGTTGAACAAGATGAAGGTTTATTAGAAAAATATTTTAGCGGTGAAAATTTAGATATTCAAGAATTGAAAAGTTGTATAAGAAAAGCTACTATAAGCAATCATATGGTTCCAGTCACTTGTGGAAGTTCTTATAAAAACAAAGGTGTTCAGAAATTATTGGATGCGATAGTTGACTATATGCCGTCACCTAAAGATGTTCCGAGTATTAAAGGAATAAATCCTGAAACTCAAGAGGAAGTAGAAAGAATTTCTTCAGATGACGAACCTTTTTCAGCTTTGGCTTTTAAAATTGCTACAGATCCTTATGTTGGAAAATTATGTTTTTTTAGAGTGTATTCTGGTGTTATTAATTCTGGTTCGACTATTTATAATGCCACTAAAGATAATAATGAAAGAATTGGAAGAATTTTGCAGATGCACTCTAACAATAGAAAAGACATAGACACTGTTTATGCTGGTGATATTGCAGCAGCAGTAGGATTAAAAAACACCACAACAGGTGACACTTTATGTTTTGAAAAAGATCCTGTAATTTTGGAATCTATGGAATTTCCTGAACCAGTTATAAGAGTCGCTATAGAACCCAAAACAAAAGCTGGACAAGAAAAAATGGGCATAGGTTTGTCTAAATTAGCTGAAGAAGATCCAACTTTTAAGGCTTACACAGACGAAGAAACAGGTCAAACTATAATTGCTGGAATGGGTGAATTACATTTAGAAATAATCGTTGATAGATTATTAAGAGAATTTAAAGTAGAGGCAAACGTCGGGAAACCACAAGTTTCATATAAAGAGACAATAAGAAAAGAAGCGGATGTAGAAGAAAAATACATTAGACAATCTGGCGGACGTGGTCAATATGGTCATGTTAAAATAAGAATTGAACCTAACAAAACAAAGGGTTATGAATTTGTAAATAAAATAGTTGGCGGAACTATTCCAAAAGAATATATCCCTGCTATTGACAATGGTATAAAAGGAGCAATGCTATCAGGAATTTTAGCAGGCTACAATGTTGTGGATATAAAAGTTACTTTGTATGATGGTTCTTACCATGAAGTTGACTCTTCAGAAATGGCATTTAAGATTGCTGGTTCTATGGCTTTTAAATCTGCAATGAAAAAAGCTGATCCTGTCTTATTAGAGCCGATAATGAAAGTCACTGTTATAGTACCAGAAGAATATATGGGGGACATAATAGGAGATTTAAATTCGAGACGTGGAATGATTCAAGGTATGGAAGCAGTTTCAGGTGCTCAAAGAATAAACTCTTTAGTTCCGTTATCCGAAATGTTTGGATATGCTACAGAGATGAGATCTAGAACTCAGGGAAGAGGTCAATATACCATGGAACCAAGTCATTACGCAGAAGTTCCAAAATCTGTTTCTGAAAGTATCATAACTTCTAGAAGCAAAAAATAAGATAGATATATGAGTTTAATAAGATAAAAAAATTTAAAATTTATTCCCAATGTATACAAGCGCTCAAGATAAAATTTAAATTACAAAATTCACTAATTTATCTTCAACATAAATTTCTTTCAGGATATTTTTATTTTCTAAATATTTCAAAATATTTGGATTTTTTTTAGACTCGTTAATTATATAATTTTTGTCTAAACCTGATGGAACTGTAATTTTCGCTCTTAACTTACCATTAATTTGGATAACTATCTCTTGAGTCAGTTTAGAGCACAAATCTTCATTGAAACATGGCCAATTTTGATCTGATATTTTTCTGCTATCTAACTTCAAAATTTCCCACAGTTCTTCTGTTATATGTGGAGCAAATGGATTTAGTAAAATGCAAAAAGTTTTAAACTGTGAAATTGTTAAAGAATTAAGTTCATATATTTTATTTGTTAAAGTCATCAAAGCTGCTATAGCTGTATTAAATTTTAAATTTTCTATATCTTTTGAAACTTTTTTTATAGTCTGATTAAAATCTATTTCTAATTCTGAATTTTTTTTATCTGATATCATATCTTTTAAATTGTAAAATCTATCTAAAAATCTTTGACAGCCTTTTATGCTTGATGAACTCCAAGGTACAGGTTTCTCAAAATCACCGATGAACATCTCAAACAACCTCATAGTATCCGCACCGAATTCTTGAATCATATTATCAGGATTTACAACATTACCGCGTGATTTGCTCATTTTTTCGTTATTTTCACCTAAAATCATGCCATGGCTTGTTCTTTTTTTATATGGTTCAGCACAACTAACAATACCTATATCATACAAAAATTTGTGCCAAAATCTACTGTATAATAAATGCAAAGTGGTGTGCTCCATACCACCATTATACCAATCTACTGGCAACCAATAATTTAATAAATTTTTTTCAGATATTAAATTTTTATTTTCAGGATTTATATATCTTAAAAAATACCAAGATGACCCCGCCCATTGTGGCATAGTATCGGTTTCTCTTTTTGCTTTTTTACCACATTTTGGACAATTTACATCCACCCAATTTTTAATATTAGCAAGTGGGGAATTCCCAAAATCATCTGTTTCATAATTTTCTATATCTGGCAGTTTAAGAGGTAAATCTGATTCTTTTAAAGCAATATAACCGCAATTTTCACAAATTATAATTGGAACAGGTTCACCCCAATATCTTTGTCTGGAAAAAACCCAGTCTCTCAATCTGTAATTAATTTTCGAATTTCCGATTTTATTTTTTTCTAAATAATTAATTATTTCTTTTTGAGCTTCAGTTATATCTAATCCATTTAAAAATTCTGAATTTATTAATTTATTTTTATTTATAACTTCTATACTTTCTAAATTAAACTTTTTAACAAATTCAAAATCTCGTTCATCATGGGCTGGAACCGCCATAACAGCACCAGTTCCATAGTTGACTAACACATAATCAGAAACATATATATCTATATTTTTTTTGTTAACTGGATTTATGGCAAAAATCCCTTCTAATTTTACACCAGTTTTTTCTCGAGATAAATCTGAACGTTCCAAATCGGTTTTTTTACCTGATTCTAAAACATATTTTTCAACTTCTTCAAAATTTTTTATATTATTTTTATTAACATTTATAAATCCATATTCTGGAGAAATTATTAAATAAGTCGCACCAAATATAGTCTCAGGTCTAGTTGTATAAACTTTTATACTTTGGTTTATGCTAGTTTCAAAATTTATCTCTGCACCTATAGATTTTCCTATCCAATTTTTTTGTTGAATTTTAACTCTTTCAGGATAATTTACTAAATCCAAATCTTTAATTAATCTTTCTGCATAAGCAGTGATTTTCAACATCCACTGAGATTTATTTTTATAAACTACTTCGTTATTGCACCTTTCGCATCTTTTGTTTACAACTTCTTCGTTTGCTAAAACACATTTGCAAAAATTACACCAATTTACTTTGGATTCAGATTTGTAAGCCAAATTTTTTTCAAATAACTTTAAAAATATCCACTGGGTAAATTTATAATATTCAGGGTCAGTAGTATTCACTTCTCTGTTCCAATCAAAAGAAAATCCCATGGATTTTAGTTGTTTTTTAAATCTTGAAATATTTTTTTCGGTTACTATTTTTGGATGAATTTTATTTTTTATTGCAAAATTTTCAGTTGGCAAACCAAAAGCATCCCAACCAATCGGATACAGAACATTATATCCTTGCAACCTTTTTTTTCTAGAAACAATATCCAGAGCTGTATAGCTTCTTAAATGCCCAACATGCAATCCCTCACCAGATGGATATGGAAATTCTATGAGAGCATAAAACTTTTTTTTGTTTAAATCCAAATTATCAGCCTTAAAACTTTTATCTTTTTCCCAAATTTTCTGCCATTTACTCTCTATATTTTTAAAATCATACATAAAAAATTTCTCCCAATTTTATTGAAAATGTTGTAAATTGTAAATAATCTTTAAACTATTATTTTATGTTATTATAATCGACCATAAGTGTCAAGAATATCTATAAAAATTATCTTCTAATTTAACTTAAAACACAAAATTCCCATCGCCTACAGATACGATGAGATGGGCAGCGTTTATTTGAAAATTAGAAGACAAATTTATATTTATAATAAAACTCAATTTTTATTTTTTTCTAAAGCACTTATTGCTGCACTACCAAGTGCGGCACCTACAGCAGCTCCTGTTATACCAGTAGTAGCTGTAAAAGCAACATCTTTTGCTGCTTTATAAACCATCATTACTATCGTCATAATTTTTAAAAGTCCAAGACCTGCTCCAGTAGCAGCACCAGCAAGTGTTGACGCAAGTTCTATCGCCACTTTTGCTGCCACTGGTAATTTTGCTCCTCCAGCAACCCTGTTTAGATCTTCTGCATCTTCTATTTCTTCACCTGAATTTATACACTTTTCTGCAGTTTCCAAAATTTGACGAATCTCGTTTTCGGTAATATCAGATTTCTCTTTTCTTAGTATATCCTTAGCCTTCGTGACAAACCCATTATTATTCATCAATGTTTCAGCTAATTTTTTTCTTTTGACAATTCCACAATTTTATTGTTACTCAATAACAAATCAGCCTCCTAATAAGTATTATTTTACCTAATATATTAAAATATTCGAAAAGATTTAAATTGTATACATTACCAATTTTATATAAATTTTTTATATAAAATAAATAATAAAACTGCTAAACTTTAGTTTAGTGGGGTAGATCATAAAAAAATTTTTTCAAGTGTATGAATAAGACAAAATACATAAATTGGCATGATTATCAGATTTTATTCCAATCGAATCATTGAAATTTAACTAAAAATTATTAGGCTCATAACAAAATTTTGTATAGAAAAAAATAATTAGATCAAACCATTATTTTTGAGAATCAAACAGTTTATTTCTTTATTATTGTTGAAACGATTTTGTGTTAGAATATAATACAGGAGTGAAAGTTTAAAAATTGTTTGATTTATTAGGAAGTATTTCGGGTTACATATTATGGTTTTTCTTTGATTTGTTAGGAAATTATGGTTTAGCTATCACGTTTTTTGCTATTATTATGAATGTTTTAATGTTTCCTTTGTCAATAAAAAGACAAAAATCTATGGCAAAAAATTCTAAGTTAGTTTTGAAACAACAGGCTTTAAAAAAACAATATAATAAGGATCCTAAAAAATATAATGAAGAGATTGCCAAATTGTATCAAAAAGAAGGAAGTAATCCTATGAGTGGGTGTCTTCCAACCTTGTTGTTGCCACTTATATTATGGGGTGGTATATATGCTGCTATTAATAAACCTTTGCAAAATACTTTACATATAAAAAAAGAAAAAATAAGTCTAGCTATTGAGATAATAAATAGTATTCCTGAATTTAATAATAAAATCACTAAAAATTATGAACAACTGCAAATAGTTAAATTTTTTCCCGAAATAAAAGAAAATTTAGATATGTTTTCTGAAAAAGAAATGGAAAATATAACTGAATTCAGTTTGGGTTTTGATTTGCTTGGATTAAAACTTCTAAATAAACCAAACGAATCTAGAGAATTTACTAGTTTTTTATGGTTAATTCCCTTGTTATGTTTTTTAAGTTCAGCTTTTTCTATGTATATAAGTCAAAAATTTTCCGATGTGTCTCAACAAAATTTAGAAAGCTGTGCTGCTAAATACACGCCTTATATAATGTTTTTATTTACAGGTTATTTAGCTTACACAATGCCTGCAGCTGTCGGTTTATATTGGATAATAAACGCGATATTAAATACTATTCAAAGTATTATTTTAAATAAGTATTTTAATATCTACGTACTTAACGCTAAAGATGAGTACAAAAGAATGAAATATTTAAAACTTCATAAAAGCTAAAATTATTAATATTACACCGCTTAACCATGATAAATTAAAAGATGTTTTTTCTATTATTTTAGTTCCTAAATAACTTCCTAGCAAGACATCAAACATTCCAAAAACAAAAGAAAATATAATTAGCATTATGTTGTCAGAATTGTTAAATGCTGCTCCTATACCAACTGCAAGACTATCGAAAGACAAAGCAACAGCAATTGAAGCCGCTTCTAGAGGCATAAGTGTTTTATATCCACAAAGTTCATCTTCTGGCTGAGATTTTATTCTTATATTTATACACAAACCTATTAAATCAAAATTTAAATTGCCTTTTATTTTTCGTCTCTTGTTAATTGAAGTAACTACGCTTTCCAATAATTTACAAAACCCTATTATAAACAATATAAAAAAGCACATCAAATTAACGCTAGTTTCGGGAATTATATTTTTTAATAAATTACCAAAAAATAAGGAAATTGCTAAAATTCCTGTACACACTATATTTATAACAATCACAGAAACAAACGGTATTTTGATTTTATTTGTTCCGTATGCAAAACTTGCTACAAATGCGTCTATAGATAACGCTATTGCTATCATTATAGATCCTAAAATAGTTATTACTTGAGTACTCAAAAATAATTCACCCCAAAAAATTTTCTGTTTTAGAGTATTCTTAAAATGAATTTTTTGTTACTCTTATGTGAAATTTTAGGAAAAAGTGTCTAAAAAGCTGTTGTGTATATATTGAAGTTTATTCACATAAAAAAAATATTAAATTTAAGTACAAAAAAGCCAGGTCTTTTCTCATATGAAAAGCCGTCTGACTTTTAATTTTCTTAAATTTTTACTAATGTTACAATACTTTTATAATTTTGTTTTTTGACGGTGTTAAATATGTTACTTAACCAAAATTAAAAAACAACCAAATTATTTTTATAACTTTCACTCTTCAGTTTTCAGCAAATTTTCGCAAGACTCAAAAAATTCATTCAAATTCGCATCGGGAATTTGGGTTATTTCCCTTCTTTTGTTTGCTTTAATTTTTGCATATTCAGCAAGTGATGAAGCTAACGCATTTCTTTTAGATAAATCTTTATAACGCTCTGCTTTTTCATCGTAAATCTCATCGGTTATAAGTCTAGCTTTTTCAGTTTCTTGCACAATAGCTTTTTTCTTAGCAGTTTCTATTTTTTTACCTAGCCTCGAATTTTTTTTAAGCAAATTCGAAGAAAAATTCTCATATTTTATAGCCGCATCTTTTAACTCATCCAAATAATGAATTTCTTTTTTAAAACCATTATAAATTTCAGATTTTAGATTACTGGCTATAAGCTTATCCATACCTTTAATTTTTGACTTAAGTTTGCTTTGAAAGTTCTTCCTTGTAATTCTTTGTGCTTCAAAATTATCAGCAGCTTCTCTTAATTTGTAAAATTCTCTTTCATCATTTTTATCAAACAAATTATCTTTTCCTACCATATTAATACGAAAACAATACAAAGTGTTCCACATACCCATTTTATAAATCACCTCATTAAATTTTATATCTATATAGTACTATAATCATTTTTAATTGTCAAATTATTTTGTAAATATTATTTAAAATTATTTTAATTACAATGTTTTCTGCAATCGCATAGTGATTAATATTTTGCTAACCACATTATATGATTTAATATGTGTTTCTAGTATGTCTTTCTGTCCTAGTATATATGCTTTATTATTTAAAAATGGTAAATATTGAAATTAAATATATTTTTATCTTATTCCTACTTTTGGTTGAAAATTTAAGGTTGTTTTGCGCAAGTTAAAAGTTTACACTGTGAACCTCCGTAGGCTAAAACCCACGGCTTTTTGCGTAGTATCTAGACTTATTGTCAAACAACAATAGATGTTAGACAATTTTATGTGCTTTTGCTAATTTAGTGCGTTGCTTATCTCTGTTTTTGCTTTATTTTACTTTTTTCCTACAAAATAAAAAAAATCACAGTTTAATTTAGAAAAAATATATTATAATAAAAAAATATATATTGCTATTATTTTGAATATCGGGGGAGGAAATGTTTTTTGGGTATTTATGAAGAACTAGAACGTAAAAATTTAATAGCTCAAGTTACAAATAAAGAAAAAATAAAAGATTTGCTAAATAATAAAAAAATAACTTTTTATGTTGGTTTTGAACCTACAGCTAGTAGTTTACATGTTGGACATTTTGTGCAGTTGTTAATTATTTCTAGATTACAAAAAGCAGGTCATATTCCTATTATACTTTTTGGTGGTGGTACTGGACTAATAGGGGATCCAAGTGGAAAAACTGATATGAGAAAAATATTAACTCAAGAAGAAATAAACCATAACATATCTTGCTTTAAAAAACAAGCTGAGAAGTTTGTAGATTTTTCTGAAAGTAA
The DNA here is from genome assembly GCA_036322875.1 of Candidatus Paraimprobicoccus trichonymphae. Taxonomy (GTDB): domain Bacteria; phylum Bacillota; class Clostridia; order Oscillospirales; family Acutalibacteraceae; genus Paraimprobicoccus; species Paraimprobicoccus trichonymphae. The sequence continues at coordinate 1,177,409 of AP027925.1, forward strand.
AGCTATAATGCTAAATAATTTCAATTGGCTTAGTAACTTGAACTATATAGATTTTTTAAGAGAAATAGGTGTTTGCTTTTCAGTAAACCGAATGCTATCAGCTGGATGCTATAAATTAAGATTAGAAAAAGGTTTATCTTTTTTTGAATTAAATTATATGATAATTCAAAGTTACGATTTTTTAGTTCTAAATAATAATTATAATTGCATTTTAGAACTTGGAGGAAATGACCAGTGGAGTAATATAATCGGTGGAGTAGAGTTAGTTAGAAAAAAGAATAACAAAGAGGTATTTGGCATGACTTTTGAATTGCTGACAAATAGTGAAGGTGTGAAAATGGGAAAAACAGAAAAAGGTGCGATTTGGTTAGACCCCAATAAAACACCAATTTATAAATTTTATCAGTATTGGAGAAACATACAAGACACCGATGTTATAAAGTGCTTAAAAACTTTAACTCTTTTAAATTTGGAAACTATAAATACCTACTCAAAACTTTCAGGTAAAGATTTAAACAAGGTAAAAGATATTTTGGCCTTTGAAATAACAAAATTAGTTCACGGAGAAAAAGAAGCGAAAAAAGCCAGAGAAAGTTCTCAACACATTTTTAATGGAAATAAAATTGAAATAAATAACGAAAACTTAACTTTTAAAATAAATTTAGATAACAATATTAATATCATAGATTTATTATTAAAAATAAACCTAAGTAATTCAAAAGGTGAAGCTAGGAGACTTGTAGAGCAAGGTGGGATTTCTATTGATGATAAAAAAATTACTGATATAAATTTTATTTTTCACAAAAATGAATTTAGAAAAGACTTTATAATAAGAAAAGGTAAAAAAATTCATAAAAAGGTAATTTTAAAGTAAAAACTTTGATAGTGTTGACAAATATACACATGTGAATCCAAAATATGTTAGCTGAATTTGTTCCAATTGCGACGAACATAATCATACGAAATTATACTTGCAGTACCATTCTCATAGAGATAGAGTCGGTGATTTAAGTATTATAAATGCCCTATGGTTTCCGAGAGTCAGCCCAAACTGCACGTATGAATGAGGTAATGGTTCTCTTGAACTTGGGGCTTAAAATTAGTAGAAATAAACTATTGTACGCACCCAAGAAACCCCTGAATTTATTCGTAGAGAGTGTCAAAAATCAACTTTAACAAATAACACGAAATTTCTCAATAAATAGCGATTACTTGTGAGAGCAAATAATAAATAAAAAAAATTTATTCACAATTTTTTGATATTTGTTCTTAAATTGGTATACAATATTCATAATTAAAAATTTTTAGGAGTTGGTTGTATGTCGAAAGAAAAGGATTTAAAAAAGAAATTGTTTATAAAAAAAGAACATGGTGCTAAAATTCTAGATGAAAAAGAATTCGAAAATTCTAGTAGATTTGCTGAAAAATATAAAAAATTCATGAACACAGCTAGAACTGAAAGAGGAATTATAGATTACGTTTTAGAAAATTCTAAAAAGCTAGGATTTGAAGAATTTGATAGTGATAAAAAATATAAACCTGGAGATAGAGTTTATTTTAATAACAGGTACAAGAGCTTGATAGTTGCTATAATTGGTGAAAAAAACTTAAATCAAGGCGTGAATATGGCTATTTCACACATAGATTCTCCTAGATTAGATTTAAAACCTAATCCTCTTTATGAATCTGATGACTTGGCTTTTTTTAAGACTCATTATTATGGCGGTATAAAAAAATATCAATGGACTGCTATACCTTTGGCATTGTACGGCACAATTGTCAAAAGGGATGGTTCGGTGGTTGATGTAAGTGTAGGTGAAGATAGTTCAGAACCTTGTTTTTATATTTCTGATTTATTGCCACATTTAGCTAGAGAACAGATGAGTAAGCCGATGAAAAAAGCTATATCTGGGGAAGATTTGAATATTTTAGTTGGAAGTTTGCCTTTTAAAGATAGTGAAAAATCTGAAGCAGTAAAATTAAATATTCTAAATTTATTAAACAAAAAATATGGAATTGTAGAGTCAGATTTTATTTCTGCAGATTTACAGTTAATCCCTAATTTTAAAGCTCAAGACATCGGATTTGACAGAAGTTTAATTGGTGGCTATGGTCATGATGACAGAAGTTGTGCTTATGGTTCTATAGAGGCTATTTTTAGTATTAAAGGAGTGCCTAACAACACTTGTCTTGTAGTTTTAACAGATAAAGAAGAAACTGGAAGTAACGGAAATACTGGAATGAAATCTAAATTTTTAAAAAATTTTATAGCTGATTTAGCTGAAAAAGAAAAAATAAAAACTAGAAGAGTTTTGTCCAAGTCTAAATGCTTATCTGTAGATGTTGATGCTGCCTATGATCCAAATTTTCCAAATGAATTTGATAAGAATAATACAAGTTATTTAAATAAAGGTGTAGTTTTGACTAAATACACAGGAAGTGGCGGAAAATCTGGTACTTCTGATGCTTCTGCTGAATTTGTAGGAAAGGTAAGGCAAATTATGAACAATAACGATGTAATTTGGCAATCTGGAGAATTAGGAAAAGTAGACGCTGGCGGTGGTGGTACTATATCTAAATATATAGCAAATTTAGATGTAGAAGTATTAGACTTGGGAATACCAGTTTTGTCTATGCACTCACCATATGAGGTTATTTCGAAGATAGATTTATATATGTGTTACAAATCAGTTAAAGCATTTTTAGAGAGTGAAAATTTAGCCTAAGCTTTGTTTTATATTTCTGGTTTCTTTTTTCAATGTTCAATTTCGCTATTTCATTAGGTTTAACACCGTTTTCTCTATGTTTTATTGTTTTTTTTCTTGTTTTTTTACTTGATAGATTGACCTTTTTTTGCCACCAAGGCCAGTTTGACACGCTTTTACAATAGACAAAAACGTTATGTTTTTACGCTGTTAGCTTTAAAATTTTCCGAGCCGAATATTTTTGGGGTTCGAAGTGTTACTTCACTAACAAGCTTATTTTATTTACAATAAGAAAAAATTTTTACTCAAAGTTTGTTACTACTAATTTGTGAATAAGTTTAAAAAATCGCACGTCAATTTATTACTCAAAATTCTATTTTTTTTTCTATATAATCTATCAAATTGTTAACAGAAATTCTTTTTTGTTTAATTGAATCTCTATGTCTTATTGTAACAGTATTAGTTTTTTCACTTTCAAAATCATAAGTAATACAAAAAGGTGTACCTATTTCGTCTTGTCTTCTGTATCTCTTCCCAATAGATCCAGTTTCATCGTAGTCTGTCATGAAACATTTCGATAGATCTTCATAAATTTTTTCAGCTTGCTTATTTAATTTCTTAGATAAAGGCAAAACACAAGCTTTATACGGCGCTAAAAAAGGGTGAAATTTTAATACAATTCTAGTTTCCTGGTTTTCTAATTTTTCTTCTTCATAAGAATTGCATAAAAAAGCCAACAAAACTCTGTCAGCTCCCAGAGATGGCTCAATTACATATGGTGTAAATTTTTTATTTATCTTGGGATCAAAATATTCTAAATTTTTGTTTGAATGTTCTTGATGAGTTTTTAGATCAAAATCTGTTCTATTAGCAATTCCCCACAATTCTCCCCAACCAAAAGGAAATGAAAACTCTATATCTACAGTTTCTTTTGAATAATGTGATAACTCCTCCTTTTCATGATCTCTTAATCTTATATTTTTTTCTTTTATGTTAAGATTTAATAAAAATTTTTTACAAAAATTTTTCCAATAATTAAACCACTCCGAATCTGTTCCTGGCTCACAAAAAAACTCTAATTCCATTTGTTCAAATTCTCTGGTTCTGAAAATAAAATTTCCAGGAGTAATTTCATTTCTAAAAGCTTTCCCTATTTGAGCAACACCAAAAGGGATTTTTTTTCTGGAAGCTCTTAAAATATTACTAAAATTTATAAAAATTCCCTGAGCAGTTTCAGGTCTTAAAAAAATTTCATTTTTGTTGTCTTCGATCACACCTTGAAAAGTCTTGAACATTAAATTAAATTTTCTTATACTAGTAAAATTTTCAGCTTTGCAATTTGGACATTCTATATTATTTTCCTCTATACTCTCAGACATCTGTTTAAAACTCATGAAATTCGGATTAATACCTTTTTCTTCCAGCAATTTATCAGCTCTAAATCTAGATTTACAATTTTTACAATCTAATAGCGGATCAGAAAAATTACTTAAGTGACCAGAAGCAATCCAAACATTTCTGTTTGATAAAATAGCAGAATCTAAACCTAAATTATATTTATTTTCTTGGACAAATTTTTTTAGCCAAGCTTTTTTTATATTATTTTTCAGTAGAACACCTAGCGGCCCATAATCCCAGGAATTTGAAAGCCCACCATAAATTTCTGAGCCTGGGAATATAAACCCCCTGTTTTTGCACAAATTTACTATTTTTTCTAAATTTTTCATTCTGAATCCACACACACTTTGATTAAACTTCCAATCTGCTATATTAACATTCCAATATTTCCTATTAGCTATTACATTTTAGTGGAATTTTTTTATTTATACAAGATAAAAATTTTTGTGAATTTTTTTTATTTATTACTATATGATTTTTTTCATAGGGAGGAATTGCCTTCCCAATTTCTCGCTACAACTTTTTGTTTAAATTACTTGCGTTTTCTCTTATCTTGCGATAAATGTTTTTGGAAAAATTGATGATAAATATTAAAAATGCGGCAATCGCTAAGGTACAAATCTATGTCCCAAGTGAACAAATACAACTATTAAAATTAACTCCCAAATTTTAATGCAATGCTTGTAATTATGTTTCTGAATTAGTTTTTAAAACTAAAAATTTAAATCAATTTAAATTACATGGATTAATATATAGAATATTTAGGAGAAGCTTTTGATTTAAAATCTCAAATGGCTGTTTGTGTTGTTCGTACCGTTATCGTAGGGTACAAATTTGCAAAATTTAACAGTCACAAATGGTCTTTAGTTACATTCAGAAATTCAGAACTAGAGTTTAGTGTGAAATCGAGATTATTCTCTAAAAGAAAAATTTTTTTCCGTGAATACTTTAGAAAATTGTATTAAACTTTCGCATGCCACAAAGAGCAGGGAAAAATTTTTTTGATAAATCTTGGAAATTTGGAATTGCAAAATTTTTGAATAAACATAAAAGATGCTTATTGCATATATTGATGACTAAAAATTTTGACGAACCAAGTTAGATTCAAAATGTTCTCGAAATTGATTTAAGAATTAATTTTTTAGCTATTATTTTTGATATTCAAGAAAAAACGATGTTCTTCAGTGGTAGCCAAATTAAGTCGAAACATGCTAAAAACATCACCTTTTTAAGTGTAAATTTTGCAAAAACACGGTCAAATGATGACCGTTCACACTTTGTCGGCGCAATGAATCTTTAATGCATTGGAATTTAGCACATAATTTAATTTAAGTGCAAAATAAGTAAACTCTTTTTGTAAGGTGCTTTGTCAACTTGACTAAAATATATTTAAATCGTACGTATGTTACAAGCTCCTGCCTTTAGTCATATGGTGGTTGATATGCAACTAATTCTTTTTTTAGATAGTCAATATAGCTGTTTTGTGTATCTATCATTTTTCGATAAGAGAATATTTTACAAAAATTCTAGGTTTTATTGAGATAGGTTCTTATGTTCAATTTTTGTGAGTGATTTTTTACGATTAGACCTTAAAGAAACAAATAACTAAAAAATTTATTGAAAAAAGGCAATAAAACCGCTAAATTTTAATTTAGTCGGATGAATCGTACCAAAATACTAAAAAGTATTGACAAAAAACAATAAATTGCTAACATCAAGTAAATACCGTGTACCTCACAGAAATTAACGCTCGGAATGAAATGAAGTTTGTGCAAGACGGGTAATCGCAAGAGATGTAAATCTGAGTCTGTCTGATATTTAACCAATCTTGATAATAAAGATGTTCATATGCAATTGGAGAATATACTGAAATATTCATAATCATAGATTCATATTAGAAAAAATATTGAAAATGCATATGTTAAGAAATTTGTTTTGGATAAAGATATAAACGCGGTAATAAACATAAGAAATGAAGACATTTGGATCACTGTCGGCATAAAATTTAAAAAAGCTGTAGAGATCACAGGGGACTGTAGTCACTTGGGTTACGGAAATCACCGCGATGTAAAAATTATAACTAAATTATATTTTTTTCTCAAAATGTTGATAATCAAGCTTGTCATCTAAACATTCGCCCCCCCAACACCATCCCCTATTTACAAATGTATTGTAACATACATCATTAATCAGTATCATGCCTAGTTTTTTCTTATTTCTATTTACGTATTTTTCCGAACCTGTTGGTGCGATACATTGTTTGTGTTCTTTATTTTTAAAAATATATGGATTTTGAATAGGATTAATATCAATAGCACATCCCAAAGCATGGTAAGAAAGTCTACCAGTAACAGCTACTTTTCTATAGCAGAAACAAGAAGAATTATTGTCTTTCATAGATTCATCATCATCAGCATAATAATCTATAAGTTTAATTTTTTCAATTTTATATTTTAATTTATATAACTCCTCAAAAATATCTAAGATTTCTTCAGTCAATTTTTTATTTATTATTAATTCTCCAATGTGATCTTTACCATCAAAACCGCAGTGTTTAACTTTCAAATATCTTAAATCGCTAATTTTTATATTAAGATTTTCTATATATGATTTCCCATAAATAACTTTTTCAATTTCAGGATTTATTTCCTCAGAAATAAACCCTTCTTTTCTTGCAAATAACATACTTATAAAATTTTATTTTTTTACAAACAAAAAAAGAACCTCATCTTATATTTACTTACTAAAATCTTTGCAAGTCTAATTTTTTAATAAATATTTTTAAGATAAGAAAACTTTAAATTTTAGAAAACCATTTACCATCTAAAATGAGAAAAAGCTTTATTCGCTTCAGCCATTTTGTGAGTATCTTCTCGCTTTTTTACAGAACCACCAGTATTATTTATGGCATCTAATATTTCATATGCTAACCTTTCACACATAGTTTTTTCACTTCTAGCTCTAGAAAATTTTACCAGCCAGCGTAGACCCAAAGTTTGACGTCTCTCTGAACGAACTTCTATTGGAACCTGATAAGTTGCTCCTCCAACACGTCTTGCTTTAACTTCCAAAATTGGCATTATATTCTCCATAGCTTTCTCAAAGCTTTCTAAGCTTTCTAAGGCGGATTTAGTTTTAACATTTTCAAAAGCTTTATAAACTATGTTCTGGGCAATTCCTCTCTTACCATCGATCATTATATTATTAATCAATCTTGTAACTAATTTCGATTTATACAATGGATCTGGCAAAACATCTCTTTTTGTAATTGAACCTTTTCTCGGCATATTTTATTCCCTCATTCATAATATAATATGATTTCATAGGTACTCGAAAATTTAACAAAAAAATTTCGTACTATTTTTTCTTTGCAGTTTTATCTGCACTCACTGTGGCAGTTCCAGGCTTTGGTCTCTTAGCGCCATATCTAGACCTTCCTTGCATGCGTTTAGCTACTCCTTGTGCATCTAGGGTTCCTCTAATAATATGATATCTTACACCCGGCAAATCTTTAACACGACCACCTCGAATTAAAACGACACTATGCTCTTGCAAATTATGCCCAATTCCAGGAATATAAGCAGTGACTTCTTGCCCATTTGATAACTTTACCCTAGCGATCTTCCTAAGTGCTGAATTTGGCTTCCTAGGAGTAGCTGTTTTAACAACAGTACAAACACCTCTTTTCTGTGGCGAATTTTGTTTTATAACAATTCTTTTCTTAGAATTCCAAGCATTAAGCAAAGCAGGAGTTTTAGCTTTTCTTATAGATTTTTTTCTACCTTTTCTAACTAACTGATTAAAAGTCGGCATATAACACCTCCTTGACAATAAACATAAAATCTCAATTTGACAATTAAAACCTTTAAATAAATCGGAAAATTTTAAATCTAAGCACTTTAAATAAATAACCCGATACCAATGAATATCCCTTGCCATATCATAAATTATTTTATAAATTTACTATTTCCTGAGTCCCTAGCGTTTACTTCAATAATCTTCAATATATTTTGTAGATCCTGACAAGATTATTTCATTCATACAAATCAAAATCCTGCTGATGTTTACACTTTTAACTCACGATCAAAATAACGAAGACAGACAGAAACTTTATTCAAAAACACTTTTGACTTATTTACAATTTCCATTTTTTTATTATATGATAGTTATTTAGAATAGTCAACTACTTAAAAAAATAAAAAAAACTTAGCATATTAAATTATCTGTAGACTAAATTCTAGGATTTTTTATATATCCAAAAAACGATACTTAATTAGTTTGATGAAAAAAATGTATATTAAACCTGCCCAAAAACAAAAAGACCAAAATTCCAAATTAATCACAGGCGTCACAAAAGAAGTATTCGAAAAAATGCTGAAAATCTTAAAAGAAGATTATCAATCAACACACAGAAAAGATGGAAGGAAAGGACTTTTAATTGAACTCAGACGCGGCGAGAATACAGAAGTATGCGTCATATGGCTTTGGATTATGAAGTACCAAAATCAACGCTATGCAAATTTGGGTGGAAAGATATGTTAATACGGTTGGAAGAGTTCAAAATCAAAGAGATTAAAGAACGTTTTAATCTGATAATAAAACTAAAATTTATGCAGATAAAGGGTATCAAGGAGTTCAAAAATTTTTTCCGAATGCTAAAGTACCAAAAAAAGCTACAAAAAATCATCTTCTCATCGAAAAAAATCGCTGAAAAATAAGTTTTTGGCACAAAAAAGAATCACAATTGAACACATTAATAGGGAAATAAAAATATTTAAAATTTGTAAAGAAATTTACATAAACAAAGGAAAAAGAGGTTTACTCAGGGTCAAATTAATTGCAAGTTTGTATAATCATAGATTGGGTTTTTGAATTTAGAAACAGGTTTATTATATAAAGCGAGATTCAATTTTGTTCCTCTGCTTTGCGCAGGTTCTTGATTTAACATCAATTGCCGGTTAATCTTGTTGTATTATGTATACTTCATTTCATTTCAAGCATGAACCCATGTGAACCCTATAGTACTAATTTAATGTTAGCGATTTATTATTTTTTGTCAACATTTTTTACATTTTGGGGCGATTTATACGACTAAATTAAAATCTAGTAGTTTTTCCGCTTTTTTCTATAATAAAATTAGTGGCAATGATAATACAATAGAAAATTTATCCCTTATTTAATTTTTGTCTGAAAAAATTTTAAAATTAAGAAAGTTGGCAAATAAACAGATTTTCACTATAATGTTATGAATCTCAAGTACATCATTTTGCAATATGTTACTGTTTTTAAATTTTTCATTAAATCAGCTCCATTATTATTTGGTATTAACAAATAAATTTCTAATCAATCATGCTGAGAACAAATAAAATAGTAAAATCGAAAAATAAAGTTAATCTAAACTAACTCCTTCCACTTTATTTTCTAAAGCTTTTGCATTTTTGTGAAAATTTTTTATTTTTAAATATTTATTATAAGTTTTTATGAATTTTAGAAATTTAATTTTTATTTTATGGAATTTTAAATTTTAAACTCATTATTTAGGTTTGCATTATTTTTAAATGTATTACTACTTAGTTGCGGAGATATCGGCAAAATTTCTGACGCTTTTAATCTGTAGCAGTCTCTTAAATCTTTTAATTCTTGAAAAGTCAATTTATCTAAAATACTATTTTTGATCACTTGTGACATTTCAGATTGAACTATCATAGAATATTTAATAACTTGTTTTTTTAGATCTTGTTCATATATTTCTCCAATTTCAGCTTTTTTTTGTAGATTTTTTATAAATTTAGTAAAAAATTTGTTATCTAATGATTTATCAAAATTTGAGTCTTTAATTTTAAGACTTTTAATAACATCGGCATTTATTTGTTCAGGTACGGCAACAAAAGACCATTCATAAGCATCTATCGGATCATCCAAAATAACATAACAAAGATTTTTGCTATATTTTTTACCTTTTATGTGATTACAAAAGTCTATTTTTTCATTACAAATAGAACAAATTTTATTTTTTACCGCACAACCCACGCTTACTTCTTTTATAATTCCAGAATCTATATATAAAATAAAATCTTCATTTTTCTTAGATTTTGGCATATAAGCTTTAGCAACTAATCTGTAATAATCTTGATTTAATTTATTAAATTTATTTTCTAACTTTTCTAAATAAGTACTAAAAATTCTCGCAGTTTGATTTTCGCTTTTAATTTCATGGTTTAATAATCCAGTTTTTCCGACAAATAATTCAGATAATTTTTCTAAACTTTTCAAATTAAATTGCTCATTATCTCTATCTACTTCAATGAAAATATATAAACTTCTTTTTCACTTAATTTTCTTTTAGTATATTTATTTATTAATTCTAAATCTTTATCTGATATTCTACTTTTATTAACACTTTTGAACAAATATCTTTCTTTAATAAAATCATATCCTTTTCAGAAAAATTATATTAAATATATATTCAATAATTTAAATAAATATACTTTTTGTAGCTAAACTTATTAATTTATGTTATCTAAAATTCCAGAAATTTTTAAAGCATATTCTATCGAATCTGTAGCTACAAAACGGATCGATGGTATATATCTTAATTTTATTTTATTTCCAATTTTATTCTTTATATATCCGTTAGCTTTTGTAGAGTTTAAAATCTTTGCAACCAGTTTTGCTTTTTCTAAACTTTTCAATGAACTTATATAAATCTTACTAAAAGATAAATTTTCAGGAATGTCTATCTTAACTATATTTATTAAATTGTCCTCGATTCTCGGATCATTTAACTCTCTTATTATAAAAAAAATATGCCTTTTTATATTTTCAGAAATATGCTCTTTTCTATGATTATTCATAAAACTCATCCTAATTTTTAGTATCCTTCGCAAATATAATTATACTCTAAAAAAATATCTTTTTGGTCCAAACATATTTAGATTTTATACATGATTTGATTTAAATTAAATTTGAACAACTAAAAATTATATTTTTAAAAACCATTAAGTATAAATTTTGATAAATAATTTTAATCGCTTCGGGTAAAGTTCTCCGGTGCTCCGTATCGATTTTAAAAAAAGGTAAAATAACACAAGAACATCTTGGTGGGAGAAGTATAAAATTATGAGCATATATATCCATAAAAATCATAATGTTTCTGTATTATTGTACCATTACGTTTTCCCGACGAGTAATTTTCGACAGTAGTGTAGACGATGTGCTAAGGTAAACATGTGAAGAGATATCCAAGCGGTATGAGATAAATGTACTTGAAATAGGAACAGATGGTTACCATGTACATTTTTTGATACAATCGGTGCCAATGTTGTCGCCCTCACACATAGTAAAAGTAATAAATAGTATAAAAGCAAAGCAAATTTTTTTAAACTATGTCCGGAAAAACTGTAGAACGGCAATTTGTGGAGCGCAAGGTATTTCGTTAAATACAGTTGGAAAGCACGGAAACGAAAAACAGATTGAAAATTACGTAAAAAGTCAAGGCAAAGAGTATTCTAGTATTCATCGCGGTAGTTCATTTTGTATTCGTACATTACTTCTTAGCTTAACTAGCATAACAATACCATTTGCAAGTAAAACCATTCTTCTAACTCCAATTTATATAGTTTCTATAGCGTTAAATATATTTGTTAAACTTGCTTGCCATAGAAAGCTATTGGAATTGTTATAGTCATCGCAATTGAAAATGATTAATGATTGTGTCACGAGTAGAATTGAAAAATTTACGATTTCTTCTTAACTGTTTTTTGAGGTTACCCCCATTTGTGTTCGATTGGATTTTTATCCGAAGAATATGGTGTAAGCTATAAAATACGACAATGATAAAATTTTGCAATTGCGTTCAAAGCCTTTTTTCCATGAAATGAAGCATTATCCATAACAAAAACATTTTCTGGTTAAGTTTTCATGCACAAATGACATTCGAACCAAATTTTAAACCATTCGGAATTCGTGTTCCAATTGTAGATAAATGGCGCAATTATTTTATTTTCGAGTTCCGGAACATTTTTTATTTGTTCAGCAACGATGTTTGTGCGTTTAAAACGTCTTCCGGGATGAAATCCAAATATTTTTGTGCCTTTTATATTCCACGCATGTTTGCGAAACATATACCCCGACTTCATCAATATAAATAATTGGCGTGTTTTGGGGAATTTGTGCCAATTTTTTGTCACGCTCTGAATATGTAACTATTTTTTTAAAACGTATTTTTAAACGCGTTAGCGCTGCAAAAATTCCCGAAGTTGTGCCACCAACACTTTCTGCAACGTCTTTCAAGTATGCGAACGGATTTTCGTTTATATAGGAAATTAATTTTTCAGAGTCATACTTTCTTGGTTGACGGTTAAGTTTTTTCTTGTCAAGCGATCCTACTTCCGACTTTAATTTTTTTCACCTCGTTTTTGTCGCCATTCCTACTTCAAAAATTGCGCATGCTTGCTTGTGCTCATTCCCTTTTGCTGTATTTAACTTGTTTTCTAAAAATCTTTACTATATGCCATATTTAATAGATCATAACAATACTAATAAGCATTTTCAAGTGAGGACGCTATATTGAATATAGAGTCATCAACATATTTCAAATGCTCATAAAATATCGTATTGTTTTTGCATTATCTTCACAACGCTTGATAAATCAGCATTTATTGACCATGTTTTCATATTTTGTGCAATATTGCCAACGGTGCATTTAAGTTTATTTAAATTGTTAAAAGTTAATAAATTATTAAGTTTATCAATTTTATAACAACTTTCGTTGCTTTCAATAATTTTACAAGAATAATGAAATACATTTTCAGATAAATTTAAAAGTGAAATTTTTTTACAAAACAAATTTGCTAATATTAATAATTTTTTCTATAACATTTAGATTTTTCTGTGATTTTTTCTATTTCAAAAGAAAAGTAATCAAACTTAACAGAAGAAGAAATTTTTTTCTGCTGTAATCATATTTTTTAAGTAAAATTTTAAAAAAAGTAGTTTTTTCACGACCGTTTTTATCAATAAATCCTAATTTATAGTCAGTATCAATAGAAAAAAACATTTTAAAAAAGATTATCATAACTATCTTAAATATAAAAAATTAAATTTGAAATATTTATTATCGTCATACTTTAATGTTATAATTTAAAATTTTTAAATAAAAAGTGCAAAAATTATAATTAAAATATCAACTGTACAATTTGTATGACACTACGTATTGACAAAATAAACTTAAAAAAACAGATTTTAATAATTTAAAACGCCAACTTAAAGTTTATATGATGCCGTTTTAATTTTCAATCAAGCTGGTCGGATATGACTGCGTTGGATATTTTATTCACTTTCTCTTGCAGTGCCTAATTTAGAATTCCTATTTTACCTGCATTTTTGCTAAATTAGTGTAGGTTATAAGTTTGTTTTTTATCATTTCTAAGAACTTTAAGAATCAAGTTTTATAGTAATTTACATAATTTCTAATAAAAAAAATTATAAAAAGTAATAAAATTTTTATTTTTTTCATTTTATACACTAGGTGAATCTTTGGCGAATATCAATTTTATAACAAAAGAAATGTTTTTTAATTTAACTGGGTGTATTACAATTGTTACAGCAATGACAGAATTTACAAAAATATTATATTCTGAGCTTCCAGTTTTAATATTTGTGCTTATTTTTAGTGCAATGGTGGCAATAATTAGACTATTTTTTTGTAAAAATTATAGTTTTGACGGCATATTTCTCGGTATTTTGAATATAATTCCGATTTATTTAGGAGCAATAGGCGCCTACGAATCAATAATTAAACCAGTAACTAAATTAATAACATAAAATTAAATTTTAGCAAACTAAACCTAAAATTTTTATAATATTTTTATGTATATTAAATTTAAAAAAAATATTGTGTCAGGTTAAATATTATTGTATAATACACTCTGTAAGGTATAAGTATATTTAATATTATAATAATGTTATATTGTGCAATATAATTTTAAAAAATTTATTTTATAAAAGTTTTAAATACATAAATTTAACTATTGTAATATTTGTATTTTACTGAAAAAAATATTAAAATTTCAAGTTAAGTAATTATTTCTTTGTCTATTTAAACTGAAATTAAAAAGGAGATTATAAAAATATGTTGTCAGAAATATTGTCAATATTTGCAATTGTATTTTCTACAATATCTTCTGTATTGGGGTTTATGAACTTTTTTAATAAAAACAGCACAAGAGAACCAGCAATATCAAAGGTTTTATGTGGCAATTCTACTGTTTTACCCATTACTTTTGATCAAGTAATAGGATTAGAAACTGTAATTCAAGAAATTCGAGATATAATATTTTTCTTAGAAAATCCAGGTGTTATTCCGAATTTTAATTTTTCTAAAAGTATTTTTTTATACGGACCAAGCGGTACAGGTAAAAGTTTAATTGGAAAAGCATTTTGTAGTACTAAATTCGAGGGTATAAACTACTTTTATATAAATTCATCTGACATAAATAGTATTGAAAGTACAGAGAAATTTAAATCTGAACTTAGGAAGTCAGTTGAAAAAAAACCAACAGTAGTATTTGTGGCCAATATAGAAAGAATATCAAACCAGCAGGTTCAGCAAATACTTCTTAATTTATTAGCAGAGGTTTGCGATGAACTCAATGACAGGCTGGTAATAATCGCTACTACAAGTAAACCTCAATTATTAAGTATGGAAGTAATAGGAAAATTTGATGAAACAATAAAAATAGATTTACCAAATATTGATAATAGAGAAAAAATACTAAATTTACATTCGAAAAATATTCGGCTAGATTCAGATGTCGATATGAGAAGAATTGCTGAAATTACCGAAAATTTTTCTGGCAGTGGCTTAAAAATTTTACTGGCTGAATCTGCAATAAGTGCATTTAAAAACCATTCAGCTATCGTACATCAACAGGATATATTAGAAGCTTTAAATAAGTTTCCAGTTTTTGGTAAAACAAATTCAGATGTTTCAGAAAATAGTCAATTTAGTACTATAATTCCAAAATTAAAATTTGAGGATATAGGTGGTTACATCGAAGAAAAAGAGCATGTTCTTGATACTTTAGATTATTATAAGCAACCTGAAAAATACAAACAAATCGGTGTAAATAAGCCACCTAGGTCATTTTTATTTTATGGACCTGCAGGTACTGGAAAAACTAGTATTTCTGAAGCAATTTCAAGTAATTTATCTGAATTAAATAATAATAAATGTATAATAATAACGATATGTGGTTCTGACTTTATAAATAAGTATGTAGGAGAAGGTGCAGCAAGGATGAGAGAATTATTTGATTATGCTCGCAATCTCACAGAATTAGGTTATGTCGTTGTTATTAGGATTGAAGAAATTGATGCTATTTTGAAAAAAATATCAGATCATGACAATAATGAGCAAAGACAAACTTTGAAAGAATTTTTGTACCAAATGGATCAAAATCCATCTATTATTTTAATAGGAACAACAAATATAACTTTAAATGATTTCGATCCACCAGCTTTGCGTAGATTTATAGAGCAAATTGAAATTAAATTGCCAAATTTGAACGATAGAAAAGAGATAATTCAAATTTATGTTAAAAAAGTAAAAATTTCGCAGAATATAGATTTAGAGCAAATAGCTCTTAAAACTCAAGGATTTAGTGGTGCAGATATTGAAAAACTGTTTAATTCAGCTGCTATTTTGGCAGTAAAAGCTGATCACTGTATGATAGAACAAGAAGATATTGATGAAGCTTTTTTAATAGTTATCCTAGGTTTTGAACATAAATCTTTAGCACTGTCAAATGAAGAAAAAAGAAGAACGGCAATTCATGAATTGGGTCACGCTCTAATCGCCATTATATGCAAAACAAAGGATATTATAACTATATCTATAAAACCAAGAGGAGATGCTCAAGGATATATTTGGTCAGTTCCTAAACTTTTTAGTTACTATAGCCAAAATAAAGAAGATTTTCTTAGCAATATTTATGAGCTTCTTGGTGGTTTAGCGTTTGAAGAGCTTTTCTATGGTAGTTTTAGCGCAGGAGCTCGGTCGGATCTTGAAAAATCTACCGAAATAACTCATTATATGATAGTACATTGTGGATTTTCAGAATACGGAATAGCGCAAAAAATTAATGAAAAAGACCCATTGATCCAAAAAGAAGTTATTAAAGTAATGAATGAATACAAGGAAAAAACAACAAATATGTTAAGACCATATAAATCTAAAGTTGAAGGTGCAATAAATCATTTGCTTAAATATGGAAATATATCACAGGAAGAACTTATGAATTTTATTGGTGAACAATCAGCATTATTATCTTCAGCAAGTTAGAAAATATATGAAAAAACTATAATAATAAATAAATCAAAATTAAAGAAATTACTAAATTATTTTCGTCTTGTTCAGATAATAAAATAAAAATAAGTGTTAATATTAAACTTTTCTCTTTGTCTTCGAATAAAGAATTTAATAAGTTATTATTTTCGTTTTTTTTGGTTTTTAATTCTTTTACATTTTTATTATCACTAGGTATTTCCGCTCGAGGAACAAGGTCTTCTTGAAAATTTTCAAGATTAGATGAAGTAGGTGCTTGAGAAATATATTCTTTAGCTTTGGCTTGCATTTCTTTTACACGTGCCATGGCTTCTTGTTGCATTTTATTTATATTATCTGAATTACTTGTACTATACATATTAAAAATACCGTTCTTTGTTTTTTACTAATTTTAAAATTTTAATTAATTGTAACAATTTTATTGACTCATCAATTTTTTCTTTTCTTGGACTTTTTAACAGAGGTTTTAAATTATCCAAAAAACTAATATATTTGTCATTTTTATTTGTGGAACTAAGTATAGACAGTAATTTTACTGTGTTTTCATCTAAATTTTCATCTTTTTTATTAGTTGTTCCTGTTATATTTAAAATTTTTTCCAAAATTTCTGGGTTATCTAACAAATTTGAAATTTTATCTGAAATATCTGACATAAAGTCTAATCTTTTCCCATAATTTTTTTAATTATTTCTTGAGCTTTCGGAGTTGCCAACAACTTTTCAGACGACTTTTTATCAGATAAAATTTTTTCTATTTTTTCAATGTCATTTTCATTTAAGTTTTTTAATATTTCTTTTATATTCCCGCTTTGAGTACAATTTTTTAATTCATCAGGCTTAATTTTCAATTTTTGTGAAGCTTTATCTATTAACTCATCTATGTTCAAAATATCATCACCTTTTAAATTAGTATGAAATAATTTTTTATTTGATTACTAATTTAAAAATTATAAAAAATTTCTATATAAACAAAGCGATAAAACCGTTTAATTGGATGAACTGAAAAAAGATTTACAAAAAATAGCCTATTAGTGTTAAGTAAGTACCATAGAGCTCACCAAAATTTGCTCTTAGCAATGGGGAGAAATGAAAAAATCCAGTAATTTTTTTACGGGCAAAAATAACGTTACACCTGAGGATTTTAAATTTATAGGTAAAAAAAAGTTCCGAGTTTTTATGACAGCAAAAAATCCAATTTTTTGTTGAGATTATATCAAATTTTATTTCATATGAATGGGTTCTAGTTGCTTACCATCTTTTTCTGTAGTAAAATATCCACTATCTTTATATATTAATCTGGAAATTGGAACAATTTCATAGTCTTCTTCATTTAAGTGTTTTATAAGCTTTGGTAAAACTTTGATAGTTTGGTTTTTACCCATATGCATCAAAATAATAGAACCTTTTCTTTTTTCATTTTTTACTGTTTTTAAAATTTGTTCTTCTGTTGTACCTTTTTTCCAATCTACAGTGTCTATATTCCATTTTATTAAAAACATTTTTTTTTCTTCAGCCTTTTTTATAACTGTCTTGTCTGTAGCTCCAAAAGGTGCTCTAAATAAGTCTATTTTTTTATTTATGATTTTTTCTAAAACTTTGTTACATTTTTCTATTTCAGATTCCAGATTTTCTTTATTTAAATTTGGAAGGAACGGATGAGTATAAGAATGGTTTCCAATATCATGACCATCTTCATTAATCTTTTTTACCATATCCGTATGCTCTTTTGCCCATTCCCCGATTATAAAAAAAGTAGCTTTAATTTTTTTTTCCTTAAGAACTCTTAATAATTCACAAACTTGTTTATCTTCTCCACCATCATCAAAAGTAAAACTTATTAATTTTTTTTCTGTTTGTACGTAACATATTGGATATATTTCTTGCTTCCCGATTGTAAAAACACTTATAAACAAAAAGGTTATAATAAATATAGCAGAAATTATAATAAATAATTTTCTTTTGATTTTATACACTAATCTTAACAACCTTATACATAATATATAATTAATTTTTTTCAATTTAAAAGTAGTTTGCTGAAAAATAATATAAAAATTTCTTACTATATCTTAAAAAAACAACTTTTATGATTCTTATTTTAATTATTTATATTGTGCAGTGCTTTTTTATATGAGGAAATTTTCAAATTTTTTTCAATTTAATTAAAAATATAAAAATTTGTAACATTAAATCTTATCTGAAAAATGAAAAAGATTATTCATCTTAAATTTAATTTTGCAAATGTATTTGTCAACTTTATTTTGAATTTAGTAGTTAAATTTCTAACTATTGTTTTTGATTGTAAAAATAATTAAACTTTTCATCTTTTAATATATTTTCTATTTCCTGTATATTTTTTGGCAGAACTTTTCCATATAAACTTAAGCTTCGAAAAGGATGATTCGAAGATTCAATTATTTCGTGATCCATTTCTGGGCAGAATTCTGAGCTCTTGCGCGCACTAAAATAGCAAAGTCTTGTTTCAATTCCAAATTTAATTTTAAAGTCACCAAAAATATCTGGAAAATCTGTTTCATTTAAACCACTTTCGCTAAACGCTAAAACCATTTTTTCCACTATATTATTTGCTTCATCATTATCTTTAGGATAAATAGTAAAAAATTTATTACACTGTGAAATTTGTTTTATATCTTTTCTACCGAAATTTTGCAAATCTCTGTAAGTTGGGAGGTCAAAACAGTACTTAAACTGAACTTTAAAATTTTTTAAAACTTCTAAAACTATAGTAGCAATTTTAGAAGCATTTCTAATTTTTGCTGAAATATGTATTTTAAACCCTTTATTTTTGGCAGTTCCATCTTCCAAAAATTCGTGAAAATAACTAGAAAACAAACCTTTTGGTTTTCTATGTAACCCTAAAGCACTTTTATATATTGGGAAAATGATGTCTTCAATTTTAGGAAGTAAAGTCAAGCATTCAAAAGGTTTTTTCCAATGAAATACATATTTTGGGTCAATATTAGTAAGTGCATTTTCAAATTTTAAATCAATTTGATTATTATAATTAATTATATCTTCAAGTTCCCTTGAATACTGTTCTTTGTTAAATACTATTTCATCAGAATTATATGAAATTTCTAAGTAAGTTAATGCATCAGGGTTTCCTCTATCAGCTATTTGATGTAATATCGATAATTCAGCGCGTTTCATTTTTTCATCAGTTTCTAATTTTATTACTTTTATTAACTTACGCGTATTTTCATTTGTTGGGGTTGCAAAAGCAGTTCTTGCAATTATTCTTTTTTCTTCCTGACTTATATTGTTATTAGACTTAGAATGCAAAAAAATATCAGTGCTTGATTCTTCAATGATAGCATTACACAAATTCTCACTAATATTTTCATATGTGTCAGTATTTTGCGGATTTTCATCATTTATAACAAAAGGCGAATGAACGTCACTATTAGATGATTTTGTATTTTTACGGTATTTATTACAAATCCTATAACCCAAATACGATAGAGATACAAAAGTACCAACACCTCCGAAAGTAATTAAAACATTTCTTAATATATTATTATAATTTTTTGGATTAGCATACAAATTTTGTGTTGTCATCATTGTGCCTACTAACAGTATCGAAAGTATTTTGTTTTTCTTTATCACCTTTTAGGTTCCTTTATTATTTTTTAAAATTTAAAATTTCATAATATTATTATACAATATTATTTAAATGTTTGTCAATGTATAAATTCTAAATTTTTTTACCATCGTTAAAATTTAAGTGAGTAAAATAACATACTTATAATTTTTATTATGTATAAATAGCTGATTTGATTTAGTTAACAGTTGAGTTAACTAAATTTGGTTTTTTACTAAATTTAATAAATTTTTCTAAAATATCTTTATCACAACCGAAAGTTAACAGGTTTTTAGCTATTCTGAAGCTACACCATTTACAACTCGAAACTTCTTCAAATTGGGGTTTAGTCACAACTTTGTTGGTAATTGCAGCAAAATGAACGTCCTCTTTTAGTGTTTCCTCATTAATAAAATATCTGTTAAAAATTCTAAAATTATCGTTTATATTAACATTTATTCCAGTTTCTTCGTAAATTTCTCTAATTGCAGTCTGAATTTCTGTTTCATTTTCTTCTATGTGCCTTTTTGGAAATCCCCAAACATCGTTGTTTTTATACTTAAAACTAATAAGTAATATTTTGTACTCGTTTTCAAAATTATGATAAACTACTGCACCACAAGATTTTTCGTGTTTAACGTATTTAAACAAATTTTCGGGAAAATAAAAATCATTACAAGAATTTTTCTCAAATTTTATGGTTTCAACCACGGATTTTATATTTATTAATCCTTCAATATGTGGAAAATTTAATTTATTATTTTTATATTTTTTCCACTTAATGTTTGGCTGTAATTTGTTTGTACCTACACACAAAAGGACCAAAGGTTTATCAATTTTTTTAAAGTTGTTATTTAAAAATTCAACTAATTGAAAAAAAGTGCAACAACAAATTAATTTATCCTTATGAATTTTATTTTTTAAACTATTTTTCCATTCATCTTCTTTGATTATATGGAGTAAAATCATATTTTTTGACCTCTTATTTTAACTATAAAAAACTAGCTTTATAAACTAGCTAGTTTTTTTTCTGAACTTATTTGTCTTCTGTTGAATCTATCTACTCTGCCGCGCGTGTCTACATACTTTTGTTTACCTGTAAAGAATGGATGGCATTTAGAACATATATCTACATGAACATTTTCTTTTGTCGATTCAATTTCAACTTCATTTCCGCAAGCACATTTAATTTTTGTTATTTTGTACTCCGGATGAATATTTTTTTGTGACATATTATCAACTCCTTTCTATTTTTTATCTCTAAACATAGACATTATATCATAATAAGTGTCATCATTATTTCTAATATCTCTTTCTTTTTTAATATTGCTAATACTATTATTATATGTAGATTTAGCTTTAATATTAGGAATAGGAATATAAGATTCTCTTGTAACAAATCCTGTAGCTATAACAGTCACACTCATTTCGTCATCCATATTTTCATCAAAAGCTGCTCCCCATATTATATTCGCACTAGAATCGGCTTGTTCGGATATCATAGAAGAAGCGGTTTCAATTTCGTCCAAACCTATATCTGGTGAAGAAGTTATATTAATTATAACACCTTTAGCACCGTTTATAGCAGTTTCTAACAAAGGACTAGATATAGCCATATTGGCAGCTGTTTCTGCTTTATCTTTTCCTGATGCTTTGCCAATCCCCATGTGAGCATATCCTGCATCTTTCATAATAGACGTTACATCTGCAAAATCTAAATTTACCAATCCTGGTAACAAAATTAAATCTGAAATACTCTGAACACCTTGTCTTAAAACATCATCAGCAACCATAAAAGCGTTCATAAGAGTAATTCTTTGCTGACTTGCCAATTTTAATCTCTCGTTAGGTATAACTACAAGCGAATCTACATGTTCTCTAAGAGCTATAATTCCATTTTCAGCTTGTTCCATTCTTCTGGAACCTTCGAAAGAAAAAGGTTTAGTAACTATTCCTACTGTTAAAATTCCCATTTCACGAGCTATCTGAGCTACAATAGGTGCCGCACCTGTACCAGTTCCACCGCCCATTCCAGCTGTTATAAAAACCATATCCGAGCCTTTTATAGCGCTTATAATTTCGTCCCTGCTTTCTTCAGCTGCACGCTGACCTATTTCTGGCTTAGAACCAGCACCTTTTCCGCGAGTTATTTTTTCTCCAATTTGTATTTTATTATTAGCTTTTGATCTCATGAGAGCTTGTTTATCAGTATTAACACATATAAATTCTACACTTTTTACTCCAAAATTCACCATTCTATTTATAGCATTTCCACCACCTCCCCCTACTCCTATGACCTTTATTTTTACGGTTTCTTCTTCTTCAAAACTTTCTAATTTCACATTTTCAATTTTATTTTTTGACATCATAATTTATACACTTCTCTCCTAACAAAAAAAATACCAGAACAAGATATTATAAGTATTATATTTCATTTATTCAAATCAATCAAGTGTATTTCTTATTTAAAAAAAGCTTACCTGTGGTATTATATACTTTTTTGAAGTTAGTTCACATAAAAAATTTGGTATAAAAAATTCAACGAGATAAAACAAATATTCTAACACATTTTATATTTGCTATGAAAAATTCGATCTTATGTTCACCTATTTCATATTTTAGATTCCATTTTTGGATTTTTATCTGTAATCTGCAGAGCTCAAAAATAAATTTTAGCAAAATCACAAAGTAACAACAGAAAAAATAAAAAACCACAAACGTCTCTTAAAAATCATACAAAAAATGGGATATAAGCCGACAATATTTTTTAAGAAAATATTAAATTTTGTATTTAATTAGATTTGCTGACATGGTATAAACTAAGTATTGAGTATAAAATTAACAACAATATAGTTTATTCATGTAAGTATCATGTTGTTTGGTATTCCAAAATATCTTAGAAAAATTTTCACCGGAGAAACTGCGAGCAACTTGCTAATATTTGTAAAACGACAAAAACCTATATAGTTGGTATTTCTATCATTTAGTGAATTATATAAACTATAAAGAACAAATGGCAGGTACCAAACTTGAATATGTAAATTCAAAATATACTGTCAAATTTGTCCTAATTTTAGCAAACGTAATTATGCAAAATTATGTATCATACTTATGGAGATAGAATCGGCGCTCTAAACATTATAAACACACATGTGGTTTTGGAAATCAGCTTAAACTGCTATATATATGCACGGACAAGGCAATGCCACATTTCTGGGATTAAGAGAGGTGGAAATATACTTTTGCATGGACCCAAGAATCCCTAGGTATAGGTAGTACCAAAAAAACAAGTGAAATCAAAAATTACAATACTCTCCAAATCAGTTGATGATGTAACTTGGATAGTATTTGTTCGTTAATTATATCACGAATACAACTGACATAGAAAGATATTAGTAAAAACTTAAAAATTTTTTTTAAAAAAATTGATCCTCTGCTTAACGCAGATTATTGATTCAACGTCCGCCACAGGTCGACCAGCTTCCTAAACATGAATTTCCATTAGACCCACTGTACTCAATAAAAATTTGTTAAACTATTGCTTTTTTAGAAAAAAAATATAAAATAATGAAATAGAAGTGTATATTGGAGGTTGATTCGTAATTACTAAAAATTTAGAAAATGAATTTTTAAACCTGAAAAGAGGCTATTTAGAAAAAGTTTTTTGTGACATAAATGAGAAACAGAAAGATGCAGTGTTTAATATAAAAGGTCCATTAATAATATTGGCTGGTGCTGGAAGTGGCAAAACTACTGTTATTATAAATAGAATTTTTTATATGGTAAATTATGGCGATGCATATAGCGGAAAAGAAAGTAGCAATGATATAACTAAAGAAATGATTGAAAAATTTAAAGAGTCTGAGGAATGTCTAGATGAGTACTTAAAGTCTAAGATTACAGTTAAACCT
This sequence comes from Candidatus Paraimprobicoccus trichonymphae, assembly GCA_036322875.1. GTDB lineage: Bacteria > Bacillota > Clostridia > Oscillospirales > Acutalibacteraceae > Paraimprobicoccus > Paraimprobicoccus trichonymphae. Next base: position 1,201,366 of record AP027925.1, read on the forward strand.
TGGAACATCCTTGCTATCACTTTTACTAATAAAGCAGCTAACGAATTGAAAGAGAGGTTATCTAAAAAATTGGGTGAAAATAGTCAAAGTATTTGGGCTTCAACTTTTCACTCAATGTGTGTAAGAATTTTAAGATTACATGCTGATAAAATAGGATATACTCAGGGATTTACCATATATGACTCTGAAGACTCTAAAAAATTGGTTAGAGATTGTTGTAAAATTATAAAAGTAGATGATAAGCTATTACCATATAAAACGGTAATGGGAGAAATTTCTAGAGCTAAAAATGAATTAAAGAGTGTAATAGAATTTAAAATTTTCGTCCATAATGATTTTAGAATGTCAAAAATTTCAGAAGTTTATGGTTTATATCAAAAAACACTTGAAGAATCTGATGGAATGGATTTTGACGATTTAATAAATAATACTGTAAAACTATTTGAAAATTATCCGGATATTTTAGAAACTTATCAAAGTAAGTTTAAGTATATTTTAGTAGATGAATATCAAGATACTAATCATTCACAAGATTATTTAGTTAATTTATTAGCTAAAAGACATAACAATTTATGTGTAGTTGGGGATGATGATCAAAGTATTTACAAGTTTCGCGGTGCTACTATTGATAATATGTTAAATTTTGACAAAAAATATAGAAATACTTCGATTATAAAGCTTGAACAAAATTATAGATCTACAAAGAATATTTTAAGTGCTGCTAATACTTTAATTGGTTACAATATTCACAGAAAAATAAAAAAATTGTGGACTGAAAAAGAGATAGGGGCAAAAATAAGAATTCATACTGCTTTCAATGAATATGAAGAAGCAAATTTTATTGCCGATATGATGAAAAAATATATTGAAGAAGGTGGAAATGCTTACTCTGATTTCGCAGTTTTATATAGAATGAATTCTCAGTCAAATGTTTTAGAAAGAGTTTTTGTGAAAAATAATATTCCTTACAGAATGCTAGGCGGTGTCAGATTCTATGAAAGAAAAGAAATAAAAGACATAATAGCTTATTTAAGTGTGATTAATAATCCAAGTGATTCTGTTAGACTAAGGAGGATTATAAACATACCTAAAAGAGCGATTGGAGATAGAGTTGTAAATTTGGCTGTTGAAGTAGCTATAGAAAAAAATTTAAGTTTGTTGGAAGTACTAGCAAAAGCAGAAGATTATGATTGTTTAAAAAAATCATCCACAAAGGTTGAAGGTTTTGTTAGCTTAATTAAGAATTTAATAAACATTAAAAAAAGCGGTAAATTAAAGTTGAGTAAATTATACGAATCTATTTTGAACGATACAGAATATATTAAGTATCTTGAAAGCTATGGAGACGACCCAAGGGCTAGAGTTGAAAATGTAAAAGAATTATCTAGTAATATAATAAAATACGAAGAAGAAAACGGTGAAGAAGCCAACTTATCTGGGTTTTTAGAAGAAGTTTCTTTATTGTCCGATACAGATAATTATAATGAAAATGTGGATGCTGTTTCAATGATGACAATGCATGCAGCAAAAGGATTAGAGTTTAAAAATGTATTTTTGCCAGGATTTGAAGAAGGGATATTCCCTAGATTTCAAGCAATTTATAAACCGGAAGATATAGAAGAAGAACGTCGTCTTGCATACGTTGCAATAACTAGAGCTAAAGAGAATTTGTATATTTTAAATTCAAATAGCAGAATGATTTTTGGATGTACCAGTAATTACAAACCTTCAAGATTTATAAAAGAATTGTCTTCTGAATTAGTAGAAAAAACTAAATCTAAAGATTGGAAAAAATTAAATCCCGAGGAAGATGAACCAAGATCTGCTTACGAATTGCAATTAAAATCTACAATTTCAGCTAGAAAATTTAACAAAATAACTGGAGGTATAACTACAGAACCAGGAAACAACTTTAGAAATAATTTAGAATTTGGAGTTGGAGACAAAGTAAAACATGCATTATTTGGAGAAGGGGAAGTTGTAGACATTTTAGACAGTAATGGTACAATTTTAGTCATAGATTTCTTAAAAGTTGGTATAAAAAAGCTTGCTCCTCAATTTTTGAGTAAATTAAGCTTAGATAGCAATAGTTCACTTTCTGCTCAAAAAAATAGGGATTTTTGTGCACGCTTGGTTCGTAAATATTAGAAAAGTGATTTGTATAAATAATAATAAAATTAAAGTGTTCTAAAGTTTTAAAGTATGGAAAACGAATATGTAAATATCTTATGCTATTCGATGTTTTGAGAGAAACAATATTAAATGACAATTTTTTAATACAGAAAAGCTTAACACATAATGTTCCATCTAATAAAGATTTTAATCTTGCACCGTTCCCAAGCTTCAAACTCACTTCCACGTAAATGGGTAGTAACACCATAAGGGCAGCAAATATATTCTAAAGTGCTATTTTCGTCTGAAGCTCAATACTTTTGTGTTATTGTATAACATCCCTGTTGCAGCAAAAAATAAAGTTGTTTTTTTGAAGATTGTCTTATTGTTATTTTTTTGTATTTTTAAGACGATCAATCCGTTTAAATTAAAGTTTAGTGGTTTTATTACCTTTTTTTCTATAAAATTAAAAAAATTGCTTAATTTATTAATTGTCTCACAGCTAATTCATAAAATAATTTTTTATCTTTCATTAATTTTTCAAAAGTGCCTTCTTCAGATATTTTCCCTTGATCTAAAACTAGTATTCTATCGCATTTTTTTATAGTAGATATTCTGTGAGCTATAACTAATCGTGTGCAATTTAATTTAGAAATACCTTCTGCTACGTGACTTTGAGTGATATTATCAAGTGCTGAAGTTGCTTCATCCAAAAATAATATACTAGGTTTAGAAATAACAGCCCTAGCTATCATAAGCCTTTGTTTTTGTCCACCAGAAATTCCGCCAGACCCCTCTGATATAAGAGTGTGCATCTTCATTGGCATTTCTTCGATGTCTTTTTTTATTCCTGCCATTTCAGCTGCTTCCCATGCATCATTTAAAGTTTTCCAGGGAGAAGTTATTATAATATTTGAAAAAATGTCTCCTGAAAATAAAGACCCATTTTGAGTAACAACACCTATTTTTTGCCTCAAACTTCTTAAATCTAGATTATTTATGTCTCTATTTCCATAATATATAGCTCCCTGCTCAGGTTTTTCAAAGCCTAATAATATTCTTAGTAAAGTAGATTTGCCACAACCAGTTTTTCCGACTATTGCGACATATTCGCCTTTTTTTATTTTTACACTTATATTATCCAAAATTAAAGGACTTTCTTTGGAATATCTGAATTTTATCTTATCTACTTGTATATCTCCAGCAAGTGAAGTTATTATTTTTTTGTTTTCACTTATTTCAGGCTCAGCTTCTAAGACTGGTTTTATCATTTCTAAGATAGGTCCTAGGTTTGCTAATTTTAACGCTAGATTGCAAAGACCTAATATAGCAGAACGTATGCTAGCATATGCTATGTTAAAACTAGCAAATTCTGCTAAAGTAACTGAATTTTTAGCGCCAAAATAATAAATTACCATTATTCCACCAAAATAAACTATGTTACTTATTACAGAATTAATTTTTAATATAAACATAGGAGAATAAGTTAATTTTTCTATTTCAGAATATTGTTCTGCCCATTTAGCAAATGCTCTTTTTTCTGCACCTGTTACTTTTATTTTTTGCATTCCCCCAAACAACGAATAAATTAAAGATTGTAATTTAGGCGAAAGTTTCATTTTTTTTGTATAAATTTGTTGTTGTAACATTGTAACCAAAATAGAAAATGATATAGTTATTAAAATCAAAATCATTCCTGGAATTAATAAACTCGGAGCGAATCTATACATTTGAAATATATACCCGAAAGAAAATGCAACTGTCAAACCTGTTGATAAAACAGCTTTAGTTAACATTTGGCACAAATTTGATATATATGAAAGTCTGGAGGCTAATTCGCCAGCTGAAAAATTTCTAAAAAAAGCTGCAGGCAAACTAAACATTCGCATTATTATCGCACTATTAACAGATAAAGTTAATTTACTATCAAATTTGTAATCAACTATATTTTTATTTAAATTTAATAATAAATTTCCTATAGTTGTCCCTAACAATAAAAAAGTCATTGGAAATAATAAATTTAAAGAGTCAGAAGGTATAATAGTACCATAAATTAAATTAGTAATTTCCGGGGATATCATACTTAATAGTTGCAATACACAAGCAAAAGAAAGTAACAAAATTACATCTGAGACTGACAAAGTTTTTAACATAAACACTAATAAGTCTTTAATTTTTAATTTTTTAAGTGGAAAAGACCTATAAAAACAAAAACCTGATGTATTTATATTTTTAGCGGCTTCTTTATTTATTTTTATAATTTTTCCATTTCTGTTTTTGTAACTATAGCCAGACCATTTATCAGGAATAATAGCTATAGCTTCACCAAATTTAGTACTTCCTAAAATACAGCCTGTACAGTCTTCCCACCAATTATCAACTAATTCTATTCTTCTTTTCATAGTTCCAGAAGGTCTCAACATGTACTCCAATTGTGCATCTAATTCCGTAACACTTTCTGGAACTTCTGGTATTACTTTACCTAAATATCTTAAAATTTCTTCTATAGCACCACGAACCTCTCGAACCACTTTTGTTCCTTTTATATTTAGGACAGATAACAAATCTGCAAAAGCATCTTGGTACATTTCTTCATCGTATTTTCTTCTTTTATTTATTTGACTCTCAAAAATGTCTACTTCCAATTATTTACACCTCTTGCTTAAAAAACATACTCTATTTTGCTTAATTTTATTCAATTTTGCAAAAGCTACATTCATTTGATATAACAAATTTATAAACTTGACGTATTCCTAATTCTATCACGAATTTTTTAGAATATTCAACACTTTAGAACTAAAATTTTATAATTATTTTGAACAAAATATTATAAATACTGTAAAATTTCTTTCGTAAGATAAGATTTATTATAATATAATTAATTATTGTATATTATATGAATAAAAATAAATCTTAAATAATAAATTTCAGAATGGATATAAAAATGCGTTTAAAATAAAAAATTTAAAGTTGATTACAATAGTAACTTTTATGATCAATATGTTTGGTTTTTCTGTATCATTAGTAAAAACTAAATGACGATTAATGATGATCATATTGCTTTAATGGCGAAATAATTAAAATAAAATTGGAATCATTTTTGAAGAATAATATAAAATTTTTCGCTATGCCTTTTATGGTGGAGTTGCTAATTTATCAATAATATTTAGGTTACTTTTTTGACAATATATTATTAAAATATTTTGCTGATTTTTTTCTTAACAGACGAAATTTTATTTAAAATTCGTCTTTGAAGACTAACTCCTATATTTTTAAAAATTTTCAACATGTCTTCGTTAATACTCACTTTGGAAATTTTTTTTGATAAAGAACCGTTGGTTTTTTTCATATTATTAGTCGGATCTATCTCGGTTTCTGAAATTACTATACTATTGTCCAGAAATTTGCTAGCTCTTTCAACTAGTCCGCCAATTATTAATAATGATTCTGCAAAAGTTATTCTACGCATATTACGTGTGTCACAAGCTTCAGCGGTTATTGATGTATTATTATCTTCTATAAATTTTTTGATTTTATTTATTCTCTTTATAGCGTCGTCCGAAAGTGTACCATATATTTCATTTTTGAAAAAGTCTTCATTTTGTGTTTTGAAGTCTTTTAAAGATGTTATTAAATTTTCTTTTGATTTTATAATTTTTTTAGTTTCAATAAGATTTTTTTCCAAAAAAGTTTTAAAACTTTCTTTACTATGATTCACAATTTCATTATTTTTACAAATTTCGTTATAATCACTTATTATTTTATTATAAATACCACACTTGGTTTTAAAATCAGCAGCACTATCTGAAAGCTGAAAACAGACGATAAATTCATCTAAGGCTGCAACAGTATTAATTAATGAAGTGTGCAAAATAGAACCGTTTGCTTCGCTGATATTTATTTTGCTAAAATTTCTTTTTATATTATCAATTTTTTCTTTCATATCGTTGTTATTAGTATCAAAAAATGAACTTAATCGACGAATTATTAATTTTAATTTATTTAATTTTTCAATAAATTCTTTCTTTTTTTTCAAATATTTTTTCCGATCTTCAGCATTTTTTAATATTATTTCACTCCTTTTATTTTTTAAATTTTTAATATTTTCTTCTAATTTTGCAATATCTTTTGTACACCTATCTATTTTTCTCGATTTTTCTTTATCAGCTAAATTCTTTAATTCAACTTTTTTAGCTTTTTGCTTATTAATATCCTGCATTAATTTCACAAGATTATTGTCGAGAATTTTTAAATCACCATTAAGTTTTTTTTCAATTTTCTCAAAATTAGTTAAAAAACTCGAAATTTCGTTTTTAGTATTCGAGATATTTAACCCTTCTTTGAAGTTATTAAAATTTTTAAACTCTACTCCTACATTAATATAAAAAGACGAGTTACTTTTTTGAAAAAATTCGCTTGCCACTCTAAATTGTTCGCATATCAACAACTTATCCCATTTTTCAAAAAAAATATAATATTTTTCAATTTTTTTTGATAACGTTTCAAATTCATTTCTAATTTTTTCTGTAAAAGAACAGCATTGATTGTAATAATTTTTAACTTTGGCTAACTGCACAACATCGTCATTATTACTATGGCAAAATTTAACTGTTTCTTCAAGTATAAAGAGTATTGATATTTCTTTTGATTTTAAACATGAAAGCCAAAATCCTTTTCCGTCTGTAGGAAATTGGTTGGGCACTATCAATTCTAAATCACCTGTAATTGTTTTCAAAAAATTTTTCACTTTCGACATTAATTTCATAAAATTCATTAAAAATCCTCCTTTTAAGAAATTTTTTTATCTATTATGGCTCTACAATCAGAGCAAACGTCACCAATTTGATTTACACTTTTACCGCATCCTAAACACTCACCTGGTAAGGGAGCTCTTAAACCCTTTTGATTTTCAAATTTGTTTATTGCATCTTTTATTCGCTTTATCCATTCATCATCATATTCAATTGTTTTGTCTTTATCCGAATAAGAACCGAATGCTCCATACTTTTGCTTATCAAATCCACCAGAAATTTTAAATAATTGTGAATCTGTAATTTTATTTATCATTAAAACCATCTCCTTTTTTTACAATCTGATTATTTATTGTACAAAAAGTTTAAAAAATGTCAAATAAAATTATACTTTTTTGATCATTATAGCTTTATTTAGAAAATAAATTAACTATTTACTACTAAATTTGTATTTTTTAAAAAAATTTCATCGAATTTTGAAAGTTCATATACATTTTTTATTTCTACACCTGGATAATAATGAAGTAATATTTTTTCATATGTATACCCCTCTTTTGCCATTTCATTTGCTCCCCATTGACTCATTCCTACTCCATGGCCATAACCTTTAGTAATAACAATAAATTTTTCAAGTTCTTCATCATATTTTATTGTGAATGTTGGAGATTTGAATTTACTGTAATCAAATAAAAATCTAAACTCCGCTCCTGTAAATACACAGCCACAAACTTTAATGCTTTTTACTAACTCAGTTTCAGTTGTTTCTACATGTTCCACCCAAAATTTAGGATTTTTACCAAATTTTGTGTTAGGAAATTTATTTTCTATAACATTTTTAAGTTGTTCAGGAGTAATTTCAAATTTGTTCATGAAATTCGGCAAAGACATATCCCAATGGCTATCAACATTAGTTAAATAAGGTGCATTTTCTACGCGAAATTCTCCGTAAGGATTGTGAGTACATCCCGGAGACATAGAATAATAAAAAGTTTTTGCAGGTTTACCGTTAAAATTTAAAACTTTTCCTTTTACTTCATTCACTGCAGATAACAATTTTTCTCTATTTTCATTGTATTTTTCTCCCCATCTATCTTTCATGTTTTTATCTGATCTATATACTGCAGATACCCAATTTTTCGAAGCATTTATTAAATTTTTTGAAGAGTCATGTGTCAAAAAAAATGTAAGAATCGCAACAGATTGTGCTTTTAGAGCTTCAGGGTGGAAATTTGGAGGCATTTCTCCAGCTAACATTCTAAACACGGCTTCTATTATGTCAACATGAATAATTTTCTCTGTTTCCATATCGTGAAAAACAAAAGATAGCCCTGTTTCCGCAAATGTTTTAACGTCAGTTTTAATATTTAGATTTTTAACAATTTCTCCCCTGTTTTTAGATAAAAGTGGTATCAAAATCATACTTATTAATATTATTAAAAAAAAGTATACATATCTTCTTTTGTTTGATATCATTGTACATAGATCCTTTGTTTTTTTATTATTCACACTATAAAAGGAGGCAATATTATTTTAGCATGTTTACTAACTTAAAAAATACAAAAATTATTTTTATATTATGCTTGATTTTTATAGTTCCCTCTAAAATATATTTTTCTGTCCTAAACAGTAATTTTGAAAGAACACCACTATTTGCAATTGTCCTAATACTCTTGGGTTCTTTGCTGTATTATAGTATTTATTCTAATAAAAATATTTCGAATGAATTGAAATTAAGAAAAAACTTTTTTTTATCAACCATCAGTGCAGTATTATGCGCGCTTTTTTTTATATGTAGTTTTAATTATTTTACGGACAAAAAAATCTATAGTTTTGAGCTTCAACCTTTGATAATGTTTTTCTTAAACATTCTTGTCAGTGTGAGTTTTGCTATAATTTCAGCTAGCTACTTCTCAGGAAAAAGCAAATTTAATGGTGCAAATTCGTTTTTTGTGTTTATCCCGTCTATAATGTACATCATAAATATTATATTTTTCGTATTAGTCACAAGTGGCAAGCCGAATCAATATGATGTAGCTTTAAAGTGTCTTATTTCAATGGTTTTTTTGTATAGCACCCAATTTTTTGTAAATTCTACTAAAAAAAATATAAAAAAGATGCTACTTATTTTTGGAATGTTAACTATTCTAGTTTCATTAATGCATAATATTCCAAATTTAATTTCATACAAAAGCTTATCCAGACTGGACTTAATTTTGAATTTAACAGAATTAACGGTGTGTCTGTATACAGCTTTTATAATTTTAGAAATTCGAAAAAATTTATTTAAGAATCATACCACGATAATTTAGTATCTTATAATTTTCGTATACTATGCAATTGCGATTACTGAAAGTCGTTCCACTGCTAAATTTTGGATATTAAAATACTATTGTTTCAATTTTGTGTATTTAAACTTGCCTTACGAATCCATCTATAAATTAATGATCGACTGCAACCAAATATTATTTTTCTTCAATTCAAAAACACAAACAGAATATCACACAGAGAGCACAACAAACACAACAAAATAATATCTGCATTATTTAAATTTACAATGCTGTTTTTAGCAAATTTTTTCAATTTTAACTGTCCTAATTATTTTTGAAATTATATATATTTAATTTATCAAAATTTTTTCTTTTTTATTCTATCAGATTTTTTAAAAGCCTAAATTTTTCAAAAATATAACCATTTTTTATAAAAAAGTATGAATTTCACATATATTATGTGTGACTTTTTGTATTTTTCTCTATGTTTCGCTTTTAACATTGATTTAACCAATTGCGTGCTGATTTTTGCCAAAATAATCTACCGACTAAAACGTGTAAAGGAATATTCGAAACTACTAAATTGTAACGTAGATAAAAAAATGTTTAATTTTTTCATAAATTTTATATTGTTAATTCTGAATAATTATCACAAATATTTCTGCTTTTTTCTTGATGTTTTTGGCATTTCAGACAAATGTTTTGCTCATTTTCATATTTTAATATTCAAAGCTATCGAGTTTTTAGATGTACTTCATATGTAATAAAATTAAGTTTTTAAAATTATATATTTAAAAATGTAGTAAAATTTGTAAAACAACTTTTAAAAATTTGTCTAAAATATCAATTTACTTTATCGACAAATTTTGATATTATAAAATGGACTGGTTTTAGATTTAAAAATAGAAAATGCGTGAGGTAAGTTTTAGTTGGTAGATAATTTTGATAATAAAAATGATAAAATTATAAATAATCATAAAAAAAAAGAGGATACAGGAAATATTTTTAAAAAAGATAATAAACTAAAATTTATTCTAATTTTTGTTGTAGTGGTTTTAAGTATTCTAGTACTAGGTTTTCTAGGGTTTTTGACTTTTACAAATCGTTGGGAAGATTTTGTAAATTTTTGGGATGTCTCTAAAATAGATAAAACTGATGAGAATGAAAATTTAAACCATGTTAATTTTGAATTTGAAGAGCCTCAGAAAAATGATGAAAATGTTTTATCTGCAGAACAAGTTTACGAAAAAGTTGCACCCTCTATAGTTGGAATAGTAGTATATGGTTCAGACGCAAGTATACTTTCCGACCCCAAAGGTCAAGGATCTGGTGTAATAATAAGTAAAAATGGTTATATAGTAACTAATTCACATGTTGTGATAGATTCAAAAAACACTAATGTAAAGGTAGTGCTGAGCGATAAAGAGGAATTAACCGGAAAAGTTATAGGCTGTGATTTAAAAACAGATCTTGCAGTTATAAAAGTTGACAAAATAGATTTGAAGCCAATTGTTTTTGCCGATTCTGAGGAAACAAAAGTTGGAAACAAAATTTATGCTATAGGAAATCCAGCTGGTTTAGATTTTGCTAATTCAATGACTTGTGGAATTATTTCTGCTAAAAAGCGTTCTTTGAATCAATATACACAAAATGGAAGTTACAACGATGATTTATTGCAAATAGATGCTGCTATAAACCCTGGTAACTCTGGCGGAGCTGTGGTAGACAAATTTGGAAATATAGTTGGCATGAGCAACTTAAAAATAGTATTGCAGGGTTATGAGAGTATGGGATTTGCTATACCGAGTAATACTGTAAAAGAAGTTTCCAAATCATTGATTGAAACCGGATATGTACCAGGGCGCGTAATGCTAGGAATATCTGGAAGACCAGTAAGTATGTTACAAGCCCAAATTTATGATGTTCCTATTGGATTTATAATTTCTGGAATTAATAAAAATAGTGACTTAAGTAACGAACTTCAAGATGGTGATATTGTAACCAAAATAAATAGTAAATCAATAACCAGTTCTGAAGTAATAAGTAAGGAAATAAAAGGCTTAAAAGTTGGAGATACTGTAAAATTAGAAGTCTTTAGACCTGCAAGAAAAAAAGAAAATCAAAAAACTTTTGAAGTAGAAACGCGATTAATAGAAGACAAAGGTGCTGAATAAATGTTAAAAAATTTAAATAACTTAAAAATAAAAAAGTAGGAATTTTTTTGAGAATAGGTCACGGTTACGATGCTCATAAATTGGTATATAATAGAAATTTAATATTAGGCGGCGTAAAAATAGATTATTTTAAAGGTCTTATGGGAAATTCTGATGCTGATGTGTTAGTTCATACAATAGTTGATTCTTTATTGGGTGCTGCATGTCTAGGGGATATAGGGAAATTATTTCCAGATGTCAGTTCTGATTCCAAAAATTTTAATAGTCTAAATTTATTAAGAACAGTTTATAAATTAGTTGATAAAAAATATAAATTAATTAATATTGATAGCATAATTATCGCACAAAAACCAAAGTTAGAAAAATATATTTTTAGTATGAGAGAAAATATATCAAATATCTTAAAAACAGATATTGATAATGTAAGTATAAAAGCAACTACAGAAGAAAAAATGGGATTTACTGGAAATTTAATTGGGATTTCAGCACATACTGTTTGTTTGATTAAATAGGATCAACATGTATTATTGCTTGGCAATCAAATTTGTTTTTTAAATTTTTTTCTAATGTATCTATAATTTCATGTTGTTTTACGATATCTAAAAGTTTTGGCATGTCTACTCTTAAGGAGATAACTATCTTTTCTGGACCGTAATCATGAACAAATAATTCACTTATTTTTAGTATATTTCCATCAGACAAAACTATATTATTTATTTCTTGTACTAACTCTAAATCTGGTACTTGTCCAAGTAATGGGTTTATGGATTCTCTTATAACTTTTAATCCTGTATAAATTACGATACATGCTACCAAAATTCCAGCATATCCGTCTACGTTTATATGAGTAAAATAAGTAACTAACATACTTAACAATATTGCTCCTGTAGAAATCATATCAGAGATACTATCTAAAGCAGTTGCTTTTAAGGCTGAAGAGTCCATAATTTCCCCTAGTTTAGTATTAAATATTCCTAACCATAATTTTAAAATTAAAGACAATATTAGTATTATAATAGAAACAAAATCAAAATTTAATTTTTCAGGATTAAATATTTTGTCTATCGAAGACTTTGCGAATTCAAGCCCTGTAATAATTATTGCTACTGAAATTATTAATCCAGAAATATATTCGACTCTTCCAAACCCAAAAGGATGTTTAGGATTAGCAGGACTACTTGCAATTTTAAATCCAACAATAGTAACTATCGAAGAACCTACATCAGCTAAATTATTAAATGCATCTGCACTTACTGCTATAGAACTACTTATTATTCCAACAAACATTTTTCCAACAAACATGATTAAATTGCAAATAATTCCGATTATTCCACTTAAAATGCCAGCTCTTTTTCTGTATTTAGAATTACTATATTTTTTATTTTTTAAAAATTTATTAATTAAAAAATTAGTCATAAAAATGCACCTCCTAAAATTTTATGTTAAAAACACTACATTTAATTTTATATTATTTGATAAACAACTAATTTTATCAACAAAAAACTCATATTCACAAGAAATTTAAATAAACTACCATTTTTTAATATAAGATAAATTAATTTTATTTGATTTAACTTAAAAATCTAAATTTTATTAATTTCTATGTTTTTTATAAACTCTTTTTTGCATTCTATAATTTTGTATAGGAAATCTTAATAGTAACTGATGATACCGAAAAAAATTTTTCAGAAATACTCAATTATTTCACCAAATTGTTGTCTTTTTCAAATATCCAAACTAAAATTGAAGAACTTTAAAATACAGCTAGATATATCTAAAAATTGTGCAACTAAACATGATAACTCAAAAAACTGAATAAGACTGTTTTTTTCAGCAAAAAAGCTAACGAACTTTTGCAAAAAAAAACAAATTGAGTATAAAAAAGTTTCACATGTTAAACATGTTATTTTGAGAACAAATAAAAAAAGTAAATTTTTTTAAATATTTATATAAATTTGCGAGAAAACCGCTAAATATTTATTTTAGCGGATGAATCGTAAAAATATTGACAAAAAATAATAGTATGCTAAAATTACAAAAAATGTTGTTTCAACGAAAATCAAGTTGAAACTTAAAGCATTAAAAATTAAATACCGTGGATCTCAAGGAGAGTTTACGCTTGAAATGAAAGTGTCAAGATGCAATTAGTATGTACTATAAAAATAGAAGTTGTATCATAAAATTAGAGGCAGATTCACATTCAGTGTTTATAATGAATAGTCATCTTATTCTATTGATAAAATATTGCTGAAAAATTTTGGACGATGAAATATTGAATTGATCAAATGAAATTTTTGAGTATATCGCACTAAAATATAAAATAGATTTGTAAGAACGGAAACAGGTTATTTCTATTTTTTTCGCTCTCACTTAAAATCTGAAATAGATAAGTTCATCAGAACTTACAAAAGTGCAAGTATTTGGATTCTTATAAAAGAATTTTTTCGTATTCGAAGCTTTCTTTGAAAATAATATTTTTGGGTTAACTTGTTTAGCAAACTAGAATATAATCCTATTCATTTTTCGTTCTACTTAAAATAATATTCCAATAGTTAATCTCTAATTTTTGGTAAAATATCTTTTATTTTCATGGATATCTATTTCTTTTTTTATTATTTCTTGCACAGGGGAAATATTTGTAGTATATTCTATTATTACTTCAACTTTAGAAATTACTCCAGGACTTGCTAAAATAGTTGTATTTATGTTTTTTATGTGCTTTTCCCATAGTTTTATACTTCCTTCAACCGATTTTTTCATTAAAGAAACAAAATTCGGTGTTACTATTTCGAACATGTAAGACATCAAATCTGTGCCAAAATTTGGAACAGTTTTTCTTTCAAATTTCTGAGTACTAAAAATAATTTTTATATCTTGTTTAACATTTTCATTATCTTCTATAGTCATGATTTTTCCGGTATTTTTATCTACTTGGATTGGAAATTTCCATCCTTTTACTATTGCCAATATTTTCATACCCCCAAAAAATTAATTAATTTTAACTATGCTGCTCGCTTTTACCGTGACATCTCCACCAGATAATTCAGCACTTGTGGTACCCTTTAGTGCTACTTGATTCCCTTTTGCTTCAAAATTATTTTTAGCTCCTAATTTCAAATTTGATGAATTAATTTCAATATTTCCGCTTTCACTTGAAATTTTAATATCTTCTTTTGCTTTTATTTCCATAGGTCCTTCAGAATTAAAACTTATTTTTTTTGCTTTTATTTCAATTTCGGATTTATCATAATTTATGTTAATTAAAAAATCAGCTTCTTTTGATATTTTTAAAATTTTGGTATCATCATCTAGGTTAAGAGCAAGTTTATTTAAAGTATTAATAAGAATCTTTTGTTTTTTATCTGTATTATCTATTTTTATTTCTAATCCAGCCTCAAATTTATGATATATTATAGCATTTTTGTCATCTATTTCTAGCGGAGATTTTATCTCAGCATTATATAAACAGCCTAATATTATACCTCGTTGTATCTGATTATCTAGGAAGATCACTACTACTTCTTGCCCAACTTTTGGATAAATAATGCCCCCATAAGTATTATCTTTATTACCTATATTTGAAATTAAAACTTCCGTTATTATATCTATTTGTTCATCAGGCAAAAAAACTGTCGCTTCTATTAAACCAGTTTCACCTTTTTTTAACTCTTTTAATATGCCTCTTTTAGGTCCTATTTCTGTCAAAAAATCACCTTATTGTTTATTACAAGTATTTGCAACTGCTTTTATTATACTATAAGTAGATTTACTAACAAAATCCCAATTGTGTTCTATAGAAACTACAATATAAGAATTGTTAATAGGCCCTTGAAATCCACTTATTTCAAGCAAATTTGCAAGTTTTATATCAGGATATCCAATAATTTTCACAGTTATTTCTTGCAAATTTAGGGATCTCTTTAAAAATAACGACTCAGCTATAAATTTTGTTTCGGCTTCTGAGATAAAATTATTTTCTACTATTCTAATAGAATTACAAGTTACATCTAAGTTGTTAATTAAGCTAGATATCGAACTTCCATTTCCTACTGAACTTGCATCTTTTGATTTAGATTCTATAATTTCTCCTGGTTTTTTTCTATCTAAAGTAACTATTGATACTTCTTTTGGTATTCCCCATACTCCTACATTTGCTTTAATATTTAATAAACCTGTTAAATTAGGTGCAAGTGCTAAAGTTTTTTCAGTGCTAAATTTTGGACTTACAAAATATAATTTTCCTAAACTTATAAAAAACCAATGCCCGATATCTTCAGCAATTTGAGATAAAAATTCAAAATAACTTTGTCCATATTGATAAACAGGGCTTCCAAGTTTGGCTTCACCTTTTATATTTATTTCTGATCCTTCTAATTTATTGCTAAAAGGTTTTAAAGTATTTTGTATTATTGAGCTATAATTAGTCATTTCCTTTTTCAACTCAGTTTTTTTACTCGTCATCATCCATATTTTAGCATCCATACCCCGTATATATAACTTACAAATGTCTCTACAATCAACTTCTATATCAAAGTTAGAGATATACCCCAAAAACACTTTTTTCCCTTCGAATCCGCCAGCTTCTTTTCCAAAGTATCCTAAAGTAACTTCTAATTTTGCCCCAATTTTAACGCTGGCGAATTCATTAGCTAGTGTAAAACTTCCAGAATTAAAATTAGGTTGCGAATTTTCTAATTCTATTAAGCAAGTGCTAGCTTCATTTTCTACAGATAAATTCACTTCTATGCTGATTATTACTACATTTTTCAAAATCAACTTAGAATCATTAACTTTTATTTCAGCACCAGGAATAAAACTCCCACTTATATACTTATCAAATGGATTTGTATTAAATAAATCTAAAATTCCCATCTAAAAAAATACACCTTTTCTTTTTATTCAAAATTATTTAATAAATATTTTTTATATCTAATTTATCTATAATAGTAACGATATCTTTAAGCATCTTCGTTCAAGGGATTTTTACCTAACTATATTAAGAAGCACGAACGTATTATTTACATTTTTAAGATAATCTATTACTTTTTCTATAAGTTTAATACCTGTCTACTTTTATTTTCGGATTTTAATTTTTTTAAGTTTTTCAATTTTAAAATTAATTTTACAAAAATATACAAAAAATATAAACAATTTTGACGTTAAAAATATGAACATATACAAATCTCATTCTAGATTTTAAAGTTGTTTTCTCATTAAATTATATTTTACATTATTTATTTAGATTATTTTATTTCCAGACACTTTCTATATTGTCTAATTTATAATCTAAAATTTTAAATTTAGGATCAGAATTATTTTTCTTTTGATCTTTATAATCTTTAAAACAAATCATAAATTTATTTGATAATAAAATCATAGAAATTATATTTACAATTGCCATGAGTGCCATAGAAATGTCAGCAAAATTCCAAACTGCTGTTGGACTTGCAACACAACCGATTAATATTGGAAGTAAACATGAAACTCTAAAAGTATTTAAAATTTTTTTGTCATCTTTTAAAAATAAAAAATTTGTTTCAGCTAAACAGTAATTTGAAATTATAGAACTATAAGCAAAAGTATATATAGAAAAAGTTATAAAATGTATACCTATATCGCCTATTTGTTCTTTTAAAACTTCTTGAACTAATGGCACACCATCTAGACCACCGTGCAAATTTACTTCCGAAAATAAAACTGAAAATCCAGTTGTTGCACAAATCATAGTATCTATGCCGACTGATAATAACTGCAATATTCCAGATTTTACAGGATGTGAAGTGCTTGCAGTTGCTACAGCATTAGGGGCACTGCCCATACCTGCTTCTGTAGTTAATAAGCCTCTTTTTATTCCCATAGCTAAAGCACTTCCAGCGAATCCGCTTATTATAGATCTGAAATCAAATGCATTCTTAAAAACTGTATCTAAAACTGTACTAACACTACTAAAATTTTTGATTATAATAAACCACCCAATAGCTAGGTAAACTATAGCCATTACTGGTACCATATACGAAGATATAAAACCAATTCTTTCAGTTCCACCAAATATAATAAATCCGGTTACAATTGTGAGAATTAACCCAAATATTATGGGCCAAATACTATTTTGGTAATATGGTATATAATAACTCATAGCTGAAGAAATGGTATTACTTTGCAAAGTATTAAATCCATAAGCAAAACTTATTATCATTAATATAGAAAACAAAATTCCGAATTTTTTATTTTTTAACCCCTTTTCTATATAGTAAGCTGGTCCACCGCGAAAACTACCATTTGAATTAACCGTTTTGTATAGCTGTGCAAGAGTTCCTTCCACAATGGAAGAAGCCGATGATATTAATGACATTACACACATCCAAAAAATAGCCCCAGGTCCACCGGTGACTAAAGCAGTAGCTACTCCAGCTATAGTACCAGTTCCAACTCTAGATGCTGTAGATATCATTAATGCCATAAGGGAAGATACTTGATTTTTATCAGTTTTTTCTTTTGCTAATTTAAAAGACTCAAAAAAATATATTATCTGTGCAAAACCTGTTCTAATAGTAAAATACACTCCGCAAGATATCAATAAAAAGATCACTATATTCCCATACAAAAAATTACTTATGCTTAATAAAAAAAGTTCCAAATTAGGCAAATATCAAACTACTCCTTTTAAAATTTATTTAATTATTATACAAAAAATACTTCAATTTTGATTTGAACTAGTTATAAAATAAAAGTCTTAGAACAACTATATCCGAAAATTTAAAAGAATAATATTATTTTATAAACTTACTATTTCACCATAAATTTCTTTGTCGCCAAAGACACCTACAGAATTTGCCTCATCCGTATCTATGTGCATAGCAAGTTTAAAATTTTTGTCTGTTCTCACTACAGTATCATATAAAATTGCACTTCTTTCTGTGCCAAAAATTTTCACACCAACTATTTGACCATTATAAAAACTGTTTTGATCATCTGGCATATGAATATGCCTTTTAGAAATTATAACTCCATTTTCTAAAGTAAAATTTCCATTTGGACCTATAATTTCACAGCCAACTGTATTTTTTATATTTCCTGATTCCCTAATTTGAGTATTTATTTTTAATTTTTTAGAATCAGTGACAGAAATCTCGACTTGAGTTTCTTCTCTAAACGGACCTAGAACTGAAACATTTTTTATAGAATTTTCAAAGCACTTTATAACGATTTTTTCTTTACTTAAAAATTGTCCTGGCTGAGATAAATATTTTTTTATATGTAATTTGCTATTAATACCAAACAACACTTTAAAAACTTCCTCAGATAAATGAACATGTCTTGCAGATGTCTCAATTAATATTTTCATTTGTTAAATTCTACACCAACTTTGTTTGCAATAGCCCAACGCTTTATTTTAATTTTTTCAGTTCCAGTTTCAATTGTCAAAATATCACTGTTTTTTTTTATATTTATTATTTTTCCAACTATACCACCAATAGTTACAATTTCATCGCCAATGCTCAAATTATTTCTCAAATCTTCTTCTTGTTTCTTCTTTTTTTGTTGTGGCCGTAACATAAAAAAATACATACCACCTATAAGTACCGAATAAACCAAAAACGTGACAATAACATTGCTACCACCACCATCAAATAAACTCAAAACTTCCCCTCCTATATTCTATCAAAATAAATTATATTAATAATTATAGTATAAATCTCAACACAAAACAAAAATTTTTTTGATTTATTAAATTTTTCAAAATTGTAAATATCACAAACTATGATGCCCCCCTTTAAATTATGATGTTTTCTTTGTATGTTTTGAAAATCTTTTTACACAAATCTATATTAGTAGCACGAGGTTTTATAGGGGTCGTGATTTTGTTTCTCATCCTCTTTTGATAATTTTTAATTTTTTACGTTTGACTGAAATTAAACTAAAATTATGAATTTTTAAAATTCTTCTATAACCATTATCCGCAAGCAATAAAATATCTCTTCAAAATTCATTGAAATTTTGAAATCATGTACACATATATTAAATTTTTTATTTTGCAACATCAAGCATGATTATTTCCTATGTCATTATTTGTCTTTATTTAGACCTGTTTCTAAACTCAAAACCTAACCTATGATTATATAAACTTGCAATTAATTTGATTCTGAGTAAACTTCTTTTTCCGTTGTTTCTGTAAATTTCTTTACAAATTCTAAATATTTTTATTCCCTTATTAATGTGTTCAATTGTAATTCTTTTTTGTACCAAAAGCTTATTCTGAACGATTTCTTCTTCGGTGAGAGGATGATTTTTTGTAGCTTTTTTTTGGTATTTTAGCATTCGGAAAAAATTTTTGAATTCCTTGATACCCCTTATCTGCACAAATTTTAACTTCTTTCTCGAGTATTTTGGATAAAGGATTTTTATGCGCCGATTGCATTAAAAACTTCAAGTATTTCACGTGTTTTTACATTGGCTAAAATTTGATATTTTGTTGTGTGCCTCTTCTTTTACCTGAGTATGATACTTTTTGTTCGTACTTCGTGGCTGTTCTTCAACATCTAAGAGCAACATTTCAAAATTATTTTTTTCAGTATTATTGAATTTAAAACGTTCTTTAACCTCTTTGATCTTGAGCTCTTCCGACTGTATTAACACATCTTCCACCCAAATTATATATTTGCATAGCGTTGATTTCGGTACTTCTTAATCCAAGGCCATATGACGCATAATTCTGTATTTTCGCCAATATTCAAGTGCCATTGTTAATCTGAGAGTTAAACTGAAAGTCCCTTCCTTTCACCTTGTTTTTTCGAATATTTCTTTTTTGACACCTGTGATTAATTTGAAATTTTGGTCTTCTTGTTTTTGTATTTTTTCATACTTAATTCATTTGTTTATTTTATCATTTTTTTGTTTTTGGACAGGTCTAATATACATTTTGAAGATTGCCACGTTCAAATGTTAACTTTTTACTCCAAACAAATTTTGTTATTTTTCTTTTTTATTATTTATCATCTCTTAATTTTATTATCTTTTTATTTTCTGAATGCTTCTAAGTATTAATTGAAATTCTTTGATAACTTTAAAACTTCCTAATTAAAATGAGATAAGCCAATTATAAAAATGGCGAAAAATGTAAATAAATTTTACATAATTTTACTTAATACAAAATATATCTAAATATGGCGAATCATACGATACAATTTGAAAAAATAATATTTTTTTAACACATTTTAGTTAAATAATTGTTAAAATTGAATATAATGACACATCAACCCACTCACCAATATTTGATTTGCACAGTTTTCTTAAGATCCCTTCAAATTCCATGCCTGTTTTTTTCATAACTTTCCCAGAAGCTAGATTACGAACATCATGCTTTGCTTGAATACGATGGCAATTCACCTTTTTGAACATAAAATTCTGTGCAGCTTTAAAAGCTTCAGTCATTATGCCTCGATTCCAATACTTTTTGGAAAGAACATATCCAAATTCAACGCAATCAATATGTTCAAAAATTAAAATTATATCAATTCCACCAATTAATTCTTTTGTTCTTTTTAAACAAATAGCCCAACGATAATAATCTTTTCTTTCATAATTTGAAATCCAATTAGATAAAATTTTCTTTGTTTCATCAATATCCTTATGTTCTTTCCAAAACAGATATTTGCAATTTTCAGGATCGCTTGCCCAATTTTTAAACATAACATCTGCATCAAGAAATTTAAACTTTCTCAAAATTAATCTTTCTGTCTCAATTTTTTGTGTTCCGATATGAATTAGCATATCCAAAATTTCCTATTTTTGGGTTTTAAATCTTTAGAAATATTTATTTTTTCAAAACTATTCTCTCTGATTATCTTTGAAACTATTACAAATTAAGTTACAAATGTATCATTTTGAAGTCTATTAATTCTATTTTTTATCGTATATAAAAAATAAAGGAAATTCAAGTGAAAATATATTTTTTATTATTTAAAGA
This sequence comes from Candidatus Paraimprobicoccus trichonymphae, assembly GCA_036322875.1. GTDB lineage: Bacteria > Bacillota > Clostridia > Oscillospirales > Acutalibacteraceae > Paraimprobicoccus > Paraimprobicoccus trichonymphae. The sequence continues at coordinate 1,222,637 of AP027925.1, forward strand.
CATGAAAAATTAAGAAAATTATACTTATCACTATTTTTAAATTGCTATATATATTAATTATAATAATTAGATATTATGATTTAGTTAAAATATTCAAAATCGTATATATTATTTTGATTGCGCCCATCTTTTCCAAGGTCTCTCCATAAGTGACAAATAGTCTTATCCCAATAGCATTCCCATTTCTAATATTGCTATTTTTTTTATGTTACTATGTCCATCTCTAACATAATCACCATTTTCATCATTAGACCTGTTTCTAAACTCAAAAAGCCAACCTATGATTATACAAACTTGCAATCAATTTGACCCTGAGTAAACCTATTTTTTCTTTGTTTCTGTAAATTTCTTTACAAATTCTAAATATTTTTATTTCTCTATTAATGTGTTCAATTGTGATTCTTTTTTGTGCCAAAAGCTTATTTTCAATGATTTCTTCTTCGGTGAGAGGATGATTTTTTGTAGCTTTTTTTGGCATTTCAGCATTCGGAAAAAATTTTTGAATTCCTTGATACCCTTTATCTGCATAAATTTTAACTTTTTTCCCAAATATTTTGGTTAAAGAGTTTTTAAATATTACAAAATCGTGTGTTGCGCCGGTTGCATTAAAAACATCAAGTATTTCACGTATTTTTGCATTGGCTAGATAGTGTCGTCAATAAAAAAGTGATATAATAAAAACGGTGATAAAAATGTATAGAAGGCAAGATATAGCGGACAGAGTTTGAAAATTATTGGAACCAAACTTGAAGGGCAGAAAAGGCACGCGTAGGACAACAGAAGATTTATAAACGCAGTTTTTTGAAATTTGCGAACTGGTGCGCTGTGGCGAGATTTGCCCACAAAATATGGAGATTGGAAAAATAATCACAGAAGATTTTGCTGTTGGAGAGACAAAGATGAATGGGAAAGATTGCTGGAAATTTTAATAGATGAACCGGAAATTGATGATAGACGCGTCCCATACAAAGGTTCACCCACACGCAGCCGACGCAAAGGGCGGAAATCAAGACATGGAGCGTACAAAAGGGGGCTCAATTCCAAAATTCACCAGAGGTTATGGTATGACGGTCAAAATGTTTGTCACAGCGGGTACCGTCGCGGATTGCAAGTTTGGAGAAAAGATTGTAACCGAAATAAACGCTGATTTTTTGCTAACCGATAAAGGCTACGATATCAATGAAGTAGATTTATAAAACCAAAAAATTTGTACAATGGCACATTCGTAACGACAGATTTGTCAACCATTATTTTAGCTGAATGGATCATCGTCATCACCAAGGTTATTATTACCTTCATTAAATTTTAAGTAATTGTCGTCTGAAGGTTTTTCTGGTAGATTAAGCAGATTAAATTTAAGATTTTTAATTTTTGAAATGAAATTTCCCTTAAATTTTTTTAATTCTCTCCATTTTATATTTTTAATGTAATTATTAAAATTTTTGTATAAAAATTTAAATTTAAGCTTTGATTTGTAATCATTAAGTTCTATTTTATCAAGATATATACTTTTTAAACTATTTAAAGTTTTTTTTGAATATTTTTTTCTATCTTCTAATCTACTAAAAATTTTTTTTATGTCCATTGTTTAATTTATTGTCTTGAATTAATTCATTCACTTTCGTTTTCAATGTTTTATAATTAAGAAAAAATTTTTTGCTTCCTTCCTGTTTAGTTTTATAATATTTTTCATAATCTTTAAATAATTTTTTAAATTTTTTTACATTGCTAAAATGGCCCATTTTAAATGTAGAATTTTTAAATTTTTTACAAAAATTTTCTAATTGCTCAAATTCTTCCTTTATTTTATTCCAAATTCCAGACATATAAACGACCTCACTCAAAATTTACTTATATATATTATTACAATTATTTCGCATTATCAGATTATTTTATAAAATTTTTATATAAAAATTTAACTTAATTTTTAATAGCTGGTCTAGATAGTGTTGTCAGTAAAAAATTGATATAATAAAAACGGTGATAAAAATGTATAGAAGGCACGATATAGCGGACAGAATTTGAAAATTATTGGAACCAAACTTGAAGGGCAGAAAAAGTACGCGCAGGACAACAGGAGATTTATAAACGCAGTTTTTCATATATCCGAAAGTTTATCATGGTTTATGTTGTCGAAACAGCCTTTGATGTCGCCTTCTATGAACCATATTGCACTATTGAACGGGTATAACAACGGGTCTCATTTTTTCCATTAAGCCTTTTGATAAATCCCCTGCGTAATGGCTTGGATTTAAAAGTACCATTTGTAAGTTCTGTTATTAACTTTTCAACATACGTTCTTCCCTAATTCATCTATCGTATCATTATCAGTACCTGGATTCAGAGCATCATTGTTTTTGCTTGATTTTTGGTAAGCAACGTAGTACGTAAGAGGTATCTGTAAAAATGAGTATATACGCCCAACTTTATGGTCGTCAGTCGTTGGTTTTGTCACAGATTCTCCGTCCTTTCAACTTTCTTATTTTGAAATATACTAACTGCCTCCCTTTGACGCTTTCCCGCCCTTGGATTAATATGAAGGCTCTGTTACCATGTGAAATAAACTCCCTTTAGGTAATCCCCAATTAACTTTGTTTCTTGGATGTAAATTATCGGATATGCTTTATAGTCTGTTAAAATATGTTCCCGTGCTTACTTTGCAATATTGTGGTAACAGTGTGTACGAATACGACATACAAGCTCATTGCAATATTAGGAGCTAAGAGTTTAATTTCCCGGTTAACAGACTTTGCATTAGGCAAGATAGCCCTATTTCCATATCTACTGCTAATCGTAACCTTAACTCCAGAACAATTTGCCGCTTCCTCACCGTGCATTGATCAACTTTTGTTTTGCAGTAAAGTAAGCCTTTCTGCTGCGTTATCATGCAGCATAGTTCCAATTATCTACTATAAACAAAGCCCCCTATCTGGGCATGCATATTCTTATCATAAAATTAGATTTTAATCATCATTACGATGTGAAGAAATTAAAACTAATCGTATCAAGGATATCAAAGAAGTAAAGAGTGCTGCAACGTATGTCATTGCAGCTGCACTAAGAACTTTTTTTGTTCCTTTCATTTCTTCATCAGTCAAATTTCCTGAATTTTGAAGTGCTACAAGTGCTCTTTTGCTTGCATCAAATTCCACTGGTAATGTTACGAGCTGGAACAAAACAGCAAAACTAAAAAGTAAAATTCCAAAATTTACGATAAAATTATATTGCACAGGTAGCATTAGACCTAAACAAATAATCGGTGTTGATAAACTTGAGCAAAGCTGCGTTATTGGTACTAATCTTTGTCTGGCTTTGACAAATCCATAATTTTTTGCATATTGAACTGCATGTCCAGCTTCATGGGATGCAATACCAACAGCCGCAATAGATGCTTCATTGTAAATTGGATCAGAAAGGGAAATTTTATTGTTGCGAGGATCGTAATAGTCATTGTATTGACCATGTATGTGGCAAATTTCGACCCCATTAATATTGTTTTGATACAAAACATTTTCTGATGATTGTAAGCCGGTTATTGATTTTCTACATTTAATCTTAGAATATTTATTAAACATAAATTTCACTCTAAAATGTGCGAACATTGTAATTGTCAAAGTTATTAACGCATACAAAAAATAATTCGTGTCATAGTAATAAAACATTTTTACTCCTTTTAGTATTTAAAGTTACTAATTAATTATACTTCCAAGTTAAGTTATTTTATGTATTTTGTCGAAATTATTTTAGTTTGTGTAAATTAAATAAAATTTGTTTGTTTTTGTATATATATTTTATAATAATTTTAGCTAATTAATCAATAAAAAAATGTTGACATTTGTAAAAAACATGTTATAATACATAGAGTATTATAATAAAAAATCGATTTTAAAAAAAGGAAATATTGTTTAAAAAAAAATAAATAAAATTTTAGAAGGAAGTTTAGCTTTGGGTTTGAGTTTCGTAGGTTGTAATTTTAGAGTACTGAATACCAAATCACATAGAGCTTTTAGAGTGGATGAAGGTTAATCCTGTGAAAATTATCAGTTTAGCACTGTTCGTAGTGGTTGGAGAAAGTTACGGTAACTACAAAATTTTTAAACATGTTGTACAAAGTAAAGATAAAAAAATCGAAAAAAAATAGATCAAATATATCATATAAGTGACGTAAGCTATGAATATTTTTGGACAGAAGAGGATTTAGAAAAAATATATCTTGATTGTAAAGAAATATCTAAGTTTGTTATTATGATGACATGTGAAGAAGAAAATGTTGATATTATAGAAACAAAAAAGGACAAACGTTTTTTGCTGCAAAAGATTTTAATCCTAAATCAAATTCAACTATTGACTATATAAAAATAGAATATGGTGGTGTTTTCTATTATTTTTTAAGCGAAGATAATCTAGAGAATTTATATAAAGAAGGTTCTTGATAATATTGACACTCCCCGTGTCTAAATACATGGGATTCTTAGGCGCATACAGAAGTATATTTCTAACATCTTTAAGCCCCCGGCATGCCGTTACCTCGTCCGTGCATATAGCAGTTTAGGCTGATTTCCTTTTACCAGAAGCGCCATAGGTGCGTTTATAATGTTGTTTAAAGTACCAACTCGATCCTGATGAGATATATACCCAAAGAATTCACAAGCATACTTCCGCGTGGTTTTTTTCGTTACAATTTGGACAATTTTGACTGGTATATTTTGGATCGACGTATTCGATTTTAATTCCAACCATTTTAGATTTATAATCAATAAAATTTGCCAAGCGATAGAAAGACCATTTATGCAAATTTTTAGCGTTTTTACGGCTTGTTCTTGCCGTTTGGCGAATGTTTATCAACTATTTTAACATAATAATTATAATACAAGTCTTTTTTTTAAAAAAAGAAAAAAAAATTACAATATCTTGTGGCTTATATCTCCATGGCGGGGATTTACGCCACATTTGGTAATAATTACAAAGAAAATAATTTAATAAAAGGAAAATATGTCGGTCGTTGATATCAATAACGTAGTAACACTAAAAAACAATGAAAAATTTGAATTTGTGGTTTAAGTATGTTCCACATGAAGAATAAGATTTTATAGAAAGTAAAAAGCTTAATCTAACTGAAGATTCTAAAATGGTCAAAAATTAAGTTCTTTAATGGTTCTTATAGAATGTTGTTGGTTGAAGAATAACTTTAAAAAGAAATTTAACTAAAACAATAAATAGTTGAAAATAAAAAATTCAGCTGTTTATTTTGCTTTCTTTAGGCATGTATGCTTTATAATAATTTTAGTTAATGAATCAATAAAAAAACATGTTACAATGCATAGAGTATTATCATAAAAAATCAGTTTTATATGAGAATGAAAATATTGTTTAATAAAAAAATAAATAAATATTTGTATTTTAAAAAATATTATAAAATTTAAAAGGAATTTAAACAAATGGATTTTAAACAAATTTGGACGAAAGCACGCTATGAAGAATTTATAAATTATCTAAAGAATTTAGCAGATTTAAAATATAAAGAATTTCATTTTAAAATTTTGAATGACAATACAGTAGGCTTTATTGGCGTACAAACACCAATTTTGAGAGAAATTGCAAAAAATATTTTAAAAAATGATTACAACGGTTTTTTGAGGTTTAATGAACACAAGTTTTATGAGGAAAAAGCAATTCATAGTTTTATAATTAGGCACGCAGAGTTTACTTATGTTGAACTTATCCAAGCTATAAAAGATTTCGTACCACATATTTCAAATTGGGCTTTGGCTGATATAACAGCAAAAAAATTTCCACAAATTATTGAAAATAAAGATATTGCTCTTAAAGAAATTTTAAAATTTACAAGATCCAATAATCCTTGGGAAGTCAGACTTGGTCTTGTTATGTCTTTAAGTATGTACATTAGCAAAAAGTATATATACAAAATTTTAGAAGTTTGCAAATCTATAAATTCTGAACACCGATGTTGTATTGAAAATGAAATTCCTTATTATGTAAAAATAGGAAATGCGTGGCTGGTTTCTGAGTGTTACATAAAATTTCCTAAAATCACTAAAAATTTTTTAGAGACTAAAATTTTAGAAAAATGGGTTCAAAATAAAGCTGTTCAGAAAATAAAAGAATCGTTTAGAGTTGCCAAAAAAGATAAAATAGTGCTTGAAAATTTAAAAATTTGAATTGTGATTTAAAAAAATGGTACTTGTATTATACAGTTCACCACATTCTGATGGTTTTACTTTTAAAGCTTTGAATATAGTTTTGAAATTTTTTGAGAATTCTGAAATTAAAATAATAAGTTCTTATGATTTGAATGCCAAACCATGTGTAGACTGCGGATATTGTAAGGATACAAGCATATGTAAATTTTATGATTTGGACGAATTTTATGATTTGTTATTTTCAAGTAATTTATTAATAATTGCCACTCCAGTTTATAATTTTTCTATACCTTCGCCGCTTAAATCAATAATAGATAGAAATCAGAGATTTTATAATAAAAAATTTAATTTTAAGGAAAAAAATGCAATTTTGATTGTAACTTCAGGAAAATCTGACCAATTAAGTTTAAAAATTATAAAAAAACAACTTTTTTATTCCTTTAAATTTATAAAAATTAAATTTGTTTTCGTAACATTGACCAACACAGACAAAATGGTTTGAGATGTGAGTTTATTAGTTATTTTTTTAGTCACTTTCGTTTAAAAAATCTTCAATAAAATCGTGAAATTATAATTAGACACTAACACTAAAAATGTTCATAAATCTATTCCGATGATTATTATTTCAAAAAACATTTTAAAATATTTTGAAAAAACCAAAACCTATCTTGTTAATAAGTGCTTTACGTTGTTTTTTATTAATTTATGAAACTGAATTTTTTAGATTGATCCTTTAATTTGCAAAAGGACTGCATATTTAAAATCCAATTTCCCCCTATTTTCGAATAACCCTTTAAATTTATTATTTAAAGCCTGCAATTCTGAGTCTAAATTTAAATATAATTTTAAATCTTTTATTTCTTTTTTTATTTTTTGTTTTCTGAATAATATTATCGACCAAAAACTTTTCTTTTTTTCTTTTAATTCTTTAACTTTGTTTTCTAAAACTGATTTTTGAGTTTCGTAACCATAATTTTTTATTTTAATTTCTAATATTTTAATTTTATTTTCTAATGATTTTTTTTTATTTTCATATTTTTTTATTCTTGTATCATTTAATTTTATTTTTTCCTCTATTTTTTTTATTTTAACTTCATTTTTATATCCAATTGAATAATATTCATAAATTATTTTTTTTGCTTTTATTTCGTTGTTTAAATCAGCAGAAATACCACCACTAAAACTAAATAAATCAAAAAATAAAACTGATATGCAAAAAAAATTTTTTACTTTTAAATTCATTTGTACTAACCTTCTTTAAAATTTAAATTAAAACTTAAAATTTGCTATAGTTTAACAATACAAATTCTATAACTCATTTTCTATTATAGTACATAAATTAAAAACTGTCAATTATTAACTTCTAGAATTGTTAAAAGCATTATCCTTTCTCCAAATAAACAGAAAAATTTCTAAGTCTTGCTCATAATAAATGAAGCATTAGAAAAAAATTTTGTGGATTTACAAAGGAAATAAAAAACAAATATTGGCAAAAATATAGGTTTTTTATCCCAATTGTTCTACCAAAATCTAATCAAAAAAAACTATTGAATTAATAAACCGGTGTATTTTTTTCTCTACTACAAATATTTTATTTTTTTTGTGAACCAACTCCAGTTTTTCACGTCTACAATTTTTATTTTCATAATTTTTTCATATAAATTTTTTTCAAAACTTACATAATTATGTGGGAAAAATAGGGGACATCAAAAAACAGTTTGAGGAAATTTAAAGTTTAGAAAAGATAGCAAAAAGCTTTGTAAAAAAAAATAATGATAAATTTTTAAACAGTAAATCTACTAACTTTACTGAAAATTTCAATAAAATTATATAATCTTTTATTGCAACCAGAATTTTCAATGAATTTGGCACATGTAGCAAATACAACTTGCATTTTCTTTTTTCCCTTGCCAGCTGAAAAATTTATAGAAAACGTATAAAAACATAAACAATATTTACTCAGATTTAGAATTATACTAAATCGTTAAACAAATAAACTAGTATAATTATTATATCTCAGTACTCGAAATTAGAAATCAACAAATTTTGCTCTATTATTTTCTCATATTTCAAAGAATATTTGACATTAATAATTCTTTGATTTGTTGAACCTTTAAATGTTGAAGTTATAGATTTTCTGTTAATGTCAAAAGGACCGTCTATAAGTAAATCTGAATTTCTCAATAAATTCATTAAATCTTCATTTTCATTATTCAAAATTTCCTCAAAAGTGTATCCTGTATATGTAATTATATTATATTTCAATTTGTGAATTTTTTTAGCTAAAACAGCAAATCTTGAAGCTTGAGCAAAAGGTTCACCACCTGAAAAAGTAACACCAGATATTATAGGATTTTGTTTTATCATATCAACGACATCATCGAAAAAAAATTTTTTTCCGCCATTCAAACTGTGAGTTTCAGGATTATGACAACCTACACACCTATGTGGACAACCCTGAGCAAACAAGACAAATCTAATACCCGGACCATCAACTATTGACTCCTTTTCAATTCCTGATAATTCTACAAAATTTTCTATATTTTCCATTATTTACTTACATCCCAAATTTATGTTTTACGCGTTTTTTTACTTCTGCAAGTTTTGCGTTATTAAATCTATCTAAGCTTCCTACTAAATACCCTGTTATTCTTCTAATTCTTTCTATTTTTATTCCACTGTCCTTATCAGTACGACCACATTTGGGGCAAACATCTCCAATAACTCCCGTGTAACCACAAACCGGATCTCTATCTACTGGATGATTTATAGAACCGTATCCAATTCCAGCTTCTTTCATAGTTCTTATTATTTTTTCAAAAGCTTCCAAATTTTGATTCGGATCTCCATCTAGTTCTACATATGAAATATGTCCACCGTTTGTAAATTCATGATATGGTGCTTCCAAATAAATTTTATCGTATATAGAAATTTCATAATCAACTGGTATATGAAACGAATTTGTATAAAACTCTTTATCTGTAACACCTATAATATTCCCGAACCTTTTTTTATCTAATTCTACGAATTTTCCTGACAAACCCTCAGCTGGCGTAGCAATAAGAGAAAAATTCATCTTATATTTTTCGCAAAACTTATCAGTTTTTTCTCTCATAAATTTTATAATTTCTAATCCTAATTTTTGAGAATCTTTATTTTCTCCATGATGAAAATCAGTTAAAGATTTCAAACACTCTGCAAGGCCTATGAAACCAATTGTTAAAGTGCCGTGTTTCAAGACTTCTCTTACTTCGTCATTTATATTTAATTTGTCCGAATCCATCCAAACTCCCTGTCCCATTAAAAACGGATAATTTTTCACTTTTTTTGAAGCTTGTAGTTCAAACCTTGCTAACAACTGCTCTGTAACCAAATTCACTTTAGAATTTAACAACTCATAAAATTTATTTATATTTTTCTTACTCAAAATAGCCAATCTTGGCAAATTAATAGAAGTGAAACTTAGATTTCCACGACCATAAATTGTTTCTTTACTAGAATCATAATTATTTGCTATAACTCGTGTCCTGCAACCCATATAAGCAATCTCAGTTTCTGGTTTATCTTTCTTGTAATATTTCAAATTGAACTTGGAATCTAAAAAAGCAAAATTCGGAAACAATCTTTTAGCGCTAACTTTGCAAGCTAATTTAAACAAATCATAATTTTTATCATCAGGATTATAATTTACGCCTTCTTTCACTTTAAAAATATGAACTGGAAATATTGGAGTTTCAGAATTTCCTAAGCCATTTTCAGTTGCTAATAATACATTTTTTATAATTAACCTTCCCTCTGGTGAAGTATCGGTTCCATAATTTATAGAACTAAACGGAACCTGTGCACCAGCACGTGAATGCATGGTATTCAAATTATGTACCAAAGCCTCCATTGATTGAAAAATTTTCACGTCAGTTTCATTTAAAGTGTTTTTATAAGCAAAATTTTGAATTTTTTTTGTTAATTTTTCATCGTTAGTATATTTAAAGATATTTTTAAATTCTAAATTTAAATAATTTTCACCCATATCTATTTTAGGAGAATCTCCAGTTAAATTACAAGTCTCAGTAATTATTCTTCCAGCTAATTGTGAATCAGTATCTTCGATTAGCAAATCAAAAGCTTTTTCTAAGTTTTTCAAATATAATTTTTTAAAAGTTTTTTTTACCCCTAAAGCCAAAGCATAATCGAAGTTTGGAACACTCTGCCCGCCATGTTGTTCATTCTGATTAGACTGAATAGCTATACAAGTCAAAGCAGCATAGCTTGTGATGTCATTAGGTTCTCTTAAAAATCCATGACCAGTATAAAATCCATTTTCAAATAACTTTATTAAATCTATTTGGCAACAAGTAGTAGTAAGAGCTAAAAAATCTAGATCATGTATGTGAATGTCACCGTTTCTGTGGGCTTTAGAAAATTTATGATCCAAAACACATAGCTCAAAGAAATGTTTCGCACTTTCAGAACCATATTTTAACATAGTTCCCATCGGAGTATCTGCATCTATATTTGCATTTTCTCTTTTTACATTATATTCTTTGGCAGACTTAAAAGTTAAATCTTTAAATATTTTTATAAACTTATTATCTAATTCATTTTTTTTATTGTTCTTACTTTTTTTTACTAAAGTTTTCCATATAAAATTCTGAACAAGTTCAGAATTTTCTTTAATACCACTTGACAATTTAAAATTTTTTTCGCTTACATTCAATAAAATAGTTTTTGAAAATTTTTTTAAATCAAATTTCAATTTTTTACCATCCTTTTTTGCTGATTTTTCAATCAATATTCACAACTCCATCAAATTTCTTGATATTTTTTAAACTTGCTAAATCTCATTCTAGTCAGTTTTATCTAAAATGTCAACAAAAAAATTGCCAAAAATTTTTTAAATTTTTTAACTGCCTTTATGATTGGATAATGGAAAACAATTAAGCAAAACTTTTATAGTATTAAACATATCTATAACTTCAAAAGCTAAATCATTTAAAATGTGCCTGAAATTTTCAAAAAAATAAATCTAAAAAAATAAATAAACGTTATTTTCACTAGAAAATAAAAAGTCATGACAAAGTTACTAAAAAAATTAGGTGATATTTTTAACATAAAAAATGAAAATTTATTTGAAAATAAGTTGGCAATTTTTTAAGTATAAAATAATAAAAAATAATTTAATATAAAAATTCAGTTAGCTTTTTTATAATTTTTAAATAAGGCTTATTTTGTTATATACTAAGAAAATGAAATTTTTTTCTTTCATGAAGTTTGTCTTGATTATGGTTATAAAATCACAAAATAATGTATAAAATTAAATATTTGTGTATAATAAAAAAGCGATAAATTATTTAATTAGGATGTATAATCTAAAAAGTGATAATATTTGTAAAGTATTTATAAGGAGAAACCAAAAATAATAAATGGAAGATAATGCTGATTCTGCTCCCATTACCAATAATAATCCAAAATCCGAGTTAATTTTAGATGATGAAACAGAAGAGTATGAAGAAGAACAGTCAGGTATAAAATTAGAATATGATCTGAAATTAGAAGAGATATTTGATTTTTTGAAAAACAGTGATTATTATGCGAAATTAAAAAAAATGCAAAAAAGAAATATCATATTTGAGTTAATAGTTTTAGTTTTGTTAACAATAACAATATTTTTAAGATTCAAAAGTGTTTATTTGTTTACAATTTTAATTAATTTAATAAGCATTATAGTTGCTTATTTTAGACCTAATATTTTAATAAGAAACAAAGCTAAAAGTATATTTGAAAAAAATAAATATTGTGTCGAAATTTTTCCTGACAGAATAGAAGTTCAAAATAATAATTTGAATTATGAGATAAATTTGAATAATTCTACAAAATGTGAAATTAAAGAAAATTTAATCTTAATCTATTCTGAAAACCAAAATGATTTGATAATCCCTACAAGGGCCGTAGAACCAGAATTCCTATCAGATATACAAGCTATGATCTTTTCGGGTACAGAACCGATTTAAAAAATTTAAGGAGACGGTTATCGTGCCATCTAAAGATTGTAAAAAATGTGAGCACAAATGTGAAAATGAATCTGGAAATGTTTGTTTTAAATTTGGTGTTCCAATTTATACATGTTGGGAAGAAATAATAAATTATATTACACACGCTTTAGGTGTGATTTTATCAGCAGTTTCTTTTGTTTTATTTTTAAAAAACCCACAAAAAAATTTAATTTGCAATTTGATATATAGTTCTACTTTATTTATTTTGTATTTATCTTCAACAATTTATCATGGTTTAAAAATGAGTTATTTAAAAAAAATATTTAGAATATTGGACCACTGTTCTATATTTTTATTAATAGCTGGAACATATGTACCTATAGCTTTGATAGCAATTGGCAATTTAATCAGCAAAATTATATTGCTAGTAATATGGGTAACTGCAATTTTAGGAATCATATTCAATTGTATCAATATAAAAAAATTTTCTAAGTTTTCTATGATATGTTATTTGGCTATGGGATGGGCAATAATTTTTGCTATAAAACCAATTATGAATAACTTTTCTGTTTATCAAATTTGGATGTTTATTACAGGAGGGGCGATGTATACGTCAGGTGCCGTTTTGTACAGCAAAGGTAGAAAAATAAGATATATGCATTCAATTTGGCATATATTCGTGTTAGCGGGTAGTATATTCCATTTTTTAATGATACTTTCTTTATAACAAAATTTGTTTACCTTACACACAAATATTGCAGACTTTTTTGGGAAATTTTATAAAAAATTATTTAATTGCAATTCTAACATTTCTTATAGTTAATTAGTGTTTGAATTTTAGTTTTTCTTTGTTTTCGTGATATTTTGAACCAATAAATAGCGGAAATTATACTTTAATTGTAGAACAATCGGATACTGACAACTCTCCACGCCTAAATGCGAGAGGTTCGCGGATCAAAGCCCACAGCGAAATTTGATTCTCATTTAACACGAACTCCCCGAGCGTTAATTTCCGTTAGTCCATCGGTATTTAAGTTCATACTTGCGTTCAAATCCCTGTCGTGATTAGTACCACAATTAGGGCAAACCCATTCACAAACATTAAGATTTTTAACATCTGCGTTTTTGAAACCGCAGACATTGCAAATTTGACTTGAAGCAAAGAATTTATCAGCCTTGATTGGTTTGTGTTGCCAAAGACATTTATATTCCAATTGCCTTGCAAATTCAGACCAACTAACATCAGCGATAGACTTTGCCAAACGATGATTTTTCATCATATTAGATACTGACAAATCTTCAATTGTTATCACATCAAAATTTTTGACCATTTGAGTGGATAACTTCTGAAGAAAATTATATCTTGAATTAGCAATTTTCTCATGAAGTTTAGCAAGTTTATGTTCAGACTTTTTAAGAAAATAAGGGTTATCAATGGTTTAACCATTAGAAAGGATAGCGAAATGTTTAAATTCCAACGGTTTCAGAAGTACTTTCATAGTGTGGAACGCTAACTTCGGTGCAACATAGTGTAACAAAATATTTGCCACTCTTGGTTTTAGAAACAGTAGCAAAAAATATTCTTCCGTTGATTGAAGTGTAGCCCTTGGCTTTGACTAAAAATAACTTTGGAAGTTTGACAGCATATCCATTGAATGAAATGGTTTTGCCAATATTCTTTGAAGTGAAAGTAGTAAGTTTAGATTTATGCTTTGTCAAGATTGAAAATTGAAGTTTACAAGCAAGTGCTATCTACTTCTTTAAGCCACTCTAATTCCTTCTTCAAACTTGGAAGTTCATTTGCCTTGTTGATAACCAGAAATTGAAATTTTAGATGACTTGTAGCGTTCAATGCGATTGTTTAGAAAGTGATTATATACAAATCTTGCATGACCAAAAGACTTCTCAATCAACTCAGTTTGAGAAGAATTAGGATATATGCGAAATTTGAAACACTTTTTCATATACTGTTTAATCACAGGGAATGGCGCACCACCTACAGTTGATACGAAATATGAGTGTGTCCAAAGAGTTGTAAATCTTAACCTAAGTTAAGCAAATTCTTGACGAAGAATCTTTGAACTTCTCCCCTTGATTAGTTTCACTAATTTGTGAATCCTATATTGTGGATCAACTTCAACAAGCAAGTGAACATGGTCGGGCATAATTTCAAGCTCAATTAGTCCAAACTTGGTTTCATCGCAACTTCTTGAATGATTTTTTTCAAGCGAGTTTCGATTACACCTTGAATGACCTTGCGCCTGTACTCAGGACACCACACAACATGATATTTACAAAAATAGACAATATGACGATTTGATTTGTATTGTTTGTTCATATGAACATTTGGACACTATACAACATTAAACTATGTACTGTCAAGATTTTTTGAAAAAATGTTTCCTACTTTTTTTTGAAAGAAAGACGGTTTTTTTTCATCAACAGTTTCTTTTTTTTTATTTTCTTCTGATTTAGAACTAAGATGGGTGGGTTCAGTGTTTTTTAATTCAAATTTTGTGTTTCTTCTTTTAACTTTATCAACACCAAATTTTTTCTCTGGTGTTTCCAATACTGCCTCTGTATTGAGTTCTAATAACTTATTATTATAAATTTTATATTTATTACCCATACACTTCTGAAAATTTTCTGGACTTATCATATTCAAAATTTGTAATTCTTTGTAGTAAGATTCTGAAACATCTCCTTCTAAAAACGTTTCAATTGTATAGCTTGTAAATTGGAAAATTTCTTGAAATTGAACGTCAGTAATCAACCCTCTAAAAAAACAACAACTCTTTGCATCTAACAAAAGAACAATACGAGCAAAACCAAAAAATTCTCTCATTGCAATAATAGCATTGTGTTTTCTTCGATTAATAAATATTGTAGGTTCAGATTTTGTTAAAGAACAGGGAGTACCCAGTTGGTCTCCTGTGGTAGCATACTTAAATAACTCAAACAATTTAAGAAAAGTCATTCTAACATATTTTTCTTGTTCACTACTATTGGTAAAAAATTTTTTATTTTCTAATGAAGTAGCGGCAATTATCCCGATTTTTTTGAATCCTTCTATTTTTTCTAAAAGTGTATTAATGGTTTCAATAATGTATGTACCATCTTTACCAAAAACACCATCTACTGCTTTATGGGAAATTTCTCTAAAATCACTAATAAAAGTTTCTATATTTTTACCGTTTTCTCCTAAAATATCCTTTCTAATTCCATTTATCAAATCAACAAGTTTGTTGGCAAGGCTTTTTTCATGAGAACCAATAAGCTGACATAAAAGACTTGTTTCCTCACTACCAAACAATCTGTTTACTAGACTATTTTTATCTTCTGCGTCAAAGATATTTTTTTCAATTCTATCAATACGTTCAAAAAATTGTTTTTTAAGACTTGTTTCATTATCTCCAAGAATATCTTTTCTTATGCCTCTTACCTGCATAGCTACACAAATACCAATACCAGAAAATATAGCAACTCCAGTGCCTAAAATTGCCGTTCTAAGAAATATATTCAATTGTTCAGGTGTAAATCCCATTCTATTTTAACCACTTTATTTATTTTATTTTAAATATTTTTACTATTCATGTAATTTTAAGACACATTTATATTTTTGTCAAGCTTTTTTTGAAAAATACTTTACCACTTTTTTTACTTTTAAGTTTTGGTGAAAACTCTATCGTATTCATCTTTCATGAGTTTTTTTAAACGTTTACTATTCACTTCATTAAGGAATGTAAGAATTGGTGTTTGTGTGTTAGTTCCGTTTCTATGTATACTGTTTATATAATTTGCAGTGATATAAATTTTGTGAACTATTGTGTCATCATCGACTAATCTTTTAATATTACTTTTATCGGAAGATATTAAAAATTCAACAAATTTATCTTCTTCAAAAAATATTTCATCTTTTGGTAATCTAAAATTATTAGTTTGCATCGTAAAAAGCGATGTGTAATTAGTTAAAAGTCTGATAAATTCTAATTTTAATGAATCACTAGTACCCACAATTTTATTCTGCTCAACTACAGCTGTGACTTGAGCAATATTAATTCTAAGTGAATAGATCTCATGCAGTAGCTGCTTTAAAGAGTTTTGTATAAATTTACCATCTTCACCAAAAATTCCCTGTTCTATATTAGCCAAACGCTTTAAAATTCTATTAACAACACTTTCATCTTTATTACCCAAAATTTCTTCTTTCATAGCATCGATTTCTTTAAAAATTTCTTTTTTTATGTCATCGATTTGTTCAAGAATTTCTTTTTTAAATACTGTAATTCCTTCTTTACATTCTTTAATTTCTTCTCTAACTTCTTTACCAATTTGATTTATCCCATTGCATATTCCATTGTATGCATATTTTATAAAAACGCCAGATGTAATTACGCCCACAAGCAAAATACTTGTTCTTATGTATGTATTTATTTCTTGATGATTTATAGTCAATTTATTTACCTCGTTAATTTTAAATTTTCTTTATTACAATATAATAATACAATTTTTTTTATTAACAGTCAAGTAATATTTAAAATTAATTTTTTATTAATTTTGTTTTGTTTAATTAAAAAATCAAATTGCAACGAAAAAATTTGATATTTAATTTTAAATTATATAAAATTTATCCTACTTATTACAGAAAATAAAAATATATAATTTTTAATTTTTTATGCATAATCTTTAAAAAAATTCAAATAATAAACTATAAATTATAAATAATTGTAAAATGAGGGTGATATATTTGAAAAAACCACTAAAAAAAATATTTAAAAAAATATTTTCTTTAATACTTTCTATAGTTTATATATTTATACAATGTTCTACAGCAAACCAGTATAAAATTTATGCGGCAGAACCAAATTTTGAAATTCCCAAATTTGAAATTCCTGAACCAGAAAAAGTAAATTTTTTAAATGATATTATAATAAACATTTCAAAACCTAAGAATTCAAGATCGGAAAATATAATCCCGATTGCTGAAAAATCTGAATACGATATTGAAGGGTCTGAATATTTGTATTCTGTTATAAAAAATATGAACGAAGGTAATATTGACTCTAAAGATAAAGTTATTGTTCTAAAAAAAGACATCAATACAGAATATGAAGTGCCTTCTTCTAGAAAATTAAATTTTGAAAATGAAAAATACGATTTAAAAATAGAAGATGATTTAAAAAATGCACATGCTTGGGAACCACTTGGCACAAAGGATCATCCTTTTAAAGGTACTTTTGATGGAAACAACCATAAGATAGAAAATTTAGAAATATATGAATTTGGAGATAACAAAGTATATGCAGGTTTTTTTGGTTGTACAGAAGGTGCAACTATAAAAAACTTTGATATCGAAAATGTAAAAATAGTATGCGAAGCAAATAATTATGGCCGTTCGAGTGAAAACAGTGAAGAAGCTGGTATCTTAGCAGGAAGAATTTCAGGAGCTGCTATTTTAGAAAATTGCCATGTTAAAAATTGTACAGTTGTTTGTAAGTCTAGAGGTACAGACTTTTCAACAGCTGGAGGAATAGTAGGATCTTGTTTAGTTTTAGATGATGAAAATGAAGATATTACAATAAAAAATTGTTCTGTCGAAAATGTAAAAGTTTATTCAAATGGTACAGCTGGAGGTATTGCTGGGAATTTAGGAGGAAAGAATAGTAGGCTAGGTATAGGAAGAAATCAGCCTAGAAACGTAAATATAGATAAATGTGCAGCAGTTAATTGCGAAGTAAGTTCGTCAGGTATTCAGGCTGGAGGAATAGTTTCAGGGTTTACTTGTAGTGGTGATGTAAAAATAACTAATTGTAGTTTTTCAGGAAGTGTAACAGCTGCAAATAATGAAGAGAATTATTCTGGACAAGTTGGAGGAATAGTAGCAGGATTTATGAGTGGAAATAATGACGAATATGATAATGGGAATATTGAAATTGATAACTGTAATTTTGAAGGTACAGCTGTAGGTATGGGACAAACAGGTGGTTTATTTGCAGGATTTTATGCACCAGCAGATGAAAAAGGTATAAAAATAACTAATTGTCACTCAAAAGGAACGGTTACCTCTTATTCTGATAAATTAAATGTTGTTGGTGGTGCTGGAGGGATAATTTCTGGCATTGATTGCAAAGCTACTAATTCAGGAGTATTGATAGAAAATTGTGATTTTGAGGGTACAGTAAGTAGTTTCAACCAAGCTGGGGGAATAATTTCTGGTATTTTAACTGTTGCAAATAAGGAAGGGGTCACCATAAGAAATTGCAAACACTTAGCTGGAAATGTTATTTCTAGGGGTAAAGAATTTAATACAAGTGGTGATGCTGGAGGTATTTGCGTTGGTATTGCTTGTGAGGCAGCTGATTCAGGGGTATTAATAGAAGGTTGCGACTCCGAAGGTATTGTTGTTAGTTATGGTCAAACTGGAGGAATAATTGCTGGTATTGGAACTGTTGCAAATAAAAAAGGGGTCACTATAAGAAATTGTCACCACACAAACGGTGATATTATTTCTAATGGTGAAGGATTAGAAATGGGAAATGAAGCAGCTGGTATAATTTCGGGAATTGGATGTGAAGCAATTAATTCAGGTATATTAATAGAAGATTGTGATTCTTTAGGAAATATATCAAGTTTTAGTCAAGCAGCTGGTATAATTTCTGGTATCGGAAGCAAAGCTTATAAAAATGGAGTAACTCTTAAAAATTGTAATCATGATAGCGGAGATATTACCTCTAATGTCAGTGCGGCAGGCATAATTGTAGGTATAGGATCTGAAGCAATTGATTCAGGAGTACTAATAGAAGATTGCAATTCTTCAGGAAATATATCAAGCTTTGATCAAGCAGGTGGCATAATTTCCGGTATTGGAAGTAAAGCTAATAAAAATGGTGTAATTATAAAAAATTGTAGCCATACTAACGGAGAGGTTATTTCTGATATTAGTGCGGCAGGAATAGTTGTAGGTATCGGAAGTGAAGGACAAACATCTTTTATAGAAAATACAAATAAAACCAATATAACATCTTTAAGTGGACCAGCTGCTGGTATAACTGTGGGGACAGGCTCTCCAATAGCTCCAATACTCTTTGATAGTTGTACTCAAACAGGAAATGTTATTTCTATTGCAAATTATCGTGATAAAAAAACTTCAAATAATGGCATTGTTCTTCGAGGAAGTGAAGCTGGCGGAATATTTGTAGGTGTAGGAACTCCGCAGCACATAAATGTAAAAAATTGTTATTGCGATGGAAATATTCAGGCACACTCACAAGTTGGTGGCATTTTTTGTGGTTGTGGTAATAAAAATTTTATAAACATTGAAAACTGTACACACAAGGGTAATGTTACTTCTACTGCAAATGGCCGTGATAGCAATACTTTATATGAGGACACTGGTGGTGGAAGTGAAGCGGGCGGAATTTTTTGTGGTTGTGGTTGTGATATGGGCATAATTATATCAGGTTGCAAATCATATAATGATATAAGTGCATTTAGTCAAGCTGGTGGCATTTGTGCTGGGGTTGGTTGTGGCGGTAGAGGCAATAGTGGTGCTTTAATAATATATAACTGCTCACATGATGGAAATGTTACTTCTAGAGCGAAGGTACAGGACGTTGAGATTGAAAAAATTGAACCAAATCCACATTACCCTTATCCAATTCCTGGAGTTTATAGGAAAATAGAAAACAATTTTGTATGGGTATTTAACGAGAACGATACTGAACCAAGAGAGAATTTTTTATTTGAAGCAACTGGTGGAGGAAGTGAAGCTGGAGGGCTGGTTTGTGGTTGTGGAACAAATTGCCCAGATGGTATATCTATTCATAATTGTCACTCTAAAAAAAATGTGACTGCCTTTAGCAATGTGGGGGGATTAATCGCTGGTGTTGGAGTAAAATGCAATAGTGTTATATCTGTTGGAGAATGTGACAGTGAAGAAGGCAGCGTCACTTCTATCATAGGAGAATGCGGTGGCTTAATCGGTAATATCGGAGTAGAAAGTTCAATTTTATCAATGTCTAGATGTCACTCTACGAGAGAAGTAAACGGTGTTGGGAGTGTAGGAGGTTTGATCGCTAATCTTGGATCTAACAAGGCAAGTGTATATATTGATAGTTGTTATAGTAATAGCAATGTTACTTCCAAAAGTGGAAAATGTGGGGGACTGATTTGTAATTTTGGAGTAAACGCTCCAAATGTATTATTCAGTGGGTGTTATTCTAAACAAGCAGTAAATGGTATTGGAAGTGCAGGGGGCTTGATCGCTGATTTTGCAAGTACTGGCCAAAGTGTAAATATTTCAGGTTGTTATAGCGAAAAAGATGTAACTTCTAAGGAAGGAAGATGCGGCGGTTTAATAAGTAACTTTGAAGCTAGGTCTACAGATAAATTAGATATCGCTGTAACAGACTGTCATTTTTGTGGTGGTACAACTGGTAAGTTGGAAACAGGCGGATTGATAGGTTCTTGTGAATTTGGTGTTACAAAACCTGAACCAGGTAACTGGTGCACGTTCGTTCTTAAAGACAGTTACACCATAGGAAATGTGTGTTCAGAAAGTAATTTAGCTGGAGGTATGATAGCTAATTTTGAAGGTAGTTCGTGTACTGGTGCCGAAACACGAAATGGTTCAAGTGATATGATTTCAGCAGCTTTGAATATATTAAATAGTTATTCAGAAGGAAATGTAACTTCTAATTCGGATTATAAATTTGGACAATCTGGTGGTTTGGTAGCACAATGTGATAGATTTATAGCTGAAAAATGTCATTTCAAAGGAAATGTTATAGCTAATTCAGGTTTCTTAGGAAGTGCTGGTGGTGTAGTTGCCAACTGTAATGATTTAAACTTGAAAGAATGCTATTTTATAGGAGATGTATTCTGTAATTCTCAAGGTGTAGATAAAACTGAGTATGAAACTCTTTCTGAAGCAACAGCTGGCGGGTTAGCAGGAAAATGTAATGATTTACAACTTAGTGAAAGTTTTTCATATGGTAATATAGATTGCCACAGTAATAGTAAACAAATGTTATGTTCTACGTATACCGGGGGATTGGTAGGTAAAGTAACTTTATCTGAAAAATCAAACTGTAATGTCACAGATTGTTTCTATGTAGGCGATCCAACTTCAAGTAGTGATATTAGTTACAATGGTGACTGTTTGGGTTATTAGACGAAGGAAAAAATAGTTTAAATTTAGCAAGATGCTACGCTGGAAGTACTAAATTTGCATTTAAAAATCAAGCTAATTCTGAAAATTTAAAAATCGGTGGATTAATAGGTGAACATTTAGGATTTAACGGTTTTAATATGGATAATTGCTATTACAATGTTGATACAACATTAGCGAGCTCAGCTGTAGGTAATTTTCAAGAAAGTTTTCCAGAGACACAACTTGATACTTATCAAATAACAGGTTTAAACTATAATATTCATAATATTTACGACATAGACAAAAACAGAGCACCAGAAAATATGAATTTGAATTACCCTGGATTATCAATTTGGAAATTTTTTGATGATGATATTTTGAAAAAATCTGATGAAAATTATCATTATGATAGAATTTGTTACTATCCAGTTTTGAGTTACACTGATGTAAAACCACAACTTAGCTATAAAAAGTTATTTAAGGATATTGATATACAAGATCCTGAAACAGGAGTTTGGTTATTGAGTGAAGGCCCGTATCCTTTGGATTCATCTTTGAAAGTAATAGATATGAACGAAGGAGAAAAATATAGTTTTGTATTTTCAATTTTCGACGATGATCACAAAAAAATTCTAGAAAGAGTGAGATTTTATGACATTTATCTAAAATACAATATTGGTAAAAAAGGTGGAACAAGAGATATTACACCATTAATAAGCCCTTTAATGATTAGAGTTCCAGTACCAGATGATTTTGACAAAGATATACTTGAACTTAATGCTTTTAGAATCACAGACAGTAAAGATAAAGAATTTGATGACGAAAAATTAGTTATAATTGATGGAAAATACTATTTAGAATTCAAAACATATCATTTGAGTTATTATGGAATCACGGACATAAAATATCCTGAAAACAACGAAATTCCAGATACTTCTGATATAAAAGTTCCATCTGTAATTATTATCGCGTTGATTTCAGTATGTTTATATGTTTTAATTTACTACTGTTTAATTTACAGAAAAGAGAAAGATTAAAAATGTTTTGTAACATTATTGATTTTTCAAGTTTTTCTATCCTTTGTTTGGCATGTTTTATATATAAATCTACAGCTTCAAGTAGTGGTACTAAACAAAGATCTACTTCTTCATTCAAACTAGCATTTATTCCTCTTAGCTTTTTTTCAAAATTTTATTTAAATTTAATATTGTCGCTGTCATTATCAAAAATTCCTCTAGTTGCTGCGCCTATTTTAAAATTTTAATTTTATTTGGACTTGTTGTGAAAAATTCAGAAATAAAAATAATAAATAGTTGAAAATAAAAAGTTCAGCTGTTTATTTTACTTTTTTTATATATATTCTATAATAATTTCATATAATTAATCAATAAAGAAACGTTGACATTTGTAAAAAAATATACTGTAATAGTAAATAATTATCCTATCAAGTTTTTTTTAAAGATCTTTTCTCATCAACTAATTTTTTAATTTGTTCAGCTCGTGTTCCTAATGTTACATAAAATTTTTGTGGCAAAGCTCTCCTTTAAGCGATAGATTGTTTTCCTCAATTTTTGACATAGCCATGTCGATCTTAACGGCAATATCATTCAAGTTTGCACTTTTAACTATATAAGACCACCGTTAATTTTCATTTAAGTAAAACACATTTTTAAAAAGATAAAAAGATTTTTTTAAAAAATGCAGAAATATTGCCATATTTTTCGATTAATTTAGTGTATCACTTTCCAAATTTATCTCCTGCGAACCTCAAAAGCACCAAACCCTTAACAGCATCACGATTTTTTTCACTACCACCAATTGTCTCATGTAGCGCATTTCTATAGTTCTACATTATCGATTTAAGAGATTGTTCTTGTTGTTTTTTAGCTAATTTTGCCATTTTTTCTTCATTTTATTTATCGCAATATAATTTTATATTTGGGGGCAATTCCATTCGACTAAACTAAAATTTAACAGTTTCTCCGCCTCCTTTTCTATAAAATTATACAAATAAAAGCAAAAAAACCAAGTAAAAAATTTTTTAAATTATTCTGTAGTAATTAATTTATTATAATGATTATTTTCTGCTTTCATCAATTCATCATGTGTCCCTCTTTGGACCACTTTACCACCATTTAAAACTATTATTTCATTACAGTCTCTTATAGTAGATAGTCTATGAGCCACCACCAAACAAGAACATCTTAAATCTTTTATGTTTTGCATTATTTTTTGTTCAGTTTTAGAATCTAAAGCGCTTGTTGCTTCATCTAAAACGATAAGAGTAGGTTCTTGAGATAACGCTCTTGCTATTTCCATTCTTTGACATTGTCCGCCTGAGAAATCTTTTCCTCCTTCTCTCATTTTATGATTATACCCATCTTTTCTAGATAAAATATCATCATGAATACCAGCATCTCTTGCAGCAATAGTAATAGCGAAATCTTCAATAGATTCGTCCCATATTTTTATATTATTTTTTATAGTGTCGTCAAAAATTATCCTTTCTTGGTCAACCATAGCTATAGAAGCATGAAATCTATAATCATCTATTTTACTTCTTTTTAGACCATCAAATAAAATTTCGCCTTTCCAAGGTTTATATAGATTCATAATTAATTTAGCAATAGTGGATTTTCCACTTCCGCTACCACCAACCAACGCAACCCAAGAACCTGGATCTAAATTTAAAGAAAAATCTTCTAATAATGGCTTAGCAAGTTTACTGTATCCAAAAGTCAAATTTTTTATTTCTAATTTTCCTAATAATTTTCTATCTGTTTTATCATCTTTACTTGCAGTAACATTTTTAACATCTGTTGGATACTCTAGTACATCATCTATTCTTTCCATATCGCATCTCATAGAAATAAAACTCTGATATATATCCATAAAAGTGCTAACTGGATTTAAAAATAATTTTAAAAATCTTCCAAAAGCTGTAAATATACCTAAAGTTATATTGCCATGCATAATTAAGTAAGTTCCTGCGACCATCATAACAGTGTCAGAAAGATCATTTACTAATCTAGGTAAAGTACCAAAATATGCATTAAATTTAGCAAGTGCTACACTAGCATTACTTTGCCTTGCATAATATCCTGCCCATCTTTCAAAATAGCCACTTTCGGCACCGGTAGATTTTATAGTTTCTACATTTTCAATACCAGAATAAGTTATACTCGCCAATTTACCAGCATTAGGAACAGAAGCTCTTTGAAAATTCAAAACTTTCTCAGAAGTGTATTTAGTAATAAAAATGTCTATTATAATAGCTGAAATCCCTATAATAGTAAGTTGCCAGCTATAATTTATCATGATAAACAAATAAAAAACTAAAGAAATAGAATCTATAAATACAGGAGCAATTTTTTGTATGGCCGTCAAAGCAACTTGTGCTGTAGATTCTTGTCTTGAAGCAATATCGCCTATATATCTTTGAGAAAAAAAATCTAAAGGTAATCTTAAAACGTGCCACATGAATTCTGCACTCGAAGTAACAGCAAATTTACCTTCTATTTTAGTCCAATATATAGATTTTATTATTCCTACTAAAGTCTGAATTAATAAAATTATTAACATTATTCCTAAAAAAGACATTAACCAGTCAGACCTTTTCCCAGATAAAATATCATCATAAAATACTTTATCAAATATTGGTGTTGCCATACTTATTATTTCTAAAATTATACTAATTACAATAGCTATTAAAAAAGGAAAAGTCGCACCTTTTAAAGATTTTTTAGCAAATGCTACTACACTTTTTGGTTTTCCCTCTGGCTTAAAATTTTTTGAAGGCACGAAAGAAAGAACTATACCTGTAAAAGATTTGTCAAATTCTTGAATACTAACAGTTACTCTTCCTCTCCCAGGATCGTTAATATATACTTTTTGCATTTTATTATCAAAACCACAAAAAACCACAAAATGATTAAAATCCCAATGTAAGATCACAGGCCATTGTATAGATTTCAAATCAGAAGGTTCTAATCTATAACCTGCAGATTCAAAATCATAATTTCTTCCAGCTTCTACTATGTTTTTAGCAACACTGCCATCCCTAGAAACCCCGCAATCATCTCTTACTTTTGTCAATGGAATCCATTTTTTATAATAAGCAGCTATCATACATAAACAAGCTGCCCCACATTCTAAAGCCTCCATTTGCATTATAACGGGAACTTTTATGGCTTTCTTCATTGAACTTATTCACCTCATCTTTTTTCAAAAATTAACTTCGAAGGATTTTTTTTACTCACAACGACCAAAATATTACAAATTGCTCCGTCTATAATCTCTACATTGCTCTGGTTTTTAACACCAGACCATTCTTCAACACTAAAATCTATTTCTATCAAATTAGTATTTTTGTTATTCAATAGTGGTCCTAAAATACTATAATTTTCAAATTTTTCTGTTAATTCATTACTATTAATGACATCCTTACTTATACTCAATATTTTAGATTTTATATAACCATAATTTTCTCTTGGAGCATACTCGGGAGATATTTGAACTTCCATTCCTAATTCTAATTTTACAGCTTCCGAAATAGGAACAAAAGCGTATACTTTCTGAATTTTAGTATTTGGATTTGTGATTATTATACCATTTAATCTCGAATATTCAGGTATATTACCCAAAAACACCCACATTAAAAATCCCGTTACGACCGACAAAAGGGCTACTAAAATCAATATCAGACTTGGATTAGTAATTTTAATATATTCATTTAATTTTTCCGGTGAGGATATCCTATCTATAGAGCTTTTTCTAAACAAACCAACATTTTCTTCAGCCACAATAACAACCTCCCTTATTTATTAAATTATAATAAGAAAATTAACTTGTGTTGTCAATATCTTTTAGAATGTTCATTGGTTGTTTTACATAAATAAAAAAACAACAACATTTTCAAAAAAATATTATTGAATTTTATGAAAATGTTGATGAGAAATTAAAAATTATTGTAGAAAATATAAATAATATTAAAAAAGAAAAAGAAAATAATCAAATAAACTTGATAAATTCAATATGCAATACAATTGAAAACATATTGTTACAAAATTATGACCATGCAGAAACGGATACTGCCAGAAATTGTTTTGGAATATGTACTTAAAAACCATTTTTAATAAAAAATATAAAATTTAACTTGATGTCTTCAGCATTTTTAGATGATGTTGAAGATTATATAATGTTCTTTAAAACCTACAGCATCTGTATTTGAAAAATAAAAAAAATGCTATATTTTGTAGTCATTAGGTTCAAAAAGTGAATTTTTACGTAAAACCGTACGTGTTTTTAAGAATCCTATAAACACTGAGGCAGGGGTGGCAGAGCATTTTCAAAATTTGTCCCGCCATCGCTTTGCCACCCACAGTAATCTGATAATTTTAATTTTTTATTATTTATTTAATACAACTAAAGTTAGAAGCTGGATTTATTATTTGAAATAAACCTGAATTAAATAATTTTTGAACATCCAATAAATCTTTGTTTCCATATACAATAATTACTTTTCCGTTGTTAGATACATTTGATGTTGTAATTATTTTTTTTATTAAACTACTACTTTTTGATTGTACCATGTTACCATAAAGTGGTAAGATAAATTTTTCACAAGAATGTGGTAACCCTGCTTTGTCAATTATTTAACAGTATCCAAATTGGTCTTGAAAAGTTCTTTCTTGAATATTTTGTTTAAACCCTGATTTTACATCTAATTTTGCATTATCAACTTTGTCTAAAACATCTTGTGGACAATTGTATTTTATGGTACCTTATTCTGGTCTGTCCCTATACTTAGAAAATTCCTATCTTTAATTAAATATTAATATAAAATGTATCTTCATTTTTATTATAGTATAATAACTTCAAAAAATCAATATTAAATATTTTTTTGTTGCAGAATCTTTTGGGCATTGAAAAATTTCAAATATGACTGAGATAACAAAATTTTTTATATGTGATTTCAGTTTTTTAGTTTATTTTTGCATATGTAAAATAATTTTTCTAAAATATACAAAGTATAGCAAAAACTATCAGAACACACACCGTAGGTTACGAAGTTCTCGAAATAGGAAAAATTTATAGAGTGACTTATGAAATTTACTAAAAAATAACATTACAGCTATCTATTCAAAACAAAATAGCGGAATAGATTAAATAAAACATTGAAATGATTTTCGGCGGTTCAAAAAAACAAGAAAATTTATATGATTTTTATTGACACGAAAATTTAGACAATTCCTTAAATTTAAAACTGCTGTAATTAACAGCAGTTTACTTAAATTCATCATTATAAAATTATTGATTTTAACATTTATTGTCTCCAGATTCACATTTAGGATCACAACATTCTGGTCCACAACATTTTTTATCTTTTCTAATTTTCCCTTTAATCATATCTCTAACTTTTGTTGCATCATTCTCTGTATCAAACACTTGACCAAGTACAAATTTGCCATTCGTAGTTTCAAACACATCAATATTGTCAGTTCTCATATTCCCACCTGAAATTTTTTGTAGTTCCTCTCCTGACCACCAGTGATTGTCATTATTACTTTCATTGTCATTTATATTACCCATAATTAACACCTTCCATGTTTAAAATTGTGTATACATACACGAGACTTATTGTTCAAAATTGTCCTTCTACTTGATCAATGACCAAGTGAATTCTTGGTTCCACGCTATCTGTTGTACGTAAGCTGCTCGAACTTCAATTTCCGTAAGTTTCACGGCACTTACTTAATATTAGCAGGTTGTTTTTTTGTCAATCTTTTTTCATAATTTATCCAACTGAAGTTTAACAGTTTTCTCGTTTGTTTTGTATAAATTTGTCATTAAATAATTTCAACAATCTATTACATGCTTGACAAAATTCAAATAACCCACTTCATCTTATGCCAATTCTCTTTTTTATAATGTTATTCCAAAATTTTATTAATATTTTTTCCATTATATATTTAATCACTGGCAGGTTTTCATACATTCTGAATTAAATCTCCTTAAACATCACTTCTCCCCTCTTAAAATAAATTAAGTACAGATAAACTATACTTAATTTTATTTATGTGCCCAAAATTATAAATTATACTCAAACAGCAAATTCTTTACTTCTCCAGTGAATTTTTAAAAACAGTGTCTAAATTTTCAGCCATTATAAAATGCAAAGATTTTTTAACTTTTTCATCAATATTATATAAATCATTTTTATTTTCAGATGGAATTATAACCGTTTTTACTCCAGCTTTGTACGCAGCTATAGTTTTCTCCTTAAGTCCTCCAATTGGTAAAACACGACCTTTTAAAGTTATTTCTCCTGTCATTGCGATGTCTTGTCTTACTGGCCTGTTGCTTAAAGCTGATACTAAAGCTGTTGTCATGGTTACACCAGCTGATGGGCCATCTTTTTGAACAGCTCCTTCTGGTGCATGAATGTGTATATCTGTTTTGTTATAAAAATCCTGATTTATTCCCAATTTACTATAATTACTTCTTATGTAACTAACTGCTAATTGGGCAGATTCTTTCATAACATCTCCCAACGAACCAGTAATTTGAACTTTACCTTTACCTTTCATGAGGGAAACTTCTATTGGCATAGTTTCTCCACCTACTGAAGTCCAAGCTAAACCACGCACTAAGCCTATTTCACTTTTTCTATTTATTTTTTCTTTTTTAAACTTTTCTGGTCCTAACATTTTCAAAACTAATTTTTTATTAACATTTACAGACTTATTTTTCGTAGTCAAAATTAATTTAGCAGCTTTTCTCATGATACTTGAGATTTTTCTTTCTACTTCTCTAACACCCGCTTCTTTTGTGTAACAATCTATAATGTAATAAATACTTGCATCATCTATAGTGAATTTTCTCCTAGACAAACCATTTTTGAGCAACAATTTTGGAATTAAATGATTTTTAGCTATATTAAATTTTTCTTCGTAAGTATAGCTATACAAGTTAATAACCTCCATTCTGTCATATAAAGGCAACGGAATTTCCGATTTATCATTTGCTGTTGTTATAAAAAAGACTTCACTCAAATCAAATGGGATATCTATATAATGATCCAAAAATTTGTTATTTTGTTCAGAATCTAAAACCTCTAACAAAGCTGCTGATGGGTCGCCATGATAATCCTTACATAATTTGTCTATTTCATCTAACAAAACTAACGGATTTTTAGTTCCGGCTTTTTTTATAGCTGAAATTATCCTACCTGGCATCGCACCTATATAAGTTCTCCTATGTCCTCTTATTTCAGATTCGTCTTTTATACCACCCAGAGAAACCCTCGCAAATTTCTTATCCAAAGATTCTGATATAGATTTAGCAATAGAAGTTTTTCCGACTCCAGGTGGTCCTACTAAACAAATTATTTGATTTTTAATATTTTTAGTCAATTTTTTTACAGCTAAGATTTCAGATATTCTTTCTTTGACCTCATTCAAACCAAAATGATTTTTATCTAAAATTTCTGAAACTTTTTCCAAATTTGAACTGTCTCTAGTTCTTTTATTCCATGGCAAACCTATACATTCTTCTATATAGCTTCTACACATACTTGCTTCACTGGAACCAGAAGGCATTTTTGAGAATCTGTCACATTCTGACTTTAGTTTTTTTAAAATATCTTTATCAAGGTTTAATTTTTTAATTTTTTTTATATAATCTCGAGATTCATAATAGGGCTCGTCATCTTCACCGAGTTCTTGAGAAATTACTCTAATCTGTTCTCTTAAAAAATAATCTTTTTGGTTTTTGTCTATACTGTCTTTTAATTTAATAGCAATATCATTTTCTATTTTCAAAATATTTAATTCATTATTTAGAAACACTAACAATTTTTCTATTCTTTTAACAGTATTTAATTCTTCTAAAATTTCTTGTTTTTCTGAGTACTCTAACATAATATTAGAAGTAATATAATCAGATATTTCTCCTAAATCCTTTATACTTTTTATACCGATTAATAGATCCGGTGGAATTTTTGGATATATAGAAAGATAATCTGCAAATAACTCTTTAGCTTTTCTCAAAAGAGCTTTATTTTTTGCGTTTAAATTTTGACTCAAACTTTTACAAATAATTATTTCAGATTTAACATACTCTCCATCAAAAAAATAATTTTTTGATTTGGCTCTTTTTACTCCTTCTATTAATACTCTTAAAATATTTCCACCTTGATACAAAATTTGTCGTATTTTAGCTACTACACCCATATCATATAAATCTTTGCTTTTTGGTCTTTCCATATTTATTTCTTTCTGAGCAACCACAAAAATTTCCTGATTTGCATTCATAGCTTTTTCTACAGCTAATATAGACTTTTTTCTCGATATGTCAAAATTTAAAGCCATATTTGGGAAAACAACTAGTCCTCTTAAAATCAAGACTGGCAAAATATTTTTTTCAACTGTGACTAATTTATTTTCATTTGGTTTGTCATTCATTAAAATTCACCTTTTTTAAAATTATTTTTGTGAATCATCACTTTTTTTAGAAGATTTTAATTTACTAGGATCTACAGTTATTATATTCGGTTTTCTATTTTTATTGAAATAAAATTTCGGTTCTGTTTTTCCATTTACTGTATCTTCATCTATTGAAACTTTTTCTACAGTATAATCAGAAGGAACATCGTACATAATTTTTTTCAACAAATCTTCAACCATCGATCTTAAACCACGTGCTCCAATATTTTTTTCCATAGTTTTTTTAGCTATTGCTCTTAAAGCTGAATCTTCAAAATTAAGTTCTACATTATCTAATGTAAATAATTTTTTATATTGGTTAACTATAGAATTTTTGGGTTCAGTTAAAATTCTAACAAGAGCATCTTCATCTAAACCAGTCAAAGAGGTAATAATCGGCAATCTTCCTACCAATTCAGGAATTAAACCATATTTTATTAAATCTTGAGTGACTACTTTACTAATCCAATCTGTAGTATTGATTTCTTTTTTAGTTAAGATTTTGGCACCGAAGCCCATTGAAGAAGTTCCGACTCTTTTTTCTATTATTTTTTCTATACCATCAAAAGCACCTCCACAAATAAACAAAATATCTGAAGTATCTATCTGTATAAATTCCTGCTGAGGGTGTTTTCTACCACCCTTAGGAGGAACACTAGAAGTGGTACCTTCTAAAATTTTTAAAAGAGCTTGTTGCACACCTTCACCACTGACATCTCGAGTTATAGAAGCGTTTTCAGATTTTCTAGCTATTTTATCTATTTCATCAACATAAATTATACCATATTCCGATCTTTGAACATCGTAATCAGAATTTTGAATCAATTTTAATAAAATATTTTCTACATCTTCACCGACATATCCAGCTTCTGTAAGAGTAGTCGCATCTGCTATTGCAAATGGTACATTTAATATTCTAGCTAAAGTTTGTGCTAATAAAGTTTTACCAACACCAGTAGGACCTAACAACAAAATATTACTTTTTGAGATTTCAACATCATCATCTTTACCAAAATAAACTCTTTTATAGTGATTATAAACAGCTACTGAAAGTGAAAGCTTGGCTTCTTCTTGACCTATTACATATTCATCTAATTTTTTTTTTATTTCATGAGGTTTAGGCAAAACAAGTTTATCTTTACTGTTAATTTTCTTACTTTCGTAATTATTATTATTGTTCACCTCTTTGTCTGTATTACCTTCTTCTTCTGAATTTCTTTCATTAATAATAGAAACACATAATCCTATGCATTCATCGCAAATACAAACACCAGGCCCTGCTACTAACTTTCTAACATCGTCCTGAGGTTTTCCGCAAAAAGAACAACTAAAATTTTTATTTCTATTTCCATTATTCGTCCCCAATTGAAAACCACCTTTTTATTTTTCTCTATTTACTATAATTTTGTCAACTATTCCGTATTTCAAAGCCTCTTCTGCATTCATAAAATTATCCCTGTCAGTATCTTTTTCTATGGTGACAAAATCTTGACCAGTTTTTTCTGACAAAATTCTATTTAATTTTTCTTTAGTTTTAATAATATGATTAGCATGTATTATTATGTCAGACGCTTGACCTTTTACACCGCCTAAAGGTTGATGAATCAAAATATTACTGTGCGGTAAAGTATATCTTTTGCCTCTTGCACCACCAGCCAATAAAAAAGAACCCATACTTGCTGCCAACCCTATACAAATTGTAGAAACATCACTTTTTATATAATTCATAGTATCATAAATAGCTAAACCATCAGTTACAGAACCACCGGGACTATTAATATATAAACTTATATCTTTAGCAGCGTCTTGACTTTCTAAATATAATAATTGGGCTATAACTAAACTAGCGACAACATTATTTACTTCACCATTTAACATTATTATTCTATCATTTAATAATCTTGAAAAAATGTCGTAAGATCTCTCACCCCTGCTTGTTTGCTCGACAACGCAAGGAACTAAGTTGCTTTTTATTTCTTCTTTTCTCAATTAATAAATCACTCCTAATTTTATTATTATATTTTTAGCATATTTTTATGAAAAATTCAACCATATCATTTCTAATTATTTTCATACGAAAATTTAGCGTTTAGTATTTAAAAAGTTTTTTGGAGGTTTGAAACGACGTTGTTAAGTAATTGTAATAAGCTTTGTTCTTCAATATATAATTTAAATTTTAAGATTAACATATAATTAATAAAATTGAATTGTGCAAGCATTGCCGTTACAGATTTAACGTTAGTGAATTTTGTATAAAAATAATTTCAATAAAATATTTTAAATAATCAACACTATATTAATCATTATTTTTTACAAATATAAAAAAGTATTTGTTGATGTAAAAACGATATAAACAAAAATAAGAATCTAATTTAAGAAAAAAGCATAAAAACCACTCAACCTTAGTTTGATCGGATAAATCGCTCTAAAATATAAAAAATATTGACAAAAAATCTATAAACTCATTCGGCTTGAATATGGCATAGAGTATAGTTTAAACTTTTATGACAGTTGAAATATAAACACAATAAATTTTACTACGATAATTATAAAAAAGTATTGCTTAGAAATCAAAAAATTTTGTACAATAACAAGGCTATGAATTTCTACATTCATAGTTAAAGAATTAATAGGAGCTTGATTGGTTTGCAAAAAACACTGATTGAAAGAGCAACATTTATAGTCGGAAAAATTAATTTAAATGGTTTTAAAAACAATTCTTCTGGCGAGGTTTCATCTGCTCTTGTTACAAAAAAAGGAAATATTTACACAGGAATTTGCATAGATATAGCATGCAGTATGGGTTTTTGTGCTGAGCATGCTGCTGTTGCAGAGATGTTGAAAAGTAGGGAAACAGAAATAAACATGGTTGTTGCTGTAAGAAAGGATGGAAAAGTGATACCACCTTGCGGAAGATGTCGGGAAATGATGGTCCAGGTTAATATTAGTAATCTGAAAACCATGGTTATTGTAGAGAAAAATCTTGTTTTACCATTAGAAAAATTGTTGCCGCACACTTGGAGTACAGTTTAAATTAAATATGTTTGTTTTCCATTTTACTTATTAGTTTTAGCCTCTTGCTATGTCTTCCACCATCAAACTTTGTATTTAAAAACACCTCTACAATTTTTATAGCAAGTTCTGAACTTATAAATCTAGCACCTAAGCAAAGCACATTTATGTTATTATGCTTTCTTGCTAGTTCTGAATAGTCTTCATCAAAACACACGGCAGCACGAACTTTTTTAATTTTGTTAGCTGAAATACACATTCCTATGCCTGTACCACAAATTAAAATACCCAAATTTCTTTTATGTTCTAAAATTTTTTTAGTCAAAATTTCTGCAATAATAGGATAATCAAAATCAAATTTATTATAAATACCCACATCTTCAAAATTTATAAGTTTAATGTCAAAGTGAATTTTTAATTTTTCTTTAAGATTAAATCCTGCATGATCACTGCCTATGTACAATATTTTTTTAAATTCGTTCATTGAGTTATTATACCAAGAAATTTTATAACAACAATTAGTATTAATTTACTAAAAATTAAAAAAATTATTGACATGGAAGAAATATTGTTGTATAATTAAGGAATCAGGATATGCTGTCCTGAAGAAATAAAACATTTGGAGATGTAGAATTATGAAAATAATAAACTAAAATGAATTAAAGTTAATTTCTGCTGGCGGGCGGAATGATTGTGACCTTTGGAATTGGTTAGATGTTAGTTTTTTAATTTCTGCAATGGCAACCCTATTATATCTTGGGTAAATGATTCAAACTGTGGAGGTTATGATAGAGATATAGGTGAAGATGTACCGGCAAGTAATTTCATAAGCAAACATCATAACGGTATAACAAACACTGTATTTTATGGTGTTCCAGCCTTAGTTTTTTTAGGAATAACAACAGCAGCGATATTAATTTATAAAAAAGAGAGAAAAAAATAATTACTAATAATTTAGAAAAATTATCTAAAGAAGCTTTGAGAAAATGTAAGACTTATTTTCAAAAAGTTGAAGAAATTACAGAATTTAACCAGCAAAGGGTTTTAAAAGAATTTATAAATTTGAAAGTCAGTGAAAGTCATTTTTCTGAAACTACTGGTTATGGTTACGATGATATTGGAAGGAAAAAATTAGAAGAATTATTTTCTAAAGTTTTTAATACAGAGGATTCACTTGTAAGACATAGCTTTGCTAGTGGTACTCATGCTATAAACACTGCCTTATTTGGAGTTCTTAGACCTGGTGATAAGATTTTGTGCGTTACTGGAAAACCTTATGAAACTTTATATAGTATAATAAAAAAAAATCAAGATAACATAGGTTCTTTAAAGGATTTTAAAATAGATTTTGAATATGTAAATTTAGATTATAAAATTATAAAAAATAAAATATGTAAAAATAAATTTAAAGTTTTCTATGTTCAGCGGTCTTACGGGTATAATTTAAAAGAAATTTTAGATGTTTGTAAAATAGAAAAATTAATAAATTTTTTGAGATTGCACTCGCCGAACAGTATAATAATACTAGATAATTGTTATGGGGAATTTGTAGAAAAATCTGAACCAAATGCAGATTTGATGGTTGGTTCTTTAATAAAAAATCCAGGTGGCGGCATAGCGACATCAGGTGCCTATATATCAGGAAAAAAAAACCTAATAAAATTATGTTCCTATAGATTTACAAGTCCTGGAATAGGGAAAGAAATAGGTGCTAGTTTAAATCAAAACAGAAAATTGTTTATGGGTTTATTTAATTCACCTCATGTCGTAGGAGAAGCTATGAAAACTATGATTTTTACGGCTTGTATTTTTGAGTTACTAGATTTTGAAGTATATCCTAAATATAATTCTTTGAGAACAGATATAATTCAAAGTATAAAATTTAAAAACAAAGATTTGTTAGTAAAATTTTGCCAAAATATACAAAAGAATTCTCCTGTTGATTCTTTTGTAGTGCCAGAAGCCTGGAATATGCCAGGTTATGATTGCAAAGTTATAATGGCTTCAGGTTCTTTTACATCAGGTTCTTCCATAGAACTATCAGTAGATGCTCCAATAAAAAAGCCATATATAGCTTTTTTACAAGGAGGATTGAATTTTCATAGTGCCAAGTTTACTATATTAAGAGCAATTTCGGAAACAATTTATAAAAAATATTGACTAATTAGTCAATATAACATAGTATAAAAAAGTTATAATTTTAATAGGTGGTGGTTTTGCGTAGGCTATAATAATAAAAAAAGAGTTGAAATTAATAAAAATATAACAGACGTTGAAGTACGTCTAGTGGATGAGAATGGTTTGCCGCTAGGTGTTGTTTCTAGGGATTATGCGTTGAGGTTGGCATCAGAAAAAAATTTAGATTTAGTCAAAATTTCCTCAGTTTCAATTCCTTCTGTTTGTAAAATTACAGATTATGGTAAATTTTTATTTGAAAAAGGTAAAAAAGAGAAAGGAGCCAAGAAAAATCGTAGAAAATCGGAATTGAAAGAAATTAGGCTTTCACCAAATATAGCTGCTCATGATTTTGAAACAAGAGTTGTATGGGCTCAGGGTTTTGCTGAAAAAGAAAACCGTATAAAAATAACCATGAAGTTTAAAGGTAGAGAAATGGCGCATCAAGAAATAGGATTACGAGTGATGAAAAAATTTGCGAAGGCGTGTTCAAAGTTTTCGTTT
This sequence comes from Candidatus Paraimprobicoccus trichonymphae, assembly GCA_036322875.1. GTDB lineage: Bacteria > Bacillota > Clostridia > Oscillospirales > Acutalibacteraceae > Paraimprobicoccus > Paraimprobicoccus trichonymphae. The sequence continues at coordinate 1,259,115 of AP027925.1, forward strand.
GTTGAAAAATCTCCTATGATAGACGGAAAAATTATTACTATGTATATTTCTCCAAATAAGAAATTAGATGTTAAAGAGAAACCTGTCGCATTAAAAAGTGAAATCACTTCAGGTCTTTTTGCAGAAAATTCAGACAATATCAAAATTGAAAACATAAAGGAGGAAAATTCAGATGCCGAAATTAAAAACACATAGTGGTGCAAAAAAAAGATTTAAAGTAACCCATACTGGAAAAATAATTAGAGCACATGCAAATAAAAATCATATTTTGAACAAAAAAACGCGAAAAAGAAAAAGGTTTTTAAGAAAATCTGCTTTAGTTGATAAAACAAATTGTTTTCAAGTCAGAAGTTTGGTTCCGTATATGTAAATTTTTAAATTTAATAATTGTGTTCTCTATTTTTGTAAATAGAGCAATAAGTTTTTATATAAATTCACAAAAAACCGCTAAATATTTAGTTTAGCGGATGAGTCGTAAAAATATTGACAAAAAATAATAGTATGCTACAATCACAAGAGATGATGTTTCAAAGAAAACTAAGTTGAAACTTCAAGCATTAAAAATTAAATACTGTATTATTTTAGGAATCGATCGAGGAGGTGTAAATAAATATGGGTAGAGTAAGTAACTCAGTTGCAACCAGAGCCAGAAGAAAAAAAGTTTTAAAGTCTGCTAAGGGTTATTGGGGCGCTAAAAGTAAGAAATTCAAAATGGCTAAACAAGCTGTTATGAAGTCAGGTAACTATGCTTATATAGGGAGAAAACATCGTAAACGTGATTTTAGAAGACTTTGGATAACTAGGATATCCGCAGCATGCCGTTTAAATGGTTTGAATTATTCAAATTTTATGTGTAAGTTAAAAAATCATAACGTTTTATTAAATAGAAAGTCTTTGTCGGAAATGGCAATCGCAGATATTAATTCTTTTTCAGGTTTAATAAAAAGTTTAACGGAGTAATTATTTTAAAGATGCGCCAATATATACCTTTTGGTAGTTGTGGGCATATATGATATATGATAAATGTATAATATCTCTTTTATATTCAGAGAATAAATATAAAGGAGATTTTTAAATTTGAAGCGTAATTTTATAATTTTTTTGATGATAGGGATTATGTCTGGATTTATAAATGGTTTACTTGGAACAGGAGGAGGAATAATTATAGTTCCTTTTTTAGTCAAGTTCGCCAAATTAAAAAGAATAAATTCACATGCTAACGCGGTTTGTATAGTGTTATTCTTGTGCATAGCTAGTTCTATTTTTTGCTATAATTTTAAACTATTTTATATTTCAAAAGTTTGGGTTTATGTTATTTCTGGATTAATAGGATCAGTTTTGGGTTCTTTACTATTATCTAAAATTAATACTATGGTTTTAAAAAAAATTTTTGCTTGCTTTAGTATTTGGTTTGCTTTTAGGTTTTTATTTAAGTAATGAATTTTTTGTTATCAAGTCTTGCAGGCTCGATTTCTGGTATGTTGGCAGCTATGGGATTAGGCGGTGGAAGCGTTTTAATAATGTATTTAACAGTAGTTGAAAAATTAGAGCAAACAAAATCTCAAAATATAAATTTGATTTTTTTTATTCCTATAGCTCTTGTGGCTGTAATTTTTTATATAAAAAAAAAGTTGATAGATTTCAAACTAGTTCTCATAGTTTTAATTTCTGGAATTCCTAGTACTATATTAGGTTCATATTTATCTCAAAATATAAATAAAGTCTTATTAAGCAAAATTTTTGGAACTTTATTATTAATAACTGGAATAATTCAACTTTTTCACCGACCAAAAAAATAATTTTCATAAAAAATTGAAAAAAGAGAACTAAAAAGAACCACTTAGAACCAGAAAAAGATAAAAAATCGTAGAATTTCAAGTCATAGAGTTAAAATTGAGAATGTCATAGGATTTTTTAAACATTTTGAACTGTTTTATAAGCAGAAATCTTGCTAATCTAAATTTTACATCAGAAGGACATATCTGTGACGAATTAATGGTTTTTGACTACTTGAGACAGCTGTTTGAAAAAAATTACCTGAAAGTATTAGATCTGATGAATTTGGAATTAAGTTTTTCTGGTATAGTTTGTGATGTGGAAATCAGCTGAAAAATGTAACATAGTCAAATCTGATGAAGCAAGATAACTATCAGATCATATAGCAAATCTAAGTAATAGAATAACTTAGATTTTTAGTAGTTACTGATTTATTAAATTAAGTTAAATTGTCAATGGAAAGGTAAAAAAAATCTTATATTTGTAAAGATTTTGATAGCGAAATAAAAAAGTTAACCTCAAAAATTGCCAGTGAAATTTAAGAAAAACGTGCAAAAAAAGTAAAATTTTTTGAACTTAACAATGATCAAAATATGAAAATTGAATATTCAGTTGCCGTTCACAATCGCAATAAAGCTGGAATTTGGTAAAGTGTTTGCTCGGAAAACGCAAAAATGTAGTGGTGTTTTCTAAATTTCCTGATAGAAAAATTGCAAAAATTTGGCATGAATACTTTGAAGTCTCATAGGAATATGAAAATTCACAAAAAAATGAGATTTTTTGAAGATAAAGAAACTTCAGATTGAAATTTTCAAAAATTACCATTACTGAAGTAATGGTAGTGTAGGATTAATATTTATAAGCATTTTTAGTTTAAATAATTTTTGCAATCAAAAAACATTTCTTGAAGTAAGCAGTCTCGGATAACCATTGCATATTACTAAAATTACAGACCGTTTCTTGACTTACTAATATCTTTTGCAAAATTACGGAAAAAAGTTATTTAGTGAATATGATAGCAATATTACGCATCCTATTCCCAAAGAAAAATTTATAGAAGCCTTCTGCAAATTATATTTTAGTTAAATTGCCAGGATGGTGGAGACTTGTTGAAAATTTTTACCATGACCAATTTTTCTTAAAAGTAACATTAAGCAGAGCATTATATTTAATTGAGACTCAAGAACATGATTTCAAGGGAAAAGCTTTGTTTTAAGTAATAGAAAATTACCAAAATATTAAAAAACATTGTGATTCTGTTAAGGTCAACGAGGCAAATCACTTAAAACGCTTAAAAACATTTTATTTTTTTTGATTTTGTCGAAAATAAAATCAAGAAATATAAAAAATTAAAGCAAAAAATTTCTATAGTTGTGCCAGGTCTAAATTCGCTGTATTCAGACAGTTTAGATTTATCGGTTAGTTTCTAAGTGATTGGTTGCTAAGACAATTTGTAATTTATAACACTTTTAATTTTCATTTTGAGTGTTATTTTTTGTTTAAATTCTTTTATTAGAGCATCAAACTAAAAATATCAACAAAAAAGTTTAAATTTTAATTGAAACAAATGCATATAAGTGAAGAAATTATGCAAAAATTAACAAATTTTAATATAAATATTGCAAAATACTCAAAATAAGTATACTATACGACAATTTTATATGACAACAATAAAAATTACTATTAAAAACTGGAAAAATTCATAATAACTAACTTACTATTTAATTTTTTTATCTGTATTTAAAAAATAAAACAAAATTTTAGACTTTTTAATCAATTATTTAGATAAATGCCTTAAACCGAAACTTAATGATAAAGCATTATCTATTTTACTCATGAAATTATTGTTTATAAATCCAGTTTTTTCTCTAAGCCGTGTCTTATCTATAGTTCTTATTTGCTCCAACAATACTACTGAATCCTTTGTTAAACCACTCTCTTGCGAATTTATATGTATGTGAGTGGGCAATTTGGATCTTGTTTTTTGACTTGTTATTGCTGCTGCTATCACAGTTGGGCTAAATTTGTTTCCAATATCATTTTGAACTATCAAAACTGGTCTAACGCCACCTTGTTCTGAACCGGTTGTTGGACTTAAATCTGCATAAAAAATATCTCCTCTTTTTATACTCATATATATATTTAAACCTCACTATATAAAATTTTTAAGATTATTATTTGCTATAATAAATAAAATATTCTTGGAGAAATCAACTTGAAAAACACTTTGCTAAGTTTGTATAATATAGCTAAAAAATTTGTAAAAAATAAGTATGAAATTATTTATATTTTTGAAGATTTGTTTAATATTAGTTATTCTTATTTGATAGCTAACAAAAATGAAATTTTACCAAAAGAAAAAGCAAAAGAATTTTTGAAATATGTAAAAAAAAGGTCAGAAAATTTTCCATTACAATATATATTAAAAAATTGGGAATTTATGGGTAATAAATTAAAAATAGGAAAAGGAGTCTTGATTCCTCGGGACGATACAGAATTATTAGTAAGAAAAAGTGCACATTATATTTCAAAATCAAAATGTCCTAAAATTTTGGATTTATGTAGTGGATCTGGTAATATTTCCATAGCCCTAAGTAAAATTTTAAACAATGGACCAGAAATTACAAGTATTGAAAAATCAATAAGAGCTTTCAAATACTTAAAAATCAACACTGAAAATATTAAAAATATAAAGATTTTTAATTCAGATATTTTGAAATGCCATGAAAATTTTGAAAATAGTTATTTTGATTTGATAATATCTAATCCTCCTTACATACCTAGCAAAGATATCGATAATTTACAAAAAGAAGTGAAATTCGAACCAAAAATGGCATTAGACGGCGGAAAACATGGTCTAAAGTTTTATAAATGTATTTGCTCTAAATGGATTAAAAAATTAAAAAAAAATGGTTTTTTGTCAGTGGAAGTAGGAACAAATCAATCATTGTACATAAGAATTTTATTTGAAAATTATGGCTTAGAAAATATAGAAACATTTAGGGATATTCAAGATATTGATAGGGTGATTTTAGCTAAAAATACAACATAAATAGTATAAAATTTAAGAATAAACTGAGCAAATTTTATGTTAAAAAATATTATATGTTTTTCCTTGTTATTTAAAATAGTTTTTTGTCTATTTTTCATTTCTGCATCTTACTACAAATAACCGTCACTCCATATTGTAGTAGTGCTTTTAATAAAACTTTGTCAGTCGATGGAGTTATTTGTTCCGTCCTCGCTTATCGGCATTTTTTGAAATTAAAAAAGTTTATTTCTTTACCATATATTATTAAAAATTTTTAATAAAAACCCCTGAAGAGAAACGAATTTTTCGGCAGAGTTGATATTTTAGTTCTAAATCAAAAATTATAACACTTACATATAACTGTATTCTGTCCCATTTTGCCATAATTCTTCACAAGATAAATCGATGTCATCATTCCACGCTATTCCATAACCTTTACAATCTAACTTAACTTGCTCAAATAAACCACGAATCAATTTAAAAGACTTAAAAACTTCCCACTTATCAAGCAACGGTTTTACGTCATATACCTTAATTACTCCATTCTCGAAAGTAACTTTTAATTTTAAATCGCTAATCGGTTTTACGTCTGTTAATTTATGAAAAATCATTATTTCACCCCTATTACATTATTTTAATGGTGGAAGTTTTTTAAAATTTTGAGTATTCCAAATTTCCATTAATTCTTTTTTATAAATCATTACCCACTCTTTTATCATTACCAACGCTTTAGGAGGTAAATCGCCCTCAACCATTTCAATTGTTTGTATGTCTACTACTCCAACATACTCTCCGTATATTACATGTATATGCGGTGGATTGTGCTCCTTTTGTATAAAAAACATTTTTATTATCATTCCATAAAACATTGATAATACTGGCATTTTTTACTTCCTTTCATTAATCTTAATTTTTAACAACAATAACTTCTCACTTTTATATTCTGCCACAAACCCGAGAAAAAGTAAACTAAATCAACCCTAGATTTTCGCTAGATTATTTGGAAAACAAAGTTTCTATTCTCAAAAATAATGTTCTGTTGAAGTAGATAAACCACATTTATCAGAGCTACAACCATATCGACCTTACCATTCGCGGTTGCATACATTATTAAAAATTTGCAACAAAAAACCTTGAAGAGAAACGGATTTCTCGGCAGAGTTATATTTTCGATTTTTTAGTTGTTACGAGTTTGCAATCAATTTGCTATTATCATACAAATCTTCTGGACATAAGTCTAAATTTTCATTCCACACAACCGTACCGCACCCAATATGTGCGGTTTTGAAAAAGCCAATATTTTTTAATGGTTCATAATACCAATCGTCAAGTTGTGGTTTCATATCATATATTTTTTTTTCACCTGTTGAAAAAGTTAGCATTAATTCATAATTATTCGCTGGTACTACATTAATCACTTTTACCATACCTGGAACATGAACCACATAATCTTTTATTTTCTCGTTATAGTACACAGACATTTTATAATCACCTCATTTTATTTTAATGGTTCAATCTTAAATATAGGTTGATTTTCGATTGCAAGTTTCTAATCAGCTACCAATTCATCTCTATGAATTTCAATCCATGCTATCACCAGTTTAGTTTTTTTCTTTGGAAATTTTCATTTTATCAACTTGCCATTGAGATTAAATGAAGCTTTATATTTTTGATATTCAATATGAATGTGAGGAGGTAAATGCTCTTTGTTTTGCATTCTTAATTGTTATATCATAAAACATTGATAATACTGGCATTTTTTAATCCTTTCATTAATATTAAATTTTAAAAATATTTTTTACTTACAGTTATATTATACCACAAACCCGAAAAAAAGTAAACTAAATCAACCTTAGACTATCTGGAAAACAAAGTTTTTATCCTCGAAAATAATGTCCTGCTGCAACAGATAAACCGCATTTATCAAAGCAACGACAATATCGATGTTACCATTTAGCTTTTTCTTCGCAACATAACGGTTCATATTAGTAATTTTGTGAGTTCAAGTGTATTTATCTCCATTATATTGCTAAATTCTGTTTTTGTCCTCTCATCATAAAATCTAAGTCTGTTATAATAAGATCCATTCTCTTCTATTAACACAAAATCTGGTATCAATATACTAATTGCTCTTTATAGCTATTCCGATTTAAAATAAGCTGCGATAGATTCTTGAATTGTTAAGTGATTTTTAGAATTAAAACGCAACCAATCTTTTAAATTTGCCCATAATTTTTCAATTTTATTTTTGTCCGGAGAATATGGCGAAGGCCAAACGATGTGGCATTTATATAAGCATGCAATTTTTTCGAGTTCCGATTTTTTGTGAAAACTAGCGTTATCCATCACAATTATGCTGTTTTGACGTAAAACTGGGCAGAGTTCATACTCAAACCAAATTTGAAAAAATGCCGCAGTCATCGACCATTTGTACATTTTGACTGCAATCGATTTTTCATTAATTTGAACTGCAACGATATTTATCTGCTTGAATTTTCGTCCGGGCTCAGGAGTAAAAACTCTTTTTCCAACTTTCGAACGGACGTACTGTTTTACCATAAACGTATTAACACCGCATTCGTTAATATAGACAATGTCCGGCACATTGGCTTAGACATTTTTTCATCGAATTCTTGACGTTTTATTTCGTCCTTTTCGATGTAAAAATATTCTTTTTTTTTAAAGTGATTCCTATTCGTTCCAAAGCATCGAATGCACCGGATGTTGAATTACCAAATTTTTCCGCTATTTCTGAAAGCATTGCACCGGGATGTCCTTCGATGTAAAATTCAAGTTCTTCGGTGAAAAATTTCGTCGCAGTTCTCCTTTTTAACCGCTTTTCTAAATTTCCTGTTTCGTTTAAATTTTTTCTACGCTTTTATCGAACTTACGCTTACACTCAGTTCCTTATGTGCTTCTTCATAAAGTGTGTCCCTTTGCGAGATGTTTTAAGACCAATTCTCGCGTGTCTTTTGAATATGACATCGTTTAGATTATATCACAGATTGTTTTAAAACGTAAAAGCTATATATGCTCTATATTAAATCGACTTGCTGCAATTTGGTTATAGGACTAAGTCGGTTTGGTTTTGACTTTTTTATAAAATCGTGTTTTAATTATAAACTTAAAAGAAGTAAATTATGTTAAATAAAAAACTTATAAGTAAGTTGCGTATCTTTAGGGATTATTTGTTCAATGTTTATGATGATCTCATCGTTTAAAGTCAACCAATTAGTTCACACTTACCAAAAACGAATTGCTGAAATTTCAAAAGACGTCAACAAAGATTTGTACTTTTACCTTAAAGAAAATAATTCTGAAAATGTCAGAAATCAACGAAACTTTAAATAAGTGTTTTTCTGTTTATTGTGATAATAATATTTCAAAATTTTGTAAGTTTTAATGTAACAATTGACTTATTCAATATAAGTTCGGTAGCTTCCAAGCAGCATAAATTTAGGAGGAAAATATTTGCTTAAAATCGGAATACAAGAATTAGAGGATATCGCGCTGGGTGCGGCGTTGCTAGGAACGGGCGGTGGTGGCGACCCATATGTGGGGAAGCTTATGGCATTCGGGCAGATAAAGGAACATGGCGAGGTGACTCTTTTATCGGTGGACGAAGTACCAAACGACGCGTTTATTGTACCTATTGCTATGATTGGCACACCGACCGTGCTTGCGGAGAAATTATCGGCAGTGGGGAGTATGAGCAGCTTCGTGATATGATCAGTCAGTTCTATAGGCGTGAAATATACGCGTTTATGCCGGTTGAAACGGGTAGTGTAAACAGTATGCCTCCATTCGCTGCGGCGGCGCAGCTTGTTTTGCCACTTGTGGACGCAGACGGAATGGGACGGGCTTTCCCAGAGCTTCAAATGGTGACGTTTGCACTGGCAGGCGTTAACGCGTCGCCTATAGCACTTACAATTGCCCTATTCCGTACAATTACGAATAAATCAACGGAAAAACTCGCTCGCGTCTTTACTATGGCTTGTGGCGCGGTTTGGTATCCATTTCGTTGTACTGTACCAACGGCAAAACCGTGCGGGAGTACGGAGTACGCGATATTGTCACACGTAGCGAAACACTTGGTAGGGCGATAAGAACCGTCAAACAAAGTAAAAGTCACACACCGGAGAAAAATTTCCTAACCACTAAAGGCAGCTACAAGATGTTCCAAGAAAAAATTACAGACCTAATACTCAAAACTCACGGTGCGTTCAATTTCGGCAAAGAGTTATCCTCGAGGTGATTGGAAACTGCAACGGTTACATCGCCCGTGCCGAATTTCAAAATGAGAATCTAATCGCATCAGTGGATGGCACAATTTTTTATATTCCAGTTGAGGAACGCGTGAAAGGGGGAATTTTCGATGTATAAGCTTGGTATAGACGTAGGTGGCACAAATACAGACGTTGTGCTGATTGACGAAGCACGTAACGTTATGGCGGTATACTTGCCATGATTGACAGTGTTTTGCGCGACGTGAACATAGACCAGGACGCATATTACACAAGCTATGCTCGGCACTACCACCTATTTCACAAATGCGATTGTTGAACGAAAAAATCTCTCACCAATCGGCATATTGCAAATCGGAGCGCCTGCTGCTTTGGGCATACCAGCTATGGTCGATTGGGATGAACGATTTGAAATAAATCGCGCTTAAAACCAAGATTGTGGGCGGCGGGTTTGAGCTTATCGGCAAAACGCTTGCAGAGTTTGAAAAAAAAGCGGCGGCAAATTTCTTTGAACGCTGCAAAACGAAAAGCATAAAGTCAATCGCAATAAGCGGCGTTTTCTCGACCGTACGCGACGATCACGAGCAAAAAGCTGCATGTATCGCAAAAAAAATCTTCGGCAGCATGGGACTAATTGAACGCGAAAATGCTACACTTTATAAAGTATCACAGAGCTTCGTTACAATTTTTCAAGAAAGCTTACTTAAACACGATCTCAAAAATGCAATTGTGTATTTTTTGCAAAACGACGGTACTTTAACGAACGCAGAATTCGCGAAAAAGTGCCCGATACTGACAATAGCTTGTGGTCCAACGAACAGTATTCGCGGTGCCAGCTACTTGACTAAATTGAATAACGCGATTGTCATCTTACAACACGGCTTTCCCCGCGAAAGGAGTTCGCACTAATTTCCGTATACCAGATGTTGTGTCGTTCGGGCTTGGTGGTGGCAGTATTGTTCGTGAAACAGCGGACGGTGTGATGATTGGTCCTGACAACGCGGGCTATAAAATTACTGAGAAGGCGCTGGCTTTTGTTGGTGGTGACACGCTAACCACAACAGACATAGGCGACGCTAGCAAGGTTCGCATGTATAATCCGCGAATTAGCAGAAAAAACTATGAATTAGCAAAAAAAACTATGGCACGTATCGTTGAAATGGTCGAAGACAGTATTGATGCGATAAAAATTTCTAACGACAATGTACCCGTTATTCTGATCGGCGGCGGTTCCGTCATATTGCCGAACAAATTCAATGGCGTAAACACGATATGTAAGCCGAAGAAATTCTCCGTGGCAAACGCGATAGGTTTCGCAATTTTTAAGATCAGCGGAACATATGAACAGCTTGTTTCCTATGACAAAGCACCTCGTGACAAAGTGCTTGAAATCGCAAAGAAACAGGCAATCAAGTTGGCTGTTCAATCCGGCGCAGTAAGAGAACAGATCGAAACAATTGATGTAGAAAAGACGCCACTGCAATATCACGGCAGCAACACATATCGCATAAAAATCAAGGCAGTTGGGGAATTGGCATAGGTTAACAGATTTTCAGCAAGCTATGCTGTCAACTTTGACGATTGAAAAATTTAAGAAAATCCCGGTATATTGAAACTACCAGAAAAACTTTGCATTACATTTTCTTTATCTTCTAGACTTTTATTTATGGCAGAGTTTATAGCAACCTTTATCATATCTGAAAGTATTTCTAAATCCTCTAAATCAATAACTTCTGGTTTTATATTTATATATTTAACTTCAGGTTTTCCGGTTATAATTACTTTTACCGCTTCGCCGCCAGAAGAGGCTGTGTATTCTTTCGTATCTAATTCTTCTTGTGCATGTTGTGCTTTTTGTGCGAGTTCCTTCAAATTATCCATGTTCGGCATATTATTACTATTATTTAATCTAACTTTCATTTTTTTCTCCAAATCTTTAAATAATTTCTAAGTTCACATTTTGAAATTTCATATCTTCAAGAAAATCATCAATTTTATTTTTTTTCTTTGGGTACGGTCCTAAATTGTAATTTTTTTCAGTTATTTCAAAAATCGCTTGCTTTATTATTTCTTTATGCTCTAAACTATTTAAATATGTTTTTGCCAACTTAACATTAGTATCTATCAATAAAAATTTTTCACTTTCATAGGCTTTAGAATTACCTAGTGCTCTACCTAATGTAGAACTTTTCAATTTTAAATTTTCTATAATATCTTCCCACAGTGCAAATTCATGAATTTCACTTTTTTCCACTTTTTCAGTTTTTTTTATATTTATTTTAGAAATATCAGTATTTACATTGCATAGTTTAATAATTAAAATTTCAAAATCCGCCATTTTATTATTACTTTTAGAGATTAAATTATACGAACTCTTTAAAATATCTACATATTTTATTAACATATTTAATTCTGTTTTTTTTACAAATTTTTTTATACTTTCAGATAAACCTTCAAAATTTTTTTCTATAGTTTTATACCATAAAATTTGCCTAAAAACTTCTATAATTTCATCAGTAACCAGCACAAAATTTTTAGATTTTTCATTTAAAACATTTATTATATCTAAAGTTTTTTTGAAATCACTTTTAAAAATAAAATTTACTATATCCGCAATGTAATTTTCTTCAGGTATTCCCAAAATATTTTTTACAAGATTTAAATCTAAATTTTTATCACTAAAATTAGAGCATTGATCCAAAATGGAAAGAGCATCTCGCATACTGCCGTTAGAAACTTTTGAAATCAAATTCAAGGCAGCATGATCTATTTTGATGTTCTCTTTTTCTGAAATATATTTTAATCTATTTAAAATACTTTCTTGACCTATTCTATTAAAATCAAAGCGTTGGCATCTTGAAATAATAGTAAGTGGAATTTTATTTATTTCTGTAGTTGCGAGTATAAATATAATATGTTCAGGCGGTTCTTCTAAAATTTTCAAAAGAGCATTAAATGCTCCAGTAGATAACATATGAATTTCATCGATTATATAAATTTTATACTTAAAAACAGATGGCGTAAAACTTGTTTCTTCTTTGATATCTCTAATGTTATCAACACCGTTGTTACTAGCAGCATCGATTTCGGAAATGTCTAAAGAACTTCCAGATTCTATATTTAAACAATTTTGACATTTACAGCAAGGGTTTCCAGTTTTTAAATCTAAATTAAGACAGTTTACTGCTTTTGAGAATATTCTTGCACATGAAGTTTTTCCAGTTCCTCGACATCCTGTAAACAAGTACGCATGAGAAATTTTATTAGAAATTATCTCATTTTTTAAAATTTCAACTGTATAATCTTGGCATGTCAAATCATCAAAATTTTTTGGTCTCCATTTTCTATACAAAACAAAATACAAAAGAATCACATCTACAAATTATTATGCAGTCAAGACAGAACATCTAAAACACATGAAAACTATATTTAATGCTGCTCGGTTCCCCGCCTGACATGGTTCATATATATCCATTGTATAGCACCTATATGACTGCGCTTTTAATTATACAATATTTTTATTTTTGTTTCAAAATTTTTTAAAATTATTACGTTAAAAACTATATAAATTTAGTCGTTTCTTCAGTGCAACTATCTTAACAGTATTTCATTTTAATTCGATAATATCTAACTGTTTAGTTTATCAAATTTAAAAAGTAAACATATTTTTTAAGATACTAGACAATTTAGGTTAGTTCTTGTTATTTCATTTACTGATAAAAAATATATAATTTTTTTAGCTCGACTTTATAAAATCATGACACTTAAGAAGTTTGATATAATATTTCAAAATTTTTAGGTACAAATCTTAAAAAATCTAATTTATTATTTAAAAAATGCTTGTGATACTCACGTTCAAAACCGATTACCAAAAATCGGTTCAAAACATCTGACTAATAAATATTACTAATTTTTTTAATTTCTTTGGGTTAATTTTCTGCCCTTTAGTGCGAAAAATTATAGTACGCCAAATAACAACCGAGGTAATAAAATGAGCAAGTTTATTCATAAATCACAAAACGTGATCGCGCTGTTATATCAATATGTGCCCTGCTAGGTATTGAAGAAGCATATTTAATGGGGAAACTGGACTATGTTTTACAAAATGTTCGTAGAGTAATATCCGAACGGTACGAAATAAAATTTATAAAAATAGGCAGCGATGAAAATTATGTGCACTTTTTGCTTCAGCCATTCCAAGATACTCACTGCCATATATAGCAAATATAATAAAAGGAATAATTTCTTGCAAAATATTTAAGAGATGCCCAAAAATACGTGAATACTTTTAGAGTAACGAGCTATTATGGAGGGTGGATATTTTGTAAGTACCGTGAGAAGATACGATAGCAAAAAACAAATTGAGATATACGTCAGAAACCAAAGTAAAACTTACAAAAATTTATCAAGGTAAGCAGATGGTGAAAAAAATACATACCCCCGCTATAAAGGGCGGAGTAGTTAATTTCTGACCCTCAAATATCCATTTTACACAGATCCCATTTTATTTTAAGTATTAACACTCTTGTGTGTTCCACGCTACTCATTCAATACACATTTTTTATCAATATTTTCTTACGAATCATCCAACTAAACTAAAGTTTAGCTGTTCTCTCGTATGAACAGACTTTATTGACCTTTTGCTTTGCGCAGGTTCTTGATTCAACGTCCATCGCAAGCCAATCGACTCAATTTCATTTCAAGTGTAAATTCCCGTAAACCCCACGGCATCTTTTTTTCATGCTTTAAGTTTCAATTTGGTTTTCGTTGAAACACTCTTAAGATTTCAACATACCATTATTTTTTGTCAATATTTTTACGATTAATTCGTTAAAACAAATATTTGACAATTTTCCCGTAGTTTTATATAAACAGGTACTAATCGTTATCTACAAATAAAAATTTATTTAATTTTTCAATTTTCAATCTTTATGGCATCAACAGGGCAAATATCTTCTGACCCTTTTATTTTGATCTCTAGCTCTTTCGGAAAATTTCTATGTATAACATCAGATTTTCCATTTGTGTTAATTTTAAAAACTTCAGGACAAAAATCTACGCACATACCACAACCTATACAAGCTTCTTGATCTACTATTATTTTCATAACAAATAACCCCTTAAATTCTTTAATAATTCTAAATACTTAATTAAATTTATACATTATATTGAATTTTATGTCAAGTAAAATAGCAAATTGATTACGAAAATTTAGCTTTAAATTAAGAAGTAAAATTAAATGTGCAGATATATAGTTAAGTATACAATCGATCATAAAATGTAAAAATAACTTTTTATTTAAGTACAGTTATCTAAACTTTGACCTTATTAAAAAAATTCATAAATTTTTATATAGAATATATTCATATAAAATCTGGTATAATAATAATATGAAAATAATAAATAAAATTAACATTATTGCTTTCACAAAATAAACACAGAAAAACCTGAAAAAAAATAGAGCAGATTTTAAAAAATAAATTTAGGTACGGAATTAACGGAATCATAAATTTTCAGAATTTCGTATAATTTATTACAATTAACATTGAAAGGTTGATGAATTGAACAACAAACCAATAGGGATTTTTGATTCAGGAATAGGTGGACTTAATGTAGTTAAAGAACTCAAAAAAATCTTACCAAAGGAAAATATAGTCTATTTCGGAGACACAGCTAGATTACCATATGGGAGCAAATCTCCAGATGTTATTTTGGGATGTGCTTATGAAAGTATTTCTTTTTTAAGATCAAAAAAGGTAAAGGCTGTAGTTTCTGCGTGTGGAACTGTTAGCTCCTTAATACAAGAAGCAAAAAAGGGATTTGATTTTTTATTTGTGGATGTTTTGGATTCTACTTGTGAAAAGGCAATAAATTCAACAGTAAACAAAAAAATAGGTATAATGGCTACTGTCGCTACTATAAAGAGTAATAGCTACAAAAAAAAGATAAAATTATTAAACGATGAAGTAGAAGTATATCAAATTGGTTGTCCTTTGTTAGTACCAATAATAGAGTCGGGAATCTCTAATTTTCCAAAATATATAATCAATAATATAATTTATAAATATTTAAAATACTTGTTAGATTTTAATATAGATACTTTAGTTCTAGGATGTACACATTATCCAGCAATAATAAATAATATTTTGGAAATTACAAAATCAGAAATAAAAATTATAAATAGTAGCAAAGAAACAGTTGTTGAAGTCTTTGAAATATTAAAAAAAAATGATTTGCTTTCACAAAGTACAAATTTTGGAAAATATGATTTTTTTGCAAGTAAAAATCAGAAAAATTTTTGTTTAAAAGCTAAAAAATTTATTTTTGAATCATAATTTAAATATAAAAATTTTTCAAATTAAATTTTGCTTAAAAATGTGTCAATAATATTTTTTCAAATCTTTAATTCTTTATTATAAAAAAGCGAGAAAACCGCTAAACTTTAGTTTAGTTGGATTAATCGTTCCAAAATATAAAAAATGTTGACAAAAAAATAATAAATTGCTAATATTAATTAAATACTGTGGAGCTAAAGGGACTTAACGCTTGAAATGGTGTCTATGTAAGACAGGGTCGATCTGCAACGGACGTCGAATCAAGAGTTTGCGCAAAGCAGAGGTGCAAGAAAAATCTGTAATGTTGTTTTGGTATGCTCAATGTGCTTTACGATAAATACTGATAATATTATCCAAATTGGTGAATTATTTAATCATTAAATCAGATATTTTTTATCTAAAAAATAAAAGTGATAATATTGCAAAAAACGACAATAATAACAAAGAGTAGAAGTTGTATTCGAAAAAACGAATATTATTTTTACTAATAAATTTACAGAGGTGTTGTCAAATGGTCAATAATGAAAAATTAATTGATATATTGCAAGATGTGGATAAATTAAAGGAACTTATCAATGCAGAAAAGGAATTTGGTGCTCAAGGAGCGAAAGATGTAATATCTAAATTTGGTTTGGAACTGTCTCTTGAAGAAACCAGCCAAATTGTCGAAGCCTTAAAGAATGCTGCTAAAAATGTGCAAGAGTCCAAAGAAGAGTTAGTTGAAGATTTGGAAAATGTTTCAGGTGGAGGAGCTGGAGAGTTTTTGAAGAAAAACGCATGGAACATAGCAAATTCATTTCTTATTGCAGCTGTTGCTATTGGTGGTGGAATTATGCTTAGAGGGAAATCAGATGCCGATCATCTTCATACAGATTCTCTTACGGAATAATAGAAGAAGACATAAACGGATTAAAGATTAAAAGTTGTGTTCGAAAAAAATGAATATTATTTTTGCTAATGAATTCACAATTGATATATTGCAAGATGTGGATAAATTAAAGGAACTTATCAATGCAGAAAAGGAATTTGGTGCTCAAGGAGCGAAAGATGTAATATCTAAATTTGGTTTGGAACTGTCTCTTGAAGAACACCAGCCAAATTGTCGAATCCTTAAAGAATGCTGCTAAAAATGTGCAAGAGTCCAAAGGAGAGTTAGTTGAAGATTTGGAAAATATTTCAGGTGGAGGAGCTGGAGAGTTTTTAATGCAAAACGCTTTGAGTATATTGAATACAATTGCTATTGTAGGCATTACTACTAGTGGATACTTTTACGTTAAACGTAAATTTGCTAAAAAAGCCAATCCCTTGTGTAGTGGTATTTCTACTAATTTTCGTTTTGGTAGTAGCAAATATTAATGAAGATTCATAGGATAAATTTTAACTAGATACCAAATAAATTTTAATGGAGGTGGGTTATGTATGGTAAAAATAAACGATGACGATTTAGATGATGTTAGTGGTGGACATGCAGTAGACACAATTTCGGAAAAGCATTATTGCAAATATTGTGGAGAATTTTTGTCTACTAGTGAAGAAAACCGAGAACACGATGGTAGCCACAATATTAGTTTTAAAAATTTACAACATAACACATATGTAGGTAATGGTAATTATGTTTGCGATAAGTGTTATGGTGAGCATAAAGATGAGTTCACAAATAACGGTGTTTATTATTGGTAATTTTCTGGGGGTCGTCGTGACTCCTTTACATATATTTACCAATTTATTTACAATATTTTTCAAATATTTTATAAATTTCATTTATATCACAAAATATTGCTATTAATAATTCTTCTTGCATAAAAAATATGCCCATTCGATTTTCTGCAATTACCATTTTATCAGCTTCAAGATGGATTTTTTATATCCTATTTTTCATCGAGTTCGCGTTAAAATCTACTAATATTAGACTCTAATTTTTAAAGATATTTTTGCTGTTTTGAACACAAAGGCAAGTGTATTCTATGGATTCAAAGCGTTTGTTTGCCTATTTTCAAATTAATTTTCCCAAAATTTATTATAAATAGTTAAAAAAAACTTGACAAAATAAGTTAAGCATTTAATATTATTCAATAAAAGGTATTTTTTATTTAATTTGATAGAAAGGTGGAAAGGTGGAAAGGTGGAAAGGTGATTTTTGAAAATGAAACTTCAAATCTGAATGTTGGTCAAGTTTTTTTGAATTTCAAAAAAGAAACTCTTTTGGTTGGAATAAATGGAGATATTGATCATCATACGGCTCAAGGTATAAGAGAACAAATAGATGAAAGTATAAACTCAAATCTTCCAAAGTTGGTTTATATTGATTTGAAGAATGTAAGTTTTATGGATAGTTCAGGAATCGGTTTAATCATTGGTAGATTCAAATTAATAACTAATTTGAGTGGCAAATTAAAAGTTATTAACATACCAGAAAGATTACAAAGAATGATTAAACTTTCTGGCTTGTTGAAATTGGGAATTTTTTAA